>NZ_JAEBEJ010000001.1:0-1067640 GCF_046548895.1 Amycolatopsis sp. cmx-4-54
AAAACCCAGGCCTCACGAGTGCTCACCCGCCAGCAGCCACCACATCCAAGCCTGCCAAACCCAGCCCGGACACAACCCATTAGGCCTCCTTGAGGGACCCAGAGTCCCTCAAGGAGGCCTTCACGGACTCTTGCTGCGCGTGAAGGCCCCTTACCTCGGCTCAGCGGGAGAAACTCGGCCTTCACGGATTTCAGAGGACTAAACGCGCCAGGGCGCCAGGTCCTCCGCTGCCTCCGGCCACTCAGCGGCCAAAGCGGCCGCCGAGCGGAACTCCACGCAGTCGTCCGTGTAGGGCGGCACCACCACGGTCCCGGCCAGGCTCCACTCGCCGGTGCTCACCGACGCCTGCCACACCCCGGCGGGCACCACCACCTGCGGCCGCTGACCTGCGGCGACGTCCGGGCCCAGCACCGGCCGCGAGATCCGCCCGTCCGGTAACAACAGCAGCATCCGCACCGGCGCTCCGGCGTGGTGGGCGTAGATCTCCAACCGGTCCAGCCGGTGCGGCGCGGAGGTCTCCGGAGGCGCAAGCAGGTAATAGATCGCCGAAGCGGTCTCGTCTCGCCAGCTCTGCGCCCAGCGGCCACCTTCCACGGGCAGCGGCCGGAGACCCAGATGAACGGTGAACTCGTCGAGGCTCGGCATGTCCTCATCTTGCCCGGAGGCGGCTCCGGGTAGCCTCAGCCTCGAACGGATGTTCGCCGGAGCGGAGGAAAACGCGTGCGGGTACTCGGGGTCGACCCCGGTCTGACCAGGTGCGGGCTCGGAGTGGTCGACGGCGGTACGGGCCGCGCCGTCCGCGCCGTGGCCGTCGACGTCGTGCGGACCCCGCCGGACGCCGATCTTTCCGTGCGGCTACTGGGGATCTCCGACGCCGTCGAGCGCTGGCTCGATCGCTACAAACCCGAGGCCGTCGCCGTGGAACGGGTTTTCGCGCAGCACAACGTGCGCACCGCGATGGGCACCGCGCAGGCGGGCGGCGTCGTCGCGCTCGCCGCGGCCAAACGCGGGCTGCCGGTCGTGTTCCACACCCCGAGTGAGGTCAAGGCCGCCGTCACGGGCTCCGGCCGTGCGGACAAGGCGCAGGTCACCGGTATGGTCATGCGGCTGCTCGGCCTCGAGGTCAAACCGCATCCGGCGGACGCCGCGGACGCGCTCGCGCTCGCCATCTGCCATCTGTGGCGCGAACCGATGCGGGTCCGGCTCGCCGAAGCCGAGGCCAGGGCCGCCGAGATCGCCAAGAACCACAAGGCCAGGCTCGCCGCCGCGGCCAAGCGCGCCAAGAAAGACGAAGCGAAAACGCAGGGAGCGGCTCGATGATCTCCTCGGTACGCGGTGCAATCCTCTCCATCGGGCTCGACCACGTCGTGATCGAGGTCGGGGGAGTGGGCTTCGCCGTGCAGGCCACTCCCGCCACCCTCGCGACGCTTCGCCGCGGCGAGGAGGCGATGCTGCACACCGCGCTCGTGGTCCGCGAGGATTCCTTGACGCTGTTCGGTTTCGCCGACGCGGACGCCCGCGAACTGTTCGGCCTGCTGCAGACGGTCTCCGGGATCGGCCCGCGGCTCGCGCTCGCGACCCTCGCCGTCCTCGACCCCGACAAGCTGCGCTCCGCGCTGGTCGAAGGCAACATCACCGTGCTCACTCAGGTACCCGGCATCGGCCGCAAGGGCGCCGAGCGGCTCACGCTCGAACTCCGGGACAAGGTCACCGCGCTCGCGGGTCCGACGGACGGTTCGCCCGCGGTCGTCGCGCCCGGCGCGCTGCGGGGCGAGGTCGTCGAAGCGCTCGCGGGTCTCGGATTCCCGGCCAAACAGGCCGAGCAGGCCGTCGACAAGGTGCTCGGCGAGGGCGAAGGCCACACGACGTCGTCCGTGCTGCGCGCCGCGTTGGCCACCCTCGGGCGTAAGCGGTAGCCGGCCACATGGACCATGAGGCCGTGACGGATTTCGACGCCGAAGACGAGACACTTTCGGCGCTGCCGCAGACCGGCGAACGCGAGGTCGAGACCACGCTGCGCCCCCGCAAGCTGGACGAGTTCGTCGGCCAGCCACGGGTACGCGAACAGCTCGAACTCGTCTTGGAAAGCGCGCGACGCCGGGGGGTCCCGCCGGATCACGTCCTGCTCTCGGGGCCACCCGGGCTGGGCAAGACAAGTATGGCGATGATCGTCGCCGCCGAACTCAACGCCGCCATCCGGATCACCTCCGGACCGGCGCTGGAACGCGCGGGCGACCTGGCCGCGATGCTGTCGAACCTGGCGCCCGGCGACGTCCTGTTCATCGACGAGATCCACCGCATCGCCCGCCCCGCCGAGGAGATGCTGTACCTCGCGATGGAGGACTTCCGCGTGGACGTCGTCGTCGGCAAGGGACCCGGCGCCACCAGCATCCCGCTGGAGATCGCGCCGTTCACCCTGGTCGGCGCCACGACGAGGTCCGGTTCGCTGACCGGCCCGCTGCGTGACCGGTTCGGTTTCACCGGCCAGATGGAGTTCTACAGCGACAGCGAACTCGAACTCGTCGCCCGGCGCGCCGCCACGATCCTCGACATCGACATCGACCGGGACGGCTGCGCGGAGATCGCCCGCCGGTCGCGCGGCACACCCCGGATCGCGAACCGGCTCCTGCGCCGGGTGCGCGACTATGCCGAGGTCCGGGCCGACGGCAAGGTCACGCGCAAGATCGCGCGTGCCGCGCTGGAGGTCTACGACGTGGACGAACTCGGCCTCGACCGGCTCGACCGCGCGGTGCTGACCGCGCTGGTCCGCTCCTTCGGCGGCGGCCCGGTCGGAGTGTCCACGCTGGCCGTCGCCGTGGGGGAAGAACCGACCACCGTCGAGGAGGTGTGTGAGCCTTACCTGGTCCGCGCCGGTATGCTCGCCCGCACTCCTCGCGGCCGGGTCGCCACAGCGGCCGCGTGGGAACACCTCGGCCTGCCGGTCCCCGCCGGTGCCACGCGCGGCGAGCAGGGCGGACCGAACCTGTTCGACCAGGACTGACCGGACCGTTCACGCGGTCCGAGGCCCGTGGTGACGACGGGTGGTGGTGGAGTTTCCGCTGGCACCTGGCACACTCGGAGAGAGCACACCCCGCCAAACCGGACAAAACAGCGCACCGCGCGGCGTCCGCTCGAAATGGAGAATCATGAACCAGTTATTGCTGCCGCTGCTCCTGATGCTCGTTGTGGCGATTCCGCTCGTCATGGGCACCCGTAAGCAGAAGAAGGCGGCGGCAGCGCAGCAGGAGCTGCTCTCGAGCCTCGCTCCCGGTGACCGGGTGATGACCACCTCCGGTCTCTACGCGTCTGTCGCCGACGCTTCCGCCGACACCACGATCGACCTCGAGATCGCTCCGGGCGTCGTGACCACCTGGCTGCGCCAGGCCGTCCGCGAGAAGGTCGAGCCGGTCGTCGAGACCGACGTGGACGACGCTGACACGATCGACGACGAGGCCGTCGTCGAGCAGCCCGCCATCGAGTCGAAGGACGACGAGCGCGTCGAGGAGAAGTCCGGCGCTCAGATCGCTCCTCCGCTGGAGCACGGCAAGAAGTAGCACGTAGTGTCCGGTGAACCCGCGACCGCGATCGACGTCGCCACGGCGCTGGCTGGTCTCTCCGCATACAGTCGGCGGATCGGGGCGCCGTGGCACCGCGATAGCGGGGCCTTCGGCCGGGGCGGGTTCACGCGTCTGGTCACTTCTGGCGGGGCATCTCAGCTCCGCCGACAGGGGCTGTAAGGCCATCCCCGACACCAGACTTTCGTAGGTGCGGGGCCAACGCCGGGCTCACGCAGCACCGAGTAGTGTCTCGGTGCTGCGTGCGTGTCCGTCGTCATAGTCGTGCCCGTTCGCGGTACCACCGGACTCCCGTCCGGTGTGTGAACAGCCAAGTCCATTGGGGAACACCCAGTCCGTCCGAGGAGACCGAAGCACAGTGGCCGCACCGGCCGGGCATCTCCGCCCGGGACGCTATCTCGCCTTCTTCGCCCTGATCTTGGTGGCGCTGTACGCCCTGGTGTTCTTCACCGGTAGCGGCAAGCCGACGCCGAAGCTCGGCATCGATCTGCAAGGCGGCACGAGGGTTACGCTGACCGCCCGCAATCCCGACGGCGGCGACCCCCCGCGAGAGTCCCTCGAACAGGCCCGCTCGATCATCGAGCGCCGGGTCAACGGTATCGGCGTCAGCGGCACCGAGGTCGTCCTCGACGGCAGCAACGTCGTGATCACCGTCCCCGGCGAGCAGGGCGACCAGGCCAAGGCCCTGGGCAAGACCGCGAAGCTGGGCTTCCGAAAGGTCGTGACGTCGCAGCCGGTGACCCCGGTTCCGCAGCCGTCGACCCCGCCCGCTTCGGGCACGCCTTCTTCGGCCCCGCCGGCCTCGCCGGGCGCGAGCGCCCCGCCGAGCAGCCCGGCCAACGGCGGCGGTGGCGCGGTCGGCGCGCCGCAGCAGCAGCCGGACGAGAACGCGGACGAGAAGACCAAGAGGGAGATCGAGGAAGCCCGGAACCTCCGGCAGAACCCCGATCTGCTGTCGACGGACCAGGCGAAGCAGGCCGCGGCCGCCGAGAAGGCCTTCGCGGCGCTCAACTGCGACCCCAAGGTGTCGGACCCGCTGGTCGGCAACGACCTCACCGACAAGCCACTGGTCGCCTGCGGTGACAAGAACACGATGAAGTACCTGCTGGAGCCGGAGTTCCTGCCCGGAACGCAGATCTCCGACGCTTCCT
Organism: Amycolatopsis sp. cmx-4-54; assembly: GCF_046548895.1. NCBI lineage: Bacteria > Bacillati > Actinomycetota > Actinomycetes > Pseudonocardiales > Pseudonocardiaceae > Amycolatopsis > Amycolatopsis sp. cmx-4-54. The sequence continues at coordinate 4,727 of NZ_JAEBEJ010000001.1, forward strand.
CGGCCTACGACACCCAGAACTCCCAGTGGGTCGTCAACCTGAACTTCAAGAGCGAGGGTTCCCAGATCTGGGGCGACTTCACCTCGAAGAACACCCAGAAGCAGGCGGCGTTCGTCCTCGACACGCAGGTCGTCTCCGCACCGACCATCCAGTCCGCGATCCTCGGCGGTCAGACGCAGATCACCGGCCGGTTCAGCCAGACCGAGGCGAAGGACCTGGCGGATGTGCTGAAGTACGGTTCGCTGCCGCTGTCGTTCGAGTCCTCGGACGCGACCACGGTGTCCGCGACGCTGGGTCTCGCGTCGCTGCAGGCGGGCCTCATCGCCGGCGGTATCGGCCTGCTGGCCGTGTTCATCTACTGCATGTTCTATTACCGGCTGCTCGGCCTGCTGACGATTCTGTCGCTCGGCTTGTCGTTCGCGATCGTGTACGGGGTACTGGTGCTGTTGGGGCGGTGGATCGGGTACACCCTCGACCTCGCCGGCGTGGCGGGCCTGATCATCGCGATCGGTATCACCGCGGACTCGTTCGTCATCTACTTCGAACGCTTGAAGGACGAGATCCGCGAAGGCAGAACCTTCCGATCCGCGGTACCGCGCGGCTGGTCCCGGGCCCAGCGCACGATTCTCGCGGCGGACGCGGTCAGCTTCCTCGCCGCGGCGGTCCTCTACCTGCTGGCCGTCGGTGACGTGAAGGGCTTCGCGTTCACTCTCGGCATGTCGACGGTGCTCGACCTCGTCGTGGTCTACCTCGTGACGCATCCGCTGGTCGCGATGGTGTCCCGGTCGAAGTCGAAGTTCCTGTCCAACCCCAAGAATCTCGGCCTCGGCGCCGTGCAGCAGCTGGGCTCGGAGCGCAAGGCGGCCCGTCCCGCCACCGGTCGCCCGAACGTCAAGGAGGCGTGACCGTGGTCGACGAGAAGAACACCACCGAGACCAAACGCGAGAGCGTCTTCCACCGGATGTATGTGGGCAGCGGCGTGTTCAACGTCGTCGGCGTCCGCAAGCGCTGGTACCTCTTCTTCGGCGCGCTGGTGCTGGTGTGCATCGCGTCGATGGGGGTCAAGGGCTTCAACTTCGGCATCGACTTCGAAGGCGGCACCCAGATCCAGCTGCCCGCCAACGGCAAGAGCGGGCAGATCACCGAAGAGCGGGCCAAGGAGGTCTTCGCCGCCTCGCTGGGCAAGCCCGCCGACGAGGCGCAGAAGGTCGGCAGCGGCGTCTCGTCGACCATCCAGCTCCGTTCGGACACCCTGGACGCGGCCGAGGTCGCCAAGGTGAAGCAGGCCCTGTTCCAGGAACTGGGCCCGATCGGGACCTCCGGCCAGCCCAGTGTCCAGGCGATCAGTGACAGCGCGGTGAGCGCGTCCTGGGGCGGGGAGATCTCCCGGCAGGCGCTGATCGCGCTCGGGGTGTTCCTGCTTGCGGTCACGTTGTTCCTGGCGTTGTACTTCGACCCCCGGATGGCGGCCGCGGCACTGGTCACCCTGCTGAACGACATCGTGGTGACGGCGGGCGTGTACTCGCTGATCGGTTTCGAGGTCACGCCGGCGACGGTGATCGGTCTGCTGACGATCCTCGGGTTCTCGCTGTACGACACGGTGGTGGTGTTCGACAAGGTCCGCGAGAACACGCGCGGCCTGCTCGGCCTGACCCGCCGGACCTACGCGGAAGCGGCGAACCTGGCGTTGAACCAGACGCTGATGCGTTCGTTCAACACGTCGTTGATCGCGGCGCTGCCGATCCTCGGCTTGCTGGTGATCGGCTACCTCCTGCTCGGTTCAGGCACCCTGCAGGAGCTCGCGCTCGTGCAGCTCACCGGCACCGTGGTCGGCGTGCTGTCGTCGGTCGCGCTGGCCACCCCGCTGCTGGTCGACTTCAAGATGCGTGACCCGAAGTACCGGCAGCAGGCCGATCGGGTCGCTTCGCGGCGCGCGAACCAGGCCCGCAAGGCCGCCGAGCGCGACGACGACTTCGACCCGAACGACGAGGACGCCTTGGCCGCCGAACTCCGTAAGGAGAAGGCGTACGCCGCCGCGGCGAGCGTCCCCGCCAGGAACCAGAAGGCCCACAAGGGCCGTCCGTCGGGCAAGCGCAAGAGGTAACCGGCTTTCAAGCGCTATGAAGGGGCCTTTTATTGCAAAATTTGCAATGAAAGGCCCCTTCATAGCGACCGGTCACGGAACACAGGCGAGTTGGAGAGCAGGAAGAACATGGAGCTGGACAAGGCACTCGACCTCATCGCCGACGTGCCGGACTTCCCGGAACCCGGCGTGCTGTTCCGGGACCTGAGCCCGTTGTTCGCCGACGCGGCGGGTTTCCGGGCCGTCACCGACGCGCTGGCCGCCACCGTCGATCCCGAGGCGGCCCTGCTGGCGGGCGTGGAAGCACGCGGTTTCCTGCTGGCCGCCGCGGTCGGTTATGCCCGTGGCCTCGGTGTCGCGTTGATCCGCAAGCCCGGCAAGCTGCCCCGGGTCGCGGGCAGGGTCGGTTACACACTCGAGTACGGCACCGCGGCCGTCGAACTCTCCGAAGGCGTCGTCGAGCCCGGCCAGCGTGTCGCGGTCCTCGACGACGTGCTCGCCGGGGTTTCGGTGGTGATGGAACTCGGCGCGCTCGGTGGTCGTTCCGTGCTTGAAGGGCGTCGTGTGGAGGCCCTCCGGGTGTGTTGAACGGGCGTACCAAGTGAGCCGCGAGGGGGAGCGGTTACTCTTGATGTCCGAAGGCCGCACGAAGCGCAGGAGGTGCGGGTGAGCCAAGAGCTCGATGCCGCGGTGTCCTCGAAGGACGGCACCGAGCAAAGCGGTGCGGCGCGACAGGGGGCAGCGCCGACGCCGTCCGCGACGCGCCGTGTGCGTGCCCGCCTCGCCCGCCGGATCACCGCGCAGCGTGCCGCGCCGGTCAAGCAGGTTCTCGAACCGCTCGCCGTCATCCACCGCGAGCTGCATCCCAACGCGGACCTCGCGCAGCTCCAGCGTGCCTACGACGTAGCCGAAGAGCTCCACCGGGAGCAGCGGCGCAAGTCGGGCGACCCGTACATCACGCATCCGCTCGCGGTCGCGACCATCCTCGCCGAACTCGGGATGGACACCACGACGCTGGTGGCGGCGCTGCTGCACGACACCGTCGAGGACACCGGATATTCGCTGGAGAGCCTGAAGGCCGACTTCGGTGAGAAGGTCGGCGAGCTCGTCGACGGTGTCACCAAGCTGGACAAGGTCAAGCTCGGCACGGCCGCCGAGGCCGAGACCATCCGCAAGATGGTCATCGCGATGGCGCGCGACCCGCGCGTGCTGGTCATCAAGCTGGCCGACCGGTTGCACAACATGCGCACGATGCGTTTCCTGCCGCCGGAGAAGCAGGCCCGAAAGGCTCGCGAGACCCTGGAGGTCCTCGCTCCGCTGGCGCACCGGCTCGGCATGGCGACGGTCAAATGGGAGCTGGAGGACCTGGCGTTCGCCATCCTGCAGCCGAAGAAGTACGACGAGATCGTCCGCCTGGTCGCCGATCGCGCGCCTTCGCGCGACACGTACCTGCGGTCGGTGATCACCGAGCTGACCGGCAATCTCGAAGGCTCGCGGATCACCGCCAAGGTCGAGGGCAGGCCGAAGCACTACTACTCGATCCACCAAAAGATGATCGTCCGCGGTCGCGACCTCGACGACATCCACGACCTGGTGGGCGTGCGGATCCTGGTCGAGGACGTCCGTGACTGCTACGCCGCGATGGGCGTCGTCCACGCGCTGTGGCAGCCCGTGCCCGGCCGGTTCAAGGACTACATCGCGCAGCCTCGGTTCGGTGTGTACCAGTCGTTGCACACCACGGTGATCGGACCGGACGGCAAACCGCTGGAAGTCCAGATCCGGACCTACGAGATGCACCGCACCGCCGAGTACGGCATCGCCGCGCACTGGCGGTACAAGGAGACCAAGGGCACCCACAACGGGAACGCCATGGACGTCGACGAGATGGCGTGGATGCGCCAGCTCCTCGACTGGCAGCGTGAAGCGGCGGACCCGGGAGACTTCCTCGAGTCGCTGCGCTACGAGCTCGCTTCGCGGGAGATCTTCGTGTTCACGCCCAAGGGTGACGTGATCACGTTGCCGGTCGATTCGACGCCGGTCGACTTCGCCTACGCCGTGCACACCGAGGTCGGGCATCGCTGCATCGGGGCCCGCGTCAACGGCAGGCTCGTCGCGCTCGAGCGCAAGCTGGAGAACGGCGAGGTCATCGAGATCTTCACCTCGAAGGCCGAGACGGCGGGGCCGAGCCGCGACTGGCTGCAGTTCGCCGGTTCGCCCAAGGCCCGCGCGAAGATCCGGCAGTGGTTCGCCAAGGAACGCCGCGACGAGGCGATCGAAGGCGGCAAGGAGGCCATCACCAAGGAGGTCCGCAAGGTCGGCCTCCCGATCCAGCGGCTTGTCTCCGCGGAGTCGATGGGCGCGGTCGCCACCGAACTGCGGCATCCCGACATCAGTTCGCTGTACGCGGCCGTCGGCGAGGGCCACACCAGCGCGAAGCACGTCGTGCAACGCCTGGTCGCGCTCATCGGCGGGGTCGACGAGGCGGAGGAGGAGCTCGCCGAGCGCGCGACACCGTCCACGGTCACCCGCCGGCGTGGTTCGAACGACGTCGGCGTCGTGGTGAAGGGCGCCAGCGACGTCTGGGCCAAGCTCGCCCGTTGCTGCACGCCGGTGCCCGGCGACGAGATCCTCGGTTTCGTCACCCGCGGTGGTGGCGTCAGCGTCCACCGGACCGACTGCACGAACGCGGACGACCTGACGGCGCAGCCCGAAAGGCTGGTCGAGGTCGAATGGGCGCCGTCGGCGTCCTCGGTGTTCCTCGTCGCGATCCAGGTCGAGGCGCTGGACCGGCACCGGCTGCTCTCGGACGTCACGAAGGTGCTCGCGGACGAGAAGGTCAACATCCTGTCCGCGTCGGTCACCACGTCGCGGGACAGGGTCGCGGTCAGCCGGTTCTCGTTCGAGATGGGCGACCCGAAGCATCTCGGTCACGTGCTGAAGGTGGTCCGTGGTGTCGAGGGCGTTTACGACGTGTATCGGGTCACTTCGGCTTCGTGACCTCCGGTGGGTCCCGGCTAAAGTCCGGGCATGACTGACGGGTTCGAGTTCACTCGCGACGGCGAGGTCGCGCGGCTGACGTTCACCAGGCCGGAGAAGATGAACGCGATCACCTACGGGATGTGGTCGGCGATCCCGGACGTGGTGGCGCAGGTGGAGGCGGACCCGGCGGTCAAGGTCCTCGTGCTGACCGGCGCGGGCGCGCATTTCTCGGCGGGCGCGGACATCAGCGAGTTCCAGGAGCTGCGGTCCACCGCCGACGCGGCCGAGACCTACGACAAGGCCGTGGACGGGGCCGTGGCGGCGCTGATGGCGGCGCGGAAGCCGACCGTCGCGATGATCCAGGGCAACTGCATCGGTGGCGGATGCCAGATCTCGGTCGCCTGCGACTTCCGCTTCGCCGCGGAGGGCGCACGCTTCGGCATCACGCCGTCGAAGCTCGGGATCGTCTACCACTTCGGCTCGACCCGGCAGCTGGTGTCACTGGTCGGTCCCGCGCACGCGAAGTACTTCCTGCTCTCGGGTGAACTCGTCGACGCGCGGCGGGCGCGGGAGATCGGGCTGCTGAACGACGTCTTCCCGGCCGATGAGCTGGAGGCCGCGACCGGCAAGTTCGTCGACACGCTGGCTTCACGTTCGCAGGCGTCGGTGCGCGGGATGAACCGCATCATCGAGAAGATCGTGGCGGGACAGAAGGAATCCGATACCGAGGTCGACGAGATCCGGCTCGGTGCCTTGCACGGCGAGGACTACGCGGAGGGAGTCGCCGCGTTTCTGGCGCGGCGGCCGCCGAAGTTCACCTACCGCTGAGCTAGATCTCGTCCCAGGGGTTGCTTTCGTACGCTTCGGCGAGGAGCCGGCCGGTCTCCGGAGCGAACGGCAGCACGACGTCGTCCACCGACGCCACCGGCCAGCCGATCGACTCCGAGTTCGTCAAGAACATGGCGTCGAACTCGGAAAGGTCGGCAGGGCGGACGTCGCGGATCTCCTGTGGGATCCCGTTGCGCTCGAGGCCGCGGCGCACCAGTTGCTGACTGATGCCGTCGAGCACCGGCGCTTGCGGCCAGACCACCGTGCCGCCGTCGAGGAAACCGACGTTCCAGATCGACGCCTCGCTGACGCGGCCCTGGTAGTCGACGAACAGCGCGTCGTCGTATCCCGCCAGCTTCGCTTCGCGCGTGTGGTGGAGCAGGCCGAACGTACCGACGTGTTTGACCTCCGGCAGCACCCGTTCATAGCGCACGGACCGCAGGCGCAGCGGTGTCATCTCGTGCTCTTTGGGCGGCCCGACCCGGACGAGGACATCCGGTTTCGCCGGTGCGCCGGGGTCGGACCAGTCCATCGCCCGGGAGAAGATCAGCACCCGCACGGACAGCGCGTCCTCACCCCGGATGGCCTGCCGTACGTATTCGCGCACCGCCTCGGTGTCGAGATCGTGGGCGAACATGCGCCGGGTGCTCGTCGCGAGACGGCGTAGGTGGACGTCCAGGCCGCGGACCTTGCCGCCGCGGACCTGCATCGCGGTGAAGTGGCCATAGCCGAACGCGCCCGCCAGGTCTTCCGACCGGGCGGGCGCGCCGTTGACTTCCAGCTTCACGTCAGGCGTTGACCGTGACGCCGGTGAACTTGACCTCCGTGTTGGGCGGGCCGGTGCCGTCGCCGTTGCCGGCCTGCGCGTTCGCGCCCGCCTTGGCGACCTTGTCGAGCACCTTCAGCCCCTCGTCGGAGATGCTGCCGAAGACCGAGTAGTCCGGGGACAGTTCGGCTTCGCCGTAGACCATGAAGAACTGGCTTCCGCCGGAGTTCGGCTGCTGCGTCTTCGCCATCGCGAGGATGCCGCGGCCGTACTTGATCTCCTTGAACGCCTCGTCCGGCATGGTGTAGCCCGGGCCGCCCATGCCGCTGGCCTCGGGGTCACCGCACTGCAGCATCTGCAGGCCGGTGGTGCCGAGCCGGTGGCACTTGGTGTCGTTGAAGTAGCCCTGCTGCGAGAGGCTGATGAAGCTCTGCACGGCACACGGGGCGAGCGCGCGGTCGAGCGTCAGCGGGATGTCGCCCGCGGTGCTCTTCAGCACGACGTTCACCGTGCCGTTCGAAGAGACGTCCTTGCCTTCCGGCTTGTTCACCTTCTTCGAAGCCGGCTTGCCGGCGTCGTCCTTGTAATCACAGGCCACCGGGCTCGCCAGCGGCGTCGGCCGCTTCGGCATCGGAGCGCGCTCCGTGGGGATGGTGACCTCGGGGGTCGGAGGGGCCGAGCTCGGGGAAGCGTCGGAGGCGGCATCGTCACCACTGTTGCTGCTGACGATCCACCACACCGCGCCCGCCACGATGGCGACGACACCGACGACCGCTACCGAGCCGACGATCCTGCGCCGCTTGGCCTGTTCGGCCCGTCGCACGATCTGTCGCTCGAGCTTGCGCTTCGCGGCTTCGCGGCGCTGCTGGTTGGTCGGCACCCGCCCTCCCGGTTTCCACTCGATGTCACACGTCTGAGGTAGCGGGAGTCTATTGGCACAGCCTGTGAGGCCCCCGTACAGGGGCCGCTACTCTTACTTGATCGTGATCAGGGCCATCCTGTCACCTGTTCGGTGGAAGAATTGAGGAGGCGTTTCGTGCTGGTTGTCGGTTTTCCGGCAGGCCCCCTCGAAGCCAACTGCTATCTGCTCGCCCCGGAGGGCGGCGGGGAGTGCGTGATTGTCGATCCCGGTGAGGACGTCGTCGAACCGCTCGAGGCCGCGCTTTCCACGCACGGCCTCACGCCGGTCGCGATGCTCGCCACCCACGGCCACCCCGACCACGTCGCTTCGGCGGGCGAGATCGGCGCGCGCCACGGAATACCTCTCTATCTGCACGAGGCGGACCGGCCACTCCTCGGCCGGGACGCCGGAGAACGGAAGGACGGGATCGTGCCACTCGCCGAGGGTCCGCTCGGGCTGGCCGGACTGGAGATCACGGTGTCCGCTACACCGGGGCACACTGCCGGTTCGGTGGTCTTCGGGCTGACCTCCGCCGAGGGCGGCCGGATCGTGTTCACCGGGGACAGCCTGTTCGCCGGTTCGATCGGCCGGTCCGCCGGGGCCGGTGACGAGCTCGTGCGGTCACTCGATGCCAAGGTGATGACGATGCCGGACGACACCGTCGTCCTCCCGGGCCACGGTCCGGCCACCACGATCGGGCAGGAGCGGGCGGGAAACCCGTTCCTCGCCGGGACGGGCGCGTGATGACCGAGCCGACCGGGACCCCGGAGACCCCCGAGCGTCTCCCGCTGTTCCACGACGACCCCAAGCTGCGCCGCAGGCGTGGCTGCTCCAGCGTCGCCGGTGTCGTGATCTTCGCGGCCGCGTTCGGTGGGATCGCCGGACTGATCGGCGGTGAGATCGCCGGGCTCGTGGTCGCCGGCGTGATCGCGATACCGCTGCTCTACGTCATGTTCTACAACCTGCGCCGCCGCGTCTGGCTCGAAGGCGACACGCTCATCGTGCGGACCTGGGGCGTGCGGCGGATCGAGCTGACCGCGGCCGAGCGCATCGACCTGGTGATCAGCGACGTGCGCGGTACCCGGACGGTCAGCCTGCTGGTGAACGCGGGCAAGCGCCGCAAGGTCGCGAAGGTCGACCTGGCCGTCTACTCCGGCGCGGGCGGCAGGGAACTGGGCATCCTGCAGCTGCGCAAACTGGCGAACGCGCTGCTGAACAACACCGAGGCGAACGGTCTGGTGTTCTCCGAACTGCTGGTGGCTCAGCTGAAGTCGGAGGCGCGTGGGGACGCGGCGGCGGAGCGGCCGCTCTACCGGCTGGCCTCGGCGGCGCCCGCCGGGAAGTACATCCAGCGCTTCACGATGGAAGCGGTCAGCCGGTTCGTGGCGACGCTGGACTGAAGCTTCGGGCCGGTACGTGAGTCCGTGAAGGCCTCCTTGAGGGACCCAGAGTCCCTCAAGGAGGCCTTCACAGACTCGGGGATCGCCACCGCGCCCCACCTGCACCAGCTGTCCCAGCGGCTGCGCAGGCAAGTACATGAAGGGGACCTTCATGTACTTCAGGCGTCGGTGCGGGTCTCCAGCTTCTCCAGCCGCGCCTTGATCTCCTCCAGCTGGTAGACGATCTCCGGCAGCTCGCCCGCGGCGAAGGTCGCCAGCCGCTCCGAGTGCTTGAGCGTCGACCGCACGTCGTCGAGCGCGGCGGCGATCTTGGGGACCGCCTCGACGGCTTCGAGCGTCGAGACGAGTACGCGCCGCGCGACGGCGGTCAGCTGTCTCGGGACGGCGAAAACGTCGAACATGGCCCCTCCGATCACGCGGCGAATCTCGGGTGCGGCCTCTTCGTACCCGACTCCGGCCCGTGCTCGCGCGGTGGGCTCGCGCTTTGGGGCGCTTGTGTCTACAGGGACTCTTGGGGCTCCCGCGAGGCGATCAGCGCGGCGAGCACGGTGGTGACCGGGACCGCCGCGACGATGCCGACACTTCCGGCCAGTGTCCGGACGATCTCCTGTGCGATTTCCTCCGCGCCGAGGATCGAGCCGAGCCCGACCCCGGAAAGCGACGTGTACAGCAGCACCGGCAGCGCCGCCCCCGCGTACGCCATCACGAGCGTGTTGACCGCCGAGCCGACGTGGTCGCGCCCGATCCGCAGGCCCGCGCCGTACAGCTCACGCCAGCCGAGCGACGGGTTCGCCCGCCGGAGCTCCCACACCGCGCTCGTCTGCGTCACGGTGACGTCGTCCAGTACACCGAGCGCGCCGATCACGACGCCCGCCAGCAGCAGACCGCGCGCGTCGATCCCGTGCCCGAGCGACCCGATCAGCTGGGACGTGCTGTCGTCGAGCCCGGTCAGCGACGCCGCCGCCGAGAAGATTGCGGACAGGACACCGATCAGGACCAGGCTCACCAAGGTGCCCAGCACCGCCACCGAGGTTCTCGCGGACAACCCGTGCGTCAGGTACAGCGCGACGAACATGATCGCGCCGGCGCCCGCGATCGCCACCAGCAGCGGGCTTTCCCCGGCGAGGATCGACGGCAGCACGAAGAACGCCAGCACCAGGAAGCTCAGCCCGAGCGCGACCAGCGCCGCGAGACCCCGCCAGCGGCCCAGCACGATCACCGCGAGCCCGAACAACCCGGCGAGCAGCAGCAACGGCGTACCGCGCTGGAAGTCGACGATCTGGAACGACGAGGGGTTCGCGACGTCGCCGCCGTTGTAGGACAGCACCACCTCGTCACCAGCGGCGAATCGCGGCGTGCTCGGTTCGATGGGAAGCGTCAGCTTCAGCGACTTCCCGGCCCCGGGGCCGTCGGTCATCGTCAGTTCGCTGGTGAGACACGGCTTCGCGTCCGGCGGCGGTTCGCCGACCTGCACCTGGCCTTCGGCGAGACACGGACCGGTGATCGTCCCGGTGACCGTCGCGTTCACCGGTACTCCCTGGGGGAACACGCTTTTCGCCGCATCCTGGCCCCACGGGTAGAGCACGATCATCCCGGCGACGGTGGCGACGGCGAGCGGGATCAGCAGCCACATCAGCAAGAGGCGGACCCGGCGCGACGCGGGCGCGGCCGGCCCGTGGCCGTGCGAATGCCCGTGACCGACCGGTGGTTCTGGCTTCGGTTCCGGGGCGCGACGTCTGCCCGGTTCCGCCTGCCGTGGCCGCTGGGCCGGGGGACGGGGTCGCCGCGCCCCCTCGGGCGGCGGAGTCCGGCGCGGTGAACGGGACGTTCCGGGCGAACGATCGGACGGGGCGTCCGTAACCCGGCGAATCGGGCCGGTGTCGTCGTCGGAGATGTCGCGGCGGTTCACCCGCATATCCTCCACAGTCGGCGCCGCGTGCCGCACACGGCCTAGCCGAACGCCTGCCGAAGGTGGACACGGCGATAGGCCGAAGGCGGGGTGTCGAAGTGATCGAGGAAGGCCTGGCGCAGTGTCTCGGTCGAGCCGAAACCACACCGTCTCGCGATCGACGTCAGCGGAAGTTCGGTGCCGCACAACAGTTTCGCGGCGTTCTCGGTCCTCGCCGCCCGCACGTACCTGCTGGGCGTGGTGCTCAGGTGCGCGTCGAACAGCCTGGTCAGCTGCCGGGTGCTGATCCCGGCCCGGTCGGCGAGGACGGCGGTGCCGAGATCGCCTGCCAGGTGTTCCGCCACGTACGCGGTGATGTCGCGGACGAGCCGGTTCTCCGGCGGCGGCCCGGACAGGAACATGCTCACCTGCGCCTGGTTGCCCGGCCGCTGCAGGTAGGTCACCAGCATGCGCGCGACCTCCCTGGCCACGCTCGGGCCGTGGTCGGCCTCGACGAACGCGAGGGTGAGGTCGATCCCGCTGGTGACCCCCGCCGCCGTGTAGACGTTGCCGTCGCGTACGTACAGCGGCACCGGGTCCACGTTCACCTGCGGATAGCTCGTCGCGAGCCGGTTCGCGAACCGCCAGTGCGTGGTGGCGCGCCGCCCGTTGAGCAGCCCGCACGCGGCGAGCACCGTGGCGCCGGTGCACACCGAAGCGACGCGACGGCTCTGCTGCGCGAGCCTGCGGACGTGGGTGACGACCCTCGGATCGGCGGCGGCCGCCTCGTGCCCGGTGCCGCCCGCGACGATCAGCGTGTCCAGTTCGCCGGTCACCTGGTCGAGCCGGTGCTGTGCCTGCAGCGTCAGCCCGGACTCGCAGCGGATACCGCGTCCGTCGACGCTCGCGAGCATGATCTCGTACCCCGGCTTGCCGCCGAGTTTGGTCGCGGCGTCCAGGACGTCCGACGGACCGGCGATGTCGAGCAACTCGGCGTTGCTGTAGCCGACGATCAACACTCGTCTGGGTGAACCCGGCATGATCGAACGCTACCAGTAGTGCCGGCCGTCGGACGTTGTTCGCAGGAATCCGGACATCCCAGCCGCCGCGGTCGCGTGGCTGCGACACCGTTGTCCCCATGACAGACGACAAGAAGACGATCGCGTTCGTGGTGTACCCGGGGATGACTCCACTGGACATGGTCGGGCCGCTGACCGTGCTGGACGGGATGGCGAGCACGACGCAGGAGTACCGGACGGTCGTGGTCGGCGAGACGAAGGACGCGGTCACCACCGACAACCCGCTGAAGCTCGTGGCGACCCACACCTACGACGAAGTCCCGTCGCCGTACGCGTTGCTCGTACCCGGAGGTGCCGCACCGACGCTGAAGGCGCTCGCCGACGAGAAACTGGTCGGATACCTGCGGACCGCCGCGGCGAACGCGGAACTCGTGACCTCGGTGTGCACGGGATCGCTGCTGCTGGGGCAGGCCGGACTGCTGAAGGGGCGCAAGGCCGCGACCCACTGGATGTTCCGTGAACTGCTGGGCGCTTTCGGCGCGGAGCCCGTCGCCGAACGCTGGGTCGAGGACGGGAACGTGATCACCGCCGCCGGGGTGTCGGCGGGGATCGACCTCGCGCTGCACCTGGTCGAGCGCCTCGTCGGCGCGGAGATCGCGCGGACGATCCAGTTCGTCATCGAGTACGACCCGGAGCCGCCGCAGGGCCCCCTCGACTGGGCGAAGCGGCCGTACGGGGATCTCAAGCCGCTGCTGGAGCACACACTGAACGAGGCGCTCGCGGACGAACCCGCTTTGCGGGACAAGCTGCTCGCGCACACCGGGAACTGACTGGCGGCCATCCGGGTGAGAAGTCGCTGTCACGGGGACGGCACCGGGTTACATTCTGGGTCATCCGTCCTGGTGATAGGTGGTTCGTGGAGTTCAAGGTGCTCGGCCCGCTCGCGGCCTCGGTCCCGCTGCCGTCGGCGGCTCAGCCCCGCCGGGTGCTCGCGGTGCTCCTGGCCCGGCCGAACGAGTTCGTCCACCGGGACACCCTCGTGGACGAACTCTGGCCGCAGGGACCGCCGTCGAGCGCCGCCGCGGTGGTGCAGATGGCGGTTTCCAAGCTGCGTAAGGCGTTGTCGCCCGGCATGCCGGTGGACGACGTCCGGCAGCGGCTGCACTCCGGCCGGAGCGGCTACCGGTTGACCGTCTCGGCGGGGGAGTTGGACGTCACGGCCTTCTCCGAACTGACCGCCGCGGCCGCGAAGGCGACCGGCGCCGAGCGCAGGGCGTTGCTCGAACAGGCCCTGGGATTGTGGCGCGGCCGGGCGTTCGCCGACGTCCCGGTCGGTCCGCTGGTGGAGGCGCACCGGCTGTGGCTCGAGGACCAGCGAAGTTCGGTACTGGGCAAGCTCGTGGAGCTGGAACTGGCGGCCGGTGACCACAAGGCCGTCGCCGACCGGTTGGGATCCGAACTGGCCGCCCGGCCGGGCGATGAGCGCCTGGCCGGGTGGCTGGCCGAGGCGCTGCACGGGACCGGGCGGCGGGACGCGGCACTGGCCGTCCTCGACCGGTGCCGTCAGGCGCTGTGGGAGCACGCCGGTGTCTCGCCGGGGGAGGACCTGCTCGCGGTCCATCGCCGGATCACGGGCACCGGCTGGTCCGCGGGCGGCGCGCCGTGCCGTCTGCCGTCGGCGACGCCGGATTTCACCGGCAGGGCCAGGGAACTGGCGGACGTGGGTCGCGCGCTGCGTGGTCCGGCGCCGGTCGTGCTCCACGGAGCGGCGGGGTCGGGGAAGAGCGCGCTGGCCGTCCAGGCCGCGTGGCGGGTGCGCAAGCGGTTCCCCGACGGGCAGCTCGTCGCCGATCTGCGGGACGCCGGCGACGTACTCGCCGGGTTCCTCCGCGCGGTCGGCCTCGCGGAAGCGGAGATCCCCACCGACCGGGCCGCGCGGATCTCGTTGTGGCAGAGCCACACCGCGGACCGGCGGTTGCTGGTGATCCTCGAGAACGGCCGGTCCGAGGCCGAGGTGCGGCCGTTGCTGCCGAGCGGTCCCGGCTGCGCGGCGATCGTCACGACACGGCGCCGGCTGGCCGGGCTCGTCGGCGCCAGACCCGTCGAGGTCGGTGCGCTGTCCGACGCGGATTCACGGGACTTGCTCGGCGCGATCGCCGGAGAGACCCGGTTGTCCGCCGAACCCGACGCCGTGCGGCGGGTGCTGGCCTCCTGCGACGGTCTCGCGCTGGCGGTGCGCGCGGCGGGTGTGAAGCTGCTGCAGCGGCCGAGGCTGAGCGTCGCCGAGTTCGCGGCGCGCCTGGAGAACGAGCGCCTGCGCCTCGACGAACTCGCCGCCGGCGATCTCGGCGTCCGGCCGGTACTCGCCGATGCCCTCGCCGAGCTGTCGTCACGACAGCGGAAATCTCTGCGGTTGCTCGGTTTCCCCGGTGTCACCGAGTTCGCCGACTGGTTCGCGACGGCCATGCTCGGCCGGTCGAGCGACGAAGCGGCCGAACTGCTCGACGAGCTGGTGGACGACCACCTGCTCCACGCCGAGCCGGATCGAACGGGCTTCGTCCGGTACCGGCTACCGGGCCTGATCCGGCTCGCGCTCCGGGAACCACCGGATCCCGGAGCCCTTCGGCGCGCGCTGACGGCCATGGCGGCGTTGGCCGAACACGCTTCCGCCGCCCTCGGCGCCGAGTACCCGCCGACACGGCGTGCGGACGTCCCGGCGGCGGTGTCGGACCGTGTCGCGGCCGACCCGATCGGCTGGCGTGACACGGAAACGGCGAATCTCGCGCTCGCCGTCCGAACCGCGAAGAACCACGGTTGGACCGAGCTGGCCATGCGGCTGGCCGACGCCTACAGCGATCTCGTCGGCCCGAGGAAGGGCGGATCTCCGGCGTGGCTCGGGTTCGGCATCGTGCGCGATCGTGTCGATCTCCCCGCGGAGGCGGGGAAACTGCTCAAGCTCGGGCATGCCCACGCCGACGCGGGGGATCTGGCACGGGCGCGGACCTGTTTCTCGTTGGCGGAGGGCAGGTTCCGCACCGTGGGTGACCACCCGGGCACCGGGACCGCGCTCATCGCGCTCGCCGACGTCGACGCGGATTCGGGGCGGACCGGCGCGGCGGTCCACGCGCTGAGAGAAGCACTGGACCTGTTGCGGGACTGCGGTGACCTCGCCGGGCAGGCGATGGCGTCGGCCCAGTTCGGCTCGCTGTGGGACGACCTCGGCGACTTCCGCCGGGCGAAGGAATGTTTCGATGCGAGCCTCCTGCTCGCGCTCCATTGCGAGGACGGTCGGCAGCACGACAGGTCCGCCAAGCGCTACGCCGACGTCCTGCGCCGGAACGGCCGCATGGACGAGGCGGGCGAGCTGCTGACGAGCGCGCTGATCGGCACGCGCGGCTCGCGTGAACGCCACTGGGAGGCGCACGTCCTCCGGAGTCTCGGCGATCTCCATGCGAAGACCGGTGACGCGGGGGAGAGCGAAAGATGTCTCTCGCGGTCGCTGGAGCTGTTCGAATACGTCGGACACCGGCATGCGGCCGCCTACACGCACCGGAGTTTCGGCGAATCGCTACGCCTGGCGGGTGAACACGGCCGCTCCGCCGACCACCTGAGCCTGGCGATGAGTACCTTCCGTGACCTCGGAGACCGCCGAGGCGGCGGGTACGCCCTGCTCAGCTTCGGGCGCCTGCGCGCCGACGAAGGCGTCGCGACCGAAGCCGCCGAAGGACTCAAGAGCGCGGCGGGGCTGTTCCGTGAGCTGGGTTTTCCGGTGTGGGAATTGCGCGCGCTCAAGGACCTTTCCGCCGTGGACCAGAGCGGACGCCAGCGGGACCGCGCTCGTGAAGCGTTGACGAAGATCCGCTTCGGGGTTGCTCCGGCATAGCCCGGTGGACGACCGCCGGCCGCGGCGTTTGGCGAAGTTATGGCACCGGTGTGTTGACTCCTGCTCACGTGAGCGGACTTCGCGCCGCCCCGGATCGCGGCACTGGGGGTGGCGGCGCGTACTCGTGGCCGGGTGACGCCTTCCGAGGGCAGGAGGCGTCACCCGGTTCGACGCCTAGGACCGGACGTGCAGGATCGCGTCCGCGTCGTTCAGCATCTCTTGATCGAGCGGGAAATAGCCCTGCCGCGGGATGGGGTCGGTCCGGACACTGGCGGGCGGGATCTCCGACGGGGTGAGCAGGCCCCAGTCCGTGGTGACGTGCTTCTGAAGGAACCCTTCGTAGGTATCGGGCTCCGGCTCCTCAAGCGCTATGGCCTCGCTTCGGCCGAGGCTGGTCGCGACGAAGACGTAGCGGTCACCGAGCAGCGGAGCCACCAGCGCACCGGCGGGGAACCAGGTGGTCTCGGTTCCCGCCACTCGCATCGTGCTCGCCTGGCGGCGCAGGTGAAGATTGTGGGAGAAGACCAGCGTCCTGCCCCGGACGGCTTCGGCGGCGCGGATGTCCAGCAGATTCCGCGCCATGATGGCGTCCCTGGTCGCGACGAGGGGCGCATAACGCTCGTGCGGCTCGAGCGGTTCGGCGCATTGCCGGTGGTAGCGCAGCAGGTCGATGCCCGCCATGAGCTGGATCTCCGCCCGCGACCAGTCCTCCGTGACCGGTTCCGGTTTCCGGGAGCGGAGCGCGGCGAGCAGTTCGGCCGCGATCGCGCGCAGCCGGTAAGCGTCGGCCGTGGCACCGGGCGACGAAGCCGCTTCCATGACGGCTTCCGTGCGGCCCCAGCGTTCGTCGTCGCCCGCCGAGCCCGCGATGTCCACGTCGGAGCCCAAGAAGTCGCGGGCGTACTCGAGATAGGGCCGCGGGCTGGGCGCGGAGGTGTTCTCGGTCTGGGTGTCGAAGCCGTGGAACGAGAGCCGCTCCTCGGGAGGCCGGTTTTCATTGAACTCGCGCATCCAGGCGATCAGTCGCCTGTTCGCGTCCACGCCACCGAAGACGTGTGAAAAGCCTTCGCTCATCGCGAGGTCGAGGGTCCCGGCGCCGTCCCGGACGAAGTCGTTCGCGACGAGCGCGGCCACGCGATCCGTTTCGAGGGCGATCGAGCGGAAGCCGCGCTCGACCAGCTGGGCGAACAATACGTTGCGGACGTCCGCGAAGACGGGGGTCGCATGCGTCGGCTCGCCAAGGGCGAGCAGGTCGCAGGAGGTGGTCACGAAGTCTCGGATGTCTTGACTCATGAGGTTCAAGCGTATCGTTGAAGCCTCGTTTGAAACTTCGGCCGCTTTACCTCGGCCTTAACTCAACAAAGCCTCAAACCGCGTGTCAGATGGTCGAGCCGCCGGGTGCCGGTCCGTGAAGGCCTCCTTGAGGGACCCAGAGTCCCTCAAGGAGGCCTTCACGGACCGGCAGAGCGGGATGACCCCGACGCGAGACAGCGCCCGGGTGCCGTGCCGCAAGAAATCCACTTCCGGATAACTCGCTCTCATTCCTTTCGTCCGCTATAAAGTTAAAGAACGCTTCGCGCGCGAAGGCGCTTCGCTTGCGAAGTGGCCCTTCGCGGAAATGCGCGAGCGCAAGTTATCAGCAGTTGAGGTGAATCACCGCGTGGCAATCGCCGCGCGGCCGGAGTTCGGCCCTATTTTGGCCCGCATGGTTGAGAAGGATTCGACGGCGCGGACCCGGGAACTGGGCCACCGCATGAGGGCGTTCCGGCAGCGCAGGCACTTCAGCGGCGCCGACGTCAGCCGCCGTAACGGCTGGTTGCAGAGCAAGGTCACGAGGTGGGAACAAGGGCTGCGTGAGCTGTCCGTGGTGGACGCGGCGCTGTATCTCGCGACCTGCGGCGAGGCGGAGCCCGAGCGTGACCTGCTGCTGGAACTGACCCAGCCCGGCGGAGACCTGTACTGGGTCCGGCCGTATTTCGACGAACTCGTCGATCCGATGAAATCCCTTGCTATCCAAGAGAATCTCGCGCACACACTGGTGCGTTACGAGTCGCTGACCCTGCCTGGGCTGCTCCAGACCGAACAGTACGCCCGCACCGCCTTCGAGCTGATCGGCAACCGCGACCAGGCTCAGCTGGACCGGGTCGTGAACGCCAGGATGGAGCGGCAGCGGTTGCTGCAGCGTGATCGTCCGCCGCGGTGCCGCTTCTATGTTCACGAGCGCGCGCTGCGTTCGGTCGTCGGCGGTCCCAGGATCATGCACGAACAACTGCTCCACCTCGTCCTGTCGGCGAACCTGCCGTATTGCTCCATTCGTATCGTCCCGGAAAGCTTCGGCTTGGGCGCGGTGCTCGAGAATTCGTTCACCATCATGGAATTCACCGAACATCCCGCGGTGGTGTACACGGATTCCTATGCGGCCGGGGTGTTCATCGACGACCGGGTGGCGGTCGAGGCCTATTATTCCCTCGTCGCGAGACTGGGAAGCGATACCCTGACCGAGGAGAGGTCCCGGCAAACGCTCGCCGAATGGGCGGACCGGTACGACCGGATGGAGGAGTGAGCGTTCCGGGGTTTCCCGCGGTCACCTCCCGGGGTAATCCTTCCTGGTAGCCGAGATGAAGGAGTTCGTGGTGACGAAGACGCAGGGTGGTGCCCCGGTCTCCGAGACGGAAATCGAGCGGAAGTACGACCTGGCGGCCGACAGGCCCATCCCGCCGCTGGTCCCGGCCGGTCCCGTGACGGCCCAGGCCGACCCGAGGGCCGACGTCCTCGACGCCACGTACTTCGACACCCCTGACTTCCGGCTCGCGCAGGCAGGTATCACGTTGCGGCGGAGGCTGGGCGGGAGCGACGAGGGCTGGCATCTCAAACTCCCGGTCGGCGAAGACCGGCGCGAGGAACTCCGTCTGCCGCTGTCCGGCAAACCGGACAAGGTGCCTGGCGCGCTGGCGAAGCTGGTCCGGGCGCACACTCTCGGCGCCAAACTCGTCCAGGCCGCCCACCTGCGTACCGAGCGCACCTCGTACGCCTTGTTCGACGCCGAAGGACATGAGCTCGCGACGCTGACCGACGACGTCGTCACCGGTGAAGCGGGCGGAGAGAAGGCACACCTCGACCGCTGGCGGGAGATCGAGATCGAACTCTCGCCCGGCGCCGACCCGGAAGTGCTCGACAGTCTGGACCAAGCGGTCGTGGCGGCGGGCGCCGAGCGGTCGCGGTGGCCGTCGAAGCTCCGGCGCTTGACCGACGAACTCGTGCCCTCCGCCGGAGGAGCGTCGGGTTCGGTGCTGGCGGACTACCTCGCCGCGGAGCTGGACGCGCTGCGACGCCATGACATCGGGGTCCGCCGGGACGCCGAGGACTCGGTGCACCAGATGCGGGTCTCGAGCAGGCGGTTGCGCAGCGCGTTGCGGACGTTCCGGCGATCCCTCGATCCGGACGTCGCGGACGGGCTGTCCGCGGAGCTTCGCTGGCTCGGGGGCGAGCTGGGGCCGGCGAGGGACACCGAGGTGATGTCGGCGCGTCTGCACGACGAGGTCAGGGCGCTGCCGGCCGAGCTGGTGCTGGGCAACGTCGAGCAACTGATGACCCGGCACTTCGCGCGAGAGGCCGAAGAGGGCAAGGCGCGGGCGATCCGGGCGCTCGACAGCAAGCGGTACACGGAGTTGTTGCGAGCGCTGGAAAAGCTCGTCCGCAAACCGCGGAAGATCAAGGACGACAAGAAGGAACTACGCAAGGCGGTCGCTCGCTCGGGCCGGCAGCTGGGCAAGGCCGTCGCCGCGGCGCACGACCTGGAGCCAGGCGCGGAGCAGGACGCCGCACTGCACGAAGTGCGAAAGAAGGCCAAACGAGCCCGGTACGCGGCGGAGACGGTCCAGCCGGTGACCGGAGCGAAGCTCCGAAAATGGCGAAAGAACGTCAAGGCGGTGCAGTCCACGCTCGGCACCCATCACGACATCGTGGTCACCAGGGATGTCCTGCGGCTCCTCGGCCTGCGCGCCTACGCCGAGAACGAAAACGCTTTCACCTATGGGGTTCTGCACGGACGTTCGATGGCCGCCGCCGAGTCCGAGCAACGACGTTTCGCCGGACAATGGCAAGACTTGGGTAAAGGCTCTCGCCCGAAATGGCTCAAATGAGGTAACCCGGGTTGACCTCTCGCCCTGGCCGGGTACCGTCGAGGGGAATTGGTGGTCTGGAGAGAGGCGCCCCCAATGTTGCCTGGCCAGCGCGTATTCGGCGAACCGCCGCCCCTGGCCGTGACCACCAGTCGCCGCAAGGACGGCGTCCTCATCCTCACCGCGGTGGGGGAGATCGACGCGGCCACGGTCGGACGGTTCCGCACCGAGCTCACCGGTGCGTGTGTCACGGGCAAGCAGGTGATCCTGGACCTCTCCAGGGTCGGTTTCCTCAGTTGTGCGGGATTGCACGTGCTCGAGGAGGCCAACGCCGTGGCACCCCGGTTCTCGGTGATTGTGAAAACCCCTTTGGTGTCACGGATACTGGACGTCAGCGGGGTCGGAGCCGATCTCGACGTCCGACGTGACGTGGAGGATCTGCGGCTCTAGGCGCTGTCCTCCGGCAAGTCATGTTCGCGGTCTTCGCGCCCAGACTGACAAGACACCGCCTCTAGGCTTCGTCGAACTCGACATCGTCGGCGGTGACGTCCGGCAGAAGGCCGCGCCAGCGCGGGTTGCGCAGGCAGCCCGCGTCGGTCCAGCCGCCGAAGACGACCTCGCCGACGATGGTCGGCCGCGACCAGCGCGCGTCCCGCGCCTGTTTTTCCGGGACGGAGTGGAACGGGGATGTCTTGCGTTCCAAGCGGAACAGCCGCTGGGAAAGCTCGGCCAGTTCGCCGCCCGCGAAGCCGACACCGACGTTTCCGATGTACCGCAGGCCATCCTCGTGCGGGACGCCGAGCAGCAATGAGCTGAACGTGTCCGCCCGGCTGCCGCCGCCCGGCCGCCAGCCGCCCAGCACCACCTGCTGCACCAGGGTTCCGGTGATGGAAAGCCATTCTCCGGTGCGCTTTCCCGGGTGATACGCGGAGCCGGTCCGTTTGGCGACGATACCGGCGAGCCCGTGTTCGCGGGCCGCCCGCGCGACCGCGCCGCCGTCCCCTTGGTAGTACCGCGAGACTTGCCAATGCGGTCCGCTCAGCCCGAGTCCGTCGAGGAGTTCTCGTCGTTCGACGTAGGACGCGCCGAGGCAGGAGCTGCCGTCGAGGTGCAGGAGGTCGTTCACCAGGTAGAACGCCGGATACCGGGGCGTGAGCCGTTTGGCGGAGTTCTTCGTCGCCCGCGCGCGGTGCCCGAGCCCTTCCGGACTCGGCTTCCCGCCGTCGAAGACGACGATTTCCCCGTCCAGAAAGACCTCTGTGGCACCGAGTTGTTCGCCGAGGCCGCGGAACTCGGGATACAGCCCGGTGACGTCGTCGCCTGAATCGTCGTAGGCGGTGATCCGTCCTCCGGACACCCGGATCAGGGTGCGGCGCCCGGACCAGTCGAATTCATAGGCCCATTCCGCGTCTTCGCTCGTCGAAGGAAGCCGCCCCGGTTTGGTGAGCATCGGGGCGAGGAACGAGGGGAGTTCCGCGCGGCCGGGATCGGCCGGGTCGAGTCTTTTGAGCAGCCAGCCGTTGTCCCTGCCGTCCTTCTTCACGTTGATGAACAGGTATTTCCCGCGTGCTCGCTCACCGTGGAAGACGATTTCGACCTTGTGGTCGTTGAAGTGCAGCGTTTCGTACCGGCCGGTGTCCCAGATGGTCATGGTGCCGCCGCCGTATTCGCCCGCGGGTATCTCGCCTTCGAAGGTGAGGTATTCCATGGGGTGGTCTTCGGTGTGCACGGCGAGCCGTTCGAGATCCGGCGACATCGGCAGGCCTTTCGGCACCGCCCAGGAGACGAGCACTCCGTCCCGTTCGAGGCGGATGTCCCAGTGCAGGCTGCTCGCGTGGTGCTCCTGGATGACGAACAGATCGTCGGCACCGGTCTTCCCGTCGCGATCCGGAAGGGGCTCGGGAGTCCGCCCTGGTCTGCGTTTACGGCGGTATTCGCCGAGTTTCTCCGCCATGGTCGGCCGGCGCACCCCTCTCCGGGTCAAGTCACGCAAGCCTAGCGCCGTTCACGCTCCTTCCGTACGCCGAAGGCCCCTTTTCCCGCGGTAACAGCAGGAAAAGAGGCCTTCGCGCGATGCGGGTCAGTCGGTTTCGGCCAGCGCCTCCGCGAACTGGGCGGCATAGAGCCGGGAGTAGGCACCACCGGTGAGCAGCAGTGTTTCGTGGTCGCCCTGTTCGACGATCGATCCGTTCTCCATCACCAGGATGACGTCCGCGTCGCGGATGGTGGAAAGCCGGTGCGCGATGACGAAACTCGTCCGGCCTTCGCGCAGCGAATTCATCGCCCGCTGGATCAGCACCTCGGTCCGGGTGTCGACGGAGCTGGTGGCCTCGTCGAGGATGAGGATCGCGGGCTTCGCCAGGAACGCCCGCGCGACGGTGATCAGCTGTTTCTCACCGGCGCTGACCGTGCCGCCCTCGTCGTCGATCACCGTGTCGTACCCGTCGGGAAGGGTACGGACGAACCGGTCGACGTGGGTCGCCTTGGCGGCCGCGACGACCTCGTCGTGCGTGGCGCCCTCCGAACCGTAGGCGATGTTCTCCGCGATGGTGCCGCCGAACAGCCACGCGTCCTGCAGCACCATGCCGGTCTTGGCCCGCAGGTCCTCGCGGTCCATCCCCGCGATGTCGACGCCGTCGAGGGTGATCCTGCCGCCGTCGAGTTCGTAGAACCGCATGAGCAGGTTGACCAGTGTGGTCTTCCCGGCGCCGGTGGGGCCGACGATGGCGACGGTGTGCCCCGGTTCGACGGTGAGCGACAGGTCCTCGATGAGCGGGGTGTCCTCGGTGTACCGGAACGACACGTGCTCGAACTCGACCTGACCCCGCACAGCCTCCACGCGCGCGGGTTCGGCGGGCTCGGGTTCCTGCTCGTCCGCGTCGAGCAGCGCGAAGACCCGCTCCGCGGACGCGATCCCGGACTGCAGCAGGTTCGCCATGCTGGCGATCTGGGTGACCGGCTGGCTGAACTGCCGCGAGTACTGGATGAACGCCTGGACGTCGCCGAGCGACAGGGTGCCGGACGCCACCCGCAGCGCGCCGATCACGGCGACGAGGACATAGCTCAGGTTGCCGATGAACATCATCGCGGGCTGGATGGTGCCCGAGATGAACTGCGCCTTGAAGCTCGCGCCGTAGAGCGTGTCGTTGTGCTCGCGGAAGACCTCTTCGGCCTCCTCGCGGCGGCCGAACACGTTGACCAGCGAGTGCCCGGTGTACATCTCCTCGATATGCGCGTTGAGCCGTCCGGTGGTGGACCACTGCTTGATGAACTGCGGCTGCGCCTTCTTGCCGATCTTGGCCGCGACGAGCACCGACGCCGGCACCGAAAGCAGCGCGACGAGCGCCAGCAGGGGCGAGATGACGAACATCATCACCAGCACGCCGACGACCATCAGCAGCGACGACACGATCTGCGCGAGGGTCTGCTGCAGGGACAGCGCGAGATTGTCGATGTCGTTGGTCGCCCGGCTCAGTACTTCGCCGCGCGGCTGCCGGTCGAAGTAGCTCAACGGGAGCTTGGCGAACTTCTCCTCGATCCGCTCCCGCAGGTCGAACACCGCCCGCTGGACCAGGTTCGTGGTCAGCCTGGCCTGCAGCAGCGAGAAGAACGACGCCACGATGTAGAGCAGCAGGACCCACAGCAGGACCTGGCCGACGGCGTCGAGGTCGATGCGCTGGCCGGGAACGAAATCGATCCCCGAGTACAGGTCGGCGACGGTGTTGTCGCCCGCGGCCCGCAGCCCGGCGATGACCTCTTCCTTGCTCACGCCCGCGGGCATGTCCTTCGCGACGACGCCCGCGAAGATGAGGTCAGTGGCCATCCCGAGGATCTTCGGGCCGATGACGCTCAGCGTGACACTGACGATGCCGAAAACCAGGATGCCGTACAGCACGGCGCGCTGTGGTTGCAGCAGGCGCAGCAGTCGTTTCAGGGATCCCTTGAAGTCCAAGGCTTTCTCGGCGGACGGCCCGCCCATGAAGCCGGCGGGGCCGCGGCCGAGACTGCCGCCTCCGGGGCCTGGCCCCCGTGCCGCGCTCGCGCGCTCGCCTGCCGGTTTGGTCGTTTTATCCGAAGAGGACCCTGTGGACCCGGTGGACTCTGTCGATTCGGGCGCGCTCATCAGGCGGCCTCCTGCTCGGTCAGCTGGGACAGCACGATCTCCCGATAGGTCTCGTTCGTGTCCATGAGTTCGGTATGGGTGCCGCTGCCGACGACGCGGCCTTCGTCGAGCACGACGATGCGGTCGGCGTTGCGGATCGTGCTGACCCGCTGCGCGACGATGACCACGGTCGCCTCGGCGGTCTCGGCCGCGAGTGCCCGCCGCAGGGCGGCGTCGGTCGCGTAGTCGAGCGCGGAGAAGGAGTCGTCGAAGAGGTAGATCTCGGGACGCCGCACCAGCATCCGCGCGATCGCGAGCCGCTGCCGCTGCCCGCCCGAGACGTTGGTCCCGCCCTGGGCGATGGGGGAGTTCAGCCCCTCGGGCATCCGCTCGACGAAGTCCTTGCCCTGGGCCACCTCCAGCGCGTGCCAGAGCTCCTCGTCGGTGGCGTCGGACTTGCCGTAGCGAAGATTGCTTGCGACCGTCCCGGCGAACAGGTACGGCTTCTGCGGCACCAGCCCGACGGCGTCGGACAGCACGGTCTGATCCAGTTCCCGGACGTCGACGCCGTCGACCCGCACGGAGCCGCCGGTGGCGTCCATCAGCCGGGGGATCAGGTTGAGCAGTGTGGTCTTGCCGCTGCCCGTGCTGCCGATCACCGCGGTGGTCTCACCGGGCAGGGCCAGCAGCGAGATCTCCCGCAGCACCGGTTTCTCCGCGCCGGGGAACCGGAATTCCACATCGGACAGTTCGAGCCGTCCGTGCACTTCGCCGGGGCTGATCGGGTTCTCCGGGAGGACGACGCTGGTTTGCGTGTCGAGCACCTCGGTGATGCGCTCGGCGCTGACCTCCGCGCGCGGCACCATCATGAACATGAAGGTGGCCATCATGACCGCCATCAGGATCTGCATCAGGTACGACAGGAACGCGGTGAGCGCGCCGATCTGCATGCTGCCGTCGTCGATCCGCAGCCCGCCGAACCACAGCACGGCGACGCTGGAGGCGTTCATCACGAGCATGACGATGGGGAACATCAGGGCCATCAGCCTGCCGACGACGAGGGAGACGTCCAGCAGTTCGGTGTTGGCCTTGGTGAACCGCCGCCGTTCGTGCGTGTCCTTGACGAACGCCCGGATCACGCGGATGCCCATGATCTGCTCGCGCAGGATCTGGTTGATCTTGTCGATGCGCTCCTGCATCAGCCGGAACGCCGGGCGCATCTTCGCGATGATGACCCCGACCGAGACACCCAGGATCGGCACCGCGAGCACGAGCAGCCACGAAAGGGTGACGTCCTGGTTCAACGCCATGATGATGCCGCCGAAGCACATGATCGGCGCGGACACCATCAGCGTGAAGGCCATCAACGTCAGCATCTGCACCTGCTGGACGTCGTTGGTGGTGCGGGTGATCAGCGACGGCGTCCCGAAGTGGCCGACTTCGCGGGCGGAGAAGTCCTGTACCCGGTGAAAGATCGCGCCGCGGACGTCGCGGCCGACCGCCATCGCGGTCCGGGCGCCGTAGTAGACGGCGCCGATCGAACAGGCGATCTGTACCAGCGACACCAGCAGCATGACGCCACCGACACCGAGGATGTAGTCGATGTCGCCCTTGACCACACCGCCGTCGATGATGTCGGCGTTCAGTGTGGGGAGGTAGAGCCCGGCGAGGGTCTGGACGAACTGCAGCAGCACGATGAGCCACAGGTCTCGCCGGTACGGGCGCAGGTGAATGCGCAACAGCTTGGTCAGCACAACGGTTTCTCCCCAGTGGTGGGTCGGGTGTTACTGCTTCTTCGTTTTCTTCGCCGGTTCGGGTCCGGTGAGCGAGGGGATGCCGGCGGCGGCCTCGCGCAGAAGGGCCGCGGCCGTCTCCAGGAACGGCTCGGCACCCTCGTTCATCAGCCAGTGGAAGAACGCCGTCTTCACCGCGGACTCCACGATGGCCGCCATCAGCCGGGCGTTCAACGCGTTTTCCGGGCCCGCCCCCGCCCGTTCGAGGATCCCCTCCGCCAGCACCCGTTCGACGGTGGCGTGCGCCTTGAGGAACTCACCGTGCACCGACGGGTGCAGGATCATCGAGCGCGCGACCTTCACCGAGTCGCGGTTCGGCTCGCCGTCACGGCCGTAGGTCTCCAGTGTCGCGGCGCTGACGGCTTCCCACAGCGGCTCTTCGGGGGGCCTGTCCCGCAGGGCTTCCAGCACCCGTTCCTGCCGTTCGACGATGAACGAGCAGATCGCCTCCTCCTTGCTGGAGAAGTAGTTGTTGAACGTGCGCGGGGAGACCCCGACGGCGTTGGCGATGTCGTCGACGCGGACCTGCTCGACGCCCTTCTCGGCGGCGAGTTTGAGCGCTGCCTCGCTCATGGCACGACGGGCCGCGCGCTTCTTGCGCTCGCGCAGTCCCAGGGGCACGGTCGGGTCGGAGGCCATGCGCTCAGCCTAGGAAAAAGTTGCGTGGCACGCAAATTAGTGCGCGCTCCGCACTTTTCGAGCATCCCCCGTGGCGCGAAACACGCAGATGCAGCCGAATGGCCTAGCGCGCCGCGCTCACCAGCCGTAACGCGTTCGTGACCACGTCACTGCCAGCGGTTGTCCGGAGACCGACTGTGGACACGGATAGTGACTTCTGCTTGCATGGCCGTCGTTGTGCTGGGGAGTGCGACACGGGTCCGGGTATGCGAAGAGAAAGAAGTGGAAGCACATGGTGACGCGGGCTCGAGGCTTGCTTGACCGCTCACGGGTTCTTCTGGACCGTTCCAGGGTCGCCGCGGCGCAGTTCCTCGCCGCACCGCCCCGGCACGCTCCGTCGGTTCCGCAGGCCGAACAGCCGGTGGAACAACGCCCGGCGGTGGAGGCGCCGGACGCCGGCGCGCTCGCCGGGGTCTGCTCCAATGTCGCGTTGCGCGACCTCAACCTGCTCGACCAGTTGCTCGCGCAGCTGGAGACGATGGAGGCCGGGGAGGAGAACTCCGACCGCCTCGCCGAGCTTTACCGCCTCGACCACCTGGCGACCCGGTTGCGGCGCAACGCCGAGAACCTGCGCGTCCTCGCCGGCCGCGACGCCGACGACACGACCGCCGCGATCTCGTCCGTGCTCGACGTGATGCGGGCCGCGATGTCGTCGATCGACCACTACTCGCGGATCACGATCGGCCGCGTCGTTTCGCTCGGTGTCGTCGGCTTCGCCGCCGAAGACGTCAGCCGGATCCTCGCGGAACTGTTCGACAACGCGGCGAACCAGTCTTCGCCGAGTTCGCCGGTCAGCGTCAGCGCGCATCTCACCGAACAGGGCAGCGTGCTGATCCGCATCGAGGACGAGGGCATCGGCATGCCGCCCGAACGTCTCGCGGCGCTGAACGAGCGGCTGGCGGCCGGCCCCGTGCTCGACGACGATTCCGTGCGGCATATGGGACTCGCGGTCGTCGGCAGGCTCGCCGACCGGCACGAGATCACCGTCAAGCTCGACCGCCGCACCCCGCACGGCACGGTCGCGACCGTGCTGCTGCCGGTCCCGGTGGTGTCGGAACTGGCCGAGAAGCAGTGGTCCGGTTCGCAGACCGTCGTGCTGCCGCAGGCCAGGATCACCAACGGAGCGCCCGTGGGAACCCCGGTCGCGACACCGTCCGGGCTGCCGCGGCGCCGCCCGGCCCCTTCAGCGGCACCGGAACCGGAACGGAAGCCCAGCCCGCGTCCGCGCACGGCCTTCGAGCCGCCCGCCGACGGCGGCACCACGGCCAGCGGTCTTCCGCGCCGGGTTTCCCGCAGTATCAGGACTTTGCCCGACGAACCGGCCCCGCCGACCACCCCGCCCGCCGACGCGGCGGACGGGCACGAGGCGCTGCTGGCCGACCTCGATGCCTTCACCGACGGCGAGCGTGCCGCCCTCGGCGACCGGCACGAGCGTGAGACCGGAGGAAACACCCAGTGACCGCCCAGGACGCGACCACGGATTTCACGTGGTTGCTCGACGACTTCGTGCGCAAGGTGCACGGTGCCAGCCACGCGCTGATCATGTCCGTCGACGGCTTCCCTTTGACCGCCTCCGAATCGGTGTCCAGCGACGACGCCGAGCAACTCGCGGCGATCGCGAGCGGCCTGCTCAGCCTCGCGGGCAACAGTGCCGCGCTGTTCGGCAAGGGCAACTGCGAGCAGATCATCATCCGGCTCACCCGCGGGTACTTCCTGTTCATGGGGATCGGTGCCGAAGCGGGGCTGGCGGTGCTCACCGAACCGGACTGCGACATGAAGGTCGTCGCCTACGAGATGACCCAGTTCATCACCAACGCCGGTCACGCGCTCACCCCCGAGGTGCGAGCGGGACTCCGGCAGGTCCTGACCGCCCGACGGCCGCAGGCCTGAGAATCCGGAGAAGGAAGGGATGACCGTGTCCAGCGACCAATCTCCGGACCGGCCCGTCAAGATGCGCAGCCGCAGAATCCGGCCGTACGCGCTGACCGGCGGCCGGACCAAGAGCAGCCAGCTGCTGCTGGTGGAGACCCTGATCTCGGTCCCGCGTTACGACCCGTCACTGGCCGAGGCGCTGATGCCCGAATCGCGCTCGCTGTACGAGCGCGCCCGGGATCGCTCGTCGATCGCCGAGCTTTCGGTGGGACTGGATCTGCCACTGGGCGTGGTCCGGGTGCTCATCGGCGACCTCGCCACCCAGGGCGCCGTCTTCGTGCACCCGACGGCCCACGCCTACAACCACGATACGAACGTGCTCGAGAGGATCCTCGATGGACTCAAGCGCCTCCCGGTCTGACGCCGATCTTCTCGCCATCTCCGCCAAGATCGTGGTCGCCGGTGGATTCGGCGTTGGCAAGACGACGTTCGTCGGCTCCGTCTCCGAGGTCCCGCCGCTGAGCAACGAAGCCTGGATGACCGAGGCGGGGGCCGGCGTCGACGAACTGGTGCCGCCCGGAACCAAATCCACCACCACGGTCGCGATGGACTTCGGCCGGATCACCCTGCGAGAAGACCTGCTCCTGTACCTGTTCGGCACCCCCGGGCAGGCCCGGTTCTGGTTCCTGTGGGACGACCTCTCGCGCGGCGCGCTCGGTGCCGTCGTGCTGGTCGACACCAGCCGGATCGACCAGTCGTTCGCCGCGATCAACTACTTCGAGAACGACTCCGAGCTGCCGTTCATCGTCGCGGTCAACCAGTTCGAGGGCATGCCGGTGCACGACCTCGAAGAGGTGCGCGACGCGCTGGCGCTGTCCCCGGACATCCCGCTGGTCACCTGCGACGCCCGCGACCCGAAATCGGCGGTCGCGACGCTGCAGGAACTGGTGTCGCACACGCTGTCTCTCGCGGTGGTCTCCGGGCCAGGTCGCCACCCCGAAGCACGTTTTTCCGCTGAGGGGCAATCAACTCCGTACGCCTCACTCAGCTAAAAGGTTCTGGGAGGAACGTCGAGGATGCGCAAGGTTCTGATCGTCGGTGCCGGGCAGTCGGGGTTGCAGCTGGCCTTGAGCCTGCTCGCCCACGACTACGACGTCACGGTGATGTCGGCCCGGACGCCGGACGAGATCCGGTCCGGCAAGGTGATGTCGACCCAGTGCATGTTCCACTCCGCTCTGCAGCACGAGCGGGACCACAGGCTGAATCTGTGGGAGGAAGAGACCGTCAAGGTCGAAGGGCTCGGCGTTTCGATCGCGGGACCGGACTCCAGCCGCGTGCTGGACTGGTTCGGGTCGTTGGAGCACTACGCGCAGTCGGTGGACCAGCGGGTGAAGATGGCCGCCTGGCTCGAACTGGTGGAGGACCGCGGCGGCAAGGTCGTCATCCACGGCGTCACCACCTCGGATCTGGCGCCGCTGGCGAAGCTGTACGACCTGGTCGTCATCGCGGCGGGCAAGGGTGAGCTGGTCCAGCTGTTCGACCGGATCCCGGAGCGCTCGCCCTACACCGAACCCCAGCGCGCGCTTTCGCTGGCGTACGTGCACGGACTCGAGCGCCGGCCCGAGCATCCGGACAAGGCGGCGGTGCGGTTCAACATCATCCCCGGCGTGGGTGAGCTGTTCATGATCCCCGCGTACACGCTGAGCGGGAACTGCGACATCCTGTTCTTCGAGGGTGTCCCGGGCGGCCCGCTCGACTGCTGGGACGACCGGCCGTCGCCGCAGCAGCATCTCGACCGGATCCTGTCGCTGATGAAGCAGTTCCTCCCGTGGGAGTACGAGCGGTCCCGGAACGCCGTGCTGACCGACGACAAGGCGACGCTGGCAGGCGGATACACACCCGTCGTGCGGAACGCGGTCGGCAAACTGGACTCGGGGACCGTCGTGCTCGGCATGGCCGACGTCGTGGTGGCCAACGACCCGATCACCGGCCAGGGTTCCAACAACGCGAGCCACTGCGCGGCGTCCTATCTGGACTCGATCCTCGAACGCGGCGACAAGCCGTTCGACGAGGAGTGGATGTCCACGGCGTTCGAGAAGTACTGGGAGTACGCCCAGCACGTGACGGTCTGGACCAACGCGATGCTGCAGCCGCCGCCCCCGCACGTGCTCCAGATCATCGGCGCGGCGGGGGAGAAGCCCGCCGTGGCGAAGCGGTTCGCGAACGGGTTCTCCGATCCGACCGACTTCCAGCACTGGTTCCTGGACCCCGCGAAAGCCGAGAAATACCTGGCCGAGGTCTGATTCCGGGACCGCGACAGTCCCGCGATCGGGTTCGCGGGGCTGTCGCGGTGCGCCGTTTCGGGCTACCGTGGTCACCGTGCGTGAGTACGGTCGGTGACGGCAGCGGAGGTGCGGCTCGATGCGTTCGATGTGGAAGGGCTCGGTGTCCTTCGGGCTGGTGAGCATCCCGATCCAGCTGTACGCGGCCACCGAGAACAAGAACGTCTCGCTGCGCCAGGTGCACGAGGCCGACGGCGGCCGGATCCAGTACAAGCGGTTCTGCACGATCGACGGCGAGGAAGTGCCCTACGCCGAGATCGCCAAGGGGTACGAACTACCCGACGGCGAGATGGTCGTGCTCACCGACGAGGACATGTCCGAGCTGCCGCTGGCGTCGTCGCGGGCGATCGACGTGCTCGAGTTCGTGCCGCTGGAGTCCATCGACCCGATCCAGTTCGACAAGACCTACTACCTCGAACCGCAGAAGAACGCCGTCAAACCGTACGTGGTCCTGCGTGACGCGCTGCAGAAGGCGAGCCATGTGGCGGTCGCGAAGGTCGCCATCCGGCAGCGCGAGACGCTCGCGATCCTCCGGGTCCACAGCGACGTCCTGACGATGACGACGATGCTGTGGCCCGACGAGGTCCGCGTCCCGGACTTCGGGTTCCTGCACGACGATCCGCCGCAGGTGCGGCCGCAGGAGCTGACGATGGCGGGTTCGCTGATCGACTCGCTCTCGGAGCCGGTGTTCGAGCAGGAGAAGTACAGCGATTCCTACCGCGAAGCACTGGAAGCCATGATCGAGGCGAAGGCCGCGGGCAACCAGACGACGAAACCGAAGGTCGTCGGCGCGAAGGCCGACGTCGTGGACCTCATGGAGGCCTTGCAGGCCAGCGTGAGCGAGGCGAAGAAGAGCCGCAAGCCCGCAACGGCCAAGAAGACCACGGCGGCCAAGAAGCCCGTCTCGGGCAAGCGAACCCCGAAGAGCGCCTGACCCTCCTTTGTGGACTGTGTGCCCGGTGTCACCGCACCGGGTACCACGACACGCCGTGCCTATACCAGGATTTGTCGCCCCTCGGTGGTAGTAAGGCAATCGAGGAGAACTTTTCCGGAGCGATCTTCGATTCGATCGCGGGAGGCGGCATGAACATGGAGTGCGCGTTCTGCGCCGGTGGACTCGATCACTGCCACGGGACCCTGGTGGTCCACGTCGACGGTGGTTTCAGCGAATGCAGCGAAGACGGCTGCGTCGACCTCGACCTCTCACGGCACACGCTGACGATCGGCTGTTTCGACGTCGACGGCGGCTGCTCGTGTGCGGAGATGGCGGCCCAGCTGCTGCTGCGGGCTTCTTGACCGGCGGCCAATACACCAGTCCGGCCCGAATCGGGCGATCGTGCCCGATTGCCACTCGAAGGTGTATGCGTTCGTGTACATCGCGGCCGGGAATGTGTTAACTATGACGGGGTCCTCCGGCTCTCCCTCCCCCTCGGAGCCGGGGGACCCCTTCATGTCACGGTGCTTCCTTCGCGGTGTCGTGGATCGGCGCCCCGTTGCAGGAGCGTACGGCCTCCCACACGCCGTTACCGTCCGCGTAGTCATTCGCGGGCAACGTGCCCAAGGGGCCCAGGACATCGTCGCCCGCTCCGGCCGCCGCGGCGGCCCGCAGGAGTTCGTCACGTCCACACGGGTACTTCGCGCCCGTCAGGTACGGGCGAGGGTCCATCCCTGCCATCGGCTCTCCCTCCTTCTCCTCGTCCGAGGTGGATACCCGGCGGGCGGAGTACGAAAACAGCCCGGGCACCCGGCGTGAGGGGAACGCCGGGTGCCCGGGCTGTTTCGGCGCCGGTACCGGGGGCTCGGTACCGGTTCGGTCCGGTGCTCAGTACCAGTGGGCGCGACCGCCGATGGCCTTCCCGGTGTTCCCGAGAACGGCCAGGATGATGCCGATGACCGCCAGCGCGATCCCGATCGAGTACAGGACGGGGATGCTGGCGATGACACCGACGACAATCAGGATGACGCCGAGAATGATCACGGGAACACCTTCTCCTTCGTAGTCGCCCGGCTCACGTGCTGCCGGGGTGTGGCTACGTAAGGGATGCCCGCCCTGATCGAGGTGAAAACAGGGCCATCCGGCCGAAATTTTCACGCATTCGGCCTAGTGGCCGGTCTTGCGGTGCCGCCGTGGGTTTCGGCCGTGTTGATCGCAGGCGCGGGTCCGTGAAGGCCTCCTTGAGGGATCCAGAGTCCCTCAAGGAGGCCTTCACGGACCACGCGCAGCCCAGTGACCCCACCAGCCTCAGCGACGGGGCGTGCCACCGCGGGCGAATCAGTACCGGTAGTGGTCCAGCTTGTACGGACCCTCGACGTCCACGCCGATGTACTCGGCCTGGCGCTTGGTCAGTTTCGTCAGCCGGACGCCCAGGGCGTCGAGGTGCAGGCGCGCCACCTTCTCGTCGAGGTGCTTCGGCAGCACGTGGACGTCGGTGGTGTACTCGCCCTGCTTCGTGAACAGCTCGATCTGCGCGATCGTCTGGTTGGTGAAGGAGTTCGACATCACGAAGCTCGGGTGGCCGGTCGCGTTCCCGAGGTTCATCAGCCTGCCTTCGGACAGCACGATGATCGAGTGCGTCTCGCGGTCCGCCGTGGCGGGGAAGACCCACTCGTGCACCTGCGGCTTGATCTCGATCTTCTGGATACCCGGGGTCTTCGCGAGGCCCGCCATGTCGATCTCGTTGTCGAAGTGCCCGACGTTCGCGACGATCGCGTTGTGCTTCATCTTGGCCATCTGGTCGGCCATGATGATGTCGAAGTTGCCGGTGGTGGTGATGAAGATGTCGCCGCGCTCGACGACGTCGTCGAGCTCCACGACGTCGAGTCCCTCCATCGCCGCCTGCAGCGCGCAGATCGGGTCGATCTCGGTGACGACCACGCGGGCACCCTGGCCGCGCAGCGATTCCACGGCGCCCTTGCCGACGTCGCCGTAGCCGCACACGACCGCGACCTTGCCCGCGATCATCACGTCGGTGCCGCGGTTGAGACCGTCGATGAGCGAGTGGCGGATACCGTACTTGTTGTCGAACTTCGACTTCGTCACCGAGTCGTTCACGTTCATCGCCGGGAAGAGCAGCTCGCCTTCCTTGGCGAGCTTGTAGAGCCGCTTGACGCCGTTGGTGGTCTCCTCGGTGACCCCGCGGACCTCCTTGGCGATACGGGTGAACCGGCCGGTGTCACGGCCGAGGCTCTCGCGCAAGGTCTCCAGCACGAGGTGGTACTCCTCGGGGTCTTCCTCGGTCGCCTGCGGAACGGCGCCGGCGGCCTCGAACTCGACCCCCTTGTGGATCAGTAGGGTCGCGTCGCCGCCGTCGTCCAGGATCATGTTCGGGAGGCGGCCGTCACCGAAGTCGAAGAGCTGGTCGGTGCACCACCAGTACTCGGCGAGCGTCTCGCCCTTCCACGCGAACACCGGCGAACCCGACGGCTTGTCGACGGTGCCCTCCGGGCCGACGACGACGGCCGCGGCCGCCTCGTCCTGCGTGGAGAAGATGTTGCAGGACACCCAGCGCACCTCGGCGCCCAGCGCGACGAGCGTCTCGATCAGCACGGCGGTCTGCACGGTCATGTGCAGCGAACCCGCGACCCGCGCGCCCTTCAGCGGCTGCGAGGCGGCGTATTCGCGGCGCAGCGCCATCAACCCCGGCATCTCGACCTCGGCGAGGCGCAGCTGCTTGCGGCCGGCCTCGGCGAGGGAAAGGTCGGCGACGGCGAATTCGATCCCGTTGACCTTGGACAGGGTCGGGCTCATGGGTTCTCCAATCAGGAAGGAAGACAGGGTGGAGCGGTCCTTTACGCCCGTGGCGGAAAGGACGGTGTCACTGCGGGGGTTTCAGTGCTCGGCCTCGAAGACCGGAAAAGGGTTCAGACGCAACAAAGGCACCTCCACAGTGGGAGGCGCCCTTACGTCTGTCGCAGCGGGCCGAGCGTGGCGGAAGAATTCCGTCGCAGCGCCTCTCGACCCGGAACCAGAATGGCAAAACGCCGCGAGCGCTGTCAAGGCGACGCGGATCGCTCCGCAGGCGAGAGGAATTCGGCGCGGACGCCCAACAGGCGGACCGGTCTGCCGAGGTCGAACATGCCGAGCACGGCCAGCGCCGCCTTCTCGATTTCGGCCGGATCCGAGGTCCGCGCGGGCAAGGTCACGCTGTGCGTATGGGTCTGGAAGGGGGCGAACCGGACCTTGACCGCGACCCGCGCGGCGGGCCTGCCTTCCTCGGCGACGTCCTGGGAGACACGTTTCGCGAGTGCGACGACCTCCGCGGCCATGGCCTCGGGATCGGTGAGGTTCTGCTGAAAGGTCGTCTCGCGGCTACGGGACCGCGCGACGTACGGCGTCGCGGTGACCTCGGCGTCGCCGATTCCGCCGGCGAGGATCCGGTACCACGGGCCGAGCTTCGGACCGAACCGGGCCGCGAGGTCCGCCGAATCGGCGCCCGCCAGTTCCAGCACGGTGTGATAGCCGGCCTCGGCGAGTTTCTTCGTGGTCTTGGTACCGATACCCCAAAGGGCGTCCGTCGGCCGCTCGGCCATGACGTCCCACCAGTTGTCGTGGACGAGCCGGAAGATCCCCGCCGGTTTGGCGAACCCGGTGGCGAGTTTGGCGCGCAACTTGTTGTCCCCGATCCCGACCGAGCAGGAAAGCCCGGTCTCTTCGGCCACTTCCCGCCGGATGCCGGCGGCGAGTGCTTCGGGATCGTCGGTGGTGACGCCGAGGAACGCTTCGTCCCAGCCGAGCACTTCGACGACCACGGGGAATTCGCGCAGCGTCGCCATCACCCGATCGGAGACCTCTTGGTACGCGGGGGCGTCCGTGGCGAGGAAGATCGCGTCAGGGCAGCGTTTCGCGGCGGTTCGCAGGGGCATCCCGGACCGGATGCCGAACTCCCGTGCCTCGTACGACGCCGTCGCCACGACGGCCCGTTCCGTGGGATCGCCAGTGCCGCCGACGACGACGGGCTCACCGCGCAGCTCAGGCCGCCGGGCGACCTCGACCGCCGCGATGAACTGGTCGAGGTCGACGTGAAGTACCCACTCCCCGGCGGCCATGGAACCGAGCTTAGGACCGTTCCGCGATCTCGTCGCGCATCCGCTGCTCGTTCTCCTGCAGTTCCGGGGTGAAGTTCTCGCCGAAGTCCTCGGCTTCGAGGATCTTGCGGACCTCGAGCACGGTGTCTCCGGTCGGGGGAGTCGGGCAGCGCTTCGCCCACTCGATCGCTTCGGCGCGCGAAGGGACATCGACGATCCAGAAGCCGCCGACGAGTTCCTTGGCTTCGGTGAACGGGCCATCGGTGACGGTGGCCCCGGCCGCGCTGAGCGTGACCCGTGCGCCCTTCGAGCTTTCCTGAAGGCCTTCGCCGCCGACCAGCACCCCGGCGTCGAGCATCTCCTGGTTGAACTTCGCCATGGCGGTCAAAGCCTCCATCGGCGGCATCTTCCCGGCTTCGGAATCCTCGTCCGCCTTGATGATGATCATGAAACGCATGCGTCTTCCTCCCAGTGAACCGGACGTATCGCCCGGACTCTACCGGCGGACGAGAAGACGATCAGGCGCGCCCGAATCGGGAGAGGTGCACGATCACCGCCGTGGTCACGGTGATCATCCCGATCAACAGCAGGGCCGGGCTGTTCGCCACGATGCCGAGCAGCATGAGGAACCCTGCGGTGATGTCGAGGCCGAGGATCAGGGCCAGCCGGGCCGGCGGGGGAGGGGCGGGCCTGCCGGACCGGAGTCGGGCGGCCAGCGCGGGCTCGGTGAGTTCGAACCAGCGCTCGATCTTCTCCAGCTCTTGCCGATCGTGATGGCTCAGCATCGGTTTCTCCTTCGGCGCGCCCCGGCCGTCGACATCCACGGAATACCCAGGAGCAAGGCCGGATAAGCATCGAATTTCACCGAGCCTCGTATAACGACCTATACGGCTGGCCGTTGCGCCATTAGGGGTTTCGGCACGCGGAAAGATCGTCAAGGAAGGGAGCGCTCGGTAGTTTCCACGCTTGTGGCCATGGCGGCCGCGGGTTGTGCCATCTGGGAGGACGCGAGCGATGACCATACCCACCGAACCGATCGGCAGTATTCCCCGTCCCGGCTATCTCATCGAAGCGCTCGGTGAGCACGCCGCCGGGCGGCTCGACGCCGACGGACTCGGCGAGTCGCAGGAAAAAGCTCTCGTGGAGACCATCAAGCGGCTTGAGGAGACCGGCTCGCCGGTCATCACCGACGGCGAACAGGGCAAGCCGAGTTTCGCCACGTATCCCTTGGCGGGCCTCACTTCGCTGGCTCCGGACGGCGTCGTCATCCCGTTCGCCGACGGGCACACCCGGCAGCTTCCGAGGCTGACCGCCGGGCCGTTCCGCTATCAGACCTACGCCGACGCCTACCTGCGCGAGGCGAAGAAGTACGCGACCCAACCGGTGAAGCAGGCGGTGATCGCGGCTTCGGCGATCAGTCTCGTCTATCCCGGTGAAGAATTGGCCGGATACGACAAAGAACAGTTCATCGCCGACCTGGTGAACGAGGCCGAGGCCGACATTCGCCGCAGTCTCGACGCGGGCGCGGACAGTGTCCAGATCGACTTCACCGAAGGCCGGTTGTCGCTGAAGCTCGATCCGTCCGGCGGGCTGCTGCAGTCCTTTGTGGACTTGAACAACGCCGTACTGGACCGGTTCTCCGAGGAGGAGCGGAAGAAGATCGGCGTGCACACCTGTCCGGGTGGGGACCAGGACTCCGTGCACAGCCTGGACGTCGACTACGCCGGGCTGCTGCCGACGTTGTTCCGGTTGAAGGTCGGCAACGTCTACGTCCAGCTGGCCAGCGAGCCGGACCCCGAGCGGGCACTGCGGGTGATCGCGGAGCATGCTCGCCCGGAGCAGCGGGTTTTCGTCGGGGTGACCGACCCGATCGACCCGCGCGTCGAAACCGCCGAAGAGGTCCGGGACAGGGTTCTCCAGGCCGCGCGGTTCATCCCGCCGGACCGGCTGGGCACCTGTGACGACTGCGGTTTCTCGCCGTTCGCCGACGACACCTCGACGTCGCGGGACACCGCGTTCGCCAAGATCGCCGCCCGTGTCGAAGGTACGCGCCTCGCCGCCGAAGCCCTCTGACGCCGGGTGATGGGCGCCTTCGGGTCAGTTCTGCACCGCGACCCGGATGCCGAGTCCGACCAGGAAGGTGCCCATCACCGCGTCCATCGTGCGGCGCACCCTGCCGGAGCTGAAGAACCTCCGCAGCGAACCGACCAGCGTCGCCAGGACGAAGGTCCAGACGACGGCCACCATGGTGGCCAGCACGGCCAGCTGCAGGGTCTGCGCGGTCGAGGCCGAATGCGGGAGGAACTGGGGGATCAGGGCGAGGAAGAACATCGCGACCTTCGGGTTGAACAGGTTGGTGAGCAGCCCCTGCCGGAACGCCTCCTTGGGCGCGACGACGGGCGCCACCCTGTCCTTGAGCTCGCTGTAGTCACCGCGGCGGACCGCCAGCCACGCCTTGACACCGAGGAAGATCAGATAGCCGGCGCCGATCAGCTTCACCGCGGTGAAGGCGATCGCCGACGCGGTGAGGATCGCCGCGACCCCGAGCGCGATCGCGACCACCCAGACGAAGACGCCGAGCGCGATACCGAGTCCGGCGGCGATCCCGGCCTTGCGCCCGCCGAGGATCGCGCTGCGGGTCACCACCAGGAAATCCGGGCCCGGTGCCATCGCGCCGAGCAGGCAGATCAAAACGAACGAAAGCGCGGTGGTCCCGGAGATCATGTTCCGATGCTAACCGGCCCGTCGATGTCCCTGGCCATGACGGCACC
This sequence comes from Amycolatopsis sp. cmx-4-54, assembly GCF_046548895.1. NCBI lineage: Bacteria > Bacillati > Actinomycetota > Actinomycetes > Pseudonocardiales > Pseudonocardiaceae > Amycolatopsis > Amycolatopsis sp. cmx-4-54. The sequence continues at coordinate 43,178 of NZ_JAEBEJ010000001.1, forward strand.
CGCTACTTCGACGCCGTCGGGTGTCGTGACGATGACCCGTTCGACTTCGGTGAAGCCGAACGACAGGTACAACGGGACACCGGGCAGGGTCGCGGTCAGTATCAGCGACGTGAACCCCTCGGCCTTCGCCGCGAGACGACAGGACTCGAGGATCGCGCGCCCGAGCCCTCGGCGTGTCCAGTCGCCGCGGACGAACATGGCACGCACGCGCGCGGGTTCGGTGGCCGGGTCGAGCGGACGGTCGTCGTCCGACGCGTCGCCGGCGCCCGCGTGGGTCTTGTTGCGCCTGCTCCACCCTCCGCAGGCGACGATCTCGCCGTCCGCCTCGTGCACGAAGTAGGTGCCGTCTTCGATCAACCGCAGGTCGAGACGCGCGATATGGTCCGCCGCGCTCGCGGTCTGCCGTTCGTCGTAGAACCTGGGGAACAATTCCAGCACCGAGGCTCGCATCAGCGCCGAGATGGCGGGTGCGTCGGCGAGGGTGGCCGTCCGCTGCGGCGGCGTGTACGTCGTCATGTCGCGGAAGATAGTCAACGGCCGCGGCCAGGCCTACCGGATAATCACGTGGTGATCACCGACGACGGCTGCGAGCTGTGGACCTCGGCGACCGGCCGGGGAGAACCGATCCTGTGCTGCCACGGCGGCCCCGGTCTGTGGGACATGTTCGGCACCCTCGATCTGGGCCCGCGGTTCCGGTTGGTCCGGTGGGATCAGCGCGGTGCCGGGCGTTCGGAAGCGCGCGGTCCGTACACACTCGAACGGATGGTCGCCGACGTCGACGCCGTCCGCGAGTGGCACGGCCTCGACCGTGTCCCGGTTCTCGGGCATTCGTGGGGCGCGCATCTCGGTCTCCTTTACGCGCTCGCGCGACCGGAACGGGTGAGCGCGCTCGTTTACGTGTCGGGGGTCGGTCTCGGTCACGACTGGCACGCGGAGTTCCAACGGAACTTCGAGCGGGTGGCGGGCGGGAAGCCTCACGGTGAGGGCCGCGAACGCGCGCTATGGCAGTGGAAGGCCGATTTCGTGACCGACGGCGCGCGCCACGCCGAAGCGATGGCGACGCCGTGGTTCCCGGTCAACTACGAGGCGAACACGGCGCTCAGCGAGGAGATGCGGACCGTGCCGGAGTCGGAGCTCGTCTCGGCCTGCGAGTCGTTGGGGGTGCCGACGCTGATCGTGGACGGAATGGCCGACAACCGGCCCCGGTGGGCGGTCGACTCCTTGGAGCAAGCGCTGCCGTCGGTGCGGCGGGTGCGGTTCGAAAAGGTCGGCCACGTGCCGTGGCTGGAAGCTCCGGAAGAGTTCCGTTCCACCGTGGTCGAGTTTCTGACCGCCCGGCATTGACCGGTGAAGCCCCTCCGCAACCTTGCCGTGCCTCCGATGGAGCGCCGCGGTTGGCACCGGTGTCGTGACCCTGGGCGAACGGGTTGCGAAAGCCACTTTCGCACCTTCAACGTTGCGAAAGTGGCTTTCGCAACGTCGGATCGGCCAGGCGTGATTGTGAGTGCTGCGGCACCTTTGCTCGGGCTCTCGCGAGTCGCGTGAGCGTCAGGCCTTGGTGATCGGCTGCTGCAGCTCGGTGACCCATTTGTCCCCGTCTTCCGGGCACTCGAGGTAGAACTCCCGCGCCGGGCCGCTCGCGCGGTACCCGTGGGCGTCGACCCACTTCGCCAGGGCCTGGTAACTGGAGAGCACGGTCGCCATCGAACCTCGGTGCAGGATCGTCGCCGCGGTCGCGACCTCGGCGAGGCGGACCGTCGAGAATCCTTCCGTGCCATCGGTTTCGGCCGAGATGGGGACGGCGGCGTGGATCAGCACTCGTTCGCCGTCGGTGTCGTCTTCGTAGTAGGCGATGAGCGGTCCGGACGGCGTGATCGGGCCGAGCGCGCCGAAAAGTTCCTTGTAGAGCCCTTGGACGACGGGCCCGATCTCGTCGTTCACGTAACCTCCCGCCGTCCCGGTCAGCTCGGCGACGCGCACCGCGGGCAGGCTTTTGACGACGACGTCTTCGGAAGGCATGGTTCCCTCGCTTTCGATCGATTGGAGCCTCGCTTCGACGGCCTTGAGCCGAGCCTCGTCGGCCTCGATGGCCGCTTCGAGTTCTGCGCGGCGCAACCGCAACATTCCACGCAGTTCGTCCGCGCCGATCTCCGTGTCGAGGATCTCCTGCACCTGGGTGAGGGTGAAACCGAGATCCTTGAGCGCGATCACCCGGTTGAGCCGGGCCAGTTGCTCGCCGGTGTAGGACCGGTAGCCGCTGAACGGGTCGACGTGGGCGGGGTGCAGCAGCCCGATGGCGTCGTAGTGACGCAGCATCCGGACCGACACCCGGCCGTGCTTGGCGAAATCTCCGATGCTGAACATGACGCCTCCCAGCGCACAGCCTGACACGGTGTCACGGTCAAGCGGTCATCGCACGAGCCGGAAGAACGACCGCACCTCCTCGGTGAACACGTCGGGCTGTTCGAAGGCCCCGAAGTGGCCGCCCCGGTCCAGTTCGTTCCAGTACCGGATGTCGGTGAACCGGCGCTCAGCCCAGCGGCGCGACGGGCGCGGGATCTCGCGCGGGAAGATCGAACAGCCGGTCGGCACGCTGATCATGTCCACAGTGGACTCGGCGAACCAGCTCGACACCTCGGCGAAACTCTCCCAGTACAGCCGGGCGGACGAGGCGCCGGTTCCTGTCAGCCAGTAGAGCGTGATGTCGTCGAGCATCGCGTCGCGGCTCAGCGCGTTCTCCGGATGGCCACCGCAATCGGTCCACGCCTGGAACTTTTCGACGATCCACGCGCACAGTGCGACCGGCGAGTCGGCCAGCGCGTAGCCGATCGTTTGCGGCCTCGTTGCCTGCTGGATCGCGTAACCCGACCCGTCGGCCTTGGCGCTTTCGAGATCGGCGAGCGATTTCCGTTCGGATTCGGTCAGGTCGTCGAACGTCGCCGGGTCCGGCGCCGCCAGTGGTGGGTTGAGGTGGATCCCGGCCAGCCGCTCGGGCGCCGTCCGGCCCATGAGCGTGGTGATGCTGGTGCCCCAATCGCCTCCTTGGGCGCCGTAGCGCTCGTATCCCAGGCCTTCCATGAGGCGGATCCACGCCTCGGCGATGCGTTGGATCGACCAGCCTGCCCGCGCGGGTTTGTCGCTGAAGCCGTACCCGGGCAGGGACGGGACGACGACGTGAAAGGCGTCCGCCGCGTCACCGCCGTGGGCGACCGGATCGGTGAGCGGGCCGAGTACCTCGAGGAACTCGAAGACCGAACCGGGCCAGCCATGGGTGAGGATCAGCGGCAGCGCGCCGGGATGCGGGGAGCGGACGTGCAGGTAGTGGATGCCGAGTCCGTCTATTTCGGTCCGGAACTGGGGGAGCGCGTTGAGCCGGGATTCGGCGGCCCGCCAGTCGTAGTGCTCGGCCCAGTAGGAGCACAGCTCGCGCAGATAGGCGGCGGGTACGCCCTGTGACCAGTCGTCGACGGTCTCGTCTTCGGGCCAGCGGGCACGGCGGAGCCGATCACGGAGGTCTTCGAGATCGGCCTCCGGGATCCGGGCTTGGAACGGCGTGCTGTCCATGCCGGCTGACGCTAACGAAGGGGTCCGACAATTCCCCGGGTTTGGCGGTCCGCCGCCCGTTGACCGAGCACAGGTCAGCGGGCTATTCTCGATATACGAAAGAAAGTTTCCGCAGAGCGAAATTGCAGAGGTTTCGATGGCTGATCTTGCCGGTTCGCGTCACGCGCTGCCCTACGTGCTGAACCTGTCGCTCGTCTTCACCGAGTTGCCGCTGCTCGACCGTGCGGAGGCGGCGCGCGAGGCGGGCTTCACCGCGGTGGAGTACTGGTGGCCCTTCGAGACTCCGGTGCCGGACAGCGCCGAGGTCGACGCCTTCGTGGCGTCGGTCGAGCGGGCGGGCGTCACGGTGACCGGGCTGAACTTCTTCCCCGGTGACATGGCGGGCGGTGATCGCGGCCTGGTCACGTGGCCCGGTCGTGAGGACGAGTTCGCCCGCGCCATCGCCTCGGCGATCGACCTTGGCGAGCGGCTCGGCTGCCGTCGGTTCAACGCGCTGTACGGCAACCGGATCGACGGTGCGGATCCGGCCGGGCAGGACAAGCTCGGCCTCTCGAATCTCGCGCTCGCGTCGGACGCGGCCGCACGGATCGGCGCGGAGATCGTCCTGGAGCCGTTGTCGGGGGCGGAGAAATACCCGCTCAAGACCGCGGACGACGTACTGAAGGTGCTCGACGAACTCGGGCGGGACAACGTGAAGCTGCTGGCCGACCTGTACCACCTGGCGGTCAACGGTGACGACCTCGACACGGTCACGACCGTCCACACCGGACGGATCGGCCATGTGCAGATCGCCGATGCCCCAGGGCGGCACCAGCCGGGGACCGGAACGCTGGACATCGAGGGATACCTGGAAAAGCTGCAGACGGCGGGCTACCGCGGGCAGGTCGGCGTGGAGTACAAACCCGACGGACCGAGCGCGGATTCGCTGTCGTGGCTGCCTTTCGAACGAAGGGGACTGGCATGACCATGCTGGGATTCATCGGCCTGGGCATCATGGGCGGGCCGATGGCGGGACATCTCGTCGCCGCCGGCCACGAGGTGAGCGGATTCGACACGAACGCCGACGCGCTGGCGAGGCTGGAAGCCGCGGGCGGCCGGGCCGCGAACGGGGTGACGGACGCCGTGGCGGGCGCGGAGGTCGTCATCACCATGCTGCCGAACCACCCGCAGGTCGAGGCCGTCGTGCTCGCGGCGGGTGGGGTGCTGGAGTCGGCCAAACCGGGCACCCTGCTGATCGACATGAGCACCATCCGGCCGGAGACCTCCATCGAGGTGGCCGAGCGGGCGGCCGAACGCGAGATCCGGGTGCTGGACGCGCCCGTTTCCGGTGGCCAGGCCGGGGCCGAGCAGGCTGCACTGTCCATTATGGCCGGTGGTGACGGCGAAGACTTCGCCGCGGCGCTCCCGATCCTGGAAGCGGTCGGCAAGACGATCGTCCACGTCGGACCGCACGGCGCCGGCCAGGTCGTCAAGGCCGCGAACCAGCTGGTGGTCGGCGGAACCTACGCGCTGATCGCCGAGGCCATCGTGCTGCTCGAAGCCTCCGGCGTGGACGCCGGTGTCGGGCTGGACGTCCTCGCGGGCGGCCTGGCGGGCAGCCGGATCCTCGAACTCAAGCGGAAGTCCATGGTGGCGCGGGAATTCGCGCCGGGGTTCCGGATCGACCTGCACCACAAGGACATGGGCATCGCGCTCGCCGCCGCCAGGCAGGCCGAGGTCGCGTTGCCGCTCACCGGGCTGGTCGCCCAGCTCGTCGCCGCCGGACGGGCGATGGGCCACGGCTCGCTCGATCACTCCGCGCTGCTGAAGGTCGTCGAAACGCTGTCCGGCGCGGAAAACAAGGAGTGACGCATGCCAAGAATCCCCGCCATGCAGGCCGTCGTCGACGTCCTGGTCAGTGAGGGCGTCGACACCGCGTTCGGCTGCCCCGGCGCCGCGATCCTCCCGCTGTACCACGCGATGCAGGACAGCGGCATCGAGCATCTGATCGTGCGCCACGAAGAGGGCGCGACCCATATGGCCGACGGCTGGGCGAGGACCACCGGCAACGTCGGCGTCGCGATCGGCACCTCCGGGCCCGCCGGGACGAACATGATCACCGGCCTCTACACCGCGCAGGCCGACTCGATCCCGATCCTGTGCATCACCGGGCAGGCCGACTCGCGGAAGCTGCACACCGAGGCGTTCCAGGCCGTCGACATCGTCGAGATCGCCAAGCCGGTGACGAAATGGGCCGTGCAGGTCAAGGAGGCGGCCCAGCTGCCGTGGGTGTTCCGGGAGGCGTTCCGGATCGCGCGGTCCGGCCGTCCGGGCCCGGTGCTGATCGACCTGCCGATCGACGTCCAGCGGCAGGAGATCGAGTGGGATTCCAGTATCGACTCGCCGCTGCCGGTCACCAGGGCGACGCCGTCACCGGCCAGGGTCGAGCGAGCGCTGGATCTGCTGCTCGCCGCCGAACGGCCGCTGATCCTCGCCGGTGGCGGCGTGGTGCTCGGCGACGCGAGCGACCGGCTGCGGACCGCGGCCGAACTGCTCGGTGTCCCGGTCGGCGTGACGTTGATGGGCAAGGGGACCTTCCCCGAGGACCACGAACTGTTCGCCGGCATGGCGGGTGTCCAGACCTCGCAGCGGTGGGCGAACGCGGCCTTTCTCGAAGCGGATCTGGTGCTGGCGCTGGGCGCGCGGTTCGGCGACCGGCACACCGGTGACCTCGACGTCTACCGGGGGAACCGGAGGTTCATCCACGTCGACATCGAGCCGACGCAACTGGGCAAGGTGTTCGGGCCGGACCTCGGCATCGTGTCGGACACGGGCACCTTCTTAGACGCGCTGATCGAGGCGGCGTCGAAACGTTCCCCGGCGCGGGATCGCGCGTGGCCGCGGCGGATCGGCGAACTCAAGGAGAGCCTGCCGCGCCGCGAGGACTTCGAGGACACGCCGATCAAGGCTCCCCGGGTGTTCAAGGAGATCAACGAGTTCTACGGCGAGGACGCCTACTTCGTCACCGCTATCGGGCTCTACCAGATCTGGTCCGGGCAGTTCCAGCGCGCGCACAAGCCACGGCATTACCAGGTGTGCGGTCAGGCGGGCCCGCTCGGCTGGGAGATCCCGGCGGCGATCGGGGTCAAGAAGGCGAAACCGGAGGCCGAGGTCGTCGGCGTCGTCGGGGACTACTCGTTCCAGTTCCTGGTGGAGGAGTTGGCGGTCGCCGCGCAGTACGACGTCGGATTCGTGCTGATCATGCTGAACAACGAGTACCTCGGGCTCATCCGGCAGGCCGAGACCGGCTACGAGATGAACTTCGAGGTCGACATCCACTACGACAAGATCGGCACGGACAACGTGAAGGTCATGGAGGCCTACGGCTGCTCCGGCACCCGCGTCACCGAGCCGGGCGAGATCCGGACGTCGCTGGAGTGGGCGCGCAAGGAGGCCGAGCGGACGTCGCGGCCGGTGCTGGTGGAGATCATGATCGAACGCGAAGGGAACGCCGCGATGGGCAAGGCACTCGACAGCGTCGTCGAGTTCGAACCGATCGCGGGCTGATGACGGTGTCCCGGCGGGTCCGCCCGCCGGGACACCGTCATGCGGTCAGGCCTTGCCCTGGTCGTTGCTCAGCCACTTCTCCGGCCGGACGCGGACCAGCACGGAGTTGTCGCTGAGCGCGCCGTCGACGTACTTCGTGCCCTCGTCACCGGGCAGGTAGCGGTGCGCGATCTTCAGCGCCTGCTCCCTGGTCGGCGGCGTGTCGTTGGCGATGACCGGACCCTCGGCCGTCACGTACTTGTAGGGAAAGGTCTCTGTCTGCGCGACCAGGCTGAGCCTGCCCGCCTTCTTGATCGCCTTGTCCTTGACCGAACCGCCGTCCATCCAGATCAGGAGCTCGCCGCCGGGCTCGTAGTCGTACCAGACCGGCACGGCCAGCGGGGCCCGGCCTTCCCGCTCCACGGCCAAGACCCCGATGTGGACCTCGCTCAGGAAGGCTTCTCGTTCTTCGGCGGTCATGACGAAAGACGACATCCGTGTCTCGCTTCTCTCGGTTGGTGGCTACGAGAAGCGGTAACGCGGCACGTCTTCGGGACATTCCGGGCGCTCAGTTCGTGGCCCCGTCGGCTTTCGCAACACGCCACCGCCGCCTCTTCGGTACATGAAGGACCCCTTCCTTGCGCCTAGGTGCAGGAAGGGGTCCCTCATGTACCTGGGCAAGGGGCCTTCATGCGCAGCCGCTGGACTCCTGCTGCAGGTGCGGTCCGTGAAGGCCTCCTTGAGGGACCCAGAGTCCCTCAAGGAGGCCTTCACGGACCGGCGTTTGGGGAAGCGATCGGTTACGGGGTCGGCGAAGTGGTGGTGCTGGTCGGGGTCGTTTCGCCGGTGTCCCCGGCCGGCGTCGAGGCCGGCGGCGCGGAAGACGTGCTGGACGGAGGGGGCGTCGTCGAGGACGGAGGCGTGCTCGACGGCGGCGTCGACGAGGGAGGTGTCGACGAAGGCGGGGTGCTGGTCGGCGGTGTGGTGCTGCTCGGCGGGAGCGATGTGCCGGGCGGCGAGGTCGGCGGCGGCGTGGTCGTGCCGGGCGGGGGAGTGCCGGGCAGGGTCGGCACCGGGACCTGGCCGCCGGGCGTGCCGGCGGCGACGTCCGGGGAGTCGGACGCGCCGACGGGCACCTGGCTGTCCGGTGTGGTCGCGACGCCGCCGCGGTAGGCGACCGCCCACCGGATCACTGTGTCCACATAGGACAGTGAGTGGTTGTAGCGGTACACGGCCACGCGCTGGGTCTGCTCCGACGTCAGGTCGACACCGCCGGAGCAGAGGTACCGGCCCGAGGCCAGCGTCGCGTCGTAGATGTTGTTCGGGTTCGACTCGCCGTCGCCGTTGCCGTCGGAGGCGTAGCCCTTCCAGGTCGACGGGATGAACTGCGTCGGGCCGACGGCGCGGTCCCACACCGTGTCGCCGTCGTACTTGCCGCCGTCGGTGTCGGAGATCGCGGCGAACGGCCCGGCGCCGTTGAGCTGCGGGCCGAGGATCGGTTCGAGGGTGTTGCCCTTGGCGTCGACGTAGCCGCCGCGCGCGTGATTGGACTCGATGCGGCCGATGCTGGCGATCAGCGCCCAGTCGATGTGGCAGCCCGGCAGTTCCTTCGCGAGGATGTCGGCCGCGTTCTGGTATGCCTTCATCATGCTGGCGGGGATGCCGAGCGCGCCCGACGGTGCGAACGCGCCACCGACGTTCCCGCTGTGGCCGGGGACGATCAGCGGATCCGGCGTGGGTGGCTGGGGAAGACTGCCGTCGACGGCGATCTCCGGGACGGTGCCCGCCGGCGGTTGCCAGGCCGCGGCCTGGTTCTGCGGTACGGCCGGTTTCGGCGCGGCGTCCGGGCCCGCCGACGCGGTGACCGCGGGCAGGACGGCCAGTGCGCCACCGGCGAGCGCGAAGGCCGTCCGGTGCCGGGCGGACAACCTGTCCGTCTGTCGAGGGCGGTGCTTCGGCATATTTTCTCCCGCAAGGTCGACTCCGGGCAAAACTATCCGATACAACCGAATTTCGGGGACGACGCAACGAAAAACCCGCGAACCTGTCGAGTTTTCGTCCGCCCGGCACAAGACCTTCGTAGTGAAGTTGTCAATTTCACGCTGAGTTCACCGAAACGTCAGCAGAATCCTCGCTCGCTCCGCGGCGGTGGTCTGAACCGCGTGCAAAGAGACCTTTGCACAATCTTCTTTGCACGTCTACCTTGGGGTCATGACCGGTCCGCCGCCACCCGAAGAGATCGCCGACGCCGCCGTGCTGAAGGCGGTGATGCACCCGCTGCGCCGCCGGATCATGGAGGCGCTGGGCCGCGGACCCGCGACGGCGACGAAGCTGGCCAAGGAGCTGGGGGAGAGCTCGGGTGCGACCAGTTACCACCTGCGGGAACTGGCGAAGTACGACTTCGTCGACGAGGCGCCGGAACTCGCGCACGGCAAGGAGCGCTGGTGGCGTGCCCGGCCACGCGACATCCGCTGGCCCCGGCACAGCGAGCAGAACGACGAGATGCGCGCGGTGTTCGACGAGGCGCAGCGCGCCGCGTTCACCGAGGACCTCGAACAGCTGGCGCGTTTCCTCGAGCGGCGCGGTGAGCTGGGCGAATGGGGAGACGCGCTGGTGTTCTCCCGTGGCTCGGTCCACCTGAACCTCGAAGAGCTCAAGGAGTTCTTCGACGAGTACCTGGACTTGCTGCGCCGCTATTGGCGGCCGGAGCCCGGCCCGGACGCGCGGAAGGTACTCGTGCGCTGGACGGCGTTCCCGGACGCCGACGGGGAGGTGGGGGAAGGGAACTGAATAACCGGTGGGAGAGCGGCCACTCGACCACCGGCATCGCGTCACCACGCCGGACGGCGTGTCTTCACGAACGACTCCACAGACAAGGGGGAGCAGCGTGCTGCTCTGGAAGAGAATCGCGGCCGTCTGCGCCGCGGCGAGCCTGCTCGCGGCGGGGACCGCTGCGGCCGCGCAACCGCCGGACGGGGCATCCCGGCCGGACGCCACCATCCGTTACACCGAATACGGCATCCCGCATATCGTCGCGAACGACTGGGTGAACCTGGGCTTCGGGCAGGGGTTCGCCGCGGCCAAGGACAACATCTGCGCGATCGCGGACGTCGCGGTCACGACGCGGGCCGAGCGTTCCCGCCGGCTCGGGCCGGACGCGCCGCCCACGAGCGGGGTCAGCCAAGCGAGCACGAACCTCGCGAGCGACCTGTACTTCCAAGGTCTGAACGAAAGCGGCGTGATCGAGCGGCTCCTTTCGGCGCCCGCGCCGCGCGGGCCGTACCGGGAGGTCCGCGAACTGGTCCGCGGCTACGTCGAGGGGGTCAACAAGTACCTCCGCAGCGGCGAGAACACCGACCCGGCCTGCCGGGGCGCCGGCTGGCTGAAGCCGATCACCGAACTCGACGTCTACCGCCACAGCCACGCGGTCGGCATGATCTTCGGTCAGGGCGGCGTCGCGGACTCGATCACCGCGTCGCTGCCGGGTGCCCCGCCCGCGGGTGGCGGTGCCGAACAGATGCTCGGGGAAACCGGGATCGGCAGCAACGCGATCGCGGTCGGATCGGCCGCGTCGGCGAACGGACGCGGTGTCTTGCTGGCCAACCCGCACCTGCCCTGGCAGCTGAGCGGGACCAGGCTGTGGCAGTCGCAGCTGACGCTGCCCGGCAAGCTGAACGTCAGTGGCGCCGGTATCCCCGGTATTCCGCTCATGTGGCTGGGGCACAACGAAACCGCCGCCTGGAGTGGAACCGCGACCGACCAGACGCGTACGTACACGCTGTTCGAGTTGAAGCTCGTGCCCGGCTCACCGACGACGTACCTGGTGGACGGGAAGCCCGAGCGGATGCGCCGCCACGACGTGAGTGTCCTGTCGCGCAAGGCCGACGGCTCTTCGGAACGAGTCATACGTCCACAGTGGACGACCCGGTACGGCCCGGTGACGACGCGGCTCGGGCAGCGGGAACTGCCGTGGACGGCGTCGACCGCGTTCGCCATCGCGGACGCGAACGCCACGAACGTCGGGATGACGAACTCGATGTTCGCGATCGCCCGCGGCCGGACGGCGGGGGAGATGATCGACGCGGTCCGCGAGACCCAAGGGCTGCCGTGGATGAACATCCTCGCCACCGACGATCGCGGGCGGGTCGAGTTCAGCCAGATCCACGGCGTCCCGCACGTCACCGATGAGAAGGCGGCGCGCTGCAACACGCCGCTGGGCAAGGAAATGTTCGAGGCTGACGGGGTCGCGGTGCTCGACGGTGCCAAGACGGCCTGCGCGTGGGGCCGGGATCGCGACGCGCTGCGCCCGGGCGTCTTCGGTCCGTCCAGCCTGCCGAGTCTGAGCCGGTCCGATTACGTGGCGAACTCGAACGACAGCTACTGGCTGCCCAATCCCGCGGTGCCGAAGACCGGTTTTCCCCGGATCGTGGGCCCGGTCCGCTACGAACAGAACATGCGGACAAGGGGCGGTTTCGTCGAGATCGCCGATCAGCTGGAGAAGGGCGGCTTCACCGGGCAAGCGATGCGGGACCTGATGTTCTCGCACCGGGACCACGCCGCCGAACTCGTCCGGGCCGACGTCGTCGCGATGTGCCGCACGATGCCGGGCATGGACGCCGCGTGCGCCGTGCTGGCGGGCTGGGACGGCCGTTCGGACGCGGACAGCCGGGGCGCTCTGCTGTTCGACCGGTTCTGGTCGGCGGTGGATCGGGTGGGTCCGTCGATCTGGAAGGTCCCGTTCGACGTCAAGGATCCGGTCAACACGCCGAACACCCTCGACACGGGTAACGCCGCGATCCGCGAGGCGCTCGCCGGCGCTGTCGCGGAGTTGCAGGCGGCGAAGATCCCGCTCGACACGCCGTACGGCGACAACCACTACGTCGTCCGTGACGGCCGGAAGATCCCGCTGGGTGGCGGAACCGCCGGCCGCGGTGTCTACGACTCGCTGGGCGGGCCGTGGGATCCGGCTCGCGGCTACACCGAGATCACGCACGGCGGGACGTACCTGCACGTCGTGGCGTTCAACGGCACGGGGTGCCCGGACACGACGACGCTGGTGACCTACTCGCAGTCCGCGAACCCGAAGTCCGCGCACCACAGCGACCAGACGGAGTTGTACTCGCGCAAGCAGTGGGTCACCGAACGGTACTGCGAGAAGGACATCCTCGCGTCGCCGTCGCTGGAGGTCGTCCGGGTGAGCAGGCGATGATCGGCGCGTTGCTCGCGACCCTCGTGGCGATCTCGTCACCGCTGCCCGCCTCGGCTCCGGACAGCGAGGTCTCGTTCACCAGCCACGGGGTCACCTTGCGGGGAACGGTGGTCGCGCCGGAGGGCGGTGGTCCAGCGCCGGGCATCGTCATGGTGCACGGATCCGGCGAACACGACCGGGACGACTACCGCGCCGAGGCGGAATCCTTCGCGAAGGCGGGGATCGCGACACTGATCTACGACAAGCGGACCGAGGGTTATTCGCTGTTCGAACGGGACTACTCGGTCCTGGCCGACGACGCTCTCGCCGCGGTCCGGGCGCTGCGTTCGCGTCCGGGGGTGGACCCGGCCCGCGTCGGCGTGTGGGGCCTGAGCGAAGGAGGCTGGGTCGCGCCGTTGGCGGCGTCGAAGTCGAAGGACGTCGCCTTCGTGGTCACCGTCGGTGCCAACGGTGTTTCGCCCGATCGCCAGCAGTCGTGGGCCTTCGAGACCTATCTCCGCCGCGGCGGGGTCACCGGTTCGATGGTGGACATGGTGTCGTCGACGAATATGCGCACCCTCGCGGGCGCGGGTGTGTTCCCCGAGGCCGGATACGATCCGGTTCCGGTGCTGGAGAAGGTGCGGCAGCCGGTGCTCGGCCTATGGGGTGAGCTGGATCGGCTCACCCCGCCCGGCGAAGCCGTGCGGATCTTCCAGGAGACGCTGGACCGGGCCGGGAACCGGCAGTACACGCTGAAGGTGTTCCCGCAGGTCCAGCACGGGCTCCGGCGGACCACCGATGGTTTCGACAAACTCGACGGCTTCGCTCCCGGCTATCTCGACCTCGTCGCGAACTGGGTGAACGGAACGAAGGACGGGCCGTCCGCCGACCCGCCTCCGGTCCAGGCGAGCCAAAGTGCCGCGCTGGCACCGCTCGCCTGGTACGAGGTGCCGTGGGTGCAGATCGTGGTCTGGGCGCTGGCTCTGCTGGCGTTCGCGGCCTACCCGGTGACAGCGTTGTTCCGCCGTCGTAAGGAGGTTCCGCTCGCCGGGCCCGCACGCTGGCTCGCTTCGGCAGGCCTGCTCGGGACGGTGGGATTTCTCGTTTACTACGTCGTGCTGACGACGGGGGCGGCGATGGGGCCTGGTCCGGTCCTTTTCGGACGGACGCTGCCATGGCTCGCGTTGCAGCTGATCGCGGTCGGGGTCGTCGTCGCCGGGGCGGTGACCGCGGTTTCGTGGTGGCGGAAGAAGGAACGTGGGGGAGTCCGGGTCGGCCTGCTGCTGGCCGGAACCGTGCTGTTTATCCCGTGGGCCGTCCACTGGGGACTGCTGGTGCCGTGAACCGAGCCTGGGTGCCGGGCGGCCACCCGGCACCCAGGCGAACGGAAGCCGCGTCACCACGCCCGAGGGCGTGTCTTCACGAACGGACTTCCGGTTCAGAAGATACTCAGGACTTCGGGGTGACGGTGAACCGGCGCAGTTCCAGCGCCGGGTTCTTGGCGCGTACCTCGGAGATCCGCTCGGCGGAGACCTCGCCGGTCGCGGTTCCCGTGCGCTCGCCGAGCGAAGCGACGACGACGCCCATCGGGTCGACGATCATGCTGTGCCCCGAACCCGTCGGGGCGGCCTGCCCGGCCGCGACGAGGTAGATCGTGTTCTCGATCGCCCTGGCCCGGATCAGGGTGGTCCAGTGGTCCTCTTTGAGCGGACCGGGCATCCACTCCGCGGGCAGCAGTACCGCGTCGGCGCCCGCGTCGACCAGGCGACGGGTGACCTCCGGGAACCTCAGGTCGTAGCAGGTCTGGAGACCGAAGGTGATCCCGTCGACTTCGAACGTCTCCGGGGCCTCGATGTCGCCGGGCCGGACCAGTTCCGATTCGCGGAAACCGAAGGCGTCGTACAGGTGCAGCTTGCGGTAGAGCGCGGTGATCGCCCCGTCGGGGCCGGCCGCGACCAGCGTGTTCGAGATCCGCTCGCCGCCGGGGAGGGCTTCGTTGATGCCCGCGACGACGGTGATCTGCCTGTCCTTCGCGAGGCCGCGCAGTTCGGTGACGAACGGCCCGTCGAGTTCTTCGGCCGAGGTCACGAATTCCCGGCTCATCGTCGGTACGGTGAACAACGAGTACTCGGGCAGCGCGACCACCCGCGCGCCGCGGTCGGCCGCTTCGCCGACCAGGGAGGCGACTCGGGCGAGGTTGGCCTCTTTGTCGTTGCCGGGCGCGAATTGCGCCACCGCGACGTGCACCATGGGACCCCTTCCAATCAGTGGAACTCTTGTATACATGATGGATACTTGGCTGGTCCAGGTGTAGGCTCTGTCGCGGAAAGTGACGAAATAGAGGGGGAACGAGATGACTGTGACCGCCGAAGGGGGCGGCCCGGCGCGCGAGCGGGTCTACACGTGGCTGCGCGACGGAATCATCTCGGGCGAGCTGGAAGGCGGCCGGTTCCTCGACGAGATGTGGGTTTCCGGCGTCGTCGGCGTCTCCAGGACCCCGGTGCGCGAGGCGTTCCACCGCCTGGCCGCCGAGCGGTTCATCAGCCTCCTGCCCCGCAAGGGCGCCCAGGTGCGCACGGTCACCGCCAGGGAGCTGGAAGAGGTCTACCAGAGCAGGCGGCTGATCGAAGGCCACGCCATCGCCATGCTCTGCGCGAACCGGGCGGGCGCTCCCGCCGAACTGCCGGAACTCATCGAAGCCATGGCAAGCTCCGGCGCCGAACACGACTGGTTCGCCGTGTCGGGTTTCGACCGCCGGTTCCACCGCGCCATCGTGAACGCCGCGGGCAACACCGTCCTGACCGAGCTGTACGACACGCTCCGTTCGCGGCAGCAGCGGGTCACGGTCCGCGCGCTGGAGGCGCGCCCGCAACGGCTGACCGTGATCAACGCGGAACACCGGGCGTTGGTCGCCGCCCTGAACGACCACGACGCGAAAGAGGCGTCACGGTTGCTGGAGGAGCATCTGCGCCCGGTGTCCGAAGTGATGTCGGTGCTGCCTCAGGAAGGCTGACCCGGCTGGTCGTGTGTCGAGCAGTGGATCCCGCCGCCTCCCGCGGCGATGGCCGGGATCTTCACCGGCACGATCTCGCGGCCGGGGAATTGCTCGCGCAAGATCCGCTGGGCGCGCTCGTCCGCCTCGATGTCACCGAATTCCGGCACGAAGACCGACTTGTTCGCGACGTAGAAGTTGGCGTACGAGATCACGCTGTCCTCGCCGTAGCCTTCGACCTTGTCCGGATCCGGCTGGACGAGCTCGATGACCTCGAAGGGCCTGCCGTCGGCGTCGGTGGTGCTCGCGAGCACCGACCTCGCCTGATCAGTCGCACGAGACCAGGAATCGGGCGGCGTTCCGGGCGCGGCTTTGTCCAGGAGTACGACGCCGGGCGCGGTGAACCGGGCCAGGCAGTCGACGTGGGCGTCGGTGATGTCCTCGCCGCGAACGCCCGCGAACCAGATGACCTTCCGGACGCCGAGCACCTTCTTCAGTTCGTCTTCGATCTCCTGGCGGCTCTTGCCCTTGTTGCGGTTGTCGTTGACGAGTGAGCTTTCGGTGACCATCAGGGTGCCCGCGCCGTCGGTCTCGAACGAGCCGCCCTCGGCGGTGATCCAGGTTTCGGTGCGGGCCAGGCCGTACTCGCCCAGCACGGACTTCGCCACGGCGTTGTCCTTGTCGTGTGGCTTCTGTTTGCCGCCCCAGCCGTTGAAGTTGAAGTCGACGCCCGCGACCTTGCCCGCCTCCTCCACGAAAACCGGGACGGTGTCGCGCGCCCACAGGTCGTCGACCGGGATCGGGGCGACCTCGACGGTGTCGCCGCAGGCTCGCTGAGCGGCGTCGGCGTGCTCGGGCCTGGCGAGGAGCACCACCGGTTCGAAGTCGGCGATCGCCTTGGCCAGACCCGCGATCTCCTCACGGACGACGGGGAGATCCTCCGCCCAGATGGACTTCGACGCGGGCCAGGACAGGTAGGTGCGTGCGTGACTTTCCCATTCGGCGCCCAGCCTGCGACCCGCCACCGCGCTCCCGACGGCGACGGCGCCGACCGCGGTCACCGCGCGCAGGACCGTGCGACGGGGAAGGGACGAATCGAACACTTTCTGCACTCCTTGGTCGGACCGGTATTGACACGATAGCATCTGACTGAAAATTCAGTCAGGACCAGATGACTAGGGTGAAGCCCCGTGTTCGAACGTCAGCAGAAGATCTTGGAAGCGGCCGTGCGAGTGATCGCGCGCAGCGGTGTGCGGGGCCTGCGGGTGGAGAAGATCGCGGCGGAGGCAGGGATCTCGACCTCGCTGATCTACTACCACTTCACGAACCGCGCCGGGCTCCTGCGGAAGACGCTGGAATTCGTCAGCGATCGCGCCGCGGCGTACACCGAAGAGGCCGCGGCCAAGGCGGCGGATCCCCGCGCCGAACTGGAACTCCTGCTGTTCGGGGAACTTCAGGACACCCAGTCGGTGCGGGAGAACAGCACGGCCTGGGGCGAATTGCGGGCCAGCGCCGTCTTCACCCCGGAGCTGCGTGAGCCGCTGGCGGAGTCGACACGGATCTGGGTGGACGAAGTCGCCGGGGTGATCCGGCGTGTCGGCGGTGCCGGAGTCAAGGCCGAGGACGCTGCGGAACGGCTCACCGGGCTCGTCGAAGGACTCAGCGAGCGGTGGCTTTCTGGTTCGATGGGTCTGGACAGGGCGCGGGACCTCCTGCGAGGTGCGATCGCGCTGGAACTGGACAGGGCGGGAGGCTGATGGGACTCGAAAAGGTCGTCGGGGTCATGCGCGACAACCTCACCGTCCGGCGCGTCTACGGCGAGCCCGTCGAGAAGGATGGCGTCGTGGTCATCCCGGCCGCGAGCGTGATCGGCGGTGGAGGCGGTGGGCACGGCGCCGAACAGGACAAGGAAGGCGAGGGTGGCGGTTTCATCCTCGCGGCGCGACCTGTCGGCGCGTACGTCCTCAAAGGCGGCGAGGTGCGCTGGGTCCCGGCGGTGGACGTGACCTTCCTTTCAGCGGTGTTCGCCGTCATGGTCGCCGCGATCCACCGGCGCCGGTCATCCCGGCGAGGATCAGATCGAGCCCGGTGAGGAACTGCTCCCGGTCGTCGTGATCGCGCGCGTCGCCGGCGATGGACCGGAGGAAGGGGAATTCGGCCGGATCGAGTCCTTCCCAGGCGTCCGCCGCGGCGTGGAGGAATTCGGCGCGGTCCACCCCGGCCACCCGGGAGTTCGCGGCGTTCTGGCCGGCGGCGCCGAAGATGTAGTGCACCAGTGCCGAGGTCGCCGTGAACCAGGTGGTTTCGGGGACGTCGAGCGCGCTGACCCGCTGCCCGATGCTTTCGAAGATCCGCGGCGTCACCGAACCCCAAGGGCTGCGGGAGAGTTGCGCGGCGAGTTGCGGGGGCAGCCAGGGGTGCCGGTCGACCGCGTCGAACAGGCCGAGCGCGAGGGCGCGGATCTCACGCAGGGGTGAGCCCGTGGCTTCGACGGCCAGCGCGCCGGCGATGACGGACGCGGTCGCGGCGTCGAGCAGCGCGCCCTTGTTCGGCACATGCCAGTAGATCGCGCCGGGACCGGTGGCGAGGCGTTCGGTCAGCGTCTTGAAGGTCAGCCCGCGCTCGCCCGCCGTGTCGAGGAGCCCGACGGCGGCCTCGACGATGCGCTCGCGGGACAGTGCCTCCGCGCGGGTCCGTGGTGCCATGTCGTTCATCCTGACAGAGCGGCGGACCGGTGACGTTCGGGTTAGTTTCCTTGTATGGCGAAAAGCTCGGCGGTGGAGATCGAGGTCGGCGACCGGACGGTGCGCGTCTCGAACCCGGATCGCGTGTACTTCCCGGCACGAGGCGAGACCAAGCTCGACCTCGTCCGGTACTACCTCGCCGTCGGCGACGGGATCGTGCGGGCGCTGCGGGAACGGCCGTGCATGCTGCACCGGTTCCCCTCCGGTGTTTCGGGGGAGAAGGTCCATCAGAAACGGGTGCCGAACGGTGCTCCCGACTGGTTGCAGACCGTCCGCGTCGATTTCCCGTCCGGCAGGCACGCCTACGAACTGTGCGTCACCCATCCCGCGGACGTGATCTGGGCGGTGCAGATGTCGACCGTCGAGTTCCACCCATGGAACTCCCGCCGCGCCGACACCGAACGCCCCGACGAATGGCGGATCGACCTCGACCCGATGCCCGACTGCCCCTTCTCCACCGTGCGGAAGGTCGCCCACACCGTCCGCGAGATCCTGGACGAACTCGGGATCACCGGCTGGCCGAAGACCTCCGGCGGGCACGGCCTGCACGTCTATGTCCGGATCGAGCCACGCTGGGGTTTCCAGGAGGTCCGCCGGGCGGCGCTCGCTTTCGCGCACGAGGTCGAGCGCCGGATGCCCGACGAGGTCACCACCACCTGGTGGCGCAAGGACCGCGACCCGACGAAGCTGTTCGTGGACTACAACCAGAACGCGCGCGACCACACCATCGCGAGCGCGTACTCGGTTCGCGGCGTGCCCGAAGCCGTCGTCTCGACCCCGATCCGGTGGGACGAGATCGACGACGTCGAACCGCGTGAGTTCACCATCGCCACCGTGCCCGCGCGCTTCGCCGAACTGGGCGACCTGCACGCGGGCATCGACGACACGGCATACTCGCTCGACACCCTGCTCGAGTGGGCGGACCGCGAAGGCCTCGACGCCGAGTGACCTCCCCGCATTTTAGTCCTCTAAATGTGGTTGGGTGCGGCCCCGAGGCCGCACCGCGAAGGGCGAGCGAGTAAGCGACCCGCATTCAGAAGACTTAAATGCGGGTCGGGTGGGGCCGAGTGAGGGGTTGCGAAAGCCACTTTCGCAACGTTGAAGGTTGCGAAAGTGGCTTTCGCAACGTGCCCTGTCGCCGCCCCGTGGAGCCCGCCCCTCACCTCGGCGCCGGCTTCGGCTGTCGCGAAAGCCACTTTCGGGACACCAGATGTCCCGAAAGTGGCTTTCGCAACGCGTGCGAACCCGCGCCCTTCCGCATTTAGAGGACTAAATGCGGAAGGGGGAGGGTCACTTGCCGACGTAGGCCGCCAGGTGCTCGCCGGTGAGCGTCGAAGAGCTCGCGACGAGGTCGGACGGCGTGCCCTCGAAGACGATCTTGCCGCCGTCGTGGCCGGCGCCCGGGCCGAGGTCGATGATCCAGTCGGCGTGCGCCATGACCGCCTGGTGGTGCTCGATCACGATCACGGACTTGCCCGCGTCGACGAGCCGGTCCAGCAGGCCGAGCAGGTTCTCGACGTCGGCCAGGTGCAGACCGGTGGTCGGCTCGTCGAGGACGTAGACGCCGCCCTTGTCGCCCATGTGCGTCGCGAGCTTCAGCCGCTGGCGTTCGCCGCCGGAAAGCGTGGTGAGCGGCTGGCCGAGGCTGAGGTAGCCGAGCCCGACGTCGTCGAGCCTGCTGAGGATGGCGTGCGCGGCCGGGATGCGCCCGTCGCCCTCACCGAAGAACTTCACGGCCTCGGAGACCGGCATTTCGAGCGCTTCGCTGATGTTCTTGCCGCCGAAGGTGTACTCCAGCACCGACGCCTGGAACCGCTTGCCGTCGCATTCCTCGCAGGTGGTCGCGGTGCCCGCCATGATGCCGAGGTCGGTGTAGATGACGCCCGCGCCGTTGCAGTTCGGGCAGGCACCCTCGGAGTTGGCGCTGAACAGCGCGGGCTTCACGCCGTTGGCCTTGGCGAAGGCCTTGCGGATCGGTTCGAGCAGACCGGTGTAGGTGGCCGGATTGCTCCGCCGCGAGCCGCGGATGGGGGTCTGATCGACTGAGACCACGCCCTCGGCGGCGGGGATCGAGCCGTGGATCAGCGAACTCTTGCCGGAACCCGCGACACCGGTGACCACGCAGAGGACGCCGAGCGGGACGTCGACGTCCACGTTCCGGAGGTTGTGGCGGTCCGCGCCGCGAATCTCCAGTTTGCCGGTGGGCTTGCGGACGCTGTCCTTGAGCGACGCCCGGTCGTCGAGGTGCCTGCCGGTGATGGTGTCGCTGGCGCGCAGGCCTTCGACGGTGCCCTCGAAACAGATCGTCCCGCCCGCGGTACCCGCGCCGGGCCCGAGGTCGACGACGTGGTCGGCGATGGCGATGGTCTCCGGCTTGTGCTCGACGACGAGCACCGTGTTGCCCTTGTCGCGCAACTGCTGGAGCAGGTTGTTCATCCGCTGGATGTCGTGCGGGTGCAGCCCGATGGTGGGTTCGTCGAAGACGTAGGTGACATCGGTGAGCGAGGAACCGAGGTGCCGGATCATCTTCGTGCGCTGCGCCTCGCCGCCCGAAAGCGTGCCGGACGGCCGGTCGAGCGAGAGGTAGCCGAGGCCGATGTCGACGAAGGAGTCGAGGGTGTGCTGGAGCTTCTCCAGCAGCGGCGCCACCGACGGCTCCTTGAGCCCGCGGACCCAGTCGGCGAGGTCGCTGATCTGCATCTTGCCGGCGTCGGCGATGTTGATCCGCTTGATCTTCGACGAGCGCGCGAGTTCGCTGAGCCTGCTCCCGTCGCATTCGGGGCAGGTGGCGAAGGTGACCGCCCGGTCGACGAACGCGCGGATATGGGGCTGCATCGCCTCGCGGTCCTTGGACAGGAACGACTTCTGGATCGTGGGGATCAGTCCCGAGTAGGTCAGGTTGATGCCCTCGATCTTGAGCTTGACCGGCTCCTTGTAGAGCAGGTCGTTCATCTGCCGCTTGGTGTACTTCTTGATCGGCTTGTCGGGGTCGAAGAAGCCGCAGCCGCGCAGGATGCGGCCGTACCAGCCGTCCATGGAGAAACCGGGGATCGTCAGCGCGCCCTCGTTGAGGGATTTGGTGTCGTCGTACAGCGCGGTGAGGTCTATGTCGTTGACCTGCCCGCGGCCATCGCAGCGGGCGCACATGCCGCCGGTGATGCTGAACTCGCGGCGTTCCTTCGTGGTCCGCCCGCCCTTCTCGACGGTCACCGCGCCGGCTCCGGAGATAGACGCGACGTTGAAGGAGAACGCCTGCGGGGAGCCGATATGCGGCTTCCCGAGCCGGCTGAAGAGGATGCGCAGCATGGCGTGGGCGTCGGTGGCGGTGCCGACCGTGGAACGCGGGTCCGAGCCCATCCGCTGCTGGTCGACGATGATCGCGGTGGTCAGGCCGTCGAGCACGTCGACCTCGGGCCGGGCCAGCGTCGGCATGAAGCCCTGTACGAAGGTGCTGTACGTCTCGTTGATCAGCCGCTGCGACTCGGCCGCGATCGTGTCGAAGACCAGTGAGCTCTTGCCCGATCCGGAAACCCCGGTGAACACCGTCAGCCGTCGCTTCGGCAACTCGACGGCGACGTTCTTGAGGTTGTTCTCGCTCGCGCCCAGCACGCGGATCAGGTCGTGGCTGTCGGCGGGGTGCTGCTCGGGCGGCTGCGGCCGGGTGGTCTTGCGCATCTTCTCTCCATCCTCACGGGGGCCGCGTGTACGTTCCGTCAGCCGCACCGGGCTCGATCTAACCAGCTTCGAGCCGTTCGTCCTTGTTGGTGATCACGCTAGGTGAACGCAGCACGCCGTCGCTTCTCGATTCCTGATCCGTCCGGTGGCAGAACTTCCGTGGGTGTGTCGTCCGTTGGCACACACACGTGTCGTCCGTCTGATCACCCGTGTCGTCCGTTGGCGACCATCGCACCACCACGACCACGGCACTGGTCCTCGTCCTCCGTGATCAGATGGACGACGCGCGTGATCAGATGGACGACACGCGTGATCAGATGGACGACGCGCGTGATCAGACGGACGACGCGCGTGATCAGACGCTCCAGCCCTCGCTCTTCGTCGCCTTCAGGTAGTCCTCGACCGGCGGGCCGACCGGCCTGCCCTCGTACTGCGTGGACAGCACCACCGACGACCGGATCTCACCGTGTTTGCCCAGCCGTTCGAAGAGGCCTTCGAGGTGTTCGAGCGACACGGCCCGCACCTTCAGCATGGTGCAGCGGTCGCCGCTGAGCCGGTGCAGTTCGACCACCTCGGGGTAGTCCTCCGACTTGCTGGTGCGCAGCAGGCAGCTGCCGAGCGAGCAGCGCATCTCGACGAACGCCTGCAGGCCGTACCCGGCGCGGTGGGCGTCGACCTGGGCCCGATACCCGGTGATGACGCCCGCTTCCTCCAGCCGCCGGACCCGTTCGGCGACGGCGGGCGCGGAGAGGTTCACACGGCGGCCGAGTTCCTTGAACGAGAGCCGCCCGTCGCCCTGGAGTGTTTCGAGGAGCCGCCAGTCGAGGTCGTCCAGCGCCCTTTCCGATCGTAAGGTCATCGCGCCCGGATTCCTTCCATGATGCGCCTCGAAGCCCAGCGAGGCCTTCGTCAGCCTATTCGCCGCGGCGCCCGGAATCCCTAGGTTTGAATCATGAAACCGATGTTCGCGCTCTTCATGGGTGTCGCCTGTCTCAGCACCGCGGTCGTCGGCCTGTCCACCACGGCGGCGCTGATCGTGGTCGAGCACGCCGGCGCCGCGTGGAGCGGACTGCCGAACGCCGTGCTGGTACTCGGTTCCGCGGCGGGTTCGCTGTGGTCCGGGGCACTGGCCGCCCGCTACGGCAGGCGGCTCGTCCTCGTGCTCATGTACGGCGCCGCGGTGGCCGGCGCGCTGATCTCGTTCGCCGGAGTGCTCGGCGGATCCGTGCTCGCGCTGGTGGCGGGGATGCCCTTGATCGGCTTCGGAAACAGCGGCGCGCAGTTGTCCAGGTACACGGCCGCCGACCTGTCGCCCGAGCACCGCAAGGGGTTCGCACTGTCCACAATGGTCTGGGCGGGGACCGTCGGCGCGATCGCGGGGCCCGCGCTGATCGCACCGGCCGCGGCGAGGGCCGAAGCCGCCGACCTGCCCGCCCTGTCCGGGCCGATCGCGGCAGGCGCGATCGTCGTGGCCATCGCCGTGGTCGCCGTCGCCACCCTGCCGCGAGGCCTCGCCGCACCGGCCGACGGGGTGCCGAGACGGGAGCGGATGTCCGTGCGGAACCCGGTGATCCTCGGGCCGCTCGTGGCGATGGTCGGCGCGCAGCTGGCCATGGTGGCGGTGATGACGATGACGCCGGTCCAGTTGCACCAGCACGGTCAGGGGCTGGACGTCGTCGGCTGGGTGCTGAGCGCCCATCTGGTCGGGATGTTCGCGCTGGCACCGCTGTCCGGCTGGATCGCCGACCGCTGGGGCGGCCGCGCGGCCATCTTCGGCGGGATCGGCACGCTCACCGTCGCGGCGGTCACCGCGATCGGCGCCCCGGATTCGCATCACGTGGGAATCCCGGTCGCGATGTTCCTGCTGGGCTACGGCTGGAACCTGGTGTTCGTCGGTGGCAGCAGCATGCTCAGCCGAGATCTCCCGCCCGCCCAGCGGACGAGGGCGCAAGGCACCGTCGACGCCTTCGTCTGGGGGACTTCGGCCGCGGCGAGCCTGCTCGCCGGGCAGCTCTTCGGCCTGGGCGGATACGTTCTGGTCGCCGTCGCGGGCGGACTGTGCGCCCTCGTCCCGCTCGCGGTGATCGGCCGACGCGCTCCCGCGCCGGAACCTGCCGAAAAGGCCGGGCTCCGCTGATCTGCCAAACGCGGGACCTGCCGTCATACTGCTTCACTCCGACACGAACGAACCCGTGATGACGCAGATCACGTGGGTGACCGATTCGGAGGGTCCTAGGGTGAAAGCAGACAAGGTGCGGGAGATCGGGGGTGCACGATGAGCGAGTTCGCGGTGAATCTGCGGGACCGGGTACGGCAGGCGAGGGAAGACGTCCAGATCGCCAAGCAGGCCTCGGACGAGGACAGGGCTTCGGCCGTCGGCGCCGATCTGGCCAACCTGGAGCGGCTGGCCGCCGAGCACGGTGTGGAGCTGCCGGAGCAATCCTCTGGTGACGTCCGGGCGTGACCCCGGGTTCCGGGCCGGTGATCGGGCTTTGACACCCTGGGGTGTGTGACCGCAAGCCTGAACCGGATCCGCGCCTTCCTGGCGGATCGCGAGCCGCCGACACCGTGCCTGGTCGTCGACACCGACCTGGTCGCGGAGCGTGCGGCCGCGGTCACGGCGGCGTTCCCGGACGCGCTGATCCGTTACGCGGTCAAAGCGAATCCGGCTCCCGAGGTACTCGACGCCGTGGCGTCGACCGGCGCGGGGTTCGACGTGGCCGGCCCGGGGGAGATCGAGCTGTGCCTGTCCCGGGGCGCGCGGGCGGCGGACCTGGCCTACGGCAACACGATCAAGAAACCGGCGGACATCGCCTTCGCGGGCGAACGCGGGGTCCGTGAATTCACCACGGATTCCGCCGGTGATCTGGCGAACCTTGCCGAGCACGCGCCCGGTTCGCTGGTCTCGGTCCGCCTGCTGACCGGCGGCCCGGACTCGGTCACACCGTTCGGCCACAAGTTCGGCTGCGAGCCCGCGGTGGCCGCGGCGCTGCTCCGTCAGGCCGCGGAAGCCGGACTGCGGCCGGGAATCGCGTTCCACGTCGGCTCGCAGCAGCCGGATCCGGCCGCCTGGGAGATCGGGATCGCGACCGCGGCCAAGGTCGCCGCCGACGCGGGCGTGGTACTGGAGCGGCTCAACATCGGCGGCGGGTTCGCCACCGAGCACCGGGAACCCGTGCCGTCGCTGACGGACTACGCGGAGGTGATCCACGCCGCCCGCCGGCAGCATCTGCCGGAACCGGAGCTGCTGCTGGAACCCGGTCGCGTGATCGTCGGCGACGCCGGGCTCATCAGGACCGAGGTCGTCCTGGTGACGACGCGCGCCGCCGCGGACGAACGCCGCTGGGTCTACCTCGACGTCGGCAGGTACAACGGAATGGCGGAGTGCGAGAACGAAGCCGTCGCGTATCGGCTGGAGGCCGTCGGCGTCAAGGGACCGCAAGGACCGGTGGTCCTCGCCGGGCCGACCTGCGATGGTGACGACGTGCTGTACCAGCGGACGCCGTGCGCGCTGCCGCTGTCGTTGCGGGCGGGCGACCGGCTGGACATCCCGGGCACCGGGGCGTACACCGCCAGCTATTCGTCCGTCGCGTTCAACGGAATCGAGCCGTTGCGTACTTATTGTGTGGGGAGGTTCGCCGATGCCGGGTGAAGTACCACTCGTCGGCCGGTTCGCCGGCCGCCACGTACTCGCGGAGTTCGAGGGGATCGAGCCGTCGTTGCTCGACGACGCCGTGCTCCTCGAGAAGACACTCGCCGAAGCGGTGACCGAGGCGGGGGCGACCGTCTGCGAAGTCGTGTCGCATTCCTTCGCCCCGCAAGGGGTCACCGTGCTCGCGCTGCTGGCGGAATCGCACGCGTCGGTGCACACCTATCCGGAGATCGGCTCGGTGTTCGTCGACGTTTTCACCTGCGGGGACCGGGCCGATCCGGAACGCGCGGTCGCACTGCTGGCGAAGATGCTGGGCGCCGGGACCGTCCGGATGTCCACCGTGGAACGAGGAGAGAACTGATGGCGCAGCGAGTGATCGTCGAGCCGATGGGCGCGGGGCTCACCCGGAACTGGGCCGTCGAGGAGGTCCTGTTCGAGGGCCGCACCGCGTTCCAGAACGTCCTTATCGGACGGACGGCGCAAGGGGTCTCCCTGTTCTGCGACGACGAACGGCAGAGCACCGAACTGAGCCAGCTCGTCTACCACGAGGCGCTGATGCTCCCTTCGCTGCTGCTCGCCGAACGCGTCGAGCGGGTGCTGATCATCGGCTCCAGCGAAGGGGTCGCCTCCGAACTCGCGGTCGCCGCGGGCGCCGAGGTGGTCGACCACGTCGACATCGACGCCGAAGCGGTGCGGGCCTGCGCCGAGCACCTTCCCTACGGCTACTCCCTCGACGATCTGGCCCGTGCGGAGCGCGGGGAGGGGAAGATCCGGATCCACTACCGCGACGGCTGGGAGTTCCTCGCCGAGGCGCGTGAGCGCGGCGACTCCTACGACGTGGTCGTGATCGACCTGCCGGACGAGAACGACGATCCGGAGGCTCAGCACAACCGGTTGTACGGGAGCGATTTCCTGGCCCGGTGCACGGCATTGCTCACCGACGGTGGAGTGGTCGGGTGCCAGGCGGGCTGCCCGACGCTGTGGCGCAACCAGACGCTGATCACGTCGTGGCGCCGGTTCTCGGAATCGTTCGGCACCGTTCTCTACTACGGTTCGGACGAGCACGAATGGGCGTTCCTGAGCGGCAGGGCCGACCAACTCGACGATCCCGGCGCGCTCGTCGCGGAAAGGATCGGCAAGGCGGGAATCGGAGAGTCCACTATGGACGAAGACGCGATGAGGGCGAACACGGTCCCGCCGTTTTCCCTGCGACGGCACTGAGAACTCCTCGTCGATCGTTATCCGGCCGAGATCAACGGTCGTCGCCGTCCGTGACGCCGTCGGTACAGGATCCTCCATCTGGTCGTTGCCGCTGGTCGCGGTGGGGGCCAGAATCGCTCGGGTGAGCAGCTGGCGAGCGGACCGGGAACCCGCGGTCTGTGCCGCCTTCGCGAGCTTGACCGCGAGCGTCACGGAAGACCTCGAGCCGGATCGGGTCGTGGACACCTTGTCCAGCGAATGCGCGCGGCTGCTGCCGATCGATTCCACGGAGGTCTTTTTGCCGGGTCTCGAACTCGAACGCCATCCCGCGGTGGTCGACGAAGGGCCGGCGCGCGAGTCGTTCGAGACCGGGAACGACATCGCCGTCCACGACCTTTCGGCGGAGGTTTCGCGCTGGCCGGATTACGTCGCCAGAACGGCGGGGAAGGGCTATGCCGCGGTTTCCGCGCTTCCGCTGCGCACGATGGATGAAACTGTCGGCGCGATCGCCTTTCTCAGTGCCGAAACCATGGTCTTGAGTGCCGAAGACCGCCGTCTTGGCCGGGCGCTCGCCGACGTCGCGACTTTGTGTCTCCTGCAGCAGCGGGAATTACGCCACTATCGGACGCTGTCGGAACAGTTGCAGACCGCGCTCGACAGCCGGATCGTCATCGAACAGGCGAAAGGCATGCTCGCCGAACGCGTCGGTGTCGACCTCGGTACCGCGTTCCGTCGCTTGCGTTCCTTTGCCCGCAGTTCCAACAGGAAGCTGTCGGAGGTGGCGCGCGGCGTCGTCGAAGGCACACTGGACACCCGGGAACTCCGGTGACGAGACCGGTGACGGCCGCCGGAAAGCGGACAAGGGCTGGTAGGGCCGTTCGTCACCGGATCTGGGGACTTGTCCCGGACAGTGCGCGACCGTGCGGCCCTAGGGCGGGAGGGCGTAATCGGAAAGGCTTCACGCAGAAGGGTGCGGTGAAGTCATGGCGTTGTTGGGAAGTCTGCGCGTGCGGAGCCGGTCGGTGCGGCCGAGCCTGCTTCCGTTGCTGGAGTTGAGGTCCGCGGCAGTGACCCTGCGGTCCGGGTATGGGCTGGCGCCCACCGGGTCGGGGACGGTCTGCTTCGTCGCGGAAGGCCGTCCGGGCGAGGGGACGGAGGCGGAGTTCGTCGCCGGGCTGGCCGGGGACTCCGTCCGCCGCAACGTGGTCGACCACGACGGGCTCGGGCGGACGATCGTGCGCTGCTGGCGGGACAACGGCGACCTCGGCCGGTTGCTCGACGACCTCGCCGACGTGAACGAGCGGCTGGCCCAGGCCGGGTTCGCGTCCTGGTTGCTGCACACGACGGTCGACTTCGCCGAGCTGCGCGACCTGCGCCATCCCAAGCTGACCATGGTCTATCGCCGGGAGCGCGGGACTTTCTACCCGTATGCGCCTCGCGGGAGCCGCGGCCGGGACAGGGCGCTGGAACTGAAGATCCGCTCGTCGCTGACCAGGGTCGTGCCGATGGAGTCCGACATCGGCCGGTGGCGCCCGGTGTGACGGGCGCCCGCCAGGTCAGCCGGGCGCGCCGCTGAGCCAGCCGCGCAGTCGCTGGACGCGCCGGTCCCGCGGATTCCATCCCGGGAACCGGCACCGCGACCGCGTGGCCAAGGCCGCGCCGTCGAGATGCCGGATGGCGGTTAGGACGTCGTCGAGCAACGAAGTGTGCGTTTCGGGTTTCGCCACGCCCTCCGGCAGCCGATCGGGTTCGGCCGCGACCCGTGCCCGGCGGGCGGCGGCACGCGTGCCGGGACGGCGGCGGGTCTCGCAGATCCTCGTGGTCACGTCCCGCTCATCCTTCCCACGCGCTCGGTCCGGCAATCGTCACATACGACGATGCGCCACCGAGGGCCGTTCCGGTCACCGCCGAAGGTTGTGCCCTCGAGGGCACAAAGACCCCACTCGGTCCCCAGGCGAGTACGGTGGGTCACGGGTTGGCCTCGAAACGACGGCCGGAGCGGTAGCCGGTGGGACAATGCGCCGGCTTCGGTGTGTTCCGTCTCCGGGCACGCGAGGCCCGCGAATGCGCACCAGGGTGAACGCGGCCGAGGACGGATTGATTTCCGGGAATCTGCCCGACAATGGTCCGGCGAGACCACGATCGACGGAGAAGGTGCATGCCGAACCCGACCTCCCCGCAGCCCGCGCCCGCTCCGACGACACGACCGATCCGGGTGCTGCTCGTCGAGGACCACAAGATGGTGGCCGAAGCACTGGGCGCGGCCTTCGAGGAATTCCCGGAGATCGACCTGGTGGCGTCGGTGGAGTCCTTGGCGCACGGGATGATCGCCGCCGGGGAGCACCTGCCCGACATCGTGCTGCTCGATCGGCGGCTGCCGGACGGCGACGGGATCGAGGCGATCGCCGGGTTCCGCGTGATCTCGCCGTCGAGCAGGGTGCTGGTGCTGACCGGGGACGCGAACAGTGCCATCGCCGCCAGGATCCTGGAGGTCGGCGGGGCCGGGCTGCTGCTGAAATCCGGTCTCCTCGACGAATTGGTCACGGCGATCCGGACCATCGCGGCGGGCGACGTGGTCATCGACCCCGAACTGCTCGGCGGGGCGCTGGCCATGCTGGCAGGCAGTCCGGGCAGCCTCGGGCCGGTACTGACCCTGAGGGAACGGCAGGTGCTCGGGCTGATCGCCGAAGGCGCGGGAACCGACCGGATCGCCGAAGAGTTGCGGCTGGCGCGGAATACCGTGCGGAATCACGTGCAGCGGATCCTGGTGAAGACCGGGACCCATTCGAAACTCGAAGCCGTGGCGCACGCGCGCAAGAATGGCCTCCTCGAACGGCCGTAGCGGGGAGACGTACCCGAGTGCCAAGCTGCACTATGGCCATGCCGC
The DNA here is from genome assembly GCF_046548895.1 of Amycolatopsis sp. cmx-4-54. Taxonomy (NCBI): domain Bacteria; kingdom Bacillati; phylum Actinomycetota; class Actinomycetes; order Pseudonocardiales; family Pseudonocardiaceae; genus Amycolatopsis; species Amycolatopsis sp. cmx-4-54. Next base: position 72,605 of record NZ_JAEBEJ010000001.1, read on the forward strand.
CATCGGAACGGACGCCTGAACACCGCAGCGCTGTGCTCTTCGAGTTGTTCATGCACAGCGTCGTCGACTACGCCATTTACCTGCTGGACGTCGACGGCCGGGTGATCAGCTGGAATCCGGGGGCGGAGCGGATCAAGGGCTATTCCGAGGAGGAGATCCTCGGCCGTCATTTCTCCGTTTTCTACACCGAGAGCGATGTCGCCGACGGTAAACCCACCTCGGAACTGCTGGTCGCCGCCGAGATGGGGAGCCACGAGGAGGAGGGCTGGCGCGTCCGGTGCGGCGGCGAACGGTTCTGGGCCAACACCGTGATCACCGCCTTACGGGACGACCAAGGCGAACTCGTCGGTTTCGGCAAGGTCACCCGTGATCTCACCGAACGCCGGAAAACACTGGAGGAAAAGTCCGAACGACGCCAGGCCTTCGCACATTTGGTCCGGGCACAGGAAACCGAACGTCGCCGTATCGCGTGGGATGTTCACGACGATTCCATTCAGTCGATGATAGCGGTGAGCATGCGGTTGCAGATGCTCGCCGCGCAACGGCGGGATCCCGCTTTGCGGCAACTCGACGAAGCGATTCAAGGGGCGATCCGACGATTACGGATCCTCGTCGCCCAATTGCGGCCGCCCGCGCTGAACGACGACGACCTCGTCGGTTCCGTCCGCGATTACCTCGACGAGGTCGTCGCGGGCTGGGGGCTCGACTCCACACTGCGGCACGATCTCGGCGTCAAACCGCCGCCGGATCTCGTCGTCACCACCTTCCGGATCCTGCAGGAGGCGTTGGTGAACGTGCGTAAACACGCCAACGCCACCTCCGTCGTGGTCGCGCTGACCGGACAGGACGGGGGTCTCCTCGTGACGGTCACCGACGACGGCGACGGGATGAAGGCGGACGGCGAGACCGCGCACGAATCGGGGTCGGGCGAGCACATCGGCATGGCGTCGATGCGTGAACGTGCCGAAGCGGCGCAAGGCTGGTTCCGGATCTCCAGCAGACCCGGCGAAGGTACGTCGGTGACCTTCTGGATTCCGGTGGGCCCTCCCCAGAGATAGTCAGGACAAGGAGGCTTTTCGATGCCGGAGCCGGGAAGCAAGCGCGGATCGAGAGAGCCGGTCCGGGTCGGCGGGGCGATCGACGACCAGGGTCTGCAGCGGCTGCTGGAGGGGCTGAAGGCCGTCCGCGACGGTGATTTCAGCACCCGGCTGCCTCAGGTGGACGACGTCCTGATGGACGAAATGGCGCTCGTCTTCAACGGGATGGTCGATCAGCTGGCGTTGTTCACCTCCGAGGTCACCCGGGTCGCGCGCGAGGTGGGCACCGACGGGAAACTCGGCGGACAGGCGGCGGTTCCCTCGGTTTCGGGGACCTGGAAGGACCTCACCGATTCGGTGAACGCGATGGCGGGCAACCTCACCGGCCAGGTCCGCGACATCGCCGAGGTCGCGACCGCGGTGGCGAAGGGTGATCTGTCGCAGAAGATCACCGTCGACGTCAAGGGCGAGATGCTCGAGTTGAAGAACACGATCAACACGATGGTGGATCAGTTGTCGTCGTTCGCGGATGAGGTCACGCGGGTGGCGCGTGAGGTCGGCAGCGAGGGGCGGCTGGGCGGGCAGGCGGAAGTCCCCGGGGTGGCGGGGACGTGGCGGGATCTGACGACGTCGGTGAACTTCATGGCGGGCAACCTGACCGATCAGGTGCGGTCGATCGCCGAGGTCACGACCGCGGTGGCGAAAGGCGACCTGTCGCAGAAGATCACGGTCGACGCGCGGGGCGAGATCCTGGAGTTGAAGAACACGATCAACACGATGGTGGATCAGTTGTCGTCGTTCGCGGACGAGGTCACGCGGGTGGCGCGGGAAGTCGGTACCGAAGGAGCGCTCGGCGGACAGGCCCAGGTGCCCGGGGTGGCCGGCACCTGGCGGGATCTGACGACGTCGGTGAACTTCATGGCCGGCAACCTCACCGCGCAGGTCCGCTCCATCGCCCAGGTGGCCACGGCGGTGGCGAAAGGCGATCTGTCGCAGAAGATCACGGTCGACGCGCGGGGCGAGATCCTGGAGTTGAAGAACACGATCAACACGATGGTGGATCAGTTGTCGTCGTTCGCGGATGAGGTCACGCGGGTGGCGCGCGAAGTCGGCACGGAGGGGCGGCTGGGTGGTCAGGCGGACGTCAAGGGTGTGTCGGGGACCTGGAAGGGCCTGACCGAGTCGGTGAACGTCATGGCCGACAACCTGACCGATCAGGTGCGGTCGATCGCCGAGGTCACCACGGCGGTGGCGAAAGGCGATCTGTCGCAGAAGATCCGCGTCGACGCCCGCGGCGAGATTCTGGAACTCAAGGACACGATCAACACGATGGTCGGCCAGTTGTCGTCGTTCGCCGACGAGGTCACGCGGGTGGCGCGGGAAGTCGGCACGGAGGGGCGGCTGGGTGGTCAGGCGGACGTCAAAGGCGTGTCGGGGACCTGGAAGGGCCTGACCGAGTCGGTCAATGTCATGGCCGACAACCTGACCGACCAGGTGCGGTCCATCGCCCAGGTCGCGACGGCGGTCGCCAGGGGCGACCTGTCGCAGAAGATCACCGTCGAGGCCAAGGGCGAGGTCGCCGCGCTCGCGCAGACGATCAACACGATGGTCGACACGCTGTCGGCCTTCGCGGACGAGGTCACGCGCGTGGCGCGCGAGGTCGGCACCGAGGGCATCCTCGGCGGGCAGGCCAGGGTGCCGAACGTCGCCGGGACCTGGAAGGACCTCACCGACAACGTCAACTCGATGGCGAACAACCTCACCGGCCAGGTCCGCAACATCGCGCAGGTGACCACCGCGGTCGCGCAGGGCGACCTGTCCCGCAAGATCGACGTCGACGCCCGCGGCGAGATCCTGGAGCTGAAGACCACCATCAACACGATGGTCGACCAGCTTTCCGCGTTCGCCGCGGAGGTCACGCGCGTCGCGCGCGAGGTCGGCAGTGAGGGTCGGCTCGGCGGCCAGGCCGAGGTCGAAGGCGTTTCGGGCACCTGGAAACGGCTGACGGAGAACGTCAACGAGCTGGCCGGGAATCTGACCCGCCAGGTCAGGGCGATCGCCGAGGTCACCAGCGCGGTGGCCACCGGCGACCTCACCCGGTCGATCTCCGTCGAGGCGCAGGGAGAGGTCGCGGAACTCAAGGACAACATCAACGCGATGGTCCAGTCGCTGCGCGAGACCACGCGGGCGAACGAGGAACAGGACTGGCTCAACACCAACCTGGCCAGGATCTCCGGCCTGATGCAGGGGCACCGGGACCTGCGGGTGGTGGCGACGCTCATCATGAACGAGCTGACCCCGCTCGTCGGCGCCCAGCACGGGACGCTGTTCCTCACCGAATCCGGTGAACACGGCACCCGGCTGCGGCTGATCACCAGCTACGGGCACAGCGAAGACCCGGACACGCCCGCGGAGTTCGCGATGGGGCAGTCGCTGATCGGCCAGGCCGCGCAGACCAAGAAACCGATCGTGGTCGACCGGACGCCGCCGGGTTTCGTGAAGATCTCGTCGAGCCTCGGCTCCGCCCCACCGGTCACCCTGATCGTGTTGCCGATCGTCTTCGAGGACCAGGTGCTCGGCGTCATCGAACTGGCGTCTTTCGGCGAATTCACCGCCGTCCGCAAGGATTTCCTAGAACAACTGATGGAGACCATCGGGGTCAACGTCAACACGATCATCGCCAACGCGCGGACCGACTCGCTGCTGGAGGAGTCCCAGCGGCTCGCCGAGGAGCTCCAGACCCGTTCGGAGGAACTCCAGGCGCAGCAGGCGAAACTTCAGGTGTCCAACGCGGAACTGGAGGAGAAGGCCGAACTCCTCGCGCGGCAGAATCGCGACATCGAGGTGAAGAACTTCGAGATCGAGCAGGCTCGCCAGGAGATCGAGGAACGCGCGCGGCAGCTGGCGCTGGCCTCGAAGTACAAGTCGGAGTTCCTGGCGAACATGTCGCACGAACTCCGTACCCCGTTGACCAGCCTGCTGATCCTCGCCGGCGTCCTGTCGCAGAACTCGACCCAGAACCTGACGCCCAAACAGGTCGAGTTCGCCAAGGTGATCCAGTCGGCGGGCACCGACCTGCTGCAGCTGATCAACGACATCCTCGACCTGTCGAAGGTCGAGGCGGGCAAGATGGACATCCACCACGAGCCGTTCCCGCTGCGCCAGCTGCTCGACTACGTCGGCACGACCTTCCGTCCGCTGACCGCGGAGAAGGGGCTCGACTTCCAGGTCACCGTCGAACCGAACGTGCCGGAACTGCTCTTCACCGACGAGCAGCGGCTGCGGCAGGTGCTGCGGAACCTGCTGTCGAACGCGGTCAAGTTCACCGAAGACGGCAGCGTCGAACTGCGGGTCGGACTGGTCGACACCGTCGTTTCGCCGTCGAGGGCGTTCCCACACGAATCACTGGTGGCGTTCAGCGTCATCGACACCGGGATCGGGATCGCCGAGGAGAACCTCGAATCGATCTTCGGGGCCTTCCAGCAGGCCGACGGGACCACCAGCCGCAAGTACGGCGGTACCGGGCTCGGCCTGTCGATCAGCCGCGAGGTCGCGTACCTGCTCGGCGGTGAGATCCGGGCGGACAGTGTGCTGGGGACGGGCAGCAGCTTCACCCTCTACCTGCCGGTGGCCAGGTTCGCCGCGCCGGCGAGCCTCGACGGGTCCACTGTGGACAACAGCGGTTCGGAACGGCGGGTCCTGGTCGTGGAGGGCGAACGGAACAGCCTGCTGACCTTGCTCGCCCGCGGTGTCGCGGCCGACGTCGCGGACAGCCACGGCTCGGTCCAGGTCCGGGCGGTGGCCGATCCGGCGGAAGCGTTCGAGGAAGTGAAGCGGGAAAGCTATCGCTGCGTCGTACTCGACACCAGCATCCCGGGGACGAGCGCGTTGAGTTTCCTCAAACGGCTCGCCGAGGGGCCGGACCCTGTCGAGGTTCCGGTGCTGGCCTATGCGACGCGCAAGCTCAGCGCGGCGCAGGACCGGTTGCTGCACGGGCACGCGAAGGTGCATCCGGTCGAACTGCTGCCGTCGCTGGACATGTTGCGGGAACGCATCATGCTGCACATCTCGGCCAGCGAACTCGAAGGCATCCTGCCGCTGATGCAGCAACCGGAGCAGACGGCGCCGTCGTCGGACGACCAGCCGTCCGGACCGCCCGCCGGTCCGCCGCGGTTGCGAGGGCGCAAGGTCCTGCTCGTCGACGACGACCCCCGCAACGTGTACGCGATCTCCGGGATGCTCGAACTGCACGGACTTTCGGTCGTGCACGCGCCCAACGGCCGCAAGGGCATCGAGGAACTGCTGGCCGACGACGGTATCGACCTGATCCTGATGGACGTGATGATGCCCGAGATGGACGGCCACGCGACGACCGCCGCGATCCGCGAGATGCCGAAGTTCGCCGGCCTGCCGATCATCACGGTGACCGCGAAAGCGATGGAAGGGGACCGGGAGAAGAGTCTCGCCGCCGGGGCGAGCGACTACGTCACCAAACCCGTGAACGCGGAGGAACTGCTGGCGTGCATGGAACGCTGGCTCGCGGACTGAGCGGCGGGCTACTCCGTCCCGTTGGCCTTGGTCGCACAGACGCGGCGGATGGCCGCGATGATCTCCGTGTTGGGGCTGCCCTTCACGAGGTATTCGGTGACGCCCGCGGACGCCATCTGGGCGATGGACCGGGTGTCGCTGTGCGCGGAGAACGCCATCAGCCGGGTATGGGGCACCCTCCGCCGGATCTCCCGCGCCATCCACGCGCCGCCTCCACCGGGAATCCGCACGTCCAGCAGGGCGACCTCCGGGACCAGCAGTTCCGCGAGCGCGACCGCTTCACCGGCGTCGAGCGCGACGGCGACCACCTCGATGTCCGGTTCGGATTCCAAGAGGGCGCACAGGGCGTCGCCGATGACCGGGTTGTCGTCGGCGACGAGCACCCGGAGCCTGGGGAGCGGCGTTCGGTTCATCACCCGGTCCGAGCCCGCGCTGTCTGCGGCTCCGGTGGTGGTCGCGGGCCCCCCGCCGAACTTGGCGCGACTCAGCAAGAGATCCGGCGGTCGCCTTCGCTGGGCTGCTCGATGAGCGTCCTGGCGACATCGTGGATCTTCATGTTGTTGTTGCGGCAGAACGAGCGCAGGAGTTCGAACGCCGCGTCGATGTCGATCTGGTAACGCTCGGCGAGGATTCCCTTCGCCTGTTCGATGGGCAGCCGGTGGTCCAGCGCGTACTGGAGTTGTTCGGCGCGGGCCCGGTAGAAGCTGATGCGGTCGCGCATGGCCACGAGGTCGTCGGCCGGATCGGGAGATCCGGCCGAAGGGGCCGTCGAAAGCGTGGTCTCGGACATGGGGTGATCGTCGCAGCGGCCGGACTGCTCCGGAAGAAGAGAACGTCCTGACTCGAATGATGCAAATGAACCTGGTCCGGTCGGCGGCAGCCACTCGAACGGGCGCCGAACAGGGCCCTTTGGCCTGTCGCAGTGACCGGTCGTGCGCCGTACGCTCTCATCCGAGGGGGGAAACCGTGGAGGTCGGAATGCTCCGGGTGTTTCTGGTCGACGACCACGAGGTGGTCCGTCGAGGGGTCGCGGACATGCTCGAGGAGGACGACGGCCTGTGCGTCGTCGGTCAGGCCGCCACGTTTTCCCAAGCGCTGGCGAGGATTCCGGCATTGCGGCCGGACGTCGCCGTGCTCGACGTCCGGCTGCCGGACGGCAACGGCGTCGAACTCGCCAGGGAACTGCGCTCCAAGATGCCCGAACTGGAATGCCTGATGCTCACGTCCTACACCGACGAACAGGCGATGCTGGACGCGATCATGGCGGGCGCGAGCGGTTACGTCATCAAGGACATCCGGGGGATGGACCTGGTTGCGGCGGTCAAGGAGGTCGGCCTCGGCCGGTCGTTGCTGGACGCGCGGGCCGCCGCGACGCTGATGGCGAAGTTCCGCGACGACGCCGCCAAGAAGGGCCCGCTCGCCGGGCTTTCCGACCAGGAACGCACCCTGCTGGAACTGATCGGCGAGGGACTGACGAACCGGCAGATCGCCGAGCGGATGTTCCTCGCGGAGAAGACCGTGAAGAACTACGTGTCCCGGCTGCTGACGAAACTCGGGATGCAGCGGCGTACTCAGGCGGCCGTGCTGGCCACGGAACTGCGGCGGCAGTGAAGGCTTCGGCCCGGCTCAAGCGGAAATGAGCGTTTCGAGCAGCATGTCCTCCAACGGTCGGCGCGGCGTCCACGACAACGGCGACCCGTAGCCCACCCGCAGCAGCACCTGCGGCCACACGCCGCAGCCGAGGAGACGCCGGAGTTCGGCGCGGGCCCCGCGGACCATGATCGGTGGCGAGATGAACGACGCGTCGAGTCCCGCGCAGGTCGCGGTCAGCAGGACCCGTTGCAGTGCCTGGCCCGCCTGCAGCCGGTCGAGACGGTCGTCGGTCAGCGACGCGATCACCACCACGAGCGGGGAAGGTGGCGTGCCGTCGTGGGCTTCGCCGAATTCGTCGAGGAGCCAGCTTTCGTCGGCGGGGGAGCCTTCCGTCGCGTAGGACGGCACCCCGTCGCGAGTGCTCGCGCCAAGGCCGGTCCAGCGGTCGAGCTCGGCGAGGAACGCGGGGTCGGAGAGTTGCTCCCGCCGGGCGCGGGAGGTGAGGTCGTGCAGCAGACGGCACTGGTCGGCGTCGAGGCTGGACATCCACGCGTGCTCGAGTTCGGTCGCGTGGCGGAGCGCGGTCAGCGTGGGTTCCGGGACGGCGTTGGTCAGGAACGGCCGCCGGTTGGTCCGTCGGCGGGGGATCGCACGGGCGAGCCGGACGACCTTCGGATCCGGCGTGCGCTCGGCGAGCGGGCGGACGACGGCCAGCAGATCGGGATCGGCACGGCTCGGCATCAGGGTCGTCGCCGGATGGAAGCCCAGTGCGTGAATCGCCGTCCGGAGGGTGAACAGGGCCGCACCGCACGAGAGAACGATTTCCCGGCCGTCCGGATCCGTGGCGGGCAGAAGCCGGCGCGGATCGGCGTGGACTTCGATCCCGCTGGCGGTGCACCGGAAGAGCCACGGCTGGATGTTGTGCGTCGACGGGGCCAACGTGGCCGACCGGAGCACGGAATTCACCTGTTCGGAGTTCAAACGTCCGACCCTGGTGACTTGTAAGGTCATGGTTTCCCCCGCCGCCGCGCCACGGGCAATAAGGTTGTCTCGTGAGACGGTCCCCGCCCGCGGTGCGGGGCCGAAAGAGGAGAAAGTCACCACGGCAGCGAGTCGTCCCGATCTTCGGAGGCGCGGCAGGATGTCGGCTCAAGACCGGCTGGACGGAAACGACGACCGGATCACCGGCGCCCTTTCCCAGCTGCGGATTCGTGAGGTGCTGCGGGATCTCCAGGGCCGCATCGAACGGCTCATCGGCACCCGCGACAAGATGGACGGCCTGCTCGAAGCGGTGCTCGCGGTCGCGTCGGGGCTGGAACTGGACGCGACGCTGCGCCGAATCGTGCAGGCGGCCATCGATCTCGGCGAAGCCACCTACGGCGCGCTGGGGGTGATCGCGGACGACGGATCGCTCGCCGAATTCGTCTATCTCGGCATCGACGGCGAGACGAAGGAACAGATCGGGCATCTCCCGAAAGGGCACGGGCTGCTGGGTTTCGTCATCGACGAGGCGAAACCGGTGCGGCTGGCCGACATCTCGCGGCATCCCGCGTCGGCCGGGTTCCCGCCGCGCCATCCGCCGATGCGCTCGTTCCTCGGGGTGCCGATCCGGGTCCGCGACGAAGTGTTCGGGAATCTCTATCTCACCGAGAAACGCGGGGAGAATTTCACCGACGACGACGAGGTGGTCGTCCAGGCGCTCGCCGCCGCGGCCGGGATCGCGATCGAGAACGCCCATCTCTACGAGCGGGCGCGGATCCGTCAGCAGTGGCAGGCCGCCACCAGTGAGGTGACCACGGAACTGCTGGGCGGCACCGATCCGGTCGACGCGCTCAACCTGATCGCGGGCCGGGCCTTGGAACTGACCGGTTCCGACCTCACCCTGCTGGCACTGCCCGGTCCCGGACGGCTCGACGTCAGCCCGGGCGGGGAGGACGAGGCCGACGAACTCACCATCGCCGTCTGCGCGGGCGCGCGGGCGGCGGAGCTGACCGGGACGCGGATCGGTGTCGCCACCTCGTTGCCGGGGGCGGTCTACCGCGACCGGACCCCGCGCAGCGTGCCCGAACTCGTGCTCGGCGCCCAGGAGGAATTGCGCCTCGGCCCGACGCTGGTGGTGCCGCTCCGGGCACGGGAACGGACGTCCGGCGTGCTGATGGCGGTGCGGAACCCCGGCGCCGTCCCGTTCGAACACGCCCAGTTGCCGGTGGTGGCGTCGTTCGCCGACCAGGCCGCGCTCGCGCTGCAACTGGCGGCCCGGCAGCGCACGGCGAGGGAACTCGACGTACTCGCCGACCGCGACCGGATCGCCAGGGATCTGCACGACCACGTGATCCAGCGGCTGTTCGCGGTCGGTCTCGCGATGCAGAGCACCCACCGCCGCGCGGACTCGCCGGAACTGCGGCGGCGGATCGGCGAGAGCATCGACCAGATGCACGAGATCGTGCACGAGATCCGCACGGCGATCTTCGATCTCCACGGCGGCGAGGCGGGCCAGCGGGGAGTGCGGCTGCGGCACCGGCTCTACGACTCGATCGCCGAACTCACCGACGACACCCCCATCCACCCGACGGTCAGCCTGTCCGGACCACTCGACTCGATTCCGCTCGCCTTCGCCGAACACGCCGAAGTGGTGGTGCGGGAAACGGTCGGCAACGTGGTCCGGCACGCGCGCGCGAGCGGGGTTTCGGTGAGCGTCGCGGTGAAGGAGGACGTCGTGCGGATCGTCGTCACCGACGACGGCGCCGGGATCGACGGTGAGCCCGGCGGGCCCGGCGGGCTGCGGAACCTGCGCGATCGCGCGGAGAGGGCAGGCGGAGCGTTCCAGGCGGAGACGCGAAAAGAGGGCGGAACCAGGATCGAGTGGTCCGCCCCCTTGCGCTGATCGCGGTCAGTTCGTCGACTGCGTGGCGAGGACCCCGTCCACTTCGATCGAGCGGGCGACGTCGGAGGCGACGGTCTCCAGCAGTTCCGCCGTGAGGTCCGAAAGCGCCCGCGTCACCGCCAGGTACGAGCCGATCTGGGAGGCCGAACCGTTTCTCAGCCCGGCCTCCGCGATTCCGACACCGACGAACTCGCCGCCGTCTTCGAGCCGGAGCAACGCTTCCGCGCGCACCCGGTACGGCTCGTGCTGCAGGGAAACATCGATCGTCCACTTGTCCGTCATCGTCGGCTCCGTTCCGGTCATCGAGGCTCCCATCACCGCCGTTCGTGGCACAGGGTCCTAAGTCTTCGCTCCCGGGTATCGGGGGCGAAAGTCCTCGGAGTTCGTGACCGGCGGCCGCTGCGGTCGCCGGGTACCCCGGCCGAAGGTGGACCAACCCTCGTCTTCGGAGAGCCCACGATGCAGATCCCGTTGCCGGCTCACGTCGACCGGGAGCGGATCGACGTGTGGCTCGACCGCGCCCGAGTGCTCCGGATCGCCGTCCGTCAGGCGCGGCGATGTCAATCCGCCCGCACACCGTGTTGCGCTTCGGGTACGGCCGTCCGGTGCCGATGACGGCCCGCGCCGATCGGCGAGGTACTGCTCCGGCGGTCCGGGGCGAGCCTCTGATCCGGGGTCATCTCGTCGACATCCACGTTTCGGGCCGCCGCCACCCGCCCGTCATCCGCGGCGGGTTCGGTCTCCCTATGAAGATCATGTGGAAATCCTTGGCGGCGCTGGTCATCGCGGGCCTTTCGGTCGCGGCGTCCGCGCCGGCGGCGGCGGACGCGGGCGCACGCGATCGCGGTTCGATCGTCATCACCGAGCAGGCGTCCAAGCGGATCCTGGTCCTGCCCGCCGACCGGGCCTCCTGGCAGAACCGGAAGGTGAGCTGGGCGTGGGCGCCGAACTCCGCCAACGGGCTGGCGGACCTGGCGGGTTCGTGGAGCAACCCGAGCGACGCGAAGCTCGCCGAGCGTGGTGGCGAGAAGTACCTGTTGACGTCGGCGTCGGGCGGTTTCGCCGCCGTTGTGCCATATCCGGCGGGCGACCGGGCCTACTGGGCCGCGAACGTAGGCGGACCCGCCAACCCTCACAGCATCGAACTGCTGCCGGACGGGAACGTCGCCGTGGCGGCCAGCACCGGTGGCTGGGTGCGGATCTACACCGCTTCGCAGGGGCAGCGTTCGACGGCCTACACCGAATACCGGCTGGTGGGAGCGCACGGCGTGGTGTGGGACGCCGGTCGCAACGTGTTGTGGGCGCTGGGCACCGACGTGCTCGTCGCGTTGAAGGTCGGCGGTACGCCCGGGGCGCCGGTGCTCACCGAGCAGCGGTCCGTGCCGGTGCCGACGAAGGGCGGGCACGATCTTCAGCCCATCCCGCACCGGTCGGATCTGCTGTGGGTGACCACGGAAGCGGGCGTGTACCAGTTCTCGAAGACGAGTGGCGGGTTCACGCAGCGCTACGCGGGGGCTCGGGAGATCGACCGGCCGCATGTGAAGAGTGTGTCGACGAACCCGCGGACCGGGCAGGTCCTGACCGCCTCGGTGCAAGAGGGGCATCTTTGCACGTGGTGCACGGACACCGTCCGGCTGGCCTTTCCACGCGCCGAGCTGGCGCTGCACGGCGCGTGGATCTACAAGGCCCGCTGGTGGATCGGTTGAGCTGAACTTCCATGTCGGTACCGGCCGTTCGGGGGGCTGCCCGGCCGGTACCGACACACCAGAGAAGAGGGGACCCCGTCGCGAGAATGACGCGTGGCCGCGTCTTTCACCTGACCGAGTGAATCGGTCCGTTCGGCGGGCGGCGTTGACCCATTCGGGGTAGGCGCCTCAGCCGAGGAAGGTCCGCAGCTCGTCGATGACCGTCCGCGGCTGCTCCTCCGCGACGAAGTGCCCGGAACCGGAGACCTTCCGCACCCGGACGTCGACCGCCTTGGTCGGCAGGACCGCGGCGAGGTAGTCGTAGTTGAACTCGGAGCCCAGGCCCAGCATCGGGGCGGTGATCTTCGCGTAGGCCTTCTGATCTTCGATGTCCGTACCGAACGCCTGGTACCAGCCGTTCCCGGCGCGGATCGCGTCCGGGCGGTCGTACGCGGCGGCGTAGATCGCCCGGTCCCTGGCCCCGATCGAGGCCGGGTCGGCCGCGAGATGGTCGAACATCCAGTCGACGAGAAAACGCGACCGGCCGGCCAGCAGCTGTTCGGGCAGGGTCACGACCTGGTTGAAGGCGAACCACCAGACGTTCACCGGTTGCCCGGGCGGAGCCAGCATGGGGAGCTGGTACAGGCTTTCGTCGGGATGCGAGACGTCCATGAGCGTGACGGTCTTCGTCGCCTCGGGATGGTTGGCGGCGAAGGCGAACGCGACCATGGCACCGATGTCGTGCCCGGCGATATGCGCCTGCCGGAGGCCCAGCGTGCGCAGGAGTTCGAAGATGTCGCGGGCCATCGTCTTCTTGTCGTACCCGCCTTGGGGTTTGCCCGAACCGCCCATGCCCCGCAGGTCGACGGCGATGACGCGGTACCGCTTCGCCAGCTCCGGCATGACCTTGCGGTACTGCCACCACGTCTCTGGCCAGCCAGGCAGCAGGATCAGCGGCTCGCCCCGGCCACCGGCGACGTAGTGCAGCCGGGTCCCGTTGACGTGGGCGTATTCGCTACGGAACCCGCCGGGGAGGGAGCGGGCGAGTTCCGCGTCGCCCGGGGCGCCGGACTGGCCGGCCTCGGCGATGCCACCCGAGGCCACCAGCGCGGCCGCGGCCCCCGCGCCGAGGGTGAGCATGGAGCGGCGGTTGAGAAAGGAACGGCTGTCTTCGGTCATGCCTCGATCGTGGCCGGGCCGAGGCACCGGGCGTGAGCGGTGTTTTCGCCAACCGGGGTCGGTTTCAGGACAGCATGGGTTCGGGCACGGCCAGCCTGGTCCCGAACGTCTCCCGGTAGGACACCGGCGTGACCCCGACCTGCCGCCGGAAATGCGGGCGAAGCGCGGCGGACGAGGAGAATCCGCAGTACCTGGCGATCTCGTCGACCGGGAGATCGGTGGATTCGAGCAACTGCTGCGCGCGGATGACGCGCTGGTGGGTGAGCCACGTGCCGGGCGCGGCACCGGTGATCTCACGGAACCGGCGATCGTAGTTGCGCCTGCTCATATGCGCCCGCCTGGCGAGTTCGTCGACCGGGAGCGCCGTGTCCAGCCGGGTCAGCGCCCAGGCCATCGTCTCCGACACCGGGTCGCCCTCGTCGAGTTCCGGCATCGGCGACTCGATGTACTGAGACTGCCCGCCGGGCCGGTGCGGCGGGACGACCATGCCCTTCGCCAGCCGGTTCGCCACCTCCGCGCCGCACCACGAGCGGATCAGGTGCAGGCCGAGGTCCATCCCCGCCGCGCCGCCACCCGCGGTCAGGATGTCGCCGTCGTCGATGTAGAGCACCGATTCGTCGAGGAGGACGGCAGGGAACCGGGCGGCGAGCAGCGGGGCCATCGCCCAGTGCGTGGTCGCGGGGCGTCCGTCGAGCAATCCGGCCGCGGCCAGGACGAAGGCGCCGCTGCACAGCCCGGCGACCCGGGCCCCTCGATCGTGCGCCGCGCGGAGCGCCTCCAGCGCGGCTTCGGGCGGATCCTCCATGGGGGACCGCCAGTTCGGGACCAGCACCAGATCCGCGTCCCGGACCGCGCCGAGGTCTTCGGGGACCGGCACGGTCAGCCCGCCGCCTCGCAGCGCTGTCCCCGGTTCGCCTCCGACCACCTTCAGTTCGAGGTCGGGCAGTTCCCCGAAGGCCGAAGCCATCTCGAACACGCCGAACGCGAAGGACATCGCGCCGAGCGACGCCCCGTTGAAGACCACCACGGCCAGTCGTCTCATGGACCGATCCTAGGGGCTTCGTGAGTGGTAAGGACGGTTTTCAAACGCGGTCCGTGAAGGCCTCCTTGAGGGACTCTGGGTCCCTCAAGGAGGCCTTCACGGACCTGCGACCAAGGCCGCCACATGCGTACCTGCCTGAGACCGGGCAGTCCTACCACTCACGAGGCCCGACCTGCGGCGGAGCCGGTTTCCGACTGTCCGAAGGGGACGGTAGATTCCTCGCGCACAGGTTGCTCGGGGGAAGGAAGCATCGATGTCGTACCCGCAAGGGCCGCAGTGGCAGCAGGGCCAGCCCCAGCAACCACATCCCCAGCAGCAGTACCCCCAGGCGCAGTACCCCCAGCAGCAGTACCCGCAGCAGGGCTACCCGCCGCCAGGCTACGGCGGGCCGCAGTACCCGGGACAGCAGCCGCCGAAGAAGGGCAACGGCCTCCTGATCGGGCTGATCGCCGGTGGTGGCGCGCTCCTGGTGGTCGTCTTCGTGATCCTCGCCTTCGTGGCGCCCGGATTCCTGCTGAGCGACAGCAAGTCCTCGAAGTCGGCGGGCGCGACGCAGGCCCCGCTGCACCTCAATTGGGGTCCGGTGCTGGCGGGCAAGTTCGTGCTCGCGGTGTTCGGTGACGAGCCCGCCAAGGCCGCCGAATCGGCCTGCGCGGATTCGAAGGACAAGATCCGGGCCGCGGCGAAGGCCTTCGGCGACCGGAACGCGTCGCTGAAGGCCGAGGAGCCGAAGCAGGTGGGGCCGGACCTGATCTCGGTGACCATGTCCGGAACGCTGAACTACGAAGAGAACTTCACCACGACCATGGAGGTCCGGCGGGAAGGCGCCGACAAGTACTGCATCTCCTCGGTGTCACCGTTGCCGCCGCCGTCCTGAGTCAGGGGAGCAGGCCGATCCGCCGCGCGTGCGTGACGGCCTGCAACCGGGAGGTCGCGTCGAGCTTGCGCATCGCGTCCCGCAGGTAACTCTTGACCGTCTCCGCGGTCAGCCCCAGCCGGTGCGCGATCTCGGCGTTCGTCAGGCCGAGTGCGACGAGCGCGACGGTGTCCAGTTCCCTGGGCGCCAGGCGCACCACCGGGGAAGCGACGCCGGTGAGGTCGTCGCACAACGCGTCGAGACGGTCACGGAGAACGCCGTCGGCGATCTGGCCGGAGAGTGCCCGGAGCTCGCCGTAGACCTCGCGCAGCCGTTCGCGCGGTGCGGCCTCCTCGCGATGCTTCGCCAACGGCCGTGCTTCCGCCAGCCGCCGCTCGATCTCGTCCTCGACGGCCAAGGTCTGTTCGAGATCGCGCGCCGCGTGCAGGGCGGCGGTGATCGTCCGGTCGGACAGGGTGGCTTCGTCGCGCAGGCCTCCGTAGAGGACGGCGCGGACCCGGCGTCGTACGACGACGGGAATCGCGACCACCGAGTGGATGCCCTCGTCGCGAACCGGCTCGTCGTAGTCGTGACTGATCGTGGTGGCGCTGTGGTAGTCGTTGGCGACCACCGGCCGGGTCAGCGCGAGGGCCTTGCCTCCGAGGCCGCAGCCCGCGCGGACGGACAGGCCGTTCAGCGCGGTGCCGCGGTTGCCGAGGAACGCGGTCAGCCGCATCCGAGGTGAGGCGCCGGCGATCCCGGCGAAGCCGACCGGCAGGCCGGTGTCCCGGCGCAGGTCCGAGACCGCGCCGAGCAGCTGGGCGTCGTCGACCGGCATCGGCTCACCCTCCTCGGTGATCCCCCTCGATCGGGGGTGGTGGACGGATCGGGCCCGCCCGCACGATTTCCGGAACTGTACGCCTTCGTCAACGTCCCGGGAGAAACCATGACCGAAGCCCACGTCCGGCGGTTGCTCGAGGTCTACGACGACGAGCGGGCCTGCGCGGCGACGCTGTTGTGCGATCGGCATCCGGCGGAAGCGGTCGCGTTCACCGTGGTCGAAGCGGATCTGACCAGCCGCGATCTCACCTACGGCGAACTGCGCGAACAGTCGGAACGCTTCGCCGGGGCACTGGCCGGCCTCGGGGTCGGGACGGGAGACCGGGTCGCGACGTTGATGGGCAAGTCGGCGGAGCTGGTCGTGGCGCTGCTGGCGATCTGGCGGCTGGGCGCGGTGCACGTCCCGCTGTTCACCGCGTTCGCGCCGCCCGCCATCGCGCTGCGCGTCACCGGCAACGACACGAAGGTCGTCATCGCCGACGCCGGTCAGCGTTCGAAGCTGACGCCGTCCGCCGATCTGCCGGACGACCCTTCGCGGCGGATCGTGGTCGTCGGTGACGGCGAGGCGGGCGATCTGTCGTTCCAGGAGCTGCTGGCCGACGCGGCGCCGCTGCGGGGAGCCGTGGTGACCGGTGGGTTCGGGGTCTTGGTCGAGCTGTTCACCTCCGGGACCACGGGAACGCCCAAGGCCGTCCCGATTCCGCTCCGCGCGCTCGCGGGTTTCCAGGCGTACCAAGACTTCGCGCTCGACGTCCGCGCCGACGACGTCTTCTGGAACGCCGCCGACCCGGGCTGGGCCTACGGTCTGTACTACGCGATCATGACGCCGATGGCGACCGGCAGGCGGAGTCTGTTGCTGCACGCGGGATTCTCCGCCGAACTGACGTGGGCGGTGCTGGAGCGGTTCGGTGTCACCAACTTCGCCGCCGCTCCGACGGTGTATCGCGCGCTCCGGAACTCGGCCGCCCCGGTGCCGGAGGGTCTCCGGCTGCGGCACTGCTCGTCGGCGGGGGAACCGTTGACGCCGGATGTCCTGGACTGGGCGTCGTCGAAGCTCGGCGTCTGCGTTTACGACCACTATGGACAGACGGAACTCGGCATGGTGGTGGGCAACGCGTGGCATCCGGACCTTCGTGCGGAGGTCAAACCCGGCTCGATGGGGCGTGTCCTGCCGGGCTTCGCGGTCGAGGTCCTTCGTGAAGACGCCGACGTGGTGGCGGAGCCGGGAGAACGGGGACGCGTCGCCGTGGATCTCCCGGCGAGCCCGCTGGTGTGGTTCCGGGGTTACCGCGACGCGCCCGAGCACTCCGCCGCCCGTTTCAGCCCAGACGGCCGCTGGTACTACACCGGCGACGTGGCCGCCAAGGACGCCGACGGTTACTTGACCTTCGCTTCGCGGGACGACGACGTCATCCTGATGGCGGGCTACCGAATCGGCCCGTTCGACGTGGAAAGCGTTCTGCAGCGGCATTCCGCGGTGGCGGAATGCGCCGTCGTCGGCGTTCCGGACGCGTTGCGCGGCGAGGTGGTCGTGGCGTACGTGGTGGCGAGGGACGGCGTTTCCGCGGACACCGCATTGGTGGCCGACTTGCAGCAGCTGGTGAAGACCCGGTTCGCCGCGCACGCCTACCCGCGTGAGGTCCACTTCGTGCCGGAATTGCCGAAGACTCCCAGCGGGAAGATCCAGCGGTTTCTCCTGCGGGAGCGGCATGCTACTGATCGATCGGCCAGGTTTCGTCCCGCAGCAACCGCTTGAGCACTTTGCCGGTCGCGTTCCGGGGCAGCTCCTCGACGAAGTACACGTCCCGCGGAACCGCGAAGCGGGCCAGCCGGTGGTGGATGTAGGCGCGGACGTCGTCCGCGCTCATGTGGGCGCCGCGTTTCGGCACGATGTACGCCGCGAACCGTTGCCCGAACTCGCGATCCGGCACGCCGATCACCGCGGCTTCGTGGACGCCGGGCAGGGCGACGATGGCCTCCTCGACCGGGCGAGGGGACACGTTCTCCCCACCGGACACGATCATCTCGTCCGCCCGGCCGGTGACGAAGAGCCGTCCGGCGGCGTCCTGGTAGCCGACGTCGCCGGTCGCCATCAGGTTCTCCGCGCGGGGCACGCTGGCACCGTCGGTGTAGCCCTCGAAAAGCATGTCGTTGCCGACGAAGATCTGTCCCTCCCAGCCCGGCGGGACACGATCGTGGTCGTCGTCGAGGATGGCGACGCGGGTGCCGGGCGGGCAGCGGCCGGCGGTGGTCGGCGCGGCGCGCAAGTCTTCGGGCGTGGCGATGCTGGCCCACGAAACCTCCGTGGAGCCGTAGAAGTTGTAGAGCACGTCGCCGAAGGTGTCCATGAACTCGGTGACGATCGTGCCCGGCAGCGCGGATCCGCTGCTGGCGACGATCCGCAGTGACGACAGGTCGTAGCGGGCGCGGATCCGTTCCGGCAGATCGAGGATGCGCTGCAACATGATGGGCACGGCGAACAGCACACCGCAGCGATGTTCGGCGATGGTCCGCAGTATCTCCTCGGCGTCGAACCGGCGGATCAGCGACAAGGAGGCGCGCACGGCCATCCCGATCTGCATCCCGGCGAGCCCCCAACTGTGGAACAGCGGCGCGGCCACCACGAACCGGTCTCCGGAGTGGAGGGGGATACGGTCGAGCATGGCGGCCGACGTCGACAGCCCTTTCGGGGTCGGGCGGCGCGCGCCCTTGGGGGTACCCGAGGTGCCGGACGTGAGGACGACGAGCCTCCCGATCCGGTCCACCGGTTTGAGTTTGGTGGCGGGCACCCCGGCGATCAGCTGATCGATCGTCGGATAGCCGTTCTCGGTCTCCGGCCAGGTGGACAGCCGCAGGAAATCGCCGGGGATTCCGGCGATGATCCGCGAGAACTCGTCGTCGGCGAGCACCGCGACGGGTTTGTGCAGCCCGATCACGTCCGCGACCGCGCCGGCGGAAAGCCCGGTGTTGAGCAGGATCGCGTCCACGCCGAGTTTGCTGCACGCGATCAGCGACTCGACCATCGCGGCGTGGTTCCGGCACAGCAGGGCGATCCGGTCGCGGGCGCGCACTCCGCGTGCCGCGAGCGCGTTCGCGAGCTGGTTGCTGCGATCGGCCGCCTGCTTGAACGTCCGGACGTTGCGCTCGTCGTGCAACGCGACTTCGTCGGGTACGCGGGCGGCGTTGGCCGAGTAGCCACCGGCGACTGTGGCCCCCCATTGCGACAACGAGGTGAGCTGCCGCGCGATCTTGTCCGGGCGCGCGGCCGCGAGTACCCCGGCCTTGATCAGTGTGCTCGCCGTGTGCAGGGTGGTGGCCTTGGTGTGCGCCGGTTCATCCTGGGGCGACGCCGCCCGGCCCGAAAGGTGCAGATCGATCCGGCGGGCCGTCGCGCGGACGGTGCGTTTGAAGGACGCGGCGGACACCAGACCGGCGTGCGGTGGCGGAAGCATCAGTTGCGCGGTGAGTTCGGTGCCGCCGCCGGAAGCCTGCCGCAGCTCGACCGAGACCCAGATTCCGTCGTTCTCGACGCCGCACCAGACGACGTGTTCGCCCGGCCGCCAGACGCGGGCTTCGATGTCACCGACGACGAGTGTTCCCGGCCGCGGCTCCAGCCGGACGAGGCATTTCGGACCGCGCCCGCGTTCGGCGGGGCGCTGGATCTCGCACCAGCTGATCTCCGCGACGAACCTCGAGTAGGACTGGGGATCGCCGATCACTTCCCAAACCTGGCCGGGGGAATGCCCCAGAATCGAGCTCGCCTGGACCACATCGTCTCGCATGCGATTCGCCTCACCACGCGCGTTCGGGTGTTGACCGGGCCGCTGCCGGGGCCTCCTTCGTCGTTCGAGTTCGGCGAACTTACCAGCAATCGGCCGAACGCAATACTCCGAACGATCGCGTGCCCAGGAGGGCACCTCGGAAAGGGTAAGCGCTTTGGCCGCGCGAAGCCGTCCGCCGACGGAGTTGATCGCGACGTCCGATTCACGCCAGTCTCCGGCGCGCGACACGGCGAAGCTGGCGAACGTGACAGCTACTACGACGGCGGCCGAGGCCGCGCACACCCGTATCGAGCCGGGAATCCTGTACTTCGGCACCCCGGTGGTGCTCCTTTCGACGGTCGACCAGGCGGGCACCCCGAACCTGGCGCCGATGTCGTCGGCGTTCTGGCTCGGCTGGCGAGGCATGCTCGGGCTGGGCGCGAAAGCGAAGACGGCGCAGAATCTCATGCGCAACCGTGAATGTGTTCTGAATCTCCCTTCCGACGCCCTGGCGGCCGCCGTCGACCGGCTGGCGCTGACCACCGGATCGGATCCCGTCCCGGCCCGCAAGTACGAACGCGGCTACCGGCACGAACCCGACAAGTTCGCCCGTGCCGGGCTCACCCCGGTCCCTTCGGAGACGGTCCGGCCGCCGCGTGTCGCGGAATGCCCGGTGACGATGGAGGCCGTCGTCGAGGCCGTCCACCCGCTGGCGGAGGACGACCCGGCACAACGCGGCGGCGTCCTCGTGTTCGAGGTCCGCGTGCAGCGCGTCCACGTCCACGACGACGTGCGGATGCCGGGCACCGAAGACCGGATCGACCCCGACCGGTGGCGGCCGCTGATCATGAGCTTCCAGAAGCTCTACGGCCTCGGCCCGCAGGTCCATCCGTCGACGCTGGCGCGGATCCCGGAACGGCTCTACCGGGGGCCCGACATCGAACGCTCGCGGGATCAGGCGTCGCGGGCGAACGAGAACCGGTTCACCAACGGCAACCAGCGTCGATAGGACGCGGCCAGCAGCGGCCACGCTTCGCCGGACAGGCCGCGTTCGAGCTTCGGCCGCAGTTCGTGGTCGTTCATCGACGACACGAGGTCGAGGGCCTTGTCGTCGGGGTCGGTCCCCTCGAGATCGGCGAACCACCGGATGGCGTCCGGATCTCCGACGTGGACCGCGAGCAGCACCAACACCGCGCGGAACGGTGCCTCGCGGTCACCGTCGGCAAGGAAGCTGGCCAGTTCCGTACCGGCGAAGCGCGCCCGCAGCAGGCGGTACAGGTTCAGCAGTCTCTTCGCGGCCCGCGGGGACCGGACGAGCGGGGCCAGCGTCGGCAGGAAATCCAATTCCGCCTGTGAGATCACCAGTCGAGGAGGTCGAACGTCTATTGTGGACTGTTCGGACGACGGTTTCGGCGCTTCCGCGTGAGGAGACGATGCGACCACGGCCAGGGGAGGACGGCCGCCGATGGCCCGATCCGTTCCGGCGGGGGCCGGCACCGGAGTGGCGTCGGGGGCCTCGGTGTCGGCGAGCCCGCGCACGAGCCCCGCGAACCCTGGATCGTCCATGGGGGACAACGTGAACGGCACCTGGAAGATCTTCTCGAGGTAGCTCTCGGCGAACGATTCGGGGTCGTCGCCGAGCATCTCCTCGTAGTGCTGCTCGACGGCCTTCTTGAGCCAGCGGGAGTCGACGCCCACCACGACGACGAACACCGGCAGCGCCAGCAGGAGATGGATGGCTTCGAGGACCTGGACGACAACCCTTGGCGGGCAGCGGTCGAGGTCGTCGATGTACAGCACGGTCCGTTCGATCTTTCCCGAACCGTGCGGCACCTCGGCGAGCATGGTCGCGAACGTCTCGAGATCCTTGCGCAGCAAGGAGACCACGCCCAGATGCTCGACGTAGTCCGAAACCCGGGATTCGGCGAACGACACGAGGTCCAGGCCGGGCGCGAGGTCGGCGACCGCCTTTTCGAGCCGGTCGGATTCGGCGTCCAGCTCGGCGAGCCGCCGTTCGGTCTCTTCGTCCTCTTCGGACGGGCCGCCGAGTTTGTCGAGCGCCTGATGGATCCGGTCCGCGCTGGCCCGCATCCGCAGGACGACGGTCAGCGCGGAGCTCACCACGGTGAGCCCGCCGAGCACGCCGGACACCTGCGAGCGTCCGACGAGCAACGTGACGACCAGTACCGTCACCAGTCCGCCGATCAGGACCAGCAACGGAACCGGATCCTGGCGCAGTCGTCGCCAGAATTCGGCGACGTCCGAACGCAGGCCGCCGGTTTCCTGGGCCAGCCGTTCGAGGTCTTCGGCGGTCGGCTGGTCGACACCGATCCTGGCCGCGATCCACGCCTTGTCGGCTTCGGTGAGGCTCTCGAAGACCGCGCGGACGTACTCACGCGGCTTCCGTCGCCTCCGGTTCGCCTGTTTTTGCCGGGCCGTCAGGGTTCTGCGTTCGAGGCGGACCGCGCTCAGCCTGCCGAGCAGCGTTTTCTCCGTCTTGCGGCGTTCGGCGAGCAGGTCGGCCTGGCGCTGAAGGTCGTTCTCGGCGCCGCTCGCGGCGAGGTTGTCGAAGATATGCGTGGCGAGGCTGGCCAAGAGGTTCGCTTCGCTGTAGTGCCAGGCGTTGAAGCTGATCTGGCGGACACTCGAACAGTAGGAGGACACGGACTTCCCGTGCGTACCCGCCTCGGTCTCGGCCGTCCGCGCGGAATCGGCGAGCTCGCGGACGCGCAGTTGCATCTGGCGCATGAAGAAGCTCTTGCCCGAACCCCAGCTGCCGAACAGGCCGATCGACAGGGGAGGGGTGATCATCCGGGAGACCACCAGGTCGGCGAGCATGCGCACGTCGGGACCGATGCCGAGGCGGTCGACGCCGTCGTCGGTGTCGGGCCGGTAGTCCGCGAGGTGAGTGGGGAAGGGGTCCCGATCCATGCTTTTGGAACCGGCAGAACTTCGCGTGCCCGCGATCTCGTCGATCGTGCGGATGGGCCCCGAGCCGGGGAACATCTCTTCGGCGTCCGCCCGTTCGCCGGTGGAGAGATCCGGGCCGATGTGCAGGACGGTCGGCCCGAGGCGATCGATCGCCGCACGCAGTTCGGGATGGTCGTACTGGCTTTCGCCCACCAGCCCCAGAATCCGGCGCCGAGGATCCCGGTCCAGCCACTTGGCCACCGCGGCGGGGTCGCGGCCGAGGGTCTGGGGCAGCTTCCGGTCGAGCCAGAGCACCGCGTCGCCGTCGTGCCGGTCCGTCACGAGCTCGTCGAGCTCCGGCTCGACGACCAGTTCCGTTCCGGCGTACATCATCGTCAAGGCTTCCAAGGCCGATCGCCTCGCACCCGAGTAGACCTCGTGGACGAGGAGGGTGAACGGCGTGGTCGCGAGCGCCGACCTGAGCGGGCCGTCGATGTCCCTGGGCAGATAAGCCCCTGGTTTCTCGCCTGGTGCCTTGTTCATCAGCAGAACCGACGGATCGACGTCGCGCACCAGCACCATCCGTGCTCCCCTCCCAAGGCCGAACGGAAGAGCAGTCTAGGCCGTGTCCTGCAAGTCGTGTTCGCGGTCTTCGCGCCCAGGTGGTCCCTGACGGCACGGGCGGGCTCGGCCGAGTACGACCCGGTACGAGGCCGACCCGCCCGCACCGCCAGGAACCACCTGGATCACGAAGCCCATCGAACAGACTCACAGGACACGGCCTTGGGGGCAGTCGCTCAGCTGTGGGTGAAACTCCGCATCCGTTCGGTCACCGGTCGCTACGTTGATCTCATGGCGGAGGAGCGGCTCGACGGCAGGTACGCGAAGCTCTGGGCGGCGAGTACGACGTCCGCGCTGGGCAGCGGTCTCGCGACGGTGGCGGCGCCGTTGCTGATCGCTTCCCGCACCGATGAACCGCTCGTGGTCTCGGGCGGGTTCGCGGTGGCGTGGCTGCCTTGGCTGCTCTTCTCGCTGCCGGGCGGCGTGCTGGTCGACCGGGTGGACCGGCGCAAGCTGATGATCACCCTCGACTGGATCCGTGTCCCCGCCGTCGCGCTGCTGGCCGTCGCGATCTCGATGGGGAACGTCAGCATCGCGTTGCTGTACGCCGTCCTCTTCGTGATCAACGCGAGCGAGGTCGTGTTCCGGACGGCAAGCGGGGCGATGCTGCCCTCGATCGTCCCGAAAGCGTTGCTGGAGCGGGCGAACGGGCGGCTCTACGCCGGGACGACACTGACCCACGGCATGCTCTCGGGGCCGCTGAGCGGATTCCTGTTCGGCGTCGCGGCGAGCATCCCATTTTACGTCAACGCCGGTACGTACGCCGTCAGCGCGCTGCTGCTCGGGTTGATCGCGGGCGCGTACCGGCCGCGGCCCGGCGACGGCGCGCCGGTCGCGCGCCGGTCGATGCGGTCGGAGGTGGCCGAAGGGTTCCGCTGGCTCGCCGGTCAGCGTCTGCTGCGGACCATGATCGGGTTGATCGGGATGCTGAACCTGACGCTCGTCGCGGCCACCTCGGTCCTCGTCCTGCTCGCGAAGGAACGACTCCAGCTGGGTTCCGTCGGTTACGGCCTGCTCTTCACCTGCATGGCGGTGGGCGGGCTACTCGGCTCCATCGCGGGGGACCGGCTGATCGCCTGGTGCACGCCGACCTGGACGTTGAGGATCGGCCTGCTGATCGAAGCCGGGACCCATCTGGTGCTCGCGACGAGCACGAGCGCGCCGGTGGTCGGGGTGATCCTGTTCCTGTTCGGGGTACACGGCGCCCTGTGGGGAATCGTCGGCAGTTCCCTGCGCCAGCGGCTCACCCCGCCCGACATGCTGGGCCGGGTCGGCAGCACCAGCCTGTTCGTCATCGCGGGCGGCAACTGCGTGGGTGCGGTGCTCGGCGGGGCGGCGGCGGCGAAGTTCGGGCTGACGACGCCGTACTGGGCCGGTTTCGTGGTGGCGGTGATCGTTTCCGCGCTCACCTGGCGGGTGTTCGACCGCGAGGTCGTCTCCGCGGCCTACGCGCAAGAGCCCACGGTCAGCCGTTGATACCGGTGAGGGCGAAGAACTCACTGCGCGAACGGGCGTCTTCACGGAGCGTGCCGAGCAGGGTCGAGGTGACGGTGCTCGATCCGACGGCCTGGACCCCGCGCAACGTCATGCACGAATGCTCCGCCTCGATCACCACGCCGACGCCACGCGGTTCGAGCTGCTCTTCGAGCCAGTCGGCGACCTGCTTCGTGAGCCGTTCCTGAACCTGCGGACGGCAGGCGAAGTGCTCGACGATCCTGGCCAGCTTGGACAGACCGAGGATCCGCTCTCCCGGCAGATATCCCACGTGCGCGACCCCGACGAACGGCAGCAGGTGGTGTTCGCAGACGGATCGGACCGGGATCCCCCTGGCGAGGACGATTTCGTCGTAGCCCTCGTCGTTGGGGAAGGTCGTGAGGTCGAACGGCCTGGGGGTGAACAGCTCGGCGTACGCGCGCGCCATCCGGCCCGGCGTGCCGCGGAGGCTCTCGGAGTCCAGCGAAATGCCCAGTG
Organism: Amycolatopsis sp. cmx-4-54; assembly: GCF_046548895.1. Lineage (NCBI taxonomy): Bacteria > Bacillati > Actinomycetota > Actinomycetes > Pseudonocardiales > Pseudonocardiaceae > Amycolatopsis > Amycolatopsis sp. cmx-4-54. Next base: position 97,532 of record NZ_JAEBEJ010000001.1, read on the forward strand.
CGGTGAGGAGATCGGCGGCCGCGGCCTCGGCCGCCACCAGATCCGGCCCCGGCCCGGATTCGTGCACGACGCGCAAGGCGGGAGTGGACATTGGGCCTCCTAGGCTGAACCGCGATCCCCAGTGAATTTAACCAAGTCTTTTGGGTGTTTTGCCACCCCGCGGCTCATCGTACATGGTAGATCGGCAGTCCAGAATGTTCCGCCGGTTGAGATAGGCGATATCGTGGTGAACGTGACAGTGCCCCATCCGCCCGACCTGCCCGACCCGGACGGCCTCGACGCCCCCGCCATCGCCGCGGTGGCGGCACTCGACGACGACCTCCGTCGCGGCATGTACGCCTACGCCCGGCGCGCGAGGCGTCCTGTCACGCGCGACGAAGCGGCGGCGGCCGTCGGGATCTCGCGCAAGCTCGCCGCCTTCCATCTCGACAAACTCGTGGCGGCCGGGCTGCTCAGATTCGGTTTCTCGGCCGGTCCGGTGGTGAAGGTGGGGCGCAGGCCGAAGGTTTACGAACCCGTCGACGAGGCCATCCAGGTGCAGCTTCCCGTCCGGCGTCACGAGATCCTGGCGGGCATCCTCGCCGAGGCCGTGCTCGCCGAAGGAAGCGGCGAGACCGCGAGGGAAGCCGTGCTGAGGGTCGCGGGGGAGCGCGGTTTCGCGGCAGGCGAGGAGGAACGAACGCGAACACGTCCCGGCAGGCTCGGCACGGAACGCGCGCTCACCGTGGCCGAAGGGGTGCTTCGCCGCTACGGCTTCGAGCCGAGCCGGGACAGCAGGACCTGCGTCCGGCTGCGGAACTGCCCGTTCCATCCGCTGGCCGCGGAGGCTCCGGAGCTGGTCTGCGGGATCAATCAGGCCTTCCTGACCGGTTTCCTGAACGGCGTGCGCGCCGGGAACGTGGAGGCGGCCCTCGTTCCCGGCGCGGCCGAGTGCTGTGTGGAGTTACGGCAGGCCGAGTAGGCCGCTCAGGCGGCGCCGGCGATCTGCCGGGTGGCGACGTTGAGCCGGTTCCAGGTGTTGATGGCGGCGATGGACAGGACAAGGCTCGAGAGCTGCTTTTCGTCGTAATGACGGGCCGCCTCGTTCCAGACCTCGTCGTCGACCGGGTCGGCCCGGTCCGCGATGCGGGTGATGGCCTCCGCCAGCGCGAGCGCCGCCCGTTCGGCGTCGGTGAAGTAGGCGGTGTCGCGCCACGCCGCCACGGTGAAGATCCGCTCGTCGGATTCGCCCGCCTTGCGCAGTTCCTTGGTGTGCATCTCCAGACAGCCGCTGCATCCGTTGATCTGGCTCGCGCGGACGTGCATGAGGTAGTGCGTGGTGTTCGGGACACCGGTGTCGCCGGTCGACTCCGCCAGCGCGATCAAGGCCTTCAGGGTGGCGGGGTTCGCGAGGGCGGGGTTCGGGATGCGGGATTCCATGGTCGTTCTCCTCAGGGGCTTCCGTCTTGCTTTCACCGCACTGACGGATCCCGGAGCGGAGATGTGACTTACCAGGGCACGACCTTGCCGTGGAGATCAAGGAACTGGAGCCCTGGCGCGCCGGCCTGGGCTTCGAGGACGTCGACGACGGCGGGCATGCTCTCCTCGGGCGAGAGGGGAGCGCCGGGGCCGCCGAGCGGCGTCTGGTTGTGGCCGGGGTGCACGAGGAGCTTGGTGTGCCCGTCTTCGGCGTACCTGGTGGCGTAGCTGCGCATCAGCTGGTTGAGCGCGGCCTTGCTGGCCCTGTACGCCTCGAATCCCGGCCTCGTGTTCAGGGAGATACTGCCCTGCCTGGACGACATGACCGCGACGGTGCCGCCGGGTACCACCAGATCGCGAAGCGCTTCAAGGGTGCGCAGCGGGCTCAGCGCGTTGGTGATCATGACTTCGGCGAAGGTCTCGGCCGAGACCTCCGTGATCGGCAGGTTCCCCCGGTCGATCGCGGCGTTGACGAAGAGCAGGTCGAGCTTGGTGCCGTCGAGCCGGTCCCGCAGGGCGGCGAGCTGCTCGGTATTGGTCATCTCCAGTGACTCGACCCGCAGACGCCCTCTCGATGTGTCGGCCTTCCGCTGTAGGTCGCCCCCGCTTCGGCGCGCCGTGGCGATGACCTGCCGGCCGCGCCGGGTCAGCTCCTCGGCGAGGACCAGCCCCAGGCCACGCGAAGCGCCGATGACGAGAGCCTGACGTTCGGATGTGTCGGACACGAAAACTCCTTCGTGACGGGATTTTGAATAGACGAGACGTTGCGTCTAGACAGTAGCACGGGGCCTGTCGCCCGGACACGGCCGCGCTGACCGGTAGTGTGGCCGCATGCCAGCCGTGAATTCGCAGCCCCGCAGGGCGCGCTCCGGCAATCAGCGCGACGAGGCCGCCCGCCTGGCCGTGCTCCATGCCGCGGACGACCTGCTCGTCGAGCACGGCTTCGCGCGGCTGACCATCGAGGCGATCGCGCGCCGGGCGGGCGTCGCCAAACAGACGATCTACCGCTGGTGGCCCTCGAAGGTCGAGATCCTCCTCGACACGCTCATCGAGGACAGTGAGAAGCGCTTCCCGATCCCGGCGGAGGGCGGTATCCGTGGCTACTTCCGCGGCTTCGCGCGGTTCGTCACCCGCGACCCGGCGGGCAAGGTCCTGCTCGCGCTCATCGCCGAGGCGCAGCACAGCCCGGAAACCGCCAAGCGCCTTCACGACCGTTATCTCGGCCCGCGCCGCGAACTGGAACGCGACCTTCTGGCGCGCGGCATCGAGTCCGGCGACGTCTCGACCACGCTGGACCTCGACGCCGCACTCGACGCCGTCGCCGGCCCGATCGTCTACCGGGCCCTGACGGGCGCGAGCGTCCCGCGCACCCTGGTGGACGCCCTTTTCGACACGGTGCTCAAGCCCTAGGCGGACACCGCCGCGCGGTCGCGGAGCGAGACCCGCAGTTTGAAGCCCTCCGGCTTGAGGGTCAGCAGCTCCTGCACCTTCAGGCGATAGGACGGGTCGCCGCGCAGTTCGTACCGGCTCAGCAGCATGCCGAGCACCAGCGTCGCCTCATGCAGGGCGAACTGCCGCCCGATGCAGGCCCGCTCGCCGGTGCCGAAGGGTTTGTACACGTGCGCCGGGCGGGCACGGTTGCGTTCCGGGGAGAAACGGTCCGGGTCGAACGACTCGGGATCGTCTCCCCAAACGGGATCGCGGTGCAGGGCCGGGATGAGGACGAGCGCCCACTGCCCCTTCCGCATTCGGTACTCGCCGCCGACGACGGTGTCCACCTGGGCCTGCCGCGCGAACGCGGGCGCCGTCGGCCAGAGCCGGAGCGCTTCGTCCAGCACTCGCCGGACGTAGCGGAGCTTCGCGACTTCCTCGTAGGACGGGTCCGGGTTCTCGCCCCAGACCTTGTCCACTTCGGACTGAGCGCGGGCCAGGACGTCCGGATTCCTGGCGAGGTAGTACAGCGCGAACGACAGCGCGCCCGACGTGGTTTCGTGCCCGGCCACGAGAAAGGTGATGATCTGGTGCCGGATGTTGTCCTCGTCCAGCGCTTCGCCTGTGCTCGGCTGCGTGGTATTCAGCATGAGACCGAGCAGGTCTTCGGTGCTCGGATCGTTGCGGCGCGCCTCGATGACGTCGGCGACGACCGAGTGGAGGAATGCCAGGTCGGCTTCGTCGCGCCGACTCGCCTTGCGGCTGAGCAGCGGGCCGATGACCGGCGGCTGGATCGCCCTTCGCTGCGCGTGCCGCAGCGTGCGGACCATCGCGGCGACGAATGGGTGCGGCTCGGCGCGTTCGAACGAGGAGAAGCTGTAGCCGAATCCGGTGCGGCCGATGGTCTCCAGCGTCAGCTTGGTCATGTCGTCCGCGACGTCGACCTCACCGCCTGTGTCCCACGCGTCCAGTAGCTCGCGGGTGATCGCCAGCATCGTCGGGTGGTAGCGCTGCATGGCGTTGCGGCTGAACGCGGGCGCGAGGATCTCGTGCGCGCGCCGCCAGTTCGGCTCTTCGTTGTGTGCGGTGAACAGTCCGTCGCCACCGAGCGGGCGCAGGTTCGAGATCGCGGGCGTGACGTGCTTCGCGAAGCGCTTCTCGTCGGAGAGGTCGGCGACCATCTCGGCGCCGTTGACGAACACGATGCTCCGGCCGAACACCTTGCGCTCGAAGACCGGGCCCAGTTCGGCCGCGTGTCGCATCGAGTCCTGGACCGGCGTCTTCGGCGACACGCCGAGCACGTCGCCGATCAGCGGGATCCGCCGCGGGGGATGGGGGAGAGCGGTGGCCATCGAGCCCCTCCTGATGAGCACTGTGTGCACTGTTGAACCGGCATCCAATAGCGAGCGTGGCCCTGTTACTGAACTCGTGTCAAGTAAGTACGATGCGGGGATGGCGCCAAGTACTTCCGGGAAGCCCCGCAGCAGGCTGAGCACCGCCGAGCGGCGGGAACAGCTGCTGCGGATCGGCGCCCGCCTGTTCGCCGAGCGGCCGTACGACGACGTGTGGATCGAGCAGGTCGCGGACATCGCCGAGGTGTCACGGGGGCTGCTGTACCACTACTTCCCGACGAAACGGGACTTCGTCACCGAGGTCATCAAGGCGCAGGGTGAACGCCTGCTCGAAATGACCAAGTCGGATCCCACGCTCCCGGTCGCGGAGCAGTTGACGGCCGGTCTCGACGCGTACCTGCGCTACGTCGAAGCCAACGAGGACGGCTACCGGGCACTGCACTCGGGCACGTCGATCGCCGTCGACGGCGTCCGCGAAGTCCTGGACAACAACTTCGCCGAGCAGGGACGCCGGATCCTCGAGGTGCTGTGCCCGGACGGCGAGCCGCCGGAGGCGCTGCGGGTGCTCGTCCGCGGCTGGCTGGCCTTCGTCGTCGCGGTCTGCCTCGACTGGCTCAAGTACCGGAAGCTGACCCGGGACCAGATCCGGGATCTGTGCGCGAAGGCGTTGCTCGACCTCGTCGACGTGCCAACATGACCTCGGCGCGTTCCTCGATCAGTCTCATCCGCGCGAGCCGTTCGCCGTCGTCGTTGTGCGCCGCGGACCGGGTGACCTGACCGGCCCACTTCCGGTAGAACATGCCGCACGCGGAGACGAAGTAGCCGTCGGAGCAGGCGTTGGCGGCGAGGATCAGCCCGGTGTCCTCCGACGCGGGCAACGCCATCCAGCCGCCCAGTTCCAGCAGCAGCTCGCGACGGATGCAGAGCGTCCCGGCCACCACCGACGATACGTATCCGTTGCGCTGCCAGTGACGCAGGATCGCGCCGCGTTCGATCCGCCCCTCCTCGGGATCGCTGTCGACGCCTGACGTGGTCCCATCGGGAAGGAGGTCGAGCACCCGGCAAGTCGTCCAGTCGATCTCGGGATCCGCCAGCGCCGCGATGTCGCGCGCGAGGGCGCCGGGCGTCAAGAGGTCGTCCGCGTCGAGCGCCTTGATCAACTCACCGGAGGAGCGGGACAACGCCATCATCCGCGCGACTCCGGGGCCGCCGCGGCGCCCCGACCCGGGCAGCACGCGCTGGCCCGCAGGGAGGGTGCCGTCGAGCAGACCGGTCTCGCCGTCCTCCTGTACCAGCCATTCCCAGGTCCAGCCTGGCGGAAGTTCCTGTGCGGCGAGGGATTCGTACGCCTCGGCCAAGTACGGCAGGCTCGGCGGGTGGACCGGGGTGATCACGCTGACGACCCGCATGCTCACTCCGGGCGCCTGGCGAGGATCAGCAGGTGCTCCTCCGGCGGTGTCCCCGGCTCGTCCGCGGTGAAGAGCTCCGAATGGGTTCCGGTGACCTCCATCCCGGCTGCCGCGACCCGCCGGACGAGGTCGTCCGGAGCGAAACTGGTCTCGAGGAAGGTGCGGCCGAAGAACTCCGCGGGCACGTCCTCGGCGTCACGCGGAACGGTGACCAGAGCGAAAAGACCACCCGGCACCAGCCAGCGCGCGATGTCGGCGAGCACGGCTTCGGTGTCCTTGCGCGGCATCTGGAGGAACGGGAAAAAGGCGCAGACGGCCTCCCACGACTCGGACGGCGAGGTCCATTCCCGCACGTCGGCGTGGACGAAGGTGGCGGCGGGAACCTGCTCGCGCGCGAGTTCGATCATCACCGGCGACACGTCGAGCCCGGTCACCCGATGACCGGCGGAGGACAGGTCCTCGGCCACGGGCCTGCCGGTTCCGCTGCCGATGTCGAGCACCCTCGACGACGGCGGCAGCGTGTCCAGCAGATGCCGCACCGCCCTGTCGACCGCCGGCGCCCGTCCGAAGACGTCTTCGTATGCGGAACCGATGGCGTCGAACAACTCTGCCGCCGTGACCGGTCGGTCCATTGCGCAGCTCCCCGGATCGAGTGGATCTCCCGGAGGCGAATCTACCGATCGACGTCCACAAAAGACGGGCCCACCCGGGCCCTTAGACTGGAGCCGACGGAGTTACTGGGGTTTGGGGTTCACGATGAGCGTGTCGAGTGACGAGTTCCACCGGATGCTGAAGTCGCTCGCCGACGTCGAGCGATCCGACGCGAAGGAGTGGGAGTCGTTCAGCGTGCGCGGGAAGCGGTTCGGCTACTACTGGCCGCGGACCCAGACCGTCGGCCTGAAGCAGACGCTCTCGGAACAGGAAGCCCTCGTGGCCGAGCGGCCCGACGTCTTCGAGGTGCAGTTCACGGCCGGGGGATTCGGCTGGGTGGTGGTGTACCTCGACGGTATCGAATCCGACGAGCTGAACGAATTGGTCTACGAGGCATGGCGGCTGTCGGCGCCCGAAGAACTGGTCGATCAGGTTCCGCCGCCCTGCTGAGGGTTACCGCATTCGTGTGTTGACGCGCGTCACTTCTTTCGCGGGGAACGTTTTCCGAGTCGTGGCGTTGTAGAGGGTGTCGGTACGGATGGTGCCCCCGGGCCTCACCCTTCGCCTTCATGGAATACCGGTTCGGCCGGAGCCATGTCGTGCCTTTCGCCGAGAGGCGGCCCACCGTATCGACCTTTGCTCCCGCTTCCGCTCGCAGGTAACCCCCAGGCCTTCGCTGAGCGGGAGCGGGTCTTTTTTGTCCGACCGGACCTCGGTTGACGCACGTCACTTGCTCGCCGGGAACATTTTCTCGGGTCGGCGCGTTGAATGAATTGTTGGCTCCCGCTTCCGCTCGCAGGTAACCCCCAGGCCTTCGCTGAGCGGGAGCGGGTCTTTTTCGTACATTCGAGTGTAGACGCGGGTCACATCGATTCGGGATCGGTGCCGGGGAACATTTCGAACGGTGGTGCGTTGTAGAGAGTGTCGGTACGGATGGTGCCCCCGGGCCTCAACTATCGCCTTCACGGAATACCGGTTCGGCCGGAGCCGTGTCGAGCCACTCGCCGAGAGGCGGCCCCCGTACCGGCCACAAACTCCCGCTTCCTGCTCGCAGGAACCCCCAGCCTTCGCTGAGCGGAAGCGGGACCTTTTCCTTCCAGCCCGTCGCCGGTTCGGCGGCGGGCTTTTTCGTTCCTGTTCCGAATCGGCTCGGATGGAACGGCCGGTGGTCCGTGAAGGCCTCCTTGAGGGACCCAGAGTCCCTCAAGGAGGCCTTCACGGAACGAGCCTCGCCAGTGCCGCCAGCCACAGCGAGGCGCGTGAAGGCCCCCTTCCCTCCGCTCAGCCGAGGAAACTCGACCTTCACACCTTGCCGAGAACAGGAAGAGGGCCTTCGGGTACTTCAGATCCCGGTGTTGGCCGCTGGACATGACTTCGTCCATCGCGTCGAGGTCATCGTGCTGAAGTAAGAATCGACGGTAGTGAAGGGCTCCTTGCCTGCTCTCAGGGTAGGGAAGGAGGCCTTCGCGGAGCGGGCATGGCGAGGGGCCCGTCGCCGGTGTGGCCGACGGGCTCCTCGGGATTTAGACGTGGTGGAGGGTGTTGCGGCGGGGTTGTCGGAGCGGATCCCGGTATTGGGGTGGGATGAATTCCGGTAGCCCGTCGGCGGCCATGCGGACTTCCCAGTCGCCGTGGTGGATCAGCCGGTGGTGGAATCCGCAGAGCAGCACCAGATTCCGGAGATCCGTCGGTCCTCCGTCTGCCCAGTGATGGATGTGGTGGGCGTGGCAGTTTTTGGGTTTCCGGTGGCAGCCGGGGAACGCGCAGCCGCCGTCGCGGATGTTGAGGGCACGGCGTTGGCCTGGTGTGACGAACCGCCGCAGCCGCCCCACATCGAGGGGCTCCCCGGCGGCGCTCATCACCACGGGCAGCATGAGACAGTCGCAAGCAGCGAGGCGGGCTTCGCGCGCGGTCATCGTCCCGACGAAATCCAGGCAGGCGGTGCCGAGGCCGGTTTTGAGTTCGTCGAGTCCGATGGTGACATGCACCAGGGTCCGGTAGCCGCTGGTACCAGGCTGATCGGGGCACGCGATCGCCAGGTCAAGGATGTCAGCCCACGCGTCTCCCATGCGCTCACACTTCATCCGCAGATCGGCTTGGCCGAACTCGTCCACCGGGCGGGGCTGGGCATACGCCTCGAGAGCGGCGTGAGTGCGGGCACCGGTCTCGTCATCGAGCAGCCCGGTCAGCTTCCAGAACCCGTCCTTACGCCGCTCCAGCGTGATCTCCCGACGCGGCTCCTTCGGCTCCGGATCCTTCGGCTCGTTCCCGTCCGGATCCAGCAACCCGAGCAGGTTCTGTTCGGCGTCCGCGAGCTGCCGGGGCCCAGCGTCGCGGGCGAGAGTCGCGAGAATCTTCTCCGCACCCGCCCGATCCTCAACAGACGTCTCAGCTGGCAGCTTCTTCAAGAACTCCAGAATCTGATCGACCCGCTCGTCTCCAACCAACCCTTCGGCCGCCACCGCAGCAGTCGCGGGCGCGACAGCGGGAACTTCGGTCCCATCCAACGCGCGGGTCGGATTCAACGCCAGCGCCCGATTCACCACAGGCTGAGCCTCACCACGCGACAACCCCGCCACATCCGCGAACCAAGCAGCCGTCGACCCATACCCATACAAGTCCTTCACGCCCCGAGACTCGATCTCCGCCAGATATTGCCCCAGCCCGGCGGTAGCCATCCGAATCACCCGCAAGGACTGCTGCACGCCATGGGCAAGCTCCAGCTTGCCAGCGCGCCACAGCTCCTGCGGCAACTCGGGAAGGAAGGTCTCGGACACCCCGCCATGATATCCCAAAACAATCGAACACATGTTCGTAATTTTAAGCAACAATGAACGAGCGCATTTACCACTCAAGAGTGATTTGGTGACCGCGCTCCTTGCGCTCGAGTGACCGAAGCGCCGGGCCGTGAGTGTTAGGGTACGAATTGCCACTCACGACCCGGCCGAAGAGCCTCAGGACTCCACGAGTGCCCCACCGGTCAACCGCACCCGCCGGTCCACCTTGATCTCCGCCAGAAACCGCTCGTCGTGGCTCACGACCACGAAAGCACCCTGATACGCCCCCAAAGCGCTCTCCAGTTGTCCGACGCTGACCAGGTCGAGGTTGTTCGTCGGTTCGTCCAGCAAGAGCAGTTGCGGCGCGGGTTCCGCGAACAGGACGCAGGCCAGGGTGGCACGCAGGCGCTCGCCCCCGGAGAGCACGCCGACGGGAAGCTGGCTTCGCGCTCCTCGGAACAGGAAGCGGGCGAGCAGTGTCATCCGTTGCGACTCGGGGAGGCCCGGAGCGAAAGCGGCGAAGTTCTCGGCGATGGTCCGGTCGAGGTCCAGGAGATCGAGCCGCTGGGAGAGGTACGCGATCCGGCCTTCGGCTCGCTTCAGCACGCCACTGTCCGGCGTGAGGTCTCCGTTGAGCACCCGCAGGAGGGTCGACTTCCCGGTGCCGTTTCCGCCGGTCAGCGCGATCCGTTCGGGACCGCGGATCGTCAGGTCGACTCCGTCACCCGCGAAGACGTTCCGGTCGCCGTAGCGGACCTGGATGTGCTCGCCGTGGAACATCGTGCGCCCGGCGGGAACGTTGGTGCCCGGCAGGATCAGTGCGATCTTCTGGTCGTCGCGGAGGGAGCGTTCGGCCTCGTCGAGGCGGTTCTTCGCATCGCTGACCCGGGCGGCGTGCGTCTCGTTCGCCTTGCCCGCGGACTCCTGGGCATTGCGTTTCATGGTGCCGGCGAAGATCTTCGGCAGGCCGGCGTTGCCGAGGTTCCTGGCGGCGTTGCCCGCGCGCCGCGCCGCCCGCTCGCGGGCCTGCTGCATCTCCCGCTTCTCGCGTTTGACCTCCTGTTCGGCGCTGCGGACGTTGCGTTCGGCGACCTCTTGCTCGGCCTTGACGGCCGCTTCGTACTGGGTGAAGTTCCCGCCGTGGTACCGGAGATCGCCGCGGTCGAGTTCGGCGATCCGGTCCATCCGGTCGAGCAGTTCCCGGTCGTGACTCACCAGCAACAGGCAGCCGGACCAGTCTTCGAGCACCCCGTAGAGCTTGCGGCGGGCGTCGAGGTCGAGGTTGTTGGTCGGTTCGTCCAGCAGCAGGATGTCGGGCCGTTTCAGCAATTGCGCGGCCAGGCCGAGGGAGATGATCTGCCCGCCGCTCAACGTGCGCAGGCTCCGGTCCAGCGAAATGCCGTCGAGGCCGAGCCGGTCGAGCTGGGCACGGGTGCGTTCTTCGATGTCCCAGTCGTTCCCGATGGTGGTGAAGTGCTTTTCGCTCGCGTCTCCGGATTCGATCGCGCTCAGCGCCGCGAGCTGCGGGGCGATGCCCAGTACCTCGGCCACGTTCAGCCCGGCGGTGAGCGGTAGCGACTGCGGCAGATAGCCGAGGATTCCCTGGGTGGAGACCGACCCGGACGCCGGCCGCAGCTCTCCGGCGATCAGTTTGAGGAGCGTGCTCTTGCCCGCCCCGTTCGGCGCGACCAGGCCGGTGCGGCCACCGGGCACGGTGAAGGACAGGTCCTCGAAGACCGGGGTGTCATCCGGCCAGGAGAAGGAGAGGGCGGACACGACGACGAAGGCGTCTGACATGGAAATGACCTCGCGAAAGACAGCGGGCGCCTTGAGGCTGCACCGCGGTGGACGTGGCTTGAGGGACGACAAAGAGGCCACATCGGCGTCGACGCCGGTGGCCTGCCTACTCCGGCTCACCCGGAGATGTCGTCTTCACCCGCCACGTCTGGTCTCCACTGCTCGTCGATCAGGTCCGTACCTACGATAACAAGACCTGCCGGACGGTGGCCACCGCAATCCACCGGCCCGGCGAGGGCCGGCCGCGAATCCCGGCGTCTATTCGTTTGTCCGCCACGATTCCCGGTGATCGGTAATCGTGTGGTCCGAATCATATTCATTGAGGGCGGAGACGAGGACTTCTAATGTTCTCGATGGCCATTACTCGACCTGGGAGGTTTTCCGCTGATGTCGAATGCCGGAACCCGAAGACGAATCGCGACCACGGTGACCGCGCTGGGGGCGTTCGCCCTGGTCGCACCACCGGCGCAAGCCGCCGAAACCGTCGTTCCCTGTGACTCCGCCGCGCTGGTCCGGGCCGTCGCCGAGGCCAACGCCACTTCCGCGCCGGACACGTTGTCCCTGGCGGCGAAATGCGTGTACACGCTCACCTCGGTCGCCGATGCCACCTGGAAGGCCGGACTGCCTTCCATCGAAGGAAAGCTGACTGTCAACGGTAATCACGCCACCATCGAACGCGCCAAGGACGCGCCCCGATTCCGGATCATCAACAATTGGGGCGACCTGACCCTCAACGAAGTCACGATCGCGGGCGGGCACGCTGCCGACGGTGTCGGGATCGGTTCCTCCGGCTATGCGAATCCGGGCGAGTCCGGCGGCGGAATCAACAACTGGGGTCCGCTGACCATCATCGACAGCGTCATCAGCGGCAACACCGCCGGCTCCGGTGCGCCGGGCGCAGACGCCACGGCCACCACCAGTGCCGGTGCCGGCGGCTCCGGAGGCTCCGGCGGCGGGATCTCCTCCTACTCTTCCGTTCCGACGACGTTGACGATCACCCGCACCTCGATCAGCGGCAACGCCTCCGGCTCCGGTGGCCCTGGCGGAAACGGAGTGGCCGCCAAATCGGGTGGCTCGGGCGGCTACGCCGGCTTCGGCGCCGGTGTCGACGTGCTCAGAGGCAGCGTCCTTCGGATCACCGACGGCTTCGTCACCGGCAACAGTGCCGGGAGTGGCGGCAAGGGCGGCACGGGAGGTGCGGAAGGCGGCGGAGCCGGACACGGCGGCAGCGGCGGCACGGGCGGCGGCCTGATCATGTCGACCAGCCGCGGTGTGCTGCAGAATCCGGTCATCACCCGCACCACCATCACCGGCAACCTGGCGGGACGCGGCGGCGATGCCGGCGTCGCGGGGCCGAGCGGGTACTCCGGGTTCTCCGGTTACGGAGGTCGAGGAGGCGGGCTCAGTGTGTTCGACGACAGTCTGACACTCGACGGCGGGACGGTCAGCGACAATGCGGCGGGCGAACCTGGGGCCGGCCGGTACCCGACTCCCGCTTCCGGCGGCGGCATTCATACGCTCGGCGGACGCGTCGCCCTGGTCAACGGGGCCGTGGTGAGTGGCAACCGGCCGGACAACTGCACTTCCACCGCGGATGTGCCTGGTTGCGTCAACGACTTCAGTGCCTTCGGCGCCGACGGTCAAGACCGGCGGGCCGCCGCGGAACGCGTCGAGCGCTCCCGCGCGTAGAGGTCGGGAAAGGGCCGTTCAGGATGAAAAGTGCCTGAACGGCCCTGTCTTCAGCTCAGCCCGTTGAGACTGATCGCCCGGGCGTACCAGAGCGCACTCTGTTTCGGCGTCCGCCGCTGCGTCGTGTAATCGACGTGGACGAGCCCGAACCGCTTGCCGTACCCCTCGGCCCACTCGAAGTTGTCGAGCAGCGACCAATAGAAATAGCCGCGCAGGTCGACGCCCGCCTCGATCGCGTCGTACGCGGCGCGCAGATGCGAGTCGAGGAAGGCGATCCGATCGGTGTCCGCGATGTCCCCGCCGATCAGCGCGTCCGGATAGGACGCGCCGTTCTCGGTGATGTACAACGGGATCGGCCGATAGTCGCGATGGACCCGGACGAGGCACTCGGTGAGCCGCGAGGGCTGGACCTCCCAGCCGGAGTCGGTGCGGGGCGCCGCTTCGTCGGGCACGAAATGGACGTCGGGGGAGCCGAGCCAGTCGGCGCCCGCCGGTTCACTGCCGGGCAGCGGGGTGCCCGCGACCTGGTAGCCGCGGTAGTAGTTGATGCCCAGCCAGTCGATCGGAGCGGCGATCGTCGCGAGGTCGCCGTCCCGCACCAGCTCTCCGATGCCGAGCGGCGCCAGATCGGTCAGCAGGTCCTCGGGGTAGGAGCCGCGGAGTACCGGGTCCAGGAACAGCCGGTTCTGCAGGCCGTCGATCCGGCGCGCGGCTTCGGAGTCCACAGTGGACGAGGGATCGACCGCCGACACCGGGTACAGGTTCAGCGTGATCCCCGACGACGCGGCCGGTGTGTGCCGCCGCAGGACGTCCATCGCCAGTCCGTGTCCGAGCAGCAGGTGGTGCGCGGCCGCGACGGCGGCGCGGGGTTCCTGCCTGCCGGGTGCGTGGATCCCCCGCGCGTAACCCAGCATCGCGGCGCACCACGGCTCGTTCAGGGTCGACCAGCGCGGCACCCGATCGCCCAGGCGTGCCACGACCGTTTCGGCGTATTCGGCGAACCGGAAGGCGGTCTCGCGTGCCGCCCAGCCACCCCCGTCTTCCAGCGACTGGGGGAGATCCCAGTGATACAGCGTCGCCCATGGCTCGACTCCGGCGTCGAGAAGCTTGTCGACGAGCCGGTCGTAGAACTCGAGGCCGCGCGGGTTCGGCGTGCCGCCGTCGGGTCGGATCCGCGGCCACGACAGCGAGAACCGGTACGCGCCGAGCCCGAGCCGCCGCATCAGATCGACGTCTTCGGCATAACGCCGGTAGTGGTCGGCGCCCGGCTCCCCGGTGTCGCCGCCAACGACGGCGCCGGGACGGCGGGCGAAGACGTCCCAGATCGAGTCGGTCCGGCCGTCGGCGGCCGTCGCCCCTTCGACCTGGAAGGCCGCGGTGGCGGCGCCCCACACGAATCCGGGCGGGAACTCCAGCGCGGTCTTCGCCCGGACACTGTCGGGATGAGCGGACATGGTCACCCTTTCACGGCACCTTGCATGATCCCGGCCACGATCTGGCGGCCGAGGAGGAGGAAGACGATGAGGATCGGGATGGTGGCCAGGGTGGTCCCGGCCAGCACCAGCGAATAGTCGACGTAGTAGCCGCTCTGCAGCTTCTCCAGCGCCAGCTGGACGGTGGGGTTGCCGGCGTCCAGCACCACGAGCGGCCAGAGGAAGTCGTTCCACGAAGTCATGAACGTGAACATCGCCAGGATGGCCGCCGCCGGCCGGACCGCGGGCAGACAGACGTTCCAGAAGATCCGGATCATGCTGCAGCCGTCGACGCGCGCCGCCTCGATCAGTTCGTACGGTACGGCGTCCACTGTGTACTGACGCATCCAGAAGACGCCGAACGCGGTCACCAGGTTGGGCACGATCACCGACTGCAATCCGCCCGCCCAGCCGAACTCGGACATCGCCATGAACAGCGGGATGATGCCGAGCTGGATCGGTACGGCGAGGGTGATCACGATGAACACGAACAGCCCGTTCCGCCCGCGGAACCGCAGTTTGGCGAAGGCGAACCCGGCCAGCGACGAGAACAGCACCGTGGTGAGGGTGACCGTGCCGGACACGATCAGGCTGTTCGCGAGCGCCTTCCAGAACGGCACGGTGTCGAACACCCTCGCCGCGTTGGCGAAGAAGTTCCCGCCGGGCAGGAACGGCGGGACCCGTTCGGTGAGCATCCCGCTGTCCCGGCTGGCGACCAGGAACGACCAGTAGAACGGGAAAAGCGAGCCCAGCACGAAGATCGCGAGCACGACGTAGGTCGCCCTGCGCGGCTTGCCCAGCGCCGAAACGCTTCGCTTGAGTCCACTGTGGATAACCGTCATTTCTTCTTCACCGCCGTGAGCCTGCCGGTGAGGAAGAAGTTCACCAGCGCGATCAGCACGATGATCACGAACAGCACCCACGCGATCGCCGAGGCATAACCGAGTTCGTAGTTCTCGAAGGCCGTTTGGTACAGGTAGAGCGTCACGGTCTGGAACTGGTTGGACGAGCCGCCGTTGTTCGACCCCGGCATGGCGTCGAACAGCTTGGGCTCGGTGAAGATCTGCAGACCGCCGATCGTCGAGGTGATCGTGACGAAGATCAGCGTCGGCTTCAGCAAGGGGAGCGTGATGCTGAAGAACCGGCGTGCGGCGCCCGCGCCGTCGATCAGCGCGGCCTCGTGCAGTTCCTTCGGGATGGCCTGCATCGCCGCGAGCACGATCAGCGCGTTGTACCCGGTCCAGCGCCAGTTCACCATGATCGCGATCGCGGCGTGGCTGCTGAACCGGCCCGCCTGCCAGTCGACCGGATCCAGCCCGATCGTCTGCAGCAGACCGTTGACCAGCCCGTACTTCGGCCCGAACAGGTTCGCGAAGATGATCCCGAGCGCCACCAGGCTGGCGGCGTAGGGGAGCAGGACGCCGACGCGCCAGCCGGTCGCCCCGCGGAGCCGGGCGCTCAACAGCGCCGCCAGGAGGACCGCGATGATCAGCTGCGGAACGCTGGAGAGCAGGAAGATGCTGACGGTGTTCTCGAGCGCGTTCCAGAACTGCGTGTCGGCGAACAACTCCTTGAAGTTGTCCAGTCCGATGAAAACGGGGTTGTCGTCACCCGCCTCCCAGCTGAACAGGGACACGTACGCCGTGTAGAGCAGCGGGAACAGCCCGACGATCCCGAACACGACGAAGAACGGGGCGATGTAGAGGTACGGCGAGACCTTGACGTCCCACCGGCTCAGCCGATGGCGGAGGGTGGGCCGGGGCGACGTGCGCACCCCGGCCCTCTCCTTGTCCGGCGCGATCTTGTCGACGACGGTCATCGGTCAGCGCGTGATCTTCTTCGCGGCGTCGAGCAGTTGCGTCCAGCCCTCGTCCGCGGACTTGCCCTGTTCGACGGCCTGCAGTGCCGGGCTCGACGCGTTCTCCTGGATCTGACCGTCGCCGGGGCCCTTGTACTGGGGCTTGGCGACCTTCTTCGCCTGCTCGGCGAACAGCCGGCCGATCTTGGCGCCGCCGAAGTAGGCGTCGGTCTCGCTCAGCAGCGCCTGGTCCTCCAGCGCCTTGACCTGGCTGGGGAAGGTGCCCTTCGCCTTGAACGCCTTGATCTGCTGCTCGGGCGCGGTCAGCCAGGCGGCGAGTTCGGCCGCCTCCTTCGGGTGCTTCGACTGCGTGGGCACGGTCAGGTACGAGCCGCCCCAGTTCCCGCCGCCACCGGGGAAGGCCGCGGTGACCGCCCATTTGCCCGCGTTCTCAGGACCGGAGTGCTCCTCGATCACGCCGAGCATCCACGCGGGGCACACCTTCGTGGCGAAGGCGCCCTGCTTGAAGCCGGAGTTCCACTCGTTGCTGAACGCGGTCAGCTTGGCCGACTGTCCTTTCGCGACAGCGCCGGTCACCTTGGTCCAGGCGTCCTTGATGCCCTGGTTCGATTCCAGCGCCGGCTTGTCGTCGTTGCCGATGTAGCCGGTGGGGAGCTGGTTGACCATGGCGTTGAAGTTCTGCGCGGCCGAGTCGAACCACGCCTTCCCGCCGGTCTTGGCGACGTACTGGTCGCCGGCGGCGAAGTAGCTGTCCCAGGTCGCGAACAGCGGCTTGACCGCTTCGGGATCGGACGGCAGACCCGCCGCTTCGAGCATGTCCTTGCGGTAGCACATCGCCAGCGGGCCGATGTCCGTCCCGTAACCGATGACCTTGCCGTCCTTGGTCTTCGCCGCGTCGTACTTCCAGCCGAGCCAACGGCCGGGGGAGGCCTCCGCCGGGCCGATCTTGGGCAGGTCGTTGAACTTCGAGCCCTTGTCGAGAACGTTCGACAGATGCCCTTCCTCGACGGCGGTGACGTCGGCGAGGCCGGACCCCGCGGCTAGTTTCGTGATCAGATCCTGGTGGTACGGCCCACCCTGACCGGTCTTGCGGTGGGTGATCTTGATGTTCGGATGCAGTCGCTCGTACTCGGGGATGAGCTCCTCGTAGCCGAATTCGGTGAACGTCGCCAGTGACAGCTCGACCTTCGCGTTCGGGTCGGACGCGGCGGGGGTTCCGCCGTCGTCACCGCCGCACGCCGCCAGGCCGAACGCCGTCATCGTGATACCCAGTGCCAGCACCAGGCCGTTCCGGATGCTTCTCACGTCGTGTCCCTCGCTGATGGGGTGGGGAGAAAATGGGAGCGCTCCCAGGATGCGCCGAGTCTGTCGCCAAGGTATGGCGGTGTCAAGAGCTTGTAATGAGAGTGTTTCCATCAGGGGAGCGCTCTCAGTGTCGCCGCCCGCCGAGCACTAAGCTGTCGGTGTCCGGATGGAGCTGAAGAGTGAAGGTGGCGCGGGTGGGGCCTCGACCAGAGGAAGACGGCAGGCCGACGCTGGAGGACGTCGCCGCGTCCGCCGGGGTCAGCCGGTCGACGGCGTCCCGTGCGCTGAACGACGACGGCTACGTCAGCGCGCGTTCCCGCGAGAAGGTCCAGGCCGCGGCCCGCGAACTCGGCTATTCCCCGAACCAGGCGGCCAGATCGCTGGTGACCAGGCGGACCGGTGCGGTCGCGGTCGTGCTCTCGGAGCCGGAGGCGCGGCTGCTCGACGACCCGTACCGCACCGCGGTCATGCGCGCGGGCTATCGCGAACTCGCCGACGTCGGCTGCCAGATGGTCTTGATCTTCAGTGACACCCGCGACGATCTCGACCGCACGGTCCGGTTCCTCGACGGCGGGCACGTCGACGGCGTGCTGGTCTTCGCCCCGCACCGGACCGATCCGCTGCCCAAGGCGCTGCGGCAGTTGAGGATCCCGGTCGTGTACGGCGGGCAGGCGGCCGGGCTGAAACGCGGTGTCCACGTCGTCGACTTCGACAACGAGGGCGGCGCGAAGCTCGCGGTCGCGCATCTGGTCGAGGCAGGCCATCGCCGGATCGCCACGATCGCGGGTCCGCAGGACCAGAGCGCGGCGATCGACCGGCTCTCCGGCTGGCGCAAAACCCTCCTCGACGCCGGACTCGACCCGGCAGACCTGATGGAGGAAGGCGACTTCACCCTGACCGGCGGCGCGAAGGCGATGTCGAACCTGCTCGCGCGGCGCCCCGACCTCGACGCCGTCTTCGTGGCCAGCGACATGATGGCCCTCGGCGCGCTCCGGACCCTGCATTCCGCCGGACGGCGGATCCCGTCGGACGTCGCCGTCGTCAGCTTCGACGACAACGCGACCCTCGCGCCGGAGATGGACCCACCGCTGACGTCGGTCCACCAGGACCCGCGCGAACAGGTGCGCGTGATGGTCGAGACCCTGCTCGCGGTGATGGACGACCGGGATCTCAAGCCCCGCCAGCGGATCTTGCCGGTCTCGCTCACGCATCGCGCCTCCAGCTGACTCCGGTCTCCGTGACCCGACTGTGACTCGGGGAGCGCTTGACCCGGATCGTGTTATCGCTAACACTTGCGGCACTCGTCACACGGTACCGGGATTGGGAGACAGGCGATGGCGCGCGAAACCACCGAGAGCAAGCAGGCCAGTCTCACCGACGTGGCCGCGCTCGCGGGGGTTTCGCATATGACGGTCTCGCGGGTCATCAACGGCACCGGGCCGGTCCGCGCCGAGACGCGCGTCCGGGTCAACGCCGCCATCGAGCAGCTGGACTACCGGCCGAACTCGGTCGCCCGCGCGCTGGTCACCGGCCGCTCGGGCACGCTCGGCGTGGTCGCGCTGGAGGCGAACCTCTACGGTCCGGCCAGCACCTTGAGCGGCATCGAGCACGCCGCCCGCGAAGCCGGCTACGCGACGACCATAACCAGCATCAGCCGTCCGGGCCGGTCGTCGATCGCGGACGCGGTGGAGCGCCTGCGCCGCCAGGCCGTCGAGGGCATCGTCGTGATCGCGCCGCACGTCACCGCCGCACGCGCGCTGGAGGCGGCGCCCAGCGACGTGCCGCTCGTCGCGGTCGGCGGCGGGGAGAAGGCGCCGGTCCCGGTGATCACGGTCGACCAGTACGACGGCGCGCGGCGCGCCACCGAGCACCTCCTCGGCCTCGGCCACGAGACGGTCTGGCATGTGGCCGGACCCGAAGACTGGCTGGAGGCGCTCGACCGCGAACGTGGCTGGCGCGAAACCCTGCAGCGGCACGGCGCGCGGATCCCGCCCGTCATCCGCGGCGACTGGAGCGCTCGGTCCGGGTACGCGGCGGGGCGGTCTCTCGTCGGCGAACAGGGGCTCGACGCGGTGTTCGTGGCGAACGACCAGATGGCCCTCGGTTTTCTCCGTGCCTGCACCGAAGCCGGGGTGAACGTGCCGGGGGAGATGCGGATCGTCGGCTTCGACGACGTTCCCGAGGCGGCCTACTACACGCCGCCGCTGACGACGGTGCGCCAGGACTTCGTCGAAGTCGGGAGGCGCACGTTCGACCTGCTCCGCCGCCGGATGAACGGTGGTGAGGACCGAGATCGCGAGCTGGTGGTCCCCGAACTGATCGTGCGGGAGAGTACCGGTCTTTCGTAGCACCCCGAGCCGTTTCCAGAGCTCAGGCGTAAGTGTTAACGCTAACTCAACTGATCAGTGCGGATCTAGGAGTCGATGTGGCGAGAAAACCGTGGACGGCGATCGTGGCCGGAGTGGCCGGGCTGCTCCTGCTCTCCGCGTGCGGCGGTGGCGGCGGTACGGGTGGCGGCGGCGCCCTCACCCTCGGCTTCGCCCAGGTGGGCGCGGAAAGCGGCTGGCGCACGGCGAACACGAAGTCGATCCAGGAGTCCGCGAAAGCGGCCGGGATCGAGCTGAAGTTCTCCGACGCCCAGCAGAAGCAGGAGAACCAGATCGCGGCGATCCGGTCCTACATCCAGCAGAAGGTGAAGGTGATCGCCTTCTCTCCGGTCGTGGAATCCGGCTGGGACACCGTGCTCAAGGAGGCGAAGACGGCGAACATCCCGGTGATCCTCACCGACCGGGCCGTCGACTCGCCGGACAAGACGCTGTACAAGACCTTCCTCGGTTCGGACTTCGTCGCCGAGGGCAAGAAGGCGGGCGAGTGGCTGGCCAAGGAGTTCGGCTCGGCGGCGGGCGACGTCAGCATCGTGGAACTGCAGGGCACCACCGGTTCCGCGCCGGCGAACGACCGCAAGAAGGGTTTCGCGGACGTCATCGCGTCGAACCCGAAGTTCAAGGTCGTCGCGTCGCAGACCGGTGAGTTCACCCGGGCCAAGGGCAAGGAGGTCATGGAGGCCTTCCTGAAGTCCCAGCCCAAGATCGACGTGTTGTATGCCCACAACGACGACATGGCCCTCGGCGCCATCGAAGCGATCGAGGCGGCAGGGAAGGCGCCCGGCAAGGACATCAAGATCGTCTCGGTCGACGGCGTCCGCGACGCCCTGCAGGCACTGGCCGACGGCAAGATCAACCACGTCGTCGAATGCAACCCGCTGCTCGGCCCGCAGCTGATGGATCTGGTGAAGAAGGTCGCCGCCGGCGAGCAGGTGCCCCCGCGCATCGAGACCACCGAGACCGAATTCGCCCAGGCCGCCGCGAAGGCCGCGCTGCCGCAACGCCAGTACTGAGCCGATGACAGAACCCCTCGCGATGCTGCGGATGAGTCATATCCGGAAGGAATTCCCCGGCGTGGTCGCCCTCGACGACGTGTCCTTCCGGATGTTCCCCGGCGAAGTGCACGCCCTCATGGGTGAGAACGGCGCCGGCAAGTCCACCCTGATCAAGGTGCTCACCGGCGTGTACGGGGTGGACTCGGGCACGATCGAACTCGACGGCTCCCGGGTCGCGTTCAGCGGCCCGGGCGAAGCGCAGCGCTCCGGCGTGAGCACCGTCTACCAGGAAGTGAACCTCTGCCCGAACCTGTCGGTGGCGGAGAACATCTGCCTCGGCAAGGAGCCGCGACGGCGCGGGCGCATCGACTGGCGTGAGACACGTCGCCGGGCGGCCTCGCTGCTGGCCAGGCTGGACGTCGAGGTGGACGTTTCGGCCGAGCTGAGCAGCTGCTCGATCGCGGTGCAGCAACTTGTCGCGATCGCCAGGGCGCTCGACGTCGACGCGCGTGTCCTCGTGCTCGACGAACCGACGTCCAGTTTGGACGCCGGCGAGGTCGAGCAGCTGCTGAACGTGGTGCGTTCGCTGCGGGATCAAGGGATGGCGGTCCTGTTCGTCTCCCATTTCATCGAGCAGGTCTTCGCCGTCGCGGACCGGATGACGGTGCTGCGCAACGGCAAGCTGATCGGTGAGTACCGCACGGAGGAGATCACCCCGGTCGACCTGGTCACCAGGATGATCGGCAAGGAACTCGAGGCCCTCGAAGACATCGAGGACGCGGGCCACAGCCGGTCCGACCTCGCCGGAGCGCCGGTGTTCCTCGAAGCGGGCGACGTCGGCCGCAAGGGCGGTGTCGCGCCGTTCTCGCTCGACATCCGGTCGGGTGAGGTCGTCGGTCTCGCCGGTCTGCTCGGTTCGGGCCGCACCGAACTGGCGCGGCTGCTGTTCGGCGCCGATCACGCCGACAGCGGTTCCGTGCGGATCGACGGTGAGCCGGTGTCGTTGAAGACGCCGCGGACCGGACTCGACCACCGCATCGCGTTCTGCTCGGAGAACCGCAAGACCGAAGGCCTCGTCGAGGAACTCACCGTGCGCGAGAACATCGTGCTCGCGTTGCAAGCTTCGCGGGGCTGGGCGCGGCCGATCCCGCGGCGGCGGCAGGACGAGATCGCCGAGCGCTACATCGCGATGCTCGACATCCGGCCCGCGAACGCCGAAGCGAAGGTCGGAGACCTGAGCGGCGGCAACCAGCAGAAGGTCCTGCTCGCGAGGTGGCTCATCACCGAACCGCGGTTGCTGATCCTCGACGAGCCGACGCGCGGCATCGACATCGGCGCCAAGACGGAGATCCAGCGGCTCGTCGCCCGGCTCTCGCGTGAGGGGATGGCCGTCGTGTTCATCTCCGCCGAACTCGAGGAGGTGCTGCGGTTGAGCCACCGGGTCGTCGTGCTGCGTGACCGCTCGGTGGTCGCCGTACTGGACAACGAATCGCTGACCGCGGACCGCGTCATGGCGACGATGGCCGAAGGAGTCGCACGATGACCAAGCATCGCTTGTTCTGGCCCGTCGCCGCGCTGCTGGCGCTGCTGCTCGGCGACCTCATCGTCCATCCGGCGTTCTTCGCGATCGAGTTCCGCGACGGACATCTCTACGGGAACCTGATCGACATCCTCAAGAACGGCGCCCCGCTGATCCTCATCGCGATCGGCATGACCCTGGTGGTCGCGACGCGGGGGATCGACCTCTCCGTCGGCGCGGTCGTCGCGATCAGCGGCGCGCTCGCCTGTCTGCACATCAGCGGACTCGGCGACCAGAACAGCCTCGGCGGGACGCTCGCCGCGGTCGGGATGGCACTGGGGCTGGCCCTCGCGCTCGGCGTGTGGAACGGCTGGCTGGTGGCGGTCCTGGGCATCCAGCCGATCATCGCGACACTGATCCTGATGGTCGCGGGCCGCGGTATCGCCCAGCTGATCACCGGTGGCCAGATCATCACCGTCAATTCGCATCCCTACGAGTGGATCGGCAGCGGGTTCACCTTCGGCCTGCCCAGCGCGATCCTCATCGCGCTGGCGGTGTTCGCCATCGCGGCGGTGCTGGTCCGCCGGTCGGCGCTGGGCCTGCTGGTCGAATCGGTGGGCGGCAACCCGGAGGCGGGCAGGCTCGCCGGGCTCCGGTCGTCCCGGCTGATCTGGCTCACCTACGTCTTCTGCGCGCTCTGCGCCGGCATCGCCGGACTGATGATCAGTGCGAACGTGCACAGCGCCGACGGCAACAACGCCGGGCAGTTCATCGAACTGGACGCGATCCTCGCCGTCGTCATCGGCGGGACGCTGCTGACCGGTGGCCGGTTCTCGCTCACCGGATCGGTGATCGGCGCACTGCTCATCCAGACGTTGACGACCACCGTCTACGCGCTCGGCATCGCGCCGCAGGCGATCATGCTGTTCAAGGCCGTGGTCGTGCTGGCGGTCTGCCTGCTGCAGTCGCCGGTGTTCCGCAAGAAGCTCGCCAGGCGGCGGAAGACGGCCCCGCCGCCTGCCGCCGTCGTGCCGGAGAAGGTGGAGGCCGGGGTATGACGACCCTCGACCGCATCAAGGGCTATCGGCCGCGGCAGCGGCATCTGCCGATCCTGGCGACGATGGCGATGCTCGTCGGCGCCTACATCTACGGCGCTTCGAGCTACACGGCGTTCGGCTCCGGACAGGTCGTGCTCGACCTGTTCATCAACAACGCCTTCCTGCTGGTCGTCGCCGTCGGGATGACGTTCGTGATCCTCACCGGCGGGATCGACCTGTCGGTCGGCTCGGTGGTGGCGCTGTCCACTGTGGTCTCCGCCGACCTGCTGCAGAACCAGGGCTGGCCGGTTTTCGCGGTGATCCCCGCGGTCCTGGCGATCGGCGCGGCGCTGGGTTTCGGGATGGGCGTGCTGATCCAGGTCTTCGAGATCCAGCCGTTCATCGCCACGCTCATCGGGATGTTCTTCGCCAGGGGGCTCTGCTACACGATCAGCACCCAGGCGTACTCGATCGACGATCCGACGGTCGCGAGCCTCGCGCAGACGCAGATCCCGCTCGGCGGGGAGCTGCACATCTCGATCGGCGTGGTCGTCGCGCTCGTCGTGGTCGCGGCCGCCGTGTATGTCCTTTACGGAACGCGGTTCGGCCGGACGGTCTACGCGATCGGCGGCAACCCGAAGTCGGCGCTGCTGATGGGCTTGAACGTCGGCCGGACGCGGATCTCGGTCTACACGCTCAGCGGGTTCTGCTCGGCGCTCGGTGGCCTGCTCCTGGTGCTGTACAAGTCTTCCGGCGATCCGCTCAACGGCGTCGGCCTGGAACTGACCGCGATCGCGGCCGTCGTCATCGGTGGCACGCTGCTCACCGGCGGTTCCGGCTACGTCCTCGGGACGGTGCTCGGGATCATGGTGCTGGGCATCATCCAGACCCTGATCACCTTCGACGGCACGCTGAACTCCTGGTGGACCTCGATCATCACCGGCGCGCTGCTGTTCGCCTTCATCGTCTTGCAACGCCTCGTCGGCAGGCGAGCCTCATGAGGGGAAGGTCGATGTTTCTCGTGCCATTCCCCGGGCTCCCGGTCCGGGCCAGGCGTTGCGAAAGCCACTTTCGCAACCTTCAACGTTGCGAAAGTGGCTTTCGCAACCTCCTCGTCGCGGGAGCCGCCCTCGACTGACAGCGTGGGCGCTCCTTGCCAGGTGATCCGGCCGGAGACACGTGAGTTAAGCCTTCAAACACGTGAGTTACGCCTTCAATCACGAGAGTTACGGCTTCAAACACGCGTGATCGTGGTTCTCGGCCAGAAATGTGAACGCTAACAATGCGGGAGAAGAAGTGAGTACAGGGGAGCCGCTGGTCGTCGGCGTCGACTTCGGGACGCTGTCCGGCCGGGCCGTCGTCGTCCGTGTCCGCGACGGCGCGGAACTGGGCAGCGCGGTCTCGGAGTACCGGAACGGCGTGGTCGACCGGATCCTGCCCGAGACCGGGCACGGTCTGCCACCGGACTGGGCGCTGCAGGTGCCGTCGGACTACGTCGACGTCCTCCGCACCGCCGTGCCGGAAGCCGTCCGGGCCGCCGGCGCCGATCCCGCCGACGTGATCGGCATCGGCACCGACTTCACCGCCTGCACGATGGTGCCGACCACGGTCGACGGCACGCCGTTGTGCGAACTGCCGGACTTCGCCGGGAATCCGCACGCCTATGTGAAGCTGTGGCGGCACCATTCCGCGCAGCCGCAGGCGGACCGGATCAACGCGCTGGCACGCAAGCGTGGCGAGTCGTGGCTCCCGCGCTACGGCGGGCTGATCTCCTCGGAATGGGAGTTCGCCAAGGCGCTGGAGGTCTTCGAAGAGGCGCCCGAGGTCTACGACCGGATGCGGCACTGGGTCGAGCTCGCTGACTGGATCGTCTGGCAGCTCACCGGGACCTACGTCCGCAACGCGTGCACCGCCGGGTACAAGGGCATTCTCCAGGACGGCCACTACCCGAGCGCTGAATTCCTGGAAGAGCTCGCGCCCGGCTTCGGGTCCTTTGTGGACGACAAGCTCGTGCATCCGCTGGGCGCTCTCGGCGCCAAGGCGGGAAGCCTGAGCGCCCAGGCCGCGGAATGGACCGGGCTGCCGGAAGGGATCGCGGTCGCCGTCGGCAACGTCGACGCGCATGTCACCGCACCCGCCGTCCAGGCCGTGGAGCCGGGGCAGATGGTCGCGATCATGGGCACCTCCACCTGCCACGTGATGAACGGTGCCGAACTGCGCGAGGTGCCGGGCATGTGCGGCGTCGTCGACGGCGGGATCGTTTCCGGGCAGTGGGGTTACGAGGCGGGCCAGAGCGGCGTCGGTGACATCTTCGCGTGGTTCGTCGAACACGGCGTTCCGTCGTCCTATGTGGACGACGCCAGGGAAGCCGGGATCTCCGTCCACGAACTGCTCACCCGGCTCGCCTCGGTACAGGAGATCGGTGAGCACGGTCTCGTCGCGCTCGACTGGCACAGCGGGAACCGGTCGGTACTGGTCGACCACGAACTGTCCGGCGTCGTCGTCGGGCAGACGCTCGCGACCCGTGCCGAGGACGCCTACCGCGCGTTTCTGGAAGCGACCGCGTTCGGCACCAGGACCATCATCGAGACCTTCGACGGCGCCGGGGTGCCGGTCACCGAACTGATCGTCGCCGGTGGCTTGGTCAAGAACCCCCTGCTGATGCAGATCTACGCCGACGTCACGAACCTGCCGCTTTCGGTGGCCGGTTCGGCGCAGAGCCCCGCGCTGGGTTCGGCGATCCACGCCGCCGTCGCCGCCGGAGCGCATCCGGACGTTCCGGCCGCGGCGCTCGCGATGGGCTCGGTCCGCCGCGCGGTCCACCGGCCGATCGCCGAGAACGTAAAGGCCTACAACGACCTCTATGCCGAGTACGCCGCGCTGCACGACTACTTCGGCCGCGGGACCAACGACGTCATGCACCGGCTCGCCGCCCGTCGCCGTGCCGCCAGGAAAGGACAGCACCGATGAGCCTCGCCGTGGAGATCACGGACACCTTCGAAGAACTGCGGGACACCGTCGCGCGGCTGCACAGCGAGCTGACCCGGTACGAACTGGTCATCTGGACCGCGGGCAACGTGTCGGCGCGCGTACCCGGACACGACCTGATGGTGATCAAACCGTCCGGCGTGTCCTACGGGCACCTGACCGCCGACACGATGGTCGTCACCGACCTGTACGGCGAAGTCGTCCACGGTGACCTGGCGCCGTCTTCGGACACGGCCGCGCACGCGTACGTCTATCGGCACATGCCGGAGGTCGGCGGTGTCGTCCACACGCATTCGACCTACGCCACCGCCTGGGCGGCGCGCGGAGAACCGATCCCGTGCGTGCTCACGATGATCGCGGACGAGTTCGGCGGGGAGATCCCGGTCGGACCGTTCGCGCTGATCGGTGACGACTCGATCGGCCGGGGCATCGTCGAGACGCTGCGGTCCAGCCGCTCGCCCGCGGTGCTGATGCGCAACCACGGCCCGTTCACCGTCGGCCGCACCGCACGGGACGCGGTCAAGGCCGCGGTCATGGTCGAGGACGTCGCGAAGACCGTCCACATCGCTTCCGCGCTGGGAACGCCGGAACCACTGTCCGGACAGGACGTGGACCGGCTCTACGCGCGCTACCAGAACGTCTACGGCCAGCAGGGAGAGAAGTGAGCACACAACGCAAGACCGAGGTCTGGTTCCTCACCGGGAGCCAGGCGCTCTACGGCGAGGAGACCCTCGAACAGGTCGCGGGCCAGTCGTTGCAGATCCAGCGGATGCTGGCCGACACCGGCCGGATCTCGGCCGGGATCGTCGCGAAGCCGGTGCTGACCGAGCCGTCGGCGATCCGGCGCGTGATGCTCGAGGCGAACGCGGACGACGCCTGTGTCGGCGTGATCGCGTGGATGCACACGTTCTCGCCGGCCAAGATGTGGATCACCGGGCTCGACGCGCTGCGGAAACCCTTGCTGCATCTGCACACCCAGCTCAACGAGGCGCTGCCGTGGCAGTCCATCGACATGGACTTCATGAACCTGAACCAGGCCGCGCACGGCGACCGCGAGTTCGGTTACATCCAGACCCGGCTCGGGGTGCCGCGCAAGACCATCGCCGGGCACGCGGCGGATCCCTCGGTCGCCGACCGGGTCGACGCCTGGGTCCGCGCGGCGGTCGGCCGGCAGACGATCGGCTCGCTCAAGCTCGCGCGGTTCGGTGACAACATGCGCGACGTCGCGGTCACCGACGGGGACAAGGTCGAGGCGGAACTGAAGTTCGGCGTCTCGGTGAACACCTACGGCGTCAACGAACTCGTCGCGCTGGTCGACGCGGTGCCCGGCGCCGAGGTCGACACCCTCGTCGAGGAGTACGCCGAGTCGTACGCGCTCGCGCCGGAGCTGACGAAGGCGGGGGAGCGGCACGAATCGCTGCGGTACGCCGCCCGGATCGAGCAAGGCCTCCGTACGTTCCTGACGGACGGTGGGTTCGGCGCGTTCACCACGAACTTCGAGGATCTCGGTGGCCTGCGGCAACTCCCCGGTCTCGCGGTGCAACGCCTGATGGCCGACGGCTACGGCTTCGGCGGCGAGGGCGACTGGAAGACGTCCGCGCTGCTGACCGCCGTCAAGGCGATGGGCCGAGACTCCGAACGCGGAACGTCCTTCATGGAGGATTACACCTACCACTTCGGCCCTGGCGAACCGAAGATCCTCGGCGCGCACATGCTCGAGGTCTGCCCTAGCATCGCCGCCGCCAAGCCTTCGTGCGAGATCCACCCGCTCGGTATCGGCGGCCGCGAGGATCCCGTCCGGCTGGTGTTCGACGCCGCCGCCGGCGACGCCGTCGTGATCGGCCTCGCCGATCTCGGCGATAGGTTCCGCTTGGTGGCCAACGAGGTCGAGGTCGTCGCGCCGGACGAACCGCTGCCGAATCTGCCGGTCGCGCGCGCGGTGTGGAAGCCGTCGCCGTCGCTGGCGACGTCCGCCGAGGCGTGGATCACCGCGGGCGGGCCGCACCACACGGTGCTCACGCAGGCCGTCGGCGCCGAAACGATCCGGGATTTCGCCACCATGCTCGACGTCGAACTGCTGGTGATCGACCAGACCACGACACCCGCTTCGATCGCCGACCGGATGCGCTGGAACCAAGCCTATTACCGGCTCGCACAAGGATTCTGATCGGTCCCCACCGGAGAGAAGGAACAATGAAGTTCACGAAACTGGCCACGGTGGCCGTGGCGGTCGGCCTCGGTGCCGCGCTGACGGCCTGCGGTTCGAGTGAGAAGACCGGCGATCAGCAGGCGGCCGCGAGCGGTGCCGCCGGTGGTCTGGTCGGCGTCACGATGCCGACCAAATCGTCGGAGCGCTGGATCCACGACGGTGACAACATCAAGGCGGCACTGGAAAAGCTGGGCTACCAGGTCGACCTGCAGTACGCCGAGGACGACATCCCCACCCAGGTGAACCAGATCGAGAACCAGATCACCAAGGGCGCGAAGCTGCTCGTGATCGCCTCGATCGACGGCACCGCGATCACCACCCAGCTGCAGCAGGCCGCGGACAAGAAGATTCCGGTCATCGCCTACGACCGGCTGATCCGCAACACCCCGAACGTCGACTACTACGCGACCTTCGACAACTTCAAGGTCGGCGTGCAGCAGGCGACGTCGCTGCTCACCGGGCTCCAGGTGCTCAAGGAGGACGGTTCGCCCGGTGAGGGCAAGGGGCCGTTCAACGTCGAACTCTTCGCGGGCTCGCCGGACGACAACAACGCGACGTTCTTCTTCAACGGCGCCATGTCGGTGCTGAAGCCGTACCTGGACAACGGGACGCTGGTCGTCAAGAGCGGCCAGACCGCGTTCAACGTCGCGGCGATCCTGCGCTGGCAGGCGGCGACCGCGCAGCGGCGGATGGAAGACCTGCTGACCAAGACCTACAGCTCCGGCGACAAGGTGCAGGGCGTGCTCTCGCCGTACGACGGGCTCTCGATCGGCATCCTCTCGGCGCTGAAGAGCAACGGCTACGGCACCCCGGGCCAACCGTACCCCGTGGTCACCGGGCAGGACGCCGAGGTCGCGTCGGTGAAGTCGATCATCGCGGGCGAGCAGTACTCGACGATCTTCAAGGACACCCGCAAACTCGCCGAGACCACGGTCAAGATGGCCGACGCGGTGCTCAAGGGCGGCAAGGCCGAGGCCAACAACACGACTGACCACAACAACGGCCAGAAGGTCGTCCCGGCATTCCTGCTGGAATCGGTGATCCTCAACAAGGGGAACTACCAGAAGGAACTCATCGACTCGGGCTACTACAAAGCGGAACAGCTGAGGTAGCGACGTGACCGACGAAATCCTTCGGATGCGGGGGATCACCAAGACCTTCCCCGGTGTCAAGGCGCTGCAGGACGTCAACCTGTCGGTGCGCCGGGGAGAGATCCACGCGATCTGCGGCGAGAACGGCGCGGGCAAGTCCACGCTGATGAAGGTGCTCTCGGGCGTCTACGCGCACGGCTCGTACGACGGCGAGATCGTCTTCGACGGCGAGCCGTGCGCGTTCTCCGCGATCCGCGACAGCGAACGCCGCGGGATCGTGATCATCCACCAGGAACTCGCGCTGTGCCAGCAGCTGTCCATCGCGGAGAACATCTTCCTCGGCAACGAGAAGGCACGCGGCGGGCTGATCGACTGGAACCGGACGAACCAAGAGGCGGGCGAGCTGCTGCGGCGCGTCGGCCTGTGGGAGAACCCGGTGACGCCGGTGCTCGACATCGGTGTGGGCAAGCAACAGCTGGTGGAGATCGCCAAAGCACTGTCCAAAGAGGTCAAACTGCTGATCCTGGACGAGCCGACGGCGGCGCTGAACGACGACGATTCGGCGCATCTGCTCGAACTGCTGCGCGGCCTGCGCGACGACGGCGTCACCTGCGTTTTGATCTCGCACAAGCTCAACGAGATCGCCGCGATCGCGGACTCGATCACCATTCTGCGCGACGGCAGGACGATCGAGACGCTCGACGCGAGCACGGTGACCGAAGACCGGATCATCGCCGGGATGGTCGGCCGGAAACTGGAGAACCGGTTCCCGCCGAGGGAACCGCGGATCGGTGACGAGGTTCTCCGGATCGAGGACTGGACCGTGCACAGCCCGACGCAACACGGCCGGGTGGTCGTGGACGGCGCGAGCCTGACGTTGCGGCGCGGCGAGATAGTCGGGCTCGCGGGACTGATGGGCGCCGGACGGACCGAACTCGCGATGAGCGTGTTCGGCCGCTCGTACGGCAAGGACATCTCCGGACGCCTGATCAAGGACGGCAAGGAGATCGAGGTGCGCACGGTCGGCGACGCCGTCGCCAACGGGATCGCGTACGCCACCGAAGACCGCAAACGGTACGGGCTCAACCTCATCGAGGACATCCAGCGCAACATCTCCGGCGCGGCACTGGGCAAACTCGCCCGTCGCGGCTGGGTGGACGAGAACGAAGAACACCGTGTCGCCGAGGAATTCCGCAAGAGCATGAACATCAAGGCACCGGACGTGCGCAGCGTGACCGGCACGCTCTCCGGTGGCAACCAGCAAAAGGTCGTGCTGTCCAAATGGATCCTCACCGATCCGGACGTGCTGATCCTCGACGAGCCCACCCGCGGCATCGACGTCGGCGCGAAGTACGAGATCTACACGATCGTCAACCGGCTCGCCGACGAGGGGAAGGCCGTCCTGGTCATCTCGTCCGAGCTGCCGGAATTGCTCGGTCTGTGCGACCGGATCTACACGTTGTCGGCGGGCCGGATCACCGGTGAGGTCGGCCGGGCCGAGGCCACCCAACAGGTCCTCATGCGGGCGATGACCAGGGAACAGGAGTAAGACATGAGCACCGCCTCCGCCGCCACCGTCACCGGTGTCGGTGACCAGCAGGGAGCCGGACAGGCCAGGGCGCCGCGCCGGATCTCGTTCAACCCGCGCGAGAGCGGCATCTACGTCGCGTTCGCGCTGATCGTCGTGTTGTTCTCGATTCTCACCGGCGGCGCGCTGCTGGAACCGCAGAACATCTCGAACCTGATCGTGCAGAACTCGTACGTGCTGATCCTCGCGATCGGCATGATCCTGATCATCATCGCCGGGCACATCGATCTGTCGGTCGGGTCCGTGGTGGCGCTGACCGGCGCGATCTCGGCCGTGCTGATGGTGAACATGGGCATGACGTGGCCGGTCGCGCTGCTGATCACGCTGGCCGTCGGCGCGGTGATCGGGGCGTGGCAAGGGTATTGGGTCGCCTACTTCGGCATCCCCGCGTTCATCGTGACGCTGGCGGGAATGCTGATCTTCCGTGCCCTGACGCTCACCGTGCTCGGGAACCAGGGGATCGGCCCGTTCCCGGACGAGGTGCGGACGCTGGCGAACGGATTCACCGGCGGTTATCTCGGCAACATCGGGCTCGGCCCGCTCGGCGGTGCCGACGTGGTCAGCCTGTTGCTGGGTGCCCTGGCCATCGCGGGCGCGGTCGTCTCGCGGTGGCGCAAGCGGACGGCACGGCTGAACTACCTGCAGGAGGTGGACCCGCTGCCGATGTTCCTGCTGAAGATCGTCGCGGCGGCCGCCGTCGTGCTGTTCGTGGTGGTGCAGCTGGCGCGGTACAAGAACCTGCCATGGGTGCTGATTCTGCTGTCCGTGCTGGTGATCGGCTATTCGCTGGTGACGACGCGCGCGGTGTTCGGCCGCCACATCTACGCCATCGGCGGGAACCTCCAGGCCGCGACGCTGTCCGGGGTGAAGGTCAAATCCGTGACCTTCTGGATCTTCGTCAACATGGGCGTGCTCTCCGCGCTCGCCGGCATCATCGTGGCCGGGCGGCTCAACCAGGCCGGACCGACCGCGGGCAACATGTTCGAACTCGACGCGATCGCCGCGGCGTTCATCGGCGGCGCCGCGGTGCAGGGCGGGGTCGGCAAGGTGGTCGGCGCGATCACCGGCGGCCTGATCATGGGCGTGATCAACAACGGCATGTCCCTCATCGGCGCGCCGACCGAGAGCGTGAACTTGGTCAAGGGTTTCGTGCTGCTCGCCGCCGTCGCCTACGACATCTGGACCAAACGGCGGGCCCGTACCGCCGCCTGAGGTGAGGCCGAGAGGTTGCGAAAGCCTCTTTCGCAACCTTCAACGTTGCGAAAGTGGCTTTCGCAACGCGGCCCGCGGTCCATACGCAGTTTCAGGGTTTCCTCGCAAAGAAGCGAAAGGAAGTGCTGTGCGCAGTAGGTCAATCCGGATCGGTGTGTTGTCCCTGACCATCGCCGCCGGTGTCCTCGTGCCCGTTCAGACCGCTTCGGGCCAGGCACCGACGACCGACTACAACCTCGCCGTGGACGCGGCGGGACGCGGTGCCACGATCGACCGTTCGATGTACGGCGTCTTCTTCGAGGACATCAACCGCGCCGCGGACGGCGGGCTGTACGCGGAACTCGTGCAGAACCGCTCCTTCGAGTACGACAAGGCCGACAACGCGTCGTACACGCCGTTGACGTCGTGGGCGCCCACATCGCTCAACGGCGGAACCGGTACGGCGACGGTGGCCGACGACGACCGGAGGCTCAACGAGCGGAATCGCCGCTATCTCAAGCTCGAACTCACCCGAGGCGAGTACGGCGTCGCGAACTCCGGTTACAACTCGGGCATCCGGGTCGAGAAGGGCAAGCAGTACGACTTCTCGGTGTTCGCCAGGACCGATCGCGCGGCGGGCACCCCGCTCACAGCCGCCGTCACCGATCCGGCGGGCAAGGCAGTCGCCGACCCCTTGCGGGTGCAGGTCCGCGGCGACGGCTGGGTGAAGTACACCGGCGCCTTCCGGGCGCGGGAGTCGAGCGCGCTGGGCAGGCTCGCGCTGACCGCGTCCGGCGGCGGGACGCTGCGGCTGGACATGGTGTCGCTGTTCCCGCGCGACACCTACAAGAACCGGGCAGGCGGTATGCGGGCCGACCTCGCGGAGAGGATCGCCGCGCTCAAACCCGGTTTCGTGCGCTTCCCCGGCGGATGCCTCGTCAACACCGGCAGCCACCAGGGTTACGAGGCGCCGAACTGGGAGCGGAAGCGTTCGTACCAGTGGAAGGACACCATCGGCCCGGTCGAGCAGCGGGCCACGAACGCGAACTTCTGGGGCTACAACCAGTCCTACGGCATCGGCTATCACGAGTACTTCCAGTTCTCCGAGGACATCGGCGCGATGCCGCTCCCGGTGGTGCCGGCGCTGGTCACCGGCTGCGGGCAGAACAAGGCGACCGACGATCCGGCGCTGCTGCGGCGGCATATCCAGGACACGCTCGACCTGATCGAGTTCGCCAACGGACCGGTCACCTCGACCTGGGGCAAGAAGCGGGCCGAAATGGGGCATCCGGCGCCGTTCAACCTGACGCATGTCGGCGTCGGAAACGAGGAGAACCTGCCCGACGAGTTCTTCGCCCGCTTCACCGAGTTCCGCAAGGCGATCGCGGCGAAGTACCCGGGGATCACGGTGATCAGCAACTCGGGACCGGACGACACCGGCACGACGTTCGACCGGCTGTGGGACCTGAACCGGAAAGAGAAGGTCTCGATGGTCGACGAGCATTACTACAACAGTCCACAGTGGTTCCTGCGGAACAACCAGCGCTACGACACCTACGACCGCACCGGCCCGAAGGTGTTCCTCGGTGAATACGCGTCGCTGGACAACAAGTTCGGGAACGCGCTGGCCGAGGCCGCGTACATGACCGGGCTGGAGCGGAACGCCGACGTCGTCAAGCTCGCGTCGTACGCGCCGCTGCTGGCGAACACCGACTACGTGCAGTGGAAACCGGACATGATCTGGTTCGACAACCAGCGTTCGTGGGCTTCGGCCAGTTACGAGACGCAGAAGCTGTTCATGACCAACGTCGGTGACCACGTCGTCCCGAGCAGGGTGTCGGCGACGCCGGCCACGGTCGCGCCGATTTCGGGCGCGATCGGACTGTCCACCTGGGCGACGAGCGCGGCCTACGACGACGTCAAGGTCACGTCGGCCGACGGCGCGCAGCTGTTCTCGGACGACTTCTCCGGCGACGACTCGCGCTGGTCGAAGGTGGCCGGACGGGGTACCTGGGCGGTGTCGAACGGGGTGTACGTCCAGTCGGACCAGGCCGCCGAGAGCACCTTGGTGACCGCGGGTGATCCCTCGTGGAGCAACTACGACTTCTCGGTGAAGGCGACGAAGACCGGCGGCAGGGAAGGCTTCCTGGTCGCGTTCGGCGTCAAGGACACCGGCAACAACTACTGGTGGAACCTTGGCGGCTGGAACAACACCGTCTCCGCCGTCGAGAAGACCGAGGGCGGCGGCAAGCAGACCCTGCTCCAGAACGACACCAAGATCGAGACCGGCAAGCAGTACGACCTGCGGGTCGAGGTGCGGGGCCGTCAGGTGACGCTGTTCCTCGACGGACAGAAGTGGGGCTCGTTCACCGACGACAAGGTCGCCGAACCGTTTCGGCAGGTCGTCACCCGCGACGTCAAGACCGGCGAACTCGTGGTCAAGGTCGTCAACGCCCAGGCCTCGGCCGCCCGGACCCGCGTCGCTCTCGGCACCCGTGTCCAGCCGGGTTCGACCGCCCGCGTGACGACGCTGCAGGGCTCACCGGACGACGTCAACACGGCTTTCAGCACGCCGATCGCGCCCCGTGAATCGCGGTTCTCCGGCGTGTCGAACAGCTTCACCTACACGTTCCCGCCGAACTCCGTGACCTTCCTGCGGTTCCCGGCCCGAGTGAGGGGATGACCATGACCATCGACCGTCGTGACCTGTTCAGAGCCGGAGGGGGGCTCCTGGCCGTCACCGCCGTCGGCAGCCTGGTGCCGGGTACGGCCCAGGCCGCCGAAGCCGCTCCCACGTCGTTGACCACCCGGAATCCGCTGGTCGAACAGCGGGCCGATCCGTTCATCACCCGCCCGGTGAACGGGATGTACTACCTGACGGGTTCGGTGCCCGAGTACGACCGCATCGTCGTGCGCGGCGCCGCCACGATCGACGGCCTGGCCACCGCCAGGGAGACCACGATCTGGCGACGGCCCTCGTCCGGGAAGATGGGCGGCCACATCTGGGCGCCGGAACTGCACCGGATCGACGGGCGCTGGTACTTCTACTTCGCCGCGGGTGACTCCGATGACGTGTTCCGCATCCGGACCTACGTGCTGGAGTCCACTTCGGACGATCCGCGCGCGGGTACGTGGGTGCCGCGCGGGCAGATGGTGACCGAATGGGACACCTTCACCCTCGATTCGACGACGTTCGAGCATCGCGGCAAACGCTATTTCGCTTGGGCACAGAGCGAACCCGGGATCGCGACCAACAGCAACCTGTACCTCGCCGAGATGGCCTCGCCGCTGGCGCTCAAGGGTGATCCCGTCCGGCTCGCGGTGCCCACGCTGCCGTGGGAGATCCAGGGGTTCAAGGTCAACGAGGGGCCGGCGGTGCTCATCCGCAACGGGCGGGTGTTCATGACCTATTCGGCGAGCGCCACCGACGCCCGCTACTGCATGGGCTTGCTGACCGCGGACGAACGTTCGGACCTGCTCGACCCGCGTTCGTGGACGAAGTCACCGCAGCCGGTGTTCACCACGAACGAGGCCACCCGGCAGTACGGTCCCGGGCACAACTCGTTCACCGTCGCCGAGGACGGCTCGGACGTGCTCGTGTACCACGCCCGCGACTACCGCGACATCACCGGCGATCCGCTGTACGACCCGAACCGGCATACCCGCGTACAGCGGCTGTACTGGAACGAGGACGGGACCCCGAGTTTCGGTGTCCCGGTCGGCAAAGGCGGTCCTTGTGTGCGGCTGTCCCCGGTGGACGATCCGGCGTTGTACGTGCGGCACTACGAGTACCGGCTGACCGCCGACGGCAACGTTCGCGAACTCGCCGACTCGCAGTTCCGGATCGTCGCGGGGTTCCGCGGCGCGGGAACCGTCGCCCTGCAGTCGGTGAACTTCCCGGACCGGTATGTCCGGGTCGTGGATCCGGCGACCGTACGGATCGATCCGTACGACGAGAGCGACGCGTACGGGCGGGCGGCGAGTTTCACCCAGGTGCCGGGCCTTTCCGACCGGCTGGCGGTGTCGTTCCGCCTTGCGGGTGAACCTGCCACCTATTTGGCCTACGACAAGGGAAGGATCTTGGTCTTCCGTCCCGGTGCCGCGGTGCGGGATCGTCAACGGGTCAGCTTCCGGCTCAGCTGAACTCTCTGGGAGGTTGAACGCAGTGCTGCGAACACGCCCCATCGTCCTGGTCCTGGCGATGCTCGCCGGGACCCTCGTCGCGGCCGCCGCTCCGGCGGCCGCCGACGTCCAGTCCTATCTCGACGATCCACGAAAAGTCTCCGAAGGACAGGAGCCACCGCACGCTTTCCTCCGTCCGTATGCCGACGTCTCCGCCGCTGCCCGCCGCGACGAACGCAGCCCGTACACGGTTTCGCTCGACGGCAAGTGGCGGATCGCGATGGCGGACAACCCGTCCCAGGTCCCGAAGGGGTTCCACGAGGACGGGTTCGACGCCTCGCGCTGGCGTGAGGTGTCCGTCCCGCACACGTGGCAGACGGACGGTCTGGACCACCCGATCTTCCGCAACATCGCCACCGAGATCCAGCCCGACGACCCGCCGCGTGTCCCGCGTGACGTCAATCCGACCGGCGCCTACGTCCGTGACTTCACCCTGCCCGCGAACTGGGCGGAACGCGCGACCTTCCTGCGCTTCGAGGGCGTCACGTCGGCGTACTTCGTCTGGGTCAACGGGAAGTACATCGGCTACGATCAGGGCGGCTACACGCCGGCGGAGTTCGACATCTCCTCCGCGCTGCGCCCGGGGCCGAACCGGATCGCCGTGCAGGTGCACCGCTGGAGCGCGGGCGCCTACCTGGAGGACGTCGACCAGTGGCGGTACTCGGGCATCTTCCGCTCGGTGACCCTGCATTCGGCGCCGGGGACGTTCATCCAGGACGTCGGGCTGACGACCGACCTCGACGCGACCTACACCGACGCCACCCTCAAGGCCGCGGTCGAGGTCGCCACCAAACCCGGCGGGACCACGGGCAAGCACCGCGTCGGGCTGAGCCTGCGCGACGCCGCCGGCAAGGAGGTCGGGACCACGAGCGGGGAGGTCGAGGCGGGTGGCAAGACCGCGTTGAGCCTGCCCGTCCGCGACCCGGCGAAGTGGACCGACGAGACACCGAACCTGTACACGGCGGTCCTGACGTTGACCGCGCCCGACGGCCGCGTCACGCACATCACCAGCGAGACGGTCGGCTTCCGCGAGATCGAGATCCGCGACAAACAGCTGCTGGTCAACGGGAAACGGGTGCTTTTCAAGGGTGTCAACCGGGCGGAGACCGACCCCGATCACGGCAGGCACGTGCCCCGGCGCGCGCAGGAACGCGACGTCGCGCTGATGAAGCAGCTCAACGTCAACGCGGTCCGCACCTCGCACTACCCGTCGGACCCCTATTTCTACGAACTGGCAGACCGGCACGGGCTCTGGATCGACGACGAGATCGACATCGAGACCCACAACCACGAGAACTGCGCTCAATACTGCCAGGCGAACGACCCGGCCTGGCGGGACGCGTTCTTCGACCGCATGATCGGCATGGTCGAACGGGACAAGAACCATCCGAGCGTCTTCCTGTGGGACACCGGAAACGAGGCGGGCCTCGGCGCGCATCACTTCGCGCTGGCGGAATGGCTGGACGCGAACGAACCGACCCGGCCGATCTACCACCAGTCGAACAGCCCGGACGGGGACGCGCCGTTCGCGGACGTGTGGGGGCCGCGGTATCCGTCACCGGAGAAGTTCGCCGAGCAGGCGAAGAACACCACCAAACCGCTGATCTTCGGCGAGTACGCGCACGCCATGGGCAACAGTCTCGGCAACTTCCGGGAGTTCTGGGACACGATCCGGGCGAATCCGCAGACCCAGGGCGGGTTCATCTGGGACTGGGCGGAGCAGAACATCCGGCAGCGGATCCGGGTCACGCCCGATTCGTCGGGCAACGACATCTCGGCTCATCTCAGCGGCAAGCCGGCGCTGGTCGACGGTCATCGCGGCAAGGCGCTGGCGCTGTCCGGACTGGACGATTTCGTCGAGGTCTACCGCGACCGGAAACTCGACATCACCGGGAAGGCGCTGACCCTGGACGCCTGGGTGAAGCCGGGGAAATGGACCGGTGATTTCCGCATCCTCGGCAAGGGCGATCACCAGTACGCGCTCAAGATGAAGACGCAGGACACGCTGGAGTTCTTCATCCACAGCGGAACGTGGCAGGCGGTGCAGGCCAAGGTGCCCGCCGACTTCTACGGCAACTGGCACCGGGTGAGCGGCACGTACGACGGAACCGCCCTGCGGCTCTATCTCGACGGCGAGGAGATCGGCAGCAAACCGTTCACCGGCGCGATCGACTCGTCTTCGGCGGAGGTCAACATCGGCCGCGACTTCGAGACGTCGTGGAACGACCCGTCGAACATCGGCTGGATGGGCCGCGGCGCCGTCGACGACGTCCGCATCTACGACAAACCGCTGTCCGCCGCGGAGCTGTCCGGCCCCACCCCGGCGGGCGGTGCCGTCTTGGCGCTGGACTTCGACAGCGTCGCGGACCGGGGGAGTCACCTGTCCTACGGCTCCAGCCTGTCCGGTGTGGACGGTCTGATCGACTCGGACCGTTCGGCACAGCCGGAGACCGCACAGATGGCGTGGGCGCATCAGCCGCTCCGGTTCACCTACTCCGGTGGCACGGTTTCGGTGACCAACGAACGGCAGTTCAAGGGCACCGACGAGCTGAACCTGCGGTGGCGGATCCAGGAAGGCTCCCGGATCGTCGCCCGCGGCGAACAGCCGTTGCGGGTCGGCGCCGGGACGACCGGACGGGTCGCCGTTCCCGTGCCGCCGAATCCGGCGGACCGTGAGCGGTTCCTCACGGTCGAGGCGGTGACGACCCAGGGCGAGCCGATGCTCGCGCGGGGACACGTCCTGGCCCACGACCAGTTCTCCCTCGGCGGGATGCGGATTCCCGGCCTGGACCGGACTCCGCTCGACGGGAAGTCCGTCGGGGTCGCC
The DNA here is from genome assembly GCF_046548895.1 of Amycolatopsis sp. cmx-4-54. Lineage (NCBI taxonomy): Bacteria > Bacillati > Actinomycetota > Actinomycetes > Pseudonocardiales > Pseudonocardiaceae > Amycolatopsis > Amycolatopsis sp. cmx-4-54. The sequence continues at coordinate 136,703 of NZ_JAEBEJ010000001.1, forward strand.
GAGGACGCGGGTTCGGTGACGGCGTCGGCGGCCGGTGTCACGTACCGGGTGGACAAGGCGACCGGTGCGCTGACGTCCATCCGGCACCAGGGCAAGGAACTGCTGACCGCCGGGCCGAAGCTCGACGCATGGCGGGCGCCCATCAGCAACGAGACCTTCGCCTGGGGCAGAGCCGAGGGCGAGGACTGGCGCAAGGCAGGCCTGGACCGCTTGAAGACCACGGTCACCGGAGTGCGGGTCGAGAAGGACGGCTCGCGCGGCGTGCGGGTGATCGTCGACAGCCGGGTCGCGGCGCCCGACGTCGCCGGGGCGTGGTTCGACCAGACGATGACCTACGCCGTCGACCGGACCGGGACCCTGAGCCTGGGCAACCGGGTGGTGCCGCAAGGAAGCGTGCGCACACTGCCGTATCTGCCCCGGATCGGTGTCTCGCTCGCGGTGCCGGACCGATACGACCGGTTCGCCTGGTATGGGCGAAAAGCCGAGAGTTACGTCGACCGGAAGGACGGGACGCCGATCGGCGTGCAGTCGAGCACGGTGGACCAGCAGTACGTCGAGTACCACCGGCCGCAGGACCACGGCAACCACACCGACAGCCGATGGGCGCTGCTCACCGACGGCCGGACCGGTGGCCTGCTGGTCGGCGGCGCGAACGACGTCAGCGTGACCCCGTTCGACGATCTCGACCGAGCGGCGTATCCGTTCCAGCTGCAGCGCAACAAGGGCTGGTCCACCCTGCACGCGAGCCACGCGGTGACCGGGGTCGGGGACACGCCGAACCCGGTGCGGGAACGCGGCCAAGTTCAACCTGACAGCACTTACGAGTACACGCTGTTGCTTCGGCCGTTGACCGCGCAGGAAGCGCGGGCGGGGTTGCCGGCCGGCGGCTGACCGACCGGGCGGGATCCCTTCACGGCGCGGTGAAGGGATCCCGCCCGGCGAAGAACGCGTGCTCCCGTAGTCGTCCCTCGACCTGGAACCCGAGGAGTCGCCGATGGAGTTCGATCGGCGCCTCGTTTGAACGCGTGGATGTGCACTTCGGGCGAAGCCAATCCGTGCTGCTTCGTCCGGGTGATGTCGGCAGGAGGCACGTTCGTGCTCACCCGGTCTCGCTAGTCTTGATCTTCGACTGCGAGGGAGACTGAATTCATGGCGGAATGGGCCGATCTGATCGCGTTCGTACGGCACGAATATCGGGTGGTGAAGGACGAACCGGACGAAATTCGCATCCGATTGTCCTACGGTGACGACGACTACGAAGAGCGGGCCCAGACGGTGGTCATCGCGCGGGAGGTCTTCGACCGCCGCGAGGACTGGGTGCAGATCGCGACGCCGTTCGCGCGCGTCGACCAGGTCGACCTCACGACCGTGCTGACCGAGATCGGCAACACGATCGTCGTCGGCGGACTGGTGGTCATGGGAGAGCACCTGGTGCTGCGCCATTCCCTGCCGTTGGTGAACCTCGACATCAACGAGTTCACCGACCCGCTCGAACTCGTCGCGGGCTCGGCGGAGCTGCTGGAGCAGCAGTTCACCGGACGCGACGACTACTGAGCCGCGAGATCTCGTCGAACGAGGTCACGCGCTCGCATTCCTCTTCCGTGAGCTTGTTGATCGCTGCCCGGTACGCCTGCGCTTGAGCCGTACCGGGCAGTTCGCCGTCGAGGAGAAGCGGAAGACCGAGTTCGAAACCGCAGCGGGCCCGCGCTCCGTAGCGGTGCCGGGCTCGGGCGACCGCGGTGGCGACGCGGAGCCCGTGCTCGGTGCCCGGCGGTGTGGCCGGCCGGTCGGTCTCGATGGCCGCGAACCGGAATCCGTTGGCCTGGTCGCATTTCTCGCAGCCGTCGGGCCCCGAGCCGAGCCCGTTGCCGCAGTCGGTGCAGGTCAACCTGTCGAAGGCGGCGTCGACGACTCGCCATTCGAACACGGAAGTATCGGCGACCACCGATTCGGCGAGGTCGGTTTCCTCTTTCGTCCCGGCGGTCACCTCGTATTCCGCCAGGAACGACCGCCACCGGTCCTCGATGCTCGCTTCGACGGCGGCCAAGGCCTCGGCGGGGGCTCCGCCACGCGGAGGTGCGGTCATGGCAAGACCCTAAACCGTGATCGCCACTAGGGTGTGCGCCATGGGGCCGTCGAGATGGGGTGGGCTCGCGGCTCTGCTCGCGGGGTTCTTCGTACTCCTGCTCGACACGACCATCGTCGCGGTGGCGAGCCCGAGCATCCAAGCCGATCTGGGCGGGGACGTCGCCGCGCTCTTCTGGGTGACGGCGGGCTATCTGCTCGCGTTTTCGGTTCCGCTGCTGGTCGCCGGTCGTCTCGGTGATCTCTTCGACCCCAAGCGTGTCTACCTCTTCGGCATGGGAGGGTTCGGCGTCACCTCGGCGCTGTGCGGGATCGCGCCGTCGATCGGATGGCTCATCGCTTTCCGGATCCTGCAAGGCCTGGCGGCGGCCGCGATGTCACCGCAACCGCTCACGTTGATCCGACGCCTCTTCGCCGAAGACGAGCGGGGTCGCGCGTTCGGCATCTGGGGCTCGGTGGCGGCGGCCGCCACCTTGCTCGGCCCCATTCTGGGTGGGCTGCTGACAGCGAGCCTGGATTGGCGCTGGATCTTCTGGGTCAACGTGCCGCTCTGCGCCGTCGCCGTGGTCATGGGCATCCGCCTGATTCCGGGAAGCCGGGGAAGTGCCACCCGCTTCGATCTGCTCGGAGCCGCGTCGAGTACGGCGGGTTTGAGTCTTCTGGTGTGGGCACTCCTGTCCTGGAGCCCGCTTTCTCTGCCTGCGACCGCCCTCGCCGGTGTGCTGCTTGTCTGTTTCTGGTTTCGGGAACGGGGCCAGGGCGAGGACGCCCTCGCGCCGTTGAGGCTCTATCGCTCGTCCGGGTATTCGTCCGCGAGCCTCGCGATGGCGGCGCTCGGCGCGACGGTTCTCGCGATGGCGTTGCCCACCATGCTCTACATCCAAGAGATACGCGGTTTCGGCCCGATGGAAGCCGCGTTGATCCTCGCACCGGACGCGGTCGTCGCGATCGTGCTGTCGCCACCGGCAGGCCGCTGGGTCGATCGGGCGGGTGGGCGCCGCCCGGCGATACTCGGCATGAGTCTGCTCGCTACGAGTCTTCTGCTCATCGGGCTGGTGGTGGTGGTGAAGCTGAACCCTTGGTGGATCTCGGTGGGCGCCGCGTTTCTGGGGGCTGCCAACGCGCTGGCGTGGTCACCGCTGTCCACCATCGCGATGTCGTCCGTCGGACCCGATGCCGCGGGCGGCGCCTCGGGTCTGTTCAACACGGTCAGGCAGGTGGGTGCGGTGGCCGGGGTGGCGGTGACCGGCGCGATCCTGGCGGGGCTCGAATCGCGGCCGGCCTTGGCTTTCGGTTTCGTGTTCGGGTTCATCGGTCTTGTCGCCGTTGGCGGTGTCGCGGCCGCACTTCGGCTTCCGGAACGGTCGCCTTCGCAATTAGTCGGCTGATTGCTTTAGGGTAGTCGTCGTGTTGGGGGCAAATCACCCTTCAGTATTGTTCGTGCGTTTCGCTTGTTGGCCCTCGGCATGCCCGCATCCCGGCGAATCGGAGTGCCGCGTTCTGTCTGGAGTCTGTGAAGGCCTCCTTGAGGGACCCAGAGTCCCTCAAGGAGGCCTTCACAGACTGCAATAACGCCTGCTCAGCCAAGGACCGCGCGTGAGGAAGGTCCGCCCCTGCTCAAGTCGCGGAATCCCACCAGTTCAGCACCCGACTGCCGTACAGCGTCAACCACTTCGACGGTTCGCCTGCCGCGACGCCGACCTCGAACCACACCTGCCCGGCGTGCCGGTGGGCCTGCAGCCAGGTCCCGTCCGGCTGCCGTGCGGCACGGATGCGTTCGACGGCTTCGGCCATTCGCGGATCCGGAGGCGTGCCGTCGCGCAGGGACGCCTCACGGAAGTAGTCGGCCGCGTTCAGCACGTCGTAGAACCAGCGGAACGGATACGCGAAGACCGTGATCCACGGCGCGATCTCCGACCCGGTCGACAGCCGCCGGAACAGGCCCCGCTCCAGCAGATACTCCTCACCCGAGCGTCGCGCGGCCCGCGAAGCCGGGGTGCCACCGGTCGCGGTCTCGAAGGCGAGCAGGCCTTTCAGCGAGTTCAGCGTCGAGTGCACGGATGAACGTCGGGAACCCGAGACCCACTCGCAGTTCCAGCCACCGTCGGGTTGTCGATGTTCGGAGAACCACGTGACGAGCGGGGCGACGTCGGCGCCGAGCCACAGACCGTTCGCGAGCGTCCACGCGTTGATGCAACAGTCGACCTCGCCGCCCCAGTACGGCAGGTCGTCGTACTCCCACCGGCTGTTCCGAGCGAGGAGTTCGGCCGTCCCAGAAAGGACCGCGGCGTCCATGCCCCACTCGCGCAGAGTGTTGAGCGACCACGTCGTCGCCGTCCACGGCTGTCCGTTCTCAGTACCGGTGAACCCGGCAGGAAAGAACGCGCCGCCCGCCCACTGGCCGTCCGGGTCCTGGTGGGCGAGCAGACGCGCTCCGAAGCCCTCGGTCGCGATCCGTGCCCGCGTCGCCTCCCAGACCTCGAGCGGTTCGTGCGCGAGGTCGCGTTCCACCTGCCAGCGCAGGGCCGGGTCCGAGTCGAGCAGCCACGGGAGCATGCCAAGACCTTAAGCCTGATGCCGCCGCGCGAGCGCCTCCGAACCTTGTGCGAGCAGAGAGACGTCGGCGCCGACCAGCACGAACGCAGCGCCGGCGTCGAGATAGCGCTGAGCCTGTGCGGGGTCGAACGCGTTGACTCCCACCGGCTTTCCCTGAGCAAGGACGGCCTCGAAGGTGCTCAAGACGGCCGCGGTGACGTCGGGGTGCGTCTGCTGTCCGAGCAGGCCCATCGAGGCGGCCAGATCGGACGGCCCGACGAACACCCCGTCGACGCCGTCGACAGCGGCGATCTCTGCGGCCGCCGCGACCCCTGTCGTCGACTCGATCTGGACGAACAGCGACGTGAACTCTTCGGCCTTCGCGAGATAGTCCTCGACTCGGTTCCAGCGCGCCGACCGCGAAAGGGCGCTGCCGACACCACGCACGCCACGCGGCGGATAACGGACGGCCCGCACCACGGCTTCCGCTTCCTCCGCGCTGTCGACCATGGGCACCAGCAGGTTCTGCGCGCCCAGGTCGAGCAGTTGCTTCAGTGCGACAGCGTCGCCGGACGGCGCGCGCACCATCGGCGCTATGGGATAGGCGGCGATCGTCTGCAGCAACAACTGCACCGTTTCGAGTCCGGCGGGGGAGTGTTCGGTGTCGACGAGCAGCCAGTCGAGCCCGGAGCCCGCGCAGATCTCCGCGACGACCGGGCTTCCCGACGTGACCCACATGCCGATCAGTGGCCGTTCGCCCAGCCGATCCCGGAACGGCGGGTCTAGACGAAGCGGCATGTGATCGCCCCCAGGTCCCGATAGTCGGCGGTCACCGTGTCGCCGGGGTGCACCCACATCGGCCGCGTGAACGACCCGGCCAGCACGATATCGCCCGGATCGAGTTTGTCACCGTGCTGGGCGAGCTTGTTCGCCAGCCAGGCGACGCCGTTCGCGGGATGGTTCAGCACCGCGGCGGCGACGCCGGATTCCTCGATGGTTTCGTTGCGGTACAACAGCGCCGAGACCCAACGCAGGTCGACGGCGTCGACGGCGACCGGGTTGCCGCCGTAGACCATCCCGCCCATGGCCGCGTTGTCGCTGATCGTGTCGACGATCGTCCGGCCCGCCATCTCGATGCGTGAAGACAGGATCTCCAGCGCGGGGACGACGTACTCGGTCGCGCGCAGCACGTCGAACACCGTGGTGTCCGGTCCGGAAAGGGAATCACGAAGCACGAAGGCCAGTTCGACCTCGATGCGCACGTTCGAGAACCGGCCGTGCTCGATCACGGAGCCGTTCTCGAACACCATGTCCGCGAAGATCGCGCCGTAGTCGGGTTCGGTGATCCCGGTGGCGGCCTGCATGACCTTCGACGTGAGCCCGATCTTGCGCCCGACCGGACGGCGCCCCGCCGCGATACCCCGGCGCCGCCATTCGTTCTGCACGGCGTACGAGTCCTCGACGGTCATGTCCGGATAGCGTGCTGTCAGCAGCGGGATAGTCTCCCGGGCCTCCTCCGCGGCCGCCAGTTCGTCGGCGATCGCGGTGATCGTTTCCTGTTCGAGCATGTTCCCGCCCTATCGTCTGCTGGTGAACCCGCGACCGCGATCGACGTCGGCAGGCCGCACCTGGTCATCCCCGTCACTGCGGCGGATAGGGCGCCCTGCCACCGCGATAGCGGGGCCTTCGGCCGGGGCGGGTTCACGCGTTCGGTCGCCTTTCAGATACATCTGCAGCTCCGCCAACCGGCACTCAAAGTTGGTTGCCGAGTTTGTACTCGCCCTGTTTCCAGGCCGGCAGTTCGCCATCGTCGTCACCCTTGCGGGTGTAGGAGAAGCCGTCGGCGCCGATGGTGACCTCCAGTTCGCTCTCCTCGGTCCTCGCGGCCACCGGCTGCGGCTTGCCGTCGAGGTCGAGCACGAGCGAGGCGTCGGTGTACCAGGACGGGACCACCGGCGTGCCCCACCAGTCGCGGCGCTGGTTGTCGTGCACGTCCCAGGTGACGACCGGATTGTCGGGATCGCCGGTGTAGTAGTCCTGCGTGTAGATCTCGACACGGTGCCCGTCGGGGTCGCGTAGGTACAGGTAGAACGCGTTCGAGACACCGTGCCTGCCGGGGCCGCGTTCGATGTGATCGGACATCCGCAGCGAGCCGAGTTTGTCGCAAATGGACAGGATGTTGTGCTTTTCGTGCGTGGCGAAGGCGACGTGGTGCATCCGCGGCCCGTCGCCGCCGGTCATCGCGGTGTCGTGCACGGTCGGCTTGCGGCGCATCCAGGCCGCGTACGTGACGCCCTGGTCGTCCTGGATGTCTTCGGTGACGCGGAAGTTGAGGTCTTCCATGTGCTTCACCGCGAGCGGGACGTCCGGCGTGACCTGGTTGAAGTGGTCGAGACGGACCAGCGCGCCCGGGACGTGCAGGTCGTAGCGCCAGCTGAGTCTGTCGACGTGCTGGACGTCGTGGAAGAACTCGAGGGGGAAGCCGAGGGGGTCCTGCACCCGCACCGAGTCGCCGATGCCTTTGGTGAACCCGTTTTCGTTGCGCTCGACCCGGCAGCCCAGCTCCGTGTAGAACGCGACGGCCTTGTCCAGGTCCTCCGGCGACCGCACCCGGTACGAGAACGCCGCGACCGCGGCGACCGGTCCCTGGCGCAGCACGAGGTTGTGGTGGATGAACTCGTCGATCGTGCGGAGGCTGACCGTGCTCTCGTCCTCCTCGGTCACCGTCAGGCCGAGGACGTCGGCGTAGAACGCGCGCGAACGCGCCAGATCGGTGACGACGAGTTCCATGTATGCGCACCGCAGGACGTCCGGCGGCGGCGACTTCGGGGTGGGGATCGGCTTCATTGCGTCATCCTTCGTGGACGGGGGAACGGGGTCAGCCCTTGCCGAAGGCGGGGTTGTGCACCTCGCCGAGGTTGATGTGCACCGCCTGCTGGTCGGTGTAGAAGTCGATCGAGCGGTAACCGCCCTCGTGCCCCAGCCCGGACGCCTTCACCCCGCCGAACGGCGTGCGCAGATCACGGACGTTGTTCGAGTTGAGCCAGACCATGCCTGCTTCGACGGACTGCGCGAAGTTGTGCGCCCGCTTGAGGTCGTTGGTCCAAACGTAGGCAGCGAGCCCGTACTTCGTGTTGTTCGCCAGCGCCAGTGCTTCGTCTTCGCCGTCGAACGGCGTGATCGCGACGACCGGGCCGAAGATCTCCTCCTGGAAGATCCGGGCGTCCGGTTTGACGTCGGCGAACACCGTCGGCGCCACGTAGTTCCCGGTCGGGAAGCCGTCCGGGCGGCCGCCGCCGGCGACCAGCCTGCCCTCGGTCTTGCCGATCTCGATGTACTTCATGACCTTGTCGTAGTGCTCGGGGTGCACCAGCGCGCCGACCTCGGTCGCGGGGTCGCTCGGGTCGCCGACCTTGACCCGCTTGGCCTGCGCGGCATAACGCTCGACGAACTCGTCGTAGATCGCGCGCTCGACCAGGATCCGGCTGCCCGCGGTGCAGCGCTCGCCGTTGAGCGAGAACACACCGAAGATCGTCGCGTCGATCGCGGTCTCGAGGTCGGCGTCGGCGAAGACGATGGCGGGGGACTTGCCACCCAGCTCCATCGACAGTCCTTTGAGGAACGGTGCGGCGTTGCCGAAGATCAGGCTGCCGGTGCCGCTCTCGCCGGTGAACGAGATCAGCGGGACGTCGGGGTGCTTCACCAGCGCGTCACCGGCGTCCTCACCGAAGCCGTTGACGAGGTTGAACACGCCCGGCGGCAGCCCGGCCTCCTCGAAGATCTCCGCCCACAGCGAGGCGGAAAGGGGGGTGAACTCCGCGGGTTTGAGCACCACGGTGTTGCCGGTCGCGAGCGCGGGCGCGAGCTTCCACGACTCCAGCATGAACGGCGTGTTCCACGGCGTGATCAGCCCGGCGACGCCGATCGGCTTGCGGTTGACGTAGTTGATCTGGCGGCCGGGCACCTTGTAGGTGTCGTCGGCCTGCGCGACGATCAGGTCGGCGAAGAACCGGAAGTTCTCCGCCGCCCGGCGCGCCTGGCCCAGCGCCTGCGAGATCGGCAGACCCGAGTCGAAGCTCTCCAGCGCGGCCAGCCGCTTGTCCCGCGACTCGACGAGATCGGCGATGCGGTTCAGCACGCGCGATCGCTCGCGTGGCAGCAGCTTCGGCCAAGGACCCTCGGTGAACGCCTTGCGCGCCGCGGCGACGGCGCGGTCGATGTCGGCCTTCGTCCCCGCGGCGGCCCGGACGTAGACCTCGTTGGTGACCGGGTCGATCACGTCGAAGACGGCGCCGTCGGCCGAATCGGCGAGTTCGCCGCCGATGTAGTGCCGGATCCGCTCCGGGACACCGTCCGGGATCGGCCGGGGAGTCGTGCTGGTCAAGATTCCTCCTCAGTCAGCGGTTCGCGCGCTCTCGAGCGTCCAAAAAGGCCTGCATGGTGGCCCAGCGGTGATTGCGCGCGGCGAATTCGATGTCGAGCGGGTCGGCCTTCTCGGTGATCAGCCGGATGATCTCTTCGTGTTCCTCGACCGACCGGTGCGCGCGGTCGGGGACGAACGCGAACGTGGAGTCGCGCAGTCCGGACAGCCGGGTCCAGCCCTGATGCACGAGGTCGAGGATCTGCGGGTTGGGGCAGCATTCGAAGAGCAGCGAGTGGAACTGCTGGTTCAGTGCGGTGAACTCGTGCGCGTCGAAGTGGTCCAGCAGCGCGATCATGCGCTCGTTCACCCGCCGCGCCCGCGCGATGTTCTCCTCGGACAGCCGCGGCGCGGACAGCGCGGTGGCGACGCCTTCGACGACGCCGAGGGTCTGCATGGCGTGGACGTACTCGTTCTGGTCCACCATCGCCACGCGCGCGCCGACGTTGCGTTCGAAGGTCACCAGCCGTTCGGCCTCCAGCCGCCGGATCGCCTCGCGCACCGGGACGACGCTCATGTCGAGCGCGCCGGCGATCTCGGCGAGGACGAGCCGGTAGCCGGGTCCGTACTCGTGCCGGGCGATCCGCTCACGCAGCCACTCGTAGGCGAGTTCGGATTTGCTGGTCGTCTTCACTGCTTCTTCTGCCATGCCTCATACCTTTCCCGCCACAACGGGTTCAGCGGGAAGAGCCCCTCGATCGGGCGGCCCTGTCCGACCTGCTCGGCGATCCAGGAGTCCTCGTCCTCCTGGACGAGCGTCGCGTCGGCGATTTCTTCGGCCAGCGATGGCGGGATGACGACCACGCCGTCGTCGTCGCCGACGATGATGTCGCCGGGCAGCACGGTGGCCCCGCCGCAGGCGACCGCGACGTCGGTGTCCCACGGAACATGCTTGCGGCCGAGGACCGCCGGGTGCGGGCCCTGCGAGAACACCGGGAGCCCGGTCGCGGCGACGGCCTCGAAGTCGCGGACTCCGCCGTCGGTGATCACGCCGGCCGCGCCGAGGTGACGCGCCCGCAGTGCCAGGATGTCGCCGAGCGTCCCGGAACCCTTGTCACCGCGGGCTTCGATGACGATCACCTCGCCGGCGCCGACCGAGTCGAAAAGGCGTTTCTGCGCGTTGTAACCGCCGCCGTGGGACTTGAACAGGTCTTCGCGGTTGGGTACAAAACGCAAGGTCCTCGCCGTGCCCACGACCTTCGAACCGGGCAGATTGGGGCGTACGCCGTCGATCGCGACGTTGTTCAGCCCGCGTTTGCGCAGCTGTGCGGACAAGCCCGCGACCGGTGCGCGCAGCAGCTTGGCGCGAAGTTCTTCGCTGAGCGCGGGAGTGTCCTCTTCGGCCTGCTCGACGGGCGTCCCCCAAGCCTCGGCACGCTGTTTGTCGTCGACCTCGGGCAGGCTGCCGATGTCCGAAAAGGACCGGATGCCCTGGGTGACGGTGGTGTGGAGCCGTCCGCTGCTGACCGAGGTGCCGGGAACGTCCACTTCGACCACGACGACGTCGCCGGGCGAGACCACCGACGACCCGGCGGGAGTCCCGGTGAGGATGACGTCGCCCGGTTCGAGGGTGAAGTGCTGGGAGAGATCGGATACGAACTGCCGCAAGGGGAACAGCAGCCCGGCCGTGGTGTCCTCCTGCACCAGGTCGCCGTTCACCCAGGTGCGGACGCGCAGCGACGAGGGGTCGACGTCGCGCGCGTCGATGAGGCCGGGGCCGAGCGGGGTGTAGCCGTCACCGCCCTTGGACCGGACGTTGGAGCCCTTGTCCGCGGTGCGCAGGTCGTAGAGGCCGAAGTCGTTCGCGGCGGTGACCGCGGCGACGTGTTCCCATGCCTGGTCCGGTTTCACCCACCGGGCCGCGGTGCCGATGACCAGCGCGATCTCGCCTTCGAAAGCCAGCAGTTCGGTGCCTGCCGGACGTTCGACCGTACCGCCGGACGTGCCGATCGAGCTCGACGGCTTGAAGAAGTACGACGGGTTCGCCGGACGCCGTCCGCGCTGCTCGGCGCGTGACGCGTAGCTGAGATGGACGGCGATGATCTTGCCCGGCCGGGTGGCCGTCGGACCGGACGGTGCCTCGTAAGTGCCCATGTTCCCCTGAATCCTCGACCCTTGCTTCGTATCTAATAACGTATATGATTCCGTGCCACAGTGGCAAGGCGGTCACCGAGTGGCCTTCGCCTCGCCCGAGATCCCTGCGGGCCGCCACTCGCGTCAGGCCTACGTCAAAGGAGTCAAGGTGTCGAATCCAGCGCAGGATGAACGCACGCCAGGCCGAACCGCCCCACCGTCTTCCGATCGGCGCCGGGTCGCGTTCGCGACCGTCGTCGGCACCACCGTCGAGTGGTACGACTTCTTCGTTTACGCGTCGGCCGCCGGTCTCGTCTTCGGAAAGCTGTTCTTCTCCGGCCTCGGTGCCAACAGCACGCTCGTCGCCTTCGCCACGGTGGGCGTGAGCTTCCTGTTCCGCCCGCTCGGGGCGTTCCTCGCCGGGCACTTCGGCGACAAGTACGGCCGTCGGGTGGTCCTGGTGCTCACCCTGATCCTGATGGGCGCCGCGACCACGTTGATCGGCGTGCTGCCGACGTTCGACCAGATCGGTGTCCTCGCGCCGGTACTGCTGATCCTCCTGAGGATCCTGCAGGGAGTTTCGGCGGGCGGTGAATGGGGCGGCGCCGTACTGATGGCCGTCGAGCACGCGCCGTCGCAGCGCAGGGGGCTCTTCGGCGCCTCGCCGCAGATCGGTGTCCCGCTCGGGCTGCTGCTGGCCTCCGGTGTCCTGGCGCTGACCAGCCTGCTCGTCCCCGGCCAGGCGTTTTTCGACTGGGGCTGGCGCATCCCGTTCCTGCTCAGCGTCGGGCTGATCCTGGTCGGCCACTACGTGCGGCACCGCGTCGAGGAGAGCCCGGTCTTCCGGGAGATCGCGGAGCGTCGTGAGCAGACCCGCACCCCGATCATCCAGCTGTTCCGCAAGCACGCCGTGCTCGTCCTGGTGGCGGCGCTGGTGTTCGCGGGCAACAACGCCGTCGGCTACATGACCACCGGCGGCTACATCCAGAACTACGCGACCAACCCGAAGGGCCCGATCGGCCTCGAACGCGGCCCGGTGCTGTGGGCGGTGACCGCGTCGGCGGCGACCTGGCTGCTCTCGACGTGGGCGGCGGGAGCGGTGTCCGACCGGATCGGCAGGCGGCGCACCTACGTGGTCGGCTGGATCGCGCAACTCGCCGGCGTCGCGCTGCTCTTTCCCTTGGTGGACACGGGGAACATCGTGCTGCTGGCGCTGGGTCTGATCATTCTCAGCGTCGGGCTCGGCTTCACCTACGGCCAGCAGGCGGCGTTCTACGCGGAGCTGTTCCCCGCGTCGATCCGCTTCTCCGGCGTTTCGATCTCGTACGCACTCGGCGCGATCCTCGGTGGCGCGTTCGCGCCGACGATCGCCACCGCGCTGGTCGACGCGACCGGCACGTCGGTGTCCGTGGCCGTCTATCTGGCCGGGATGACCGTCGTCGGGCTCATCGCCACCTTGCTGCTGCGTGATCGGTCGGGAATCCCGCTCGGACCGGACCACGAAGCCGAGCAGTCGGTCAGCCCGCTGCGCTTCTCGAAGTGATACCGCCGTCTGTGACGCTCACCCGCCGAGAGCGTCACGGACGGCCTTCGCCGCCGCCTTGAGCCGCTCCGCGAGCTCGGCGGGGGTTCGCGTGCTGGACAGGTAGACGACCGCGAGCGCCGCGGGGGCGTGACCGCGCAAGGGGAGCGGCACGGCCACCGAGCTGAGGTTCTCGATCACCTCGCCGTGGCTGTCCGCGTACCCGCGGTCGGCCACTTCCTGGATCCCCTCTTGCCAGTCCTCTTCAGGCAGCTGGGAAAGGATCGCGCGGCCGGGAGCGCCCGCGGTGAACGGATGCCTGGACCCCGGGCGCTGCGCGACGGACGCGACGGCGTGCCGGGGTTCCACGCTGACCAGGGTCACGCATTCGTCGCGGTCCATCACCGCCACGAAGCACGTCATGCCGAGCTCGTTCGCGACCGCGGTCAGTTCGGGCAGCGCCGCGGCCTGCAGATCGTGTTTGATCCCCGCCGCGAGCGCGGCCAGCCGTGCGCCGAGTTCGTACTTCCCCGCAGGCTCCCGCGTGAGGAGCCCGTGCTCTTCGAGGGTGCGGATGAGCCGGTACGCGATCGACCGGTGCACGCCGAGCCGTTCGGCGATGCGGTCGACACTGAGCGGTTCTTGGGCGTCGGCAAGGACTTCGAGCACTCGGATACCGCGACTGAGCGTCTGGGACGTGCTCGCGGTCTTGCGGGAGTCCGAAACCATCGTATACGATCCATTTCGATAGTTGAACTGACTGTTCGATTATAGAACAGGAATCGGCTGGGTGGTCATGATGTCACGCGAAACCAGTTTCTCGCCGGGATCGAGCCTGTATCGGCCGCCCGCGCAGTTCTTCCGCGGCTGTCTCGGCCGCTTCGCGACGGGGGTGGCCATCGTGACCTTCGATGCCGCCACGAAGCGGCACGGCCTGACGGTGAACTCCTTCACCGCGGTCTCGATGGATCCGCCGCTCGTGCTCGTCTCGATCCAGCGCACCTTGAAAAGCCATGACCTGCTCGCCGGCCGCCCGTTCGCGGTCAACGTCCTCGGCGCCGAGCAGGAGGCGCTGGCGATGAACTTCGCCGGCCGCCCGACGCCCGAAGGCGCGCCGACGTGGGTCGAAGGCGGGCACGCGCCGCGGCTCGGCGGCGTCCTCAGCTGGTTCGACTGCACGCCGTGGGCCGCCTACGACGGCGGCGACCACACCCTGTTCCTCGGCGAGGTGCGGGAGTTCGACTACCGCTCCGGTGACGCGCTCGGCTTCGTCAACGGGCAGTTCTCGACCATCCACGAATCCGCGCAAGGCCACGAATCCCTGTTCTGACAACGACGTCCATCCCGAGAAGGAGCACGACATGGGAGCCCGTACCGGACAGCAGTACCTCGACAAGCTCAACGCGATGACGCCGGAGTTGTACGTCGACGGCGAGAAGGTGACCTCGAAGGTCGCCGAGCACCCGGCTTTCCGCAACAACGCGCTGACCTACGCGAAGCTGTTCGACCTCCAGCACGATCCGGCGCACCGTGACGTCCTGACCTACGAATCGCCGACCACGGGGGAGCGGGTCGGCACCTCGTTCCTGGTGCCGCGCAACGAGGAAGACCTCAAGCGCCGCCGCGCCGCCTTCTCCGTGTGGGCGCAGTACGCCAACGGGTTCCTCGGCCGTACCGGCGACTACATGAACTCGTCGCTCACCGCGCTGTCGACCGCGAAGAAGTTCTTCTCCCGAGCCGATCCCGTCTACGGCGAGCGCATCGAGAAGTACTACGAGATGGCGCGCGAGAACGACCTCCTCGCGACACACACCCTGATCCCGCCGCAGGTCAACCGTTCCGTGTCCGGCAGCCAGCAAGGCGGGGGCAACCTGTCGGCGAAGGTGGTCGAGGAACGGGAAGACGGTATCGTCGTCCGCGGCGCCCGGATGCTCGCCACGATCGCGCCGATCGCCGACGAACTCCTGGTCTTCCCATCGACAGTTCTGCGCGGCACTCCCGAGGACGCCCCGTACTCCTACGCTTTCGCCGTCCCGAACGACGCGCCCGGTCTCAAGTACTTCTGCCGCGCCGGACTCGACCACGGGCGCTCGCATTTCGACGAGCCGCTCGCCTCCCGGTTCGAGGAAATGGACGCGGTCGTGGTGTTCGACGACGTCTTCGTCCCGAACGAGCGCGTCTTCCTGCTGGGGCACCCGGAGCTGTGCAACGCCTGGTACTCCGAGACCGGCGCCGGCGCGCTCATGACCCACCAGGTCGTCACGCGCACGCTGGCCAAGACGGAGTTCTATCTCGGCCTCGCCAGCGAGATCGCGGCCGCGATCGGGATCGGCGGTTTCCAGCACATCCAGCAGGACCTGTCGGAGCTGATCTCCTACGTCGAGATCGAAAAGGCCGTGCTGCGCGCGGCGGAGGCCGACGGGAAACTGAGCGAGGACGGCGTCTTCCTGCCCAAGTGGGAAGTCCTCAACGCTGCCCGGAACTGGTACCCCACCAAGGTCTCGCCGCGGTTGACCGAGATCATCCGCAAGTTCTCCGCCTCCGGCCTCATGGCCCTGCCGGGTGAAGCGGACTTCGAGGCGGAAGGTCGTCCCGACATCGACACGTACCTCCAGTCGGCCACGCTGCCCGCCGAGGACCGCGCGCGACTGTTCAAGCTGGCGTTCGATGCGTCGGTCTCGAGCTTCGCCGGGCGAGAGTCGCTGTACGAGTACTTCTTCTTCGGCGACCCCGTGCGGATGGCCGGTGCACAGGTGAACGCGTACCCGAGGGAGGCGCTGCAGGAGCGGGTCCGGGAACTGCTGGCGCGCGAAGGCAGGTGAGAGCGGATTTCGCCGATGAATGGGTATTCGTGCGCGATTTCGTTGAGATCGACGCAGACGTGAGCGGATCGCGATAGCGGAAAGCGTCCGTCGCCCCACCGGGCGGCGGACGCTTTTTCGTGCCACGGGGCGAGTGAGTATGTATCGGCCATGATGTGTCCTGCTTTTGGCCAAAATCCCGCGATCACGAATCCGTGCGTGGGTTGCGACGTTCGAGTTAATCTCCGCATTGACCGTTCAAGTCCGCCATATCCGTGCGCAAAATCTACGATGGTCCGTTCGACGGCGACCAGGCGAGGCGGCAGGGGAGACATGATCGAAACCATGCAGTGCGCGGGTGCGGATTTCTGCGACGAGCTTTCAGGTGCCGACGACACTTCCTTCGCCCGTTTCTACGAAGGTGACCCCCCGTCTCGGCTGATATGTTCAACAGAAAACTTGACCCTGCTCGCCGATATGTCGCCGCTCGCCCTCGGGCACCTCCTGCTCCTCCCGTCGGACCACTACTTGTCTTTCGCTCAGGTACTTTCCCTCCACGAGGCGGAGGTGGCAGGATTTCTCGCCGACGTCGTGCCGCTGTATCGAGAGGCCTTCGGTGAGCCGCTGATTCTGGAACACGGGTCGAGTGCCGGGCAGGACAGCCACGCCTGCATCACGCACGCGCATCTGCACTTTCTCCCCGTCGACGGGGACGCCGTGGACGATCATCTCATCGGCGACTCCCTCGCGTACCGAGATCTGGGTTCTCTCGGCGAACTCGCGCTCTCGCCGTGGCCGTCATCGGCCTATTTTCTCCGTGTGTACCGGGAAAGGGTCCGGGTTTATCTCCCGACAGGAGAGCAGAAAAGACAGTATCTGCGTTCGGTCGTCGGCGCCGTGCTGGCGATCGAGGACCCGGAATGGGATTACGCGGTGGTGATGCGGAAGGGGGAACTTCGTCAGACCATGAGAATGGTGGACCGCTGGCCCGGAAAAGTGCGTGGTGATGTCACGATCGCCGATGCGGAGCTGTCCTGTAATGAGTGAGAAATTCTCGGACGAGCCGACCAGGCTGGCCAAGACGATCGTTCCGCTGTTCGCCCGTCAGGCAGGCGCGTTCGCTCCGGTTTCGTTTCCGGACGGCGGCCGGGTGGAGCTGACCACGGGTGCCGATGCCCAAGATGACTGCGCGGTCTTCCGGCTGGCCGGGAGCC
Organism: Amycolatopsis sp. cmx-4-54; assembly: GCF_046548895.1. Lineage (NCBI taxonomy): Bacteria > Bacillati > Actinomycetota > Actinomycetes > Pseudonocardiales > Pseudonocardiaceae > Amycolatopsis > Amycolatopsis sp. cmx-4-54. Next base: position 153,353 of record NZ_JAEBEJ010000001.1, read on the forward strand.
ATGACCTCGTGGTGGGCACCGACTACGTCCGCGGTCCCAAGTTCAGGCTGTACGAGATGGGACACCTGGACGAATACGACCTGGGGTACTACCTGGTCGCGGCGAACCTGAGCGATATCGCGGCGATGGGCGCGAAGCCGATCGGGCTGCTTTCCGTCGTACGGTACCCGGCCGAAATGGACGATGCCCCGTTCGGCCTCGTCATGCGAGGAATCCGTGACGCGTGTGCCGCCTTCGGCTGCTTCAACGTCGGTGGTGACATCGGTGGCGCCGAACGGCTGATCCTCTCCGCGTCGGCACTGGGGGTTTGCCCGGCGGGCAGGGCGTTGTTGCGATCCGGCGCGAAACCCGGTGACGTCGTATGCCTCACGGCACCGACCGGCCCTGCCGGGGCCGCGATGGCGTATCTGCGCTCCGGCGTCCCGGACCTGGTCATCGACAGCCTGCTGCCCGCGCTGCTCGCCAACTGGAAGCGGCCGGTGGCCAGGGTGGGCGAAGGGCTCGTGCTCGGGACCAGTGGAGTGGTCACGAGTTGCCAGGACACGTCGGATGGCTTGAAGGCCACCTTGCTGGGGATCGCCGAGTCGAGCGGTGTCGGGATCGAAGTCGACGAGCGGTCTGTCCCCGTCCCCAAGGCGGTGGCCGCCGTGGCGGCGCATGTGGAGGTGGAGCCGTTGAGCCTGGTCATGGGGGATTCGGTCGATTTCGAACTCGTCTTCACCGTGCCGCCCGCCCAAGTGGACGATCTCGCCGAAGCGTTGAGTTTCCACCGGATCGGGGTGGTCACCGAAAGCCCCGAGGTGGTGCTGATCGGTGCGAACGGCGAGCGTACGGACCTGCCCGGCAAGGCGTGGCGGCACCAGGGCGACGGAAAGGCATGAGCCGGAAGACGGCCAAGGCCGCGGACAAGGCGATCCTGCTGTCGGCGACCTTGTTCTTGGCGGGCAAGGCCTACAACGTGCCTTCGAAGATCTTCTGGGATGACGTCCTGGCCGGCCGCCCTTACCTGTTGCTGGCCGTTCTCGTCGTGGCCGGCGTTTTCGGCGCCTTCACACCCTTCGAAAGCTGGCAGCGACGCTCCTTCGTGGACCGGAACGTCATGATGCGCCGCCGTGTCCTCTCCACGTTCGGCAGATTGCTCGACATCAGTGCGAAAATCGATCCGCCACTGGACACCGGCGATCTGGCGCTCCATGTGTGGCGGAAGACGCGTACGCTGCGACACCCGGTGCACGGTGTGCTGAAACGACTTTCCTCCTATCGGATGTCATCCTTTCCGGCGACCCGGAGTTTCGCGCCGACACTAGGCATCGGCGCGGTGGGGTTGTGCTGGCAGCACGATCGTGAAGTCTGGTTCGACGTCGCGCCCCTGGTGGAGCGCCTTACCGATCCGGCGAGGTACGAAGACCACGTGACACGGCACGGACCGGAATCGGTGATGAACCTGAAGTGGGAGGAGTTCCAAACCCTCAAGCATCGAACCGCGCTCTTCGTCACACCGATCAGGAGCGGGCGCAACAAGTTCGTCGGCTGCGTGAGCGTGGACGCCGGTCGTGGTTACGACGTGCTCAACCGGCGGGAACTGCTCGAGGAGATGACGAACCTGGGCATGGCCATCGGTCGTGAGGACTTCGAATGCACCTGAACGACGCGGCGCTGCGTGCCCTCGTGTCGCGGAACCGCTCGGCGTACGACGAGAGCGCCGCCGCATTCATCCGGACCACGGACACACTCGACAAGTTCCCCGGTCTCGATCGTGAACTCGATCGGTTCTTCGAGGCCTTGCGGGGCGCTCTCGTACTGGACCTCGGCTGTGGTGCCGGCCGCGATTCCGAGTACCTGATCGAGCGAGGTGCGGCCGTCGTCGCGACCGACCTCAGCGAAAAGCTGCTCCGGCACACGCGCTGCCGGTGTGCTGCCTTCGGCGCGGTGCAGTGCGATCTCCTCGCCTTGCCGTTCGGCGCCGGGGTGTTCGACGGCGTCTGGGCCTGCGCGAGCGTCCTGCATCTCCCGAGTGAGGTGCATCCTCACGTCTTCTCCGAGATCCATCGGGTGCTCGCGCCCCGCGGTGTCACCGCGATCAGTCTCAAGGAAGGGGACGGCGAAGGGTGGACGCGAAGTGCCCGTATGCCATCGTCGCGCTGGTTCTCGTTACGCAGGCCCGAAGTCGTCGTGGCTGAGCTGGCCGCCACCGGCTTCGTTTCGGTCCGGGTCTTGCCGAGCGGGCGTGGCAACTGGTTCGTGGTCGAGGCGAGAAAGGCTCAAGCGAGCCATTCGTCGGGATTGGTGCCGGGCAGGACATGACGGATACCGCCTCGAGGGTCGGGCACGTCGCCCTCGTAGCGTGGGATCAGGTGGATGTGCAGGTGATCGATCGTCCTGCCCGCGGCCTGCCCCTCGTTCACGCCGATGGTGCAACCGTCCGGCTGGAACTGTTCTTCGATCTCATGCCACGCGCGCTTGATCAGGGCATAGACTTCGGCGTGCTCACTCGCGGTGAGAGAGAAGTAGGACTCCACATGCCGTTTCGGGACGACCTCGACATGCCCCTTGGCCGCCGGAAAGTTGTCCCAGCGGACATAGATCTCGCGTCCTTCGAACAGTACGTCATTGACCGAGGCGTCATCGAAATGGCAAAAGAGGCATTCGGCTGTCACCGGTTCGGCTTCGTTTTCCTTCGCCATCGCCGGTCTCATAACCAATACTCCTCGTCATTGATCGATCACTTGAAGTCATACCCGTGGTCAACTTAGCTTCGTCGCAGACAAAGCAGAAGCGTACTCGCACTATCGGTTGATCTCTAAGCCTCTGTTACGACACGCCGACGACATGCGGCTCAGCACCTCCACGAGGGAGAGCTCGGAGGTGTCGATTCTGATGGCGTCCTCCGCGGCGACCAGCGGCGACACCGTTCGGGACATGTCGGCGGCGTCTCGGCGGATCACGTCGTTGAGAACGTTCTCGTAAGAAGCCGCCCGCTCTTGCCGTACTCGTCGCATCGCCCTGATTTCGGGTCTGGCGGTCAAGTAGAACTTGACGGTCGCGGCGGGAAAGATGGCGGTGCCGATGTCCCGTCCTTCGATGACGCACCGTGTCTGCGCTCCGGCCCAAAGCCGGATGAGACTGGTGACACGCTGGCGGACCTCCGCGATCTTGGCCACGGTCGAGACGGCGACGTTGACGGGAGCCGCGCGCAGTTTTTCCGGCGCGTAGCGCTCGGAAGTCAGGAGGCTCTCCGAACGGCTCTCCGTGATCAATTCGTCGCAGAGTCCGGTGATCTTTCCCGTGTTGTCGACCGGAATTTCCCGTTGAAGTGCCTCGAAAGCGATGATGCGGTAGGTTCTGCCGCTTTCCAGATAGCGAAGGTCGAATGATCGCGCCAGCGCCAAACAGGTGGTGGTCTTGCCCGCCGCCGCAGGACCATCCACCGCCACGACGGTGGCGAACCCTTGTTCGGGCATGATTGTTCCTTGAGGGTGCGTGGTCGATGAGTTCGAATCTTTGGGGAGCAGGGCGCAGACGCTACCACGGCGGAAGTGGGTCGTGGTCACGCGTGCGCCTGGCCCCGGAGCAGCGGATCTACGGGGAATCGCGCTCTGCCAACGGATTGCGGAGCCTGGACTGGTGGTGCGTCCGGATCCTGTCGGCGACGCTCCGGCATGCTGCCTCACTCGTACAGGTGTCCTGAAGGGCCACTTTTGTGTTGATCTGAGCCAAAAGTTCCCTATGACAGTGGAGATTCCTTGCCATGGGCGCAAGTTTCATCCGATTTTCGCACCTTCGTGTGGGTGCCGTCGTGCGGTCCAGACCATTGACCGTGGTGCTCTGCGGGTATCGCAATCGGAGGATCGATACATTTCCGGGAGTAGTTGTTCGTGCAGGGTGAAATACCTGAAGAGAATCTGTAACGAAAGCCACAAAAGTGGCGTCAACATGGTCAGCCGTCTTGCCGTGTCCGCTCTTGAAGTCCTCGTGCGTGCGCGCCAGGTCCATGAAGGCTCCTTCGCTGCCCTCAAGGTTGATGGCAGGTACTCAAGAGGGCGGCGCCTGGTCGGAGCTGCTTCTCCACGTGCGCGGGCGCCGCCTCAAGGGTGGGCAAGGGAGTCTTCGCGGCCGGGGACACGCCCGGAAAGCAAGAACTTGATTCATTCAAGAAAATGGGCCAGACTGCGGACGTGCCCACGACCCCGGACTTCGAGCGGATCCTGCGCGGGGCCGCCCTGCGCGTGACGCGTCCCAGGGTGGCCGTGCTGACAGCGGTACGCGACCATCCGCACGCGGACACCGACTCGATCATCGGTGCCGTGCGCACGGAACTCGGCGAGGTCTCTCACCAGGCCATTTACGACGTGTTGCGGGCACTGACCGCCGCGGGTCTCGTACGGCGGAATCCAGCCGTCCGGGTCCGTGGCACGGTACGAGTCCCGGGTCGGGGACAACCACCACCACGTCGTGTGCCGGATCTGTGGTGCCATCGCCGACGTCGATTGTGCCGTCGGTCCCGCACCCTGTTTGACCGCGTCGAACGACCAAGGCTTCGTGATCGAAGAGGCCGAGGTCATCTACTGGGGCCTTTGTCCCGACTGTGCCACCGAACCCCGTGCAGTTCCTGATTCCCGGAAGGATTCCCGTGTCTGACAGCCCGGACGCCGTCATCGGCGAAATGAACGAAGAGAGCGCGGGCGGCTGCCCCGTCTCGTCGGGCCGCCGCAACCACCCTACCGAAGGCGCGGGCAACCGTGACTGGTGGCCGAACCACCTCAACCTGAAGATCCTCCGGAAGCACTCGGCCGCGTCCGACCCGATGGACGCCGGGTTCGACTACGCAGCCGAGTTCAAGACCCTCGACCTCACCGAGCTCGCCAAGGACGTCGACGCCGTCCTCACGACGTCGCAGGACTGGTGGCCCGCGGACTTCGGCCACTACGGCGGCTTCATGATCCGCATGGCTTGGCACAGCGCGGGCACCTACCGCATCGAAGATGGCCGCGGTGGCGCGGGCGCGGGCATGCAGCGGTTCGCCCCGCTCAACAGCTGGCCGGACAACGGCAACCTGGACAAGGCCCGCCGCCTGCTCTGGCCGGTCAAGAAGAAGTACGGCCGCAAGATCTCGTGGGCCGACCTGATGATCTTCACCGGCAACCGCGCCCTGGAGACCATGGGCTTCGAGACCTTCGGCTTCGCCGGTGGCCGCGCGGACGTCTGGGAGCCGGACGAGGACGTGTACTGGGGTCCCGAGCGCACGTGGCTAGGCGACGAGCGTTACACCGGTGACCGTGAGCTGGAGAACCCGCTGGCCGCCGTGCAGATGGGTCTCATCTACGTGAACCCGGAAGGTCCGAACGGCAACCCGGACCCGCTGGCCGCGGCCCGCGACATCCGCGAGACCTTCGGCCGGATGGCGATGAACGACGAGGAGACCGTCGCGCTGATCGCCGGCGGTCACAGCTTCGGCAAGACGCACGGCGCGGCCGACCCGGACAAGTACGTCGGCCCCGAGCCCGAAGGCGCTTCGATCGAGGAGCAGGGCCTTGGCTGGAAGAACACCTTCGGCAGCGGTAAGGGCCGCGACGCGATCACCAGTGGCCTCGAGGTCACCTGGACGCCGACCCCGACCCAGTGGAGCAACTGGTTCTTCCACAACCTCTTCGAGTACGAGTGGGAGCTGACCAAGAGCCCGGCCGGTGCCCACCAGTGGGTCCCGAAGGACGGCAAGGCGAAGAACACCGTGCCGGACCCCGAGGACGGCAAGCTCAACCGCGCGCCCGGCATGCTCACCACCGACCTGGCGCTGCGTTTCGACCCGGTCTACGAGCAGATCTCGCGCCGGTTCTACGAGAACCCGGACCAGTTCGCGGACGCCTTCGCCCGCGCCTGGTTCAAGCTGACCCACCGTGACATGGGCCCGATCCAGCGCTACCTCGGCCCGCTGGTGCCGCAGGAGACGCTGATCTGGCAGGACCCGGTGCCCGCCGTCGACCACGAGCTCGTCGACGACGCGGACATCGCCGCCCTCAAGGAGAAGCTGCTCGCTTCGGGCCTTTCGGTCTCGCAGCTGGTCTCCACCGCCTGGGCCTCGGCCTCGACCTTCCGCGGCAGCGACAAGCGCGGTGGCGCGAACGGTGCCCGCATCCGCCTCGAGCCGCAGCGCGACTGGGAGGTCAACGACCCGCAGACGCTGTCGCAGGTGCTGCGGACCCTCGAGGGTGTCCAGGACGCGTTCAACAGCGCCCAGACCGGCGGCAAGAAGGTCTCGCTCGCCGACCTGATCGTGCTGGGCGGCGTCGCCGCCGTCGAGCAGGCCGCGAAGGAGGGCGGCCACGAAATCACCGTGCCGTTCACCCCGGGCCGCACCGACGCGACGGAGGAGCAGACCGACGTCGAGTCGTTCGCCCCGCTGGAGCCGACCGTCGACGGGTTCCGCAACTACCGCGGCAAGGGGCACCGTCTCCCGACGGAGTACCTGCTCCTCGACCGCGCGAACCTGCTGAACCTGAGCGCGCCCGAGATGACCGTCCTCGTCGGCGGCCTGCGTGTCCTCGGCGCCAACGCGCAGCAGTCCAAGCACGGCGTGTTCACCGAGAAGCCGGGGTCGCTGACCAACGACTTCTTCGTGAACCTGCTCGACATGGGGGTCCAGTGGACCGCCACGTCGGATGACGCGGAGACCTTCGAGGGCCGCGACTCCGCGACCGGCGAGGTCAAGTGGACCGGTACTCGTGCCGACCTCGTGTTCGGGTCGAACTCCGAGCTTCGCGCGGTGGCGGAGGTCTACGCCAGCGACGACGCGAGCCAGAAGTTCGTCCGCGACTTCGTGGCGGCGTGGGACAAGGTCATGAACCTCGACCGGTACGACCTGATCTGAAGCTGACCCGAGCGTCCGGGTCCGTCGCTTCCACGGCGGGCCCGGACGTTTTCACTGGTGCTGCATATCGGGTTCCGGGTAGTCGCCTGCCTTGCGTTCGAGCGCGGTGGTGAAGAGACCCAGCGCGATCATGCCGACGCCCAAGCCGAGATGCAGCCAGTTGTCGGCGACGTTGAACGGCAGGAAGTTCCCGGGGCTGCTCTGCGGGATCACCAGGCCGATGATCCACAGAAGCAGATAGATTCCGCCGCCGACCATCAGGAAGATGCGGGAAGCGGCGCGTTTGCGAGCGGCGAGCACGCCGACCACACCGAACAGCAGATGCACCAGGTTGTGCAGGATCGACACGGCGAAGACGCCGAACAACCGTGCGCCGGAATGGTGTCCGGCGAATTCGAGTTCCTCGTAGCCGGTGGTGATACCCGGGATGAAGCCGAGTACGCCGACCAGGAGGAAGACCGTGCCGACGAGGAGCGCGGCCACTTGCGGCGGGCGCCGTGCGGTCGCGGTCATGACTCCCGACCACCCGGTCCCCGGGTCTCGTCCTGCTCGACGCTCTTGCGCTGTTCGGACGGTGAGTTCGGGTCGTCGCGGTGGTCAGCGCCTTCGGCCGGGTCCGAGGGGCGGGAGTCGCGCGCCGGGTCTTCTCGTTCCATGGCCGCCGGGTACCCCTGGTGTCCCGGGATAATCCTCGGCTTCCGGCGCGCGTCCGGCCACCGGCTCGGCCAGACTGGGGTCCGGGTTTCGAGCGGTGAGGGAGGAACGGGTGCCGGATCTGCTGGCGGCGGGAGGCTGGGGTCTGCTCGCCGGGTCGGCTTTGCTGCTCGGTGCCATGGTCGGTTTCCTGATCCGGATTCCGGGCAGGGTAGTGGCAGGCGTCATGGCCTTCGGAAGCGGCGTGCTGATCTCCGCCGTCTCCTTCGAGTTGATCGCCGAGGCGCACGAAAAGGGCGGTTTCCTGCCGACCGCGCTCGGTGCGCTCGGCGGTGCGCTGGCCTACACCGTCGCGAACGTCGGGCTCGCCCGGCGAGGCGCCCGGCATCGCAAACGCTCGGGTGGCCAGCAGCCGTCCGAGGCCGAGCAGGCGGGCTCCGGAACCGCCATCGCGCTCGGCGCCCTGCTGGACGGAATCCCCGAATCGATGGTGATCGGCACCAGCCTGCTCGGCGGCGGAAGCGTCAGCGTCGTGACCGTGGCCGCGGTGTTCATCAGCAACGTCCCGGAAGGGCTGTCCAGCGCCGCGGGGATGAAGCGGGCGGGCCGGAGCCCGCGCTATGTCTTCGCGCTCTGGAGTGGCATCGCCGTGATCAGCGGTGTGGCCGCGTTGCTGGGCTACGGCGTCCTCGGCGAAGCCTCCGGTGCCACCCTCGCGGTGATCACCGCGATCGCGGGCGGTGCCATCCTTGCGATGATCGCCGACACGATGATCCCCGAAGCCTTCGAAGACGCCCAGCTGTGGACCGGGCTGATCACGGTCGCGGGCTTTCTGACCGCTTTCGGCCTTTCCCACCTCGGGTGATCGGTGATCAGACCTCGCCCGAGGCCGGCAAAGTCAGCAGTTCGGCGTGCCCGGCCTGGGTGATCAGGCTGGCGGCGTCGAAGTAGATGCGCTCGTTCGTGATCCGGTCCTCGTCGAAGAAGAACACCGCGATGATCGGCACCCGGAACGCCTTGCCGGTGGGCGGGCGGCCGTAGAACTCGCCGAGGTTGGTGCCGAGCAGGTCGAATTCGACGATCACCGACTCGTCGGCGAAGTGGTACCGCACGTTGTCGTGCCGCTGGTCCGGGAACGCCGTCCGGGTCATGCGGTAGTACGCCATGACCTCTTCGTCGCCGTCGAAGATCTGCCCGGTCGCCACGATCTCGTAGTGCGGATGGCCGTTGAAGGTGCCCAGCGTGCGGTCGAACTCGTGGGCCACCTCGGTGTCCATGTGCTCTTCGATGATCTTGAGGCGCCGCTCGCGCAGGTCTTCGCTGATCACTGGCCCTCCGGGTGGTTCCTGGTCGCGATCCGGAGCCTACCGCCCGCGGCCTCGTCGTCGGTGCCGTAGAGCAGGCTGCCGCAGGAGCGCGACAGACAGGTCATGGCCTCGATCTTGTGGCCGGGGAAGTCGCCGATCTTCGCCGGAACGGGGGAGAGGGCGATCGAACCGTCGGGGCGGAGGACGCCTGCCTCGTACACGGCCGAATCGAAGGGGCCTTCGTCGCCGGGATCGGAGGCGGCCGAGATCAGGACGCGGTCGTCCGCGGTGATCTCGACGTCCGAGGTGTGCCGGACGTGGGTGGCCGGGTACGGGACGCGGAACGGGACCGCCTTCGGCTTCTTGAAGGAGAGCTTCGAGACCGAGAACTCCGCCGAGTAGAGCGTGGCCGGGCGGGCGTCCTGGCCGCGGTCCGCCCAGACCGCGAACAATCGGTCATTCACCTTTTTCAGTGCGAAACCCTCGTAATTGTCTTCCGGGTCGCCTTTCGGGACCTGAAAAGTGCCGAGGACTTTCAGGCGCCGGTCCTTCAGTGTGAAGTGAAAGCCTTTGCCGTCGCTGGCCAGTGCGATGAATTCGCCGTTCCTCCCCGGCACGGGTTCAGCCGCTTCGAGATCCACCGGGAGCTCGCCGGGCCAGTCGATGGAGTCCACCTTGGACACCTTGCCGTGGTCGACGCGAACCCGGGCCGCGGGTTCTCACCGGGTTTTTTGTTGTCCCGCAGGACAAGCGCGTCGACACGATCGTCGTCACGGGCCAGGACGGCGATACCGCCGGCGCCGGAGGTCATGCCGGTGCCGATGGACTGCCAGCCGTCGTCCGCCAGTGCGGCGGACGGCAGGAACAGGGGAACGGCCAAAGCCGGAAGAATTGCGAGGGAAGCGAATTTCATGCCGACAAACTAGTCCAGGAATAAGGGTGGGGGAAAGGCCGGAATCGATGCATTCCATTCCGGCGCGAAGCCGCGCCGGAATGGAGCTCCGGCTCAGCCGCAGGAGAGGGTGCCGGCGCGCAGCGCGTGGCCGCCTTCGTTCCCGTCGTCGGCCCAGACGACCTGCTTGCTCCCAGAGGCGCACGTGGCCGAAATCGCGAACCCTTCGTTGTTGTGGTCCGGCATCCCGCTCGGCCGGTCGTAGGTGGCCGTGACGGCGAACTTGCCCTGCGCGTCGACGGCCAGCGTCGTCGAGTCACCGCCGCAGGTGTCGTCGCAGACCGCCCACAGCTTGCCGGTGGAAGCCTCGTACTCGAGTTCCATGATCGAGTCGAGTCCGCTGGCGAAACTCGCGACCCGGGTGTACTTCCCGCCCGCCTGGTCGAGCGCGTAGGCGTAGATCATCCCGTTGCTTTCGAGGCCGACCAGGTAAAGGCCGGTGCCGTGGCCGGGATAGCTGCCCGGGTTGTACGGCGCCTTCGTGCGCTGGTCCACGAACCCCTTGGCGGTGAGAGCGCTGTCCGGGATCCACGAGACGGCTTCGAGGCCGTCGTTTGCTGAGACCTTCGGCAGGTCCGCCGTCAGGTTCCATTCGGCCTTGGCGCTGAGCGTCTTGGCCGAACCGGAAACGTCGTACCGGAGCACCTTGAGGGCACTCGTCTTACTGTTGTCGCCGTCGCGTTCGGTGGCCGCGACCACGCCGTCCGGGGTGGCGACGACGGCTTCGGCGTCGGGATCGCCCTTGCCGTCGCGGTAGCGCAGCTGCTTGCCCGACGACCAGCCGTTGGCGGTGTCCGGCTGCCATTTGGTGCCGTTGCGCACGAGGCGGTACAGCGTGCCGGGACCGTTCTTGACCGCCCACAGGACGTCGGGGCCGCCGAAGGACAGGCCGCTCATGTTGCCGCCGAGGACGTTCGAGCCGTCGGCGTTCGCGACGGCCGAAGCGCCCGGCCAGGGGCTGTTCGCGACCGTGCTCGCGGTGGCGGGCGTGGCGGGCAGGACCAGCAGGGCGGCGGCGACGGTGGCCACGGCGGCGGGCCGGATCCGGCGGGGTGATCGGGGCATTCGCGCTCCTTCGGGCGGACGAAGTGGGTCGCGGCGTGTCATCACAAGTTAAGTAAGTTTCCTTACGAATACAAGATATCGCCAGGTTCTCACGAAACGAAACAACGCTGGGTTTACAAATAATGTCTACTTGTCAAACTCGGTGTACATAACCTATAGTTTTGTAAACCCAGCCAACGGAGGAGGGTTCGATGAGCGAGATGACGGGCACGATCCCGGCGAGCTCGACCGAACGGTGGACCGACCGCAAGCGGTACCTCTGGCTGATCGGGCTGGTGGTCCCCTCGCTCGCGTTCCTCGCCATCGGGCTGCACGCGGCCACCGGATGGGGGGTGTGGTTCTGGATCGGGCCGATCGTGATCCTGGTGATCGTGCCGCTGATCGACCTGCTGGCCGGGCTGGACCGCAGCAATCCGCCCGACGACGTGATCGACCGGCTGGAGCGGGATCGCTACTACCGCTGGATCACCTTCGCCTTCCTGCCCATCCAGTACGCGGGTTTCGTGGTCGCGTTCTGGCTGATCGCCCGCGGCGACCTGTCCGTCGCGGACAAGATCGGGCTGGCGATCTCGATCGGCTGCATCGGCGGTATCGGCATCAACACCGCGCACGAACTCGGGCACAAGAAGGAGAGTCACGAGCGCTGGCTGTCGAAGATCGCGCTGGCGCAGAGCTTCTACGGCCACTTCTACATCGAGCACAACCGCGGCCACCACGTCCGGGTGGCGACCCCGGAGGATCCGGCCAGTAGCCGCGTGGGGGAGAGCTTCTACCGGTTCTGGCCGCGCACGGTGTTCGGTTCGCTGAAGTCGGCGTGGGGCTTGGAGCGCAAGCGGTACGCGCGGCGCGACCGGCATCCGTTCCGCATCGGCAATGACGTGCTCAACGCCTGGCTGATGTCGGCGGTGCTGTGGGCGGCGATGACCGTGTGGCTGGGGCCGGGGATCCTGCCGTATCTGGTGATCCAGGCCGTGATCGGGTTTTCGCTGCTGGAGGTCGTGAACTACATGGAGCACTACGGCATGCGGCGGCAGAAGGTCGGTCCGCCGAACCGGCGCCGCTACGAACGGGTGGATCCCAGTCACAGCTGGAACTCCAACAACATCGCCACCAACGTGCTGCTCTACCACCTGCAACGGCACAGCGACCACCACGCCAACCCGACCCGTCGCTACCAGACGCTGCGTGACTTCGCGGAATCGCCGGTGCTTCCGACGGGCTACGCCGGGATGATCGTGCTGGCGCTGTTCCCGCCGGTGTGGCGCCGTGTGATGGATCCGCGCGTCCTCGCGCATTTCGACGGTGACATCTCCCGCGCCAACATCCAGCCGTCGAAACGGGCCAAGATCGTGGCGCGCTACGGAACGCGCGTCACCGCCCCCTCCCGGGCCGTCGCCGACACACACGGCGACGCGACCGAAGGCGGGATGTGTCCGGGCTGCGGCTATGTCTACGACGAGAAACTCGGCGACCCGCGTGAGGGTTTCCCCGCCGGAACGCCGTGGTCGGCGATCCCGGATTCGTGGTGCTGCCCGGACTGCGGGGTGCGGGAGAAGGTCGATTTCGTGGCACCGGGGAGGGTCGGAGCATGATGAAGATCGAGGCGGACCGCGCGAAATGCGACGGGCTCGGCATGTGCGAGGCGATGGCGCCCGACTTCTTCGAGGTGGGCGACGACGGGACGGTTGTCGTGCTCGACGAGCGGCCCGGTGAGAAATACCGGCAGGACCTGTCGGCCGCCGTGGACGCTTGTCCGGTCCTCGCCCTGAAGCTGCGGGACTGACGATGGCACTGGTCGTCGTGGGAGCGTCACTGGCCGGACTGCGCGCGGTCGAGGCCGCGCGCCGGGACGGGTACCACGGGCGGATCGTGCTGATCGGCGCGGAGGACCACCCGCCCTACGACCGGCTCCCGCTGTCGAAATCCTTCCTGGCCGCGGACGGTCCCGGGCGAGTCGGTCCCTTCCACACCGAAGCCGTGCTGCGCGACGAATTCGGCGTCGAACCGATGCTCGGCGCGCCGGCGGACGGGCTCGACCCCACCGCTCGCGAGGTGTCGGTCGCGGGGACGACGGTTCCCTACGACGCACTGGTGATCGCGACCGGAGCCACCGCGCGGCGGCTCCCCGGCAGCGACGGGATCGCCGGGGTCCACACGCTGCGGACCGCCGAGGACGCGCTCGCCGTTCGTGCCGCACTCGACGGCGGCGCGCGCACGGTCGTGATCGGGGCGGGTTTCATCGGCTCGGAGGTCGCCGCCGCGGCGCGGAAACGCGGGCTGTCGGCGACGATCGTCGAGGCGCTCGACGTCCCGCTCGTCCGGGCGGTCGGGGCCGAGGCGGGTGCGGTGTGCGCCTCGCTGCACCGCGAGGCGGGCACCGAACTGCGGTTGTCCACGACGGTCACCGGTCTGGAATCCGACGGCGATGTGGTGACCGGCGTCCGGCTGTCGTCCGGGGAGGTACTGCCGGCGGATCTGGTGGTCGCCGGCATCGGCGTCGCCCCGGCCACCGGCTGGCTGGCGGGGAGCGGGATCCCGCTGCACGAACGCGACGGTGGCGTGGTGTGCGATGCGACGCTTTGGACCGGAATCCCTGGTGTGTACGCCGCCGGGGACGTCGCGCACGCCTCGAACCCGTTGTTCGACGGTGAGCTGATGCGGCTGGAGCACTGGACGAACGCCGCGGAGCAGGGTGCCGCGGCCGCTCGTCACGCGCTCGTCCCGGAGTCGGCACGCGCGTTGGCGCCGGTGCCGTACTTCTGGTCGGACTGGTACGACCACCGGATCCAGTTCGTCGGCACCCCGCGTGCGGACGAGGTGGTGGCCGCCGTCCCGGAGGCCGATGGCTTCACCGCGCTGTACCGGCGCGGGGACCGGGTCGTCGGGGCGCTGACGATCGATCGGCCGCGCGAGATCATGAAGTACCGGCGCCATATCGCGGGGCGGGCGCCGTGGCCGGAGGCGCTGGCGTTCGCGGCGGCCTAGAAGGTGTCTTCCGAACAAAGGTCGACCACAAGAGTGGCACGCGCGCGTCTTTTTCGGCCGGAGGCCTCGGATTCGCGGAGGCGGGCCGCGGTCCGGCTCCGCGCGCTTGGAAAGGCACCGCCTAGAATGACGATCATGAGCGAGGCACCGGTCACGGGGGGTCCGTACCGTCAACCGATCGTCGCGTCGGCGATCGAGTTGACCGTGCGTTCCGGCTGGTCCTCGGTGACGATGAGCAGACTCGCGGAGATCGTCGGCGTCAGCCGCCAGACCGTCTACAACGAACTCGGTTCGAAGAGCCGGCTGGCCGAAGCGATGATCTCGCACGAACTCGCCCGGTTCCTCTCGGTGGTCCGGGAAGCGTTCGAACGGCACCCCGACGATCTCGTCGAGGCGATCCACGACGCCGTCCGCGGCGTCCTCGAACTCGCCGACGACAACCTCCTGCTGCGCGCCATCGTCTCGGCGACGCACGGCGCCGACACCGAGTTGCTGCCGCTGCTGACGTCGCGGGCCGGGAGCCTGCTGGGCGAAGCGACGGTCATGCTGCGTGGTCGTGTCCGCGCCTACGACCCACCGCTGGACGCCGCACAGCTGGATGTGGCGATCGACGTCGTGGTCCGGACCGTGCTGAGCCACATCATGCAGCCGTCGGACACTCCGGCACGCACGGCCGACGCGCTGGCGTGGATGGCGTCGCGTGTGCTCGGCGCGACGACGGCTCGGTCACTGCGGCATCCTTCGCAGGATTAGGCCGCCTCGCGTCGATGAGGAAATCGGGACGTCGAGCGCCGTCGGCGACTGCCCGCTGTGCGAAGTCCGGTTCCGCGTCGTGTCGTGAGTGGCAACTGTCGTTTGATTGAGGGGTAAGTCAAACGTGTCGTGGTGTGCGCCCTGTCGCACAGGTGTCCCATCGACTGCCAAGGCGGGTCTTCGTGGCGCACGCCAATTGTCCATAAGGACACGGCCTTCTCCGCGTGTCCGATTTGGGCGCTTTGCTCGGGGGTCGTGAGTGGCAATCGGGCGCCGAGCAGCGATCCTAAGTCCCTTATGGACAGTCGGAACCGCGGCGGATCTGTGCCGACCGGCCTCTCGCGCTCTCGGGACCCGACACGTTTGCCTTGCCCTCAATAACCCTCTTTACCACTCACGAACCAAGGAACAGAATCGTGCAAGGTGCCCAAATCGGGCACTGCAACCACAGCTGCCATCCCTTGTGGGCAGCCAGTGGCGGCAAGCACGCGGGAATTGTCGGACCCCTGTGCGAGGCTCCACCGATGATCGTCGTGTTCGATGCCGAGCTTTGGGTCTGGGACGCCCGCCGAGGAGAGACCTGGACCTTCGTCAGCCTGCCCCAGGATATCTCCGAGGAGATCCGCGAGATCGCCGACGGCCCGCGCCGAGGGTTCGGCGCGGTCCGGGTCCAGGTCGGTATCGGTGGCAGCAACTGGAAGACGTCGATCTTCCCGGACACCAAACGAGGCGCGTACGTGCTGCCGGTGAAGAAAGCGGTCCGCAAATCCGAAGGGATCGAGGAGGGGGACATAGCGAAGGTGACCGTCGAGCTGATCGACCTCTGACCGTCAGAGCAGGCGTTCACCGAGTGGTGTCGTCAGGTAGAGGACGCTGCGGCCGGAGCGTTCGCGTGCGACCAGTCCGCTGTCCCGCAGGACCTTGAGGTGCTGGGAAACGGCGCTCGGCGTCACGCCGAGAGCACGGGCGAGATCGGTCGTGGTCGCGGGGGAGGACAGTGCCGAGAGGAGGTCCGACCGTGTCCGGCCCAGCAGCCGGACCGTGGTGGACCCGGGTGACCTGGTTCCGGCGGTCCACAGGGTGCCGGTTCCCCTCGCCGGATAGCGGATCGTGGTCTGGGTCGAGGTGTTCTCTTTGACCAGGACATACGGCGACCCGAGGACGACCGGCATCAGCACGAGACCACCCGGCCCGCGCGTGATGACACGATGCTGATCGCGCCATCGCTCGCCGGCCAGGATCACCCGGTCGTTGTGCCAGCGCAGATCCGGATGCAGGTCCGCGAACAACCGCTCGGCACCGCCCGCGGTCAGTGCACGGGCGTGGTACCCGACATCGGCGTCCAGTACCGCCCGGATCCGCGGCCAATGCGGTGCGACAAGGCGGTCGTGAGCGGCACGCAGTTCCGCGGCGACCTCCCGCAGTCCGGACGCGGGGTCGTCGGCGAGGGCCGCGACGGCAGGCGGAGGGCTCACGCCGAAGACCCGGTCGAGGCTCGCCCTCACCCGGTCTTCAGGGGTTCGCCGCAGGGCGTCGAGGTCGTTGTCGAGGGAATCCCCCGAGTCTTGCGGGGCGGGGACGATGAACTCCGGCCAGCCCAGCCTGCCGGTCACGAGCAACGGCCAGGTCCGCGAAAGGTCGAGTGGCTCGCGATCGAGTTCGTCGCGCGCCCACCGAAGCCAGGGCAGGTTGACCGCGTTCCGGTCGATCCCGGCGAGCTGCTGTACGCCGGCCACGGTTTCGGACAGCGGCGAGATCGCGAACCGGGTCGCGGCAAGTTCGGCGACACCGACTTCGATGGTCATCGGCATCGCCCGAGTATGTAGGCAGGGCTAAATGGTGTCTCCGGAACGCCGGACCTCGCCACGATCCGATCATGCGCAACCTGCCCCGTGCCTACCGACGACTGTGGTGGGCCACCGGGATCGACAGCCTCGGGAACGGCGTCTTCAGCGCGGCACTGCCGTTGCTGGCGGTGACGGTGAGCCGCGACGCGCGGGATATCGCCCTGGTCTCCGCCGCGACGTACTTGCCGTGGCTGCTGCTGTCGCTCACCGCCGGCTCCGTCGTCGACAGGGTCGACCGGACCATCCTCATGTGGCGAACGCAGGCACTCCAGGCCCTGATCGTAGGCGTGCTCACCGCGCTCGTCGCGGCCGAGGCCGTCACCGTGCCGATGCTCGTCGTCTTCGCGTTCGCTTTGGGGTCGTGCGACGTCTTCTACGACAACGCGGCGCAAACGGCACTCCCGGACCTCGTCCCGAAAGACCTGCTGCATCAGGCGAACGGCAGCCAGCAGGTGGTGTTGGTCGTCGGCAGGCAGTTCGTGGGCCCGCCTCTGGGGAGCCTGCTCTTCGCGCTCACCTGGACGCTGCCGTTCGCCGTCGACGCCGTGTCGTTCGTCCTCGCCGCCCTGCTTCTGGCCGGGCTGCCCAAACGGCGACACGCACCTTTGGAAAGGGCGAAGGTCCTCGACGGACTTCGCTGGCTGAGGAATCACCGCCTGCTTCGCACTCTTGCCTTGCTACTGGGCATCAACACGTTTTGCGGTCAATTCGGGAACGCGACTCTCGTGCTGTTCGTGACCGACGTGCTGCATCTCGGCGCGGGAGTATTCGGTGTGCTGCTCGCAGGCGCGGCTGTCGGCGGCATCGCGGGCGGACTGGTCGTCTCGTGGCTGGTCGCGCGGCTCGGCGACCTCCGCGCGCTCCTCGTCTCGCTCGCCGTGAACGCCGTCGTCTTCGTCGGTATGGGGTTCAGCCCGAACGTCGCCGTGCTCGGCGGGCTCCTGGCGGTGAGCGGTTTCGTGACGACGATCTGGAACGTCGTGACGGTCAGCGTGCGGCAGCGAGACGTCCCCGCGTCGTTGCTCGGCCGCGTCAACAGCGTCTACCGGTTGCTCGGCTGGGGGCTGATGCCGCTCGGCGCGTTGACCGGGGGACTGCTCGCGCACAGGTTCGGGCTTCGCGTTCCCTATCCTGCCGCGGGAGTCGTGCGAGGTCTCGCGCTCTTGGCCGTGCTTCCGGTGCTGATTCCGGCGATGCGGGACCGGCCTACTCCTCGGTGAGTTCGGCCAGTTGCTCCGCGGCGTCCCGGTTGCCGCGTCCGGCCAGCCGCCGCAGTTCGTCCAGTGCGCCGAGTTCGGTCGCCGTTTCGATCAGCTGGTCCGCCGCGTCACTGCTGCCGGCGTCGGCCAGCCGCCGGAGTTCGTCCAGGTCGCCGCGTTCACCGGCGTCCTGGATCCACTCGTCGACGGCGTCCTGTTCCTCGCTCATGTCACCAGGTTACGGGCAGGACAGACCGACAGGACCTGTTTGGACAGTGGGGGCCGGTCGCAGGGGGAGATGCGACTCCACGCGTAGCACCGTCCCGAGGCGGTTCCGGCTGATCATGGGGCTCGGCTGGCGGCGTTCATTCCCGGCCGGTCTTCGCCAGCTTCGACGGCCACCAGATCTTCCGTCCGACGTCCACCGACAGAGCCGGTACCAGCAGCGAGCGCACCAGAAGCGTATCGAGCAGGACACCGAACGCGACGATGAACGCCAGCTGAGCCAGGAAGAGAATGGGCAGGACGGCCAGTGCGGCGAAGGTCGCGGCGAGCACGACCCCCGCGGACGTGATCACGCCACCGGTGACGCGGAGGCCGCGCAGCGTCCCGTCCCGCGTGCCGATTTTGCCCGCCTCTTCGCGGACCCGGGTCATCAGGAAGATGTTGTAGTCGATTCCCAGCGCGACAAGGAAGACGAAGCCGAACAGCGGGACGACCGGATCGGCGCCGGGGAAGTCGAAGACGTGATTGAACACCAGCGCGGAGGCACCCATAGTCGCGGCGAAGGACAGCACCACCGTGCCGATCAGCAGCAGTGGCGCGAGCAGCGACCGCAGCAGGAGGGCTAGCACGAAGAAGATCACGACCAGGACGATCGGGATGATCAGCAACCGGTCGTGCTCGGAGGTCTCCCTCGTGTCGAGAAGGGTCGCCGTCGGTCCGCCGACCTTGGTGCCGTCGACGGTGTGCACGGCCTCCCGGATCCGCTGGACCGTCGCGACCGCCGCGTCGGAGTCCGGGGGATCCGCGAGGACCGCGTCGATCTTCGCGAGCCCGCCCGCTTCACCGCTTTGCCGGACGTCCGAAACACCGGGTACCCGCGCCAACGCCGTGACGGCTTGTGCCTGACCGCTGGGGGTGATGATCACCGTGGGCGAGCCGGAGCCACCGGGGAAGTAGCGAGAGAGGACTTCCTGCCCCGCGACGGAATCGACCGGCGTGAGGAAGACGTCGGACTGCGCGGTGCCGGAGGCCTTGAGCTGGGGGAGGAACGCGCCACCCGCGAGCAGGACGACCGTGGTGACGATCCAGATCGTGCGCGGAGCGCGGGCGACCCAGCCCGACACGCGTGCCCAAAGCCCGCCGGTCTCTTCGTGAGACTCGGTCACCGTCGGCCGGAAGGGCCAGAAGGCGTTGCGGCCGCACAAGGCCAGCACCGCGGGGAGGAACGTGATGGTCGTCAGGAAGGCGGCGCCGATGCCGATGGCGGCAACCGGGCCGAGTCCCTTGTTGGAGTTGAGGTCGCTGAACAGCAGGCAGAGCACGCCGAGGATCACGGTCCCCGCCGAGGCGGTGATCGGCTCGATGGTCGAGCGCCAGGCCGTGCGGAGCGCGGAGCGCGCGTCGTCGGTCGTCCGGAGTTCTTCGCGATAGCGCGAGATCATCAGGAGCGCGTAGTCCGTGGCGGCGCCGAAGACGAGGATGAACAGGATGCCCTGGCTCTGCCCGTTCAGCGCCAGCACGTCGTGCTCCGCCAGCAGGTACACCGCGAGACTCGCCGTTCCCAGTGCGAAGACCGCCGACAACAGGACGAGCAGGGGGAGAAGCGGGCTCCGGTAGACGATGATCAGGATGACCGCGACGACCGCGCCCGCGACCAGGAGCAGCAGTCCGTCGATCCCGCCGAACGCCTCCTTGAGGTCGGCGACCTGGGCGGCGGGGCCGGTCACGAGCACCTTCAACCCGTCAGGGGTGTCGCGGGCGAGCGCCTCTCGTAGCGCTTCGACGCCGTCCCCGGGGTCGGCCTTGGCGTCGAGGAGCACGACGACCTGCGCGCCGGCGTCGCTGCCCGGCGCCGGGACGAGCTTGGCGTTCGACGTGCGATCGGCGAGGAACCGCTTGTCTTCCTCGGTCAGGCCGGAGGGGCGTTCGGCGACGACGATCGCCGGGATCACGGAGGCCCCGGCGAACCGCTTCTGGAGTTCGCCGACCTCGGTCGCTTCGGCGGATGCCGGGAGAAAACTGCTGCTGTCGTTCTCCGTGACCTGGCTCAGCTTTCCCGTGTACGGGCCGCTGAACGCGCCGAAGATCAGCCACGCGACCGCGATCAGGGCGGGGAGCAGCCACCGCAGACGTGACCGCGTGCGGGCGGGGCGTTCGACTTCCGAGATCATGGACGGATGGCTCCCGTGGCAGCTCTACTTCGACGAGTGAATAGTTCGACCATCGAAATAGTAGAGTGGTCACCTGGACGGCGCAGCATGAGGGGAGGTTTCGGACATGTCTGAGGACGCGGAGCCCGTCACGGACGACTTGCTCGTTCTCCTGCTGCGCCAGCTGACGGTCGAGTCGGACCGGTTCGCGGAGATGTTCGGTGACGCCCACGGCCTGCACCGGACCGACCTCAACGCGCTCGCGGTGATCATGGACGCCGCCCGAATGGGGGACCCGATGAGCCCCAGCAGGCTCGCGAGCGCCCTGCACCTGAGCGCGTCGGCGACGACGGCGGTGCTGGACCGGCTGGAGCGGGCAGGGCATCTCCACCGGGACCGGAGCGCGACCGATCGGCGCAAGGTCGAACTGCGGATGCACGAGAAGGCGCGGGAGATCGGTTCCGAGTTTTTTCAGCCGCTCGGACGGCGCTACGCCGAAGCGTGGCGTGACATGGGGGAGGACGAGCGGCGAGCGGTCGTCAAGTTCCTCCGGAGCAGTATCGCCGCGACCGTCGAAGTGCGGGGTCGCCTGGCACCGTGAACACTCGGGGCATGCGATGTGTGGTGCTCGGAGCGACCGGTTATGTCGGCGGACGGCTGGTGCCGCACCTGCTCGACGCGGGCCATGAGGTGCGCGTAGTGGCGCGTTCTCCGGAGAAGGTCGCCGAGGAGCCATGGCGTGACCGGGTCGAGGTCGAACGCGGCGACGTCACCGATCCGGCCTCCATCGAGACGGCGCTGGCCGACTGCGAGGTCGTCTACTACCTCGTGCATTCACTGGCACGCAAGGATTTCGTCGACGTCGACCGGGAAGGGGCGCGGACGGTCGCCGCGGCGGCGAAGGCGGCGGGCGCGCGGCGGCTGGTGTACCTGGGCGGCATCGTGCCGGACGACGAGGAACTGTCGCCGCACCTGGCGTCGCGCGCCGAAGTCGGCCGGGTTCTGCTGGATTCCGGAGTGCCCGCCATCGTCCTGCAGGCCGCGGTGATCATCGGTTCGGGTTCGGCGAGCTTCGAGATGCTGCGCTACCTGACCGAGCGGCTCCCCGCGATGGTGACCCCGCGCTGGGTGCGCAACCGCATCCAGCCGATCGCGATCCGGGACGTGCTGCACTACCTCGTGCACGCGGCCGACCTGCCGCCCGAAGTGAACGGCGCCTTCGACATCGGCGGGCCGGACGTGCTGACCTATTTGGACATGATGCGCCGATACGCCGTCGTCTCCGGTCTGCCGAGGCGTGCCGTCGTTCCCGTTTCGGTGCTCACTCCGTGGCTGTCCGCGCAATGGGTCAACCTGGTCACGCCGGTGCCGAAGTCGATCGCCGTACCGCTGATCGAATCGCTGGTGCACGAGGTGGTCTGTCACGACCACTCGATCGCCGAGCACATCCCCGATCCCGATGCCGGCCTGACGCACTACGAGCACGCCGTCGAACTGGCACTGACCCGGATCCGCAACGCCGACGTGCCGACCCGCTGGTCGGACGCGTCGAGCGCCGCGGCGCCCTCCGATCCGCTGCCGAGCGACCCGGATTGGGCGGGCGGGACGGTCTACGAGGACGAACGGGCGCAGCGGACGGACGCCTCGCCGGAAGCGCTGTGGGACGTCATCGAGTCCATCGGCGGGGAACACGGGTGGTACTCGTTCCCGCTGGCCTGGTCGGTCCGCGGCTGGGCCGACCGGCTCGTCGGCGGCGTCGGGTTGCGGCGCGGGCGGCGGGATCCGCGACGGCTGCACCTCGGCGAGGCACTGGACTGGTGGCGCGTCGAGTACCTCGACCGGCCGCGCCTGCTGCGATTGCGGGCGGAGATGAAACTGCCGGGGCGCGCCTGGCTCGAACTCGGCGTCGAGTCCGATGAGGACGGTCGGACCGTCTACCGGCAGCGTGCGGTGTTCGAGCCGCACGGGCTGGCCGGGCACGCGTACTGGAAGGGGATCGCGCCGTTCCACGGTGTCGTCTTCGGCGGCATGGTCCGCAACATCACCGGTGCGGCGCAGGGAGAGGCCTCGTGAGCGATTCAGGTTCTTCGATACCCACCGCCGTGCTCCGATGGACGACACACGTGATCGGACGGACGACACGCGTGTCCAGATGGACGACACGCGTGTCCAGATGGACGACACGCGGTCGCGAGCGCGTGTCGTC
This sequence comes from Amycolatopsis sp. cmx-4-54, assembly GCF_046548895.1. Lineage (NCBI taxonomy): Bacteria > Bacillati > Actinomycetota > Actinomycetes > Pseudonocardiales > Pseudonocardiaceae > Amycolatopsis > Amycolatopsis sp. cmx-4-54. The sequence continues at coordinate 175,561 of NZ_JAEBEJ010000001.1, forward strand.
CGTCTGATCACGCGGAATACGACCAAAGGACTGAGCCGGCCGGTGGAGGACTCGTCCTGACGGCGGCGGGGCCTTCACCCGGACAGCGTCGCCGGGTGGTATGGGATCGTGAGCGGATGAGGATCTTGCTCGTCGAGGACGAGCGACGGCTGGCCGAATCGCTGCGCGCGGGGCTGAGTGCCGAGGGCTATGCCGTGGACGTCGCGCACAACGGCCGCGACGCGCTTTGGTACGCCGCCGAACACCCGTATTCCGCGATGATCCTCGACATCATGCTGCCGGGGCTCAACGGCTACCGCGTTTGCCGGAGGCTGCGCGAACGGGGTGACACCACCCCGATTCTCATGCTGACCGCGAAAGACGGCGAGGACGACGAGATCGAGGCGCTGGACACCGGCGCCGACGACTTCCTCCCGAAGCCGTTCTCCTACGGCGTCCTGCTCTCCCGGCTCCGGGCGCTGATCCGGCGCGGGGGAGCGACCCGGCCGGGCACGCTGCGGCTCGGCGACCTCGAACTCGACCAGGCGAGCCGCGTCTGCCGTCGCGGCACGGCCGAGATCGCGTTGACCACCAAGGAGTTCGCGCTGCTGGCGTATCTGATGAAACGGCAGGGGGAGGTGGTCACCAAGGCCGAACTGCTGGAGAACCTCTGGGATTTCGCCGCGTCGGCGACCGCGAATCTCGTCGAGGTCCATGTGAGCGCGCTGCGGCGCAAGATCGATCTGCCGTTCGGGGTGGAGACGATCCGCACGGTACGAGGCGCCGGCTATCACGTGGTGGGCTCCGGTGCGTGAATTCCTGCGGACGACCCGCTTCCGGGTCGCGCTGACCTCGTTCGTGACGTCGCTCGTCGCGCTCGGCGTCGTTTCGGCCTGGCTCGTGGTCGACGCCGAGAACCGGCTGGGGTCGGGCGCCGCGCAGGTGGCGCGGGCACGCGCGGCGGCTATCGTGCAGCTGCTGAACACCGGCGCCGCACCCGCCGATCTGCTCCTGCTCGTCCGGGACTCGGCCTACGAGGTGGTCGACCAGTCGGGCCGGCGCGTTGTCGGGTGCCCGGGTCTGCGGCACGGTCTGCTGGTCCGGGACGACGACTATCAACGCGGTGATTCCGTGTCGGTTCTCGAGGCGGGTGCGGTCGACGAGTCGATGGCGGGGTCGGTCGGCTGCCGGGGAGTGCTCGGCCGTGATGTCGAGACCACCGAGACACGGGTGCACGTCGCGGCCGAGACGAGCGGCGACAGCAAGTACCGGATCTACGGTGCCGCCGTGGTCGACGAGTCCGGACAGGCGGCGCTCGACGCGGTGCGCGTGACGCTGCTGGTGGGTGTCCCGGTGATCGCGCTGCTGATCGGTGCGGTCGCCTGGCTCGCCGTACGCCGTTCACTGCGGCCGGTCGAGGCGATCCGCTCGGAGGTCGCGGAGATCGGCGCGCACGATCTCTCCCGCCGGGTCCCGGCCCCGGACAGTGCCGACGAAATCGCGAAGCTCGCCGAAACGATGAACACGATGCTCGCCCGTCTGGACACGGCGGTCACCCGGCAGAGCCGCTTCACGTCGGACGCGTCGCACGAACTGCGCACCCCGCTGGCCTCCCTGCGGACCCAGCTCGAGGTGTTGCTCGCGCATCCGGACCGGCTGGACTGGCGCGACGCCTGCCGCAACGCGCTCCTCGACATCACCCGGCTGCAGGACCTCGTCGGTGACCTCGTGCTGCTCGGCAAGCTGGACAACGCGGAACCGGAACGAAGCACGCCGGTGCGACTGTCCGAAGTGGTCGAATCCTGTCTTTCCGGACGGCAGGGTGTCCGGGCCGAGAGCCACGAGGATCCGATGGTCCTCGGCGACCGCGGCAGGCTGGAGCGGTTGCTGCGGAACCTGGTGGACAACGCGCAACGCCATACCCGCACCGGCGTCGAGGTTCGCGTGTCCACTGTGGACGAATTCGCCGTGGTCGCGGTCACCGACGACGGTCCGGGCATTCCCGCCGCGGACCGTGAGCGGGTGTTCGATCGCTTCGTGCGTCTCGACGACGGACGTGCGCGTGACGAGGGTGGCGCTGGTCTGGGGCTGGCGATCGTCGCCGAGATCGCCCGGGCGCACGGCGGCACCGTCGAGGTTGGAGACCACGACGGAGGCGCCCGGCTCGTCGTCCGCCTGCCCTTGGCGAAAGCGCGAAGCTGAAGACGTCTTCAGCTTCCTTAAGCTGCGGTTCAGCGTCCGCGCACGAACCTTCGGGGCATGTTCGCTCCTGCACGCCGCTCCTGGTGGCGGCCCCTCGGTCACGCCGACTACCTGGCCTCGTCGTGGTTCCCCGGCCTCACCGGTGTACGCGCGCTCGCCGCCGTGGCCGTCGTGTTCTTCCACTACGGAGGCCCGGTCGTCGACCGTCTCCAAGGCTGGATCGCCGTGCAACTGTTCTTCGTGCTTTCGGGCTTCCTCATCACGACGCTGGCCCTGCGCGAAGAAGACCGAGACGGCCGGATCTCGCTGCGCGGCTTCTACCTTCGCCGGGTCTTCCGGATCATGCCGGTGTATTTCCTGCTCCTGGCGCTGACCACGGTCGCGGTCCTGCTCGGCGGGACGTACCAGAGCAGCAGGCTCGCCGACGCCATGCCGTACTACCTCGTTTTCGGCAACGAACTCGTCGACTTCAACACGCCGTATCCGACGTCGTGGTCGCTGGGAGTGGAGGAGAAGTTCTACCTGGTGTGGCCCGCGCTGCTGGTGCTGACTTCGTTCGCGCGGAGCGGGAAGAAGGCACTGCGTTCGCTGCTGGGCGCGTCGGCCGTCCTGGGGGTCGTGCTGATCGCGCTTCCGCTGGCGCCCTCACACACCTGGGCGAGTCTTTCGGTGCACTACTGCTCGCTGGTCATCGGCTGCCTGCTGGCGATGACCCTCCACCATCCGCGCGGGTTCGCCCTGGTCCGGCCACTGACCAGCCCGGCCGTCGCCACGGTGATCGGCTGCGGGTTCGTCGTGCTGCAGTTCTCCGTCGGGCCGCTGACGAAAGCGCTCGGCGGGCATTGGCAGTCCGTCGTGCCGGTCTACGCGGCGGGCTCGGCGCTGCTGCTCGTGACCGTCGTGTCGCCGGGCCCGGTCCGGACGCTGCTCTCGAGCAGGCCGATGACCTTCGTCGGCGACCGTTCGTACGCGCTCTACCTCGCCCAGACCGGCGCGGCCGGGGTCACGGGCTGGCTGCTGCCCAGCGGGCTCGCCAAGGCCGCCGCGACCACCGCCGTCGCGTTGGTGTTCGCCTGCGCGCTGCGCCGCTGGGTCGAACAGCCCGCCATCGCCTACGGCCGGAAGGTGATCGGACGACGCGCGCCCGCCGTGCCTCCGGCGGAGGCGACGGCGGGCGCGCGGTCGACGTCAGTGGTGCGCGGCCACCGCACCGGTGCCGGCGCTCTTCTTGACGAAGAGCGATCCGACGAACGCGGCAAGACCGATACAACCGGCGACCATGAACGTCGTGCGGATACCGCCCGCGTCGGGGCTGGCCGCACCGGCCGTGGTCGTGCCGGCCGTGGCCACCGCGATGAACAGGGCGGTGCCGAGCGCGCCGGCGAGCTGCTGAAGGGTGGCGAGGATCGCGCTGCCGTGTGAATAGAGGTGTTCGGGCAGCGAACCGAGGGATTCGGTCATCAGCGGCGTCATCATGAGGCCGAGCCCGCCCATCAGCAGGACGTGGATGGCGATGACCGCGATCAGTGGTGATTCCGCGCCGAGCAGGGCGAACAGCCACAGCGAGATCGCCATCGCGGCCGCACCGGGAATGACCAGGGGCCGGGGACCGAAGCGGTCGTAAAGCGCGCCGACCGGGCGGCCGAGCAGCCCGAGGGCCAGGCCACCGGGAAGCACCGCGAGCCCGCTGACGAAAGTACTGGTGTGCAGGACGGTCTGCAGGTACAGCGGGAGCAGGATCGCCGCGGCGCCGAGCAGGCACATGAACAGCAGGGCCGTCAGCACCAGCGAGACGACGAAACTGCGATGGGTGAACGGACGCAGATCCAGCAGCGCGCGGTCTTCCTTCTGGAGGCGCAGCTGGCGCCAGGTGAACACCACGAGCGCCACGACACCGACGGCGATCGGCGCCCACGGCGGCACCGGCTGGTGTCCACCGGCGGATTCGCCGGACACCGACAGGCCGTACAGCACGCCGCCGAAACCGAGCGCGGACAGGACCACGGACAGTACGTCCAGCGGGACCTTGCGGGTGTCGCTGTCCAGCCGCAGCCGCATCATGCCGACCACCAGGGCGGCGAGCGAAAGCGGCAGCACGATCCAGAACATCCAGCGCCAGCCGAGCGAAGAAAGCACGGCGCCGCCGATGGTCGGGCCGATCGCCGGGGCGACCGCGATGACGATGGTGATCGTGCCCATCGTCGCGCCGCGTTTCTCGACCGGGACCAGGCGCATCACCGTGGTCATCAGCAGCGGCAGCATCACCGCCGTTCCGCAGGCCTGGATGACGCGGCCGGTCAGCAGCAGGGCGAAGCCCGGGGCGAGCGCGCTGACCAGGGTGCCGGTGCTGAACAGGGTGAGCGAAGCGAGGAACACCTGGCGCGGGGTGAACCGCTCGAGCAGAAATCCGGTGGTCGGGATGACGACCGCCATGGTGAGCAGGAAGCCACTGGTCAACCACTGGACGGTGGTGGTCGGGACCTGGAGGTCGACGGTCAGGTCACGCAGCGCGACGCTCAGGATGGTCTCGTTGAGGATCATCACGAACGCGGAAAGGACCAGGACCCCGATCAGGAGGCCGGCTTTCGCCGGTGCCCTTTGCTGGTCGTGGGCGGTTTCGGGCAGGGTCTCGGTCATCGGTGAAGGGCTCTCCTGGAAGGGCGCGGGTCCGCGTTGGCCGCCTTCTGCGCCGGCAACGGTGACAGCGAAGGCGAGGCTGAGGCTTTCCGTTCAGTCTGCCTGTGCCGGTCGGTGTGTGTCACGTGAATTTCCGTAGTGAGTACGGTCACTGCGCTTTCGGGCAGCGCCGGACCGCACGTGAGCGGAACGGTTTTTCGGTGGCAGCACGATAAAATCGGGTACGTGACCAGAGCGATCACGGCCGATCGGTGGCATTCGGTACGGCGAGCCTATCGGGTGACGGGTGCGCGATTCGCGGCACTGGCCGCCCGCGTTCCGGATCCGGACGCGATGGTCACGGCGGAGTGGACGGTGGCCGAAACGGTCGCCCACGTCGCGATGATCGCGAAGATGTACTCGTCGCTGGTGCGGCCGGACGGCGCCCCGGTCCTGCCCGCGCGCGGGCAGAGCCAGGTCGAGAAGACCACTGTGGACACCGTTTCCGTGCTGAACACCTTGGTGTTGCGCGACTTTCCCGAACGTGACATCCAGGTGCTCGTCACCGGATTGCTCGCGGACATCGAGGAAGTACTGCGGGTGACCGAGGACGCGGACCCCGGCACCCCGCTGGACTGGCTCGGCGGCTCGAAGGTGCCGCTGGCCGGCGTCCTCGCGCACCTCGTCAACGAACTGCAGATCCACGGCTGGGACATCGCCAAGGCGCTGAACCTGTCGTGGACGATCCAGCCGGGTGACGCGGCGTTGTTCTTCGATCTGTTCCTGGTGGGTGTGCTGAGCCACGACGTCGGGCACCTCCTCGACACCGACGAGCCGCCGCGGGATCGACGGATCGCCGTGGCGTTCCGGTCCGCGTACACGTCCCCGGTCGTGCTGGTGCTGCATCGGGGGCGGGTGACGGTCGAGGAACCCGGCGGACCGGTCGACGTGCGGATCTCGTTCGATCCGCCGACGCTGAACCTGATGCTGTTCCACCGGGTCGGGAAGGCACGTTCCGCGCTGACGCGCAAGATCGTCGTGAGCGGCCCGCGACCTTGGCTGTTGCCCGCGTTCCTGCGGGTGGTGCGGTTGCCGTAGGGCACGGGTCTACCTGGGCTGCGGCTGATCTCAGGCGAGTCCGTGAAGGCCTCCTTGAGGGACCTAGAGTCCCTCAAGGAGGCCTTCACGGACTCGATGATCGCCACGCGCGCCCAACCTTCGCGCGTACTTCGGGCACGACCACCCATCGATAACCTCCATATTATCGATCAGTGCGGCTTCCCGCATTGATCAAGGCCGGGCGCCGCGAGAAGCTGGTCCTGTCAGCGAGCCTGCTGAACAAGGAACCAAGGAGACGCCACCATGTTCGACCCCATCCTGCTCCGAGCCGCCGACGCCGAGATCGTCAGCGACGCGCCGGGCAGCGAAATCACGCTGCTGGCCGACTCGGACACCACCGACGGGGGCTTCACCGCGAACCGCGCGACCTTGAAGGACGGCGTCTTCGGCACCCCGGCCCATTTCCACACCCGGGCGACCGAATTCTTCTTCGTGCTCGAAGGAAAACTCCAGGTCCTCGTCGAGGAAACGCTGCACACGCTGGAGAAGGGCGACTTCCTCGCCGTGCCGCCCAAGGTGCCGCACGCGTTCGGCCCCGCCGCCGGCTCGGACGCCGACGTCCTGGTCACCTTCACCCCGGGCATGGCCCGCTTCGACTACTACCGCCTCCTCGACCGCGTCGCACGCGGTGAAGCCGACCCCTCGGAGATCGCCGCGTCCTCGAAGCAGTACGACAACCACTACGTCGACAGCCCGATCTGGCGGGCCGCGCGCGGTCAGTGAGTGCTCAGTCGATGACCGCGGTCGCCTCGACCTCTACAAGGTGCTCGGGTACGTCGAGGGCCGCGACGCCGATCAGTGTTCCCGGCGGGACCGGGGTGCCGCCCAGCTTCGCGGCCGCCCGGTCCACGCCTTCGAGGAACAACGCGAGTTTGTCCGGCGTCCAGTCGACGACGTAGACGGTCATCTTCGCGACGTCGTCGAAGGTGGCGCTGGCCTCGGCGAGCGCGGTGCCGATGTTCAGGTAGCACTGTTCGACCTGTGCGGCGAGGTCACCCTCGCCGACAAGGACACCGTCGGCGTCCCAGGAGACCTGCCCCGCGATGAAGACCAGCTTCGACCCGGTCGCGATCGACACCTGCCGGTAGGCGGGGATCTCCGGCAGTCCCGCGGGGTTCACCAGGGTGATGCTCATCCGTACTCCTCGTTCGTGGTCACTTGTGGTTACCCAGGAACTGTAGGAGAGTGGTCGACGACCTGGAAGAACGCACTTTTTCGTGACTGGGGAACCTCATGGTGACCAAGCAGCTCAACGGTTCGGACGACGCCGATCTGCTGCGGGCGGACTCGCTGGCGCGGGAGATCTTCTCCGACGTCGCCAACAAGTGGGCGCTCCTGATCATCGAGACGATCGGCGACCGCATCCGGCGGTTCACCGAACTGCGCGACGAGATCGAGGGCATCAGCCACAAGATGCTCACCCAGAACCTGCGCATGCTCGAGCGCAACGGCCTGCTCGAACGGACCGTGCACCCGACGGTGCCACCGCGTGTCGACTACACCCTCACCGAGGCGGGGCACGGCCTCCGCGCGACGGTCGACGGAATGTGCGACTGGACCCACCGGTTCCTCGGCCATATCGAAGACTCGCGTCGCCGCTTCGACGCGCCTGTTAACGGTTAACGGCCTGGTCAGGGTTTCGCCCCGTTCACTTCGGCCCGGTACGGATCTATGCTCGTCGCGTGACGTCCGGCGGAGCGGCGCCCCGGCCCGGGCTCGAGCGGCTGCTCCGCGACGGGCCCTTCGCCGACGCGCTGCGTGAGGCGATCCGGGCGCGCGGCCTCAGTCTGGAACGCCTGCGCGACCACCTGCGCGCTCGCGGCGTCTCGATCACCGCCGCGACACTCAGCTATTGGCAGTCGGGGCGAAGCCGTCCGGAACGCCGGGACTCGATACTGGGCCTCCGCCACCTCGAACAGGTACTGGAGGTGGCACCCGGCAGCTTGACCGCGCTTCTCGGCCCGCCGCGCGCGAGAGGCCGGTGGCCTGCCCGCGCCGACGGCCTGCCGGAGATCGGCCGGTACTGGCCGGACCGGACGCGGATCGACTCGGCCGTCAGCGAGGTCGACACCCGCTGGGACGAACGGCTGACGAGGATCAGTCAGCACGATGTCGTCTTCGTCGGACCCGATCGGGACGAACTCGCGTTCCAGTCCCGGCAGGTCCTGCGCGCCGAGGCCGACGGTCCTGATCGGTGGGTGATGATCGTCCACATCGACGAACACGACCGGCCGTTGCCCGAAGTGACCGCACTGCGCGGCTGCCACCCCGGGCGGAGGGTGCTGCATCCGGAAGACGGTCTTCTCGTGATGGAACTGCTTTTCGAGCGCCCGCTCGCGAAAGGCGAAACGGTCATCACCGAGCACACCCTGGTGAACAGTGCCCCGTGCCCGCACGCGACAAACTACGAACGCAAATTCCGTCTTCCCGCTCGCGAGTACGTGCTCGAGATCCGATTCTCCTCCGGTGTGCTGCCGGCGCGGTTCCTCCTTTGTTCCGAACAGGATGGACAGCCCGCGGAGTGTTCGGAAACCTTGCCGGTAGGCGATTCCGTGCACGGGGTGGCCCTGAATTTCGGCCCCGGCCGATTCGGGTTCGAGTGGGACTGGGACTCTTAATTGTTAACGACTCGCGGGCCTACGCTTCCGTGAGGTGAAGGAATTACCGTCTGTGCACCGCCTTTCGATTCGAGGAGTGCATATGCGACGGCACAACGGCGTGCTTTCCTGTTTGAGCATCGTGGCTCTGGCCGCGTTGGGGTTCGGGCCGGTGGCACAGGCCGCTTCGCCACCGGCTCCCGTCCACCCCGACGCCGAGGTGAACGGCGTGGCCGCCGCGTTCGGCCTGACCGTGTCCCAAGCGAAATCCCAGCTTGCCGCCCAGGACGAGGCCCACCGGCTGGCCGCGTCGCTCCCGGACGGGCTGCGCGCCCGCTCCGCCGGGCAGTGGTTCGACGCTGCCACGGGCAAGCTGACCCTGGCCGTCACGAACGCGGCCGACGCCGACGCGGCCCGGTCCGCCGGCGCCGAACCCCGGCTGATGCCGCGGACCAAGGCCGAACTGGACCGGACCGACGCGGCGGTCCGCGCGCTCGTCGGCGACGGCGTACCGGGGGTGTTCGGTTGGGGTGTCGACGTCCGGAACAACGAAATCTCGGTCTCGGTCGACCGCAACCGAAAAACCGCCGAGACCGAGAGTTTTCTTTCCCAGGCAAGGGATCTCGGAGTGCGGATCACCGAATCCGGCTCTTCGCCGCAGCAGCAGGACGGCACGGTCCAGACCGGGAACCCGTGGTGGCCGGGTGGCGAGACCAGCTGTTCGGTCGGCTTCGGTGCGACGGATTCCTCCGGCGCCAAGCATTTCCTCACCGCCGGGCACTGCACGAACGACCGCGATCAAGCCGCCTACGGCGCACAGAGCCAGCAGAACCGGATCGGCACGTCGAACGTCGGCGGGACGCGCAGCGTCAACGCCCGCGAGGGCGACATGGGCGTGGTCGCGGTGACGCAGCCCGGCTGGGAACTCTCGGCCGCGGTCAACACGTGGGGCGAGGCCGCCATCACCGTCACCGGTTCGGCCGAGGCCATGGTCGGTGACCGGGTCTGCCACTCCGGCAACACCTCGAAATGGAAATGCGGCGAGGTGAAGTACACGCACAAGGCTGTCGACTACGGCGGCGGGCTGATCATCGAGGACCTGACCTGGACGACGGCCTGCTCGCTCGGCGGTGACTCGGGCGGCGGCTGGCTGCTCGGCACCAAGGCGGTCGGCCTGCACGACGGCGGCCCGTCGCAGTGCGTGGAGAACCCCACCGACGGGGAGATGTCGATCTTCCAGCCGGTGATCGAGGCGCTGACCAAATGGAACCTCACGCTGGTGACCGGAGGCGGCGACACCACGGCGCCGAACGCGCCCGGCAACGCGCGGTCCACCGGTACGACGTCGAACAGCGTGTCGCTCACCTGGGACGCGGCCACGGACAACGTCGGCGTCACCGGTTACGACGTCTACAACGGTTCGACGCTGGCGACATCCGCGACGGGAACCAGTGTCACCGTGACCGGCCTCAGCCCGGACACCTCGTACGGTTTCACCGTGAAGGCCCGCGACGCGGCGGGGAACGTGTCGCCCGCGAGCGGGGTCGTGTCCGTCAAGACACAGCCCGGTACCGGTGGCCGGACGCTGAACAACGGCACCGACTTCGCGATCCACGACTACCGACAGGTGTTCAGCCCGGTGACCTCGACCCTCACCGGACGCGCCGCCGCGTCGCTCGAGATCTCGGTGACCATCCGGCACACCTGCGCCGAGGACCTCGGCGTGACGGTCCTGGACCCGAACGGCAAGGCCTATCCGCTCAAGCACAGCGGCGGAGCGGCGTGCACCGCGTGGAACGGGGCCCGGACGTTCTCGGTGCCCGGCGCGTCGTCGCCGGCGGGCGGAAAGTGGCAGCTGCGGATCACCGACTACGGGCCCGGTGACACTGGCGTGCTCGACACCTGGTCGCTGACGCTTTAAGGGTCGAGACTGCGCTCGCCCCTGCGGTACTTGAAGGGCGTGAAGGCCCCCTTCCCCCTCGGCTGAACCGAGGGAAGGGGGCCTTCACGCACGAGACGGTCAGGCGGCGAAGACCTGCGAGTCGTCGGCGAACGCCTTGAATTCCAGGGCGTTGCCCGCCGGGTCCAGCAGGAACATCGTCCACTGTTCGCCGGTCTGACCCTCGAAGCGGACGTAAGGCTCGATGACGAACGAGGTGTCCGCCGCGCGAAGCCGGTCCGCGAGCTTCCGGAACTCCGGCACGGTGAGGATCAAGCCGAAGTGGGGCACGGGAACGTCGTGTCCGTCGACGGGGTTGTGGATCCGCTGCGGCCGCTCCGGCGCGAGATGCGTGACGAACTGGTGGCCGTGAAGGTTCCAGTCGATCCACGTGTCGGAGCTGCGGCCCTGTTCGAGGCCGAGGACTTCGCCGTAGAAGGTGCGCGCGGCGGCGAGGTCGCCGACGGGCATGGCGAGGTGGAAGCGCGGGATGGGGGAGTCGAGGACGGTCATACCGAGGGATCCTTTCCGACGGGAGAAGCACTTGTAGCGATGTTAACATTAGGACAAGAGTGCGATCGCTACTATCGGGCGTTCCGGCGGGAAGGATGAGGATGAGCGAACCCGGCAGGGTGGTGCCGGCCCGTCGTCGCGGGCTGGCGGACGAAGTCGCCGACAGGGTCAGGGACGCCATCTTCGGTGGCGCCTATCCGCCCGGCGCGCAGCTGCGCGAGGTCGAGCTTTCGGCGGCGCTCGGCGTCAGCCGCGGTCCGGTGCGCGAAGCACTGCTGAAACTGGAACGCGAGGGCCTGGTCCGCAGCGAATGGCATCGCGGCGCGATCGTCACGACGCTGTCCGATGTGGACGTCGCGGAACTCGACAGCCTGCGGTCGGCACTGGAGCAGCTGGCCGTCCGGCTCGTGGTCGCGAACGCGCCGGAGGCAGAGCTGGCCGCGATCGACGAGGTCGTCGGCCGGATGGACCGGGCGCGCGACGAGCACGAGATGGTCCGCTGTGACATCGACTTCCACGACGCGGTCTACGCGGCGGCCGGTCACCGGCGGCTCGTCGAGGCGTGGCAGGCGATCCGGTCGCAGGTGCACCTGTTCTTGTTGACCCGGATCGGCGTGAGTTCCGACGGCTACCTCGCGAGCATCCCGGCCGAGCATCGTCGGCTGGCGGACGCTCTTCGTGCCCGTGACGGGGAGAAGGCGCTGGAACTGTTCGCCGTCCACCGCGGCGAGGCCTTCGCCGTGCTGACGAGGGAGTGAACAAGCCGGACGAATTGGCGTTCAAGGTCTTGACGGCAAGGTGGACCAAGGCTTAACTCAAGCCATGAAATAAGACGTGTCCCGGGTCACAGGTTCCGGGCGCGGCTTGGCCACTCACCCCGAGGACCATCGATGCGAATCGGAAAGATCGCTCCCGCGCTCGTCCTGGCGCTGGCGGCCGCCGCCACGACGGCGTGCGGCGGCGGCGACACGTCGTCCAGTGCTCCCAAGGAGCTCGTGTACTGGGCGTCCAACCAGGGCACCAGTCTCGACAACGACAAAGCCGTCCTGCGGCCCGAACTCGACAAGTTCGAGAAGGCCTCCGGGATCAAGGTCAAGCTCGAGGTCGTCCCGTGGACGGATCTGCTCAACCGGATCCTCGCGGCCACCACCTCCGGCAAGGGGCCGGACGTGCTCAACATCGGCAACACGTGGTCGGCCTCGTTGCAGGCGACGGGGGCGTTCCTGCCGTTCGACGACGCCGCACTGGAAAAGGTCGGCGGCAAGTCGCGCTTCCTCGGCCCGTCGCTGGCGGCCACGGGGGCGAGCGGGCAGCCGCCGGTCGGCGTACCGCTCTACGGCCAAGCGTACGGCTTGTATTACAACAAGAAGCTCTTCTCGGAGGCCGGTATCACCAAGCCACCCGCCACCTGGGAGGAACTCGTCGAGGACGGCAAGAAGCTCACCAAACCCGAAAAGGGGCAATGGGGGCTCTCGCTCCAGGCGGGGCAGGTCACCGAGAACAGTCACCACGCGGCGATCCTCGGCGCCCAGCACGGTGCTCAGTTCTTCACTTCCGAGGGCAAGCCGCAACTGGCCTCGGATCCGTCGGTCGCGGCCGTACAGCAGTTCGTCGACCTGATGCAGAAGGACAAGATCGTCAACCCGGCCAACGCGGAGTACGCGGACACCGCCAAATCGCTCAAGGACCTGTCGGACGGCAAAGCCGCGATGTTCATGAACCAGGCGTCCGCGGGGTCGTTCAAGAGCATCGGGATGGACATGGCGAACCTCGGTGTCGCGCCGATCCCGCTGCCCGCCGCCACGCCACCGAACGGCCGGAAGGTGACCAGCTTCGTCGCGGGCATCAACATGTCCGTCTTCAAGAACACCAAGAACCCCGACGCCGCACTGGACTTCGTGAAGTTCATGGTCTCGGCGCCGGAGCAGGCGCTGCTCAACAAGACCTACGGTTCGCTGCCGACCGTCCAGGACGCCTACAGCGACGCGGCGTTCCAGACCGAGGACGTCAAGGTCTTCCAGAACGTGCTCGCGAACTCGGCCGAGCCGATGCCGCAGGTCCCGCAGGAGTCGCAGTTCGAGACCCTGATCGGTACCGCGATGAAGGCGATGTTCGCCGACGTCGCCGCGGGCAAGCCGGTCGACAGCGGCAAGATCCGTGACCAGCTGAACCAGGCGGACCAGCAGATCGCGGCCGGTGGTTGATGCCGACCGCTCTCGACGACGCCCCGGCCCTGAAACCCGCCGGGGCGTCCCGCCCGCCGCGCGTCCGGCGCAAACGGCCTGCGGTCGCGCTGCCGTATCTGCTCCTGCTCCCCGCGATCCTGCTCGAACTGCTCGTCCATCTGATCCCGATGATCGCCGGGCTCGTGATGAGCTTCTTCAAGCTCACGCAGTTCCATATCCGGGACTTCTCGTCCGCCCCGGCGGCAGGGCTGGACAACTACAAGTTCGTCCTGGACTTCGACTCGGCGGTGGGCAAGTCGCTGCTCGGCTCGTTCTGGATCACCGTCCTTTACACCGTGCTCTCGGTAGGATTCTGCTGGCTCTTCGGCACGTCGGCCGCCGTGCTGATGCAGAAGAACTTCCGGGGACGCGGCCTGCTCCGGACCCTGTTCCTGGTGCCGTACGCGCTGCCGATGTACGCCGCCGTGATCACCTGGTCGTTCATGTTCCAGAAGGACACCGGCCTGGTGAACGACCTGCTGGGCACCGACTCCTTCTGGCTCATCGGGGACAACAGCTTCTGGTCCCTGGTGGTGGTCTCGGTCTGGCGGAACTGGCCGTTCGCGTTCCTGATCGTGATGGCCGGGCTGCAGAACATCCCCGGCGAACTGTACGAAGCGGCGGCCATCGACGGCGCGGGCTGGTGGCGCCAGTTCCAGGCCATCACCCAGCCGATGCTGCGCCCGGTCAACCAGGTACTGCTGCTGGTGCTGTTCCTGTGGACCTTCAACGACTTCAACACGCCGTATGTCCTTTTCGGAGCGTCCGCGCCGAAGGAGGCGTCGCTGATCTCGATCCACATTTACCAGAGCTCCTTCGTGACCTGGAACTTCGGGCTCGGTTCGGCGATGTCGGTGCTGTTGCTGCTGTTCCTGCTCCTGGTCAGCACCGTCTACCTGGGACTGACCGCGCGGAGGAGGAACGCCGTTGTCTGAGCCACGCTGGGTCCCGTGGGCCCGCCGATTCGTCCTCGGCTTCCTCGCCCTGTTCACGCTGGTGCCGCTGTACGCGATGGTTTCGTCGTCGCTCAAACCACTCGGGGACGTGCAGGGTACCTGGGAATGGGTGCCGACGACGCTGACCATCCAGCCGTTCTTCGACATCTGGGAGACCATCCCGCTCGCCGAATACTTCGTGAACAGCCTGGTCATCTCCGGCTCGGCCGCGATCCTCTCGGTGGTGATCGCGATCTTCGCGGCGTACGCCCTGAGCCGGTTCCGCTTCCGGGGCAAGAGCTTCTTCAAGATGACCGTGCTGTCCACGCAGATGTTCCCCGGCATCCTGTTCCTGCTGCCGCTGTTCCTCATCTTCGTCAACATCGGCAACACCACCGGCATCGTCCTGTACGGCTCCCGGCTCGGGTTGATCATCACCTACCTGACCTTCTCGCTGCCGTTCGCGATCTGGATGCTCGCCGGCTACATCGACTCGATCCCCAAGGAACTCGACGAGGCCGCGATGGTCGACGGCACCGGGCCGCTCGGCGCGCTGATCCGGGTGGTCATTCCGGCGGCGATGCCGGGCATCGTCGCGGTGGGGATCTACTCGTTCATGACGGCCTGGGGCGAGGTCCTGTTCGCGTCGGTGATGACCGATTCGGGCACGCGGACCCTCGCGGTCGGTCTCCAGGAGTACTCCACCCAGGTCCAGGTGTACTGGAACCAGGTCATGGCCGCGTCCCTGATCGTCTCCGTCCCGGTCGTCGCCGGATTCCTGCTGCTCCAGCGTTATCTCGTCGCCGGGCTCACCGCCGGTGCCGTGAAATGACCAGCCCGTCGCCCCGTACAGAGAGGTCCGCCTTGAATCTGCACCTGCCCGCCGATTTCCTGTGGGGTGCGGCCACCGCCGCGTACCAGGTCGAAGGCGCCGTCGACGCCGACGGCCGCCTCCCGTCCATCTGGGACGATTTCGTCCGGGTCCCGGGTGCCGTTCTGAACGGCGACACCGCCGACGTCGCGTGCGATCACTACCGGCGCTGGCCCGAGGATCTCGCCATCATGAAGAAGCTGGGCTTGGACGCCTACCGCTTCTCGGTCGCGTGGCCACGGGTGATCCCGAGCGGTCGCGGCGCGGTCAACCCGGCCGGACTCGACTTCTACGACCGGCTGGTCGACGCGTTGCTCGATGCCGGGATCCGGCCGTTCGCCACGCTGTTCCACTGGGACTTGCCTTCCGCGCTGGAGGGCGGTTGGCCCGAGCGCGACACGGCCTATGCCTATGCCGACTACGCCGCCGTTGTGGCGGCAAGGCTTGGTGACCGGGTGAAGGACTGGAACACCGTCAACGAACCACTGTGTTCGGCCTGGCTCGGCTACCTCGAAGGGCGTTTCGCGCCCGGGGTCAAGGACCTCAAGCAGGCGATCCACGCCTCGCATCATCTCCTGCTCGCGCACGGTCTCGGGGTACAGGCGATTTCCGCGAACGCCGCACAGCCCGCGAACATCGGCCTCGTGGTCAATCTCAGCGGGATCGAACCGGCGTCGGACTCCACCGCGGACGTCGAGGCGGCGGCGCGGATGGACGGACATGTCAACCGCTGGTGGCTCGACCCGTCGAACGGCCGCGGCTATCCCGCGGACATGATCGAGGTGTACGGCGTCGAACCGCCGGTGGTCGGGGACGATCTGGAGGTGATCGCGGCGCCGGTCGGCTTCCACGGCTTGAACTACTACTTCCGGCAGATCGTCGAGGACGATCCGGAGGGTCCGACCCCGCGTGCCCGGCAGGTGCCGGTCGAGGGCGCGGCCACCACGGCGATGGGCTGGGAGATCCACGGGCAGGGGCTGGCGGACCTGATCCACCGGATCGCCGGCGAGTACGGCGCCCGCGCCATCTACGTCACCGAGAGCGGGGCCGCCTTCGACGACAAGGTCGCCGAAGACGGGTCGATCCACGACGCGGACCGCATCGCTTACCTGGAGGAACATCTGGGCGCGGTGGCGGGCGCCGCCGAGGCGGGCGCGCCGGTGAAGGGTTACTTCGCTTGGTCACTGCTCGACAACTTCGAATGGGACAGCGGGCTGAGCAAGCGGTTCGGACTCGTGCGGGTCGACTACGACACGCAGGTCCGCACCGTCAAGGCGAGCGGGCACCGGTACGCGGAGATCATCGCCCAGCACCGGAACCGCTGACCGGGGTCGAAAAGTGTCTCAGGTCCGTGAAGGCCTCCTTGAGGGACTCTGGGTCCCTCAAGGAGGCCTTCACGGACTTCAAGGGAGCAAGGGGGCGGCGGTCACGAGCGATTCGTGCGGGCGGATGGACCGAGGGGTCCGGATTCGTCGCGCGGTACGAACGGACGCCCGCCGAAACCTCCTAGGGTCGCCATGAACGAGGCGATCCTAGGAGGCGAAGCATGCGGACACTTTTGCGCGGCGGTCGTGTCATCGATCCGGCGACGGGGTTCGACGGCACGGCCGACGTGCTGGTATCCGGCGGGGTGGTCACCGCCGTCGGGGCGGGTTTGACCGCGGAGCCGGGCGACGTGGAGATCGACGTGTCCGGGCTCGTCGTCGGGCCGGGCTTCATCGACCTGCACAGCCACGTGCACACCATCGCGGGCCAGCGGCTGCAGGCGATGGACGGCGTGACGACCGCGCTCGACCTCGAGGCCGGGTTGATGCCGATCGAGCGGGCCTACGCCGAGGCGGCCGCCGCGGGACGTCCACTGCACTACGGCTTTTCCGCATCCTGGGGTGCCGCGCGGGCACAGGTGCTCGCCGGGATCGAGCCCGACGCGAATATCGACAGCGGGCTGGCGGTACTCGGGAACCCGGCCTGGCAAAAGTCTTCGTCACCGAAGGAGCTGGCGGCCTGGCTGTCCCTTGTGGACGGTGAGCTGGCCGCGGGAGCGCTCGGCGTCGGCGTGCTGCTCGGCTACGCGCCCGACACTGAGCCCGGCGAGTTCCTCGCGCTGGCCCGGCTGGCCAAGGAGGCCGGGGCGCCGACCTACACCCATGTCCGTGAACTGGTCGAGGTGAACCCGGAGACACCGATCGACGGTTCGGCCGAGATCGCGATCGTCGCGGCCGAGACCGGCGCCGCGATGCACCACTGTCACGTGAACAGCACGTCCGGCCACCAGATCGAGCGCGTGCTCGCGGCGCTCGAAGCGGGACGCGCGGCCGGGTCGCGGGTGACCGTCGAGGCCTATCCGTACGGGGCGGGCAGCACGGGGATCGGCGCCGCCTTCCTCTCGCCCGAAAGGTTGAAGATGAAGGGGTTGTCCCCGTCCAGCGTGATCATGCTGGAGTCGGGGGAGCGCATCGCCGACGAAGGCCGTCTGCTCCAGGTGCGCGCGGAGGATCCCGGCGCGCCCTGCATCCTGGAGTTCCTCGACGAAAGCAGTCCGCACGACCTCGGTCTGCTGCGCCAGGCGCTCGCGTTCCCGGACGCCATCGTCGCCAGCGACGCGCTGCCCGTGTACTGGAAGAACGGCACCAGCGAGAGCACCGAATGGCCGCTGCCGCCCGGCGGCGCGACCCATCCGCGCACGGCCGGGACCTATGCCAAGACGTTGCGACTGATGGTGCGTGAGAGCAAGGCCTGGACCTGGCTCGAGGCGTTCCGGCGCTGCTCCTACCTGCCGGCGCGGGTGCTCGACGAGGTCGCGCCCGGGGCGCTGGCCAAGGGACGGCTGAACGTCGGTGCCGACGCGGACATCGTCGTGATCGACCCGCACGCCATCACCGACGCTGCGACCTATTTCGACTCGACGCGGCCCTCCGTCGGTGTCCGGCATCTGTTCGTTTCGGGTGTCCCCGTCGTGATCGACGGGAATCTGCGCACGGACGCCTTCCCCGGCAAGCCGCTGCGGGGTGAGCCGCGATGAGCGATCTGCTCGCCGACATCGAGACGCTGGTGTGCTGCGAGTCGCCGTCGTCGGATCACGAAGCGGTGGCCCGCAGCGCCGACGTGGTGGCCGGAGTCGGCCGGAGGCTGCTCGGCGTGGATCCGGAGAAGATCGTCGTCGACGGCGTCACCCATCTCCGCTGGAACTTCGGCGCCGGCCCGCCTCGTGTCCTGCTGCTCGGGCACCACGACACGGTGTGGCCGCACGGTTCACTGGAGACCCATCCGTTCTCCGTGCGGGACGGAGTGCTGCGCGGACCCGGTTGCTTCGACATGAAGGCGGGGGTCGTGATGGCGTTGCACGCCGCCGCGTCCGTGCCCGATCGCGGCGGACTGTCCATTCTGGTCACCGGGGACGAGGAGATCGGCTCACCGTCCTCCCGCGCGCTGATCGAGGAGACCGCGGCGGGGTGTGACGCCGCGTTCGTGCTGGAGGCTTCGGCCGACGGCGGCGCGCTGAAATGCCGGCGCAAAGGCGTTTCCCACTACCGGGTTGAGGTGACCGGCCGCGCCGCGCACGCCGGGCTCGAACCGGAAAAGGGCATCAACGCCGGAATCGAGATCTCCCACCAGATCCTCGCGGTGGCCGCGCTCGCCGATCCCGGTGCCGGGACCAGCGTGACGCCCACCGTCGTCTCGGCCGGAACGACGGTCAACACCGTCCCGGCCGCGGCGAGTGTGGCCGTCGACGTCCGCGTCTGGGACGAGGCCGAGCAACTCCGTGTCGACCGTGCCATCCGGGAACTCCGCCCGGTCCTGGACGGCGCCGAGGTCCGCGTGACCGGCGGGATCAACCGGCCGCCACTCGAAGAGGGTTCGTCGACGGGACTGTTCGCCTTGGCCGGCGAACTGGCGGAGGAACTCGGGCTTGAGGAGCTGACGTCGGCGTCGGTCGGCGGTGCCTCGGACGGCAACTACACCGCCGGGATGGGCATTCCGACACTGGACGGCCTTGGCGCCGTCGGTGGTGGGGCACACGCGGATCACGAGCACGTCATCGTCGCGGAGCTGCCGCGCCGTACCGCTTTGCTGGCCGCGCTCGTGGAGAACGTACTCGCGAAGCGGGGTCCGTCCGGTGCGACGAATCCCGCGGGCGAATCTGGTACGGCACGACGGTGACTCGGCCGAAGTGCCGGGAAAGGATTGGCCCGTGACAAATCTTGCTACGAACGCGGACAGCCCGGCGACGGCGGTGGTGCGTGACGAGGCTGTCGCCGCCGCGCGGGCCGCGGCCGTGGCTTCGGGCGTCGAAATCCGCGAGCTGACCGAGATCGCCGATCTGGCCGCCGTGGTCGACCTGTTCGAGTCGATCTGGCGGTCCGGGCCGGGCGGCAGGCCGGTGAGCACGGAACTGCTCCGCGCGATGTCCACGGCCGGCAACTACGTCGCGGGCGCTTTCGCGAACGGTGACCTGCTGGGTGCCTGTTTCGGTTTCTTCGGGAAGCCCGGAAAGGCGAGTCTGCACAGCCATATCGCCGGTGTCGCCAAGGCGGGAGCGGGCCGCGGGATCGGGCACGCGCTCAAACTGCACCAGCGCGGGTGGGCGCTGCTGCAGGACGTCTCGGTGATCACCTGGACGTTCGATCCGCTGGTGCGGCGCAACGCCTACTTCAACCTCGGCAAACTCGGCGCGCGCCCGATCGGCTATCTGCGCGACTTCTACGGTCCGATGGAGGACGACATCAACGGATCGGGTGACACCGACCGGCTGATGGTCGGCTGGGATCTTCGGAGCCCGCAGGTCCGCGCCGCCGCCTTCGGTGAACCCGTCCTGATCGACGCGGAGGGCGTGGGCGGCACGAAGGCGCTCTCGGTCGGCCCCGACGGTGGTCCGAGCATCGGATCCACCGACGGGCCGACCGTCCTCGTCGCCGTCCCGTCCGACATCGAACGGTTGCGCCGCACCGATCCCGGTCGCGGCAACGCGTGGCGCGTCGCGCTGCGCGAAGTCCTCGGCGGACTGCTGGCGGACAACGCCCACGTCGCCGGTTTCGATCGTGCCGGCTGGTACGTGATCTCCAAGGAGCAGTCGTGAAACTCAGTGGTGTGGAACTGCGCCGGGTCCGGATGCCGCTCGTGGCCCCGTTCCGGACGTCGTTCGGAACGCAGTCCGAGCGGGAACTGCTGCTGGTCCGCGCGGTGACCCCGGCGGGCGAGGGTTGGGGCGAATGCGTCGCGATGGAGGCGCCGCTCTACTCGTCGGAGTACAACGACGCCGCCGAGCACATGCTGCGGAACCATCTGATCCCCGCCCTGCTGGCGGCCGAGGACGTGACCGCGCACAAGGTGACGCCGTTGCTGGCGAAGTTCAAGGGGCACCGGATGGCGAAGGGCGCGCTGGAAATGGCGGTCCTCGACGCCGAACTCCGCGCGCACGACCGGTCCTTCGCGGCCGAGCTGGGGTCCACCCGCGACTCCGTGGCCTGCGGGGTCTCGGTCGGGATCATGGACTCGATCCCGCATCTGCTCGACGTCGTCGGCGGCTACCTCGACGAGGGCTACGTCCGGATCAAGCTGAAGATCGAGCCCGGCTGGGACGTCGAGCCGGTCCGCCAGGTGCGTGAGCGCTTCGGTGACGACGTGCTGCTGCAGGTCGACGCGAACACCGCGTACACGCTGGGCGACGCGCCACTGCTGTCCCGGCTCGACCCGTTCGACCTGCTGCTGATCGAGCAGCCGCTCGAAGAGGAGGACGTGCTCGGCCACGCCGAACTGGCCAAGCGGATCCGGACGCCGATCTGCCTCGACGAGTCGATCGTCTCGGCCAAGGCCGCCGCGGACGCGATCAAGCTCGGCGCCTGCCAGATCGTCAACATCAAACCGGGCCGGGTCGGCGGGTACCTCGAAGCCCGCCGGGTGCACGACGTCTGCGCGGCGCACGGGATCCCGGTGTGGTGTGGCGGGATGATCGAGACCGGGCTCGGCCGGGCGGCCAACGTCGCACTGGCCTCGCTGCCCGGCTTCACACTGCCGGGCGACACCTCGGCGTCCGGCCGGTTCTATCGCACCGACATCACCGAGCCGTTCGTGCTGGACGGCGGGCAGTTGCCGGTACCGACCGGACCGGGACTCGGCGTGACTCCGATTCCCGCCCTGTTGGACGAGGTCACCACGGAGAAAGCGTGGATCGGTTCGTAGCGTGCTACGAAATCCGAGGTTAGATTTGGTCGGATCGAACCGGTCGGTTCGGCGAGGCCGGGTTTAACTTCGGGGGGTGCTGACACCGGTGCCCAGCAAGCCGCATACGAGTTTGGGGCGCGTCCTCGAAGACCTCGGGGACGTGCTCCTGGAACCGGTCGCGGTCGGCCGGACCACCCGCAAGCAGCTCGGCGGGGTGGTCATCCACGATCCGCACGACGAATCCGACATCCCTGGCGGAGCCGTCGTGCTCGGCGTCGGGGTGCGGGACCAGGACGAGGTCGTCCGCCTCTTGCACGACGTGGGTGCGCGAGGCGCGGCGGCGCTCGTCGTCCGGTCTCCCGTCACCCCGGCGCCGGAACTCCGGCGTGCCGCGGAGTCATCCGGGGTCGCCCTGCTGGGACTCGCGCGCGGCGCGTCCTGGACGCAGCTCGCCGCCATGCTCAGGACGTTGCTCGCCGAAGAGGACGTCGGTGAGGTCTCGCCGCAGACCCTCGGTGGCATGCCTTCGGGTGATCTGTTCGCACTGGCCAACGCGATCGCCGCGCTCATCGACGCGCCGGTGACCATCGAGGATCGCAACAACCGGATCCTCGCGTTCTCCGGACGCCAAGACGAAGCGGACCCCTCCCGGGTCGAGACCATCCTCGGCCGTCAGGTGCCCGAGCGGTTCGCCCGCGGCCTCGAACAGGACGGCGTCTTCGAGAAGCTGTACCGGGACCAGGCGCCCGTGTACGTCGATCCGCAGCGGTACGACGACAACGCCATCGCGCTGCCCCGCGTGGCGCTCGCCGTCCGCGCCGGCGACGAGGTGCTCGGATCGATCTGGGCGGCGGTCCGGGAACCGCTCAGCGCGGAGCGCACCCAGGCGTTGATCGACGCCGCCAAACTCGTCGCGCTGCACCTGCTCCGGTTGCGCGCGGGCGCCGACGTCGAACGGCGGTTGCGCGCGGATCTGGTGAGCACGGCGCTCGAAGGCGGGGCCAGTGCCCCAGAGGCGATCGCCCGGCTAGGGTTGCTCGGCCAGCCGTCGATCGTGCTCGCCATGGGACTGCTCGGCGCGCCCGACCCCGAGGACGATCTCCGGCTGGTCGCGGACCGCCAGCGGGTCGCCGACGCGCTGGCGATGCACCTGAGCGCCGTCCAGCCTCGGTCGGCCGTCGCGCTGGTCGGCGACGTCGCCTACGGCATCCTCCCGATGCCCGGCGGGCAGGCCGACTGCCAGGAGCGTTCGGTGCGGGTCGCGTCGACCTTCCTGGAGCGCACGGGACGTCGTGCGGCGGCCGCGATCGGCATCGGACCGCTCGCGCTCGACGCGTCCGGTCTCCACGCCTCCCGCGACGGTGCGGATCGGGCGTTGCGCGTGCTGCTCACCAACGGCGGCGCCAAACGCGTCGCGACCGCCGAAGACGTCCATGTCGACGCGCTCATGCTGGAGCTGGCCGACCTCGCAGCGGCCAGGGGAGACGTCGCGACCGGACCGGTCGCGCGGTTGCTCACCTACGACGCTCAGCACCAGTCACAACTGGTGCACACCCTCCGATGCTGGCTCGACGCCTTCGGTGACATCGGAGCCGCGTCCGCGTCGGCCTACGTCCATCCGAACACCTTCCGCTATCGGCTGCGGCGGTTGGCCGAAGTCGGCGCCATCGACCTCGACGACGCGGGGGAGCGGTTCGCCGCGATGCTGCAATTGCGGCTGCTGCCCCGTGACGCGCGGACCGGGCCGCCGGGCGCCGAAGACTGATCTTTCGGCCTCCCGGCCCGAAACGACGGCCGATATTCGTGTGATCGCACGAACTCCGCTCGGCGACCGCGTTTCAGAATGAGTGATCGGCGCCACGCTCGCGCCGTTCTCCCTTCTCTTCCGAAGATCCCGCGGAGGCGCCATGACGGCAGTGGTCAACGAGGACACCTGGACAGCACGGCGGATCAACCGGACCGCGCTCATCACCATGGTGGTGATGGTGTGCGCGTGGGCGGTCGACTACATCGACCGGTTCTCGATCGGGATGGCGCTGCCGATGATCGGCGCCGAATTCGAGCTCAGCAAGACCGAACAGGGCTGGCTCGTCACCGTGTTCGCGCTGGTGTACATGATCTGCCAGATCCCGGCGGGTTTCCTCGCCGACCGGTACGGCTCGCGGGGGCCGATGCTGGTCACGCTGCTGCTCTGGTCGGCGTTCACCGCGATGACCGGGATGGCGGGCACGTTCGGCATGCTGCTCGTCGTCCGTGGCCTTTTCGGTGTGTGCCAAGGACTTTTCCCGGCGGCGTCGTTCAAGGCCATCGCCGAAAGGACCACCCCCGGCAATCGCGCGACGGTGACCGGCGTGATGCTGTCCGCGGGCGGTATCGGCGCCGGCCTGGCCCCGCTGATCGTCGGCCCGCTGCTGATGGCGGTCGGCTGGCGGCACACGTTCTTCTGGATGGCGGGGGTCGGTGCGCTCATCGGCGTGGCCGTCTGGACGATCCTGCCGAAGGCACTGCCCGAAAGGCTGAGCAGCCTTCCCCGCGACGTGGTGAAAACCCCTGAGGTATCCCGTAAACAGGTGCTGAAATCCCCGGTGATCTGGAAGTTCACCCTGCTGTTCTGCGTCACCAACATGCTCAACTACGGGATGATCACCTGGGTGCCCAGCTATCTCCTGGAGTCCAGGGGGCTGTCGTTGAGCCAGACCGGGGTACTGGCCGCGATCCCGATGCTGGTCAGCATCGGCACGACCATCCTCGGCGGCTGGCTGTTCGACCGGTACTTCCACGATCACGGCCGCTGGTACCTCGGTTCGATCTCGCTGGTGACCGTGGTGCTGCTGACGTTGATGGTGAACGCGGACAGCACCGCGGAGTTCACGCTCTACGAGACACTCGCCCTCGCGGTCTTCGGCATGGCGACGATGGCGGTCTTCGGCCTGCCGCTACGCGTATTGCCCACGGCGGTCACCGGGATCGGCATGGGCGTGATGAACTTCGGCGGCCAGGTGGCGGGCGCCGTGGCGCCGGTGGCGATGGGCTGGCTCGCCGACACGTTCTCCTACACCGCCGCGTTCGGTTTCCTCATCGGCACCACCTTCCTCACCGCCGTGATGGCGTTCTGGGTGCCGCAGAACCCGGCGCAGTTCTCTTTCGCTCCGGCGAAGTCCAGCGTGTCCTGACCAGCCGCGAGACCCCATCCGAAGGCGTTGCGAAAGCCACTTTCGCAACCTTCAACGTTGCGAAAGTGGCTTTCGCAACACCTTCCGGCGAGCCCAACCTAGACAGGAGTTCCATGCGCACCGCGTCCGAAGTCATCGAAACGATCACCGAACGAGCGAAGGCGGCCGGCGTCCGGGTCCGGCTGCACGCGGCCGAAATCGACGGCACCCGGCGGATCGGCGTCGACGAGCACGCCCCCGTCGTCACGGCGTCGGTGTTCAAGGTCCCGATCGCGCTGGAACTGGCGAAGCAGGGCGCCGAGGGCGGGCTCGACCTGGGCGAGCGGATCACCGTCCCACCCGGACACCCCACGCCGAGCCCGTACGGCCTCGCCACGTTCCGGCACGAGATCTCGATGTCCTGGTACGACCTCGCGATCCTGATGATCGGGATCAGCGACAACGTCGCCACCGACCTGATCCTCGACCGCGTCGGAAAAGAATCGACGGAGAAAACCTTGCGGGGCCTCGGATTCGAACACACCACCGTGTCACAGGACTGCGGAGAAGTGCTCGACAGCATCGGTGAGGACCTCGGAATCTCCTACGAGGACGACGAAAGACTGCTGACGGAACTCCCGATGGAGCGGATCGCCTCGTTGCGAGCGCTCCAGCCGGAGCACAGTTGTGCCACGACGGCCGAAGAGATCACCCGGCTGCTCGGGATGATCTGGCGTGACGAGGCCGCGTCGCCGTCCGCGTGCGCGGACGTCCGGCGCTGGATGGAACTCCAGGTGTGGCCGCACCGGCTGCGGTCCGGGTTCCCGGACGACGGGATCCGCGTCAGCGGCAAGACCGGGACCCTGCCGTCGGTGCGCAACGAGGTCGGCGTGGTCGAATACCCCGATGGCGGCCGATACGCGGTCGGAGTCTTCACCGACGCCGTCGACGCGCGGTCACGCGTGCCGGAGCGGGACGCGTTCATCGGGTTCGCCGCGGCGCGCGCCGTCGAATGGCTCAGGCTTTCCGACGCGCCAGATGGCGCATGATCAGCAGCACGATGCACACGACCGCGACAGCGCCGGCGATCATGCGGAGGGTCCAGTCCAGCCCCGCGAACTGGCCGATCGAGTTGGTGGCCGCGCTGACGAGGAGGACGAGCCAGAGGGAAGCGGTGACCAGTGCGCCGCGGGACTTTTCGGTGTCGTTCATGAAGAAGACGCTAGGGTTCGACAGGGCGGGCGACCAGGGGAGTGGCCCCCGTCGCGAGGTGGTGCTGGCGCTACCCCGCCGAACGAAGGAGTCCCAGCGTGGCGATCCAGCGGATGGACAACGTCCTCATCGTCGTCGAAGACCTTGACGCGGTCATCGCGTTCTTCGTCGAACTCGGAATGGAACTGGAGGGCAAGGGACCGCTCGACTGGCCGGGGGCGGAACGGGTCGTCGGGCTCGAAGACGTCCGCCAGGACGTCGCCATGCTGCGGATCCCGAACGGTCCCGGCCGGATCGAGCTGGCGAAGTTCCACCGGCCGAAGGCCATCACGCCCGAGCCGAAGGACGCTCCGGCGAACACGCTGGGCATCCGCCGCGTCATGTTCGCGGTCGACGACATCGAGGACGTCATCGCCCGCCTGCGTGTCCACGGCGCGGAACTCGTGGGTGAGCTGGAGCGGTACGAGAACATCTATCGCCTCTGCTACGTCCGCGGTCCCGAAGGCATCGTCGTCGGGCTGGCGGAGGAGCTCGGAGGCTCGTGAGCGGCTGGGGCCTGCCCCCGAAAGTCCGTGAAGGCCTCCTTGAGGGACCCAGAGTCCCTCAAGGAGGCCTTCACGGACCGCCTTGGGATCGAGCGCAGCCGTTCGAGGGTCTTAGCCCTTGCCGCCCAGGTAGGCCAGCACCGCCAAGACCCGCCGGTGCCCGCTGTCCTCCGGCAGCCCGAGTTTCGCGAAGATGTTCCGGATGTGCTTGTGCACCGCGCCGTCGCTCACCACCAGCAGCTCGGCGATGGTCGTGTTGTTGTAGCCCTCCGCCATCAGCCCGAGCACCTCGCGTTCCCGCGCGGTCAGCCCTTCGAGCGGGTCGGTCGCCCGGCGGTGCGCCATCAGCTGGGTGATGACCTCGGGGTCCATGGCCGTGCCGCCCTTGACGACCCGGTCCAGCGCGTCGAGGAACTTCTCGACCTTCCCGACCCGCTCCTTGAGCAGATACCCGACGGCGCCCTTTCCGTCGGCGAGGAGTTCTGCCGCGTAGCTGGTTTCGACGTGCGCGGACAGCACGAGCACGGGGAGCCCGGGATACATTTTCCGCGCTTTGACCGCGGCGCGGAGACCTTCGTCGGTGTGGGTCGGCGGCAGCCGGACGTCGGTGATGACCGCGTCGGGCCGGTTCTTGGTGACCAGTTCGAGGAACTCGTCGACGTCGTCCACCGCCGCGGCGACGTCGATGCCCGACGTGTTCAGCAGCATCACCAGGCCTTCGCGCAGCAGCGCGTCGTCCTCGACGATCACGACCCGCATGGCAACTCCACTTTCACTACGGTCGGCCCACCCGTGGGGCTGGACAGTTTCAAGGTCCCGTCGAACGCCTCGGCCCGTTTGCGGATCCCGGACAGGCCGCTTCCCGCGGCTTCGTCGGCGCCGCCGTGGCCGTCGTCGCGGATCTCGATGAGCAGGGTGTCGGCGGTACCGTCGAGGGTGATCCAGGCGTGTTCGGCACCGGAATGTTTGGTGATGTTGGCCAGCATCTCCGCGACCACGAAGTAGGCGGCCGCTTCGACGGCGGCGGGACGGCGGCTGCGGCCGCGCACGTCCACGGTGCACGGGACCGGGCAGCGATCGGCCAGCGCGGTGACGGCGCCGTCGAGACCGCGGTCGGTCAGCAACGGCGGGTGGATGCTGCGCACGACGGTCCGGAGTTCGGCCAGCGCGCCGGTCGCGGTGTCCTGCGCCTTGCCGAGCAACTCCCTCGCCCGCTGCGGGTCCTTGTCGAACAACGAATCGGCGATCCCCAGTTGCAGGACCACCGCGGCGATCCTTGCCTGCGTCCCGTCGTGCAGGTCCCGTTCGAGACGGCGGAGTTCGGCGCCGTGCGCCTCCAGCGCGGCGGCACGAGACGCGGCCAGTTCGACGACGCGGTCGGTCAGCACCACACCGGGTGCGGGTGCGAGCAGCCTGCGTGCGACGGTGGCCTGCCATCGGGCCACACGGGGGAACAGGAAGATCAGCGCGACCATGCCGACGCCGGTGATCGCGCTGAGCGCCGCCAGCGGCCACGACGTGACCATGAACCCGAGCGAGCTTTCCACCCCGCCGGGCACCATCGGCCAGAGGAACGCCGTGACGATCTGCCGGAGCCCGCCGAGCGGCAGGGCGATGGCGAAGATGCCGACGACGAAACCGGTGGCACCGTGGAAGACGAGCCAGCCCAGGTCGCGGCGCGACGCCGGATCGGTCACGGGGTTGCCGGACCGGTACGGCTCCGGGATCGGCTCACCCAGCAGGCGGGCGGCCCGGCGGCGTTCGAAGCCGACCGGACGGCGGATCAGCTGGAGCGCGATCGGCAACGCCGGGACCCCGACGCCGAACGGGCACATCAACAGCACGAACAGCATGCCGACGAGGACGAACCAGGCGACCATCGAGGAGACCGCGCCGACCGCCAGGTACCGGATCGCGGACCAACAGGACTGGAGCCGCGTGATCACCCGGACAGTCTTTCATCCGGCCTTGGAGCGGAGCGCGTGAAGGCCCGCTTTTGCGATACTCGGGCCATGATCTTCATCGTCCTCAAAGCACAGATCCGTCCCGAGAAGCGCACCGAATGGCTGGCCGGTATCGAGCGCTACACGCAGCAGGTGCGCGGCGAACCCGGGAACGTCTCGTTCGACTACTACCAGAACGCCGGTGACGAGAACGAGTTCGTCCTGGTCGAGGTCTTCGCCGACAGCGCCGCGGGCGACGCGCACGTCGCCACGCAGCACGCTCAGGAGTTCTTCCCGTTCATGGCGACCGTCGTCGCGGAGAAACCGCGGATCAACTACCAGAACCTCGACGGCGACGCCTGGTCGGAGATGGCCGAGGTCACGCCGGTCGACTAGCGGTGTCCGTGGCGGCGCGGTCGATGATGGCGGCCAGTGTCGCCGCGGCTTCTTCGGGGACCCAGTGGCTGACGCCGGTCAGGATTTCGAGGCGGTAGGCGGCGTCGACGTACTGGCCGGCGAGTTCGGCACTTCGCCGGGACAGCGCGGTGTCGCCGTCGCTCCAGACGTGCGTGGTCGGCACGGTGACCCGGGCGCGGAGGGCGGCCGGGTGCTGGAAGAGTATCGCGCGGTACCAGTTCAGCCCGCCGGTGAGGGCTCCGCTATGGACGATGTCCCGGCGGACCTGGTCGATCTGGGCGGGTGTCATCCCGGTGCCAGTCAGCGTGCGGCCGAATACGCGTGGCCGGCGCCGGAGAACGAATTCCGGCAGCCAGGGGAGCTGGAACAGGAACATGTAGTACGACCGGATGAGCTGGTCGCTGGTGAGCATCGCGCGGAGGAACGCTCCGGGATGCGGGACCGACACGGTGGTCAGCGACCTGACCTGGTCCGGCCGTCGTGCCGCCGTCGACCAGGCGGCGACGGCGCCCCAGTCGTGTCCGGCCAGGTGCACCGGCCCGGCTCCGATGGTGTCGATGAGCGCGACGGTGTCGGCCACGAGACGGCTCGACCGGTAGGCGAAGCGGCCTCGTGGACGCGCGCGGGGGGAGTAGCCGCGCTGGTCGGGCACGATCGTGCGGTATCCCCGCTGGTGGAGCAGGGCGGCGGTCTCCGTCCAAGATGCGCCGGTCTGCGGGAAGCCGTGCAGCAGGACGACGACCGGGCCGTCGAGCGGGCCGGTGTCGCGTACTTCGAAGATGAGTCCGTCATGGTCGAAGGTGCCGATGCGGCGGGGTGCGGTCATGGGCGGATCTCCCGTTCTCCGGCGGTCTGGCGGGCCACTGGGCTATATGTTACCTTGAGTAACAGTGAATCGCGGTAACAGGTAGCCGCGCACTCTGTCGACGTCGTCAGGGAGGTCCGTATGACCAGCACCGATGTGCCACGCACCGCGGCAACGGCCGGGGCAGGCCGCCACGAGACCGCGCGGCGGCTCCTCGATTCGTCCGCGATGCTGTCCTACGACCCCGCCACCGAGGTGGACTGGGAGACGCCGTTGGACAAGGACTACCACGGCGCCAGCCCGGAGTGGAGCACTCTCTACGGCACGAGCTACTGGGCCGAGATGAGCACGGAGCAGCAGAAGGAGCTCACGCGCCAGGAAGCCGCTTCGGTCGCGAGCACCGGCATCTGGTTCGAGATGATCCTGCAGCAGATGGTGCTCCGCGATTTCTACGCCAAGGACCCGACCGACCCGGCCTTCCAGTGGGCACTCACCGAGATCGCCGACGAATGCCGTCACTCGATCATGTTCGCCCGCGGCGCGGAGAAGCTCGGCGCGCCCCCGTACCGTCCGCGCAAGCTCGCCGTCGAACTCGGCCGGATCTTCAAGGCGACGGCGACCGGCGAAGCGGCGTACGCGGCCATTCTCGTCGCCGAAGAGGTCCTCGACGTGATGCAGCGCGACTGGATGCGTGACGAGCGCGTGGTCCCATTCGTGCGCACCATCAACAACATCCACGTGGTCGAAGAGTCCCGGCACATGAAGTTCGCCCGTGAGGAGACGCGGGAGCAGCTGGAGGGCGCGGGTTTCGTGCGCCGCCGGATCAACGCGCTGGTCATCGCGATCGCGTCGTACTTCATCGTCAGCAGCATGGTCAACCGCGACGTCTACAAGAACGCGGGGCTCGACACCAAGCGCGCCTTGCGCGAGGCGAAGGCCAACGAGCACCACAAGGCGATGATGCGGTCGAGCTGTGCGGGCCTGATGGAGTTCCTCGGCTCGTGCGGTCTGCTCACCCGCCCCGCGCTGGTGTTCTACAAGCGGGCGAACCTGATCTGACATGGCCTTCGCGATCACCCAGACCTGCTGCAACGACGCCACCTGTGTGTCGGTCTGCCCGGTCAACTGCATCCACCCGACGCCGGACGAGCCCGACTTCGGGACCACCGAGATGCTCTACGTCGATCCGGCCTCCTGCATCGACTGCGGAGCCTGCGCGGACGCCTGCCCGGTCGACGCGATCTTCCCGGCGGATCTGCTGACCGGATCGCTGAAGGTCTACGCGGACATCAACGCGGACTTCTACGCCGGCCGTGAGACCGTCTCCTCGGCGGATCCGGCGCCGAACTTCCACCGGTGGGCCCCGCCGACGTTCGACCGGGCCATCCCGAGCGATTTCGCGCCGCCCGACATCGCCGTCGTCGGCACCGGCCCGGCCGGTATGTACGCCGTGGAGGACCTGCTCCTCCACACCAACGCGCGGGTCACCCTGATCGACCGGCTGCCGGTCGCGGGCGGGCTCGTCCGCTACGGCGTCGCTCCGGACCACCCCGCCACGAAGCGGATCGGCGAGACGTTCTCGCGCCTCCACGAGCATCCGCGGCTGCGGATGCGCCTGGGCACCGAGGTCGGCCGCGACGTGTCCGCGGCCGAACTGGCCGAGCGCCACGACGCGGTCGTCTACGCGGTCGGTGCCTCGTCCGCGCGTGACCTCGGCCTGGACGGCGAGGAACTGCCCGGCAGCATCGCGGCGACCACCGTCGTCGCCTGGTACAACGGCCATCCGGACGTGCCCGCGGACGCGGTGGACCTGTCCGCGGAACGGGTCGTGCTGGTCGGCACCGGCAACGTCGCGCTCGACGTCGCCCGGATCCTGACCGCCGACCCCGACGACCTCGCCGGGACCACGATCGCCCCGCACGCACTGGAACGCTTGCGCAGCAGCAAGATCCGGGAGGTCGTGCTGCTCGCCCGGCGCGGTCCGGAGGACGCGGCCTACACCTCGCCTGAGCTGCTCGCGCTGGCGGGGCGCGCCGGTGTTCCGCTCGTCGTCGACGACGCGGACCCGCGCACCACGGCCGCGATCGACGCCGGCGTCGGCAAAGCGGCGCTGTTGCGCGAACTCGGCCGCGAGACCGTCGACTGGACGGCGCCGCTGGGTTCGGACGCACGCCGGATCGTCCTCCGCTTCCACTCCGCGCCCACCGGGATCATCGGCGACACCCAGGTGCGGGGCCTTCGCGTCACGGGCCGGGACGAGCCGGTCGAAATCGCGGCGGGTCAGGTGGTCCGCGCTGTCGGCTATCGGGGTGTGCCGGTGCCGGGTCTTCCGTTCGACGACACGTGCGGCACGATCCCGAACACCGCCGGCCGCGTCGAGGGGCTCAGCGGCGCCTACGTGGTCGGCTGGATCAAACGCGGTCCCTCGGGCGGAATCGGCGCGAACCGCACTTGTGCGCGGGAGACCGTGGCGACGCTGCTGGAAGACATTACGTCCGGCAGGTTGCCGGTGCGGGAGCGACGGTCGCCGGTGGCCGCGCTGGCCGCACGGTTCCGCCGTCGCTGACGCCCTGGCGGTTTCGCGAAGTGGGTTGCGAAAGCCACTTTCCCAACCTTCAAGGTTGCGAAAGTGGCTTTCGCAACGCGCGCTGGACGGGTCGACCTTGGCGTGAGGTCTGGTGGCTTCGCGACGCGAGCACTAAAGACTGAGTTACGAGGCGGCCACCCGGCGGTTCAACATCACCGGCACGGCGCGATGCCCGTTGGAGATGAACGAGTCGAGGTGCCGCATGGCGTCGGGAGAGGTCGCTCCAGCAACGGCCGGGCTCGACGCTGCCGAAGTCACCGAGCACCGACGCGGGCAGCTGCTCGATGTCGGGACGGTTGGCGACGTCGACGCGATAGCTCTCGGCGTGCGCCCCGCTCCGGTCCAGTTCGGTCGCGAGGCGTTTCGCGGCCGCTTCGTCGAGGTCGGCGATCGCCACTCGATGGCCACCGCTGTGCAGGCGCCGCGGGATCTGCTCGCCCAGCCCGGTCGCCCCGCCGGTGACCACAGCGACCGGCGCGCTGCCGCTCACAGCAGGAATCCCGCGGCGAGTACCCGAAAACGGTCGGCGGGTCCGAAGTGGAGGACTACCTGCACTGGATGCGGGCGGCCTACCTGATCTCCGCCACGGAATGCCCGGCGACCGCCGTCCCGGCGGGCTTCACCGGCGAAGGGCTGCCGGTCGGGATCCAGGTGGTCACGGCACGTAACGCCGACCTGCGCGCGCTCAGAATCGCGCACGCGCTGGAGAAGGCGAACGGGCACACCGCTCGCAGGCCGTCGATCCCGTCGACGTGACCGGCGTCATGGTGGTGCCAGCACTACCACGAGTCTTCCCTCACGCGGGATCGATCCGGGCCCTCTCCGCCCGTAGGTTTCATCGGGAGAGATCACCACCGGTTAAGGGGAAATGATGAATTTCCCCACCCCGGGGCGTAAGGAAGCATAGCGGAGCGGTTTGGCTGGTGTAGCAGGCAGCCGAGCAAGCGGGCGGAGCATGGCGGAGTCGGTCAGAGTAGGGCGGAGCGCCGCAAAAGCATGGGTAAGTGATGGATCATCTCAACTGGACAACGGCCTAGCCAAACGCTCTTGGGCGGGACACCGTACTGCTCGAAGACCTCTCCGACCTGCTATGAGCCGGTGCGCTGCTGGTTCTCGTGGCGTTCGAGAACAAGAAAGGCTTGACATCGAGCATGTAGGGGGCTCGATCGGCGGCGCGGGCAGCGGTCGCTCTGTGCTGCCCCGCTTGGCGGGTACAAGAGCGGCGTCGTCTGCGCTATAGACTCTAGCCACCAAGGCCTGGGCGCTGGTCACGCGCCGTCGTGACGCAGGAATTGGCCGACTCTTGGCCGAGTTCATCTGCACTGGAACGGTGACCTCGAAGAGCTGGCATCGGTGTGAGCTTCTCGTCTATGCGAAGGAATCCCGCTCACCTTCACGGGGCCTCGCTTGGCGAGAACGGTCGCGGACCCAGACACCGTCGAACACTCCAGCGCCCAACGGCTACGGACAGCTCACGCGGTCGGTTAGTACTTCAACAGTGGGATCGCCGAGGATCTGCAAGCGTGCGATTTGCTAAGGCTGGATGCGTGGGCACCGCCGTCCGGTTCCTCGACCCGATGTGTGCGGCCAGCGACGGTCTCGTCAAGGTAGCCATCAGGCGTGCGAGCGTTGCGGCGGGACGGTTCAGACTTCTGCCACCGACGGCTTGTCGCTTCCGGTAAGCAGCTCGTTGACGTGGGCGCCACTGATCTTCCAGCGGTTGCCAACGCGACGTGATCCAAGAACACCATTACGACACATTGCGTGCACGGTCCATTTCGACTTGCCGATGATCTCGCCGACTTCGCGAGGTGAGAGCCATGCAGTCGGCGCGATACCCGTTTCGATGGCACTCGGAGACCTGTCGGTCATACTCC
Source organism: Amycolatopsis sp. cmx-4-54 (assembly GCF_046548895.1). Taxonomy (NCBI): domain Bacteria; kingdom Bacillati; phylum Actinomycetota; class Actinomycetes; order Pseudonocardiales; family Pseudonocardiaceae; genus Amycolatopsis; species Amycolatopsis sp. cmx-4-54. The sequence continues at coordinate 209,257 of NZ_JAEBEJ010000001.1, forward strand.
GACACCTCCGGAAATGTCCTTGTATTCGCGGCCCACTCTGGACCGCCCTGGGTTGCCGTGGACTGTAAGACCGGTCGGCCGCCAGAGAGCTATGGAGGTCATAGGCTTCCCTTGTCTTCGCGGATAGTACGGCGCTGGCGTGTCATTTCGCGGGCACAGGCATGGGCGTGTTGTTGTGGACTGCTCGATGCCGGGCGAGCCTTAGGTGCAGATTCGCCCGCAGTGGTCGTGGGCGCTGCCTGTGCGGCGATAGGAGACGATCGCCGTGAAACGCGACCGGCAACGCACCATGACGATGTAACTACCAGGCAACTCTACCTGGTCAAGGATAGTACGTCTTCCGCACTAGTCAACTGTGAGGCAACTTTTGGTTGACATGGAGCGTGTCGGAGAGTTGTATGGGATCTGGGCCGGTGCAGGGCGTCGAGATATAGGACCTGACCGGTTCACCGTCCGATCTCATGCAAGCTGGTTGAATGCCCGCACACTGGTCGGCGGATACGGCGGCGGACGTGAAGCTCAGATCAAGGTTCCTGCCTGCCATGGAGGTTTGAGTCATCCATCTCGTCGACTACGTGGGGCAGACGTGAGCACAGATGATCCTGTACGGGTAGGTGGGAGGGCGTCATTGGGTCATGACATTTGTAGACCCAGCAGATTCGACAAGGTTGCGTTCCTTGGCCCATACATCCTGATCGCGCACGACAACACAGCTGTCGGTACCGCCACTTCGCTTGAGGACGCACACGGGTCTGTGGCGCGCAACGCTACCGTGACTACATTCGCAGGCACTCTCCGTAAATCGCTGCTCGCAGTTGATATCGACCCGACCGACACTGCAGCCGAACCCGAAGCTGGCGAAGCGCTCGCCGGGCAACTCGAGTCGTGGTGCGAGCGCCTAGGCCTGTCATGGATGAGGCGAGCATCGGGTCGGCCGGGTCACCAACATCTAGTAGTTCACGTACCAGACAATCTCCGAAACGACTTCAGAGGCGTCGTTCGATCGCTCGCTGACCACCACTCGGTTTCGGCAACGGTCAGAACAACACTCCGTCCACTCTGTGCACCGCACCGATCTGGTGTGCCGGCGAGCGCCGTCTCAGGAAATTTGACGACGACCGGCCTGGACGAGCTTGAGCTTGCACTGGGAACCGAGCCGGTCATCGTCGACAAGGCATGTGTCGGCGGACGCCGAACCATCAGACGCCGTGCAGCCCGTGAACATGCTCAGAGCCGATCTGAGATGGAGTTTGGGGAAACACTCGCACGGATCCGCGCACGGTGGACCTTCAGTCAAGCTTGGGACGCTGCTTGTCAGCCGGGAACCAAGGCGGCGGAGATCGGCCTGGCTGCTTGGCGCCGCTGGGTTTGGGCACCTGCGGTGACCATCGTTGACGCTGAACGACACGTCGACGTTTCGGTTGCCTGGAAAAACTTTCGTACTGCTTCGCCTCAACAAGCCGCACATTTGGGCTACGCCGACTGGGTGCGCTCACGTTGGCAGCCAGCGGTGGAGGAAGCACGACGTTCCAGGCCGCGGCGTACACGAACTGGGCAGGGGCAGGCTCGCGGCACGCTGGTCGGCGGGCAGGTCACGCTTGCCCTTTTCGGAGAGTCGCGCGTGGAGACGACGGCGGATCGGCTTGCCGCGGTAGCTTATGCTGCCGCGTCGCTCACCGGGCGCTTGCTCGGTGGCGTTCGGGTGAAGACGTTGTGCATCGCTCTTCGAGTTCTAGCGCGGGCGATCGTGGCCCGCGAGGGATCTATGTCGGTTCGTGAGTGGTCCGAACAGGCAGGACTCGATCCGAAGACAGTTCGGCGAGCGCGTGACGCCGCGAAGGCTCTTGGTCTCATACAGCAAGTGCACCGCTATGGCGGTCAGGCCGAGGACTGCGATGCTTGGCTCCCGACGCCTGCGTTGAAGGTCGATCTCGATTGGGCCGCCGCGCAGGCCCATTCCCCCACTGGGCGGTACGCCCCCTACCGCGGCGTGCGCGGTGACGCCAGCCGTGACCGCTTACGCAAGCAGCACGCCGCCGAGCGGTCGAGGTGGCGAGCTCACCTTGAGGCCAGGAAGCGATACCTCCGCCTGCTCTCCAGTTCAACCGGAAGGAGAGCGCATGTAGTTCTGCTGCAGCAACGGTGGTGGTGGTCGCTGTCTGCTGCGGATCGCGCCGCTCGGCGCGTGACCAGGCGGGAGAGGCTGAAGAAACTGCCCGTCGACGTTCGTCATCGATGGTTCGCTTGGCTCGCGGTAAGGCGCGAGGTGGTGGCTGGAGCAATCCGGATAGTCTCCGGTGGTGCGACGTTCGAGGACTGGCGGCGACTACGCGATGCCCCGTCGACTGTGTTCGCCGGCGTTGGGTACTTCAAGGCCTCAAACGGCCCCCTGCCGCAGTCTGGCTGAAGGCCCGCTCAACTGGTACCGATCGGCAGCCGAGCTTTTCCTGAGGTTCACGGTCTTCAGCGGTGCCGACGGAAGGACGCGCCGTCAGCAAGAGGGCCGCGCCCGTGTCCTTAACACCTCGCGAGTGTTCGGCGACCTGTGGCCGCACGCAGGAGCGTCGGAGGTGAAGTTGCATGACAGTTGACTAGGCGGTGCTAGCCTGTTCAACGCAGTTCTTTGGCCGCCTCAGCCACTAGTGGAGTGCGACGTGCAGCCAGACCTTGAAACGTCTGACCCCTTCGTGGAGGGCCTCGACATGCTCTTCGAGCACGTCAGGCATCCCACCGAACTAGGACGTGACGGCCGCCATCGTAAGTGGAAAGCTACGGAACTCGCAGCAGCGCTGGGGGTTAGCGACGCCTATGTCTCAAAACTCCGCAAAGGCCGTACCAACCCGCCGTTGGCTCTGATCCAAGGTATCGCGGCATTCTTCGAGGTCTCCGGAGCTGTGCTGGTTGATGATGATCCTCAACTGCGTGAATACGTCAGCGCTCAATTAGACCTGTACTCGGCCCTCATCGAACAGGATCTGCCGCTAGCCGAAGCGAAGCAGCTTCTTCGTGCGCCGAGTGCAGAGCCGCCCGCCGTGATAGCTCGGCTACTTGATACACGTCAACGATACCGCGGAAGCTCTGACACTTCAGACATCGCGCCAGCGGCACGCGAGTGGTCACCTTCGAGCGTCGGACCGGTCTTTCGTGAACCGTTGACCAAGGGCGACAACTTGCCCGTTCGCGCCGATACGACCTAACGGCGTCCGGTCAGTGCGCAGAGGAAAACCTCGAGGCCAGGCGCCGGAGCATGGCTGCTGTCAAGTGCGGCATCAACGCGTGCAGCTTAGCGACGACGTCATCGTCCGAGTCAGGTGTGGCGCTTGCGGTTGCGGAGCTCTTCAGTGCGCGGCTCATCCTGGCGTTGTACTCGCTCAACGCCTCAATCCAGCCGGTTCCTCCCTCAAAATGCGGACTTGACGCCTTCCGTGACCCGTACGATGTCACGCTCGAGCCTCCCCTGGCATTGACCGATGCGATCTCAAACTGGACAACCCTCATGGGCCATGGCCGGTATCGGCAGCATCCGCTGCCAAGCTATCCGAACTCCAGGCTGAACCGCGACCGCATCGCTTGGAGTGGGAGCGTTAGCACAAAGTTGCTGCCACGAAACGTGACTGCGGTGCCACCCCCCGCGCGAGCAACCTTAAGCGGTCACAAGCGATGAATCTCGCGGGTGAGGATGGCCCTACCTGCAATTAAGCGTTCAAGCACGCGTTAAGACGCCCTGGTGGAGCCGATGCTAGACGTGCCGACATGTGCCCTTTCGTAGGTGTGTTGTCCTGCTTGCCTGCGTACCTCAGCGGCTCGTTTGGCCGGCTTGCTGAGGCCGATTCCTTCGACAGCTGGTCCTTCGAGCCCGGGACAGCACTTCATTTCGTCACAGCTGGTAGGCCGTCGAGGTGCCTTCACAGTGGGCAGGTGGCAGCTCGCCGAATCTCGTACCTCGGGTTACGGTGCAGCGTGTGGTGGCCAGGCAGCGGACTCGCCACGGGGGAGCGGAGTCGGGCCAAGCCGGAAGCGGTCGCCGCTGACACTGCGGGTCGTCACCTCGACTGGTCGGCCGTCGCGCAGCCTGGTGATGGTGTGCACGTGGAGGACAGGGGATCCGGCCCGCACGTTCAGACGATGAGCCTCCACCCGATCTGCGCGTTCCGCGCCGACAAGATCGGTCCACGTGAGCGGGCCGCCGAAAGACTCCTCGATCCGATCGAGCACGCTGCCAGGTGCGGTGGTGGGCTCGGCCAGAGTCGGGAGTTGCGCGACGATCCAATTGGGGAGAGTGCTCGTGACGATCTGTATCGGATCGGGTGTCGCCCGGCCACCTGAGCGATCGATCGGCCATCCGAGGACATGTGCCCTGGTCAGCACCTCGTCACCGAGTTTGAGGTCGAGCAGGTCCGCGATGGTTGCGCGCACTGGCACTGTGATGAGCTCGAGTTCCCCCAGTTGTTTCCAGGGGGCTGACTCGAAGAGGTATCCGGACACGTCGCGCGAGACCATTGGCGACCTGGGCAGATTCTCGCGTCGCTGATCGACCACGACTGTGCCCGATCGTTTGCCGACGCGTACCAGGCCCTCCTCCTGGAGGTCGTTGTAGACGTTCGTGATCAGCCATCGGGTGGTGTCCCATGTCGTCGCCAGTTCCGCGGCTGGAGGCAACGTAGAACCAGGAGGATATTCGCCGAGCTCGATAGCCCGTCGCAGCTCGTCGGCAATCGAGCGCCGAAGGTCACTTCCCATCTCGACAGCTCCTTCGGTGCCCGCCATGGACGTGACTCTCCGAACACGACTTGTGCAGCATATTGACCACTGCGGCTGAGTTGAGACAGTATATGCTGCACATAGACGTTGACAATCACTCCCGTTGACGTTCAAGCACCTCTGGCCTGGGGGCGCAACCCCAGGCCAGAGGCATAGGAGACCGACACACGATGAGGAGGACGGTCCCCGTGTTTGACATGTTCTCAGTAGGCATGAACCTCGCGCACCGCGAGGTTCCCCTAAAGGCAGACCGGTGCCGATCAGGGATGCTTCCGATGGGGCGGACAAGTCTGTCCGGCTGCGTTGTCGATGCTTGCGCATCGCAGCCGTTTGACCAGCTTCACGCTGGTGGTGAGACCAAGTGACGGCCACCGGTGTTCGTGAAGCGCTGGCGGTTCTGCCTTCCTGGCGATGGTCTGGCTTCTATGTCATCGCCTACCTGGCAACCAGCCTGCTGCACCTCGCAGCGAAGGCGAGCGGCCCGATGACCGGAGCCGTGATCGGCTACGTGGTCGCCGGCCCTGCAGGCGCCATGGTCGGTCTTCTGATCGGCCAAGCGACGCACGCAGGCCCCGTATTCACCCACATCGCGAGTCTCCTGGACGACGGCGCCGATCGCCTCGGACACGCAGCGAACAGGATCACCGCATCCATCGCGGACGAGATCGCCCGAAAGCACGACGAGTCGGCCAAGCGCGCGGCCGATCGCTACGCGGGAGTGTGCATCTGATGCGCATCCAGCAAACTGATCGCGTCGATACAGGTTCATCACCGATCGTCGATCCTGACGACAACACCACCGATCGCAATGAACAACCCGAGACCAGCGGGGGCTCGCAGCCGATCGGCTACCGATCGAATCTCCTGATTGAGCCGATCGTCGATCGGTTCAGGATCCCAGTGCCCGCCTTCCGCGCCGGCGACGATCACATGACCGTCTGGCCACGCCCCGCCGTTCAGATCGACGACGCCGACGCGCTCAAAGCTGTCCGGCTCGACCTGCATGCCTGGCATGTCACCTATGCGGTCGAGGAAGATCCCGTCGGGGTAACGCTCCCAGTCGTGTGCCGAAAGCAGGACGCAGCCATACAGTTGGCGGCCGCGTTCGCGCAGCACCGTAGCCAGGGCTACGCGTCTCCCGGTGAACCGGAAGAACTCGTGAAGTGGTGTACGTGGTGGGCATCGGAGAACCCCGCCGTTGAGCTCTTGCACAAACGGACAGACGAGTGAAATGGACCAAAACGGCGACACGCCGCGCCACCGGCATCGACCAGTCGACAACCTCGGCCGCGTCCGTCGAAAGCAGTGTCGACGCGGAGATCCGCGCCGCAGACGCAGACCTGCAGCGCGCGATCGCAGCCAAGAACGCCGACCTCGAGCTGAAGGAGAAGGAACGTCTCTCACGTGAACTCGCCCGCGACCGCCGGGTTCGGCGTGAGCAGAGAGCCGCTCGCCTCCGGAGGGCGACCCGGAAGCGGCGGAAGGCCCTCAAACGGCGTGCTCGGCGGGAACTGCGAGCGTCTCTTCGGCAGCGGTTCGAGCAGGCTCTCGCCGGTCGGCTGATCTTGCTTCTCGTAGCGATGGCCGCCGCGACCGCCTGGTACAGCCAGTACCGGTACCTGCACGAGGTCTTGAACCTGGCGCACCCGTTTCCTGCGGCCGGTGCGACCGCTCTCGAACTGCTGGGTCTCGGGATGTTCAGTATCGCTAGAAGCGCGCGCCGCTACCGCGACCGCGCAGTCCGGGCCCGGCTGGTCGGATGGGCAGTGATCACCTTCTCCGCGTTCAGCAACTGGGTGCACAACGGCGTGCTGCTCGCCGCGCTCTCCGTGGCCGGGCCGGTCGCGTGGGAGATCCACGAATGGTGGCAGCAGCGCGTCGTACTGCACGACGAGGGGAAGCTGCCTGTGCGCCCGGTCCGGCCGCGGTTCCCGATCGATCAGGTCGTGCTGTTCCCGCTATGGACCTATAGCGCGTACCGGATCGCGGTCCGGGATCGGATCGAGGACGTCGGCCAGGCCCTGGCGATCGCCGCTCGGGAACGTGCGGCGCAGCGATGGTTGAACCGATCGACGATGCGATCGTGGGCGAAGTCGGTCCGGGAGTCGATCGATCAGCATGAGGCGTCGATCGAACGCAGAAGCGATCGGCCGATCCACCTGCCGTTGGCGGCACGGTCGGAGCCAGGTGGTGGTACCTCGATCGAGTTCGTTCCGATCGATACTGGTCGGATCACGCGTGATCGGGTGCAGCGGCTGGACCTCGCCTTCAATGATCGAGAAGTGCTGAACACGGACGGGAAGGTGAGGTGGCTCCACTGGCGATTCCCGCGAAGCGGTCGGCTGCGAAAACCGCGGACGAGGTCAGTGATCGTGCGGGAGAACGACGCGAGCGATCGTCACCCCGTGAAGGGCGCCTCGCCGGGACTCGCGACCGATCGGCCGGTGAGTCAGCGCAAGCCAGATCACGCGCATCAGGACCAACTGCACGTCGAAGGTGTCGACGAGACGATCGGACACGTCGAACGTCGGCGTGACGGCGATGATCCGTACGGGGAGCCGATCGAGCGCAATAGCGGAGCGCAGCATCAGCGTCACGATCGAGAACCGCGCACCGCATCGTCGTTCCGCACTTTGGATCAACTACGCGTCGAAGCACACGATCTGGTCGAGAGCAAAGGATGGGCTCCTGCCGAGGTAAAGGCCATCTGGCTCCAGAAAGGACTTCGATGCAGCCCGAAACGTGCGCGGATCCTGCGAGACGAGATTAACGCGTCATCCGATCGAACTCAGGGCGCGGGCAGCGAGCGACGACCTGCCGCTCAATGAGCCGATCAACCGCCTTGAATCAACCCGACACGGACTCGATCGCCGGAGATGGGCGCGGCGGCTCTGAGGTTCCGGAGCCAAGCACAACCAGCGCGGCACGGTGTGGCAGGACCTGACCTACCGACTGCCGGCAGCACTGACCGCGATCAGTGGCGGCCAGGTCCTGCCACGCCGTGTCCTCGGTGGCCGTACTCCGCTAGGCCACCCAGACCCGCCACGCCGAACCGAGGCACGATGAACGACAGCGCAAATCAGTCCACAGCAGCACAACGCGACACAGCCCGGCGGGCGATCGTTCCCGCCGGTGGCGACGGTGCCTACGTGGAGCAAACCCCGGATCACTCTCCGGACCTACAAGCGTCCACGAACGACAAGACCATCTCGCACCCTCCTGCGGACGGCGGGAATGAGGACGACTCCCCGATCGGCATCAAGGCCCCCGACGCTGCGCCGCCCAAGCCCGGCCCGTTCGACCGCGTTCGGCGTCGAGTTGCCACCACGCTGCGTACCAGGCGGGCGCAGCCAGGAGCGGAGGTCGTGCAGCAAGGAGAACGCCGCGCTCGCCGGCGCCGCCTCGCACGTTCAGCGGCACGCCTGGCCGCAGCGACCTCATGGTGGACATTAAGAGGCATCGGCATCACCGTGCGTGGACTCTGGCGAGCGCTGTGGCAACCGGAAACCGTCGATCACATCAACGCCATGGTCGACGCCAACGTGCCGGACAAAGCCCATCAGGCCCGGATGAAGTTGCGGCGGGATCGCCGCAACGCGGTCGCCTTCAGTCTCATCATCGCCGCCGCGGCATACTTCGCTGTCAAATACTGGGGGTCTGAGCTGTGGCTCGCGACCCCGTCATGGGCGCTTGCCACCATCATGGTGGTTACCGTGCCGCTGCTGGCCCTAGTCGGCCGGCCCCCGCGCCAGGAGACCGCAGACGCAGAGGCACAGCACGAAATGCCTCGTGGGCTCGCGCTCAGCGACTCAGCTCGGGGAGTGGCCCGCACACTCAGCGACGCGTTCGTCAACAGCAAGATTCGCGCTGAGGTCAGCGAGGGAGGTGTCCGCGCCGAGCCCGGAGGTTGGGGATGGACGGTCACGTTGCAACTTCTCGACGGCATCACCGAGCCGAAACTCGAAGCGCTCGAACGGCATCTCAACACTCCCGCAGGCGGACTGGTCTTCTCACGCGTTCCGCAAGCCGCCCGGGTCATGGTGCTACGCATCGTCATGAAGGACCTCCTCACCGAACCCATCGACGCGCCTGAACGCACGTTCGGCTCGGTACGTGACCAGGTAGCGATCGCCACACGCTTCGACGGTGGTCGACTCATCCTCGAGCTGTTCGCACGACACGTCCTGATCATCGGGCGCACCGGCTCAGGTAAGTCCGGTGTACTTCATGACTTCCTTGACGCCTTGACCGCAGACCAAGACGTCGACATCGTCGGGATCGATCTCAGCGATGGTCCGGACCTGAAGTCCTGGAAGGCCTCGATGCGCGACCACGCGTTCGGGCCGAACATCGACAAAGCGGAGAAGATTCTGGCCGCAGCGGTCAGGCTGGTCCGGCACAACACCGCCAACCTCGGCTCCCGGAACTTTGACCCCGCAGTCGACGGCCCCGGTCACGTTGTCGTCATCGACGAATACGGGATGGTCGCAGCGATCGACACCCTCAGAGTCCTCGTCGAGTTCATCGTGACCTACGGGGCAAAAGCAGGAGTGTGGGTCGTCCTGGCCAACCAACGCGCTGTCAATGACATGATGGGCACCTCCCGCCTCGCGAGTCAGGTCCACATCAAGGTCTTCCTCGGCATGTCCGCCGAAGACGCACAGGGCCTGCCCAAACACCTCCGCGAGCTCGGCGTCCGACCGCACCTCTTCCGGCAAGCAACGCAAACCTCTCCCCATGACGCCGGTAAAGCGTTCGTCGTCGACGTCGAAACCATCCCGATCCTCGTGCGCTTCTACCGCCTCGGCCGCCTGGCAGCCGTACGGCGCGCCAGCGAACGGGCTCCGTACCGCCCACACCTCACGGCTGCGCGCACCGAGATCCTCGATGCGGACGACCATGACGAGACGCCTGCGCTTCTACTGGCAGTCCGCTCGGCCATCCTCGCGATCTCCAGCTCGGAGGGACGCCGCCCGGAACGGGCATCCGGAGAGGAACTACTTCCGCGCCTTCGGCAAAGAGGATTCGCCGTCGACAAGAAGAACCTGCTTGGCGAGCTCCGCAGTGCCTCCCGCGGCCTGATCGACCGAAGCCGAGATACAAACCTTGCCCCTGGTAAGAACCCCAAGGGCTTCTACCTGGAAGATCTGGACCAGGCAATCGCCGCGATCGAGCAAGAAGCAACCCGCGCGCCGACCGACAACCCCGGCCCTGCAGGAGGGTGATGACCGAAGGCGAGACACCAAAGCCTGGACAGCCAATCTCTCAGTGTTCCGCAGCACCAAGAGGTACTGGTCAAGGTATGCGTAGCATCACGACGGCTGCCCGGGCACGGGACAGTGACCATCCAGCGGAGGATCGACACCCATGAGCGAACAAAATCCGGAGACCATCCCGTCGGGATGGGACCTGCGAGTCAACCGGACGCACGCGGGAAAACCCAGCGAATGGGTGATAGGGGCCGAACACGACGGGATCGGCTATGCCGCTGAGGCGACAATAGCTGCAACCTCGGCAGAACCCGGACCTGACATTGCAAACTGGGCAGCTGAAACTCTGGGCGTCGTCGAGGTTGTCTTCGTCAAAACCAGTGACCCTGAGGTGTGGTTGATCGAGATCGTGTACTGACGCCACATCAGTGCTGACATCAGACGAACTGCGGGTGGAGACCCCAAGCTCAAGCGGGATCCGATCCCAGCGTCGCTACGGGTGATGCCGACGGGGCAGCTGCCGATGCGTCAGCTCACGCAGCCGGGCTCGGCAACCGTGCGTTGCGTTGACCGGGTCGTGAAGTGGAGCTCCCGGCAGAACTGGGCTTCACCAGTCCTAGGAGACGACGCCTCGGTCATCGCGGTCCGATACGCGTTCCACGGATTCGTTGCACCCTGACGACGTAGGGCTCCCCAGCGGCTCCGCGGCACAGCGTTGCTGACCGGGAATCCACGCTCGCTCCGGCGCGGCGTCGACTGCTCCAGCGAATCCAGCCGGCGACCGTGGACGCGGACGTTCCTCAGCGTCCCTACCTGTCCGGCACACGGGAACGCGCACGTATGAACTGCCGATCGTCTGAATTGCGGATGGACTGGACAGGCACCAACGCCGAGTCGCTCCTGCGATGCCGGTCGTGATACCGCCTTTAACCGGTGCGCCGAATCGGAGCGGTCATTCCCGCGGTCTTCACCGGTCCTTTCGCACCTGCACCGGCCAGGAGGAACCAATGCCCAAACCGAACACTCCGTTGCCCTACGGAGCCCGCTGCTACTACGAGGTCTCAGAAGAATCCGACGACCGCTATGGCGTGATTCGATTTTACCGATACCGGCGCGAGACCGGCGACTCTGCCGTTCCCGACACCTACCGGGTCACAATCGAGCACAAATTGCACGCGGACCGGTCCTCAGCGCACGCAGATGTACAGAACTCGAACCAAAAGTGGACGCGCCTCGTCAGCAAAGACGCGTCGAAATGGCACAGCACCACGTCCCCCACTGCGGCAATGGCACCGATGCCCATCCCGATCCCGGGTTCGTCACACTCCGACGGCTTGCGGACACCCTGGCTGCGGAAGCAATAGCCTGCGCGGCCGAGCGGCAACGTTCGTAGCACGGACGAGGATCCACACTTACTGCCCAAGGCTGTAAAGCCAGAGCAGCACCACCAGGCGTGCACAGTCGTGTCGCCAGATCCGGCCGCGGGCGCAGCGATATCGGCAACCCCGGGCGTCGCAAGATGGAACCAACCAACACCTCCGTCGGCTCCGAGGAGAAGTACACCGCCGAGCAGCGGCAGGACTACGCCAGTCGTGTCATCGACTGGGCCCGCCGGATGCGCGCCGACGAGATCACGGTGCAGCAGAACCCCGTCACCGAGTACCCGGTGGTCGGCAAGCCCGGCGAGCACCCCTATCGGATCGGCATCTGGTGGGACTGACCGCAGAAGCGCCCTGGACCCGGCGACCCCCGGGGCCGGGGCGCCGCCTCGCACTATGGCGCCTCGTGAACTTGTGCACCTCGTCGACCACCCGCCTCATCACGTCAGCCGGATGTGTCCGGCTGCCCGTCTCCGCCGAAAAGAGCGAAGCCGTGTTCACCCCGCCGGCCACCGAGTTGGCCAAGGACCACTTCGAACGGCAGATCAGCTTCGGAGGCTCGACCCACGCCCAGTTCTTCGACCCCACGCTCCACCAACTACTGCGGTCCGCTGCCGCGAACGCCCCCGCCAGCGGGGCATCAGTGCCAGTGCCCAGGCTGCTCCAGCGAGGGCTGGTACGCGTCCTCGCCGGCGTGCAGATTCTGGCGCGCCCTCTGTGACCGTTGTCGAGGCCACCGCAGTTATGTCGATCCCGCTTCCCGGACCCGCGTCGACTGCGGAGACTACAAGGACGCGTGGATCGCCGACCTCCGGTTCTTCCAGGACGCCTTGCGTAGCCCATCCGCCGTTGTTCGCCGTCTGCGCAGCGAGGCCGCGGCCGCGGCGCGACGGGGCACGTGACCTGATCACGACAGGCGCCGCCTGCGGCACCGGCCGCGTGGACGCCCGAAGGGCTGCAGAACCACCCAGGACAGGCAAGGCCGACTGCCGCTACGCGGTCGGCTGCGCCGAGCCTTGCAAGTCCTGGGTCGCTCCGCTGGACGTGTGCCCGTCCACGCACCGCCAACACCCCAGGAGGCACCAGGTGCCCTTTCGTTCACGAGCTCTCACTGTCGCGGCCGCAACCGCGGTGTCCAGCATCGTCCTGTCCGGCTGTTCGCTGCTGTCACCCAAGCCGGAGCCAGGTCCGGACCTGACCGTTCCCGACGTCCTGTACCTCACCGAGCTGCGCAACGCCGACGTCGAGCTGAGGACGCCCGCCCCGGCCGTCGACTACACGCGCCCCGGCAGGGCCGCCTGCGTGGCACTGGACAAGAGCAAGAGCGTGCCGTCTGCAGTGAGGCCGCTGGCCGGCAACTTCTACCCCGATGAGGCCAGCGTGATCATCGTGGCCGCAATCCACAACTACTGCCCGCAGCACCTTGGGCTGCTGGCTCTTCCCGGCCGCTCGTGACCGCCTGGCTGAACGGTGGTACCCGCGCTTCCGTCTCAGCGTGGCCTGCTTGAGGTTCCCGACCGGCGCCGTACATCGGCGCCGGTCGGGAACCCAGCCACTCGCGGATGCTTGCCGAGCAACAAGCCCGAACCCACCCACGGCGAAATTTGGGAGACCGGCACAGGAGTCGCGAGTCGCCACCGTGACGGCTCCGTTCCGGGCGTCGATTTGCGACAGCAGCGCGATCAGGCGACCCGCTGAGATCATCGGTTGTGTACCCGGCCGTGGCGTCGGGGGCACGAAGACGACCTTCGCACCGGTGCCCACATCGGCACGGGTGCATGCGATGGAGAGCACGCGCCGCCATCAGCCCTCTATGACTGTTGCCGAGCGCGCTTCTCAGCCTCTTCGACTTGGGCACGACGGGCCACGCCTTCTGGGGGAGTAGGCAACGGCGCCGGACGCCGGCGGCCACGGTTCGGGTAGCGGATAGCCAGCGCGTGAGCAGGCGGAGAAGCGAGGTAGTCGGCGAAGGCACACCCGGAAAGGTGCGGGCACCATTCGACGGAAACATTGCAAAACTCACAGAGCATTCCGCGGACAAGCCCGGAGTCGTGATCGTGATCAACATATTGCGCAGCGCGGCCGCAAATTGCGCAAGCCTCACCGAACACGGCGATGAGCCGGGTACGGATCCGTGATATCGGCGTATCGCCGCCCAGATATCGTGGCCACATCGTCGAAACCGGAAGTGGGCATCTCAGGTGCGGAGGCACTGAGCCAGCCAGCATCCGTTCGGTGCCGAGTTCAACGACCCAGGCCACGCGAAACTCGAATCTTTCAGCGTCCATCGGAATCGAGTTGCCAAATCGACGTACCCCGTCCATGACCCACCAGTGGCAGGTCATGGTGTGGCGGTAGCTTCGCTGCGATTTGCGGGCCTTCGTGTCAGCGCAACCAGGTTTTCCGTTTGTGACTAGGTGATAGCGGCCATCGTCTGCCAGGATCGCCGTAACATCCGGTAGCGCTCGATCGTAGAGTTGCACGGCTGATCGGCGCCGGCCTGAACAACTTGCTCGACCTGATCCGGATCGAAACCCCACTTGACCGCGTAGCGGCGCAGCAAATTATCGCGGCGTGTGGCAGGAAACTTATCCAGCAGAGAAGAATCCGTCATATTAGTCAGTCGCCAGACGGGAGCATGAACGGGGCAACCCTGCCACGAGAGGCGTTGCGCGTCTGCGCCTCCGAGAGTGTCGCCTGCATTTTGAGAGTGTGGCCATATCGGACATGCTTGGCGACGCTGCTAAATTCGGGGTCGAGTAACGCGGCCGGCCCGGGTGGGTGCAGGCCGCAGTGCACGCAGACAACCTCGACGGCTGCTGTCGGCACCTGAGTCACCTTTCCGCAGGTCGACCTCGCGTTCAATCGAAGCGTCCTGAGAGTGTTGCCGTCCGTCGCGCCGCTCAGTTCACGAATCTCGCACTCCAAGGCAGCGGCCAACGCAGCAATACGTGCCGGCTCGGGCGTCGCCTCGCCCTTCTCGTACCTGATGAGCTGACGACGAGATGTCCCTACACGGTTAGCAAGCTCGTCCAGCGACAGTCCCGGCCGGTCGCGGTCGGAACGGGGAAAGGTCGTACGGATGGACTTCATCGCCACACGATCGAAACTCGCCTGCCCTCGCATGAGAACAGTCTAAAGCACACGTGTCTTTTAGCGTGTAGTCACTGGTTGAGGCTGGATCGCGCCACGATCCGGGTCCCGGCTCTAGTGGAACGGCGGCGGGCGGCCACCTATCCGCAGGACGCCGGCGCGGCCAGGCGTAGGCGGCACGGGGGAGCGGAATGCCCAGGGCTGTCGGGCGAGGAGCCCGGAAGCCGAGCGAAGCAGACTCGGTAGTCGGCGGCAAAGGTGCCGGAGCAACCTGGGCCTACGTCCGTTCTTGCCGCCGGCCACCTGCGCCTGCCATCGCCAGGCTCCGGGGCTGCCCGCCCTGAACCGAGACACGCCAACCCTTCCCAAGCCCCAGTAGGAGACCCGCCCAAAATGTCCAGCACACCGGTCAGTAATAGCAGCCAGTTCCAGTCCATCCACGAGGTCGAGGTCGACGGATACCGCTATGTCCTGACGATCAGTGCCGATCCTGTCCGGACCGACACGGTCATCATCGACCTGCTCGGCGCTGGCGCCGATGCCGAGGTCACCGCCGAAGGCCACATAGTTGCCAGCCGGAGCGCGTTGGAACACCTGGGGCCGCTCCTGAGCGAAGCCTTTCCAAGCGGGCAGCGGTCGACGACTCGCAAACCACGCCGGCGTGGCTACGGCAAACCCACACGGTCCTACCACCCGTGGACCGATGAACTCCGGGCCGCGCTGCACGCCGCCTGGACCGCGGCCGACCCCACCGTTCCGGCGCTGCAGGTCGTGGAGGGCATAGCTACAGCTCTCGATGTCCCTGTCGAGCGCGTGAAGTCGCAGTTCGAAGGACCCGAGTCGACTAGGGATCCCTCCACGCTCATCTCGGTCATCGCGACCATCATGCAGCGCACCGACGGTGCGATCCTCAACCAGCTGCCCCGGCAGGCCCTCGATCCGGAACGCCCCGGTCCCCAGTCCGAGGACGCCCGTCAGGCCAGCGGATAGGTGTGTTCTGGTAGCGCGCCATCGTGGTGGGACGGCAATTTAGTCGATATCGTTTAAATCATGTGCACGCAGAGCTTCGTACCGCTACACGATCAGCGCGTCGCGTTGAAGGAACTGATGCGCGCGGAGCAACTCCGCATCAGCCAATGGAAAGCTCCAAGGAAAGCGGAGATCGCGAAGCTCAAGAGCCCGTCGGCGCGAACCAAGCTGCGAGCCCAGCTGAAGAAGGAGCTCGACGACGAGATCTCGGCTGGCCGCCTGATCATCACGCACGACGCGCTGATCGCTCCGGCCGTCGAGGCTGAGCTGGACGCGCTCGGCTGGGGCGGCCCGTACGAGCCGCTTCCGCTGCTCGCCCGGGGTGGTGGCCGGCGCTGGGGCTCCACCGCGGTGCATGGCGACCGCAGGCATCAGATCGCTGTGCGACTGGACGACAAACTGCACGACAGACTGCAACGGGCGTGCTACCACGAGCAGATCGACCTGGTGAATCAGCTCGAGGCGTTCTACGAAACCTATGGAGACTCGCCGGATCTGCCAGATGGTCGGCCAGGCGAAGAACCTGACGCGCTGGCCGCGCGCTACCGCGACGAGCTGCGCGCCGAGATTCTGACCGCCGGCGACGTCATGCGCGCTGCGCTAGATCGCGTCATCGGCGTCACTACGGCAACAATCGGCCTCGCTCATGAGCAGCACGACGCCCTGTGCGCCTTGTTGGTAGCCGAACGGGAACGGGCTCGCAGGTGGTGGCGTCAGCGGAAGGAGACGCTGAAGGCCATCAGGGACCCGGTCACCCGCAAGCGGGCTCTTGCGCGCTGCGAGCGGGACTATCACCAGGCGGTGGAGACAGGCGAACTGGTCGTCACCACCGAGGGGTTCATCTTGCCGGCCATCAACGCCGAGCTCGAAGCTCGAGGATGGACCAAGCCCTACGCGGCACTGCCACACAGACCCTCCCAGGTCGAAAGCCTGGAGTCGGTGCGACACACACCGACCTCGGCTGCTGGCCACAGAATCCGCATCCGAATCCCAGGCGCGTTTCGCCTTCACCTCGAGCGAGCCTGCTACTGGGAAAGGCTCGGCACCCACCAAGAGGCGACACTCACTGAACTTCTCCACGCTGCGGTCATCCGCGCGATCACCTCCACTGCGCAGCCTGGCCCTCACAGCAGCAAATGATCCACAGGTGGCATCAGCATCAGGCGTACCCTCAACTCAATCGATATCGATTGAATCAACGCCTGGCAGCGAGGAATCGACGGTCGGCGCGCTCCCCATCGGGAGCCTGATCGAGCGGCCCGAGGACGGTGCTCTCGTCCAGGTGGACGCGGTTACCTCATTCGAGGGCGAAGACGGAGAGCCCCGGGTCCTGCTCAATGGCGTGTTCGAGGGGACCGACGTGCCCTGGCAGGACGACTGCTCAGCGGACATGGTCGCCACCCTCGTCACCGACGAGACCCTGGCGTGGCTCGGCGCGCCCGAGAACATGGATGCTCTGCTCGGGCCTGCCCCGACACCGGCCGGGCATCGCGAGTGGGAGCCGGCCCTGGCAAGCGAACGCGCGTCGATCACTGGTCGGCTTGCCCGCTTCCACGGCAGCGTGCCCTTCGTCGACCCCAGCGCATACTCCAGCGCCGTCGTGGTCTGCGCGACGCACCCCGACATCCCGCCGCTGCTCAACGTCCTCGGCGAGCGAAGACCCACCCGCGGCGACGTCGCGTTGAATGACGTCGTCGACGCGTTGCGTCTGCTCACCCTCGACCGCGCCAACCCGGGCGAGCTCGATCCCGGAGCGCTGGACAGGCAGGAGACGCTGCTGGCACGCGAAGCCGTCGCCTGCGGCGGCACACCGGAATCCCTGGCAGCACGGCTGGGCGTGCCGGAGAGCGCGATGCGTGACGCGTTGGCCCGCTTCTGACCGGGCGGGCGCCGAACGTGCGCCGGCCTGCTCGACCTGTTCGATCAGATCACCCGATGCGCAGGTCTGCCGTCCTCGACTTGCTCCGCGTCTTCAGCCCCCGACGAGTGACCGTTCGTCCTGATCATCCGGCCGGGTGTCGAGGCCGCGTTCCACCGCGATGTCGACAGCGTGCTCGGAGACGCCAAACAGCCTGAGGTGGCGCAGGATCTGCCGGAGGATGAGGTCGATCCGCTGGGTGCGCCGCGAGATTGCGCGCAGAAGCAGCTCGTGTTCCCAGGCGGCGAGCCGCTGTTCCAGCGAGGTGATCCGCCCGGGCAGGCAGGGTTCGGGTCATGACGTCGACTAGATCCCTTGCTGCGGAACGAGTTCGCAGGCACTGAGACGAGAAGAAACGGCACGTCGTCCTCCATGGGCCAGCGAATTTTTCGTGCCCGGATTGCGGCGGCATCGCAGTCCACTGCGCATGTGGGGCCCGTCCGCTAAAGCTTGTATCTCGCCAGGACTTTCGCCGCATCTGAGGCTGCTTGTCCGGGAGTGAGCCGGTGCTCGCATCGGCAGGGGCCCAGGCACGCAAGCCTCTGTTCGGCATCGACTACGCGGCACACCCAACGCCTGCGTGCGGCGGCTTTCGACTGCTGGTTGGCCACGAAAGCCTGTGACTCCGCCTGCAGGACGTGGTAGCAGGCCGGGCACAGGTCGCGCGGGTCATCCAGATTGTCCCGGAACGCCCTGCTCCCTGCCTCCCAGGCGATCCACGTCGCAGTCGCCCACTCCGCCAGCGGAAGTCCCGTGTCGTCATCACGAGCAAGCTCCGGTGACTGAACGCTCCACAGACAGGCGCCCCAGCCGAGGACGATCGACTTACGCCTGAATGGCCACATCGAGCACTTCCTCTCCCCGGAGCGCTTGCGGGTTGCAGGGCCACAGTTTGCCACGCCTCACCCGCCCGGTTCCCCAGCACCTGTTGCCCTTCCGGTGCTCGTTCCTCTCGCCGCGTGCGGCGCTCTCAGCACAGCAGACCACCGGCTCGGGCGGGCTTTCCCGAGCACCGTCACGTTCAGCACATGGCCCGCCCGAACCGGCGGCCCGCTCCTGCCGACGCGTACACACACTGCCGACGAGGGAGCGCACACCGAGATGGCTCAGATCGTTATCTATCCTGCGGAGCGCAAAGTCCTTGAGAAGATCGCCGAGGGGTGCACCAACCAGAAGGCAGCCAATGAACTCGGGCTATCCAGGCACACCGTTGACAAACAGGTGAAAACCCTTCTGAAGAAGTTGGGCGCAAGTACCCGAGTGGAAGCAGTGAGCAAAGCCCTTGAACTCGGTTTACTCAAGGGTCCAAAGCCGGAGCCGGCAAAACTGACGGGAGCGGAAGCAGAGGTCCTATCTATGCTCGCCGAAGGACTTACGGAAAAGCGTGTCGGCTTCCTGACCAGCCGTACCGATAACACCATCAAAACCCTGACACGCCGAGCACCCGAGAAACTAAACGCGAGCAGCAACGCAGAAGCGATCGTGATCGCCACGCGCCTCGGACTACTCAACGACAGCAAGTAAGACCACGACGTGGGGTTTCTCCGGTGGCACTAGTGGTCGGGCCGCCCTCGCCGGGCGGTCCGACCACCACCCGCACGGAGAGCTACCGGACTGAAATGGTTTCCACAAGTCCGGCCCTGCACCGCGTCAGTGATCCTGGCCGTGAGCATCGCTCGACGTCCCGCGCAGCCGTGGTCGTGGGCGCTTGTTCATGCCGAAGCGGGTTTTCAACCGATGTGATCGACATCGATTAAATCGCGCCTCGCAGCGTTGAGCCGAGGTTAGTGGTCGGTCGGCGATGCCCACTAGGAATCCCGCGTTCTGCCCCTGGAAGCGATTGCGGTACTCGGCGACCACAGCAGACGCGCAGGGGGCAGGCAAGAAAAGCGTTTGCCTGCCCCCTGCGCGCCCGCTGGTTGGACTTGCGTCCCACTTCACTTGCCCCAGAGGGAGAACTTCGTGAACCTTGCGAACGTCACCGCGCGTTGTTCCTTTTATGTTGCGGATGCGACTGCACGGTCGATCGGCGCCGCGCTTAACATCTGGGACTCCGTTGACGAGTTCGTGTACGACCGCTGCGGCCGATCCCTCGGGTGGCCGGAGCCGCCCGCCAGGTTGGAATACCGGCTGCGTAAGTACGCGCAGCGTCGCGGACTTCCTGTCCACGTCCCCGGTGCCCTGGCCGCGCGCTTGAATGACCGGCTCGACCCCGAGTTGTCGCGACCGACCGTGCATGCGGTGCTGCGGCTGCCGGAGTCAGCGACTCGCCGGATCCACCCGTGGTCGCCTGGAGCCGACTACATCGAGGTCACCACGGCGCGAACGTGGGTGCGTCGAGACGAGCAGAACGTCGACGAACTGCACATCGTCAACTACGTACCCGGCGACCTCGCGACCGGACATTCGCTTCAGACAGGTGCTCTGTCCGCAGACCAAGCGTTCTCATTCGCGGGCGCCGCACCTGATCACCCGCAACGGGCGTCGGCGGCCGACTGGAACGAGCAGCCCATCGACCAGGCACACCCCGCGTCGCGGTACCTGGACGAGGTGCAGTCGCTTCGTGATGAATTGCGGTCACGTCTTCTGCTGGAGGAGTACATCTACCGAACCTTGGTGCCCATCATGCAGGTCAGCTCTCTGCCGCAAGGCGGGTTTGAGGTCGGGCTTGAGTTGTCCGCCGGTCCCGAGGTCGCCGGGATCTCGCTGCTGGCCGGCGCGCTCTCCCGCTTCGCCCGCGGCCTCCGCGCCGAAACTGGCTGGGAGATCACTGCGGTCGGCTGGACCCCTGTTCCGTGCGCGGCGAACAGCCCGCGGCTGTTCCCCCTGTTTCCCGCGGCCTTGCAGAAGCTGGGCCTCTCCGACTCCTGGCCCTATCTCCCGGTGACATCCGAGACAGCGTGACTCGCGGCTGGTGACGCGCCCCTGCGACTGAAGCACGACGCGCCCGGCCCCCGATCCGGGGCGTCGGCTCAAACGCCGAGCCCCTCGGGGCCGGGCGCGTCGTGCTGTCCCGCATGGTCCACGTCACCACCAGCGAGGAGCACGTACTCATGGACTCCGTCCCCGCATCAGCGACCCCGTTCGACGGTCTTACCGAATTCGAGCAGGCCGTCGGGCGAGCACACGCCGCCGCGAAGGCCTACTTCGGTGGCGAGACACTGACCATGCCGGACGGCGACTACGACCACCTGATCGCACGCATCACCGCGAGCATGGAGGTGAATCCGCAGTGGGACGATCGCGGTGTCTCGACCGCGGTCGCCGCCGGTGCATCGGGCGGAGCGGTGCGGCACGAGACGCCGATGCTCAGCCTCGACAAGATCACCACCGCCGCCGAACTCGAGCAGTTCACGAACACGCTGAGCACGTGCACGGCGGTGGTCGAGGCCAAGTTCGACGGCATGGCCTGCCACGTCGACTACCGTGACGGCCGCTTGGTGCGCGCGGTGAGCCGCGGAGACGGCGCAGCAGGCGATGACATCACCCACCAGGTCACCCGTGAACCCGGCGTCGCCGGGCTGCCCGTGAGCCTCCCGAATGCGTGGAGCGGGTCGGTTCGCGGCGAGATCTTCATGACCAACGCCGACTTCGAGGCCGCCAACGACGCTCGTGTCGCCGCCGGCAAGGCGCCGTTTGTCAACCCGCGTAACGCGGTCGCCGGTTCGATCCGCAAGGTCGAACGTACTTACAGCGTGCCGATGAGCTTCGCCGCCTACGCCATCAGCGGTGACGGCCTCGAGGACGTCGACAGCCACCTGGAACGCATGGCCCACACCCGCTTGTCCGGGATCACCACCGCGACCATGCTCACAGCCGGGGCGCTTCCCGCGGGCACCCTGACCTACGGCCGCCGTGCCGAGGACCTGCAGCGTGCCGTCGACGCGCTCGAGAAGCTGCGGCCACGCCTCGGGTTCCCGGTCGACGGGGCCGTGATCAAGGCCGACTCGCGTGTTGTCCGCACCCGGATGGGCAGCCACAGCAGCGCGCCACGCTGGGCCGTGGCGTACAAGTGGGCCCCAGACACCGCCTACTCGATCCTGCGAGAGATCCATGTCTCCGTCGGCAGGACCGGCCGCGCCGGCTTCCGGGCGGTCATCGACCCGGTGACGGTGGCAGGGACCACGATCCGCTACGCGAGCCTGCACAACGTGGACTGGATCGCTCAGCAGGGGCTTGGTGTCGGTTCCCGCGTTGCGGTCGTCCGCGCGGGCGACGTGATTCCCAGGGTCACCGCGGCCGCTGGTGAGCAGCCGGAGGATGTGGTGCCCTGGATCCCGCCCGCCGGGTGCCCGCAATGCGATCAGCCCTGGGAACGCTCTGGGCAGCTCTGGCGCTGCACCACGCCGGCCTGTTCGCTGGTGTCCTTGCTGACCTACGCCGCCAGCCGCGACGTCCTCGACATCGACGGACTGGGGGAGGAGGTCGCGGCCGCGCTCGTGGAAGCCGACCTCGTCCGGGACCTAGCCGACCTGTACACGCTGACATCCGACCGGATCGCCGAGGCATCGTACGTGCGCCCCGGCACCACGGTCGGGCGCCGCATCGGCAGGACCACCGCGGCCAAACTGGTCGCCGGCATCGCCGCGGCGAAGGAACGACCACTGGCTCGACACATCACCTCGCTCGGGATCCGCGGGACCGGACGCCGTATGGGCCCCACGCTGGCTCAGCACTTCGGAACGCTCGACGCGCTGCGCGCTGCCACCACCGATGATCTCGCCGCAGTCAACGGCATCGGCACGGTGACCGCGTGCTGGATCAGCGCGGGCCTGCACGAAGCCGACGAAGTCATCGACCGGCTGATCGCTGTGGGCATCGCGACCGTCCACGACACCACACCGGCGGTGGCGGACGGATCGCTGGCGGGGAAGCGCGTCGTGATCACCGGAGCGATCCCGAACATGACGCGGACCCAGGCACAGGAAGCCGCCGAACGACTCGGTGCCACCGCGTCCGGCTCGGTCACGCCCAAGACGGACCTGCTCATCGTCGGAGCTGGCTCCTCGGCCCGCAGCAAGCTCGCCAAAGCGAACGAACTCGGGGTTCCCACGATGTCCGCTGAGGACTTTCTGGCCCTGCACGCCGCGGCTGTCACCTCGTAGCCAGCGCACGCCGGTTCACACCCACACTGCAACCACGGAAAGGGCATACCGTGCCGGGAATCAACCGCTCGATCTCGATGCAGTTCATCGTCCGCTCACTCGCACACGCCCCAGACCACGAGTCCTACGGCGAGAAGATCGCCCGCGAAACGGGGCTTCGGTCCGCCTCCGTCTACGGGGCACTCAACACTCTCACCAAACGAGGCTTCGCCCAGCGGACACGTGAGGAACGGGGCGCCTATGGCACGCCGCGTCGCTACGTTCAGCTCACCGCCGCCGGACTGGACCTGGCGAGGAAATGGAACGTGCTCAGTCTCGAAGCCACTGCGGCACAGCGATTGCGCTCGATCGCCGAAGCACTTGACCTTGCCCCAGGCAGCGCACTGCATCGAGCAGCCGATCAGCTCTCTGATTCGAGCTGGGCCGTGCCATCGTTCGACAGCGCGGCTGTGGTAGCCGCAGTCCTCGGTCCCGCAGGCCCTGATCAGTAGCGCTGGGGCTGAAACGGTGATCACCTCGTGCGGACGCCCGACCGGCACGATGCCCCGTCGCCGGATTGAGCCGGTCTCGGCGAAACACCCCGGTGTCCTTCCCAGACATCTCCCTGTCTCGCAACTACTGTCGTTGTTGCTGGCCGGTGGTGGAACGAGAACTCGCAGCACGTCAGCAGACCTGGCTGGGCGGGTCAAGGCAAACCGCTGACGCGGTCGTCGCAAGCGCCGAGCCTTGCACCTCGCCCGTCCCGGCCCGCTGCGGGACGCGTGTTCACGCACCACAACCACCGACCACACAGGACACCGACACGTGTCTTGATAGAATCAGGAGAGATCCCATGGCCGGAGACACCGTCATCACCGTGATCGGCAACCTCACGTCCGACCCGGAGCTGCGCTTCACTCCTTCCGGTGCGGCGGTCGCGAACTTCACTGTCGCGTCCACCCCGCGCACGCTGGACAAGCAGTCCGGTGAGTGGAAGGACGGCGAGGCCCTGTTCCTGCGCTGCAACATCTGGCGCCAGGCGGCCGAGAACGTCGCCGAGTCGCTGACGCGCGGCGCGCGTGTCGTCGTGCAGGGGCGCCTCAAGCAGCGGTCTTTCGAGACCAAGGAAGGCGAGAAGCGCACTGTCGTCGAGCTCGAGGTCGATGAGATCGGCCCGTCGCTGCGCTACGCCACCGCCAAGGTGAACAAGGTCAGCCGTGGCACCGGTGGCGGAGGCGGCACGTCCGGCGACCAGTGGGCCAACGACGCCACCTCGGCGCCTGCCGACGAACCTCCGTTCTGATTTCGCCGCGTGGCGCGGGGAACACCGCCGATCGCACCATCCCGCTGGATCTGGCTAACCTCGACTTCGCGATCCGGACGCTCCGGCCCCTGCGCGTCCGGCTCGACGCGCTCCTCGCCGGTGGCGAGCGCCCACCGCATGGTCGCGGCCCACGTCGCTGCCGACGCTGGGCCGGACATCATCGCGTCAGCACTGGCCGAACTGCGCATCACGGTTGTGCGCCTGCCACCCGGTCCGGATGCCGCAGACCTCGCCCTCCTGGCCCACGGCCGACGCTCCTGCGGCTCCTGGGACGCCGAGCCAAAGGGGGACGCCTTCGAGGCTGGGCTATCCGGACCTGCGCGCCTGATCAAGCCACGTGCCGACTCGACGGACAGGCGATCGGTGGGGCTAGTTGCAGGATTTTTGGTCACCGTCGGCCGGCTGTCGCTGGACGTCCTTGCGTCCCGCCGGGCGCAGTGATCGGCTCACCCGGCATTGAGCTGGAGGTCGGGGCGGTGCGGGTTCAGGGCCGCGAGCATGGTTCTGAAGCCAGCGACCGGCTGATCTTTCCGACGCATGCCGGTGGCGAGATCCAGATGAGACCAGTCACCGAATTCACCGTAGTCGCAGACCGTCAGGCTCATGGTGCCTGGTTCACACCAGTCGATTTCGTGAAAGACCCCGTGCGCTACCTCATTGACATCCGGGCTGCAATAAGTTGCTGGCGGCTCGAAGATAATGTCGGCCCGGTCCGTCTCTGGATCGACGTTCACCCGCCTGAATCGCAACTCTCTGTACGCGCCTCGCAGAATGTGGCCGCGAAGTAAATTCCAGCGGTGATTGTGGGGAATCTGTTCCTCGGCGCCGCCGCGAATGTCCGGGCGGAACCACACGTTGAGCTTAACTGTTGCCTCCACGCCCACCAGAAGCGTCAACTCCGACTTGGAGATTTCTCCGTCGAGATCAGGAATATTGAGCCAGTTGGCAGCGTCCACGAAGCGGGATCTGCTCAGCGTGCCAACGTGCGGAGGGAACTCGGCGACGCCGGCAGCAGTGCGCTCATACATCGCCTCTGTGAGCACGAGCCCCGGAATGGTCTCCACCGTAAACATCCTTTCCCTTCACTCGCAGTGATCGACTCTTTCACCGTAACGGGAACAGGGCTGTTGCGGCCGGTAGCTTCATCTTATTGACGATCAACTGTCCAGAAGGACAACGGGTGCGATGGAACGTGTCCACTCACAGGTTGCCGCAGAGTCTTGCCTGCGGTCTGTGCGTATCGGCTATAGGTCAACGACGTCAGGGATCGGGTGCTGCCCCACCGCAGCCGCGCGGGCAGACGGCTGGTCGAGCCGGAAAGGACGGTGTCCAACTCCGGCGATCATGCGGTGGCTGAGCCGCCATGCTCGCGGTGCCGCTCCATCACAGCTTCAGGATCGAAGTAGCCGGTGGAGGCCCGTGCCGCGAACAGCCTCCATTCCGTCGGGGTGTACGTCATGACCAAGTCCTCGTCAGTGTGGGGAGGGGTCCGCCGGACCGCGGTGTAGATGACGCCGTCCGTGTGCTGAACAAACGCCACCTCGACGACCTCGACGCCGTCTGCGACACCTTCGCCGCCTTGCCAGTGCGCGCCGGTCAGGTCGAGGTGGCCGAGGACGTCACCGTTCTTGCTGTAGATCGGTGCGGTGGTCCTGCGCATCGTCTGATCCTCACAATTCAGCTGGTCAATCGAGTCCGAAGGTATACCCGACGGCAGAAGCCGCAGCGTGATGCCCCGTTGGCGTGACCTGCCCGCCATCGCGGACTGACCCCGGCATGCTGATGCTCGCCCGCCGCCGGTGCGGCCGCGCACTCTGGACCACCGGCGCCCGGCTGCGCCCGATGCCCGCACGACCGCGCCGACCGGGTGAGACGCGCCTCGCTCTGCTCGGTCGCCTCCGGCGATCCCACCCCGGTCGGCCGACCGCGCCGGGCCCCGGCCGGTCCAGGCATCGGCGGCCCGGACGAGCGCCACGCCCACCGCCAACGAGGTGAGCAACAGCAACCAAGCCAGGCGCTGTCCGCCGGCGCTCGCCACACGCCGGTTCCCCACGACACCCGAAGGAGCACCACGCGATGACCACCGTGGAGTCCGTCCTCACCCGGCGCAACGCCACCCTGCGCGACATGGCCGAACTTCTGCAAAGCCAGCACGACTCCAAGCTCGACGTCGTCGTCCCTGCCCGTGACCTGCGCATGGTCGGTGGGCGCCTCGCGATCGACGGGATCGGCGAGCCGACGATCACCCTCGACGGCGTCACCTCGAGCACCGGAATCTTCGTGCCCACCGCCACCTGCGACGGCGGCTTCGCCGACAAGCTCGGCATCCCGGTGAAGTACCTGCGCCGGATGCGCGATACCGGGCACCTCGACCTGCTCGACCACAACATCAACGAATGGCTCGCCGAGGATCCGAACAAGCGGTTCCTCGCACGCAACCTCCGCGGGGTCGACGGTGCCCCCGGCATTTCCCGCGCCTTCCTGTCGGAGAACTACCGCTTCGTCGACAACCTCGATGTACTGATGGCCGTCCTCGAAGGAATCCGGCTGGCCGGCGTGCACGTGGACGTCTCCCAGTGCGACCTCACCGAAACCCGGATGTACGTCCAGATTCGATGCCCCGAGGTCTTCGCCTACGCCCCCGAACTGTTGCGCAATTACGTTAGCCCGTTCACCGGCCGCCGAGGCGCGGACAACCCGGTGGTGTTCGCCGGGTTCGTCTTCAGCAACTCCGAGGTCGGGCACGGCAGCTTCTCGATCACCCCGCGGATCACCGTTCAGGTCTGCAACAACGGCATGACCTTCACCCAGGACGCTATGCGCGAAGTGCACCTGGGCGGCAAACTCGCCGACGGCGTGGTCCGCTGGAGCGCCGACACCCAGGCGGCGGCCTTGGACGTGTTGATCAAGCAGGCCCGCGACGCGGTGAACACCTTTCTCAACCCGGACTTCGTACACGCCAAGATCGCCGAGGTGGAGGTCGACGCCGGCGTGCGGGTGCGTGACGTCGAGGCGACACTCGCGTACGTCGGCAAGCAGTTGCGGTTCACCGAAGCCGAGCGCAAGACGATCCTGGACCACTTCTTCGACGGCGGCGACCGTACCTCCGGCGGCGTGCTGCACGCGGTCACCAGTGCCGCGCAGACCATCGGCGACGCGGACCAGGCCTACGAGATGGAACGCCAGGGCATCCCGGCGATGCGGCACGCCGCCGCCTTCCAGCGCTGACCCCGCAGGGCGGCCGGGAACCACCCGGCCGCCCTGACTGGTTCCTCTCGGTGAGCGCGTCGCTATGCCCCGGCAGCCGGCGTCTTGGGCGTCGTTCGTGACTCGGCCGCACGAACTCGAGCACACCGCCGGAGAGGCACGCGGCGATGAACCCGGCCCTGCCCGCCCAGCAAGCCGCGCCTCACGGCAGCTGCCGATCCGGGCAGGGCCGGAACCCCCGCCGTCCTGCGGACCTCCCCGGCGCCGCGCGAGCACCGCGCTCGTCCACGTCACACCCGCTCCGCCCGAAGGACCCGCCGATGAGCATCCACTTCGACAGGCTCACCACCGACCACGTCACCGAGTGGGCACGAGGAACCCTCGAGGACTGGCTGGAGGGCTGGACCATGGCCGGAGGCGACGTCCCCATCGAATACCGGATGCGGCCACAAGGCGACGGCACCTGGATCTTCGAGCCGACGAGTTTCCCGCCCGACGGGTGGGAGAGGCCGACGCAACGCTTCGCCATCCAGATCACCGTCACCGAAACCCAGCCCTGAGAACCTCCAGCCCTGAGCAGTACCCCGGGCCGGTCGTCTTCCGCGCGCACCGGAGACGACCGGCCCCTTTCTCCCGACTCGAGTGATAGCGCGCAAGTCCTCCTCCGGCGCGCGTGGACCGGCCACGCCAGCAGCCCGGCGATGGCCGGTCCAGGCCCGGCGCCGCTGCGCGGTCGGCCTCGCCGAGCCTGGACCGGCCTTCTCGCCGTCCCGCTGCTCCGCCCTGGTCCACGCATCGCGCCGACCAGGAGGAAAACAGTGCGCATCACCATCTCCATTGACGACACCGTCCGTCGGGTTCTTGCCGAGTGCCGTATCGAGGAGAACCGCCTCTACCTGCCGGACCGGCAGCTCGACCGCAAGCTCTACAAAGGAGTCAACGCCGTTCTCGAAGCGTTGGGCGGAACCTGGAACCGCAGGGCCAAAGCACACCTGTTCACCAGCGATCCCAGGACAGCCATCGCGAACGCCGTCGCGGGTGGCGCTATCACCCCGCCGCCCAGAGTGACCGAGGGCTACTTCGCCACCCCGGCATGGCTCGCCGAGAAGATCGTCACCGAGTCCGACATCCCCGACCTCGAGGCCGGAGCCGAGTTACTGGAACCCTCCGCCGGTGACGGTGCGCTCGTGAGGGCGATCCTTGCGGCCAATCCTGGCGTCCGTGTCACGGCGGTCGAGCCCAATCTCGACCGCGTCGCCCAGCTGGGTGACGATCCCCGGCTGACGGTCGTCAACAGCACTCTGGAGGACTTCGCCGAATCCGCGCCGCGCCAGCATTTCGCGGCGGCGGTGATGAATCCGCCGTTCGCGCTGCCAGGACAGCCCACGATTTGGATCAGTCACGTTCTGACCGTCTGGACCATGCTCGCCGCAGAAGGCCAGCTGATCGCGATCGCCCCGAACGGCTTCACCTTCCGCCGCGACAAGAACCACGAGAACATCCGGCAGCTGATCGCCACCTACGGCGGCTACGAAGACCTGCCGGAGGACTCCTTCGCCGAGTCCGGCACCGGCGTGCGCACAGTGCTGCTTCACGCACATCGCACCGACATCACCGGGTAGCCGCGGGATTCAGGCTGTGACTCGTCGGCTCCAGTGCGGGTTTCGCGCGGACTGACGACGACAGCACTCCATTCCAGCCAGGGCAAGGGCGCTTCGCGCCGCTGACGCGGAAACCCTTGCCCTGGCTGGAATGCCCCGCTGGGCGTGTGTTCGTCCACGACACCAACATCAGCCCTGGAGAACACGATGTGTCACCCCGAAGCATCCTCTGATGTCCCGCGCCAGCAGACCATCACGGCTCGCCGGCGTCGCAGCTCCCGCCACGTTCCCCGCCTCGCGCTCGTTCCCGCGCTCGGCGCGTTCTATTTCGTCGCCGCGTGCGGCCTGGACACACCCGCGGAGCTCGGCGGTGACTACGACTACGTCGCGATCTGCAAGGATCCGCGAACTGGTGAGCGCGTCGACGACGACCAGTGCGCCAGCTCACCCGAGAACTTCGACGGCGCGCCTGACGGTTCCGGAGCGACGACGTCGCTGTGGTTCTACATGCCCGCCGGGGCCAACCACATAGCGCCGCCGGTCGGCCAGCGCATCGTCAGCACCGCAGGTAGCTACACGGCCCCGAAGTCCGCAACCGGCGTTGCCCCGTCCGTTCAGCGAGGCGGCGCCCCACGCGAAGGTGGCCCCATCACCCGCGGGGGATTCGGCAGTTCGGGCAAGTCCGGCAGCAGCGGTTCGTAAGCCGCAGCGCCGCCTCGTGGTCGACGCAAGGGGGCCCCTCTCGTGAACCAGCCGCACGGGACCCGCATCGCCGACGTCGCGTCTCGCGGGTAGGTGAACAACCCGCGAGGCGACGTCGCCGACGCGCCGAGGATGGACCTCGCCACCCCGAAACAGCCCTGCCACCGTTGTGAGATACGCCGGTGCAGCCAAGCGGCAAGCGCCAAGGCCTCCCGACGGCACTGCCCGGCTGATCCCTATTCCGGCGAATTCCCCTTCTTGCCGATGGTGCCCGAGGGCATAGATCCACGCTGACACCGATCAGACCGGCACCGGGTACGCGGCGATGAACCCGGCCCGGACAGCACGGGGCCGGAACCCTCGCCGCCCGCCGGCCTCGCTCCCGGTCCGATCCGCGGCTCGCAGATCGACAGCCGCTCGGCTGACCTCACCTGGCGAAGCCCTCGC
Organism: Amycolatopsis sp. cmx-4-54; assembly: GCF_046548895.1. Lineage (NCBI taxonomy): Bacteria > Bacillati > Actinomycetota > Actinomycetes > Pseudonocardiales > Pseudonocardiaceae > Amycolatopsis > Amycolatopsis sp. cmx-4-54. The sequence goes on from NZ_JAEBEJ010000001.1 coordinate 239,012, forward strand.
CTGACGGGCGATCACGAGTCCGCAGGACAGGAGCACACCGTGGCCCACCCGCTGGTCGTCCACTGCAAACGTGACCGGTACCACGTCTACATCGGCCGGGGCGGCAAACGGGGAGACCTGTTCAAGATCGGCACCCACGGCACTCGCGAGCAGGTCATCGCCTGTTACGAACAATGGCTGCCCACGCAACCGCACCTGCTGGCCTCGCTCAGTGAGCTGAGCGGAAGACTCTGGGGTGCTGGCGCGCACCTTGAGCCTGTCACGGCGAAGTCCTGGTTCGGCTGGCCGCCCGCGTGCCGCGTCGCTCGGGAAGCGCACCGCACCCCGCTGGGGAGCGCGTCGCGTATCCGAGGCGCTCCTGACACGTCGGTCCCGGGCGGGCTGGTGACCAGGCCTGCCCGGTTCTGCGGGTCGTGCTGTGGCCCCGCGATGTCGGCAGATCCCGGCCGGGCTGTCCAAGCCAGGTCGCTTCGCGATCGGCTTCGCCGAACCTGGACAGCCCGGCCGGGATCTGCCCTGACCTCCTGGTCCACGCACAACGCGCCGAACAGGAGAAAGCCATGGGCTGGATCACTTCCGTCCGTCAGCCGGGCGAAAGCGACCGCACGCACTTCGAACGCGAACTGTTCGAATACTCGAACCACACGATCGTGCAGTCCGCGACCGTCGAGAACGTCTTCTACGCCGCCGTGCGCACGAAGGGCACCGGCAAGGTCTGGGCACTGGTGGTGCCCATGGTCAAAGCTGGCGGCGCCAAGTTCCGATACCGCGACCTGATGGAGACCGACGGACCCAGCGAGGCCAAGGCGCCCGCCGCAGTACTCAAAGCACTGAGCCCCACCACCGATGAGAAGGCGCTGCGCTGGCGAGAGCGGTGCCGGAAGCGTTGATGAGCGGAATCACCGGCGTTGCTCGGTGTCCGGGGTGCCGGGAGCCGGTGACGCTGCTGGATGACACCCGGTACGCCTACTGCCTCAACGACGACTGCTCGTGCGACGGAATTCCCGCCGGGGAAGTCTCCCTCCAGGACCAGCCGGGGCGCGGCATGCCGCGGCCGGTCCTGGAGGGCCTCCCCGTCCCGTGGCTGGCGCCCGTCATCGGCGACCGCGTCGCCTGGACCGCACTCAACGAACAGCGTGGGCTTGAGGCTCAACGATCGTGGCTGTGCCAGGTCTGCGGCGAGCCGCTGTCCGACGGCGACGCATGGGTCGCCGTCTCAGGCGGCGACGTCGCCGAAGGCGGTGCCATGGACAGACGATGCCTGAGGCTCGCACGGAAAGTATGCCCGGTGTTGAGTACCGACAAATCCTATGTGTACGTCGAAGTGCGTCGCGGCGATGAAGCCCGCGATTGGGCCACAGTGTTCGAGCGCCTGTCGGACTATGAGACCCAGCACGGAACGATTCCGGCCTTCGTCCGGTACTGGCCAGACGCCCGTGCCGAGTAATCCCGGAATTGTCCCGAGGCTCGAATTCGCGGTGTGTCCTGTTTGTCCAGCCGCGTTCCCGCGTCCAGTTCGCGGCGTCGTTGCGCGGATCCGGAAGTACTTCACGACCCGGTGAGTTACAGTGCGCGTCGAGCCTGGGCCTGCCGTCACGCTCAAGCCAGGCGTGCTCAGTTCTCGGGTTCGGCGCCACTGGTGCCGGTCAATTTGCCTGGATCGGCGACCGCGTAGAGCGGCACCATCACGCGACAGCGACTCTAGCGATGTCGAACCCGCTCTGACCGGCCCGCGTAACCTTCACACGTCGTCAGCTGGCGGCGGGTGCGGAAGCACACGTGTAGAGGGCTCGCTGTATTCAGCGGCGCAGCCCTCCAAACACGGGGGTACTAGGTTGGACCGAGTGTTCTGGCGGCAGCAGCTCTAGCGGGAAGAAGGACCATGGGTGTCTCGTCCGATGTCATCGTCCAGGACCCAGCGGGGATGCGAAGAAACTGTTCACACACGCTTGCGCAGCAGTCGGCCTGTCACCCGTTGCCCACCACCACGTGCACGATTTCGGAGCCGTGTGCATGCTGCAAGCAGCGCCGGGCCAAGGCGCCGAGGCATTAGTTGCGGTTCACTACGCCGCTGACGGTGGGCTGTATCCCGACACGGACAACGACGAAACAATGGGTCCAGACGGCTACGCACTGGTGACGTTCGGCATTGCCGGGAGCATTGACCACGAGACCGCTTGGCTGCGTCACCGCCGCATTGTCGTCGACCGGTTCGGGCCCTGGCTTACCGACCAAGAGCTGCGTTGGTCGTGACGATACAAGGATGGCCTCTGGGAGGCTGGTTTCCTTCGCCGCCGCAATGACACACCACCGGTTTAGTACCGAGCCGACACCAAGTTGAGGCCGGTCTGCTCCACGATCGCTGTCGACATGCTGGTGCATCCAGTCCCGACGAGAGTTCACGACCGCTACGCGATCGGACAACGTCCTAGGTAGCCCCGATGCTTCTTCACGTCGTGCGGGCTCGTCTGTGACACCCGCGGCGATCTTCTCGTAGGTGGCGCTGCGTGCAATCTCAGGCCTCGACGTCCCTGCCGATGTCGGCGCACGCCTTGGGCTGTGATCACGGACAGCACGCCTTAGCGCAGGCAAGAGACATCCTCGCGTCATCATCGGCGCCGAGATTCGCCTCCTCGACGACCACACCCGACATGCTCCAATCCACGGCGCTGCGGGCGTAATGGGTTGCCCGTAAGGACGCTGCCAACCGACAGCTCTGAAGAGGAGTTCCGCGCGCGTTCGGTCCGTTCCCGCGGACGACCGCAGCAGACGGTGCCAGGCGAAGGGCGCCGGGCTCGGCGACCTGCGTGAAGCCGATCAGACCATCGCCGGATGCGCGCGATGGCCCGGCCCCAAACCCGTGGGCCGGGCCATCGCGCCCCTGCGGGCCCGGCGACGGCCTGATGTTCGGCACGCAGATCACCCAGCACCCGAGCCGCGCTCGCCCGACGACATTCGTCAGACGGCGGCAGGCAGGGCGCGGTGACGTCGCTGCACCTCATCAGCTTCCTATCTGCGAAAGCGAGCCCTCATGCCTGCTTCCACCATCGTTGCCTCCGGCGGCCAGTACCGCTTCTTCGACGACTCCGTGCAGACCTACCCGCGGCTGCCGGTGGCGACCTACTCCATCCGTTTCAACCAGATGAGCGGACACAGCCTCCGTCAGGTCGCACCGCTCGCCCCCGGCGACGAAACCGTCTACGGCTCCCACGCTCGACGGGTGGACCGCATCATCCGCGGCTACGAGCGCATGAACCGTTCTGTGGGCGCGATCCTGTCGGGAGACAAAGGAATGGGCAAATCGCTTATGCTCCGGATGCTCGCCGAAAAGGCCCGCGATCAGCTGAAGCTGCCCACGATTCTCGTGCAGGAGTCGACACCAGGCCTGGCGTCCTTTTTGGACGAACTTGGCGAGGTGGCCGTCATTTTCGATGAGTTCGAAAAAATCTTCACGCTCAGCGGCGATGACGAAATGTCCCAGACCCAGTTCCTTAGCCTGTTCGACGGGCTGAGCACCACCAAGCGTCTCTACATCCTCTCGGTCAACAACCTCAGCCTGGTCAACGAGTTCATGCTCAACAGGCCCGGACGTTTCCACTACCACCTCAGGTTCGCCTACCCCGAACCCGAGACCGTCGCCACCTACCTGCGCGACCAGGTTCCGGGCATCTCACAGGCCCAGATCGAGGAAGTTGTCGAATTCACCCGCAAGTACGATCGCCATCTCGCGGATCGTGGGGACTGATCTCCTTGACCGTAGCGGTGAAGGCATGACCGTCGCGCCAGGCTACGACCGGCGCGCCCTCCTCGATGGGGCTGCCTTCGGGGTCTGTGATCATTTGAGTCCCTCCGCCGGTTCATGGATGTCGACTAGCTGGCATCCGCGCTGACAAGGCCCTGTCGCGCGGCTCTCCTCGTGGCGGCCTGGATGTGGACGCCGGACGGCAGCAGACCGGAAACAGGCACGTCGGCGATGAACCCGCGCCCGGCCACCTGGGTGAGACAAGCCCCTCCGGGGTCGCCTGCGGCGATCACACACCAGGTGACCGAGCCGGAACCCCCGCCGATCCGCGCGAGCGCGGACCTGTCCCACGGCCTGCTGGGCTGCGCCCGTCCACACGCCAGACCACCGACAAGGAAGGCCGGCGGCGACGGACCGGATGCGGTAGCCCCCCTCCCGCAACCCGGTTCGCTCAACGAAGGCCGCGGTCTCGTGTGGACACGCAACTCCCGTTGCGAAGCCCAACGGTTACTTCTACCGCAATGGAATCCAACACCGTAGGGCGCCTTAATCTCGGGAGTCGCGCACATGGTCAGGCGAGGCCCGCTGCGAAGGTGAGGGTTCCTTCACGCAGTGGAGCAGGTTACGGGTTCGAGTCCCGTCCAGGCTGCGGTCTGGTAGCTCAATCGGCAGAGCAGCTCCTAAAAAGCACCTTCACCGCTGTGATCTCGGGCCTCGCCTGAACCCTTGCGTCGGCTTCCTCGACACGAGAGAGCCGACATGTCGAAGTTCAACACGCGCAGCGCCCGACCCGCCGCGACCTCGCCCGTCTTCTCCGAGACGACCCCGAGCGGCCTGACCCACGAAGGCGCCGCCGGCTACGCCCGCGACGTCCAGTCCGAACTGTTCCTGCTCGCGGTCAGCAACATGGTGGGGGAGCACACTTTCTACGAGAACGCCGACAACAGGGACACCCGCTACGCGGAACTCGTCCGGGAAGCCGCGGTGAACTATCCAGACTGGACCGCCCGGTTCCTGCGCTGGCTGCGGCACGAGGCGAACATGCGCACCGCGTCCCTCGTCGGTGCGGCGGAATTCGTCAAGGCGCGCCTGGACCACGGCGAAAGCTGCGAGTCTGTCACCAACCGGTCGGTCATCTTCTCGGTGCTGCGGCGCGCGGACGAACCCGGAGAGATGCTCGCGTACTGGGCCGAGATGTACAGCCGAGCCTTCCCGATGCCGGTCAAGCGTGGTGTCGCCGACGCCATCCTGCGCCTGGGCACCGAATTCAACTACGTCAAGTGGGATTCCGAAGGCCGCGGATACCGGTTCGCCGACCTGCTGAACCTCACCCACCCCGGCGACCGCAAGGGCAGCGCCCAGCACATCCGCGGCGACCTGCAGCACTCCCTGTTCGACTACATCGTCAAAAAGCGCTACCAGTCCGGTCTCCCGGTTCCGGAGACCCTTCCGCTGCTGACCCGCCGCCAGGCGCTGCTCGATCTGCCCGTCGACGAACGACACACGGCCTTGGACGACCCGAGCCGGTTGCGCGCGGCCGGGATGACCTGGGAGTCGCTGGCCGGTTGGCTACAAGGGCCGATGGACGCGGCAGCATGGGAGGCGATCATCCCCTCGATGGGGCTGATGGCACTCGTCCGGAACCTGCGCAACTTCGACAACTCGGGCGTCTCCGACGACGTCGCCGCACAGGTCGCGAACCGGATCGCTGACCCCGAGCAGGTCACGGGTGCGAAGCTGTTCCCGATGCAGTTCCTGTCCGCATACCGCTCGGCGCCGTCGCTGCGCTGGGCCTGGGCCCTCGAGCAGGCGATCACCCACTCCCTGGCCAACGTTCCGCGGCTGGAGGGCAACACGCTCGTCCTGATCGACACCTCCGGCTCGATGGCGGACAGGTTCAGCAAGGACGGCAGCCTCGCCCGGTGGGACGCCGCCGCGGTCTTCGGGCTCGCTCTCGGCAGCCGCTGCGCCAACGCGGACGTCGTGTCGTTCTCCGGCGGCTCCTGGAGTGCCCACTCCCAAGGTCTTCGACCTACGCGAGGACGAGTCGCTGCTGAAGGCCGTCGACCGCTGGGTGTCCGGCGGGTTCTTCCTCAACGGCGGAACCGACACCGAAGGCGCAGTGCGCACACATTTCCGAGGCCATGACCGGGTGGTGATCCTGACCGACGAGCAGGCCGCTTACGGCGGCGATGTCGGCCGGATGCTTCCGGCGGCGACGCCGCTCTACACCTGGAACCTCGCGGGGTACCGCTACGGCCACGCACCCAGCGGCGGCCGCCACCGGCACACCTTCGCCGGCCTGACCGATCAAGGGTTCGCGATGATCCCGCTACTGGAAGCGGGCCACGCCGCGAGGTGGCCGTTCTGACCTCGCACAAAGACCCGGGGCTGCCAGGAGACTGGCAGCCCCGCCCGGGCACGGCCGGGGAATGGGGGACGCGCTGGTGCGCAGACGATCCTCGCACGATCATCCTGGAGGGTTCGATCCCCTCGTTCTCCACCACACCACCGCAGGATCGGTGGCCTAGCGCGTGTGGCTCAGCGGCGACAGAGCCTCGCCCACACCGGGGAGCCCCAGGTTCGAGTCCTGGCACGCGCACAGCACTGTCACCCGCTGGTGGCAGTGCCGTCCTGTAGCTCAGTCCGGCAGAGCGTCCGCCCGACACGCGGAAGGTCCCAGGTTCGAGTTCTGGCGGGGCGACTGTGACCGAAGCCGAAGCAGACGAGGCCCTGGATTGTGGCTCCAGGCGAAGCCGGTGCGAGTCCGGTCGGTCACCCCACATCAGCCACGGACACTCGTGGCTACGCGCGCGGTTCGGTAACCAGCTGGGCCTCATAACCCCGGCCGACGTGGGTCAGCACCACGGCGCGCGACCAGCTCATCCGTACGCTCGGCCCGTACCACGACGGTCGTGAGGCGGTCTGCAAAGCCGTCGTCCACCGGGTTCGACTCCCGGACGGGTCTCACCGCGATGTCTGCTCCGCTGTGTCAGCCACCGTCCTCGCCACAGCGACCATCCGGCTCACCCCAGCAGGCCGAGAGTGCCTGCTCGCGTGTAGAGCCTCTTGATCACTGGTGCCAGGAACTCGGCACCCTCATGGGCGCGAGTACTGCGCAGCAGTGCCAGTGCGTTGTCCAGTGACGCATCGAAGGCCGCTCCCCGACGAGGAGCAGGCCCGTGGATCCGTTCTACGAACGTCGCCAGCTGGAGCGGATAGTTCAACCTGCGGTGCAGCATGCCCCACCTGCTCGCGGCGTCACAGGGGGATTCCGGAGACTCCAGCCAACCGGCGAGGAACTCGCCGAGACGCCCGCAGCTCTGGTCGTCCCAGAACGCCGTCAGATGACAAGTGCGGTACGTAGCCGGCGTATCAGCGTCCCCGCCGGCCGGTGTCAGGTAGTCGCCGAACCGGGGGTGACCGTCGCGCTGGGCTGCGGCGAAGGCCTCGAGGTAGGTCTGTGGCTGGGCGCCCACGGACGCCATGAAGGTGTCGAATGACTGTCGATTCTCGGAATTCATCTCGTTCCTCACGCGTATTGGTGGCGTCGAACCAGCCCCGCTACTACGGGGAACGAGCGGCCACCAGTCTACGACAGCCTCGGATGAGCCTCGCGCTGTGTACCCGCCAGCCAGGCTTGAGACGTCAACTTGGCCAAGCTGCGGAAGGGCCAGAAGACGGATCCGCTCCGGGATCTCGTCTCGTGGTCCGCCCGGCAGCGAGCCGGGCCAGCGGTCGCGCGGCGGCCTGGTCCTCGCTGTCGCGGTGCTGAGCCGGAGGACAAGCCGATGCCAGCGGAACCGCGTGTGGTGCTTCAAGGGCGCCTTCGGCGTCGCGCGCGATGGGCCTTCGGCCCACCCTTTCCACGCCACACGCGGTTTCGCTCGGGCCACGCTCGTCCCCGAGCATCACCCCGAACAGGAGAACCCATGTCGATCACCTGCGGAAACCGTGCTGGCCATGATGATGGGAAACCCGCCATCCACGCGACGATCGACGCCGTCCGCGCCTGCTGCACCGCCGGGCTGGTCTGGGCCTGTGACTGGCTCCTGGCCCGCACCCACCCCGAAGACGGCGAAACCTACACGGTGGAATGCGGCGGCCTGTCCTGGCACCTGCCCGATGGCCGCGGCACCACCTGCGAGTTCGGCCACTCACACATTTACGCCGAAGTTCGTCAAGACGAACGCTGGGACTACGCAGAAGACGATGAGGAAGCGAAACGTCTCGCCCGCCTAGGCGTGGCGCCCTTCACGATGGACGGGAAGCCGTTCGACATCGACTCGGACGCGCTCCTGTACCCGGCCGGGTTGACTTCTGCCCTCTAAACCGGATAGGCGCCGATGGCCGCTCGTGTCCACAATGGACGCGAGTGGTCACCTTCGCATCTTCCTGCAAGGGCACCGAGCGGAACCTGCCCACTCCGGCCACCTGCGGCACCCGGCCATGGCACCGAGGAAGCCCTGAATTCTGAAAGGATCAGCTCATGCCCTTGGAGTACGTGACCGGTGACGCGACCCGCCCTGGCGCACCGGGAAACAAGGTAATCGGGCACGTCTGCAACGACCGCGGCGGATGGGGACGGGGCTTCGTCCTCGCGGTGTCACGACGATGGCCGCAGCCCGAACACCACTACCGGCAATGGAGCCGAACGTCCGGCTTTGAGCTCGGCGCGGTGCAGCTGGTGCAGGTCGAGACGGACACCTGGGTCGCGAACCTCGTCGCCCAGCACGGCTACCGCACCCGCGAGAACCCTGTGCCGCTGCGCTACGAAGCGCTCGACACCTGCCTGGCCACTCTCGCCGACCACGTGGTCGAACTCGACGCAACCGTGCACCTGCCTCGGATCGGGACCGGTCTCGCCGGCGGTAGCTGGGACAAGATCGCCACTCTCCTCGACCGGCAGCTCACCGCTCGCGAGATCTCCACCACCATCTACGACCTCCCATAGCACCGTTTGAATCTCAGGCCGCCTGCCTGCCATCTCGTCCCAGCTGAACGATTGACCGGCATCCGGCGGCACCAGGCCCGGCTGGCCTCACTCGCAGCTGCCGCGCGGCTTGCTCGCCACACTTCAGCGCAGAGGCGGAACGGGTGACACCAGCACGGAGGACGGGGATTCGCGGCAAGAGCCGCACGCCCGCGCCGTCCGGGTGAGACGAAGCCTCGCTGCGCTCGGTCGCGCTGACGCGCGATCCCACCCCGGACGGCCCGGGCGCGCGGCTCTTGCCCGCCCTGCGGTCCCCATCCACCGTGCTCCGGCGCGCTCGTCCCATCTCCAGCGCGACCGAAGTGGACAGACGCCGTGAGCCACACACACACACATCGACAAGTGTTTTTAGCCAAGCCTGAAATGCACGTTGTCACCGCACACGCACACCTGGCGGTGCGTACCGCAGGACTGCCCGAAGTACCAGCACAAACACAAAAGCAACTTCTACCAGGCTGTCCTGAAGTGCCGGAAAGGGCTCGTAGCCGTCACGACCTGATCCGGCCAGCGGCCATGGCGTCCCTGCCAGGGGACGCCATGGTCGCCCACCAGCGACAGCGTGCTCAGCACTGCAACGAATCGGAGGACACGATGAACCACACGGGCCTGCTGCTGATCGACGTCGACGGCCCCCTCAACCCCTACGCGGCACCGCGGCACCGCCGCCCGCGGGGGTTCGAGACCTTCCGGTACACCTCCAGTGGCGGCTGGTTCTCCGGACGGCAGACCAGAAAACACCGAGGGATGCGCGTGTGGCTCAACCCGGCACACGGGACCGCCTTACTCGACCTGGCCGCCGACACCGGTCTCCAGCTGATGTGGTGCACCACCTGGCAGCACGAAGCCAACACCCACATCGGACCGGCGATCGGGTTGCCACGGCTACCGGTGATCGAGTTTCCAGAGGAAGACGTTCTCTCCGATGGCGCCGGTGCGCAGGGCTGGCGCCGCGACGGCAACTGGAAATGGGCCACGGTCGCGCGCTACGCGGCGGGTCGGCCTCTGGCATGGCTTGATGACGACCACGACGACCCGGCGTTCGCGGCCGCGCGAGCCGACTTCGACAAGCAGCGCCTCGCGACACCGACTCTCCTGAGCCACGTCGATCCACGCACCGGCATCCAGTCAGATCATCTCGACCGGATCCGCACCTGGGCTTCGGCGCTCGGGACACCCGCGCGGCACTTCTGATCGCCCGGGTGCGGACCCGGTCTACGCCAGCAGACGCCGTCACCGCCGTCCAGGCCCGCACCGCCGCGCGGCTGCGAACATCTTGCCTGGACGGCGGTGACGGTCGCCCGCTCCGGGGACCTGGTCCACGCACCTCTCGACGATCAGGAACACCGGCATGGCGGAATCGCTGAACCGAATCGACCCACACGACTGCGGCTGTACCGACTGCCTCACCGGATACAGCAGACCCCTGAATCAACGGAGCGACGTCACACAGTTCCGCATGTTGCTCAACGGCCAAGTCACCGACGGCACGGGCACCGAACGCGGGGCGTGGATGCGAGAAGCCGCCCGGGTGTGCCCGCAGGCACTCGCCGAGTTCGTCGCTGCCGAGTTCGCCGCCGGCCGCCTGCTCTCCCGCGCCCTGCTGCAGGAACGCCTCACCAACCGCGTCCTGGGCAGCTTGCTCGACCTCTGACACCGGCACCCCGCACCGCCAGACGCCCGACCGTTGGCCGGGTGTCTGGCGGTGCCGAACCTTGAAGGCAGCAGCTGATGAGCGACACCCGCATCACCCTGATCGTCCATTCATGCCCGCCGTATCGCGTCCGTGCCGTCGCCGCGGTACTCCGCGCCCGCGGGCTCACCGACGACGACCCCGACTCCCGCCAGACTCTTCACCTCGGTGAGGCCTACATGTCTTCCGATCTCGTGGGGCGTGACGTAGCCGTCCTGATCGACGACCTGACCCAGGTGGCACCGGAAGCGGCGTTCACCGTGTACGAGGACGCGACCGACGAATGGCTCGGCACCGTCGATCGCGTCGTGCCACCGCTCGGGCGGTTCACCGCGGCAACCGACCATGACGGCAACGCGGTGTTCACCGTCGACGAGATCCTCGAACTCGACCAACTCTCGTCCGGCGAACGGCAAGCCCGTCTCGGCATCCCCTGGGCGAACGCGATCGCCACCATGCGCGAGGGCGCCATGGCCGAGCCGACACCCCACGAAACCGAGTGGACACCTGTCGACGGCAGGGTGGTCGTACTGGCCGCAGGACAGGACGGAGCCGATCTTCTCATTGACCCGAGTTGTCCGGCCACAGTGGACGACCACGGCAACCTGGAGACCGCCACAGCGGCCGATGCAGCACTCGGCGACGCAGGGTTCCTGCGCGCGAACCCGTGGGAACCGCTGAACCTGACGTGTCGAAAATGGGGCACCGCCGTCTACCGGATGCCTGACAGCGCCGCGGCCGGCAGCGAACGAAACACCTGACCCACGAGCCTCAACCGACAGCAGCCCAGAGGCGCCGGACCCCGCAACGATCCGCCTTCAGCACGCAAACTACTCGCGACGCGCATGGCACCTGGGTTCCGCAGACTCACAACTTCATGACCTGAGAGCAGTTGCCGACGGCCAGACCGACTCCGCGTCCGACTGGCCGACCACAGCGGTCCAGGCTGGACTCCCGTTGACACGCGACGCGCACGCAGCGGTTGCTGCTCCCCGTGTTGAGGGCTCACCGACGCTGACCGACGTCCGCGGCTGCGCCCGAAGCGCCGCACGCCCGGCCGACCGGGCGAGACGAAGCCTCGCTGCGCTCGGTCGCGCTGACGCGCGATCCCACCCGGTCGGCCGAGCACGACACCCCGGCCGGTCCGCGATCGCCGGTCCTGCTGGCTCCGCCCCCAACACCGGGGGCGCACCACCACAAGGTGCTCAGCGACACGTCAACGGGAGCCCAAGCCAGATGAGAACCCTCGGGGAAGTCGCAAAAGACGCCGCCAAGAAGGCGGGTAAGAAGGCCGTGGACGCGGCCGTGAAGAAGCCCGCCAAGAAGGCGGCCAAGGCGGCGGCCACCACGGTAACCACGACGGCGAAGCGCGGATACACGGCAGCCGTCAAGCCCAAGGCCGTGATCAGCACCAACGAGCAGGTGAAAGCCGCTCACTGCGGCGGCTGCAAGAAGCCGCTCGACGGCCGGAAGCACAACAAGTCGGCATGTTTGAAAGCCGAGGCCAGGCAGATGTTCCGCGAAAACGGAATCGACTAACTGAGTCGTCGGCGAACTCCTCAGCTACACCGTCGAGTCTGTCCCTTTAGGACAGTACTCGACGGTGTAGCTGCCGGTCGCAAACAGTTCTCTGCCAGTGCTAGGCGTTCAGCCACAGCACTTACATCGAGCTCCGCTGAGCCTGCTTGCCACAGTCTTTCTCTCTCGCAGGCCGCACACCTCATTCATAGGAAGGGAATTCCCTGTGCCGAAGGGTTATTTCGGGTGGCTCATCAAGGGTGATAGCCGGGAAGAGCGCGGCCATGCCGCCACTCCTGCGGCGGCATGGGAAGCCGCAGGAAAGCGAGCCCCGGGCCACTTCACCAACCAGCACGGCCTGATCTCGATCTCCGTGGACGGCGAGACCATCTCCGTCAGCCGAGCCGACTACCAGAAGAAGATCAGCAACCTGGTGGCGCAGCACGGATAGGTCTCAACACGCCTCTGGACACGCCTCTGGGCCCGCACCGAGTCGTCAGTGCGGGCCCAGAGGTTTCTCACAGCGCCCCACAACCACGTACCTACTGCGACAAAGGAGAACCCGACGGTGCGCAACATCGACGACCTCGTGCGGAAGGCCACGATGTTCCTCGGCTACCGGCCGCGCCGCAAGGACGAAATCCTCGAGCGCGCCATCCGCCGCATCCAAGACCTGTACACAAAGGACCACCTCACCGCCGCAGCGATCGCCAAACTGCTCGGTAGCGACTACCCCGAGAGCTCACCGATGCGGCGGGAAGACTTCATCCAGTTCGTGATCGACCGCACCTGAACGCAAGCTGCTGAACGCTGCCACGTCGGCCCGCACTGGCGTGGCGGCGCCGCTTCACATCTTGGGCGCCTCGTCGATCCACCTGAATGAGCGCGCGAGGGCTTCCAACCCCGCTACCGGCGTCCAGTCTCATTCTCCGGAGTCCGGCAACCACTACCTGATGGACGGGTAGGACACGGCACAACCCGCCGAAAGGGACATGTCAGCTCGTGTACCGCGAGTGCTGACCCTCGTATCCGGGCGGTTCGTGCTGCTGCGCTTGCCAGTCAGCTGTCGCGAGCGTCCCCCGGTGTTCCGGAACGCCTCACGGTAGCCGTCGGCGAGGCACGCGCCCAAGGGCTCCGCCATCCAGCTCGTCCGGGTGAGCCACACGGTGTTGTGCCGGGCGCCGGTTCGGAGCGGCGCAGCACACCCCGGACGAGCGAGCGCGTCGCCCAGTTGCGCGCGTGCCTCGCCGACGGCCTGCGGGCGGCGCCCCGGAACACCGGGGCGCCGCCCGCCGGACGTCATCCGGCGCCCGAAGAACGGACTCTGGCCATGCCTGCCGTCATCCGCGCCGACCTCTCTGTCGTCAGCTCACCACCCAGCGCGTCTGCTCCCGGATGGGCAGTTCGAGGGCTCGTCACCGCCAGCTTCAGGACTCTCACCGCCGTCTTCCGGTCCCCGGACTTCGGGATCGACGCCATCGAGGACTGCACCCTGTGGCAGTTGGAGACTCCCGGAGGACGTGCGCAGCTGGCCAGCCAGCACACCGGCACTCACTTCCTCAGCGCACCCGACAGCGCCACCACTTGGATGGTCCAGGCCTCGTCTTTCGATGTCCTGCCCTGGATTTTTCAAGCTCTCCCCGAAGGAACCGCATCCTTTCCCCGCAGCACGAGGGACATTGCTGTGGGCGCGGACCGCATGGCTCTGATCCGGGCGTACCGGCGATTCCTGCGCAAGCGCGCGGACACCGTGGCTTTCCGAACCGCGGGCAATCCCCGGCTGCCCCTGTCCGAGGAAGTCGCGCTCTGGCGGCAACTGGTCTCGGCACACCAGGCACTTGGCCGCGCCCTGTACCTGGCGGTCACTCCACAGGACGTCGCCGCTGCCCTGCAGCAACTGGCCGACCGACTGGAAAAAACAGGACACGAGCCAGGGAGCGATGCCGCGTTGCACGGCGAGATCGTCGCGACAGTCCGCGCGCTCGCTGCGGCAGATTGCGACCAGCAGGTGCCGGCATGATTGCCCGCACACAGCACGCCCTTCCCGCCGACGACCCACACGAGCGTGCCCAGAAGATCGCCGAACGGGTCGACGAAGTCTGGCACGCCCGGCACGGACACGGGGAACTCGAGATCCCGGTGTCAGTCGTCGCAGTGCTGTCTCTGCTCGCCCCACCGCCTTCGCGGCGGGCCACCCTGGCGAGCGCGATCAGCGCACTGGAGCCCGATGGCTTCGCCGACCTGGTTCGCCGGATGTGGAAGGAGTTCGTTCTCGCACGTCCGGATTTGGTGAACCGAGCCTGGCCCCTGATAGAGCCGTGGTTGGGCGACCGGAAAATGACCCCGGAGAAGCTGGAGGCGGCGTGCGCCGTCGCCCATGAGATGCTGCGGCGGGACCTGTTCGGCCTGACCGACACCACTCGGTGGGAGATCGATCTGCTCGGCGCCGTGCTGACCACGGTACGGACAGAATCGTCGTGGAAAGCCCGCGGCCAGTACTACACCCCGACAAGCCTCACCGACCTGATAGCCCGCTTGGCAGGAACACCCGCGCCAGGCGAGTCCGTCAACGACCCTGCCTGCGGGACCGGTGGCATGTTCCGCGCGGCCGCCGCGGCGATGCGCAGCGCCGGGGACGATCCCGCGACTGCCTCGTGGGAAGGCAATGACGTCGACGAGCTAGCCGTCGCGTGCTGCGCGGTCAATGTGGTGCTCTGGGGATTGGGCACGAACGTGCTGCTCGGCGTCGGCAACACCCTGACTGCTGACTGGCGTGAGCGCGCTCTCGCCGAACGGAGCGAACCGGTCGTCCTGATGAAGCAACTCTCCGCGCTGATGGCTGTCATGGATCTGACCGACACCCAGCGACGTGGCAGCGCCTCGACGTCCGCCGACGTCACGACAGGAGACGAGCAGTAGCCGGGCCGTTGTCCGACCGCAGTGCCTCACCAGCAACCACGCGATGACGTGGCAGCGCGCCAATCCTGATGCGAGCTCCCGGATGGTCCGTTTGCGGCATCGGCTTCTGCTCCAACCCAGTGAGCCGCTCGTAACTCGCGGGTGAGCTGAGGTCCCGCCGTGTTGAGGGCTCACCGACGCTGATCGACGTCCGCGGCTGCGCCCGAAGCGCCGCACGCCCGGCCGACCGGGTGAGACAGGGCCTCGCTGCGCTCGGTCGCGCTGACGCGCGATCCCACCCGGTCGGCCGAGCGGCCACGCCCCGGCCGGTCCGCGATCGCCGCTCCTGCTGGTTCCGCCCCCAACACCGCGGAACCCGCAACCTCGCCGGAGTTCACGGCGACCCATCAGATTAAGGAGCTCGACGATGGGCAAAATCGCTCGCGCAGCGAAGAAGGCTGTCAAAGAGATTGTCGACGAAGCAGTTAGTAATCCAGCGAAAGAGGCGGTCAAGCGCGCTACCGCGCCTATGAGGTCACAAGTTCAGCGAAGCACTGACGAGTCGCTCCGCCCATGTTCCTGCGGTAAGCCGTTCGACGGTCGCCTGCACCGCGGGCGCAAGTGCTTAGGTCCTGCGGACCGGGTGACGTTGCCTCGCCGATCCTGACTCGCTGCAGGGTTCTTGGCGCCGTTGTGTCTGTCTAAGGCAGACACAACGGCAGACCTCACGGGCTGAGTGCAGTTCAAACAATCGTGCCGACGATGCCGCAGCTGCTGCGTGCACCGCGCCACGGGCGTTCCGCCAGATACCTGGCTTCACGCGATGTCCGCAAGTCGAGGCACCACCCGAATACGTCGCCGTTCGTGCCGTGCGACCTTCTTGGTCAAGTCCCGGGTCAATCGCCCGCGTGAAGGGTCGGCAACGAGTTCTTTGCGGAATGTTCGCCGGGCTGTCAGGGGCTACCGCAGCATGCACGGGGATCGGGGTGAGCACAAGCCGCGAACAGCAGGCGGCTTGTGCTCACCCCGGCCCCGGTGCTCCCCGCGTGGGCCCCGCCAACTCGGGCGGGACACACCGAAAGGAACATCCGATGGCGAACTCCGCCGAAGCCAACAACCTCGACGCTCTGGCCGCAGTGGTCAAGAAGTCCCTGAACGGTTTGTCCGAGGCCAAGGCCCTCGTCGCCGAACCGGTCCGGCACGCGGCGAAGATTCTTGAGAAGCCGGAGCAGGAGCGAATGACGTCGGACGCGAAGGAAGCCCGCGACGCAATCGACACGGCCGAGGGCCTGGTTCTGAAGATCGTCCTGCAGCTGCAGGGTGCTGCTAAGGACCGCCGCCGCAGCTGAGTCCTGACGTTGGTGACGTCCCCGGCGGGTGCGGGGACGTCACCAGCCCGTGTTCGCCAGGCCTGGTTCGGCGGCGGTGGAGGACTCACGTAATCGACGTGACCGGCTCCCGGCCGACTCCAAGCCATACTGGCCCGCACCAGACGACGGCAGGAGCGCGTGCTGCTGGGCGAGGTCGAGACCTGTCGCCTGAGGATGTGCCGGGTAGCTGAGGTGCGCCGACGGTACTCGCACATCGTTCGCGCCAGCGCACCTTGGTGCCTTCTCGCACGCGGCGTGCAAGTGCCGTAACGCGGGGGTTGTCACCAGCGACCACCCCCGCTGCGATCGGCTCCGCGTGCGTTCCGTGCCAACTCCCTCTGTCGCCTGCACGACGGTCGTTACCTGGCGTACCAGCAACAACCGGAGCTGATAGGAGCCAGCCTCTGGCAGATCGAGCCTGTGAGGACTTCCAGAGGACAGCAGACCGGTGGGGACAGGCAAGGGCGCTTTGCATCGCTGCGCGATGGCCGCGCGCGGCCACCCTTGCCTGCCCCCACCCCGGCCCGCAGGCCTTGCGGCAGTCCACCCAGCACCGACCAGCCAGGAGCACAACATGTTCATCTTCGACGGAAACGCCATCGGCCTGCGGCCCGTCACCTCGCCGAGCTGAACTGCGGTTGCCTCGACGAGTTCGAGGGGCACGACGTCGAGGTCGGGAGATCGTCGACTGCGATCGGCAGGAGGCGTGCACCAACCTGTCGTTCGGGTCGGCGCAGGTGCGGAGCGTCGTCCGGACCGGCGTCGTCGACAGCGATGTCCTGGACCTTCGGGTCGAGAACGCGGCCGCGTCGGCGGTGTAGCCCTGCCACCTGGTCTCGTCTCCCATCCGCAGGGAGGCGAGACCGCCGTTCCCGCCTGTCCATATCGGACGGAACTCTGCGCTCAACGAACACGCAAGGGAGAGACCACGTAATGAGTGATGTCAGTATGCGCTGGTGGGCTGAGGCTGACGGCGACGCCGCGGCATATGACGAACGCAGCGCGGACCGCGTGGATGTCTACACCGAAGCCGGTGACCACGTGTGCACGCTCTACCGTGCATTGTCCGGCCGCTGGGTGGACGTGCATCCGCACGACGTGACCAGCACAACGATTCTCTGGCTGGACGTGGCCACCTACATCTCGGACCCGGACGGAGCGAATCATGGATAGCCCCGCACTCCGCGCTGCGGAAGAAGACGCCGCCGGCACCGCGATGGTGATGGTGATGCTCGGCTATGTCGGGGAATGGATGCACAGTGGTGCCAATGGGAACCTCATTGCGTTCGCCCTAGGGGTGAGGTAGATCCAGCCTGCCGGCGCCGAGAGGGGTGCGGCGCTCTCGCGGCAGCGCCGCCGCTGTCCCGCCGCACGCGGACATGCTGCGTGCCGCGGAGAGGCCCGTCAGCTTCGTAAAAGCACGGTACGGCCAGTTCTTGTAAAACGTGCGCCCTTTGTCGGGTTGGCGTCCCATAGGGACGTTCGCGCACGTTGTGGAGGTTGCAGCGAGCGAACTTCGACGCTCTCCCGCGCACCGGACCGCCGCGGGCAGCCAGCGAAACTTTGTCTAGCGAGACCGCATCCAACTCTCGTGCAGGACAAGCGACGCCTTCCGGTCCACCGTTCGTAGTACCGGGTGGTCCCCGGATCTCGTGCCGCTCCACAACGTGTAGCCGCAATCGCCACACGAGCCTCGGATGGAACGACTCCGCCGCCCCCCTCCAGTGGCCGAATTCGCGAGCGGTCTGGCTCTCACTTAATCGAACCCCACGTCCGGCTTGCTGCTGACGCGGGTCGAGCATCCACCGGCCCCAGACGCGGCGACTGCGGGGCCCCTTCGCGTTGAGGGCTGACTGACGCTAACCGGTGGTGGCGGCTGCGTCCGAAGTTCCTTACACCCGGCCGTCCGGGTGAGACGACCCTCGCTGCGCTCGGTCGCGCTGACGCGCGATCCCACCCGCACGGCCGAGTACGGCTCCCCGGACAGTCCACCACCACCGGTCTGGCTGGGCCCGCCCCAAACACCACGAGGGGAAACCGCATCCGCCAGATCACGCGTTGGCGGAGGACAGCGACCAGGAGCCGGACATGGAGAAAGCCGAGTACGTAGCAAAGCAGCTTCTGCACATGGTGCCAGATCGACGTCTCAAAGACGTGGTCAGCGCGGTCAAGTTGATCGACAGTTGCCGCACCAAGAACCCGTCGCCCGCGTCCATCCAGAGCGAGATCACCAAGACGTTCAGCAGGAACGCGCCGTTCACGCAACTGAAGTTCATCGAGGCCGCGGTCGTGAAGTTGTCATCCCGTTCCTGACCTCGCTCCGCCGCAGAGGCCGGCGTACGCCCGTCCCTCCGTCCGGAGGGGCGGGCGTCACAGCCTAGACCGGCGCGGCGTTCTCCTTGGGAGCCTTCACCACAGCCGACGCAGGGGAGACCCGCCTCGCTGCGCTCGGGCGTGCCCGCCCGGACGGCTGCGGCAGAAGGCTCCCGGCGTTCATCGCCGACGCCGGTCTCACGGTGACGCCTCGCCCCAGCCGGGACGAGGCAGGTAACCGTCCACAGGAGACCCGTGTGAATCACTTCCCGCAGCTACTCGCCAGTGCCTCACCGCCGCCCGGTAGTGAATCTCTGCTCAACCTCGCGGACTGGGGTTGGTTGAACTGGCTCAACTTCCTGATCGTGTGGATGCTCGTCATCGTGCTTCTCGTCGCGGCCCGGGTGCTGGTTCAGCGGCTGTATCACCGCGGCAGGCTCTGCGTGGCCCGTGAGTACGGCCTGCGTGGCGGTTTCACCGAGTACGCGAACAACGACTTCCAAGCGAAGGTCACCGAGCTGGAATGGCTGTTGTGCCAGGCATACGAGCACCTGGAGGGCCGCAGTGTCACTGTCGGAAATGACGGTGCGATCGCGCTTCACTTCCCCGTGGGGTTCTGGAAGCAGGACTTCGACGGCCGGGTAACCGTGGAAATTACCAGCAGCGCCTTCGGTGCCGAGAGGGTCACCCGGTTCGGCTCCATCGACGCCGCACTCGATGATGTTCGCCGGTGGCACCGGTCTGAGATGAAGGCCGGCTGAGCATCGTGGGCCCGGCCGTCAGACTTCGTGCCGGGCCCACGGTCCCACCTTCTCTCCATCTCAGGGCGTGCCTGCGTACCAACCGCACTCCGCTTTGATCACTGCCTGGCGAGCCCAGACGGATCGCAGAGTGGAGGAGAAACCAGCCAGAAGCGCCGTCGTTGTGGACCTGACGATTCACCACGCCCGCCCTACGAATCCGCGCGGTCGCCGCGCTCCTCATTGTCAGCGCCGACTCCTGACTCAGCCTGTGGCCGCCATCCCCGCGGAGGGGCGGCGACACTGTGGCCTATCGGCGCACGGACAGCCACAACGACGACCCCGTGCCGTCCGGGTGAGACAGGCCTCGTTGCACTCGGTCGCGCTGACGCGCGATCCCACCCGGACGGCCGAGCACGTCGCACAGGCCGTCCGTGCGCCGATAGGCCTGTTCGTGCCTTGCCCCGCCAACCGGCGGGCAAGGCAGCGAGGACGAGACCACGAAGCCTGCTGCCTTCCGAGCCCGCGACTCCGTCGCGCAGTCATGAAAGGCCACTACGTCGATGAGCGACCAGCCCACCGAGGGATTCTCCGACGAGGACATCAAGAAGAGTGCCAAGGCGGCTGCGGCAGACGCCGCTGAAGGCCGCAGTAAACGCCGACCCACCGACATGACGAGGGCAGTCGAAGGGAGCCGGGCGGCCAAGGAGGAGTTGCGCCGCCGGAAGGGGGATTGACTTTCGCCCCTTGCTGGGGTGGTTCGGCGCCAGGGCTGTCCGGCCACCCCAGCACAACCCCTTGCCCAGCAACCGAAGTTTCGGCGCATCGTACTGCGCTGCACGGTTGTGCTGGTCACGGAACGGAGACCTGACGTGCACGTGATCCAATATTCTGGCGGTATCGGCAGCTGGTGCACTGCCCAACGTGTGGCCGCACAACACGGGATCGGCGACCTGGTCCTGCTTTTCGCCGACACCCGCATCGAAGAGCACTCGCTGTACGAATTCTTGTCTGCCTCGGCGGATCAGCTCGGCGTCCCGTTGATCAGGGTCGCCGACGGCAGGACACCGTTCGAGGTCTACTGGGATTCCCGGTTTCTCGGGAACGCCCGTATCGCCCCGTGCTCGAAGATCCTCAAGCAAGTTCCGGCGCGGCGCTGGCTGGAGGCCAATGCGGATCCCGCAACCACCACCCTCTACGTCGGGATCGACGTGACCGAAGCGCGCCGTGTCCCTGGGATCCGCCGCGGCTGGGCGCCATGGCAGGTTGAGTTTCCGCTCATCGAAGAGCCGGCGTTGACCAAGGACGCGATGCTCGACGAGGCCCGCGAGCTCGGCCTGACCCCTCCAGCCGCGTACCAGGAAGGCTTCAGCCACGCGAACTGTGGTGGGTGCTGTGTCCGTGGTGGCCAGGCACATTGGCTGCGCCTGCTGGAGCAGCATCCCGAGCGGTACGCCGACTACGAGCACAAAGAAGAGCTGTTCCGCGCCGAGTTCGGTGATGTCGCGATCCTCAAGGAACAGCGCAATCGTCTCGTGCGACCGCTGCCGCTGGCCGAGCTACGGCGACGAGCCGACGCGGCCGCACGGCACACCCCTGCCTGACAACCCGCAGACGACCCCGGTCGGAAACCGGGTGCCTGCCCTCACAGGACTGTCGCACCGTATGGATCCTGGCCTGTGCCGGACCTGGACAAGTCACGGCTGGCGGCCGGGGGATCAGGTCGCATGCCCGTCGAGCCCGCCGCCCCGGGGCTGCGGAACTGCGCTAACGAACCAGGCCAGCACACCGGTCGGGGGTTTCACAGCCGACCAGGTGCATCCGGTCCGGCCGGGTGAGACAAGCCTCGCTGCGCTCGGTCGCCTCCGGCGATCTCACCCGGTCGGACGAACGCTCCCGGCCGTCCGCCCTACGGGCCCCTGCCCGGCGTGCTGAACCGCAGCTCGTCAGCTCACCAACCGCAGCCCCGGGAGGCCCCTGTGACCATGCACCACCTCACTCCCCGCGACCCGGCCAACGCCGACAGCGTCGTCGTCGGATATGACCACGTGCTCAGCACCTTCTTCGCCAAGGCCAGCCACAGCAGCAACCCTGGCCCCACGCTCTGGGTGGGTCACACCAAGCCGCGCGAGATCACCCGCGCCACGGATGTCATCGCGAAGGTGGAGCGCTATGCCCACATCCCCGGCGGTCTTCTCCGGGCGCTCCAGGACGACCACGACAAGGTCGACCAGCGCACCCGCACGGAGCGGGACGCGGTGACCCGCTGGTCCCGCTCCGGCGTCGACCACTGACCAACGGCAGGGGTGGCGCGGCCGTCCGGCTGCGCCACCCCTGCTGCCGCTTACGGCTGCAAGGCCAGCTTTTCCCAATCTCGGGAGTCCTTATGAAGCACAACGATTTGATCAGGATCGCGCAGAATCGTCACCGGATCATGAAGCGGCCGCAGGCGGGCGAAGTGCTCGTGCGGTTCCCCGGCCCGGCTGACGGGCCCATTTTCCCCGCGGTCGTCGACGAAACGTGGAACAACGCGGCTGTCCCGCTGTTCCGCCGCGAAATCGCGAAAATGGTCGCCGCCCACATCAACTCGGCGGGATCAACCGCACGAGCGGCCTGGGACGGCGACACCCTCGTCGTTACCGAAACGGACAAGGTTCGCGACCCCGGCTACGTTCCCGAGCGCATCACCCCCACCAACAGCGGCCGGTACTGCATCCTCGGGAAAGCCTGGTCCTGGGAGCTGGTCGGAGAGTAGGCAGCCGGCCGAGCGGAGCGGTGTGCGAAGGGCGGTTGTGGCCGCGCAGTGCCAGACCCCGCTTGGCCCGACGGGCGACCTCGTACAGGCGATGTAGCGCTCGCCAGCACCGCCCGTGCGCTGTGTTGACCCCGGCGCCAGTGGCGTCCGTTGTGGACGACGCCAGACCAGCAGACCGGGCCGGTTCCGCGCACTCCCGGACACTTCGCGACGCGAGGGTGCCCGCGGTCACGCTGCGCGGAACCGGCCCGGTCCGCTCAGGCCCGTCTGTCCACAACGGAGCCACCGGCTTACGGGGAGAACAGATGGCAACTCACCAGCGGAGCACCGGGAGCAGGAGAGACGACACCGGTCGGGGCAGGTTCCGGGTTCGTATCGACTACACCACCAAGTGCGCGGAGATCCTCGACAGCGCAGACGAGGACCGGGTGATCGAGGCGTACGGGCCAGGGGTGGTCCGCGCGACGGTGGAAGGGTTCATCGCCGCCGGGGGATGGGTCTTAACCCCGCCGACGGACTCGGACTCCTGGAGCGTGTGGGTCGACGGGCGTGAACATCCGGTTCATCGCCGGTAGGACAGCAGCACTGAGCCGAACTCCTCCAGCTAGCGCGGGAGCCGTCTCCTGTCGCACGTCAGCCTGCGGACCCGTTGCCCCTGTCCCGGAGTTGGTTCAGTCGCCGTGCCCATGACGGCCCCGCAGCGATCAGGGGCGCGCTCAGGATGACCGGCGCCCGCGTCGTCCCCGCAACCTCGCATGCCCGCGCCGTCCGGGTGAGACGAGCCTCGCTGCGCTCGGTCGCGCTGACGCGCGATCCCACCCCGGACCGCCGAGCGCGAGGCGGCGGGGCCGTGTGCGGGCCCGGTCCCTCAGGCGCTGCCCCGCACGCGGGGCCGCCGATGAGCACCTGCTCTCGGTGTGCCGAGCGCAGGACCGGGAGAGACCTTCATGGAGAAAGCCGCTGTCGTCGCACAGAAAATCGCCCGCTTGGTCAAAGCTGGGCACCCGCTTAGCTACGTCACTCACGCCGTCGAGCGCATCGACGCCCAGCGAGCGATCGACGCGAGCCCGTCCGCGATACGGGCCCAGCTCCTCGCTCACTACGGCCCGACGTCCGACTTCGTCCACCTGGACTTCATCAAAGCCGCGCTTAAAGAGCTGAGCCGGTGATCACACGTGGACAGACCACCTGACGGCGTCGCCGTCCTGCGCATCGCCCTTCCGGGGGCGTTGTGCAGTACGGGTGCTGTCGCACACTTTGGAAGGAAAGAGTCCTGATGAGCCTGTTCGACGACGTAGCCACAGGAGTCAGCTACCGAACTACTCGCGACGAGATCACCGGCCAGGCTGAACAGATCGCGACCGAGCTCCGTCTCGTCGTGCACCCTCTGGCAACGACGCCCCCGGAACACCACCGCGCCACCACTCCGGTCCGGAGCGAGTCGGTCCTCAATGGACAACGCCGAGCGAAACCCACGGGGGACGACGAGGCGGATCACGACAATGGGTTCGTCTTGATCTGCCTGTACGCCGACGATCGCGACGAGGTCTTCCCGGCGTGGGTGTCCCCACACCGGTGGAACGGGTGGGCCGTGCCGCACTTCGGACGCGACGCCGCCGAGCGTGTCGTGGACTGGATCAACCGGCTCCACGCCGAGGACCCGGACAGTGTCGCGGCCGCGGTCTGGGATGGGGACGACCTTCTGCTGTTCGACACCGAGTGGGAGAAGTACGGCCTCCAACGAATCACCCCGACCCCGTCCGGCCGCTACGTCATCGGCGATAGCTGGATCTGGGAAGTCGAGAGGTGCCAAGTCTGCCGGGCCACGTCCTACCCAGGCGAGGACGAGGGCTCCCGCGTGCTGCTGCACGAACCCCACTGCACATCGGGCCCGCCCTAGCAGTTGGCCAGTTCATCTCAGGCGCCCACCGTGCGCCGTTCCATCTACCGGAAAGCGAGTCACCATGTACGCGAACGATCCCGGCCCGCGACGGGCGTCGAGCACCAACGATCGACTCCGGCATCGTCGGTCACCCCTGCGCACCTGCCGTGCGGTCGGCACGGCGCTCCTGGCCCTCGGCCGCACCCTCATCCCCCTCGGCCGCGATGTCGGCTCGACCGGGCACCCTGACCTCCGGGGGACTCGCCCGATCGCCGACGTCGGCGACGGCTCGGATACCCCGACGACGGTGACACGAGGAGGCGTGGACGAGCATCCCTACACCGTTGTGGGTTTGAGTGAGTACGACGGCGGCCCGTTCTTGGTCGCCGCAGTCCTGAGGGGCGAGGTGCCTGTTGTGGACAACAGCTACGGCAGCGGCAAGTTTCAGCGGCACTCGATCTTCGTTGTGGCCACGGATCCGGACGAGGCGGAGGAACTCGCGGCGCGGGAACTCGCCGACGAGGAGGAACCCGCCGCCTGACGCCGATCGGAACGAAAGAAGCCCACCCCGGTCTCCCGGGGTGGGCTGGCCGGCCACGTCCGACCCGAAGGTCCCTCGCTAGCAACGAGGAGCCAAAAACGTGTCCGGCATTGCATAACCCCACAACCCCGAGTGCTACCCCGGGAAGGTCTCCGCGTGCACAGCCTACCGCGCTCGCACGTCTCGTGGCCACAGGCATCGACGTCGGCTCCAGCGGCAGGCGCCGGGCCAAGTCAGCCGAGCACACCGCGCGGCGGCGGTGCGGCGATGAACCCGCCCGTAGGCCCCAGGTGAGCGCAGCTTCTCGCCTGGGCACCGGATCGGGCCTCCGGGCAGAACCTCCGCCGTCCTCCGGACCACCGCGCGGTCTGCTCATGACGTCGTGTCCCTGACGCCCAGCCGAAGGAGCGCGCCTGATGACCCAGCACCACCCGACGACACGGTTCGACCACGAGCCGAGCCTCGACACGACCAACACCGCCGCACGCGACCGGCCCCACGATCACGGCGACAGCACGATGCCCGCATCGGACAGTCTGATCGCCGACGGCATGCGGTGGACAGCCAGTTCCGAGCAGGAGAACGATGCTGTCCACGCCCTGTTGATTCCCTGCGACCTCACCGACCCGGTGCGCAGGATCTCGCTGAAACGCTCCGAGGACGGGACCGTGCTTGCCGCGTTGGCCGCCCATCTGGGAAGCCCGATCGACGCAGCCACCTGCTTGTCCACAGTGGACTTCCTCTTCAATGATGACGGGCACTACACCGACGACCCTGACCGTTTTGACAACGTGCGGGCCGCCGCGTTCCGCGCCGGCGTGTGGAAAACGGTCATCGACGGCACCCACCCGGCCAGCCCCGCGGACGTCGAACTCGCCCGTGACATGTTCGGCAGCGGACCGGCTTTCCTGCCGCTGTTCGGCCCGGTGGTGGTGGTCGGCGTCGACCCTGCCACCGGGGACTGGCGGTCGGCCCCTGAACTGGTCGTCGAGAGGATCCTCGCCGCCGACACCAATGCCGCTCGCGTGCACACGCTCCTGCAGGGCCTGGTCCTGCGCGTCGGGTAGACCCCGGTGGTGCGTGGCGGACGCGGCCGGCTGAGCCACCGCGCCCGTCACGCGCCGTCCGAATCGAGGCGCCGCCGACGATGGCGGATCGCGACGGGCCGAGCGCGCTGATCCTTGCCGCTCACGTGGCCCGTCGCGATCCGCCCTGAGTGACGGCGCCCTCGATCCCGACGGCATCAGATCGCCACCAACGCCAGATCCGGTGGCGTGCAGGGGAAGGACATCTCATGACCGCGTACTCCGCGGAGGCGGCGCCCGTCATCACGCCAGGTCCGGCTGAGCCTCTGAGCCTGTCGACAGACCGCGCCGCGCTTGCCGACGCACTCGTGACGACCGGGCTGGTGCCGATCGATCGGTCGTGGTCTGGCTGGGGCGGTGTGTTGCTCGAAGGCCGCGGCGATCATCTGATCGTCACCGGCGCCAACGGGGACACCGCGATCCAGGTTCGCGTCCCCGATGCCGACACAATGCACGGCCGCGTCCTGCTCGACCGCGCCGAGCTGACCAAGCTGCTCACTGCGCTGGTGAAAGGGCACCGGAAGAAGGATCTCGCCGGCATGCGGGTCACCATCGACGCGACCGACCCGGACAGGCCGGTCCTGGAGCTGGCCGGGGTACGCGGTCCCGCTGACCGCGGTGCCGATGGACGGGTTCCCGCCGGTGCCGCATGAGCTCGCGACCGTGGCTCAGCTGGATCGCGACCTCTTCGCGTCCCAGGCCATGCGGGTGCTGCGCGCCGTCCGGAATGACACCGCGCTGCCCATGCTGTCCGGGCTGCATCTGGAGGTGCTCGACGGTGCGATCAACCTGGCCGGCACCGATCGCTTCCGGCTGGCGACGACCCGCGTTCCCGCCATCACCGTGCTCACCGACACGACACGTGGCGGCGCCGTCGTGCAGGGAGACCTGCTCGCGAAGTTCCTCAAGCGCCTGACCGCCGACCGGATCAAGGTCGGCTGGCACGCCAGCACTGCTGCCTCTGATTCCGGGCACCGGCACCCTCCGATCGTGTCATTCAGCTGCGGCGACACGACCCTGATCACCACGTCGACCAGCCCCGGGTACATCGACTATCAGCACGTTCTCCCCACCGAATCGCGGGGCACAGCGGTCATCGACCGGGTATGGATGCTGCGCGAAACACAGCGAGCGGCGGCCGTGCTCACGGCGAAGAAGGAGATCCCGGGGCGAGTCGCTGTTCTGCTCGACCCGCTGGCAGTACGGATCACACCGGTGCTGGGTGATCGCGGTGACCAGGTCAGCGCGCCGGGCCGCGTCGCCATCGTCACCGGCATCAGCGAACCGGCGGAGTTCCTGTTCAACCCGGAGTACCTCGTCGACGCCCTGCAGTCGTTCGGTGAGGAGATGCTCACCCTGCACCCGACGGGAAACACGGAGCGGCCACTGGTGCTCACCGACACCCCGCACGAACTCCTGGACCCCACGGCGTTCCGGCACCTGCTCATGCCCTTGCGAGACCCAGCGGCCTGAGGGCTCAGGTGGCACGACCATGCGCGGGCAGCGAGGTCGAGGGCAGCGACCGTAGCCGCCGGGTGACCGCTGCGCGCACGACCCCGCTGCCCGCGCCGTCCGGGTGAGACAGGGCCTCGCTGCGCTCGGTCGCGCTGACGCGCGATCCCACCCCGGCCGGGCGAGCGCCAGGGTGTGGCTGCGCGGTCACCCGGCGGCTCGGCGGTGGGCGCCCTCGATCCCCGGGGCGCCCGCCGCCACCGGCCCGGTGGCCTGGCCGACGATGAGGAAGCACCCGCCATGGCCCGCATCCATCCCGACCTGACCATCGACCACGAGCCCTGCACGACGCCCGCCTACGGGCTCATGGTCCAAGGACACATCCACGCCCGCGGCACCCATCTGCGCGCTCTGTTCGGCGAACCCGCGCGTTCCCTCGCCGGTCGTGCCGAACCAGGCGCGTGGACGCTGGACTCTCCGGCCGGACGAGTACACCTCGCCGCGCGGCAGCTCCGGACCACCCTCGCGTGTGGCGGCAGCTCGTCGTGCTGGCTGATCCTCGGCGCCCACGACGCAGTTCTGCCCTGGGCCTTCAAAGCCGTGACGGGTTCGACTGTCAATTTCGTGGCCGGCGCGCAACGGCACTTCTCCGAGTACACATTGGCGACCTTCACGTCCGCCTACATCGATTACCTGTTCCTGCGTGCCGACGCTGCGGCCGCGTGGGGCGACCGCCAGGACTGGATCGACCCTCGTTACCCGATGTGGCGCCACCGGCCGGCGCAGCTGCACACCGCGGCGAACGCGCTCCTGACCGTCTTGCACCACCACCAGTGGTCGCAGGCGACCGACGCCCAGCGCCGGGCCTGGGCGTCGATGGGCCGACCGGTCCCCGGCGGCTCCGCGTCCGAGCTCGAGCACTGGCGCGAAAAATGCCGCTGGCTGTATTCACCGATCAAGACCGTCCGGTATCCGCACGGGGGTGACCCGGACCTGGCCGGAATGCTGCTGCGCCTCGCCGACGACTGCCGCGTCCACCGTCCCCTGCTGATCGAACGCAACCCCAGGCTCGACGTCGAACTGTTCGACGAACACGAACAGACGCTGCGCAATCTGGCCACCACTGCGATCCCCGGACTGGACGCGCTGTCGCCATTCACCCGATGACCACCCGGGCTCGGCGTCGACCCCCGGCGCCGGGAAGCTCCGCACGACGGATGTGCCCCCGGTCCCGGCGACCCGAGCCTGACCGGCCCGGTGGCTGCGGCCGAACCGGCTGCGCCCGACCCGACACGGGTGATCCGGCCGCCGAACGGACACGGCTTTCGCCGGCGACGGGCCGGATCACGCCGGTCGGGTGAGCGCGCCGGTCTGTCCTGCGCTGAACCGGGCCGGTCCCGCGACGGGCGCCCCGACCAGGGGCGAGACCGCCGGGGGTCTACCCGGTTCGCAGAGCGGAGCCAGACATGGCTGTCATCCACGACGATCTCAACATCCAGGCCACACCGTGCAGAACACCGGCGCACGGCCTGACCTCTCGCGGCGCCCTACGCGCCAGCTACCGCGCCTTGACCGCCCGCTTCGGTGACCCTGACTTCGGAACCGGCGACTCGCCGGACGGAGAAGCCACGCTCTGGGTGATCGACACTCCAGGTGGACGGGCGCAGCTGCAGAACTGGCTCGCCGTCGAGCAACTGCAACGGCGGCCGGACGAGGACATCCGCTGGAGCATCCAGGCCGCGACCGACCATCCCTTGCCGTGGATCTCGAAAGCGGCGACCGGATCAACGGCGCACTTCCCCGCGGCGGTCGGCGAGTTCACCCGCCACTCCAGTTCCGAAACGCTGACCGAGGCCTACGTCGACTACCTCTACCAACGTGGTCAGGCGTTCGGGAACTGGGTCAACCTGCAGCGCAGGGACAGCCGCGGCTACCTCGAGAACTGGACACTGCCCCGGCATCTGCACGGGTTCGCCCTCCAGGTCCTGGAAATCCTGCACGACCATCAGTGGTCCCAAGCCAGCCACGACGAGCGGCACACCTGGATCTGCACCGGAGCTCGCCAGAAACCGGCCGGCTCCGATGTCGATGGCTGGCGCCGGCAGGCGCGGTGGCGCTACGTCCCCGACCCCCATGAACCGCCCCCCGTCGGCGGAACCCTGGACCTGGCCGGGGCGCTCCGTGAACGCGCCGCGGACTGCGCCTGGGCGAAAGACCACCTCATACGCCCGGGATCCTCCGGCATCACCCGCACCCGCAAGCTGGAGCTCTACGACGAGCACGTCGCCACGCTCACTGCCCTCGCGGACGCGAAACCGGCCACCCCGACCGGGACAGGCCGGTGAGCGAGCCTGCGCTCCCGCTGGAGCTACCCCACCGCGGCATCACCGGCGACGCCCGCCCGCTCCATGTTGTGAGCTGGGGTCTTGGCGTCGAAAGCTCCGCCTATCTCGTCGAGGTTCTGTCCGATCCAGACCGTCACGGCATCGATCCGTCCACCATGATCGTGCTGCACGCCGTCGTCGGATCGGAATGGGCGCAGACATACACCGACGCCGAGCAGTTCTTGCTGCCGCTTCTCGCTGACCGCGGCGTACGAACTGTTCAGCTCGCGAGAGGCGGCCCGCGGGAATCTGACGGCATCGTTGTTCTCGACGACACCACACGCCCGCAGCGACTGCATCGCCGCGGCCCGTGGACACTCGCCGAGGAATCGAAACTGTCGGGGACGGTGCCGCAACTGTCGCATCGGCGCTGTTCGCTGAAATTCAAGGGGTGGCCCCTCGATACCTGGATTTCGGCGAATCTTGGTGACCGTCCTTACGAGCATGTTATCGGGTACAGCGTCGAGGAATTGACCCGGGCGAGGCGTGATCTGGTCTACGCGAACGCGACCCGTAGCCCGTCGCATCCACTGATTCGCTGGGGCTGGACAAGGGATGCGTGCGCGGCCCGGCTGTTAGCCGAGTTCGGAGTGATATTTCAGAAATCGGCGTGCGTATTTTGTCCGTACGCAGGCGGCCGTTCACTGAAATCGACACTTTCACGGATGCGGGAGAGTCCTGATGAAGCCGCGACCGCTCTGCTTCTAGAAGCGCCCGCAATTGCTTTGAATCCCAGGTCAAAATTGTTCGGAACGCACAGCTTGCTGGAACGACTGGTCGCCGACGGGAACACTCTCGCCGTCGACCTCTTCCACGCCCGCCTCGCCCAGCAGCCGTGGTCGGTCTACGAGGTCCGGCGGCTGCACTTCGCCGCACGCGACAAGGAAAGCGGCCTGCCCGACCCCACGCGCAAAGGAACATCCTGGCGCTCGGTCCGGACCTTGCACACCGGCACCGAGCTGGAAGCACGTACCTGGCTGGCGGGACGCGGCTACGCCGACGACGACGAACGGCTCTGGCTGCGCCAGGACCTGCCCGATGTATATCCACGAGCCGAGCACTTCCTCGTCGCGACAACCGCGGGGATCGCGCCGAAGGCCCGGCCGTCGTTCGAGCAACAGTGGCAGCGCATCTGCGGCGAGGACACTCTGATGGACCTGTGACCACAAGTCCCCGCCAGAGCGGGTTCCAGGATGCCTTCAGCGGCCCAAGGCCCACCAGAGTGCCGCGTCGGCGCCGCTGTAGAAAGCCTGTGTACGTTCCGCATCACCCGCGAGGTAGACGCGGCCGGTGATGAGGTGATGCTCGGCGTCGACACGGTCCGGGGCCGGCCTGCTGTGGTCGCCCTTCCCCCGTGTGCTGGGGGAGAGTGGCTCGATGCCCTGGGTCCAGGCGAGCGCGTAGAGCTGGCCGCCGATGTAGCCGTCGTTGTCGTTGAGAGGTTTCAGCTCGGCGATCTGCTGTGTGATCTCGGTTGTGTCCCGTAGTCGTGGGGCGGGATCGGCGATGCCCAGCGCTTGGACAACGGCGAGTGGTGCTGCGCGGGTGTGCTGCACGATGTCCAGGGCGACACTTCCAGGCCACGGGTAGGGCCTGCTGGCGCCGCTGAGCCAGATGTCGGGTGCGTCCGAAGTGGATCCGTTGCGCCAGAGCTGTGCGTAGAAGCTGCCGATGCGGTCATCCCAACCCCAGATGCTTCGGTCGTCCCAGCCGACCAGGTCGATGGCGTCATGCAGCGCGTATCCGGGCCGGGCGCCGTGGTTGCGGGAGAAGCGGGACACAGTCATTTCGGCAGTGTGCCCTGTCCGGTCAGGTGCTCGCTGAACGAAACTTCGCCGGCGGGACCCTGGCCATGGCCGCAGACGCGCTCTACGAACTGGGCCGGGTCAGCGTAGGCAGTCCACGCGTCGAGCCCACCGGCCTCGGCTGGGGCTGCCGCACTTTCCACCAGCACCGGCGGAGCGCAAGCCGCGGAACTACGCGCGGCGTGCGCTCCGCTGCCGGTGCTGGTGGCGCGCGCGTGCGCCCCGCCGCCCCCGGCGGGCGCACGACGCGGAAGAAGGTGATGCACGGTGGACATGGCGCCCGCTCCAGCCATGATCGCCCACGGATGGGAGCTGCACTCCACACAGGACGGCAGCGACAAGTTCTACAGGGTCTTGGTGATCGGCACCGTCACGCTT
This sequence comes from Amycolatopsis sp. cmx-4-54, assembly GCF_046548895.1. Lineage (NCBI taxonomy): Bacteria > Bacillati > Actinomycetota > Actinomycetes > Pseudonocardiales > Pseudonocardiaceae > Amycolatopsis > Amycolatopsis sp. cmx-4-54. The sequence continues at coordinate 270,558 of NZ_JAEBEJ010000001.1, forward strand.
ATCAACTACGGCCCGAAGAACACGACAGGGCAGTTCATCGCGCACTGCTTCGCCGGTGTGGGCGACGCTGCCAAGACCGCGCAGGAAAAGGCCCGGATTCTGACGAACGCGAAGTCCGAGAAGGGATATCGGATCACGCGGGACTTCACGGAATTCACAGTCGACCGGCCGCATGCTGCCCTACTGGCCGATCTCGGCTACGGCTCACATCGGGTCAACGGGATTCCGGTGGAGATTCGCGAGACCATCGTCGCGCGCTTCCGACGCGCGGCCGACGAACAGGGCACCGCCGCTGTGGGGGCGTCGCTGTGAGCGGCTACGGAGTCGGCGACGACATGGTCGCCAAGCTGCGCAAGGGCTACAGGGGTTCTTCCAGGTCCACCGCCTCAGAGGTGTTCCTTGATGACGATGGAAGCAGCAGGAGTGTCCCGGCCGCGCCGTCGACGGCCGCCTTGGCCGCGCGCATGCGGTCTTTCGGACCGCAGCGGCGACCGAACGGGAAGGTCTACCAGCCGCGCGCGGTCGCGCGGGAGTTCGAAGACATCGCGCTCCTGCGGGATGCGCGCAAGTACCGCGAACACGTCCTGTTCTTCGGCCCGCCGGGAACTGGCAAGACCGCGTTGTGCGAGGCGGCGTTCGCCCAGGACGCCACGCCCACGCACGAGGGGATGGAGTCCATCGTCGGCACTGCCGACACCACCGAGAGCGACTTCGTCGGCACGTTCGTCCAGGACTCGCGTACCGATGCGTGGACGTGGCGGCCAGGGCCTCTGCATCGCTCCGTGCTCTTCGATGTCCCGTTGCTGGTGGACGAGATCGCCCTCATCGACCCACGCGTGCTGAGTGTGCTGTATCCGCTGATGGACGGCCGGAATGTCCTGCGGATCCCGATGAACCCCGACCTCGATCCGCTCCCCGTGGGCAAAGGCTGGTTCGTCATGGCCGCGTACAACCCCGATGTGCCCGGTGCGCGGATGTCGGATGCGCTCAGGGATCGTTTCGAGCACCACATCGAGGTCATGACCGACTGGGAGCTGTGTGTCGAGCTCGGTGTGTCCCGGGAGATCGTCGAGATCGCCAAAAACCTCGACACTCGGCGCCGCAAGGGGGAGCTCAGCTGGTCTCCCCAGATGCGGACCCTGCTGTCCTACGCTCGCACCGAGCGCCGCCGAGGCCAGGAATTCGCGCTTGCGAACCTGGTCGCCAAGACTCCCCAGGACGACCGCGACGAAGTTCGTGGCGCGCTGACGAGAAAGTTCGGCGCCAAGGTCCGCGACCTGCGCCTGGGCCGGAGGTTCGCCGCATGACAACCTCCGATCTCGCGCTGGCCGAAGCCCGCGATGTGCTCGTGGTGCGGCTGAACAAGGGCGTGAACCTGCTGGCCGACCGAGACGACCTGATCGTCTCAGTTGAGTGGGACGCCGGTCCGGCGACCCCGCCTGCGTGGTTCACCTTCGACAAGGCCGAGGTCAGCCTCAACGGCCCGGTCGCGCTGGCCGGCGCCGAACCCTGGCAGATCAACCCGCTGACTCCCGACGGACGTCGACGGCATCCGGTGATCATGGGGCTGTTGTGCCACGAAGCCGCCCATGCCCACTCCACGCGCTGGGAGCACGGCTTCGACGGCGATATCCCGGTCGTGGTCGCCCGCGCGGCGGTACTACTGGAAGACCCGCGCATCGAGCGACGGCAGCTGCAACGCCGTCCCCGCGACCAGCTTTACCTGCGCGCAGCCAGCCGGCTGCTCGTCCTTCCGGACGCGGAGTCCCACACCGAGGCGGCGGGCCGGTGGCAGGCCGCGCAGGCGGCCCTGCTGACCGCGGGGCGGGTCGACGCAGGGGTCCTGGACGAGAACGACGTGCGCAAGGTCGTCACCTTGTGCCGGAACGCGCTGGGACGCAAAGACTTCAACCGGTTGCGTGCCCTCTGGCGCGACGCCCTCGACCTCGACGATGGTGATGTCGCCGGTCTCCTCGACGTCGCGGCCCAGTGGGTCGAGGTCGTGGGCGTCGAGGACCCGGCTGACGCACCCGCGCCCACGTGCGCCACGGGCCTGCACGAGGGTCATCCCGCCGCCCCGGCGCAGGGAGGCGACGACGAGGCGGAGGGTTCCGGCGACGATCGCGGAACGCCGACGCCAGGCATCGCGGGCACCGCCGCCGAGGCCCTGGCCCGAGCGTTCCGGGACGCGATGGACACATCGGGGGAGCGGGGCGTCTCACAGGCGACCGCCGAGCTCGACGACGACGCGGACCATGACGCGCCCTCCGGGTCCGGCGAGGACAGCAGGGAACTCGCGGCCGCCGAGCGGGCCGCTGACGAGGTCTTTCACGGCTACACCGTCACCGGCGGGCGTGATCCGCGCGCCAGGACCCGGCCACCGACGCCCGCGGAGCGCGATCTCGCCCGGCGCACCGGCCGGGCGTTGCGCCGGGCCAAATTCCGGGAACGAAGCCGGACTGTGATCGCATCCGCGGTCCCTCCTGGTCGCCTGTCCGGGCGGGAGGCGATGCTCGGCGCGGCCCAGCGCGCGCGGAAGATGCCGGTCACCGCTCGGCCGTTTCGTCAGGTCGTTCGTCGCGAAACTCCGGAACCTCCTTTGACGGTCGGGATCGCCGTGGACATCTCCGGGTCCATGTCCTGGGCGACTTCGGCGCTGGCCAGTACAGCCTGGCTGGTAGCCCACGCCGTCGACGACGTCGGAGGCGACTCGGCCACCGTGGCGTTCGGGGAGTGGGTCACCGCCATCACCAAGCCGGGCGTGCCGCCGACCGTGGTCCAGGAGTTCGTGGCCGACGACGGCCACGAGCGGTTCACCGACGCGATGCGGGCACTCGACGGAGGCCTCCGGCTCACCAGCGGAACAGGTGCCCGGCTGGTGTTCGTGGTCAGCGACGGCCACTTCGTGCTCCCCGGCGAGATGGAGAGCGCCCAGACGATCATCGACCGGTTCGTTCGCAGCGGCGTGCACGTCCTGTGGCTGGACCTCAAGTCCAGGACACGGAATCTGACCACGATCGTTCCCGCAGGTGCGATCCCCGTGCAGGTCACCGACGTCGCCGAGATTCCGCACCAGGTGGGAGCCATCGCCGTCCGCGCTCTGCGCAGCGCGTGAGCGGCACCGGCGGGGGAACGGCCTCGGTCTGGCAGCTTTCCCGCCGGCTTCCACGCGCCGCCGCGTCCGCCTCGGTGACAGGGCGACAGCACTCTGCCCCGGTGCCTGGCTGGGCGGCAAGCCACGAACAGCGTGCGGCGTGCCGCCCAGCCAGGCACCGGGGCTCACCGCGTGCGCCCCGCCGACACGGGCGGGACCACAACGCGGAAGGGAACCGTGCATGTCGATCCCCGAGGACGTTTCGAAGTTGACGAGCCTGGCGTCATCCCGGGAAATCCCGATCGAAGTCCTGACCGAAGCGCAGAACTCGCTCGACGCTCTTCGCGGAAAACTGCAGCTCATTCTCGGAACCATGTCCCAGCGCGCCACCGACATCTACGGCCTGATCGAAGCGGCGAAGGAAGCGCTCGAAGAGGCTAAGGCAGTCAGCAAGAGCCTGGAAGCCGCGATTCACGACGCCGCTGACTACCACTCGCAATAGGCCAAACCATGCCCGGCTGCGCCGGTCCGGCGCAGCCGGGCATGGCCCTTGTCGGCCGCAACGACCAGCCCACCTGCGCATCGCGTACGCCGCCACGAATCGGTGGATGACCGCGCCTATCTACCTTCACCTGCTTCGGAAATCAGGAAGGCCAGTTATGGGAATGTATGTCATCAAGGCCGCGCCCGATCGCGACCTGTATATGGAATGGGACACGAGAGTTGATGCTCCCACCTTTATCGGTACCCGCGCCGAGGTCGTCGCCTACCTGGAGCAGGTGACTGGCCGCGGGCCGTCGGACACACCCGAAGCTCGGGTGCGCCGCGCTGACGAGACCGGCACCAGCGCGAAGCCGTCCCCGTGGGCACCCGGCTATACCGGCCCGCTTGAGGGAGCCTGGGATGACACCGGGTTCATTGTCGAAGGGCAGATGTGGCTTCCGCGAGACCGGATCGCGAAGTTCCTCGACACCTACCTTCGGACCGAGCAGATGCCGTACGCGCTGCTCGACGACCTCCGCAGCGACAGCTGACGCTCAGCCTGCCGAGTACACCGTGCCCACCCAGCAATTCGAGTAACCATGCCGCTGCACGTGGCTCTCCGTCTTGGATCGTCAGGGGCTTGGGTGCTCCGGCTCGGAGGGGGCGGCTGACCGCGCAGAGACCAGCGGGCAATTCGGGGGTGTGCAAGGGCGCTTTCGGCGCCGCTGACGCGGAAACCCTTGCACACACCCGCCGTTCCCGCTCGGCGTGCGCCCGTCAACGCACCTCTACCGAGCCGGAGCACCCTCATGCTCGACGTCGTCAACGGATTCCACGGCCACTACCGGTTGCTGTCCAACTTTCACGAGCACCCCGTGACCTGGGACGGCTTCACCTACCCCAGCGGTGAGGCCGGCTACAACGCCGGCAAGACCCTCGACCCGCAGCGGCGAGCGTGGATCGCCGCTGCTCCATCCCCGGGAGAGGCCAAGCGCCGCGGCCGCCAAGTCCAGCTGCGAGACGACTGGGACGACCTGCACCGGTACGTCGTCATGCAGGAGGTTGTCGCCTCGAAATTCACCGACCCCGCGCTGCGGGAACGCCTGCTGGAGACCGATCGAGCCCTCTTAATTGAGTCGAACACCTGGCACGACCAGACGTGGGGGTGCTGTTCCTGCCCGCGACACCGGTCGGTACCTGGGCGGAACCTGCTCGGCCGATACCTCATGGCGCACCGTGCGTGGCTGGCGTCCGAGCCCACCGGAACCTGGACGCGTGTCGCCCTGACCGGGCACCGGCCGCAAGGCCTCCCGCCAGGCTCCGAGGCGTGGCTCGCGGACGAGCTGCGGCGGATCTCGGCGAAGCTCTCGGCCGAGCACGGGACCCGGGTCGCGATCAGCGGCGCGGCCGCCGGCGCGGACCTGATTTGGGCCGAAGCCGCCCACAGCAGCGGGATGCCGGTGTGGCTGTATCAGCCCTACACCGGCCATGACGAACGCTGGACCCAGGACTGGCGCGACCGCCTGACGACCGCACGCATGGCCGCGTCCCGGGTCGACACCCTGGGGACGCGGTTCAGCATCGATGTGCTGCACGCGCGTTCAGAATGGATGATCCGTGACTGCGACGCGATCATCGCCGTGGTGAACCCGCAGCGCACCTCCGGCGGCACGTGGCAGGCGCTGAAGAAAGTCCCGACCAGCACGCCGATCATCCGCATCGACGTACTCCACCGCAGGACCACCCTGCGCGACTCGGACCGCACGCCGCTGATCGCAGGCGGCGTGCGCGGGGAATGAATCCCAGCGACCGGCCGTGTAGGCCACGAACGCAGGATGGTCGCGTCGTCACGCACCATCCTGCGTTGCCGCTCCTTGCGGCGAATAACACTCTGTCCCGGCACTCTCTGACACGAAAGGCCTCCGATGACCTCCGCTCCGACTCCCGCCGGCAAGCGGGCTGACATCAAGCAGCCCCGCCAGGACGTGACCGGCACGGACCGACCTGATCTCTCCCTGCTGAGCCTCACCGAGCCTGCGCTCGAGGCCCGCGCAGCGCTGATCGCCATGGCCGCGCAATTGCGCACAGCGTGCGAAGTTGCCGATCCCGCCCCCGTCGTGCACCGCATGTACACACGGATGTTCGATCCGGTCCCTGGTGACCTGGTCGTGGAGATCGGCGCCACAACCGCAGGCGCCGGAACCGACCTCGTCACGGCATTCGGCCTTCTCGTCGAACACCGGCAGGAGTGGGCGACCACCGACGAGCAATGGCACGCCGAACAGCACCGCGATCCCGGCTTGACCGCGCAAGACCGGGTTCGCGAAGACGCCTGGTACATCCAGTACGGCCCCGCGGCGGGCGATCTCTGCCGCTGGGTGAACTGCACGTTCATGACACTCCCCATCGACTGGACCTCCAGCGCGCCGACACGGTGACACCACCGCAGACGCGAGACGTGCCCTGATGGCACGCGACTGGTCCTGTCGATGTCCCGTTGAGCCGCTGGCTTCCGCCAATGCACCCGAGGGCAAGGTGACCGGGCCAAGCCCAAAGCAGACGAATCGTGCAGCGGAGTCGATGATCCGGGCAACGTGGGCACTGTGCGGTCTATAGCCACACGTACGGATGCCGGACGAGACCGGCCGCCGATAAGACGCCCTGTCCGACGCCGCTGCGACGATCTGGAGCCTCACGCCGTCGCAGAATGCCGATCAAGTCTGTTGCCGTGAACTCGCCGGCGGACAGGAGATCCTTGCGCGTCTTGAGGTTCCACGCTCTCGGCTGAGCGCTGCAACAGTGCTCTAGCCCTCTTGGCGGGCAGGTGCTCGGACACGCAGAAGCCCAGCAGGTCCCTCCGGATCGCCCAAGGGCGCTTCGCGCCGCTGACGCGGAAACCCCTGTGCTATCCGGAAAGTCCCGCTGGCTGATGCGTCGTCAACGCACCACACAGCCAGCCAGGAGGCGCCCGTGATCACCGTTCCCCCCCACCTCATTCCTGCGCCGGGTGGTGACCACATGACCTGGCAAGAGGTTATCGTTGTCGCCATTTTGGCACTGTTCTGGCTCGGCATCATCTGGATTCTGAGCCGATCGTGATCCGCTTCCGCCCGGTGTTCGCAGTCAAAGACGCGCCGGGCGGCCATCCATTGTCGGCTTCTCACGGAGCCACGCCCCGTTCGCGAGTGCACGAAAGGCCCTTGTCATGTCCGGATACCGCGAATTCAGCACCGCTGAGTTTCAGAGCAAGTTCGCCACACTGCAACAGCTTCTGGCCAAGGCCTACGAACACAACCTCGCCCGCGACGAGCACTGCAAGTCCAGCGAGGGCGCCATCCGACTGAACTTTCCCGAGTTCTACTGGTCGCACAACAGTGCCAAGCGGATCGGCGTCGAAATCTTCAGCTACTGCTTCGGCGGCGGTGGGCGCATCCACGAATTCGACAACGTCGACGACGCCCTCGACGAGGTCCGCGACTGGCACCGCGACGAGATGGCCCAGCAGTAGTCACAGCGGTGTCCCGGCCAGTGAAGTCCGGCCGGGACACCGCCTGCATTTCCTACCTGTCCCTGCGGATCCACAGTGGAGCTTGCTCATGATCGGACAACGGGTCTTTTACGACGGCAGCATCGTCGACGCCGAAGGCCGGTACCTCGTCTCCGACGAACACACGACGGAGCACGGTTCCCGCTACACCTTGACCACCTACGCAGGCGACGTCGCGCTACGCAACGTCCGCGCCGAGTCGATCACTCCGGTCCCCGAGGGCCCCAAGCACCGGGTGCTCGCCGCGCAGGGACGCGCGCAGGTCGTCCAAGGTGAGTTCTGGCGCCAGTTCCCTCCGGGCACGTGGCTGCCCTACATCCACGAGCGCTACGACCGTCTGCACCGCGACGTCGACGACCTGATCCGCCGGAATCGGCCCGTCGAGGCCGAGTACTCCCTGCTCAACGCCGAGCGGTTCGTCGGCTGCATCTCCTACGACGAGATGAGCGCACGGATCACAGCCCTGGTCATCGCCGGAGACGACGAATCGTGGCTGTGACAGCGACCAGCCGCGGCCGCCGCACCACCGCGGCTCTCGGCCAGCCACCCGGGCGGGGAGGGCGCGCACCGTGACCGACGCGCAGCGCGGTGGCCCAGGCGCGACCGGGCCGGAGCCGACACGGGTGATCCGCCACCTAGTGACCCGACGTGGCGCGGTGGCGTGATGCCGGATCACGCCGGTCGGCCCAGCCCACGGCCTGGGCCACCGCTCGCGCGCCGGCCGGTCGGCTGCGCCCCCGCCCGGGAGGCGCAGCCGACCGAAAGCGAGCAGTCACGTGACCGCGCCACCGACCTCGCCGCCGACACCGCACTCGGCGGCACCACCCTCCGGTCCATCCTGGACCTGCCCTGACGGGAAACTCGTCGTTCCCGCCTCGGCCTCACACACCCAGTGGCTGGCCCGGCGCCGCGACGGCCTGGGCGCCTCCGACGCCAGCACCGTGGCCGGCGTCAACCCGTGGTCAGACCTGACCACCCTCTACGCGGACAAAGTCCACGGCATCAGCGTGCCGGACAACGACTTGATGAGGGTCGGCCGTGACCTCGAAAGCTATGTCCTGTCCCGGTTCCGCGAAGCCACCGGCCTGCGGACCCGCCGGATCGGGATGCTCGCCAGCCGCGAGCACCCCTGGATGCTGGCCAGCCTCGACGGATTGAGTTCCGACGGGGGAGTGGTCGAAGCCAAGACCACCACCAGCGACTACATCGACGAGTGGACCGACGCCTACGGCATCGAGTCGGTACCCATGCACTACCTGCTGCAGGTGCAGTGGCAGCTCAAGGTGTCGGGCCGGACACACGGCTGGATCGCGTGCCTGTTCCTCGACACCCGCAAGTTCGTCTACCGCCGTGTCGAGCGCCACGAGGAGCTGATCAACCTCCTGGTCGCGATGGGCGGCGACTTCTGGCACGACCACGTCCTGCCGCAAGTCGCCCCGCCACTCGACGCCGGCGCCGGACCGATCCTGCGCCGCCTGCACCCCACCGTGGAGGCCACCAGCTGTGAAGGCGGGAACGCCGCCGCGGTCGCGCTGCGCCGACATGCACGGATCAAGGCGCAGATCAAGGAACTCGAAGCGGAACTCACCGCCGTCATGGCCGAACTGTTCGCGATCACCGGTGACGCCGAAACGCTCACGGTGCACGGGATGCCCGCCGCCACCTGGCGGCACACCGGCCGCTTCGACCAGGACGCCTGGCGTGCCGCTACCGACCCCGACGTCGTGCGCACCTACACCCGCACCCAGGACGTCATCGACTGGCGCGCGGTGATCGCCGACCGGCCCGCCGACGCCCGCTTCCGCGCACGGGTGTTCCTGCCCAAACAGAACCTCACCTGAGCCGGTCCCGCAATTCACCGACCGGACTCGCCGGCCGGTGTCACGTAAGGAGAAACGCACGTGGACATCACTCAATTACGGGCTCAGCTCGAACAGACCCATCGTGCCCGGCGCGGGGAACTGATCCCCGCCCAGCACCAGCCGGTGACACCGACCTCGGATGTTCTCGACACCGACGAGGCCTACGCCGAGCGTCTGGCGAAGTCGGTGCTGCTGCCCTCGCATTACCGGCGTCAGCCCGCGAACATCCTGTGGGCGGTGGAATTCGGGCGGATGCTCGGCATCCCCGCAATGGCCGTCATGCAGGGCGTCTTCATCGTCGAGGGCAGCCCGACGTCCAAGGTATCGCTCATCGGCTACCTGGTTCGCCGCGCGGGTCACAAACTGCGCGTGCGCGGTGGCCAGAGCTGGAAGGAACCGGCCTTCGCCGAGATCATCCGCAAGGACGATCCCGGCTTCACCTTCCGTTCGGACTGGACGATCGCCCGCGCCCAGGAATCGCAGCTGGTGCGGATCGTGAACAACCGGCCGTACGCACGCGACAGCAGGAGCCGAGCCCTGCCGTGGGAGCGCTACACCCCGGCGTTGCTGAAGGCCCGCGCGATCACCGAGGTCGCCCGGGACGCGTGCCAGGACGCCCTGTTTGGCCTGCAGTACACGCCCGAGGAACTCGGTGCCGACGTCGACGAGCACGGCCAGCCGACCGGTCGCCTGCTGGAGGTCGACTCCACCGCCGCCGGGTACCACCTCGACGCAGCGCCCACCCTCGAGGAGGCCTTGGAACAAGCCCACCAGCACACCGGGCCCGTCCCGGAGCAGGCGGCGGCGCCAGGGCCGGAGCGGGAGCAGGTGGTGGTCACGACTTCGGCGTCCACAGTGGATGAACCGGAGGACGCCGTACTCGACGCCACCCCGATCGACTGGGACGCCGCGCTGGCCGAAGCCACCAGCCAAGGCGTCGACGCCGTGCGGGATCTCTGGTGGGTCGCCCGGGAAGCCGAACCGGACAACACCGAACTGCGGAATCGGATCAATGCCGCCGGGGAGGACCTCGCCGCCGACGGCGAGACCCCGGCACCGGCGACCTCGCCGAGCTCGGCCGAGCCCACCGCGAAAGACGAGTCCTCGTCTACCGAGTGATCACCGGGTGCGTGCCCTCGTCGGCCGAGGGCGCGCACCCCCCGCTGTTCTCACATCCGTTACGTAGCAAGGAGTTGTGATATGTCCGAACCCAGTACATCCACCAGCGAAAGCGGGGTGCCCGCGGCCGGCAGTCCGGTGCCGATGCGGTGTTTCACCATGGCGCACATCGCGCAGTGGTGGGGAATTCAGCGCAGCTCGGTCACCATGATGCGCAAGCGCTGGGGCCCCGACAGCGCGGCCCCGTTTCCTGTCCCGGACGTCGAGCTGATTCCCGCCAGCGGTGACACCGTGATCCCGGGCTGGGCGTGGCAGCGTTGGCCGGCCGAGTTCGAGGCGTGGGACCACCAACGCAAGCAGGCACCCCGCCGCCGGTCCGGAACCCCCGGGCCCGGGAAGCGACCGACGCCGCGGCGCGATGTCGCGCCGAAGCCCGCCGCACTGCAGGCACCCGAACAACCAGCCCCCTCGGCCGACGGCACCGATAGTCCCGCCCCAAAGGAGAAGATCCGCACCCGCGACTACATCAAGCCGGGACGCCGCACGCACAGCGGCGCCCGGCAGGGCCGGGTAGCGGCAGGCCGGGTCGCGCGCGCCGTGTCCCGGGGCAGAGCCCGCCGATAGCTGGCGGAGATGCCGGATGACGGGGACATCACTCTCGTCATCCGGCCACTGCCTGGCGGCGCGCGTGCGTGACCGGGCAGAGCACAGCAAACCGTCCCCGGCCGGGGCAAGGGCGCACCCCGCGCCGCTGCGCGGAAACCCTTGCCTCGGCCGGGGACGGTCAGCTCACGGCCGCCCGGACACACACCAGCGCGCCACCGGCGTCCTTCGCCCTGGAACCAGCGCGCTGATGCCACCCGGAAGCCGTGCAAGGAGTCTTGTCGTGACGATCGCCCCGCTCGCCCCCACATCCCGCCACGTCCCGAAGCAGTGGTCGCCCGGACCGGGATATGACGAACTGCTCACCGCTCGGGCGTGGACTCGGCGACTCGGATCCGACGAGTACGAAGTCGTGATCGTGACCGGTGTCGGCGAAGACGGCCACGGACCGGCGCTGACCTCCGGTGTGCTGTCGGAAACCCTGGTCTCCCTGGCCGACTACTGGCTGGACAACCCCGCAGAACTTCGCCTGCTGGTCTCCGCGGGCCTGCTTCAGCGCCACGACATCAGTCCCGAACATCCCGCGCTGGCCCGCGCCACCGCACCGGACAGGCCCGGAACCCCGCCGTTCGCAGCGCCCCTCTTCGCGCCGCGCTGACCATCCCGCGGAGCCGCCTCACTGCCCACCGGCTCGCTGCGGCACCGGCCGGTGGGCCTCGTCCTCTCGCCCGCCAGGAGCCGCCTTGTGAACGCCAGCAAGAAATCCAGCCACCGGACGGCACGGAAACAGGACCGCGCCGCCGCGGCCGCCCGCCGCGAGATCCTCCGCCCGCGCGGAACAGAAGAGCTGGTGACCATCTCCATCGACGACTGGAATCCACAGTTCCCCGCGCTGGTCGCCGATGAACTCTGGAACGGGGCCGCTATTCCGCGGTTCCGGCTCGAGGTCGCCGAGCTGGTCGTCGACTGGATCAACGACACCCACGCCAAGTACCCCGACGGATCCGCACGAGCCCACTGGGACGGCGACACAGTCGTCCTGACCCACTCGGACCCCGGCTACGACCCTGACCGCGTCGAACCCGACGATGAGGGCCGCTACGGCATCGGAGCTCGAGCATGGGTGTGGGAATTCGTTTCCTGAACACCACCACGCCTCCCCGGCGCCAGCCCCACCTGCCCGGCACGCGTCTCCCGCCAAGGCACCCAAGGTGCAGCGCCACCGATGTCCGCGCTGGCCGTCACGCTCGACGGGCGCACCGCGAGAGCGGAATGTCAGCCGTCCGGGGAACGGGTTCCCGTCCGCGAGGCGGTCGGTCCTGCTGGTGACCGGCGCAGCAGACGCACAAGGCCAGCACAACACCCAGGGGCACGCGGCACAACGACACCCCCGCACATCCGTTGCGGGTGAGACAAGCCCCTGCGGGGTCGCGCTGCGCGCGATCACACCCGAACGAACGCCCGGGGTGTCGTTGTGCCGTCCTGCGGACCCCTGGCCGCTGTGCTCAGGCCACGAGCGTCAGCAACACCAGCTCACCAGAAGGAGTCCCACAGCCCATGGCGAAGAAGGAAACCGTCGTCACCGTCGACGACATCGACGGCACGCCCGCTGTAGCGACCAAGAAGTTCATGCTGGACGGCGTCCACTACAAGATCGACCTCGATGCCGACAACATCGCGCACCTGGACGACGTGCTGAAGACGTTCGTGGCGAAAGCCCGGCGCACCGGAGGCCGTGCGACCCCGTCGAAGTCGCACACTGCGGAGAAGGACACGTCTCCCGCAGCTGAGGCGCTGCCGCCGAACGACGTCATCCGTAACTGGGCCAGGGAAAACAAGCACCAGGTCGCCGACCGCGGACGTATCCCCGAGAAGGTGATCAAGGCCTACCTCGATGCGACCAACCCGCGGAAGAAGGGCACCCGCAAGCGCTAGTGAGCCGGCCGTCCGGCGGACACGTGCAGAACGTGCCCGCCGGACGGCAACCTCGGCACCGGCGCCCACCGACCTGCCCGGCTCGCCTCGGCACGAGGACTGAACTGTCCCTGCCATGTTTCCGGCTCTCCAGCGTTCGACACTCCGTCCGCTAGCGCTGGTGACGCCGGGGCCCGCGCGCTCGGCCTGACCCCGCCCGCGGCCAGTCAGGAGGGCTTTCGCCCACGCGAACTGCTCCGGCATGTGCGTGTGCGGCGGCTAGGCCCACTGGCGACGCCTGCTCGTGCGCCACTCCGTCAGGTTCGCCGACTGCGAACGCCGCGAGCACCCCGCCTCGCCACCCCGCTGTCCAGCCGGTACTCGGCCGGCCACGCGGGGGCCACTGCCCTGTGAAGGAGTTCGCCATGCCGCTGACCAAGACCCAGCAGGCGCTGCTGGAGGAGATGAAAGACGCGCTGCACCAGGGAACCTGGGAACGAGTCTCCACTCCCTACGGATTCACCATCCGCTACACCGAAACCCGCACCACACCTGAAGGCATCCCACGACGCTGGTGGCCAGAGAAGACCTACGAGCGGCACCAGTTTCTCACGCTGCACCACCGTGGCGTCATCTACGGCGACGTCCCCGCACCGTGGGTCGGCCGCAAGGACAGCCACATCACTTACAAACGCGCCTTCGCGATCTTGCGCGATCCGGCGGTGCGGTGGGAATCGCGACCAACCGTTCCCGAGGAGAACACACCTACGGCACCCGCTGCACGGTCAGACGACTGAGCGAACGCGGACGGAAGAGACCGACGTCGAAAGTCTCCGGGCTTGCCCCGACGGCGGCACGTCCTCGTCACGCGGGCGTTGGACCGCGCAGCGCAGCAGGGCTAGGCCGGACGGTCAAGGCCAAGCCGCTGCGCGGCGGCTTCGCCGAGCCTGTGACCGCCGCCTGGCGCCCTGCTCCTGGTCGCGGTGTCCACGCACACCGCGACCAGGAAGAAGCCCATGAACCTCACACGACCCACCGTCGACACCGACGTCGTCGAGTTCGTTCGCCTCGGCCAGAGGGTCTCCCTGAACTTCACCGTGCCCATCCGCAACCGCGAGACCTTCGACGCGGTCATGGCCGCGGCGCAGGGTGGCAACAACTTCGATCCCGACCAGGTAGCCCGCACGATCGACACGTTGTTCGGTGAGGCGATGAAGGTCGAGTTCGGCGCCGAGGGCTCTGCGGTGCTCTACATCGAGGTGCCGTTCACCACCAGCCAGCGTCTCGACGCGACCGTCGTGGGCCTCGGTGGGAAGTACACCGCTCTCCAGCGTCAGGACTACGCCCGCCGCGTCATCGAGTGGGCTCGCGCGATGCGCGCCGACGAGATCACAGTGCAGCAGCACCCCGCCACCGAGGCGCCAGTGGTCGGCAAGCCCGGCGAGAACCCGTACCGGATCCGAGTCTGGTGGGACTGACCTGCCCCTCCAGTCAGGGCCGGCCATCACGGCGACCCTGACCTGGGCACTACCGCCGGTGCGCCGCCGAGAACATCGTGACGCTCTACGACCAGGGCAGGGCGGCATCGGTGCACCCGGCGACCTGGCGAGACCCCGCCCAGGCACGTTCGCCGCCCGATTGACCGACCTGGCTCAGCGAGCATCCGCCGCGTCCGCCGTCGGCTGACCTGGGGCCGTGGAGAGTTCGCCTCCGGCTGCGGAGCGACCTGACGCACGAGGTCACCACAGCGGGGAGGCGGTACCAGGCAAGGGCGCGGGCCGATCCATCCCGGCGAGACAGAGCCCCTTCGGGGTCGCGCTACGCGCGATCACACCGGGATCGATCGGCCCGCTTCCCTGCCTGCCCTGCGGGCCCCTCCCCCCTGTGCTGAGGCCAGGCCCGTCAGCTCACCACCACAGCAGGAAGGCGGCCCTCGCCCATGCACCACATCCCCGATCCGTTCCAGCCCGAGGCCACCCAGCAGCTTCGTACCCGGCCGCCCCGCGCGCACTCGCTGGTCGTGTTCGACAGCAACGGCGTGACGTTTCAGGACCACCCGGTGGCCGGCGTGCGCCACTCGACACTGATGGTCATGGACGGCATGGGCGATCTTCTGGCCGCCAAGCCCAAGGTGTTGGCCTCGAAGCTGCTGGCGCTGCCCGACGTGAAGCCCACCGAACTGCGCGGCCACAGCTACATCGACGTCCCGCTGATCCGCCCCGACGAACACGACAGCCCACACTGCACGACCTGGACAGTCCTCGCCAAGCGGCTGCTCATCGACCAGACCGACTCCCACCGCGCGGAGCTGCTCATCCACGGCGCGGAGAACCCCGACGTCGGCACCGTCGAGATGCGGCCCTTCGACTGGTGGCACCTGATCCGAGTTCTGGTCTCGCTGGACGCCTGGATGACCTACCTGCGCAGCGAACTGGACGCACACGCCGCGACTGTGCGGCGGGCGGTGCAGGCCACCACACAGGTGGATGCGCTCCGGGGCGTCGAACCGTCGTCGTGACGTTCCTTCGCTGAGGCGCCGCGGCCCCCGTCGAGAACGGGGGCATCGCGGGCCTGCCCGAGATCTGCTGTGTCTGCAGCAGCACCAGCACGCTCACGCCCGTTTCGTCAATCTGTGAGGAGAACCGACAGTGGAAGGCACGGTCACCGAGCTCGCGTTCCTGCATGAGCTGATTCGCGCGAACCGCCCGCCGGGCCACCGCCATGGCCCGACGGTCCGAGACCCTCGCCACGTGGTCTACCGGCCCGTCTACACCACTCTGGCCGCCCAGGCACACGGTGAGCGGCCGGACTGCTACCAGGTGTTCCTCGGCCGCCATCTGCTGGGCAGCGTCACCCGCTTCGTGTGGGGTGACTGGGGTACCTGGCGTGCAGCGGACGGACGCGGCATGCCCGTGCAAGACACCCGTGCCGCGGCTGCCGGTCAGCTGCTGGATCTGGCGCGCACCAACGAATACCGGTGTCCCCGCACATGGAACGCTCCGGCATGTCCCGGCTCCCGCGACCGGGTTCACCGCTGCTACATCGCCCCGCTGGGGTGCGAGCACTCGTGCGAATGCGTGTGCGGCACCTACTGGTGGGCACCGCGGTAAGCGCACCACCGACGCGGCCGCCGTTCACCTGAGTGAAGTACCGCTAGCGGCGCGGATCAGCGGGCACCACGGGACGGGAACGGAGCGCCGTCACCAACATGTGCCGCGCGCTTGTCGTCTCGGCCGCAGGACCGGACTCGAGCTCATCCCGGCGCCCGGACCAGCCGTGCGGAACGACATCCGGACGTGACTGCAGCGCGGCCCACGGCCGGTCAGCGTCTGTCCGAGCCCACTCGAGGATCACGTCGGCGTCCTCGCCGAGAATGGCCGCGGCCAGTAAATAGACCGCCAGCAGGCGGTCGGCATGGGCTGCGAGGTAGGCGTCAGTCGGCCCCACGCGGGCGACGCCGGAGGCCTCGATCAGCGTTCGCGCCCGATCCTCGGCCACGGACGCGCTGATGCATTCGATCATGCAGCCCGGCCCGTAGATCTGCTCGATCAGGCCGCCCTGGTCTCTGCCCGCCATCGCCGCTCCCGTTCCCCTCTGCGTGCGCTCGCCGCGTCAAGCCTCTCGCACACGGCTGCCGCCTGCCACAGGTGACCCGGCGGCCGCACAAGCCGGGCAGTCCCGCCCCGGCGGCGTCAAGGGCACCTTTCCGCTCGCGCCGCCCCGGTCACGAGCGGGTCCCTTGACGCCACCGGAATCGGGACTGCTGGCCAGGGAACGCGTCCGCGCGGGACCCGCCGC
Organism: Amycolatopsis sp. cmx-4-54; assembly: GCF_046548895.1. Lineage (NCBI taxonomy): Bacteria > Bacillati > Actinomycetota > Actinomycetes > Pseudonocardiales > Pseudonocardiaceae > Amycolatopsis > Amycolatopsis sp. cmx-4-54. The sequence continues at coordinate 286,978 of NZ_JAEBEJ010000001.1, forward strand.
AGCCGCTTGCTGCCCTGGTCTCGCTGTCACCGGGCGGAACAGGCCCTGGGCTTGAGCCGCCCGCGCCCGCGTACCGGGCGCGTTCCGGGAGCCCACGTCATGTCCTCGTCCTTTCTGCTCGCGCTGATCAGCGCCGTAGCCCTGTCCGTACTGGTCCTGCTCGCCCGCGCGCGCCGCGCACTCGGCACCACGCGCCGCACCAACGTTGTACTGCGGGCGGAGAACGCTCGCCTGAGCGCCGAGAACACGCGGCTGCGCAGCGACACCGTGACCGGCCTGCTGCTGCGCAAGCCATGGACCGACGCCGCCAGCGCAGTGCTGCCGTTCCTCAGCCAGCCCGCGGTCCTGTTCGTCGACGTCAACAAACTCAAACCGCTCAACGACACGATCAGCCACCGCGCCGGTGACCGGTTGCTGCGCGAGATCGCCGACCGGCTGCGAGCCCAGCTGGGGGAGAAGGCACTACTGGGCAGGATCGGCGGTGACGAGTTCGTAGCCCTCCTGGACCTGGACGCCATCGGCAACTGGCAGACAACGCTGCGATCGACCGTCACAGCCTGCCAGGTCGAAGTGGCCGGCAAAGTCTGCGGCGCGGCATTCGGACTCGCCCGCCCGATCGACCTCGCCCGGCGAGTCGACGCGACCAGCACACCGACCCGTGAGGCAGTCCGGGCGGCGAGCGGTCGACTGGACCGGCTCATGCACGCGGCCGATCTGGCGATGAACCGGGCGAAACAGCGCTGCCGCAGCGAGAATCTCGTCGTCGCTCTGGAGCTCTACGGCTCGGCTGACCCCGTCGTCCCGCTGACGTTCGACCCCGACCCGTCCGATCGTGCCCGCGACGACAGTCACGGGGCCGGCATCGCGCACACGCACCCGTGACCGCGCCACGCGGCGGGTCTCCCGGGCGGCCATCTGGCCCGGGACACCCGGAGGCCCCGGACCGTGCCAGACGACGCCGCGGAGTGCCCGGGCGCCGGCCCCGGGCCGAAGTCGCAGGCGCTCCGCGGCGTCGCCCGGCCAAGCCCGTCGTGCCTCCGCGCACCCCGCGAGGCCGCACCTGCCCGAGCGCGTCGGGCTCAGCACCTGGAGCAGAACATGGGAAACAGTCCACACGGGATGCTCGCTTACGGCTACGACCTCGGCGGAGGCGACACAGGCTGGTACATCAGCAACCTCACCGAGTCCGGCCAGCTCGACCTGAGTTGGCACTTCGACGAGTACGACGACTTCGTCGAGCAGGCCGAAAAGCGCCTTCTGGAGCGGATCACGGGCTTCACCGAGACCGACTGGACGGTCGAGGGATACCGCGAGCGCCGCGACGCCGCCCACGACACCGTCGGGGTCACCTTCACCGCACACGGCGACATTCAACAGCCGTCCTACGCCTTGACCGCTCACGTGATCGACGTCAACTGGGAGAGTCCCGCCCAGGTCCGGTTCGCCGACCTGGAGCGGCGCAGGCTGAGCAGGAACTGGGACAGCCGGCTTGCCCGAGCGCTGAACATCCTCGAGATCATTCCGCGGCAGCAACGCCCCGCCTGGTTGCTGATGACGTCCGGTTCGGACTGACGCCCCAGCGCCGGGGCGCACCAGACTGGCCGACTCCCCAGCCGACGCCGCTCCAGGTCGACGAGCCGGAACACCCTTCACCGCGCGCGATGTCACATCGTCGACCTGGAGCGGCCCGGCCGTCGTCGGCCGGTGCCGGTGGCGCCCCCGGCACCGGGGGCGCCACCCGCCACCCTTCAGGTGGCCGCCAGGAAGGCGCAGTTCATTGGGTTACAACACCACCTTCTGGGGCTCGATCACCATCGACCCGCCACTCAACGAGCACGAGCAAGCCCATCTCAACGAGTTCGCCCAATACGGCCTGCCTGCCACCGTGACCACATCGGACGGTGCCCTCGCCGCGGCCACCCCTGGTCTCGCAGCCGAGAACAAGCTGCCCACCTCGGCATGCCAGTGGATCCCCACCGACTCCGGCGACGCCTTGGAATACGACCAAGAGGAGAAGTTCTACGACGGCGCCGACTGGATGGTGTACCTGATCGACACCTTCCTCAAACCCGGCGCCGGCCTGCAGCAGGACCTGGCTCGCCGCCCTCCCGGCTACGAGTTCGCCGACGCCGTGGAGCACTTCACCTTCGACCACTCGTGCAACGGCGTGATCGACGCCCAAGGCGAAGACGCCGACGACCGGTGGCGCCTCATCGTGCGCGACAACGTCGTCTCCGTCCAGGCCGGTGACGTCACCTTCCCCCGGGAGACGGTGCTCGTCTCCGGACGACGCACGCGACCGTCCGGAGATCCAGCACCCGCCACCGCACCGGGTGAGCACGCACCAGTACTCCGGCTGATCGCGGTCCTTCCCAACGGCAAAGTAGCCGCCTGGTCCGACCCGACACCCGAGCGGCCCCCCGACGGGAAACTGCCCAGCCCGGAGCTGCCCTCCACGCTCACCGAGATACTCGACAGCAACGACCTAGTGGTCCCGCAAGCCACTCCGATCGTGCGATTTGATCTGGCCCCGCCGTTGTCCGCACATCTGCTGCTGGAATCCGGGATCGACCCCTCCGCGGCGCTGCCGTACAAAACCGTCCTGCAGGACGGCCACCGATCCCACCGATACACGAGTGATGACCGGCACCAGTTCTGGTCCCTGGAGTGGGTCAGCATCGACCTGTTCACCGAATTCGCCAGCCAGGTGGGCGTCCTCGTTCAACTGACCTGCTGATCGACTCGCCGACCGCAGCGCCGCGATGCCCGCCACGGAATCCGGTGGCTCCGGCCCGCGATGACCCGGCTGGGGACGCGCGCACCCTGACCGACTCCGCGCCGCGTGCAAGGACGTCAGCCCGGCCGCCGGGGGAGTGGGCCTCGCTGCGCTCGGCCGCACTGCCCTGGCGCCGCGGGGCGGCCGGGCTGACGTCCTTGCACAGCCGCCATCGGGCGCCGGCCGGACGGTCGCTGTCCCCGGCGCGGGAAAACGTTCACCCGCCGCCGTCGCCGCCTCGCGCAACCGCTCACCTCACGCGGGGCAAGCCCAGGAGGTCCCTCGATGAACACCCCATCCATCAAGTATTTCCACACGTTCGGACCGTGTGTCCGATGTGGACGCATCGCGGCACACCTCGAAGAACATCCCCGTGTGCTCCTGGTCGTCCACCGGGACGGCTTCCCGCCCTGCCCCGTTCGGCAAGGCGAGATGCCGACCCCCGCCCCCGGGACCCGGCAGCCGCGCCAGCCCTGAACCCCGCGGGACGTGGCTCATCCGGCCGAGGTGACTTCGGCCGGATGAGCCACATCTCGAACATCCCCCGATCCAGAAAGGACCGTCATGCCGCTCTATCTGCCCGCGCCGGAATCCGCCCCGCGCGGCCCCGATGGTCGTGGCTGGAACCGCCTCACCCTCGGCGCGCACTACGGACGCCCACCAGCCCAATGCGCGCTGCGGCCACGCACCTACCCCACCCTGCACGAAACCCTGCGAACCACCGAGCTGGCCACCTTCGGCTACCACGGGCGCTGCGTGCGCCACACCTCACCGCAGTACCCCGACTGCCGGACCTGCCCGGTCTTCACCGCGGCACCGACCACACTCGACAGTCCACACAACCGAGTCCTCGTCCGAATCGAACACCGAACCGTCGGATTCGGACTCGCCACGCTCACGCTCGACATCCCGTATGTGGTCGCCGAGCCCGACCAAGGCTGGGACAGCCCCCGGGACCAATGGTCGTGGGACGCCTTGGCCCGCATCACGGGATGGCGCCCCGGTCGGGAACACCACGACCACCACTCACCGGGCTTCTGGCTGGAGCGCTCAGACCCTGGTTCCGCCGGGAGGTAGTCCAGGAAACGCCGCGCAGGCACTATCTCGTGGATCGGCTGCGCGCCAATGCTCCGCACCCGTCGAGGCCCACCGTGTGAGTACATCCGGGGCCACGCCACAAGAACAGGCTCGTACAACCACGCCCCAGTGCCACCGTGCGCCCCGCGCCACGCCCGCTGACCGTGGTGGAGCGGCAGATAGCGCGGCACCGGATCGGCCCCAGTGCACGTCGATGGTCGACGCCTTCCGCGCTACACGGAACGCGTGGCGTCGCGTGGCGAAAACCGAGCTGCACCAACCGATCGGCAACGGCAGAAGCGCTACGGCAATCGCGCGACGTCCGTGGTGCGGGACTTGCACTCTAGCACGCGCGTCGCGCCCAGGCCCCCAACGCCAAGGGCCCCGACACGGCTGAACCAGCCGCGGAATTCCTTCAGCGTCGACAGATCCGCGCGGCTGGTTCACCCGGCTGAAGCAGCCCATCCCGGTGGGGCCTGGGCGCGGCGCGCGTGCATGACCGAGTGCGTCCCGCACGAGGACGACGCACGGATTCCGCGAAAAACCCGTGCGACGCACCAGCGGTAGCCCGGCAGTCGGCACAGCGCCGGGCCCGCGAACCCACGAGATGGAGCATGCCAGTGACCACCATGGAGAGCCCGGCCGTACTCGACCGCGACGTGCCTCCGGCACCGGTCGTCGAGACACCTCCCGCGGTGTCCGGGCCGGCGACCGACGCTACCGCGGCCGCCGTCGAGGAGGCCTTCGCATTGACCAGCGTCACCAGCCCGCCGTTCGGCGGTGCCGAACTGCTGGAGGTCAGCCCGGACGAGTTGTCCATCGGCGCGAACACCCGCCGCGATGTCGTGCTGGACAAGGACTTCGTCCGCAGCATCGGCCGCCACGGCGTGCGCGAGCCGATCCGTGCCTACCGTGACAGCAACGGAACGCTGGTCGTGCACGACGGGCAGCGGCGGACACTCGCCGCGCTCAAGACCAAGCGAGAGATCGTCCGTGTCATCGTCGAACCACTGCCCGACACCGACGAGACCGAGCTGGAGCGCACCCGGATCGTCGACCAGGTCGTGGTGAACCGGCACCGCCTCGACATCACCGGCGCCGATCAGGTCGGGGCAACCCAGCAGCTGCTGGAGCTGGGCTTGGACGCCCGAGCCATCGCCCGGGAATGCTCGATCCCCCTCAAGGAAGTCGAGACCACCGTTCGGGTCGCCAAGAGCGACCTCGCGCGCAAGGCCCTCGACGAAGGCACACTGGACCTCACCCAGGCCGCGGTTGTCGCCGAGTTCAGCGACGACGACGAGGCTGTGGCGTCACTGACCGAGTGCGCCGCCCAGCGACCGGAGCAGTTCGACCACCAGGCGCAGCGGCTGCGGGACCGCCGCGAGGAGAAGCGGCTGCGTCAGGAGATCACCGACAAGCTGACCGCCGAAGGCATCACCGTCGTCGACCGGCCCGACAACCTCTCCTTCGGCAAAGCACGCAGGCTCACCGACCTGCGCGCCACGCCGACGTCGAAGCCGGGCATCAAAATCACCCCGAAGCGACACGAATCCTGCGCCGGACACGCCGCCTACCTCGACTACCACGGCTGGAAGCCGGCCGACGAGCGCGTGATCGTCACGCACATCTGCACCGACTTCGCCGGCCACGGTCACGCCGAGCGGAACGCAGGCGAGGGCAAGACGACGTTCTCCTCCAGCACGACCGGTCGGGTTGCCGGGCCGATGAGCGAGGCGGAGAAGGCGGCCCGACGCACGGTGATCAAGAACGGCAAGGAGTGGGACTCCGCGGTGAAGGTCAGGACGAAGTTCCTGAAGTCCTTCGGTGCCCGCAAGACCGCACCGAAGGACGCTGCTTCGTGGATCGCTCAGATGTGGGCCGAAGGCGGCACCGACCTGCGCAAGGCGATGGAAGCCGACCACGAGCTGGCCGTCACCCTGTTGAACATTAAGCCGAAGGCGGGGCGCACCCGCTACAACCGGAAGGTCACGCACCCCATCGCCGAGGCGGCGGCCAAGGCTACCCCTGGCCGGGCGACGATGATCAACCTGATGATGCTGCTGGCCTCGATCGAAGCGGGAACCGATCGGCGCCGCACCTGGGACACCCCCACGGCCGCGCAGGTCTCCTACTTCACGCAGCTGCGGTCGTGGGGCTATGCGCTCTCGCCCGTCGAAGAGATGGTCGTGGCTCCTCGCGACACCGCGGTGGCCACCCCGATCACCACAGACACGACCGAGACCGCGTTCCCCGGCAGCGAGGACGGCAGTGGGACGACCGGCGAGGAGTCCGAGGAGGCAGACGACCCGAGCGAGCCGACCACCACCGGCGACGACGAGCCGGCCGGGCAGGGCGACTCGATCACCGATGCGAGCGAGAGCGTCAGCGATGTGGTGACCGACCCCGGCCACGACGTGGACCTGGCGGCGTGACCTGAGGCTGGTGGGAGCGCGTCGGACGCTCCCACCAGCAGCCACCAGGAACACAAGTGAGTGCTATCAACAAAAGGAGATGTCGGCCATGTCATCGGGGAGACACCAGAGCGTGACCCCGGTCGAGAGAACAAGGCCCGACCGGCGTCACGTCTTCAACTGGGTGATCCAGCTCCTCACGGTGCTGGCTGCCTTAAGCCACGAGTTTCTCAGGCTGCTGGCTTAGGCATGGGGCGGCGTCCGCTGGGCGTCGCCCTCACTCGTCATCGTAACCAGGTCCACTTCCGGATCGAGTACGCGGACTCGCAACGACCGGAGGAGCGTACGTCGCCGTTCAATTCCGCCTGCTCTGTGCAGCAAAGGTGCCCGGCAACAAGTCGTCCGTACTGATGCGCAGACCGCAGCACCGTGTTCTCTGGTGCGTCGCGGCTGACGCACGAGATCACCACACCGCGCAGAGACACGCGGCGATGAATCCGCCCGGCCGGTCGGGTGACGGTCCTCGCTGCGCTGCGGGCCACCCGACCGGCCGGCCGGAACCCCCGCCGTCCTCCGGACCTCTGCGCGGCCTGGTGACACCACGGGCTGTCAGACACCACCGCTCAGAGAGGACCCGGAACATGGGGCGACACCGCCTCAGCAGCTCTCCAATCGATGTCGTACTCAGCCTGTGGGCGCACGTGCTCATCGCCGTCGACGACACGCTCACCGCGATCACCCGCCGCCACTCCGGGACGTTCCGCTGTGACCACTGCGACGTGTCGTGCACCTACACCAACGTCAGCCGCCGGGAATTGCGCGACGGCCGCGCCTTCGCGGCGGACCACTCGCGCCACCGACTCGCCCTGCCCGCGTAGGGCCCTCGCGACGACCGGGACCGGCGCTCGCCATCCCCGTGCGCCGGTCCGGTCGTCCTGGAACCCCGGAGGGAGCTTCTGACCATGACGCTCAACGGCTGGACCGTCTACACGATCGTCGACCGTCGCGACATCGCCGTTCGCACGCTCAACACGGTCGCCGCGGTGGCGCGGTTCTCACCGAGCCGCATCACCGCGGAACTCGACCTTCTCGACGCTGCGACCGGCGCGCCCATCGCCACCGTCTCGAACGTCATCCGCCGCGACATGACCACCTTCACGCTCTTCGCCGACCAGCACCTCGAACTCGCCACCGAGTCCCGATAGCCGCACAACGCCGTGCCGCCACGCCGGCTGCCGCCCGCCGGTCTGCCGCGCACATCCCCGAACCCCCGTGCCCGAGGAACAGGAAAGGACCTTGCCGTGGCCGACAAAGCCGAGTACGACCCGAACGCCGCCTACGACACCTGGATGCGCTCCCGCGAAACCGCGGCCGACCGGGCCATCGACGCGGACGCCATCGCGGCGATGAACGCGAACCCGGATGCGCACGCCGCGCAGTTCAGCCACGCAGGCGAGCGCTACTGGGCGATCCCCACCAGCTCGGACGAGTTCGTGATCCGCACAGACGCCGAATACAACCCCTTCGAGAACCTCTGACGACCGACCGGCACCTACCTCGGATATTCAATCGAGATCGATTGAATATCCGAGGTAGATGCCGGTCGGTGCTTGTCCTGCCGGATAGCCGTGGGCCCCCGGTTCAGAGGCGGGGCATGAGGCGAGGCCTTCTCGCCTCATGCCCCTGAAGCACCGGCGGGACACCGGGAGCGTGCGCAGGGGGTGGAGTCGGCCCGGCTGTGTGTCCGCAGTGCGCTTGCGCCGCCGACCAGCGGGGGCGCGCCACGCCTTCACCGGGCGGGCCCTGGATCCGCAGCCGGGGTGATGACCGCGGTCAGCCGAGCACGCCCAGGCGGGGCAAGCGCCGATGCCACCCCGGCCGCCGCCGAGTGGGCGAGACGTCGCCTCGCTGCGCTCAGCCGCGTTCCGCGAACTCGCCGCCCGGCGGCCCTTCGGGGGTGGCCCCGCCGTCGCGGGCCAGGGCACCGACAGCGCCTACAGCGCCGGACACGGGTACCGGTGCCCCGGCCCGCGACCCCGCTACCCGGGCGTGCTGCTTCCCGGCGTCCACCACCCCGACGCCGGAGGAATTCATGCACGCCGATCTCGTCGTGAACCAGGTCCACGAGCTGACACAACCGCAGGCCCATGCCCTGCGCGACGCCATCAAGCTGCGTCGTCGACTGCTCAACGACGCGACCAACGCCCTGTACGCCGCCCTGGTCACGGTCGGAGCGCAGGTCACGACCCGCGACATCATCAACCCCGCCCGGTACCGCGGGCTTTCCGGCACCGTGCAGGCCAAGAACGGCAAGTACGCCACCGTTCTCCTGGACGAAGCCTCCACCGCCAAGCTGGCCAGCCAGACTGGCCGCAACCGGGTCTGGATGCCCGAAGGCACCACCAGGCACTCCCTGGACGGCATTCCCGTGGAAACCCTGGAAGTCCGCGACGCGCCTGACGGTTTCGGCGAACTCGCGAAATTCCTGATCAACGAAGCCGCCCCGGAACTGCTCACCTCCGTCGACGCTGCCCGCAAGCAGCGCCTGCGGGCCCTGGCCGCTGACATCGGCGAAGGCGATCCGGTCATGGTCACCGACGTGACCCCGAAGTTTCTGGCAGGGCTGACCGGTGCCGTGAAGTCGGTCGACTATGCCGGCGGCACCTGCGTCGTGTACCTCGACGAGAACTCCACCAAGCAGCTGCGCCTGGAAGACAGCCCGCGGTACCCGGTCGAGGCCAGCGCCACGACCTTCCCGCTGCGGCTGGGATTCGAACAGATCCTGCTCACCGGCGGTCTCTGACCCGCCTCCTTGCTCCCCGGTGCTGGCGGACGTGCTCCGGCCCGCCAGCACCGGGGCTCCACCCCGTCACTTTTCCTTGCCTGCTTGGGAGAATCACCATGCTCCACGTGCTTCGCGACACCACCGGCCAGGCCCTGCACAAGGTCGCCGTCGTCCAGCCCCGGCCCGACCGGCCGCCACGGGCGCTGTGCGGACTGTGCGGCTGGTCGGAAACCGCCGACCCGCCCGGTGACACGCCGAAGCGTGCGCTTTCGCACGCCAGCACCTGGAACGACCGGCATCGTGGCCGGTGTTTCATCGCGGCCGCGCCAGCCTCACCGGCAGCCGCCGTGTCAACGCCGACCATGCCGCCGTGTTCGTCGACGACGTGACCGGCGAGGTCACCGCGTGGGCGGTCGCTGACGGCATCGGCGACAACCCTGAAGCGGCCGCCGCCGCGCGGACTGCCGCAACCACCGCCGTGCGAGCCCTCTACGGCCGGGGCCTGGACCCCGCCGCCGCGCTGCTCGCCGCCCGCCACGAACTCCTGAACCGCCAGCCGGACGGCGACACCGTGATGGTCGTGGCCGCCGCCCGCGCCGGCGGCGAGGGCTACGAACTGGCGTGGGTGGGGGATTGCCGCGGCTACGAGCTTCGCGACGGCCGCCTGTGCCAGCTGACCACCGACCACACCGTGGCCGAGGAAGCACGTGCCTGGCTGCGGGAGGCGTACTCCGTCCACGAGCCGCCGCCGGGCTGGCACGCCCATCACCTCCCGCGATGGGAGCACATCGTCACCACCACCGTCGCGACCGCCTCGGCAGCCACCATCGGCCGAGCCGCCACCCGGGATCACACCACCCGGCTCCTGCTCACCACCGACGGTGTGCACAAGCACGTACCGCACGACACGCTCACCACTCTCGCCGCCGCGAGCGACGTGCGGACCGGTGCGCACCGGATCGCCCGCGCAGGCACGGAACACGGAGGCCACGACAACGCGACCGCCCTGCTCGTCGACCCGGTGGTGACCCCGTGAGCAGCGGTTTCCTCCTGCACGGCAACCCCGCCACCACCTACTCTCACAAGCCAGGGAAGGAGGACACCATGGACCCCAGAAGGAGCGCGGGAACACCGGCTCGGCAACAGAATCCACCACCGCGCCTGAACGCGGCGCTGGCTGCCGCCCGCCGCGGCTGGCCGGTCTTTCCCCTGCACCCGTACTCGACCTTCCCGGCGGTCGAGGACTGGGATAACGCCGCGACCACCGATGCCGACGCCATCACCGAGATCTGGTCACAGGCCGCCTACAACGTCGGGATTGCCTGCCGGCGCGCCGGTCTCGTGGTGATCGACCTCGACCCGGCACGCGGATCACCCGCGCCACCGGAATGGGCCGATCTGGGAGTCACCCACGGTCGTGACGTGCTGCGCATCCTCGCCCAGCGTGCCGGTGAACCCGAGCCCGTCAACACCTACTCCGTGATCACCCCGGGGAAGACCGGACCGCCAGGAACGGGGGAGCACCGCTACTTCACCGCACCCGCCGGGGCCACGCTGCGCAACACGGCCGGAGACCGCGGCAACGGACTCGGCTGGCACGTCGACACCCGCGCCGACGGCGGCTTCGTGGTGGCGGGTGGATCGGTCCGGCGGGTCAACGGCCGCCCGCGTCTCTACCACGTCATCCGGGATCTGCCGGTCGCTCCGCTTCCTCGTTGGCTGGTTACCGAACTGACACCACCGCCGCCGCAGCCACGGATCCCGCTGCAACTGCCCCGCGGCACGCGCCGCGACGCCTATGTGCGAGCCGCCGTGGTCAACGAGGCAGCACACGTCGAGCACGCGCAGCCGGGAACCCGCGCAGACACGCTGTTCGCCGCGGCGGCCGCGCTGGGGGAGCTGGTCGGCAACGGACTGCTTGACGAGCAGACCGCCGAGACCGCGCTGCTCAACGCCGCCCGCCACCACGACGGGGTGCAGAACTGGAACTCTGCCGAGGCCCGGCGCCATGTGCGCAACGGCCTGGAGCGCGGGAAAGCCAACCCGCGGCCGCTGGACGGGCTCACCGCCTGACCAGCCCGCAGAGCCGCGGCGCCGCTGGACTTCCGCTAGCCGGTTGTCGCCCGACAGTACCGGACCGTCGGGCGACAACCCGTGCGGCGTCACCAGGCTTCAGCGGCAGGCGCCGGGTGCTGTGCGGGCCCACGGCCCTGGCTCCCGGAACCGTGCGCCTCGCTGGCCCTGTCCCGCCCGGGTCTGGTCGCTCATCGGATTCCCGACCTGGACCGCCAGTGGATCGCCCGAGGGCAGTACACCGCAGGAGGGGCAGGCGGCGATGAACCTGGGCCAGCCATTCCGGTGAGACAGGCCCCCTCCGGGGGTCGCCTGCGGCGATCACACCGGAATGACCGACCCAGAACCCCCGCCGGCCTTCGGCCCCCTCCTACGGCGCACTGGGCAGAGCCGCGTTCCACAGACACCCCAGCCCCAGGAGGACCCGATGAGCGACCAGACCCTCTTCGCCGACGTCGCAACCGAGGTCGCCGCAGCCGAGTTGATCCAGGACCTGCTCGGCGGCCACGTCATCGAACACACCCCGGACCCCGCCACCGTCGAAGCGTGGCGCGCCTACGACGACCGCGAAGCCGCCGAAGACCGGATCGCCTTCGAACTGATCGCCGACGACCTGACCGCTGCCGGCTGGTGAGTCCGACGCCTGGCGGGCCGTAACCGGCCCGCCACGACACCCAGGGAACCCAGCAAACGCCGCCCAGGACCCGTACCTACCGCCGACTCGCCAGGAGCGCACCATGCCCACCGCCGCACTCCTCAAGTACATGGACGACCGCGAGCACATAGCCCGCACCCTTGCCGCCGTCGCGGCCAAACACCGCGCGAACGGCGACCCCGCAGCCGCGCGAACGGCAGACTGCTTCGCCGCGTGGGCGTTCGCCCAGGCCGTCGGGATCCGCCTCATGATCGACGGCATCAAGGCCACCTGGACCACACGGCCCGATGAACCCCGCAGCCACGGCGTCACCCTCCCCAGCGGGGTTTTCATCCCCACCCGCCCCTACGCCAACACCACCGCCGCGGTCCTCAACGGCCAGCGCGTCCGCCGGATAAGCCTGCACCATTCTGACAGCGCCCGGTACGTCTCGTCCGTCATCTGGCACGCCGCCCGCGAACTCGGCACTCCGGCCGCGGACCAGGGCGGAGCCGTCGCCTGACCCAGTCCACCCGCCTGCGTAGCGGCGCCCGGCACGACCGGCATCGAGCCAGCGCCGGGCGCCATCCTCACATCCCAGGAGCCTTCCCGTGACCCGAGACAAACTCATCCGCAACACCCTCGCCACCCTGGTCGCGACCGTTGTCTACAAGGGACTGTTCGCCCTGGCTCACCACTCGATCTCCTGGCTGCTGGCAACAATGCTCGGCGTCATTGTGTATTCGGCGGCGTTATATTCCTCGGCGACTGGTAGACAAGTTCCGCGGCAAAGATGGCCGCCCATTCTTGTCGGCTCCTAAAGAATGGTTAACGAGTTATTGCGTCGGAAATGGCGCCGCGGTTAATCGGTTGTCCCGGGGGGCGTTCGCCACCCCCCGGACCCCCCAGGCAGGCGCTCGGGAATGGAGCAGGAAAGCGGCGGTTCGGTGGGTCTTTGTGCTTCATTCCCTCGGCCTTCCTGATGTCTACCAGGGGTGTCAAGGGAAAAAGCGCCCTTGACACCCCTGGCTTAACGACATCAGGCCGAGGGAATGAAGCACAAAGACCCCCCTTTGCAGGCAAGGACTAAAAGCAAAAAGCCCCATTCTTTAGCTCGGCCTGACGCGGAAAATATCTCCAAAAAATGACCCGCTGACACTCCCTTTTCGGCGCAAACCAGGTAATATTGTCGTTGTCAGGGGGAACGAAAACCCCACCCGGAGCCGCCAAAACTCCGGACGACAACCCCACGAAAAGGAAACGCAAACATGACCACCACTGTCGCCGCTCCCGCGAACGCTCACCTCACCCTCGTTGACGGCGCGATCACCCTCTGCTCGAACCCCGACTGCCACCTCGTGCTCACCGACTCCGAGAAGCGGCGCAGCGTCCGCCAGCGCGGATTGTGCACCGAGTGCCACACCAACGGCGTCACCGTCCCCGAGCTGATCGCCGCGCCGGAGGCCGCCACGCTGCCCGCGCCCGCCGAGGAGACCGCCGCGCCGGAGCCCGCCACCGAGGCCGCGCCCGCCGAGGAGACTCCCGAGGAGACCGCCGCGCGGCTGCACGCCCTGGGCATCGACCCGGAGTCGGGGGAGATCTACCGGTGCGGGTACTGCGATACCAGCATTGCCGCCACCCCGGACGCTGAATACTGCGGCCCGTCCTGCGAAGAGGACGCCGTCCGCGCGAAAGTCCGCGCGGAAGCCCTCGCGATCGCCGTCGGCATCGTGCGGTTCGCGTACCCGGAGATCAGCGGCTACGAGGCCGAGACCGGCCTTACCGCCGCCGTCAAGCACTGGAGCAACGGCCGAGTGGCTGGACAGGGTATCGCCGCCGCCGCCCGCGCCTGGATCCCCGACTACGCGGACATGAAGCCCGCCCACCAGGGCATCGCCAACGGCAAGGTTTTGCCGATCCTCAAAGCCGCCATCAGGGCAGCCCGAGAGTACGCCCAGGCGAACCTTCCCGCCTGACACCCGCGACCGGCGGCCGGAAACCCGGCCGCCGGTCCCCCCGGTGCTTTCACCCCAGGAGACCGCGAGCATGACCAGCTTTGACACGTTCCCCGAGCCGGATTCCGGCGCCGAGTTCGACGACCACGCCCCGGACGGCCGCCGGGTATTCGACATGCCCAACGACGCCGACACGTTCGACCCGAACGCCTACCAGCACTGCTACGAATGCGGCCGCATCTACCCGACAGAAGCCGACCTCATCAACGCGTACGTTGCGAACGGAGACGCCAAGACACCGACGCCCGCAAGCGGCGCGAAAATCTCTTTCTGCCCCGAATGCCTCCACGACTTTCTCTACATGCCGCAATGCACATGGACCGCCAACAACGGCGACCAGTGCACATTAACGCCCGGCCACGACATGGACCCCGGACACCTGATCATCGACGTTGATTCGATCAGTGGGCGCCCGATCTACCACGTCCATGAGCGGAAGATCTACTACTTCACCGACGACCACGAGCCCATCAAGCCCGCCCAGCCCTGCGACGTCCACGGGGACGGCTGGGGAATCCATCAACCAGTTTTCGCGTTCGAAGACTGCCAAGGACGCGTGATCTGACCACCCGGACCGAACGCGCCCCGCGAGCGAGGAGCCACCAGCTTCCCGCCCGCGCGGCGCGAAGCATCGGTGGGGCCGGCATCGAGCCGCCCCCACCGATCTGAAGGGGCTCGCGCCCCCTCAGACTCCCCGCGCCCCCCGCCCACCCGGCCCGCCTGCCGGCGGGCAAGGGATCGGGCTCCGGCGCCTGAGGCGCCTCCGCCCTGATGCTGCGCATCTTGGCGTGGTCGGCGCCTGGCGGCGCCGACCACGCGGGCTACGCGCCTGGCGGCGCTACGCCAAAAACCGCCCACCCGCACACCTCGCCGACCGACCAGCACCCACATTCCGAACCGCCACGGAGCACCACTTCGCCGCGTCCCGCCCGATGCCCCCGCCCAGCCGCGGAGTACCTCGCCCTTACAACCACAGCGCGAGGACAAGGCCGGACTTCGCTGCACAGCAGTCAGGAACGGCCCTCACCGCAGCCGAGCCGGACCAGCATGGCCCGCACGGCCGACACAGCACCACCAGGCCCGGACGTCGCCGAAACGCCCGAGGGCACCACGGCACCGGAGAGGCACGCGGCGATGACCCCGCGCGGGTGCCGGTCGGGTGACGGTCCTCGCTGCGCTGCGGGCCACCCGACCGGCCCGCACAGAACCCCCGCCGTCCTAGCGGACCTCTCCCGCACCGTGCTGGGCACAGCCGCGTTCCACCGACGCCCAGCCCGCCAGGAGGCACCATGTTCAGCGACCACACCAGCCCCGGACCGCTCCCCGGCGGCGTGCTGCGCCGCAGCACTGCGGACTTTGTCCAGTCCGGCACCGAACTGCTCAGGGAAATCGAACGCATCGGCAACCACGCCGGCTGCCAGCCCGCCGACTGGAGCTGGACCACCCCCTACTCCAGCACCACCAAAATCCCGACACCCGGCCCGACCCTGCGCGGTCACATCTACACACGCCACCCCGCCGCCGCCCGCCAAGCCATCCAGCAATGGGCCAACGTCCTGGGCCTGACCCCCAGCGAGAAAGCCCACCCCGGCACCCTCAGCTACAGCGGCGAAATCGAACGGCTCCCCATCGAAATCTGGACCGTCGTCGACGACAAAGCCTTCGGCCACCGCAAGCACGCCATGCTCAAGCTCTACGCCCCCGACTGGATCCTCACCGCACTGTTCACCATCGCAGCCACCACCGCCGCGATCACGCTCAAACGCCACCGCGCGCTCACCAAACCCTCACTCGCTGACCCGCGGCTCGCCCCGGCACGTACATCGGGCCGGGGCGAACGCGCGCGCCGAGGCCGTCGCCCCGGCAACGCCCCAGTCGCGGGCGAGCCGACGCACCCGACACCAGCACCCCCGCCGACGGCTTCGCGGCGATGAACCCGGCCCGCCCGGCCCGGTGACGGTCCTCGCTGCGCTGCGGGCCACCGGGCCGGGCGGGCCAGAACCCCCGCCGCCCTGCGGGCCCTCCACCGCGGTGCAGCCCCGCGCCCCGTCAGCACACCACCCGCTGAAAGGGCACGCACCGATGACCGAACACACCCTCACCCCCAACAGCTCCTCACCCCACCACGTGATCATCGTCGGCTGGGACTCCCGCATCCGCACCTTCTTCGCCCGCGTCTACCGCGACGCCCCCGGAACCAACCCGGAAAACGTGCTCTGGGAAGGCCTCAACACCGGCGAATACACCAACGCCACCGACATCGTCGACCTCGTCACCCCCTACACCGACACCACCACAGTCAACATCCCCAAACTCACCGACGCCCTCACCGAAGACCAGGACATCGCGCGCTACGCCCCCAGGGGCCGCAACAACGCCGCCACCCGCTGGTAACCCAAGCCCGGCCGGGCTCCGAACCGGAGCCCGGCCGCACCCCACGCGACCCCGCACTGACAGGCCAAGACCAGCACAGGTGCCGAGGCTCCGCGCCGATGAACCCGCCCTGCGGCGGGCGGAGCATGGCGGGATGAGCCACTGAGTAGCCCGCCGCAGGACAGAACCCCCGGCGCCCTGTGGGCCCCGGCACCTGTGCTGAGCCCCTGCTGTCCGTGCACCCGCACCGCGAAGGGCAACCCGATGACTCAGCACCACATTCCGCCGAATGACACCCACTCCGACCATGTCATCGTCGCCGGTTTCGACCGCCAGACACCTACGTTCTTCGCCCGCGTCTACCGCAGCACCAGCAGCGGTCCAGAGCACGTGTTGTGGATCGGACGCCCATCCTCACCGATCGCGAATTACAGCGTCATCACCGACTGCATCGAGCCCTACGTCGACACCGACAAAGTCGAACTCAGTGAAGTCGCCACCGCGTTGTTCCTGGACATGGTGTTCAGCCCCGACGCCACCACAGCCGAAGCCAACCGCGTCACCCAGTGGGATCCCGACCGCCTCGACATCGCTCCCACCGCAAAGACCGGCACCGGCCAGTAGCGCCCAGGTACCCCCGCGCCCGTTACCTCCACCCATGTCACAAGTCCGCCGGTAGCCAGCTGCGATGACCACGCGGCCGGCTCCACTTCCCGGACCCGGCCGCGCCGCGTTGTCTGACGGCATCCGCCACCCAGACGAGATCGCAGGCCATCGGGCTCCCTCGTGCGGAGGCCGCGGCTTGACGTCCGACGTCAGCACACCCGGCGAGGGCAAGCGGCGCATCTGCCACACCCGGCCGTGCGGGTGAGACAAGCCCCTGCGGGGGTCGCGCTCCGCGCGATCCCACCCGCACGGCCGAGCGTGACAACCACGCCGTCCTCCGGACCCTCACCCGGCGCGCTGATGCCAGCGCCCCGTCAGCGCAGAACCACCGCACGAGGGAGCCCGATGACCCGCCACAACCTCACTCCCGCAGACCCTGCACTCGTCAGCCAGATCACCGTCGGCTGGGACCGCGCGCTGCGCAGCTACTTCGGCGTCGTCATCGCCGCCAAACCCGATGACGACGGGGAAGATGTCCTCCTGGTCGACGTCGGCATCTTCCCTCGGGTCACCGACCCTCAAGAAGTTCTCGACAAGGTCGCCGAGTACACCACCGTCCCGAGCGAACTCCTGCCCCGACTCAAAATCGACGCAGTGTACGCAGACAGGCTTTCAATGAGCCAGTACAACGAAGTCGTCAACTGGTGACCCTGTCACCAGGGTGGCCCCATTCCCACTGGGCCACCCGGTGACGGCTCCACCCGGAGTCGGAGGCACCCCGCCGGGCACCTCGGAAACCCAGCACATCCGGCGATCGCACCGCCGCTGTCGTCCAGACACATCAGCCCGTCCGTCTCCCGGAAGCCGGCCCTGGCGCACCGCAACACAGGCCAGCAGAGCGACACAGAGGCAAGCGCCGATGGTTCCGCCGGGGTCGCGCTGGCACGCCCTCGCTCCGCCCCGGGCTACCAGCTCAACCCCGGCGGAACCCCCGCCGTCCTGCGGACCCCTCCATCACCCCGCTGACACCACGCAGCGTTCCACCAAGCCCAGTCCTCAAAGGAGACAGCCAGATGGCCACGAACTTCATCGTCGGCAATGTCAGCTCAGTCGAAGGAACCCGCCGCACCCTCAGCGGCAACCTCGAACTCAAGTTCGAGGTAGCGGTGAACTCCACACGCCGCGGCGCAACCGGCGACCACAGCGACGACCGGCCCCAGTACTACACCGTCGTCGCCTACGGCAGCCTCGCCGAGAACACCGCCCTGACCTTCAGCCGCCACGAGAAGAACGGGGTCGGCGTTCGCCTGGTCATCGGCGCACGGAGGCGAGACAGGTCCACCACCCTCGTCGCTGACCAGATCGCACCCGACCTCCGCTGGGTCACCGCCACGCTCACCAAGTCCGGTCCGAACCCCGAACCCACCGAAGCGCGCATCCTGGAACCCTTGACCGCCGTCGCCTGACAACAGTCGATGTAGCGAGTTGCCGAGACAGAGTTCTGTCTCGGCAACTCGCCGCATCATCCGCCGTCGCCTAACAACTCACGCTCAGCCCGGCAGCAGTATCGAACCGGGAGATTCGCCGCACATCCGCGACGCTACTCGCTCTCGGCGGCCATGGTTGTCTCCTCACCGATGACCTCCTCAGACATCGGAGTCTTGGCGACGACCGCGAATCCGTTCACCGAAAGCGGTCGTTCCGACCCAGGACCCGAGTTACCTCCCGGAACGGCACGCTCGACCCGCGCCCCCGTATCCACCCGCGCAGCCTGCTGAGCCCACCGCCGCAGATCCTCAACCCGAAGATCTGTGAACTCCGCCAACTCCGCCTGCGTCACTCGTCGTTCCCTAGTAGCCGTCAGCACCGCGCGCCCCACAGCCAACTCCGCGTCCCGCACGACGGACCCGTCCGCCAATGCCGAGTTGAACGCCGCCCGTAACTCTGCCGCACGAGCGTCGCCGTGCGACAACCTCAACGCGGAGTCGAACGCCGATCGCAATCGCGCGTCGTTCTCCGCGCGGGCCTGCTTCGCCGCCGTCGCCGCCGTAGCAACCTCGACAACCGCCTCCTCCCGCGCCTGCCGTGCTTCCTCAGCCTGCCGGCGGATCTTCTTCCTGATTTCGCTTGCGGTCAAAGCCACCGCGATCACTCCCGAGGCTCGTTTCGAGCCCCCTCCCTGCCCTGACCGTAGATCACCGCACCGTCGCGCCGCATCCGATTGTCCGGTCAGGACATCTCCTCCGACGCCGTTCCCCTCCCGACCGCTAACGGCCGTCCGCCCGGCCCGAGTCCCTTTTGGCGAACGCGCGAACGGTGCGCACCGCGAACGGCGAGCCGCGCGCACGACGCAAGCCATCGACGCGGGTGCCCGCGCCGATTCTGACTACTGACGGCCTGACGGCCGACTGTCCTTTCTGTCGTCTCCGCTTCGCTTCGACGACGGCGCTCGCCAGCGAGCGCGGATGCCCGCTGACGCGGGCACACCTCGCCGAAGGCGAGGTGGAAAGACAACGGACGGCCTGACGGCCGACCGTGTCGTTGCCCGCTGACGCGGGCCTTGTGGGCGGTAAACCGCCCACAAGATCAACAACTTTGAGCTAAGGTATCGTCACGCGAATGAGGAACAATGATCTTGGGTGAGATCGTTTTCCCAGCTCACCGTAGGAGGTGAACTGGATGGCGTGGATAACGCCTATCGGCTCCGATCCGGCCCAAATCGACTACCGACTGGGCATCGGTCACGGCTGCCTGGGCGAAGCCATCACCGACGCCCAGTTCGCCGACCACCTCGACCTGCGCGAGGAGCCACTCGTGTGGGTCGGAAAGGGACTCGCCGACCTCGGAATCACAGCCGGAACCGAACTCACCCCCGACCAATTCCACAAAGCCCGTGCCCTGGTCAACGGCTATCACCCGACCACCGGTGAACAGCTCGTCGCACACAAGAAAGGTGTTCCGCACGAAGCGAAACTCGCGGTAGCACCTCTCATCAGGATGATCGAAGGCGTCGCCCGCGAAGCCGACGTCCCCCTCAACCAGGTCCTCGTCACCGCCCGGATGCGCACCATGTTCGCCCGCGCCAAACGATCCCTGCGCAGGCAAGGCGAAAGGGCGGCACTGCGAGCAGACCACGCCGGCCAGCTCGCCGACGCCGCCGAACTCGCCCCCGCCGACATCTGGGGCGAGGACGTCTTCACCACAGCGTTCTCCAACCTGACCCGCACGATCACCCTCCCCGACGGCAGCCAGCAGCACATCGACAACCGGATCGTGGTTGGCAACGTCGCCTACGACGCAACCCTCACTCTTCCCGGATCGTTCACCGCCCTGCTCGGCCTCCTCAAGTCGGTCGACCCCGGCACCCACGCCGAGCTCACGGCGATCTACACCGACCAGGCAATGGCGACGTTCAACTGGGTGGAAGACGCCGTCGCCTACGGGATGCGGGGCCACCACGGCGACGGCCAGACTGCGGACGTCACCCCGGGAAACGGGTTCGCTGGATGGGCGATGTTCCACCGGACAGCACGACCTGTCGGTGATGCACCGGTTGGGGATCCGCACTGGCACGTTCACTACACCATCGCGAATATGACCAAAGGCGAAGACGGGAAATGGTCCACGATCGCGGCTGGCGGACGCGATCTGATGCGCCACGCACCCGTGGTCGACAAGCTGCTCCAAGCCAGCGTTCGCAACGTCCTCAGTAGCCGCTACGGGATGGAGTTCCGCCGTAGTGAACGAACTGGCCTGTGGGAGATCGCCGCAGTCCCGGACGAGGCTATCGCCCTGTTCTCCAAACGCGGTGAGGGAATCGAAGCCGCACTGGTCGAGATGGGGCTGAGCCCCGATGACGCCACGGCAGCCGTCCGACGGGTCGCTGCGGGCATGACCCGCGAACGCAAGAACGACAGCGCCGCTGCATCAGACCAGACCCTCGCCGAATACTGGCGAGACGAAGCCATCGCCGCTGGCCTCGACCCTGACCAGATCGTCCGCGCTCCTTTCGCCGCTGGCGAATCCACCTCGGAAGCGACGCGCATCCCAAGCCTGGAAGAGCTCGCCGCGCAGCTGCAGAACCCGGAGACCGGCGTTACCGCGCACGGCCGCCGCTTCTCTCGCCTTGACGCGATCATCGCGGTCGCAGAGGCACTTCCAGCCGGTGGAACGCAAGCCGACATCGAGCAACTGGCCGACCATGTACTCGAGCAAGCAGGTTTCGTCCAGCTCGGCGACACAGGCCAGCCGGGTGCGCCGGTCGGTACCGACGTGGTACCTACCAACGGCGAGCGCCGCCAGCTCGGCGCCGAGCACATGGCCAACGCCACCCTCTACACCACCGATGACGTCATCGCGGCAGAAAGAGTCATCGTCGCGAAGGCCGAAACCAGTGCCCCTGACGAGACCAGCATCCGCGTCGGCCGCGAGACCGCCGAACTCGCGGCCACCACCATCGAAGCCAGTGGCGGCTTCGAACTCTCCTCCGAACAATGGCGCCAGCTGCTTCGCATCACCACCTCAGGCGCCGGACTTGACACCCTCGTCGGCCCGCCGGGAAGCGGGAAGACAACCCTCATGGACGCCGTGCGCGCGGCCTATGAGGCGGAGGGATTCGTCATCGCCGGCACCGCGACCCAAGGTGTGACCGCCCAGACCCTGCAAGCCGAATCCGGGATCCCCAGCCGAACCATCACCCAATGGCTCTGGCGCATCGAGAACGGGCCCGGACTGCGCGGTATCGACGTTCTCGTCCTCGACGAAGCCGGAATGATCGACGACCGCGCCCGCGCACGGCTCTACCTGGCCGCTACAGCCTCCGGCACCAAGATCCTGGAAATCGGTGACCCGAAACAACTCCGCGGAGTCGGCATCGGCTCCAGTTTCGCCGTCATCCACGCCCTCGTCGGCGGGGGCGAACTCAAGGAGAACCGGCGCCAGGTCGACGCCGACGAACGCGCCGCCATCGCCGCTTGGCGCCGCGGCGACTACAGCGAAGCACTCACCTCCTGGGCCGACCGCGACCGCCTCATCGCCACCGAGACCGGAAACGAATCCATCGCCGCGATGCTCGCCACCTGGCTCGACCAACGACAAGGCGCGCCCGACCCGCTCACCGAACAACGCGGACTGCTCATGGTCGCGGCCACCAACGACATGGTCGACCGGCTCAACGACGGAGCCCAGGCTCTACGCGCCGTCGCCGGTGAACTCGGCGAGACCCGCGCCTACGACATCTCCGGCGGCCGGACCGCCATCTTCAGCGAAGGTGATCACGTCATGGTCCGGGTCAATGAACGCCGCCTCGGCGAACCAGACGTCCTCAATGGCTACCGCGGCGTCATCGACACCATCTACCAGGACGGCAGCATCGCCGTCCATTGGGAACGCGCCACACGCGGCGGCCGCGTCGTCGAACACGCCGACCTCAGCCCGGCGTTCATCGCCAAAGGGGGCCTGACCCTGGGCTACGCCATCACCATCCACAAAGGCCAAGGCCTCACCGTCGGTTCCGACGGCGCCACGTGGACCGGACCCGACGGGCAACGCCGCGGGGGAGCGGTCTTGTTCAGCGCGACCGGCGCGGACAACCCCGGCACCTTCGTCGCGGCCACCCGACACAAACTCGCCGTCTGGATGTTCCTCGCCCGCAAGGAACTCGAGACCGCCCACGACGTCTACTTGCTCGGCTTCCCCCGCAAAGTGTGGGATCGGACCCAGCGCGTCATCACCAAAGTCATCAGCCGCGCGGAAGCCACCGAGTTCAACCGCAACGACATCCCGGCCCTGGTCGATCTCGGTCTCCTCGACGTCCCCACCTCCGCACGACGCACGACCGAGCCCGCGCTGCCGGATCCGACCGCGAAGACTCCGGAAGAGATCGAGCAACACCGCGCGCTGCGTGCCCGCGTCCACGCCGAAGACGTCGTCCGCCGCGTCAAAGCCGAACGACTGCTCCGTGAGGAATGGGAGGACCACCCCGCCGTCGACCGTGTCGTCCACGGCACCGCGTTCCGCGCCCTAGCCCTCACCCTCGACCGTGCCGACAAAGCAGGCCGCAACCCCCGCGACCTGATCCGCGACATCAACCCCGACAACCTCATTAACCCTGAAGTTCACGACCCGAGCCGACTCACCGCCAGTCTGGTGAAAGCCTCCGCACAAGCCGACCCCGCGACCACCCAGCCACGGCCGAGACCACTCACCAAAGCGCAGCGTCAAGCCCGCGCCGACGCCATCGAACAAGCCCAGCGCGACATCGCCGCCACCCTGCTCCGCCAGGAATGGGCCGAACACCCCGCCGTCGACCGCGTCATCACCGGCACCGCGTTCAGCGCCGTCGCGCGAAACCTCGCCAAGGCGGCCAGAGCCGGACACGACCCCCGCGCGATCGTGCGCGACCTCGATCCCGACTACCTGCTCCGCCCCAGGATCGACAACCCGAGCGTCTACGCCGCCTCCAGGATCCGAGCAGCGATCACACCACAGGAAGCCGCGCACCCATCGCCGACCGACCGGCCCCGCCCGGTCGCGCTCCCGCCGAGGCACCCCGACGCACCCGCTCGGCTCGACCACCTCATCCCCGCCTACCAGAACACCCTCGAGCACCTCACCGGACAACCTGCCCCGGTCCCCGCCGCCGGTCCAGCCAGCCCCAAGCCAGCGCGACCCCACCAGCCCCCAGCGACCCGAAACCGCGACGCGATGTGGCCCAGCTGGATCCCCGGCCCTCCAGATCGGGTGCCGCGGACCGGACGTGAGAAGTCACTCGCCGCAGCCGTCGCCACCGACGCCCGCCGCATCCGCGCCCGCGTCGTAAAACTCGGTCGGGAAGCCGTTCGCGACCGCCCCGAGTGGGTCGAGCAACTCGGCCCACCGCCCGACGGAGCCGCGCAGCGTGCCCGATACCTCGCAGCCGTTACCACCATCGCCGCCTACCGTGAACAGCACAGCATCACCGGACCGGACCCGCTCGGGCCCGCACCGGCTGAAGGGGAGCCACGCGCTGCCCACAATGCCGCGACACAAGCACGCGACTCCCTGATACCCACCATCGAGCCACGCATCGGGCAACCCAAGACCTCAACGGCACCAGACCTCGCAGTCGGCAAGCATCAAGATCGGACGGCAGCCGACCCGAGACAAGGGCGACCCAGCCAGGCCAGTGAAACCGCGGCCCGCGCCGAACGCATCACCGACCACCAACGGCAGCCCCGTCCACGTCTGCCTCTCCAGGACGAGCCCCGCCGCCCCGCACCGGGGCAAAGCCCACGCCCCGGTCTTTAACGCCCAGACACGCTAACCTCGCCCGACGAACGGGATGTCCCGGCTGCTCGAAATCTCTTTCCGTCGAGCATTGCGCCCGATCGGCGTCTTTCAAGGTGACCGGATGGTGACAGCAGAACTGGGACGGAAGGAGCACCAGGCCTCTGCCGCGCAGATAGAGGTCCTAGTCGACGTAGTCGAGCACCCGCAACACAGGTGGCCGCTACGTGACGCGCGGATGCAGGGTGGCGAGCAACCGACCGACGCCACCGGTCAGCAATGCCTTGCACGTCGG
Source organism: Amycolatopsis sp. cmx-4-54 (assembly GCF_046548895.1). Lineage (NCBI taxonomy): Bacteria > Bacillati > Actinomycetota > Actinomycetes > Pseudonocardiales > Pseudonocardiaceae > Amycolatopsis > Amycolatopsis sp. cmx-4-54. The sequence goes on from NZ_JAEBEJ010000001.1 coordinate 311,289, forward strand.
GATCGGTCAGCCTCGACTTGCGCGCGCAGCCGTCCCCGATTCGGCTCGACTGCGTCGAGCAAACCAGCGGCGGAAGGGATGTTCCACGGTTTCATTGTGAGGAAACATGGGGCTGCGGCAGCAGGCCGCGTGACAAGCCGCGTTGTTGGTAAGTTCCTGCAGCCAGTGGTGCCCCACCTCAGCGGATGGACTGCTCTCACGTACCGCAAGCATGCGGGCGACTTCCTGCCCTGCACATCGATCGCTTCGCGTTCATTTGAGTCAGCCGGACGTGGGCCACGGAAGCGGTTGTTCGGAAAGGCGTGGCCGCGAGCCTGCTTCGGCCGCGATGAAATCCTCAAAGCCGCTGTCGGTCGGGTCCTGCCGTGCGATCGGTTGGACGTGCCGACGTGATTCCTTGCATTCGCGCCAAGACGCGTGGGCGGCGAGCCGGGACAGACATGGCCACAGCCACCGGTCCCGCCAGGCCGTCATCGCAGAGGACGGCTGGTCGCCCGCACAATACGCTTCGCGCCAGGCTGCGTAGAGGTCGGAAAGCTCGTCGACGGCGATAGTGTGCCGGTACCAGCAGGGCGGAATGCTGACCTCGCTGCCCAGCGGATAGCGTCGCGTGAGGTAGTCGACGAACCAGCGCGTCTCCTTCCAGAGCTGCACCGCGGCGTCCTGGTTGAGGAACTCCCACGCCCATCGGGACGGCTGCGCCACATTGGCCTGGTCGACCAGCGTCTTCTCCAGCTTATGAAAGCCAGCGTGCAAGGCGGTGAGTTCTTCGGACTGTGTCGCGGCCTGGCCGCCGAGTTCCGCCACGGCTCCGCCGAGTTCGCGGAGCAGCCCTTCGTGTTGTTCGGAGGTGGAGGCGAGTTCGGCGACCACTTCCGGCACCATCTCGATGTCGACGACCGGGACGCTGGTGTCGTCGTCCGGGAACTCCGGAGGCTCGGTCTCGGTCATTCTCCTCCCTTTGAGTGAGTCTGAGGCTGCGCTGGTGAGTCGGTCCGGCTTTGAGAACTACTGGGAGAGCGTGACGATGCGGCGAGTTTCCTCGCGACTGGCGATAACCCGGTCACGGATGTCCGGGGAGTCCCACCAGCCGGGCAGCTCGACCCGAGCTGCCCTCATGTTGCGGTAGAACAACAGTGCCTCGCCTTCGCCGAGTTCCCGGATCGCGTCCACGGTCAGGGCGCGTTCCATGCGTGGCGAGATGGTCACCTGGTCGCGTGCGTTCCCGGTCGAGACGCTGGCTTGGTCGACCGCTCGTTCGCGCAACAGATCGGAGATGCTCTGCAGGTCCTTCGCGTTGCTCAGTCCACCGAGGATGAGCTTGATCGACGCGTTGTCCCAGATCTCAGTCGCCTGCTCCACCCCCCACCGTTGGCGCAGCTGCGAGAGAGACTGAACGTAGACGTACAGCTGGACTCCGCGCCCGCCGGAGTCGGCCAGTCGGGCGGCGAGATCCTCGAGTGGTGTGATCCCGCTGGCTTCGTCCATGACGACTCGGAACGGCGGGTCCAGGCGGAGATCTCCCTGTGGGCGTTTGGTGAACTGCTCTGCGCCCGGCTTTTGCGACAGAATGTCGGTGCGGTGGAGGATTTCGGCCATGAGAGCGGTGATCATGGGTGCGGCGGAGTTCTTGCGGCCGCGGGAGATCATGTACAGCGTGTCGGTGCCGGACAGGATGAAGTCGTCGATGTCGAATGGCCTGTCGCGAGGCTTCGGTGTCAGGGACCGCATGACGGTCGGCGAGTTCAGTGGTCGCAGGATCAGCTCTAGGGTGGAGAAGATGCCGCCGGCGCCGCTGGTGTCGCTGGTGCTTTTGAGGCTGTCGAGGAGGTTCCGCAGCCCACTGCCGATCGCCGGTGCCGCATCAGCGTGGGTGTCGAGAATTTGTGCGGGCTGGTAGGACTGGCTGGTGGTCCAGTACCAGATGCTGTCTAGACCGGCTCCGCTGAGCGCGGCGGCGTGCAGCATCGCCGCGAGGACACCTTCGCTCTTGCCGGAAAAATAGCCGCCGTTCTTGGTGTCTTCCAACGGCATCGCACTGCAGATGGCGATCGATCGGCGCAGCGCGACATCGAAGTCCTCGCACCCGGCGATGGGGTTCCACCGAAGCTTGTCCGGCCAGGGAACCCGACTCTCGGGATCAAACACCCAGACCCGGCCACGTCTGCTTCGGTCCATGATGGTGAGCTCAACGACGTCAAAGCGGGTCGAGGTCGCGAGCAGCGCACCTGGTGCGCGCAGGACGTCCGAGACAGCCTGGCGTTGGGTTTTGCCCATCCGTTGGGGTGCGACGACCAGCTTGGAGTCTTCGTGGGTTCCGTAGAGGCCTTCGCCGGTGCCTGGCCAGCGCGCAAAGAACGTCCCGGCCTCATCCGGGCTGAGGGAGCGGACGCCTTCCAGCGAAGGGCGCAGGCGGCGAGCGGACCTCGCCACAGCGGCTGCGCCGAGCCGAGCGAGGACGGTGGCCTTGTCAGCCAATCCGGTCCGGTGATCACCTCGGCGGCCGCGGCTTCTGCGTCGCCATGCTGAGATCCGCCACCACAGCGCTCCTTCGGCTGCCACGATCAACCCCACCAGGAGATAGGTCAGGACGGCAGGGCCTGGGCGCGGATCGGTGCGCCACGCGGCCGCAGGATTATCGGGGCTGGCCAGCCAGCGACCCAGCACAAGGGGAAGCTGAGCGGGAGGTGGCCACGCCCAGCCAGCGCCGCTGAACAGGCCGGACAAGGCCGCGCCGATCAGCGCCGCGAGAGTGAGGCCGATCAGCACCGCCGCGACCACCGGATAGAACGTGCTGACCGGCGGCCGGGCGGACGTGTTCCGGAGTGGTTCCGGGTCACGCTGAGACACGGCTGCTGCTCCCCGTCAGAGCGGCGTCGGTGTCGGTTAGTGCGATCTCGCGCTGTGAACGTTCGTGCCTCAGCAGGATCGGATCCCGGCTGCCGACTTTGAGCAGGCAGGTGCCCTGTTCCAGCGCCATGATCGTCTCTTCGGTGCCGGCGGGAAGGTTGTAGAGCTCCACACACGCCTCGGCGTCGTCCTGGCTACCCTGCCCGTATACGAACACGGTCTCGGCTTCTTGCAGCAGCGAGCGGGCGGGGGAGTCGGGGGGAAGGTCGGAGATGTGGTGGAACCCGGCGATCGTGGCCAGACCGAGCCCTCGGGACAACTTCGTGTTGCGGCGGAAGATCGCTCCGACAGAGCCTTCGGCGACATGCCAGCCCTCTTCGATTACGTTGACCGTCTGCTGACCCTCACCTGAGCGGCGGGCGAGCATATTCGCCTGCCAGGTGTTGATCAGGGTCATGACCACCCGCAGCGCAGGACCGTCGAGCGGCAGAGCCGAGATATCGAAATGGGTGAAGCCCGAGGGATGGTCCAGATGCACTTCTCGGCTGGTTTCGGCGTCGACCAGCCCGGCGAGGTCCTCCTCGATCATTCGCTCGAGCGCGAACGCGGGGTCCAAGCCCCAGTCCTGTAGTTCCCGGACCTGTCGACTCAGCACGCGTGCCTGGTCGTCGGAGGGATTGAGCAGGTGGTGGACGACGTCACTGATCACCGGCACGCGATCGCGGTTGTGCGCGTCCCGGGTAGCTGAGACCAGCGCGAGCCGAAGCGCTTTGCCCTCGCGCTCGCTAACCGGCCGGCCGAGAGCTTCCGCGAGCACCGCGCGCAGCAGCATCATCTGTCCGGTCGGGCGCGCCAGCCCGCCACGGGCGTCGGCCTCCAGGTTTCCGGCCTCCAGGTTTCCGGCCTGGTCGTCACCGAGCGCGATTACCGGGTCCAGCAGGTTCAGTCGCGAACCCCGGCCGTCTACGGTGAACCGGATGCTCGGCGCGCCGAGAAACCTGGCCAGCGCGGTGTACTCGCCGACCCCTGCTTGAAGCTTTTTGTCCAGCACCACGACGCGGCGGTTGTCGAGCAGGAGTTGCCGGGTGCAGGCCCAGGTTTTCAGCAGCGAGGACTTGCCCTTGCCGACGTCGCCGATAACGGCGGCGTTCGGCGAGCTGATCAGTTTGTCCTCATAGGACACGAACGGGTCGTGGGTGACCAGTTGCCCCGAGAGGAGGTCGGTGCCGACGATGAGTCCGCGATAGCTGGTCGGCGGTGACGACAGTGCCAGATTCAGCGCCTCGGCTTGCCGCGTCGTGGTGTGCATCGGGTCGACCCGTGGCTCGTACCAGCCCCAGCGATCCAGCCACCGCCGTCTGCGAGGCGGGGACGCGAACTGAGGTTCGGGACGTTGCGACGGAGGCTGTGGCGGTTGCCAGCCGACCTGCGGTGGCGTCTGCTTCGCCCGCGTGGCAGGGGAACGGAGTATCACTATGCCGCCTCTCGTCGACTGTCCTGCTCCTCGCGCCACAGGCGCCGGATGATCTGGTAGTCCGGCTGGGAGACTCCACCCCAACTGCCGTAGGCCTCCCCGCGCAGTAGAGCGCCGGCGAGGCACTGGTTTCGCACCGGGCAGTCCCCGCACAGCATCGCGACGCGTTCCCGCTCGACAAGGAGGTCATGCCCGCGGAACCGGGCGCTGTCTGGCGGGAAAAACCACTCCGGGTCAGTGGTCCGGCAACGACGGGACGGCTCCTTCTCCACGACAGACTGCAACGTCCAGGGGTCGGCTTCGAGGCATCCGTCGATGTCCGCGAGGCGCTGAACGTGGAAGCTCGTTGGTCCACGCATCAGGCCACCGCCATTCCCCGTGCGAGCGGGTAGGTGGACAGCACGGCCACGTCGTGTTGGGTGTCCTGCCAGTCCAGGTCGGTCAGCGCCGACTGCGCAGCCTCGTTGGCGACCCGCATGCACGCCCGCCTGAGCTCCGCCGGATCCGAGGCGGTCACTGAGATCGCCATCGACCAGTCCACTCCCTGATGCCCGGAGCCGGGTGCGAGATCGTGCAACCGGCGCGCCGAGGCAGACAGCATGACCTCGTCAGTGCCATCGCCAACCCGCCCTTTCTGGTCGGCGCCTTGCAAGGACGCGCCGTCCTGGGCGACGTCGACGACGGCCCTGGCACGGGCGACCCTGTCGGGGATGAATTCCATCCGCACGCTGAGCGTGCGGATCACCGACGGGTTGACCGCCGTCAGCAGCGGCGCCAGCCAGCGCGGCCCCAGCTTCGCGGGGGCGATGCCAGCACGGGGGAGCACCGCGGTGCGGGTGTGCCAGCGCTCGTTGACGATTTGGCGGTCCCGTTCGGTGCGATAGGACTGCCAGCAGTTCTCCCAGCGCACGCCCTCGTGTTGATCGATCGGCCATCGTGGGTCTTGCAGGCTGCGCAGCATCGCGCAGGTCCGCTGTTCACCCAGGACACGCGGCCGTGTCAGCTCGGCGCGGACGGCGAGGTCTGCCATCCGAGCGAGTTCCTCGTGCACGAGCCCGGCCCATCCCGCGACACCCTCGCCGTAGGATTGGGACTCCTCGAAGAATTCACCCGTCAGCGGGATCCGCGCGATGAGGTAGTTGCGATGCTGCTCGGCTGACACGGCGGTGAGGTCGATCAGGTCCTCGTAGGAGGCGATGATGTCCGCGAGGCCGCCACGCCGCGACACTCGGCCGGACACGAACGCGCGGTGAGGTGCTGGGTCGTGCGGCACGATCCGGTTGAGTTGCTGCAATCCGCGGATGTAGCTACCGGCCTTGCCCAACTGCGCGAGCAGAACACCGTACTGGATAGACGCCGCATCGTAGGCTCGATCAGTACGCAGGCCGGACGCCTGGCCCTGGACCTCCATCACCACGGACAGATAGGCGCGCTCCCCGGGATTGTGGTGGTGCAAGATGAACATCGATTCCAGGCCGGTCCCCGCTAGGTCGAGTGGCTCGACACGCCCGAGCGGGACAGGACGATCCCACAACGGGAGCGGCCACGAGTCCGGTTCCATCTGGTGGATCTGCGCTGGCGCGGTGTACTGGGTTTCGCCGTTGCGGCGCCGGATCCGCCATCTGAAAGCCCACATCCATTGCTCGGCGATCGACCGGCGCTGCGACCACGGACGGACCAGGGCGTAGGTCAGTCCGAGCAGCGCGAATCCGGCGGCTGCGCCGCCCATGCCGCCCACGCCGAGCCACAAGATGAACGCCCCGGCAGTGGACATGCCCAACAGTGCGACCGCGGGTTTCGGCAGCGACCCGAACAGACCGCGTCGCCCAATCTCGCCTCCGAGTACGGAGATCCTCATCGTCGGTCACCTCGCACCACGTCTTCGTCGACTTCCGGAGCGCGATGCGCGGAGGTGCGAGCCTTGTTGAAGCCCGCCACCGCGGCCTGGGCGACAACACCCCATGGCCCGGCGGCTGCCCCGCTCGCTGCCCCTGCTTGCGCGGCGCCGGCAGTCGTTCCGGCGGCGGCGCCGCCGTTCACGAACGCGCCACCTGCAGCGGTCGCGGACTGCCGACCGGACGATGCCATGCCACCGGCCTGGCCGGACGAACCTGCCGAACCGGCAGAGCCCGTGCTACCAGGAGCACCGGTGCTACCTGGGTTTCCGGGGTGTCCCGCGGCCGGAGTGCCGGCACGGGGCTGCGGCCGCTGAGACCCGCGAGGTGGTTCCTGCTGGCGGGCGTAGTTGCTCTGGATCGAGTGGCCGTCTCCGGCGCCGGCTGGGCTGCCGCCGGATGCAGACCCGGCTCCCCGGACCGCAATCGCGCCGACACCCGCGCCGACGACAGACGAGGTACCGAAACCACCTGATGGCTGGGTGTCGTGGCTGTCAGACTCGGTCGGCAGCAGAGGCGCGTACTTGAGAAGCGAAAACGGTGCCAGGCCCACCATCAGCATCGCGAACCCGGCTGAGGCCAGTTGCGCCAGCAGAGGCAGGCCGCCGCTCTGCATCGCTGGAATGGTCAGGTTGCCATCAATCACCGCGAAGATGAATCCGAGCAACAGGAACAACAGCGGGGGCATGAACGCCATGCCGACGAACATCATCGGTGGCTTGAGCGCTTTTGTGCGGTACTTGGGATGAATCAGCATCCCCCACGAGATCCCCGCCACGGCGCCGGCCAGCGGCAACGCCACCGACTGCACCACCAGTCCCGCGAACACGGCGAAGGCGCCCAGAATCATCAGTAAGAAGATGAGAATCGCGATGAATACGCCGCCGGGAAGGAGCGCTACGGAGACCTTCCCGAGCAGACCGAGTTTGACCACGGCGGAGTTGAGGTAGCCGGCGTCCCACGCGGCGATGCCGTTGGTCAGACCGCGCGTCATCTCCAGCAGCACCGTGGCGATAGCGGGGGAAAAGACCGCGAGGAACAGCCCGAGGGGTAGGCGTTTGAACAGAGCCTCCTGTAGTTCCTCCCGGCCCCCGCCGCCATGGGCCGTCCGCCACAGCATCAGCACCGCCATGAATGCCATGGTCACGATGCCGATTCCGCTGCTGGCCGCATACATGCTGAGGAACCAGGGTGCCGTGGGGTCGAAATTCCCCACGCTGGCCAGCCCTTGCAACACGGTGGTGGTGAAGGTCGTGGCTCCCTGGTGCAGCGCGTTGGCGAGATCATCGATGGCCGATGATGGATTCGCGACGAACTTGCCCACCTCGGCCGGAGCCATCGCGACCCCCGCGAACGCGTCTACCACCCACTTCCCGCCGGTATAGAGCGTGTCTCCGACGAGCTCGAGGAACCGCTTCACGTTGTCCAGCCACGACGAGTTGCTTTCGATGAACGCCGCCATTCCCGTGAACAACTTCCCGATGGCGACGTTCCATTCCACACACTGCGGATGCTGAACCGGGTCGCTGGCAACCTTGGCGCAATCGACGAAGAACGCCTTCTCACAGAATGGGGACTTCGCCTTGACACACGCACCGGTGAACTCCTCCACCGGAAGCTCGGATGGGTAGATCGGCGGTAGCGCCTTCATCCGCTCCAGGCTCGCAGGATCCGGAGCGGAGACCCAGGTGAAGCCCCACGCGTTGTTCGCCAGGTTCGCCCACTTCTGCAGCCTGTTCGCGCACCCACCCTCACCGGTGGGCACCCGGTAGGCGTCCCGGTCGGCGGCGCTGGCCGGGAACAGTTTCGGCAATGACGGTGGCTCCTTGTTCGGATCGGCGTCCTTACCGCCAAAAGGGCCACCCCAGAACAGTTTCCGGGACTCAGGAGGAAGCGACCAGTACATCAGCCGCGGCTCGTCGAGCATGATCGCGTTGAGATACAAGCCGACGTTCCCGCCGTGGTCGATACAGGACGGATCACGAAACCACGGGGCGTCTCTGAACTCCTCGGTACCCACTACATATTTCCGCAGTTCGGCGGGAAAGCCTTGCGGCAGCTGTCCTCCGCCGACCGGGGTGTTCGGGTCGGCCACCGCGCTGGGCGCGGCCATGACCAGGAACGCCAGCACTGTCAGGATCAGTGCGGCGATACGGTGGAACATGCTCCCCCCTAACGTTCATGCGTTAGTTGATGTAGTAGGTGTAAAGGCCGTTCGTCAGCGGTGCGGTCGCAGGAGCGGTGGTGGGGGCTCCCGGTTGCGGGCCGGAGTTCGCGCGCAGCCCCGCCACCTTCCAGTCGCCGGTCTCCCACAACAGCTGGATGGTGTGAGTGCTCCAGCGCGCGGCGGTGTTCGTGCCGCCGCCGATAGCGTCCCCGGACCCGACCGCAACGACCCACACCTCGACCGTGGCGGCAGCGTCGGTGTAGGCGGTCACCCGCGTGGTCGCCGGGATCTTGCTGGTTTGGTCGGCGCTACCGGGCCGGGTGGAGAGCGCCTGCCGGGTGCCGGCGTCGGCGGTGCTGGCCGTCCACGTCGTACTCGCGACCTCCGGGGCGGCTTGACCGTGGGCGAGGTTGTTCACCAACTGCACCGCGTTGATGCCCGCCGTGGCGGCACCGGCGCGATCGCGGGTGTAGCCGGAGGGCACACCCTGGCTGATCTTCGCCGGGCCATGCGGTGCCGCGACGAGCACGCCCTCCGGAGCGATTCCGGTCACCGGCCCGGTGCCGCCCGCAGCAGGGGACTCGGCCGGGATCACCCAGCGGCCCAGAATGGCCCCGGTCACGAGCGCGGACACAGCGACACCGATCCACAGCCCGTTACGGGAGCGGCGGTCCGAGGTGGGCTGCGCGAGGTTCGTCATGATCATCTCCTAGAAGAGGGCGACAACTGCTCCGAAGATGATCCCAATACCAGACACGACAGCCAGAGCCATACCCAGACGTTTGATGCCGTCCGTGTGTTCAAGGATGCTGGCCTGGTATCCACCCTTCTTGGCCTCCTGCAGTTGGTAAGCGGCGCGGAGCGCACCGCCGGCCAGCCAGACAAACGTCAGTCCCCAAAGCCCCGCGAGGACCTTCTGCCACGCCTTGGTGAACTGGATCCCGAAGACGTTGAAATCTGGTGTGATCCCGTCGAACGGGTTCCTGCTTCCTTGCTGGGAAAGAAACTCCACTGCCGTCTGTGCGAGGTAGACATTGCTCATTGTGCTTTCGCCCTTCGTGCGGGCAGTTCGGTGACCGAGGCGTCGGCTCCCCGTGGCTCGGTGCTGTCCTGCGTGTCCGCCGGTCGCTGTGCCGATCCCTGCTTGTGCCGGCCGGTGCCCGGCGAAGTCGGCATCTGGTCCGGCCGGGTGCTTACCCGAGCGGCGAGCTGGTCGGCGACCGCGGCTGCGGCGGCGACCCACGCTCGCCGCGATGCCTGGCTGATCCGGTCGAACACGACAGGTGCCCCGCCGGCCAACTGAGGGTCGAAGGGGACCTCGACCACGACCGCGGTCCGCGCGCTGAAGTACTCCAGGACTCGTGACCTCACTTGCGGATCCGGCGCGGTCGTCGACGGGTTGATCACCGTCACCGCTGTTGTCGCCAGATCCGCGCGGCCGATCGCGCTCAGAGTGTCGAGCATCCACGCTGCCAGTTGTACGACGTCCGGTTCGCAGGTGATCGGCACGACCAGGACGTCTGCCTGATGGGCGGCCCACTGCCATGCTCCTGATCGCGGATTCGTGCCGGTGTCCATCACCGTCAGGCGGTAGTAACGCGATAGCAGCAGCCCGACGCGGCCGGTCTCGGCCGAGCCGATCTGGCTTCGTCGTGTCGCTTCCGCGTCGGCGGCGAGAATTTCCGCGCGGCTGGGTTGCGTTCGTAGATAGTGGCTCATGTCGCCCGCGGAACCGGCCGGTCCGATCAGGCGCTCGAACGCACCGAGGAGGTGTGTCACAGTGGTGGCCGGTGTGGCTACCTCGGCCCGCTCGGCGAGCGTGCCGCGTGCCTCGTTGTTGTCCCACACCACCGTCGACCCGCCGCGCAGCGCGGCGAACACGTGGCCGAGCATGAGCGCGGTCGTGGTCTTGCGGGAACCGCCCTTCGGGTTCGCGACCATAATGAGCCGTGCGCCGCCGATGTACTGGCGCACAGCGACTTCGGCAAGGCGGTACCGGATTTCGGTGTGGCCTGGCTTCGGCTTGATGACACCGAAGGTGGCGCGGCGAAGCCTGCCTCGCCAGCCCCAGGTCGCGGGGTCGGCGGTGACCGGCGGCGCTGCGGCCAGGCTGGCGCTGTCCAGCGCGCGAGGTTCGGGCGCCTCCGACGGCGCGTGTGGTGGTCGTGGCGTGCTGCCCATGCGGGTGAGATCCACCGGTTCTTCTGCGCCGTATTCTGAGGCATCGCCGGGTCGCATTTCTTTCACCTCCCTGGAATCGGCCGAGCGGCGACACCGCGGAAATCTCCACCGGTGCGTACAGTCGACACTTTGACAACGTCACCGCTTTGCGGCGCTTCGAGCATCTGATGCCGGCCTTCGAGCTGACCGAGGTACATGGCGACGTGGTGGGTACCCCAGAACAGGAGATCACCCGGCTCTGCAAGGGAAAACTGCACCACTAGCTTCGCGTTGGTCAGCTGTGTCCGCGATGGACGGGTGAGTGTGACACCCGCCTGGGCGTAGGCGTACGCGGTCAGCCCGGCGCAGTCGAACCCGATCTTGTTGGAATCACCGTGCTTGTCGGCGGCGCCGCCGCCGTCACTGACTCCCTTAGTCGGCCCGTCGGCGTTGCCGCCGCCCCAAGCGTACGGGGTTCCCAGCCACGCCAGGCCCGAGCCGATCGCTTTCGCGGTTTGTGGTGTCGGAGCGATGATCAGGCCCGATACCCCGGCTTCGGGCGGCAACGTGACCTCGTTGCCGCGGATGGTGACGGCGATCTTACCTTTCGCGGATTGGTCGGTGCATCGTAGTGGTGGGCCGGAACCGTCGTAGAGCGCGTTGGTGATGGCTTCGGCGAATGTCTGCCATTGGGCGTATTCCTGTGCCCCGGCGCCGCTGCGCTGGACCTCTTGGGCGAGGTCGTGGTTGGTCCGTGGGTCTGTGTCGTAATCGGGAACGCGTTTCAGCAGGACGGTGAAGAATCCACCAGCGGCCGCGGCAGTGTCGTGCGGGTCGTAGCCGGTGTACGCGTCGTACGGGCCGGGTGCGATCTGCTGGAACGTTCCGAGTGCCCGGCCCGAGTCGTTGTGGGGGTCCAGTTTGGACTCTTGGTAGGCCGTCTGGATCGCGACGGTCGCGCCGCGTTTGGTGATCCTGCGGCCCTTCGCGGTGCCGAGGATCTTCTGGACAGTGTCGACCTTCTCCGGTGACAGGGTGATGCCGCCGAAGGTGTTCCCTGGCTGACCATGTGCTGTTGGCGTGACTGTGGGTGCAGTGCAGGTCGGCGGACCGGGAACGGCCGCCTCGGCCTTATGGCCGCCGAGCACCAGGACACCACTGACGACCAGCGCGACGACGGCGGCGGGAACGATCAACAGGGCCTTCATCAGCCCGCGTCCACTGCGACATCGACCAGCCACCGGTCATCGTCGCCACGAACCACGCGCCGAGTGCTGACCAGCGGTAGCGTCTGGAACGGGCGGCCGTTGGCGAGCTGAGTGCGTGCTGCCGACACCTGCACGTAGACCATGGACGGTGTCGTGGGCGCTTCCGGGTTGATCGTCGCCTCGACCTGGTCGCAGCGAGCGGCCAGCTTCTGAGTCTGCATCTGCTGATAGGTCTGTGCGGTGTCGCCGTGGGTGGTATCCGAGGCGGTGGCTTCCGGAGTCGCGTAGGTCGCCGCCCGGGTCAGGTTCCCGTTGATCGGCTCCGTGAAGTCGGTTTGGCAGAACTGCCGCATCCATGCGGTCGTCACCCGGAGCGGATCGGTGAACAGGGCAGTGTCCACATGTGGAGGTGCAACAGCAGGCGGTACCCCGGTCGGTGCAGCGTTGGCGGAGGTCGGCGTGATCGGTGCGACAGGTGGCAGCGTGAACTGTCCCTGCGCGGTCGGCGAGGCCGGCGCCGAACCCTGCGGCGACGGCGCCTCCGTGGGTTCTTGGTACGAGCAGGCGCCCGCCGTCGCCGCGAGTACCAGACAGGCCAGCAGCATTTGTGCCAAGCACCGGGTCATGACCGGCTCCGTGCGGTCTCTGTCAGCACGCGGTGTAGCCACCCAGAGGCGAAGTCGGTGAATGCGCCGCCGTCACGCGCGAGCGCCAGCGAATGCCCGGAGCGTGGCTGCACGTAAGTCGTCAGCGGCGCGGTGAAATAGCCATGCTCGGCCGCGAGCAGAGAGGCCGCGCTTGCGCAGTCCACGGCGGTGCACGCCCAGGAGTCCCTCTCGCCGTTGGCTTCCAGCACCGGAGCGGTGATCCGTCGCGAGGTGTCACGGGAGAGGCCGGCCAGAACGCCGTCGGGAAGCTCGGTCGCGCTCGCGACGTCCTTCGTAATCTCATCGGCAGCGAGCACGGCCGGGTCGACCTCGCCGTAGGCATGAAAGAGGGAGCCGCGGACACCAGGTCGGGTCGTCAGATATCCCAGGTCCAACGGGCGCCCCTCCGATGCGGCGGGGTACATGGAGGCCAGGGAAGTCAGAAGGCCACCGGGCGCGATCCGGTGGCTGTAGCCGGTGAGGATGAGGGCGTCGACGTCAGCCGGGTGACGGGCGGCGGCGATGACGGCGGCCATGCTGCCCAATGAGTGACCGGCAAGTGCGACCCGGGTGTGTTTCCGACCGGTGAGAACGCCGGACCGGACGCGAGTGATGACCTGATGCAACGCGTCGGCCTGCATGCTGGCCGAGACCAGGATACTTAATGGCTGAGAGCTGCGGCCGGTGCCGATCCGGTCTACGGCCAGTGTCGCGAAGCCGGCGCTGGCCGCGCGTGCGGAGTAGGAGTAGTTCGGTAGGCCTAGCCCAGCCCAGTAAGTGCGATTGTAGGTGCCTCCGGCGACCAAGACCTGCAGCGGAATGTCAGCTGCCGGCAAGACGGGAAGGCAGAGCGTCGCGTGCATCCTGGCGGCAACAAGTCCAGAGGTCACCGGGATATCCATGTCGGTGCATGCGGGGCGGGACGGATTCGTGGCCGCGGAGGCACCGCCCGCGGCAAGTACGCCCGCGACGAGTGCGATGAGGAGCACGACAGCGGCGTGGACCGGGCGACGGCTACGACGGTGCCGTCCACGCTGTCGTCGTCCGGTCGTATGCACGGGAATGGACCGGCGCGGGTGGTTGCGGGTACTGGAGTGACGTCCCCTCATATTTCCCCCTACAGGAAAGGTTTTGTGGTGTGCAGCCGTTCGGCGAGCGGCGCTTATCCAGTACTGGTTGCCGTCCACGCGCGAGCCACACTCGCCGCGAGCGCGTAGTTCGCACCACCGGCCGCGATGGTTCGCCGTCCGAGGCCGCAGGCCGCTCCGATCGCGGTGACCGGCCCTCCGAGGGCGTCAGTCATCAATGCCAGTGCCGTCCGCGTCTCGTCCGGGTGTTCTTCCGCTACGACGCCGGCGATGACGTCGATCCCGCGCCTGAGCTCACGCAGCGCGGCGAAGAAGTCGGGGTCTGTCGAGGGTGCGGCGCTGCCGTGCGCAACTGGGAGATGCACGCGGGGCACAGAGACGCCGCGTTCGGTGAGGACGTCCGCGAGCGCGTTGACAAACAGCACTGCCGCGTCGAGGTCGGCCGGTTCGAACAGCGCCCGATGCTCAAGATCCCCGTAGCACAGGTGCAGGATCCAATGGGCATCCTTCGCGACGCTGATGGTCTCGGCGACCTGGCGGGCAAGCTGCGCCGTCAGTTGCGACCAAAAGTCGCGCGGCGTGGCGTGATAGGCCAGAAGGATCGATGGGCTTTCCAGCTGCAGCTGGACCGCGTCGCCCCAGCGGTCGGCGATTTCGCGGATCTCGCCGTTGAGCATGGCCTGGGCATCGACCATCCAAACCGGTGCTGCGGCAGTCGAGCCTGAGACGAAATAGGCGAGGTCCAAGGCGTTCGGGATGCTGACCTGAAGCCGCTGCGGAATCTGGTCACCGATGAGACGGTCCTTCACAGCGAAGGCGGCGGCGGTCTGCTCGACACGGCCGAGGGCGAGATCGGCGGGTGAGAGGCGGTGACCGGGCTCGACCGTGTAAAAGGGCATGTCGGTGTACCCGCGGCTCTTCCCTGGGCGGGCTTTGACCAGCCCGGGCACCAATTCCCGGGAGTCGAGCCAGGCGATGATCCACCGGTCGTCGGTGATGTCGAACGGCAGCCCGGTCAGGGGAACACCGTGCTGGTGGTCGAGGTGCCATTGCATGGTGGAGAACGGGTCACCGCCCGCGCCGAGGGGGACGGTCCCGACTGGGTGGATCTCCATCGGGCGGGAAGCCCACTGGTTCCGAGGTGGAGCGGACGGTGCGGATACGGACATGACGTGTTCCTCGGGAAGTCGGACCAGGCGGCTGGGCATGGTCGGATGTGGGAGTGGAAGTGGTGCGCGGGGGCGCCGGGGGGCGAATCGCCCCCGCGCAGCTCGGGTGCGGCGGCCGCAGGACGTCGGTGTGTCTGCGTCCGCCGCCGGCATGCCAATGCTTCAGCATCGGCCAGGCGGTGATTCATGTTCGGAGAAGCTGCTGCGGGTGTGGTGGAGCGGACATGGGGGCCTCGCGGGCCTGCCATCACCGGGGGAGAGCTCGATGGCCTTGGCGATTCGCGACGCGGGTCGAGCCGACGTGTTCATCTGTTCTCCTGGTTGCTAGGAGAAAGCCAGGCCTTGGCCGGCCGGGGGCGGCCGGTGATCCAGGTGTGCGCGGACCTGAGGAAACAGTCGTTGTCCGTCGGGGTGCCGACGGTGACTCGGACTCCGTGGTCGGCGACGTCCATCACGAGAACTCCGTCGTCGTAACAGTGTGCGGCAAATCGTCCTGAGTCCTCGGCGAGCGGAAGCCACACGTAGTTGCCGTGTGACTTGCCTGGTGCGTAACCGATCCGGCGCAGTTCTGCGATCACGCGGGTTCGTTCCGCGACCACGCGGGAGATGTTGCGGTCGGTCGATGCACGACTCTTGAGGGCCGCGACCCCGGCCATCTGGGCAGTCGCGCTGATCTCTCGCGGGATGGCGGCGTCGCGCACTTTCCGCGCCAAGTCGGTCGGCGCTACGCCGTATCCGATCCGTGCACCGGCGAGCCCATAAGCCTTCGAGAACGTCCGGACGACGGCAATGTTCTCATGCCCCGCGGCCCAGTGTGCCTGGGCCAGCTCGACGCCGTCGGGGACATCGGGATCGGTGACAAAGTCGCGGTACGCCTCGTCGAGCACGACCGTGACGTTGTCGCCAAGGTTGGAGAGGAACGCGCGCAGCGCGGAGGTCCGCGCGACCGCGCCGGTGGGGTTGTGTGGATTGACCACAACGATCATGCGCGTTGCTGGGGTGACGGCCGCGAGGACCGAGTCCAGGTCCAGGGCGTCGCCGCCAACGTGCGGAACCCGTTGGGCACCAACTCCCGCTTGCCGGGTGAAGGTTTCGAACGCGTCGAACGCCGGTGTCGTCCACAGGACTGCGTCGTCCGGACTGGCGCACACGATTCGGGTGAGGCGCTGCAGGATCGAGGATGACCCTGCCCCGAGCATGATCTGCTCCGGCGGTGTCCGCAGATGTGCGGCAAGCGCGGTGACCAGGGCCGCGCTGTGCGGGTCAGGGTAGCGGTTGAGTTGCACGTGGTCAGCGATGGCGGCACGGACAGGCGCGGGCGGGGCATGTGGGAGTTCGTTGGCGGCCAGGCGCGTGATGCCGCCGATTCGGCGCGGTGTCGTGCACTGCGGGGGGTTCGTGTCAGTTGTCATCGACAGTCCACACCGCTGAGCTCCAGGACGCCGATTGCAGTCGTTCCTTGAACGCGCCGTTGCGGAAGTCGTTCTGTGCTTGTGCGACCCTCGCGACCGCAAGGGTATCCAGGCGGGGAACGCGTTCCACGTCCTCATTGAACGCGGGGTCCGTACGTGCCTCGAACACTGTCGCGACCTCGGCGGAGAGATTCACACCGACGTGGGGCACTCCTGCCCCGATGGTCATGATCGAGTGAGGACTGTGTATGAACAGGTGCTCGAGTTCGTCGCCGACGAGGGAGGCGACCAGGCCGTGCGCTACGAAAATGGTGATTTCGGAACGCGCGTGCATGTGCGGCAGCGCGTGATGGAAACCGGGCATGCGCACGATGCCGGACGCCAGGGTCTTGATCGGCGCGACTCCTGTGTGGACAGCTGGGGCGAGCAATTGACGCTGCGGCCCAGTTTGATAGTCAGCTACTGGGTTCGTCGTGGTGTGCAGCAAGCGCTGCAGTTGGTGGGTCATCGTGGATCCTCCTTGGACAGTCAGTAGTGGAGGCTTGTCAATCGCAGGTGCAACCCCGGTTCACAAAATGGTGGGTACATCGGTGATCAGGACCCCGGCCTCCTCAACACCGGCGAATCCGGATACTCCGGTGATCTGCCGACCGTTCGGATCGAAGTTCCCTGCCGGCCCGATCGCGTGTCTCGGGATCAACGAGTCCGCCCAGTCTTGGGCTGGAGTGACTGCACCTTTTCCACTCGGTACCAATGTTTCCGCGTCGGCAGAGCCGATACCGAGGGTCGCTCCGGTGATGGCGATCGTGCTGAGCAGCAGGGCGGCATTCAGCAATTTCGTCAAGGTGAACATGAAATGTCCTTTCCGGACCTGTGGGCAGGTCTGAGGTCAGGCGGATGGGTCGTGCCCTGGTGAGTCCATGTGGGCACCCGGTCTTCGCGCGAAGGTGTTCGCTGGGATGTGCAGTAAGGACACGGAAGGGCCGGGGTGGTGCAGGTTGTAGAGCCGGATCAGCAGGTCGTAGCGGGCCGCTACCGCTGTCCCGGCGGCGGTGGAATCTCGAAGTTGATCGAGGCTGCGGCACACCTGCCGGTAGACCACGTCGGTAATGGAAGCCTTCCCCAAGGCGAAGCGCGTGTGGGCGGTGCGACAGTGGCCGAACATGCGGCTCTCGTGCTTGTCGCCTCCGTCGGTCCGTGGCCGCCGCGGATAGCGCGCGCCGAGCCCCTGGAATCCGAGTTCGACCTCCAGGAGCTGCGGGACGAACAACTTGTCGATCACCTGGGCCGCAGCCGATGTCGCGGCGGCGCCTGCGCGGTAGACCTCGAAGGCACCTGCGAGCTCGGCTAGCTCCGGCTCGCTGAAAACTGCTCATGCCAGGCTCCGCGCCAACGTCTGCCGCGCGTGCGTCCAGAAGGTCACGATCGGGTAGCACGGCGGGATCGCGATGCACTAGCGCACGGGCAATGTCCCAGATGTTGTGGGACCAGAACAGAAATTGCGCGCGGGACAATGCGCCATCGACCGGGAGATGCCCAGTTGGGACTGCCATACGTCGCGCGCGGTCGAGGATCGGCTCCAGCGGTGGCAGCGTCCCCGGCGTTCCGTACTCGAGCACGGTACGCAGGTAGCTCTGCACAAAATGGACTTGTGCGGCCTGGTTTCCCTGAGCATGGCGGAAAGATGCATAACCCAGGTGCCGCAGGTGCCTCGCCCAAGTCATCGGAGGCCGATGACCGGTACGCCGGAACGGGTCTGGCTTGTCCGGGCCTCCCCGCCCGCTGATGATCTTTGTCGGGGTCATGGAGCTCTCCGATCAGTACCGCAGGGCGTAAGTGATCCGGCGGTACAGGGATTTGCGGCGGCGTGCTTCGTGAACACGCGCATCGGCTTCGATGAGGTCGGTCGCGGCGCGGACACGGTCCTCGGCTCGCGCGATCGCCTCGTTGACCGGCATCACCAGCGGTAGCTGGTGGTGGTCCACGATCTGCTCGACTCGCTCGGCGATCGAGCCCCGGACGATCAGGTACGGGAGGCCGAGCTCGTCGAGCGACTCCAGCAGGAGTCTGTCCGAGAGCAGCCGGAACTCTTCCGACACTGGCCGGTGCCGGTCCGCGTGCATGCGGAACTCGACAGGCAGATGGATGTAAGCGTCGTAGAGTCGCCGGGCGCGGTCTTTGGTGAGGTCGCCGTAAATGTCCATGTACTGCTGATAGAACCGTCGTACGCGGTATCCCGAGAGAGTTTTGAGCTGCCGCAGTGCCCAGTTGGCGCCGGGGTTGATCCCGACTCGCATCCGGGCTTCGCCGTATACCCACTCGTGCACGACCGACCCGTCGGAGACGAACCCACCCGGGATCGACTCGTTCGCTACGCGCTCCTCGAATCGTCTCAGTCCGAGCTTGATCAGCTCCATCGCCGACAGCTCCTGGACCTGCTTGCCGGGAACGACGTCCGCGAGGATTTCGCGGGAGGTCTTGGCGTGAGTGCGGGGGAGACCGGTCGCCAATGCCACCGCCTCGGTTGTAGTGCTCTTGCCGGTGGAGTAGGTACCCGAAATGGCCAGGCGCAGGGCCTTGCTTGCACTCATGTCGATGCTCCAGAGAAGACGCGGTGAGCCGCAGGGGCGAGGGCGTCGAGCGGGGGGTGGCCGGTGCCCAGCCAACGGGCGAAGCGGACGTGCTCGTGATCGCCGAGGGCGGCAGGTTCGACAAGCAACGGAGACTGCAAGACCGGTGGTGGTGTCGCACGGGAACGGGTGGACTCAAAGAAGCGCTGGCCACGCTCGCGGAGTTTCGGTGGCAGCCACCCAAGGAACGGGATGCGTAACTCACTGACGTAGCCGGTGAACTCCGCGAGCTTCATCAAGTCTTCCGGGGCGTCGATCAGTTCTTCGGTAAGCAGGGGCACGATCGTCGGCATTTCGGCGAGCACCACCAGTAATGGCGCGCCACCGTCGACATGCTCGGCGATCTCGGCTTCCTGCTCACGGGTCGGCCACAGGCCGCTCGGACGCCAGCGCGCTGGACCGGTCCGGATCCAGCTCAACCGGGCAGCGCCTTCGACAACGATAAGAATGTCGTCCTGGCGGAGTGCGGGGCTGGCGTTCATGCGGACTCCCGGCCGGTTGGAAGTTCGTGCGCTAGACGGAACTGGAAATGCAAACCGCTGAACAGGGCCCGCCACGAGGAAGTACGCCACGTGCCGCCGGCGAAGTTCACCAGCCCCGTACGGGTGACCGAGGCCGAGGCGCGAAACGGCGTACCGAGACGCTGGTGCGGAGGCGGACCGACCACGTCGAATTTGCGCAGCCACAGGGTGTTGCTGTCGCCGCGGTCCACGTCGTCGAGGTCGTAGAGCAAACTTTGAGCGAGCTGTGCGAGGACGATCATGCCGTCGATCAAGGTGATGGCGGGCTGGTACCGCCCGGCGATGCCGTTTGGGTGAATCTCAGCGCCCATGACGCGCGCGGTCGCGGAGACAACAGTGTGATTCTCAGCCACAACGACGTCGCGCAGCTCATGATCACGGGTCTGGAATCCGGTGCCGAAATAGCGATGTGCCGGATCGCCGAGCGCCTTTTCGGCGCTGACTATACGTGGCCCACTCGTGCGGACATGCAGATGGCGGGGGTGAACGACCTCACACAGAGTCGCCAGTCCGCCGACATTACCCGTCAATCGCGTGAGAGCGGCATGAGTGTCGCTCTTGGTCACAACACGCTGCGCTGACATTGACACATCAGTGAGCTGTTGCTGGGGGGAGCTTCCGGCCTTGACGGTCAACCGTCGGATCGTCAGCCCGCGACGTTGCTCATCGGTGAGGCCGAAGGTCGCGGTGAAATACAAGTCGGCGAGTTGCACGGCCAGCGCCGCTACGTCGAGGGAACTCAAGTGCGGTGTTCGGAGTACGTCGGAAGTTTTGGAGGACCAGTCTGGCGGATACCGCAGCCGTGCATGGGCGGTAATTGAGCTGTCGCGAGTATCCAGGACAGCGTTGGTGATCTGGTGTGACACTCGTTTGAATCCGTCGCCGAAGTAGCGATCGGCACGGGGCCCAAGCTGATCGTCGATTGAGTCGAAGCGACGCGCCGTCCGGCGAATGGCATTGGAGTATGCGTCGTGCACGTGAACTCCTTGTCGAAAGTGTGGCGGAAGCGGTGGTGGGGCCGGGCTTCGGGGAGGGGATGAAAGAGGCCCGGCCCCGGTCCAGCGGCCGATCACGGCGTGGTGTCCGCAACGATGCCTTGCGCGTCGTCAGCGTGCCTGGATTCCGCAGTGCGGTCTCCGCGTGTCCAGCTACAACTCGCGGCTGTCGGGCGTTCTGAACGTGATGCGCGTGCCGTCCGGCGCAGTGCCCGTGGTGCCGGTGCCGTGCAGGTGGGAGGCGGGGCCGGCCTGCGTCTGGGTGATGTGGCCTGGTGCAGCATCGGCGAGGGCGGTTCCGGCGGCGGCGAGAGCAGCGCCGGTAGTGATCGCACCTAGAAAGAGAGTGGCGATGGTACGGCGGGTGAAGATGTTGTTGGACATAGTGGTAGTTCCTCCAGTAGGTGGGCAGAGCTGGTGACACGACAGGTTGAGCGGTGGCACCAGCGGTGCGGCCGGGCGAACGAGGGGCGGGCGGGTGAACCGGCGTATTTAGCTGCTCGTGCAGCTTTACGACGGTGTGTGATGTGAATAACCGTTCACTGCCGGTTGTGCTGGTGGGGCGCGTGGAACCTCGCGCGCGGGACCTGTTCCGTTGCGCCGGGTGGGGGCGGCTTGGTCACGTGGGCTTCCACGGTGACCAAGCCGTGTCCGTGATCCCGATCAGCTCCGGAGCCGGTTCAGCACCACGGGACATATCCGGTGCCGCCGCCGCCGGGTCCGGTGCCTTGGCGGATTTCCCACAGGTCGCTGCGCATCCAGCCGCTGCGCCATCCGCCCGAGGTGTAAAGGCTCATCCAGCCCCAGGTGTAGCCGCCGTGCGGGATCTTGCAGCCGACGTAGGCGGTCGAGTTGCGGTAGCCGAGGGCAAGGACGCGTCCGCTCGGGACCGATGCGCGCAGCCGGGCACCGTTGGCGGTGATGTCGACGTAGGAGCCGCCCTGCGCCTGTACTCCGCCTGCGGAGCGCATGGCCTGGTTGTCGCCGCGGCGGTGCGCCAGGCCCGACCACGGGTCGGACTGCAGGCCGCGGACTTCGGTCCCGTCCGGCGCGATCGCGGGTACGTCGCTTCCCGCGAGGCCACCGGGAACGGGGCCGACGTCCGCGTCGGGGGCGAGTTTCAGTCTGGCGTGCGCGGAGCCGGGGTCCCAGTTGCCGTCGATGCTGATGACCCCGGAGGGTGCGGCACTGGCGGTGCTCGTGGTCACGGCGGCCCCGCCCACGGCGAGTGCGCCGAGTGCGAGCGCGGTCAGCGCGATCCGGCCGCGGCCGGTTGTGGTGGTCGTCGAGTTCACGTTTCTCCTCCAAGATGCGGCGAAAGCCGCGTCGTCGTTCATTCACTGTTGGGATTAAGGGAAAACCCGGTGCTTTCCCTCGGGTTGTTGTCCGTTCCAGCCGGTTGGCACGCCCGTGAGGTGCACGAGCCTTTCCGCGGGAACGGGGAGAGGCGCCGGGGCAGCGCTGGCGGGCACTGCCCCGGCGGGTATCACCCGGTCACCGCGTGGTGGCCCGGTCGCGGCGGGACCGGCGTGGCGTCCTTCTCCGGTGCCGTGCCCGCCCGCGGCTTACCCGCTCCGGGCTTGCCGGTCCCCTGCGTCGGGGTACCGGGCTTGCCGGTGGGTTTGCCCGTGGGGGCCGGCGTGCCGGTCGGGTTGGGTTTGCCGGTCGGCGGCTGTGTGGTCGGCGGGGTCGTCGCCTTGTCACAGCTCACTCCGGCGGCGGCCACGGTCTGGCTCTTCGTGCCCTTGGCGTCGGTGATGGTGACGGTGATGCCGACGACGCTGGGGCCGCCGCCCTTTCCGGGGACGACCTGGAAGAACTTGGTGTTCTGGGCGCTGCCGGAGAAGGTGACCTTGGTGACCCCTTGCTCGCAGGTCGCGGTGACTGAGCCGAGTGCCTTGCCGCCGACGGTCAAGCTGCCGACGGTCGCCTTGGCGTAGCCGGGCCGGGTCTCGGTCGAGATTCCCGACGCGGAAAACGACATTCCGGAGAGGGAGCCGCTGTTGGCGGCCTTGTTCTCGTTCCCGGTTGCCCTGACACCGAACGCGGTGGATCCGGCTGCGGCGGCGGCCGGTGCTGTGGTGGAGGCGGTGACGCCGATGACACCTGCGGCGAGGATGACGCCGATGCCGGCGGTCACGAGCGGCCGGCGGGTGGCAGGTCGTTCGAGTGTGTGGACCACGTGGTCCCCCCTTGACTGAGTGAAGTGAATGCGGGTGGTCACGTGATCTCCACGAGGCTGCCCAGGGGCACGGTTCGGGAGATCACGTCGAGTGCGTCGGCGGGAACGCGGATGCAGCCGTCTGAGGAGGCCCGCCCGAAAACCGCTGGGGTGGGCCAGGAATGGATGCCGACAGTCCCCGGGCCGCCGCCATAGCTGGAGTAGGTGTCCGAATGCGACCCGAGCGGCAGGACGACACGGCTGAACGCTTTCGGGCTGGTGTCCAAAATGGATGAGAGGATGAAGGTTCGGCCCACCGGGGTGATTGCGCCCGGCTTGCCGATGCCGACCGTCCAGACCCCGATGTGGCGGTCCTGTTCGAACAGCGTCAGGGTGAAGCGAGCGCGGTCGACGACGAGGCGGTGCTTGCTGCGTTCGACGGAGACGGCCGGGTCATCGAGGGACACCCAGCCGGTGGATCCGTTGGGACGGCTGGGAAGCAGGACCTGCGCCCAGCCGGGTTCCTCGGTGATCACGGGGACTTTCGTTTCGGTCCTCAGCTCGCCGAACGTCTGCTGCGCGGGGAGTGCCGCGATCGGCGGCCCGCCGGGCTGCGCGTACACCGCGATCGTCGCGGTGGGGTGGATAATCCGGCCCGAGGTGCGCGCACTGGGCGCGGGGTCCTGTGGTGCGGCGGAAATAGTGGTGAAGGTCGTAGCGTGGGGGAGTTCGGCGAGGCTCTGTGCGTTGATCTCCTGCGGTGCCACGATCGGTTCGCTGGCTGACGCGTGCGGGGTGTCGGGCAAGGTGGTGATCGTCGCCGTCGGCTCGCCGGAGGTGATGATGATCGCGGCTGCCAGCGCGATTGTGACGGCGGCCAGCCCCGCGATCGCGGCCAGCCCGGACCGGCGGTTCCGTGCGCTCGAGGGCGGCTCCGTCGAGCCGCGCCGTCCCGGTGGGGTGTTCGGGCCGAGCGAGGCGTCCTGCTCGTGTCCGGTCTGATTCGGTCGCGGGGTCTGGTCGCCGTCTTTGTCCATCGGAGCCTCCTTTCCTGGGGATTACTGGGATGTGGCCGGGGTGCCGTGGCGGCGCGTTCCTGCGAGGAGCGCCGCCACGGCACGAACCGGGGCTACTTGCTGAGCGCGGCCGGGAAACCGGCGGCCGGTGTGCCGACGCCGGTCAGCGGGTCCCAGCCGGGGCCGCTTTGCAGCGACTGAGGCTTCTGGTCGAAGTCCACGAGGTAGCTGCCCTGCCCCGGGGGAACGGAGACCCCGCCGTAGGAGCCCAGCCGATCGGTCCAGACCCCGCCGTCGCGGTGCTTGACGTCCGAGATCGCCGTTGTTCCCGCGAGGTCGTAGATCGCGGGGTTGACGAACCCGAGCCGATCGATGCCCGCGGCCTGCGCGGAGGCGGCGATCATGCCCGCCAACAGCGGCGAGGCGAGGCTGGTGCCTCCGGAGGCGTATTCGACGTAGCCGTGGCCGGGAACGGTGTGTCCCACGGCGAAACCGGTGTAGGCGTCGGCCAGGGCGGCGATGTCGGGAACCGCTCGGCGGGTGCTGGACACCTTGCCCGCCTGGTACTCCGGACGCTCGAACACCTGCGACACGCCACCGCCGGCACCGCCCGCGAACGGCCCGTCCCTGTCCTGGGTCGGGACATAGCGGTCACCGGACTGGACCAGCCCGGTGGAGGTCCAGCCGGTGTCCCAGAGTTTCTTGCCCGCGCCGTCGATCGCGGCCGAGGTGCCGCCGACGGCGGTGACCCACGGGTGCGAACTCGGGAAGGTCGCCGACTGCTTTCCGCCGGTCACACCGGACAGGTCGCCCGCGTCGCCGGAGGAGAACAAGATCGACTGGCCCTGGATGGCGGCCTGGACGCCGATGGAATCCATCAGCTGCCGGGCTGCGGGCGACGCGGTCGTCTCGTCGCCGTTGTAGGCCCACGAGTTGGTGATGATCCCGACTTCGTTGTCCGCGACGGCCTTGTTGAGCGCGGTGTAGAGACCGCGGCAGTCCCGCCCGGCGTAGTAGGTGATCTTCGCCGCCGGGGCGATGGTGTGCGCTGCCTGAACGTCGAGGGCCTGTTCACTAGCCCAACCGTCGGGCTCGCAGGCGGGGTCCGGGTTGAATCCGCCGTCAGGCAGCTTCACGGTGTACTGGCCGGGTGCCAGTGGCGGCGAGCCGAATTTCGCGGCCGCGCGGTTGGCGTCGGCGAAGGTGCGGTCGCTGTTGTAGGCGGCGACGATGCCGATGTTTGTTCCGGCTCCGGTCTGCGTGGCGGTCAGCCCGTACAGTCCCCAGGTCTGCGCCGTGTTGTAGCCGCAGATTTCGTTGGACTGATCGGGATATTTGCGGGGCACGCTGGTGTTGACGGTCTGGCCCCAGTACGTCGCGCAGCCCGTCCCGGCCACAGCCTGTGCCTGTACCGCAGGCGCGCGGCGATCCACCCGCTGCGGAGTGATGGTCTTCTCGGAGTCGTCCAGTCCGACCACCGCGGTCACCGCATCACGAAGGGAGGCGGGAAGGGTGATCGCGGACTCCGGGGCGACCAGGTTCTCGACCTTGCCGTGCTTTCCGCGGTGCTGGTAGGTGGAAAGCTTGGCGCCAAAGGCTTTTTCCAAGGTGGAGGTGTCGGCGACAGCCTCGATGAGGTGCCGGTTCGCCGACACCGCGGTGATGCGGACGCCCTGCTTCTGCAGCCAGCCGCGGACCTTGTCGACGGTGTCGTTGGTCGCGGCGAACCGGTTTGTGAACTGGTCGGCCGTCAAGACCTTGCGGTAGTGCGGTGAGCCGGGCGTGCTGATCGCCGTCGCCAGCCGCTCGGCGCCGGCCCGATCTCGCAGGGCCAGCGCGACCTGGATGCGACGCTGGGCGCCGCCGTCGGTGCCGCCGACCTTGGCGGCCGGTGTGGCCCAGGCCGGTGTGCTGCCCGTGACGGCGACTCGGTCGCCGTCCTGGCCGGTCGTGGCGATCGCGGGTGTCGCGGCCGTGATCCCGGCGAGCGCCGCGCATCCGGCGATCACGCCGGCTGCGCGAGATGGTCGTACTGCCATGTGTTGCCCCCGTTACTCGGTTGGCGTGTGCAACACGCCGAAATAGTTGCGCGCAGGCCCTCAATTCACGGGATGGGAAGAGTCGAATAGGCGCAATGCCGAACGGTGACTTCAGCTTTATTTCCCGTGTGGGCCACCCGCGTTCCGACGTGCGGCCAGTGACTTCGATGCTGGCCTGTGAACTGGGGTGTCCCGGCTCACGACTCACTCTGCACAACCGTTAAATGCTCTGTCAACCAATTACGAAAAGATTTTCTTGCCGCATTTTAATGCACATTTTTGGGCACGGTGAAGCGTTCGAGGACCGAGTGGTATAGAGGTCCGCGAACTGTCGAATGAAGGTTTTGTTTATCGGATCGGGTGTGGCTCCACCTTTTCCGCGACGAAAGGGATTCCTGATCCGCACACGGTCGCGTTGGCTAGTGGGTCGAAGGTGTAGCCGGTGATGCGGACGCGTTCTTGGGCTGGGGCGCCTTCGAACACGGCGCGTTCGTGGTCGGTCGCGACCTGGCCGACGAGCCGGAGTTTCTGCCCGTGGTCGGTGACCATTTCC
Source organism: Amycolatopsis sp. cmx-4-54 (assembly GCF_046548895.1). NCBI lineage: Bacteria > Bacillati > Actinomycetota > Actinomycetes > Pseudonocardiales > Pseudonocardiaceae > Amycolatopsis > Amycolatopsis sp. cmx-4-54. The sequence goes on from NZ_JAEBEJ010000001.1 coordinate 337,274, forward strand.
GCGCATCCGACGTGGTCGGTGCGCCAGGTAGCGGTGCCGTCGACGACGATCTGTGGTCCGGGCCGGTCGGTGGGGGCTGGGTGCACCCAGCCGGTGGTGGATGGTGGGGATGGCCCGGGGGCGTCGCTGCTGCAGGCGAGAAGAGAAGCGGCGGTCGCGGCGAGCACGAGGGCCACGCTGGCCGGGGGATTCATGCGCTGCCTCCGGGGTGCTGGTGTGCCGCGCTGACGACCTTTTCCGCGACCAGGATCAGTGAGTTCGGCTCCTGCATCCGCGCCATTAAGGGAGCCAGCAGGGCGTGCGCTCGCGCGGCGGTGAATCCCCGCCCCAGCAGCCAGGCTTCGCGGGACTCTGTGCCGCAGCGCCGGACGGCGTAGATCTCGCGGGTCCGTGCGATGTAGCCCACCTGCCAACATCCCGCCCGTGCGAGCGGCTGTTCGATCGGGTCGTCGCCCTCGCGTCGCCACAGTTCGCCGTAGTCCTCGCCGCCGATGGTGCCCGCAAGACCGCCCGGTGCCGCGTCCCGGCGGGTATCGGCCAGAAGAAAGTAGGAGACCTCCTCGAACACCGCTACTCCGGCGGGAACAGCGGGGGAGCGCGCCCATCCGGCCGCTGCTTCGGCGAGCAGTCCCTCCTGAGGCTCCATCGCGATCACAAAGGCTCGGAGGGCTCGCTTCAAGGCAAGGATCTCCGCATGGATCCTGCACGCCTCGCGATAGCTGTCGTGTACCTTCTCGGACTCGGCTCGCACTTCAGCGCGGCGAGTGCGCGCGAACCAGCTGCGGCGGAATTGCGAGAGGAGCCGTCGTAGCCGCGCGTATTCGGCGATGTCGGCGGCTGCTCTGTCGGCAGCGCGTTGCTCCAGGTCCCGCACGTGGGCGTCCATCCGCAGGACGTCGGCGGCGGCGTCACCGCGGGGGCGACGTTGCTCCAGCAGCATCGCGGCGACCTGGGCTGGCACGGTCGCGCTCTGCTCACCCAGGTTCAGTATGAGTCTGTGGGCATCCGGGCTGCTTTCCCACCACGGTTCGGCTGGCGCGGCAGAGGCGGGGGTGGTCATGCCGCTGCCATCGACGCATGCGCGACCGGCTGTGGCTGACCCGGTGGTGTCGGCGGTGAGGAGGGGGCGAACCAGAAGTTGGTCGTGTCCGGATCGATCGCGTAGGTGGCGAAAACGCTGTAGCCGGCGGTGCGCATGGCGGCGACGAGTTCGTCTGTGGTGGTGTGCAGAAATCCGGTGAAAAGCGGCGTCGCGCGCGGGTCGCGCGGCTGGCGGGCGACGTGCGCCCAGCCGGATTCGTCGTCCCGGACGAGAACGAGAAGCGGGGCGACGGGCGGGGTGGAGTCGGTCATCGGGTTCTCCTCGATCGGATGGTTTCGCCTGAGGCATCGGGGCAGTGGTCACGCCGCTCCTGTGGCCTCGGGATGCGCGTGATCGGCGAGATGGGAGCGGATCAGGCCGGCGACATAGGACGGATCCCGGCGATGAGCCAGGTGTCCGTGCCGCCGCATGCGCACCACCCGGCCGGCCGGGAGGGTCTGCGCGAGCGCGAGTGTGGAGTCGCGATTGGGGTGCGGAGCTGAGCGCTCGCCGAGCAGCAACATCGTCGGCACGGCGATCGCGGCGTAGGTCTCCGGTGTCCACACGAGACGGTCGGCGGCCTCAACTTCCGAGAGCAGCGCCGGAACCTGGCTCTGCAGCCAGGCGTTTCGAGTCCGGCGTTGGGTGGCTTCGGGAGTGAGGCCGGCGACGTCGCGCAGGTACATGAGAAGCGCGGCGGCGTGATCTCCGCCCGCAACGGCGGCGGCGATCGGGGCGAGCAGGTCACCGACGATCGGCCCGCCCGCGGTCAGCGGCGGCTCGTAGAGCACGGCGGTCGCGATCGGCAGCGCCGGAGTGCGCAGAAGCGCACGGAGGGCGATCAGGGCACCATAGGAGTGCCCGACGACGCAGGCGGCCCCGTCGACGAGCCCGAGTACCGCGGCCAGGTCATCGATCTCCCGATCCAGTGAGTAGGCCTCACCGGCATCGGCCCGCCGTCGTTGCGGCAGCCAGCACCGATATCGGCGGCGGGCGAGCGAGGACGCGACCGGCATCCAGCTCACCGAGCTGTCCATTCCGCCGTGGACGAGGACGACGTCGGGGCCGACCCCGACACGGTGGACCATGATCGGCGTGCCGTCGGCGCTGGTCACACCGTGCCTGTCAATCAGATTCGAGCGCATGTCTTCCCCTTCGTAGTGCTGGCCGTCCACGAGCCGCGGCCGGTCGTTGCCGGGCGCCGGCAGTCAGGTCGATCGAGCCGGCGTGGGCGCGCGGCGTTGTCGCCACCGCGCACCCGCGGGGGAAGGGGGTACTCGATCTCGTTAGTGGGCGGGCGCTACCGCAGTCGAGGACGGCGGCGCCCGCCGGGCACGTGCCGCGGAGGGACATCCGGGCGGCACGATGGTTCATCCTGTGCGCCTGGCCCGGGCGCCGGGAATGGCGCCCGGAACAGCGCGTTGGCCGCCGCCTTGGTGAAGCCGGCGCCCAGGTCTGCCGTGGTCATGGGCTGGTACTGGCGAGCGCTACACCCGCGGGGACCGACGAGCACGTCACGGTCAGGCGCTGTCGACTCGGCCACCAGACGCGTGATCCCCATCTGCACACTCATCGGTCTCTCCCCCTCCATGAGCCCCTGTACCCACAGGCGACTGACCTGCGTCGATGCCCTTCGGAACAGCGACGCCATCCCGCTGCAAGTACGAGATTCGCGTGCCAGTCCGGCTTCGACATGACGAGCATAGGGAAGTAGGTAGGAAAGTCAACTGAAACGCGGATCCACTACCTGGCTGGCCGTCGTCATGTTGACAAAAAATTGACAAACTCGCTCGCCGGTCAAGCCAAAAGGGCAGGTAGAGGCATGATCACGACCGGCTTTTGTTTCATCCGAAGTCGACACAACTTTCTCCGGTGACCGCGATTCAGTTAGGATCTGCAACTGCAGACACCCCGCGATGCTGCGGTGGCCTGCTACTGGGGATGAAGGTCCGATGCCGTGAGGCAACGGATGTGACGGCTGGAGCTGAGACACGGTGGCGGACGAGGATCGAGGCGATCCGCGCGGCAACCTCGCGCAAAAATTGCGGTACCTCCGCTGGACTCAGCGCGGGCTGGGCAACCAGATGCTGTCCTACGAAGACATCGCCGTCGGTGTCACCCGCACGACCGGACGGCAGTGCGGTGAGAAGTACATCGAGAAGTTGTTCACCGGCCAGCCCGCCCGGCATCCCGACCCGGAGCGGCTGGAGGCGATCCTGACGCAGTTCGGGAAAACGCTCGCCGACCTCGAGGACCGCGGGGACCTGCAGGGGACGTTCGGGCAGAGGCTGCAGCACCTGCGGTATCAGTACGGCCAGGAGCGGGGCAACGGCAAGCTGCCGTCGCTCGAGCAGATCGCGGAGCATGTCCGCAAGTACACAGGTCGAAGCTGCACCGACAAGTACATTGCCCAGTTGCTCAACGATCGTGAGCCACACGGCCTGGCGAAAGACAAGATCGAAGCCCTGGCCGCGTTCTTCAAGGTGTCGCCGGCCTTCTTCTTCGATGACGAGAAGTCTCGTGCCGACCAGCAGAAACTGGAAGCTCAGGGCGCATTGCTCAGCGCGTTGCAAGAGCTGCGGGAGGTCGGAGGAGACTTCGCTGCCGCGTTTCGGCAGCCCAACCCGGGGCAGGTGATGTCCCCTCAGGACATGCTGCAGCTGGCCACGGAGATCCGGGCCTACGTCGGCGCGTTACGGGAGCAAGGCAGCGAGTCCAAGGCCTGATGGCACGAACCGGGTGCCAGGGCGGTGCGGGCGGTCTCGGCGGTCGCGTGCTCACTGCCGGCGCGAGCCCGCGTCGTTGGTCATGGCCTGGGTGGCTTTGCCGACCAGGGGAGTGTTGAACGCGCGCGCCACCCTGAGCTGGAACAGGATTTCCTCGGCTCTGCCGTCGGGTTCCGCGATCCGGCTGTCGGGATCCAGTGGTCCGGCGGGGAACCTGTTGGTCTTGGCGGCGATCGCGGCCCGCAGTTGAGCGGCCTCGATCGCCGCTGCCCGCTTTTCCGAGCTTAGCCGCTCGGCGTCGACGATCCGGGTGGCGGTCGCGGTCGCGTCGGGGTTCATCCAGGCTGTGAGGGACCGTTGGGCGTCCCGGTTCTCCACCAGGTACCGGGTGATCCGGAAGGCTGTTCCGTCGCCGGTGTCCCGTTCGGAGAGCTGGCGGGCGACCTGGGGGACGGCTGTCACGAGCGTGGCGTGCAATCCTTCCAGTTCGCGTTCGAATGACCGCCGCCTCAGCTGTACCCATGCCGCCGAGAGGTGAGGGCCAAGGTCTGGCAGGAACCATCCGACGGTGTACAGGATCGACCCCACACCGAGCGCGGCGACCGTGATTGGTTCCCACGCCGCGCCGGAGATACCGAACAGCAGCGGGGCGAGGATGTCGGCGACGCGGCCGAGGATGTAGATCAGCTGCAGCAGCGTCGCGGCGATGATGACACGGAAGGCGCGCCGGACCCACATGGTCGGCGCGGCGCGGATGGCGCGCCGGGCGAGGCGGCGGACGTCGTACTGCCCGACGGCGAACGCCGAGATGTACACGGCGAGATAGGCGGGTGAGGAGATGGCTCGCGAGACGGCGAATGCGGCGCGGTCATCGGTGTAGGTGGCGTTGAACAGCACGACCATGGTGATCACCACGGCGGTGACGAGGGCGAGCCGTGGCGTCACCCGGCGCCAGGCTTCCTTGCGGTCGTAGCCGTAGTGCAGGAGGACGACGGTGTTGCAGGCGATGATCGCGATCACCGAGATCTGCGCCAAGAGGCCGCCGAGCGAGCTGATTCCGAAGGTCTCGGCGATCGGATGCCACAGCCATGGCGTGACCAGCCCCCACCCGAGAACGATGAAGGCGAAGATCCCGCAGAGGCCGATGTTGGCGAGGTTGGGGACCGCGACGGCTTTGCGGATGCGGTAGAGCAGAGCGAGGAAGGCGATTCCCGCGCACAGCGGGTACACGATGGTGGTCACTGGGTCTGGTCAGCTCCGGGGCGCGAACAGCGCGGACAGTCGCGCGGCGAGGTCGAGGATTTCCTGGTCGCCGCTGATCCGGCGCGTCAAGTCCGCTGTCCAGCGGGTCCGGCTCGCGAGCACGGTTCCGAGGTACTCGGCCTGCCATTCCGCGGGTGAGTCCGAATGGTCTCGGCCGAGCACGCCTTGGACCATGCTCGGGCTGAGCGAGGGCCACAGTGTCTTGATCGCGGTGAGGTCGACGACCGGGCCTGCTTGGTGCTCGCAGATGGCATGTCCGAGTTCGTGCCGGACGATGGCCGCCTGATAGTCGGGCGCCGCCCGCTTCTCGAACGCGATGTAGTCGACGCCGGCCGTGGTCGACAACCACATCCCGGTGACCTGATCGGGCAATTCCATCGGCACGAGCCGGGTCTCGCGTCCCCTCGCCTCGCTTACCCGCTCACACAGCTCGGGCAGACGGATTTTCGTGAACCTCGGCAGTCGAAGACGCGCCAGCCGCTCGCGTGCATCCCCGCGCAGATCGCCTCCTGCGGCGCCTGCCCCGGTGTCGTGCTCCATGACTCTCCAGCGATAGAAGTCCGTCACGGCCGGGAGGAGCCGCCGTCGTGGTTGTTGGCTTTTTGCGCCGCCGTCACCCATTTCTGCAGCTGCTGCAAAATGCCGCCCATGTCCCGGGGGGACGGGGGCTCCGAATCCGCCCGAAAGACGACCGAGGACACACCGAGTTCTTCCTTGACCTCGATGTTCTGCCTTAGAGAGTCGAACTCGCTGTTGACCTGGTCAAACACCGCTTCATCGAGCAGATACGCCACGCGTTCGACACCGAGTCCGGCCGCGAGCTTGACCAGGGTGTCCAGACTCGGGTTGGCGGTGCCCGCCTCGATCTCGCCGAGTGCGCGCCTCGACACGCCTGTCGCTTCGGAGAGCGCGGCCTGGGTCCTGAGACGGCCATTCGGGTGATGTGTCCGGGCGTACTTCAACCGGCGGCCGACGTCGGATTTCACCGTCTCCAGCAGTGCATCTGGTGCTGATTCGGACATCGTGATCACTCCCCCCACAGTGATGTGCAGTGTACTGCACAATCGGCAGTTCGTTGCACAATACGACCTGTCCGGGCTATCGTCGCCCAACATAACGGGAAACGCGGGAACTCTTCACGGGGCGTCACATCGCGGACGGGGCCGCAGGCGTTATCCGAAAGTAGGACTCGCTCATCAGCGGCGTTTCTCACTTAGGCACCACGCACGGGGAGAACGCCGTCCTATGGCAATGGGGAGGTTGCTGTAGTGAATGCCGAGACGCGGCGCATCGAGGCGAAATGCCATGCGGCGTTGGGATCGCTGAACCTGCCCGACCGGTTCAGCACCGAGGCTCTGCTGGATGCGACCAGCGCGAAGACCGGCCGGAACGTCATCGTCCGGCCCGCCGAGCTGTCTGGCTTGATGCCGTTCGGCATGGTGCTGGAAACAGCGACCACCTACACGATTCTGTGCCCGCGCAACACCTCGAAGCTGCACCGCACGCACATCACCAACCACGAGCTAGGTCACGTGCTGTTGCACCTGTCGAATGCTGACAGCCCGGAACCACCGCGCAACTATGAGTTTGAACGCACAGTCCGGCAGCTGATCCCAGATCTGCACCCGGACCTGGTCGCGAGACTTCGCGTACGCACGACCTACGAGGACACGCAGGAGCACGAGGCCGAATACTTCGCGACGATGGCGCAGGCCCGCACCGTGCACGTCCAACTGCCCGACCAGCGGGTCGATGAGGAATTCCCCGACGGGCTCGCGGCGCTGTTCGACGTCCCGAGGCGCCGCGGCGGGGTGTCCTGTCCCTGACACCACTGGGCGTCGGCTTCGTCAAGAGTTCTCCGAGCACCGCCGCGGCATCGGCCGCCGGCGGTTTGTTTCGGGTTTCGGTGAAACACGGCCAGAGATGGCACAGTCTGATGGCACTGTCAGGTGGGGAGATCAAAAGGCATGCGATTCAAAGCAGTGGCGGCTGTTGTGGGGGCTCTTCTGGTGGCGGCGTCAGCCGCTGGATGCGGCGCTTCAGACTCGGGCACCGACACGGGGGTCCCCCGTGTCGCAATCGTCCTGGGAGGTCAGGCCAACGATGGTGGCTTCAACCAGGCTGGGGCTTCCGCGGTGGATCAGCTGGCCAAGGAAGGCAAGATCGAGGCCCAGGTCCGGCCAGGAGCTGACGAACGCAGGGCCGAGGGATATTTTCAGCAGTTCGCCGCTGAGGGCTATGACCTGGTGATCGGCTGGTCGGCGACGTTCTCCGCATCGATGTACAAGATCAGCGCGGACCCGAAGTACGCCAAGACAAAGTTCCTCGTCACGGGCGACTCCAGCGACAAACAGAAGACGTCCGCGAATGTGGAGACTTGGACCTACGACAACCTCTCCTACGGCTACTTGCTGGGGTGGATCGCCGGGCACGCACAGCTGTCCCCGATCGGCATCATCGACGGAAAGCCGTTGCCCGCGCAGAAAAAGAAGTGGGAAGGCTTCGCACTCGGGGTAAAGGCCGTTCAGCCGACCGCCGAGGTCCGGGAGCCGGTCTTCATCGGCAGCTGGGAAGACGCACTACTGGCCAATCAGGCTGCGACCGCGCAGATCGGCAGCGGGGCACGCATGATCGCCACCAACAGCGAGGGTTTCTCTCCGGGCATTGCTTCGGCCGCGGCGGCTCGCAACGTGGCCACCGTCGGCATGGCATCGACCGCCAGCGCGGAGACCAAGAAAGTCAACATCGGCCGAGCGAAGCTTGACATGCTCCCGCTGCTGCGCCAGATCGTCGACCGGGTCAAGAACGGCGCGTTCGGTGGCCAGACCTCGACGAGCACGATCGGGAACCGTTCCCTGGTGCTTGACGAACTCACCAAGGTCGAGGCGACTCCGGCGCTTCCGGTCGACCTTCAGGCTCGGGCGCAAGACCTCGCCCAGCAGATCGCCGACGGCAAGATCAAGATCGGGTCGTGAACCCGGTTCTTTCCCTGCGCGGCGTGTCCCGCAGGTTCGGTACCGTCCAGGCTCTGCTGGGGGTGGACCTGGACTTCGGATCTGGGGTGCACGCCGTGCTCGGAGAGAACGGCGCCGGCAAATCCACGGCGATCAAGATCCTGGCAGGTCTCGACCAACCGGACACCGGCACCGTCGAACTGGACGGGAACCCGGTCCGGTTACGGACACGAGACTCGGCCATCGAGCAAGGAATCGGACTGATCCCGCAAAACGGCAGCCTGGTCGGCGAGCTCACGCTGCTCGAAAACCTCGCGCTGACCCAGCCACGTCAGCTGATCCGGCGACGTCACGTCCGCGAAGTCCTGGATGCCGCGGCCATATCCGCCGCACTTCCCATCGACATGACCACCCCGGTGAAACGGCTGGGCCGCGCTCAGCAGCAACTCGGCGAACTGGCTCTCGCCGTCGCACAAGGCGCCCGGATCCTGTTGCTGGACGAACCCACATCCGTGCTCGACGCCGACGAGATCCACGGCTTGCACGTCAAGCTGCGCGAGTTCGCGCACGACGGCATCACCGTCGTGCTGATCACTCATCACCTACACGAGGTACGTGCGGTCGCCGACGCCGCGACCGTGCTCTCGCACGGCACGGTGTCCTGGTCCGGACAGGTAGCCGACGTCGACGACCTGTCCTTGGCCCGGGCGATGGTCGGCGAGCTGCCCTCCAGTACGCCACCGCCCCGGCCGCCGATCGGCGACGATGCCGAACCTGCGCTAGTCCTCGACGGGGTATGGGCCGCGACCGACGATCTCGCGCCAGTCCGGGACATCAACCTGAGCGTGCGGCCCCGGGAAATCGTGGCCGTCACCGGAACCGCGGGCAGCGGCCAGCGTGCACTCGCCGAGGCCGCCGCCGCGGTCGTCCAGCCCGAGCGCGGCACCCGCCGCGTCACCGGAGCCGTTGCCTACATTCCCGAGCGGCGCGCCGATGCGCTCCTGCCCAGCCTGCCGCTGAAGTGGTCGGCAGTGCTACCGCGCCTGCGGGACCGGCGCTTCACCCGCTTCGGGATGGTGCGCCAGAACGCCGTCGACGAGTTCGCCCGGGACCTGCTCGCACGCTTCGACGTCCGGCCACCGGACCCGGATCTGTCCGCTGACGCGCTCTCAGGCGGAAATGCCCAGAAACTTGTGATGGGCAGAGAGCTCGACGTCGCGCCCGCAGTCGCGGTCGTGCACGCGCCAACCCAGGGACTGGATCTGCGCGCCGCGCAACAGAGTCGCGAACTGATCCTCGCCACCGCCGCGGCGGGTGCCGCGGTTCTGCTGCTCTCCGCAGACCATGAAGAAGCGCGCACGCTGGCCGACCGTGTCCTGGTGCTGCGCGATGGCCGCATCGTCGGCGAGCACACCGCGGTCGAGTACGACGATGCCGTGCACCGTCTGGTCGACGTCCGTCCCAATGAGGACGGCACGGCATGACGCGGCTGCGTATGCCGGCGACCGGCCGGTCCCGGCTCTATGGCATCGGGGCAGCGTGCGTGCTCGGTGGCTTCGCCGTGGTGGCCGGGATCCTCGCCGTCACGGGCGGCGATCTCGCGGTCGCCGTGTCCGGCTGGGCCTACGGCGCGGTCGGCACCCCCTACGCGATCAGCCAGACACTCGCCTACGCCGCACCGCTGGTCCTCATCGCGCTCGGGGCGACCCCGGCGCTGCGGGCGGGGGTCATCGTCGTCGGCGCCGAAGGGCAGGTGATCGTCGGGGCGATCACGGCGACGGCCGTTGCGCTGTCCCCCTTGGGACACCTGCCGATGGCGCTGGCGTTGCCCTTCGGCGCGCTGGCAGGCGCGTTCGGCGGCGCGGCGTGGGCGATGATCCCCGCGATCCCTCTGCTGCGCTGGCGGGTCAGCGAGATCCTTACCGCGCTGATGGCCAACTACATCGCGCTCCATCTGCTGACCTACCTGCTGCGGACGCGCATGCGGGACCCCGAAGGCCACTCGACTCCGCGCAGCGCGGAACTGCCCGGGCCGTCGCAGATCCCGCTCCTGCCGACGGCGGGCAGGCTCACCGCAGGAGTCATCGTGGTGGCGCTGCTGCTTATCGCCGGTGTCTGGTGGCATCGCACTCGGACCGCGAGAGCCCTGGACGTGTTCGCCGAGAACCGCTGGCTCGCAGGGCGGCTCGACGTGACACCGGCGCGAGCGATCCTGGGCACCGGCGCGGTCTCCGGAGCGGCCGCCGGGCTCGCGGGCTGGATGCAGGTGGCCGGGGTCGACGGGAACCTCACCCCCGGGGTAGCCGGCGGCGTGGGTTTCACCGGTCTGGTCGTCGCGGTGATCGGCGCCAGCCGACCGGTTCCGATCGTCGCCGCCGGATTGATCATGGCGTCACTGACCACCGGCGCAAGCGGGATCCAACTGCTCTCCCCATCGACGCCCTCGTCGATCGGTCAAGTGACGCAAGGGGTCCTGCTGCTCGCGGTGGCCCTGGCACTGGCGCTGACCCAGCGGCACCGCGCACGGCGGAGGGCCGCCGATGGCTGAGTTTCTGACGTTGCTGCTCGGCGCCGCATTCATCGCGGCCGCTCCACTGATCCTGGCCGGGCTCGGCGAAATGGTCCTCGAACGCAGCGGGGCCGGATTCAACTTGGGCCTCGACGGGATCATGCTGGTCGGCGCTCTCGCGGGGGTGCTCGGCTCGGCGGCGGCCGGACCGTGGATCGGGCTGCTGACCGGTCTCGCGGCCGGTGTCGCGGGCGGCCTGGTGTACGCGCTTAGCGTGGCGCTCGGTCTGGACATTGTCCTGACCGGCATCGCGATGTCGATCGTCGGCGCCGGTGTCTCCACGTATGCCTTCGAGATCATCGCTCCGGCCGGCAGGACGAACATCTCCGCTCCGCTGCTGCCGACGATGCCGGTACCTGGCCTGGCGAACCTGCCAGTGGTCGGGCCGCCGATGCGGGAATTGAGCGTCGGCTTGTGGCTGGCGATCGGCGTGGCGATCATGGCGGCATGGGCACTCAGGTCCACGAGAGCTGGTCTGCGGATGCGGGCTGCGGCGGATCGCGACATCGCCGTGCAGCGCGGGATCGCGGTCGGCCGCTTCCGGCTCGTGGCCGCACTGATCGCTGGCGGACTTGCCGGGGTCGCGGGCACTGTGTTGGCGGTCAGCACGATCGGCACGTTCACCCCGCTGATGACCGGCGGGCGAGGGTTTCTTGTTCTGGCGGTGGTGATCATCGGCCGCCAGACTCCCGGCGGCGTGGTCGCGGGCGCCGCGCTGTTCGCGGTCATGGACGGGCTGGCGCTGCTCGCACAAACCCGCGACCTCGGTCTTGCCACCGAGGTCTATCACATGCTGCCGTACCTCACTGCGCTGGTCGTGCTCTGTGCGCACGCTCGCTGGCAGCTTCGCGGCAGCGCCAGGAGGATCAGCCCCGGCTCTGCCCTGTGACCTGGCACCGGCATTTCCTCGCCGGACACCCACAAGTCCCCTCCCCACCCGAAAGGTGCCCCACATGGCAGACCCGATTCCTGAGACCGCCGCCCAGCTCTACAACGCCCTGGGACAGGCCTACGAGGACGCGTTCGGTCACCAGCCCGCCCTCGGCGCCACGCTCGCGCACCTGCTATCCCTACTGCCCTCACGGTCGAAGATTCTCGACGTCGGATCAGGAACCGGCGCACTGGTGGCGCTGACCTGCGCGGAGGCTGGCCATGACGTGACCGGGTATGACGTGTCCGAGACCATGATCGAACTGTCCCGGTCGCGTGTGCCCGCAGCGACGTTCGAACTCGCGGACATGCGCGACCTCGAGTTCGGCGAAGGCACGTGGGATGCGATTCTGGTGTTCTTCTCGATGCTGCAGCTACCACGTACGGACCAAGACGCGATGATCTCCCGGTTCGCCCAGTGGCTCACTCCGGGCGGCTACTTCGTTCTGGCGACCGTCCCCAGAGACAACCCTGGCAGGGTCGGCGAATGGATGGGCCATTGGGTGCAGACCTTCAGCTATCCCATCCCGGTTCTGCGGAAACGGATTGACGACACAGGCTTGCAGGTCGTGCGTGAGGTGGAGGTGGAATTCATCCCGGCCAGTGACAAGGCGCATCCCGAGCCGCAAGTCTACTTCACCGCGCGGAAGCCCTTCGCGCCGTGAACACAGCCCGGCTTAGCTTTCAGGCACGAGTTTGTACCAGTCGGCTTCGAGCGCGCCGGCCTTGCGCAGGTCGAGGTCTCGGAGCCTGTACAGCGCGCTGCGGAAGATACCGGTCGCGTCGCTGATGTCGCCGCGCTGGGCGAGCGTGAGCGCTTTCTCGCCGAGCGCTTCCGCGTATCCCTGCGGATCGCTGGTCGCGGTGTAGCTCTTCAGCGCCTGTTCGCAGTATCCCAGGGCGGCATCGAGGTTGTCGGCTAGCCGGTGGGTGCGGGCCAGCGGCACGGCCGCGAAAGCCACGCCGTGCTGATCGTCGGCCTCCATGAGCATGTCGACAGCGCGGGTGCCGTGCTGGATCGCGCGGTCGAATTGTGAGAGTTCGCGGTAGGCGGCACCCAGATGCGTCCGCGAGAGAGTTTCCCCGATGAACGCGCCGGCGGCTTGCGCCGCCCGGACGGCCTGTTCGCACAACTGTGCTGACTCGGCGTACCGTCCCTGCTCGAACAGGATGTTTCCCATTTCGACATAGGCGAACGCGACGAATCTGTTCGGTGCCAGGTTCTCACAGACCTCGATGGCGCGTTCGTTGAGCTTCCAGGCGCGGTCGAGGTCCTGCGGACTGCCGCGGCGAAGGTAACCCTCCGCCAGTTCCTCCGCCGCCTGCGCGATCTGCAACGGGTCGCCTGCTCGCTCGGCAGCTGCGTAGGCGCATTCGTGCCCGTCAATCCACGCGCCGAGAGGGCGATGGTGAATGTAGAAGTCGAAACACTCTACCGGGATCCGCCACGCCGCGAACAACAGATCGTTGTGTAACGCCAGGTCCGCGATGCCAGCGATCGCTGGCAGCTCCTGCCGGAACCAGTCGTAGGCCTCGCTGAAGGAGGTGAACGTGGGCGGTTCGACGTTTTCCGGTGGTGCTGGCAGAACGATGTGATGGTCAGGTCGTTCCGGTGTGATCAGCCATGAGGCGGCATTAGAGGTGTAGAGGTACCAGTGGACAACGCGGTCGATCGCGATCCGCCGTTCCTCGGCCCATTCTTCACGACCTGCCTCTTCAGCGGCATACACGCGCAGCAGATCGTGCAGCCGGAACGTGTGCAACGCGACCTGCTCGACGAGAGAGAACTCGACCAGCTGTTCCAACAGCCGGTTCGCCTCAGTCTCAGGGAGCCCCGTCAGTGCACCGACCGATGCCGCGCTGAATTCCTGGCCCGGATGCAGTCCGCAGAGCCGGAACACGCGGGAGAGAGCGGGACTCAGCTGTCCGTAGGAGAAGCTGAAGGCAGCACGGACACCCGAATCCTCGTCGTCTTCGATCTGCAGTTCCAAGGCCCGGTCGGCGAGACGATCGGCGTGCTGCTGAATCGTCAGGCGCTCGTTTGCCGCAACCTGCTCAGCGGCGATCGTCAACGCGAGCGGCAAAGTGCCGCACAGGTTGGCCAACCTGGCGACAGCGTCGGGTTCGGCATCCACCCGCTCATCGCCGAGGTAACTGCGGATCAACGCGACAGCGTCGGGCTTGGCCATAAAAGCCAGGGGGATCGCCGGGGCGTCGGCGGAAATCACGAGTCCGGCCAGCCGAACTCGGCTACTGACCAGGACGGATACGTTCCTCGTTCCCGGCAGAACCGCACTGACCTGCCGGGAACTGCGGGCATTGTCCAGCACGATAAGCACCCGCTGTCCTGCCCTGTCCAAAACCTGCAACTGCCCTTGCAGCAACGCCAGCCGCACGTCGTCGGCGGTGGGGAGCCGTGTCCTGACCCCCAGCCCCCGCAGCAACGCCTCGAGGATGTCCCCGGTCTCCGCGGGTGCACGCGGACCGAAACCGTGCAAATCCGCGTACAGGACAGCGTCGAACTGTTCTTGGTGGCTGTTGGCCCAGCGACGCAGCAACGCGGTCTTACCGACGCCCGGCGGCCCCACCACGAACGCCACGGTCGATCGGTCCGGCGCGGCGTCGTCGATCAAGGCTTTCGTGAGCTCGGCCAGAGCCGCCTCGCGGCCGACGAAGTGCGGGGTCGCCGGCGGCAGTCCGGCGTAGGGCTCGGCCCGGGCCGCGGCCGCCAGCTGAATCAGCGCACCGCCGGCGTCCAAAACCTGATCGAGGAGCCTCGCGCCCTCCATCGTCGGCTTTTGCTTCCCGGTCTCCATCCGGCCGAGCATGCTGTAGCTGTACCCGACCCCTTTCGCGTCCAAATCGCGCAAGGTCAGCCGGCGGAGCTTCCGGAACGTTCGAAGCGCCTTGCCGAACTGCTCGGCGGCTGTAGGAGGTCCGGAGGCCGCACGGTCGGAGTTCCTCGGCATTCCGCACCTCTCCCGCCAGTCTCGACTTTCATGATCGTGCCACACATCGTTGCCGGTCAGAGTCGAAATAAACAATGTTTACGTCCAGAAGCATGGGCGAAGACGGATGCGAATCCATGCGCGGGAGAGACAGTGACGACAGCCACGCTTGTTACATCGAAGTTGAAACAACAAGTACTAGCCCTGCCACGCAGCGTGACGGCAGACTTTCCTTCTCGGGGATGGGAGAGCACCATGACTGCTGATCACGCTCGCGAGGCCGCTGGTGAATAACTACCTGAGCTACGCCGGAGCACTGCTGACGATGGCCGCGGCCGCGACCAAGTACCTGGCCGCACGGAGATCGGGACGGCCCCGGACACGTGCCCGCCAATTCCTGATCCTCGGCCTCCTCCTGCTCAGTGCCGCGCTGGCGCTCGGCGCGCCCGCCTCGCTCCAGCTGGCACAAGGTTACGAAGCCGTCCCGAACCTGGCACGCCTGATTGGAGACGTCCTGGCCATGGGCGCCGCCTACTGCATGCTCGTGCTCTCGACGATGGCCCCAGGTCGTGATCCGCATCCTCAGCGCCGGATCACCGGCCACGCCGCAGTGTTCCTAGTGGGCGCGGTGACCATGTCGTTCCTGCTCGACCTCGCGAACACCGCGCCCACTACCGCGTTCGTCGCCACCTACGGCGGCGATCCCCTCATCGATCTCTACCTGGCCATTTACGCCGGATACCTGTCCTGGGGAATGGTGACGTTCCACAGGTTGGGGCGACGCTACTTTCATGCACCCTCCACCACGATCATCGCGCGAGCTGGATTCCGGGTCACCCAGCTCGGCCTGTGCTTCGGATACCTATGGCTGCTGACTAGAGCGATCGACGTCCTCGCCCAGCACACCGGCTGGCCGATCGGGACACCGTCGATCGGAGCCACCGTGCTGCCAGTGCTGTGTGCCTGGCTCGTCGCATCAGGAGTGACCTTCCCAGAGTGGATGCCGCCGCTGCTGCGGTCACGCACGGCGTGGCACCTCCTGCGACCGGTGGCCCACCTTCGGGTCCTCGTGGCCCTGGCGCTGATCACCTTGCTGTGGCGGCCGCTGGTCCGCGCCTTCCCCGAGGTCGTGGTCGATGTCAGTAGCTGTGGCGGCGCCGCGATGCTATATCGGCGGGTGATCGAGATCCGGGATGTTCAGCTGCGGCTGGCGCCCTATGTCCATCCCGACGCCCAGCTCGTGGCCGCGAAGCGATCGCAGCGGGAACCCACCGACGAGCACAGCCTCGCAGTGTTCGAGGCCGCGGCGCTGGCAACCGGACTCGATGCCTTCCGCGCCCGGCGGGAACACCCGTCCACGGACGGCCCCGTGGTGGACTACGTCGACCACGACCGGATCGTGGCCACGCCGTTCGATGAAGCCCGCCACCTCGCGGCAGTAGCGGTGGCGTTCCGGTTTAGCCGCACCGTCCGCTTCGTGCGCCGCTCGTTGTGTCCGATCGCCGTGCACGCCGCTGCCGCGGTCGCCTCCTGTCGGTCATGACCATCGCTCCGGCCGGTCGCGACTCGCGTGTCCAGCTGCAGACGACATCCAGCGCGTGGGCACATCAAGGCAGCGCAAGGCGGCGCCTTGTTCACGACCTGTCGTCGCTGCCACACGACCGGCGACGTCGTCCTCCGGGTACGCGGTTGCGCAGGGCTGACCTAGCTGACGTGAACGGGAAGGTCGAGCAGGCCCCGGTTACGGAACGACAGCCGCCATCGCAAGCGGTCGTGGGGGAGCGCCAAGGTCAGTTCGGAGTACCGGTCGAGCAGTGCGGTCAGGCCGACCTCGATCTCGATCCGTGCCAGTGGCGCGCCGATGCAGTAGTGCGGTCCATGCCCGAATCCGAGGTGCGGGTTGCCCTCGCGGCGCGGATCGAGGACGTTCGGGTCGGCGAAGCGATCCGGGTCGCGGTCGGCGGACGCCAAGGACAGCATCACCGCGTCGCCGGCAGGAATCGTGACCCCGCCGATGGTGACGTCGACGGTGGGGAAGCGGCGAATGGCGAGCTGTGCCGGAGAGCAGAACCGCACCAATTCCTCCACAATGGATGGCAGCAGCGCACGCTCCTCGCGCAGCCGAGCAAGAAGCTGCGGCCGGGACAGCAACGCGGCGAGGCTGTTGCCGATCTGGTGCACCACGTTCTCGTAGCCTGCCCCGAGGATGAGAAACAGCGCACTGATCAGCTCTGCCTCGGACATCCGGCCTTCGACGTCGCGTTCGTCGATCAACGCGCTGATCAGGTCCTCACCCGGGTCCGCGCGTTTCGCCGCCGCGAGCCCCAACAGGTACCGCCTCAGCGATTCCACCGCCAGGCCGACGTCGGCGGCGCTGGTGGGAGAGAGCATCCGATCGGTCCAGGAGCGGAAGTCGGGGCGGTCCGCGGGAGGAATCCCGAGCAGTTCACAGATCACGGTGATCGGCAGCGGCGCGGCGAACGCCTCGATCAAGTCCACCTCGCCGGTGTCCGGGAGGGCGGAGAGCAGGCCGTCGGCGATCTCCTGAATCCGGGGACGCAGGCCTTCGACACGGGCACGGGTGAATCCGCGTCCGAGGATCGGCCGCAGGCGGGAGTGATCGGGCGCGTCCATGTTGAGCAGGTTCGCGTCCAGTTCCGGCGGCAGGTCGAAACCTCGATAGCCGGTGCCCGCGTTTCGCTTGTCCAGCGACAGGCGCGGGTCCGCGAGCGCGGCGCGGACGTCGTCGTACCGCGTCACGAGCCATACCCGGGCACCGTCCGGCGGCAACACCGCACGGTGCACAGACTGCTCGGTTCGCAGCGCGGCGTAAGCCGCGTCCGGGTCCTTCAGGAACGTGGTGTCGAACTGAACAATGTCGTGGCCGGGCACGGCCATGTCGATCCTCCCCTGTCGGTGCACTACCAATCCGATCGTAGAGCGCCGCGACAGGCTGGAGGCCACCGCGCCAGCAGCAGGCGCGCGCTGTGCGGGCTGGATCGCGGGCCTGACCGGCCATGCAGGGAATGTGATGCCTCGACATAGGCATCACAAGGCTGAATCAAGGTCGATCTACAAGATCGTTCCGCAGGGAGGATGAAGGAATGAATGGGCGCTATCCACCGCCGGAGGGACCCTGCGGGCCGCCGAATCAGCAGCACCATGGTTTCACACCCCGCCCCAGATCCACGCAGTCGTCGTTCTCTCTTGCCGGAGCGATGCCCCCGCCTCCGACTCCGCATTTTCCTGGGGCGCAAACGCCGATGCCGCCGAGGAAACCACGGCGTGGCCTGAAAGTCACGCTGGTGCTCGTTCTGGTCGCCGTTCTCGGATTCGTCGGTACAGCTATCGTGCGCTCCTGGATGTCACCGTCGGCAAGTGATCTGACGCCGGCGGAGGCAGATCTTGGCTCGGGTTCGGTGACCGATCCCATCAGGTACGCCGTCAACGTGCCCGCTCGTGAATCCCGTCAGTACCCGATGGACCTGCCCGGCGTGCAGCCCGGTACGGCACTGACCAATCAGCAGCTCGGCGGAGTGGATCCCCGGACACTGCTGTGGGTCACGCTCAAAAGGCAGGCCCAGCGCCCGGTCACCGACTCGATCAGCCGCTGGTACGGCTCGATCGACGAGTACGAAAAGTCTTATCCTGCGGCGCCTTTCGCGATCCGCTCCGCAATCGACTGGCGTACTAGGGAGTTCACCCGGGACGACGTACGGATCGACACCAGCGACAAGATCGACACCTACCTCATCTACCGCTGTGTCGGCTTGCCCTCCGGATCAGCGCGCGAGGGCACCTATCAAGAGAATCGATCCGGCGACCGTGAAGCCACATGGAAGGTCGTGGAGAACCCTCCGACAAGTAACTGTCCGCTTCGGATGAAGCCGGGCAAGCTCGTGGCCAACAACCACGTCACCGATGGCCTGGCGCCCTACGGGCTTTCCCCTGAGGCGACTGACAAGTTCATCTCATACCTCGACCAGGTACCGGATCTTATCCAGGTCGCCCGCCCCGAACCCGTCACAGGCAAAGACGGCAGGAGATACATCCAGCTCGACGCAGCCTTGGTGCCCCAGTCAGATGGCATGGACGACCGGAAGGGAGCGGCGTTCCTCAATGCTGCGTTCGCCCAAACGGGAAAGAGCCCTTTCGACCAGCCGTATAGCATCAACATCGGCGTCTACCAGGGATTCAAGAAGCGATACCTCCTTGACCCCGTCACGTTGCTCCCGGCCTACTCGGTGACCCTGTCCACGCCCCGCCTGGACCTCAACGGCGCACCGGTCACTACCGGCCCGCAGCCGGAGATCTCCTACAGTCTCGACCAGCACACCTGGCCCGAGACGATCGAACCGGACGCCAAGCGCACCGAGGGGGGTCCGCCTGTCATTCCCCACCACGCTTGGCCATTCGACAAGATCCGGTTGCATTGAAGGACTCACGCCGTTCCTAATCGACTTCGACGCTCGCCTCGCACACACGGTGCGGCCCGGCGAACGCGGTCGACGCGTTCTCTTCCCTCGTTGGCTGACGTGCTCACGCGCGTTCGACGTGAGTTTCAACAAAGCCTGCGAGTCGCGACCAGGTGCTGCCGTATGCGTTTCCACTTCCGAGCACGAGCCGGAGAAATCCGTTGGGCGGGTCATCTGGAACCCGGGTGAGCTGGACAACCTCGTAGGCGTTCACACTGCTCTGCTGAAGCCGCCTTAGCTGACGCTCCTGCGATCGCCATCCTGCTTGTTGGTCGAGCGTGAGCTGAGGAAACCGCGTTATCCAAGGGGCCAGGTGCGGGGCGAGCACTTCGTGCACGGCGGGCAGAACATCGTCACGTACGAGGTTGTCAAGGTCCTTGCCGTTTGGCGGTGGTACAACCAGCAGAATGGCTTTCACAGGCACGAGAAGAGGGTTAAACACCGGCCACTGACGGGTCCACTGGTTCAACTGCTCACGCAAGCCATCGCGGAACCCTTGCCGATCGCCCTTGGCAGTTGGCAATGAAGGCAAGGGAATATGCAACACGTTGGACAGCAACACGTGCCGGTCTGACTCGGCAATGCTCTCGAAGAGGTCGCTCGAGTTGCCTGGCCTGCGGTTGGGGTTGATCAATGTGGTGCTGCGGCTCAACACAGAAGCGACCAACGCGTCATTCGTTCCGAGGAGAGCTTCCTGGACCCGGGATCGGTCATGCAGCTGCAACCACATGTTCAAGTCTGACCATCTCTGCCGCTCTGCCGCTCTGCCGGTCCGGAGGCAATCCGGAGGTCGAACGTAGGAGTGAGGTCAACGTCCGGCACGTCGGGTACGTGAAAGGGTGACTCCTCGTCGTGATCGTCAACGAGATCGCGCAGGGCGTTGGCGAGCTCCAGGTCGGCAACAACATCTCGCAGTGGTCTCGCCAGAACGGCGGTGTTCGGTTGTATGCCGTCTGGTGGTGCCTGCCCGAGGGCTGCCAGGTGCGCACATGCAGCAGACGAACCTGCCGGTCATCGCGGTAGAGCATGTGACGGCGCCCGCCTGCCGGTGCCTGCGGCGGTGCAGCGCCCAGTAGGTCCAGATACCGCTTCGCCAGGTGATAAAGGTGAGGTGGCTGGTCCGCCGATGTGTGGAAGTCGAGATCCAGCGCGACCGGTCCAGTCAGAGCCCCCTGCCGGACCTTTGTGAGCTGAGCGACGCCCTGAGCGAAATCGTCGGCCCGCCGGCTCTTGTCCGCCCTGTTGCCGTGCTTGAGTGGCTCGCCCTGCAGGTACAGCCGCCGAGTGCGCAGGTGGCGGTACCACCAAGCGATCGCCTGGCCTTCAGCTGAAGACCAAAACGCCTCAGCACACATCGAACGTAAGACACAACGTCTGCGGACGTAACACAGCGACAGACTATGGGAACGCAGGGCATCGAGGCGACCGGTGGAATCCGCAAACCTTCCGCCTGTTGTGACCGCTGCAACTCTGCTCCCTACCGAGCCGAACTCGAACACGCCATCGACCATGGAACCTTCAAGTCCCCGAAGTGACAGATAGCGTGGTCAGGTGACAGATAGCGTGGTCCGTCACATCTGCTCGTTCCAGATTTGACAAAGTCGCAGGTAGAACGGACGATCGCACAGACGTTCGATGTTGGTGCTGTCTTCCCCACGGCTCCTCTGGTGTGTCGTGGAGTGGTCGATGGCGTGGAGTGGTGGTCCGGCGAGCTGGTCGGAGCTGGAGCGGATCGCGTCGGGGCGTCCACCGGCGGGGGACGGCAATGACGCGCCGGCGTGGTCGCGGAAGCGTGAGGGGTATGCGGGGCCGCCGCCGGACTTGATGACGCCGCGGTCGGATGACGGTGGTGGCGCGCTGGCCCGGACCCCGTATGCGGAGTTGCATTGTCATTCGAACTTCAGCTTCCTCGACGGGGTGAGCCATCCGGAGGAGCTGGTGGAGGAGGCGGCGCGGCTGGGGCTGGACGCGATCACGCTGACTGATCACGACGGCTTGTACGGGGCGGTGCGGTTCGCCGAGGCCGCGAAAGAGCTCGGTGTGCGGACGGGGTTCGGTGCGGAGTTGTCGCTGGGGCTGACGGGGCCGCAGAACGGGGTGGTGGATCCGGCGGGGACGCATCTTTTGGTGATCGCCCGCGGTTTGGAGGGGTATCAGCGGTTGTGCCGGACGATCTCGACCGGCCAGTTGGATGGGGAGAAGGGCGCCCCGCGGTACGAGCTGGATCAGGTGGTGGAGGACCTGCGCGGACATGTGCAGGTCCTCACCGGGTGCCGTAAGGGCGCGGTCCGGCGCGCGCTGGTCGAGTCCGGGCCGGCGGCGGCCGCGGGGGAGCTGCGGGTGCTGGTGGACCGGTTCGGGCGGGACTCGGTCGCGGTTGAGCTGATCGATCACGGCCTGCCGCTGGATTCGACGCATAACGATCTGCTGGCGGGGATGGCCGCGGAGCTGGGCCTGGCGACGGTGGCGACGACGAACGCGCACTACGCGGCCCCGCAGGATGCGGTGTACGCGGACGCGGTCGCGGCGATCCGGGCGCGGCGGAGCATGGAGGACATGCAGGGCTGGCTGCCGGCGGCGGGGATGCAGTTCCTGCGCTCGGGGGAGGAGATGGCGGAGATCTTCGCCCGCTACCCGGGGGCGGTGCAGCGGGCGGCGCTGCTGGGGGTGGAGTGCGCGGTCGACCTCACCCTGGTCGCGCCGGAGTTGCCGCCGTTCCCGGTCCCGGACGGGCACGACGAGGCCTCCTACCTGCGCGAGCTGACCTACGCCGGCGCGCGGGAGCGGTACGGGACCCGGGACGACGCGCCGCGCGCGTACGCGCAGCTGGACTACGAACTCGAGGTGATCACCGAGCTGGGGTTTCCGGGGTATTTCCTGATCGTGTGGGACATCGTTCGGTTCGCCCGGGAGGCCGGGATCCTCTGCCAGGGCCGCGGGTCGGCGGCGAACAGCGCGGTGTGTTTCGCGTTGCGGATCACCAGCGTCGACACCGTGCGTTACGGGCTGCTGTTCGAGCGGTTCCTCGCGCCCGAGCGCGACGGCTACCCCGATATCGATGTCGACATCGAGTCCGATCGGCGCGAGGAGGTCATCCAGTATGTCTTCGACACGCACGGGCGTCGCAACGCGGCGCAGGTGGCGAACGTGATCACCTACCGGGCGCCGTCGGCGATCCGGGATTCCGCCCGCGCCCTGGGCTATAGCCCCGGTCAGCAGGACGCGTTCGCCAAGGCCGCCGACCGGTGGAACAGCGTCGCGGCGGCCGCCGCGCAGGACGGGCACGGGATCCCGCGTGATGTGCTCGGGCTCGCGGCCCGGCTGGAGGGGTTCCCGCGGCATCTCGGGGTCCATTCCGGCGGCATGGTGCTGTCGAAGACGCCGGTGTCGGAGGTGGTGCCGGTCGAGTGGGCCCGCATGGAGGGCCGGTCGATCCTGCAGTGGGACAAGGACGACTGCGCGTCCGCCGGGCTGGTCAAGATCGACCTGCTCGGGCTGGGGATGCTCTCGGCGCTGCACTACATGCTCGACCTGATCGCCGAGCACCACGACACCGTCATCGACCTCGGGCAGATCGACCTCGCCGACCCGAAGGTGTACGACATGCTGTGCGCCGCGGACGCGATCGGGGTGTTCCAGGTGGAGAGCCGCGCGCAGCTGGGCACGCTGCCCCGGCTACGCCCCCGCACCTTCTATGACCTGGTCGTGGAGGTCGCGCTGATCCGGCCGGGCCCGATCCAGGGCGGCTCGGTGCATCCGTATCTGCGGCGCCGCCGCGGCGACGAGGCATGGTCGCACGCCCACCCACTGCTCGCAGGGCCGTTGGATCGCACCTTGGGTGTGCCGTTGTTCCAGGAACAGGTGATGCAGATTGCCACGAGTGTCGGGTCGTTCAGCGCGGCCGAGGCCGATCAGCTGCGCCGCGCGATGGGCGCGAAACGGTCGGCGGCGAAAATGGAACGGCTCCGGGACCGCTTCTACGCCGGCGCCGCGGCCAACGGGATCACCGACAAGCTGGCCGACACGATCTACGAACAAATCGCGGCATTCTCCGGGTACGGCTTCCCTGAAGCGCACAGCATGAGTTTCGCGCTGCTCGTGTACGCCTCCGCCTACGTGAAGTGCTACTACCCGGCCGCGTTCACCGCCGGGCTGCTGCGCGCCCAGCCCATGGGCTTCTACAGCCCGCAGTCCCTGGTCGCCGACGCCCGCCACCACGGCGTGAAGATCCGGCGGGCCGACATCAACCGCAGCCTCGCGCACCCGACCCTCGAACCCGACACCGACAGCACCGGCGGGGTCGCGATCCGGCTCGGCCTCGGCGGGATCCGCCACCTCGGCGACGACCCTGTCACGCGCCTGATCGCCGAACGCGACCAGCACGGGCCCTTCACCGACCTCGGGGATCTCGGCTACCGCACCGACCTCACCACCCCCGCGATGCAGGCACTCGCCACCTCCGGCGCGCTGGAATCCCTCGGCCCGGACCGCCGCCAGGCCCTCTGGGCCGCCGGACCCGCCGCCGCCAGCCGCGACACCCACCTGCCCGGCATCGCCTCCGGACTCGACGCCCCAGCCCTGCCCGGCATGACCGCCTTCGAGATCACCGCCGCAGACCTCTGGGCCACCGGCATCTCCCCGGACGAACACCCCATGCAGTACCTGCGCGAGTACCTCAACGGCCGCGGCGCACTCACCACCGCCGCCGTCACCCGGGCGGGGAACGGTGCCACGATCTGGGTCGCCGGAGCCGTCACCCACCGCCAACGCCCCGCCACCGCCGGCGGCATCACCTTCCTCAACCTCGAAGACGAAACCGGAATGCTCAACATCGTCGTCACCCAGCGCCTGTGGGATCGGGAGCACAAGATCGTGCGCAGCTCACCCGCGCTGCTGGTCCACGGAATCGTCCAATCCCACCACGGCGTCACCAGCCTCTCGGCCGACCACTTCGAACCACTCGACCTTCGCGGACTCGCCACAACATCACGCGATTTCCGTTAATGGACAACCGAGTCAAACGGACGTGTAGGGTCTCAAAATCGATGACACTTTCCCAAAGGTCGTGGCACTGAAATGGCACTAGTGCCACGAAAACTGGGATTGACCATTCTTTCACGCCCGCTGAGCTGTTCCAGTGGGTGCCCGTGACGCGCCACGTCATTCGAAGATGCTGTGGCACAACCGAATCAGCAGCTTCCGTTGATGCCGATGAGCGGATGCGCCACGTTGGTATCAAGGGAAACTCGGCCGTTGCGCGGACTGGGCTTGGGTCACAACGGTCGTAAATGGGGGCCGGGTCTTCACGACGGTGGGGTGAGATTCTGACAGAGGTGGGTGGGGAAGGCTGGCTCGACGGCGAGGATTTCGCCGCAGCCGCCGCCCTTCGCCGAGGCGAAGCTCATCCAGCCGTTGCCAGCCCAGCGGTAGGCGACCCGGGTCGGGGCCTGGCCGCTGTGCCGCTGCAGGTCGTGGATCAGCCAGTTCTGGTCGCACGCCCGTGTTGTGCCCGGGTGCTCGGCCTCCGCGCTGAACTCGACCTGTGCCACCCATGCTTCGGCGCAGTGATCGGTGGGCGGTTCGCAACCGAGGATCTTGTCGCATTTCCTCCAGCCGGTGGAGGTCAGCCCCCAGGTGTCCCCGGCGTTGACGAGCACCGGCCGCTTCCCGATTGGTGCCGCTGTCTTCATCGGGAAGTCGGTCGGGACCTGTTTACAGTCTGGGCCGTTCCTGGGCTGGAACAAGACGCTGGCGTGGATGCTGTCGGCGGCTTCGGTGATCTGGGTGTGCGGTTGGACGGCACAGGCAGGCAGGTCGACGCGCAGTACCGCACTGTGGTCGTCCGGGCCCGGCCGAATGTCGGTGACCCACGCGGACATGTCCGCCGGAGGAGCCGATATGAGCGGCGGGTCCGGCGTGGTCGCTGACGTGGTGGCCGAGGTGGTCTCCGGCGTAGCGGTGCTTCGGTATGGGATGTTCAGGGCCAACACCAGCCAGAACACGAGCCCGCCCACCGCGAGCGTCCCCAACGTCCACAGCACGGGTCTCACAGATCTCGACATCGAAGTCCCCCTCAACGTTGTCGGCGGGGAGCCTACCGGACCACTGAACCGTGGCAGGCGATCATCGCGGGCGCACGGGGTGCCATGGTAAATGTTCGTCGACATGCTGTGGTGGCAGTGGCCGGCAGCTCAAATCCTGTAGGGATAGATTTTGATCTGCTCAGGTCTTAGGTTGATCTCGACCCATGTGCCGGCCATCCCATGAGGCAGGCCGTCGATATGGCCGAGGTCGATCACCGCGCCGGCCAGCTCCAGGTGCGCGAACGGCTCCTCCGACTCAAACCCGGTGAGGCCGAGCCGTCCTCGGCTGAACACTCCGCGTTCGTCCTGGTGAAGGCAGGGTTCCTCGACTGTGGCCGGCGAGCAGTTGAACCCCCACCGGAACTCCTCGTCCAGTTCCCACTCGATGTGGTGCTCGCCCGCTGCCGCCTCCAGGTTTCCGCACCAAGACGCCGACACGGACCCGACCGAGGACCTCACGGTGACCAGCCGCGCGTCGCCGGGGTTCCGGGACAACCGCTCCACCTGAACCAGCACCGGATCATCGTTCCGCATGGCACTCACCCTGCCAAGTGCGCCCTCATGCCGATGAGCGTACGACCGCCTCCGTGAACGTCGTCATCGCATTTGCCTGACGCTCAGCGGCACCTGGGTCAGGTAGGTTCAGTGGGCGGTACGTGAGCTCGCTTCACGCCGCCGTTAGCGACGTAGCGGGTTCGTGCGGCGTCAAGGCTGAGTTGCCCGTTCGGCCCGCCGCGGACGGTCGTGCTGTCGTGGTCGTCCTGCCCGTCATCTTCCCAGTCGCATTCTTCGCAGATTTCGTATCCGCCTCGTTCACCGAGGGTTGTGTGGCCGCAGCAGGGGCAGCTGTATGGCCCACCGCTGGGTGGGGCGAACACATTCCTCTGTCTTGCGTAGGTCTGGAACCAGGCCGTTCGCTGGCCGATCGGCTCCTCGCCCGCGCCCGGCCCACGCACGCCGGAGCGCCCGGGCCGGCTTGACATGCCTGTCTCTTCGGATCGATCATCGGACACGCGACAAGGATGCATGTTCGTGACCACTCGTAACGAGTCGTTTTTGGCCGGAAAGGTCACGTCCCAGCCGTAATAGCTCTTCAGGCCCACCTGAACTATTGACGGAACGCGGTGTCGCCGAAGCCCATATCGCGCATTTGCTCGGGCGAGAAGCCGACCATGATCTCGTCACCTCCGACGAACACGCGCTGCCAGCGAAGATCTCGCCCGCCGTGCCGCGGGATGGTTCACCGCGACGAAGAGGTGACAGTGGGCCGATCACCCTGTACCGAGGACACACCACGATGGCCTGGTGGCTGCGACGCGTCAGTGCGACTGATACACAACGCCTTCGAGTTCGTTGTCGGCGTAGGCGGCCGAGTTCGTCAGGTGGCCGTCGTATGGCCCGACCTTGGTCACCGAGCGACCGTCCCGGAGCACGATCTGCAGGCCGTGCTCGGGTTCCCAGTCGCACTCGCACTCCAGCGATACATAGACGTGCCGATCGCCGTAGACGTCCCGGCTGACGATGGGCTCATCACCAAGCCGGACATGATCGAGCACACTGTGCGGGCCATCGACCTCGACGACCACGGCCTCGTCGCCCGCGGCCACCAACTCGTTCATGACATCGCGGTAATAAGCGAAGATCGCCGGCGTAGCTGCCACCAGCACCGACGGATTGAGCGTCAGGAACGTATGAATCGCCTCGTGGAAGTCACCTGGCCGTTGGTCATCGTCGTAACCCTCAAGGACGATGCTGCACAGTGCACCACCCAGCACTGGTACGGCGAGAGGCTGACTGCGGTACCAGCCGAATTCCGTATCCAGAGCAACCTGACCGAGCCCGGGGATCTCCATGCCGTCACCTTAGTCTCAGGTGCTTCGATGGCAGAGCAAGCAAGGACCTCCTGGCTCCGTTCACCGTTCGGCCACAAGAGACAACGAGCTCAGCGTCCGCCGATCGCACTCTCATGCCGATGAGCGAAAGTTTGCGGTGCATCGCACGATCTGCCGCCGACTGAGTGACTCACGATGGGCAAGGTAGCGCTGCGAGCCACCACAGCGATCCCTACGCGGGAGCTAGTACCAGTGACCTGCCCGATCGGATGGGGGATGGCTTGCAACCCTTTGTGCAGCAGTTGCCGACGTTGATCGGAGTGCTGGTCGGTGCCATAGCCACATATACGGCTACGTCGGCGGCGGAGCGGGTGCGGTGGCGCCGTGCGCAAGCCGTTCGATGGGATGAGAAGAGGTTGAAAGCGTACTCAGACTACGCGGACGCCATCAAGAAGGTGATTTCGATAGCTGTCAGGTTAGCTGCATTTCACGGCATACATCCCGACAGGGACACACTTGCTCCTACCGAAGGTCTGCCCATGCTGGCCGTGGCGGAGGAGGAGCGAACTCTTAAATTTGAGCCAGTCCTTCTGCTCGGAGGAAGCCAGGTGGTTAAGGCGGCCCGAGCCTGGCACCACAGTACATTTCGTCTACAACGCATCGCATCAGGTAAGTCGACGGACTTTTCGTGGGCGGAAGCGGTTCGTGCGGTCAGCCACACGAGACGCGAGTTCTACGAGGCAGCCAGGCGGGATCTCGGAATTCCCGACGTCGAGGGAACCGAGAGTTTTGAATGGCAGCTAGCGAAGCTGCTGCCGCTACCTGGTGACGACAGTTCTGACGAGAGACTACGTGGCTGACTTTCGCCTTCTGGGCAACTGGCCAACCCCATGACCGGATATCTGCTTATGCCGCGACGAGGATTCTTGGGCAGGCGGCTGGGCCGGCCCACGCTGTCCGGGCGCCGCAACCGCCGGCTCGCCACCTCAGTCGAGGAAATGCCACGAGTTTGAGACTGATCATGGTGACGTCGCCGTGAGACAGCCGAGAAGGCCCAGGACGCACGAGATCAACATGTCAGGAGTGATGAGAACCTGCAGGACGACGCCGTCGTTGTTAGCCGGCCCAGGGAGACGGGCCCTGTCTGACTACGGTGAGGGCGCTGCGCTCGGCGGCCGGCCAGATGCCGACCTGGTAGATGAAGTGGTCACCGGGTGCGTCTGGGTCGGAGTCGGCGGGTGGAACTGACGGTACGTAGCAGACTCGTGTGCGGTATCGGCCAGGAGTCACGGTCACCGCGTGCTCGGGCTGCGGCGGCTGAGTACAGCCGACGATCGAAACGGTTCCGGTCGGAACGTCGAGGTCGGCTTCCACGGCATGTTCGGCTGTGATGGTCAGTTGCGGCGGGCTGGTGTGGACCGTTAGGACCGTTTCGACAAGGTCCTCACGTGCTGTCCCCACTGAGATCGAGTGCGGTTCCAGCCCGATCCGGTGCAGCTCGACGGCGTCCTCGGTCCAGCCGCCCGCGGGTCGGTCGGGGTCCATGGCCGCGCCGCCGCGCATCGCGCGGTCGTGAGCGGCAACGTCCTGGACGTATAACTGCCCGTATTCGGCGAACAGAACACCGTGCCGCGCTGCGATCATGGTCGCAGCATAGTGTCGCGGCAATGATCGCCAGTGCTGCTCCGTAAGCCGCCGCGCACGGAGGCTGCCTGAGGAAGTGACACGGCAACAGAGACTGATCATGGTGCCACCGCCGTGGGACAGTGTCAGAACGCGAGGTCGATCAAGGCTGGATGTGCCGTGCGTTTCGGGAATCTGCCGGGGAGGAAGGCTGCGGCAGAAGAAGGGCGTTTGCTGGGGGACTGGCGGCGTTACGCTCCGGTCAGCGGCTGGCCGCCAGATCCGACCAACTGCCCGCGTCCAGCAGGGCCAGTAAGTCCTTGGCCATCTTCCTGGAGGGGCTGCCGTCCGACCAATCGCCGGCGACGGTACGCAACACGTCCGCCGAGATGCGGATCTGGCGCTCGACCGCCTCCGTCACCTCCACAGGCCGCCCATCATCGTCCTGGAGGGTGTACCCGGGCTCGGGCGCGAAACAGCCCCACCAGTCCAACAACACTCCCATCGCTTCAATGCGTGGTTTGCCTGGCAGATCCCGGATAACCGTGAGCAGCACATTCACTGCAGGGACGGCGGCTGGGTACAGCGTCCCGCGATGGTCGTTGCCGACGGCGTCGACCAACCGGCCAACCGCCAAGGCGGCACCGTCAGCCGACACCGCCGCCGCCAGATCCTGGACAGCGCCAGCGGCCGCCTCCGGTCGGTACCAGGCCGGCCCAGGCACTGCGGACCAATCCACCGTCGTCCACGTGTCCATCGCACCAGCGTACGCACGCCATCGCGACCGGCACGCATGAATTCTGGTCCCGGCACGTGCGTCCCGGGTGGGTGACTGGTGGCCGGAACGAAGCCCGCGAAGTCGGTGACCGAGATACGCATTCGTCGCGCGCTGGTGCGCAGATTCCGCCTTTATCCACCAGCCTGGCCCTTTGCCCTGCAAAACCACGTAAGTGACACGGCCAACCTGCTCGGGCCAAAGAGCGGGGCCAGCAGTCACGTGGTGGAGGTGGTCTCGGTCCAGTAGGCCGGATCGCGGCCGTAGTTCGGTGTGGTGAACGCACGGTCCCAGGCCGCGTCGGGCGCGAGGATTTCCCGCCACGGGGCGACCTCGGTATAGAGGACGCGCAGGGAGTTGAGCGCGCCCTCGTGCAAGGCGGGGCCGTCGGTTGATACCGCGTCACTGGGCACGGCGACCTCGAAGTTGCGGGCCAGCGCGGCGCGTGCGGTGGCTTCGACGCACACGTTCGTCTGCAGGCCGGCCACGACGAGTCGCTGGACGCCGAGGTTGTGAAGCAACGGATCGAGTTCGGTGTAGTCGAAGAAGCTGGCCCGGGTCTTGTCCAGTACGACGTCACCCTGCTCAGGCGAGACCGCGTCCATGATCTGCCGGTTCCACTCGTGCTCGGCCGCTCCCACCTCGGGGATGAGGTGAGAGCGGTGAGCCAACAACCGAGCCATGCGGGGACTTTGTCCGAGGGACCCGGCAGTACCGGCGGTCGATCTGGAGTAGATGACCTGCATCCCTTGGTCCCGGGCAGCCGCCAGCAGATCCGTGCAGGCGGTGATCGTCTCCTGCAACCGCCAGATCGGCGGCCAGCCCAGCGCATCCCGGACGCCATCCTTCGCGACGTACGAGTTCTGCATGTCAATCATCAGCAGAGCAGTAGATCCCATCGCCCAACGCTCCTCACAATGAACAGGCCAACCACTGATCGTCTCTACCGTTCGGCTCGGCGGCAAGAACAGCCCGACCGACGCCGTGAACCAGTTCGCTCCTGCCCCGCCAGGACAATGTCGAAGGACACGCCCGGTGAGGTCTAGCGTCGTGAGTAGTCGGTTTTGTGACGGTTCTGGTAGATGCGGAATCCGCTCCAGGCGGAGGCAGGGATTACCCAGATCAGCACTGCGGCGAGATACAGCCAGCCGAGCCCGTCGCCCCAGCCGCCGCGCAGCGCTGGCAGATTCCCGGTCACCCACGCGATCGGGACGATCGAAACGATCCAGAGCAGCACGCTGGCGAGGACGAGGTAGAGGACGGTGCTGACCAGCCAGTCCGTGAAGGGCCCCTTGGCAGGCAGGCGCCCCAGCATGCGGTCGTAGTAGTAACCCCGCGGCTTGCTCACGTGTCGCCTTCCCTGTCGTGTTAACCAGACGATAGCGAAGACATCGGAGGTGCGTTGACCGTGTCATCGCGACCTCGCGATTGTCAGGCATGGTGTCGGCCCCGCCTTGCGGGTCCCAGCCTGAGCGGACGTCGGCTCGACCAACCCGCGTAGTCGGGTGGCCGGGATGGCAAATGGCGGTGAGACAAAACAGCGTTAGTGAGGGGCTCTGACGCGTTGGTGCTCCTTGGTTACGCAGTGCCTGTGTTGTGCGGTTCCGGAGGGGGAAGCGACTTCATGCTGCTGCGGGTGAACTCCTGGAGTTCGCTGGGCCATCCCTTGCTGAAGTTCGCACCGCTAAAGTCAGGCGGGCGGAAAAAGGAGGTGTCGGTGAAGCTGATGGTGTCTAGAAATGCAGAATTGGCGAAGGACGGCGCATGCCGCTGAAATTCCGCGTGGTCAAATTGGGTCGAGCGGGTGAAGGTCGCTCCCGCGAAGCTGGGGCCAGTCGCGAACGTTGTGCCGATGAAACTTGCATCCTTGTCGAACGTTGCTGTGTCGAAAACGGCTGTTTCCCCTTGGAAGCTGGCTCCGTCAAACTTGGCGTTGTGGCCGAACGTGGTGTGGTCGAACCATGCGACGCTGTGGAAAACGGCGGCAACGAAGTTCGCTGGGGCGGTGAACGTCGCATCGCTGAAACGGGCGTCGCGGTCAAAGGTTGTGATATCGAATCTGGCCGGGCCGACGAAGGTAGCTTTGTCGAACCTGGCCTGCGCGACGTGACAATTGGTGAGCTTCCACTCGATCAGTGTGGCCCCGGTCAGGTCGAGGTCGATATCGGGCCAAAATGTGACGTCCGGGTTGTCCGAGCGGCTGCCGGGCCGGAGGTGCGTGGCGAGGATGCGTTGCGCCGCGAGGCGGACCTCTCGCTCTTGAACGCGTTCTTTGTGGTCCTGGAGTTGGGCGTTGAGGGTCTGACGATCGCGCTCGTCGTCGGTGGGAGGGTCGCCGGGGAGTGTGAAGGGCATGCGCAGGTAGGCGCAGATGACGTTGACCACCGTTTGTCTGAGGTGTGGTCGGTCGGGGTTGTCCTGGGCGAGGCGTTCGAAGGCGTACAGACCACCGAGGCGAACTGGTGCTTTGTCCGATCCGAGCTGTTCGGACGCTTTCGTGTACAGCTCGGTGACGCGGCGTGCCGTGGCGTCCTCGGCCGTGGTGTGCGCTACCTGCTCCTGGAGTTCGAGGGCGCGTTCGCGGTTGTCCAGGTCGGCCTCGGTCGCGCGTTGGCGGCGTAGCGCCAGGTACAGGCCGAAGGCGCCGCCCAACCCGATACCGATGCTCAGCCCGACCTTGATCGCATCGAGTCGTGCTGATGCGAGGTCTTTGCCACTCAGGCCCGGGGTGGTGAACAGGAGCATCGCGATCGTCGCAGACGCCGCGAGCACCAGGCCGAGCACGAATCCGAGCAGGATCTTCCACCACGCGATCGGTTCAAGGACCGGCCTTGCGGTCGGGGTCCCGCCTTGAGCAGGCAACGGTTTCCAGATCACGGGGCATAGTCTTCCGATCGGTGCATGTTGTGACAACAACCCCCGGGCCGCGGCCGGCGGCCGCGGTCGAAGTCGGGCCGGTGTAGGGGTGAGGCTCGCTGGGAGCGCAGGGGCACGGGCTGGCTGCCGTGCGCAGTCACGCATCCAGGTGTTCTCGTGATCCGGCGACCGTGCGCGGAACACGTCATTTCGGCCGGCGACACAGGTTGTGCAGCGGGTGACGTTCGGCCTTTACAAAGTGTCCGGTACCGAACGGAACCTAGGTTGACCCTGGTGCGGAGGTGACGGGCGCTGAGCGCATACTCCGGGAATGCCCGCTGTGCCCGCTCGTGACCCGATCGCAGGCGGCGACTATGTCGTGCGGTCTGCGGTGCGGCACGGGCGGTGCCTCAATGGTCACGCCCTCGACGTTGCCGGGCACGGCCGCGGCTGGAATCAGGCACTGGATCTGCCGACCGTCCGGTGCGAATTGTGTGTCCGGTTGCGCCTTCCTCGGGCGGAGTCGCTCGAAGTCGATCTCCGGCCGCGAGACGGGATGTCGGCGACGTCGGCCGGGCTGCACCTGGCCGTGCGGCCTCCGTTCGTGCGCGCCGGAATCGAGCAGATCATGCTGCAGCTACGGGATGTCACCATCGCCGATCTCGACATGCAGATGTGCAGTGCGTGCAAGGTCGGGGTCGTGGAACAAGTCCGCGTCGACGACGCCTACTTGCGGCGGGGTATCGGAACCGTGCTGGTGACCGCCGCGCTGGAGCGCGGCCAGGGCTACCGATGGTCGACCACGGCGATCACCGACACTGCGGCGGCGGGAGCGTTCTGGGCAGCACAGCAACTGCCGGACGGCATGACACTCGGAGCTCCAGAACGGTGCACTCACATGCTCGAAGCATCAGAATTCGCGTGATCGAGCACTGTTCCAGCCTGCGCTAACGAGAGGCGGAACCGACAACGCTGAGGGAATTGCGCGCCGCGGAGCCACAGCGGACGTGGGAAGCCAACACGATGGAACCGGCGACACCGGCCTACGCGCGGTCCCTGCGCCAATGCTCGCAGCCGACATCCAGATCGGTTGTCGACGTGGACAGAGAGTCGAGATGTGGATGCTGCCGCGATCAGCGGGGCGCAGGCAGCTGTGCGAGCGCTTTGGTGATTTCGGTGACGAGGTGCTCTGAGTGCCCCCTAGCGCCACCTGCGCGGTCAGGAAGTCCCTGACCTGCAGGGTGTACCGCGGATCCTCCCGGACCACTCCGAGCAGTAACTGCACGGCCGTGACCTGGGTCGCGAGTGGCTGCCCGGGTGCGATCCGCGTGGACGCCCCCGCGAACAGTTCGGCAAGTTCAGCCTCAGTCATGCGGGGAGCCCTTCTGGCGCCGTGCGGCAGCCATTGTCACCGCTCCCCTCGTCGCGTACCTGATTGGCAGGGCATATATCGGCCCACGCACGTCGTCGTGTTCTTCTGGTCTGGACGAGTTCACCGGTCCGGTGTGTCCATGCGCTCGAGCGCGTACCCGATCTCGTACAGGTGGGCTGGCAACGCGGTCTCGTTGACCTCGCAGATCCGTCCGTCCGGGCTGCGGGCGATTCGCCGCAGTCGCAGTATCGGTGCACTGGGTGGGAGGGCCCACAGTTCGCGCTCGCGCGCGGACGGCGGGCGGGCGCCGACTCGCTCCTCCATGTCCAGCTCCGCCTGCAGGTGCTCCTCCATCCGGTCGAGGATCCCGCCCGGCCCGGTCTCACCTTCCACAATGACAGGGAGTTCACCGACCAGCCACGGTGGCAGGTAGCTGAGGGAGACGTGGTGCACTTGACGGGTGTCGGGGTCGCCCATCACGCGATCGCGGATGACCACCGGTTGACCCGGTGTGGTCCCCAGTAGCACGGCGAGATCGGCTGGGGGTGGCGCTGTCCGGACCTGCGGCTCACGAACAGCGACCCAGGACTGTGCCGCCAGGTCAAAGAAATATCCCCGCTCGTCGCGGAAGATTTTGCGCTCCCGCACGATCACCTCGCGTACGGGCGCGGCCGTCACCACTGTGCCGCCACCCACCCCGCGCCTCGTCTCGACCAAGCCGTCCGCGATCAACTCCCGCACCGCACGCTGGACTGTCTCTTTCGACGCGTCGAACTGGCGGGTGAGCTGGCTGAGCGGAGGCAGCATGTCACCCGGCTGGTACGTGCCGTCGACAATCGAGTCCCGCAGCTCCGCCGCGATCACCTCGTACGCCGGCTTCTTGACCACCACACCAGCCCCTCAACACCGCCGGAACAAAGTCCTAGGACTATTGCGCATCCAAGCTTCGCATGCAATTCTCAAAGTCCTAGGACTTTGAATCTGCGCTGGTATCCGGTCGGTACCTCGCACCACGTCGTGATCACGTCCAGCGGGGAGTCAGTCGTGTCCACCATCGTGTTGCCCAGCAAGCGGTCGTCCACAGTCGTCCTGTTCCACCGAACCGGTGACCGGCGCAGCAGCTCCCGGAATGGGCCGCGAGCCACCGCGGCCGTCGTCGTGGCCGGGGCACCCGCCGCGGAGTGGACCGACCACGAACTGCTGCAATCCGTGCGCCACGGAAAGAACGCCACGAGCGCGGCCGCCTTCGGCGTCCTGTATGCGCGGCATCGGGCCTCGGCGCACCATCTGGCCGGGCAGCTGGCCTTCTCGGAGCACGATGCCCACGACCTGGTCTCCGAGGCATTCCTCCGGGTGTTCGACATCCTGCGGGGTGGGGATCGCGGTCCCGAGGACGCCAAGTTTCGCGCGTACCTGCTCACGACCTTGCGGCATATCGCCTACGACAAGACACGCCGGGACCGCAGGATCACCTTCACCGAGGATGTCGAGACCACCGCGATCGACTCGGGCAACCCGGGCACGATCGCCCAGCCGTTCCGGGACACCGCTCTGGCCGATTTGGAGCGCTTGCTCGCCGCGCGCGCGTTCGTCCGCCTCACGCAGCGGCACCAGGAAGTGCTGTGGCACCTCGAAGTCGAGCAGCTGACACCCCTCCAGATCGCCCCAGTGATGGGACTGACCCCGAACGGGGTGTCCGCCCTGGCCTGCCGGGCGCGTGAGCGCCTGCGGCAGGCATACCTTCAGATGCACGTGCCCGAGCCTGACGAGCGTTCGCGAGGCTGTCTCGCGACGGCGGGAAAGCTGGGCGCATGGGTCCGGGACGGGCTGGGGAGGCGGGAGGACATGCGGGTCGGTCATCACGTGAGGGAGTGCGTGGCCTGCGGCGCCGTTGTCGCCGAGCTGCGCCAGGAAATTCCAGCCTGAGCCAGAGAATCCGGCCTGAGCCAGGCCGAACCACGGTGCCCTCGGTGTCTTGCCAGTGCAGGGAGGGTGTTTGGCATGGTGAGCGGCAGATCAGCGTCGGCGCTGTATCGCTCGCGCCGGGCGGGGACGAGGGCGTAGCCGGGCACGCAGAGCTGACTCGGGTGGCCAGGTGATGGTCCTGTTCGCTAAGGGTGTGGGTTTGGGGCGGGCACACCCGGCTGGCGGTGAACGGCGTCGCCCAGGCCGGGCGCCGCGCAGCGGATCGGCAGGTATCGGGCTGCAAGGGCGAGGGCGACGGCTATCGATAACCCGCTTCGGAGGCGCTCGCGAGCAGGATCCACCCCAGCTCGCGTGGCCGTGGCACTGCGTGAACGACTTGGAAAGCATCAGCTGACGGTCGGGCGGCCGCCGGATCATTCGGACTTCCCGTGGTGTGCGAAGACGTCGGCGAAGAATTGCTCTGCTCCCAACGCCCGCACGAACTTGTACATCAGCCTGCTCACCACAGGCCCTGGGGCTTCCTGCAGCTCACCAGTCCCAGCTGACGTTCCTTGCACGTATCGGCTTGCGCTGTATCGCAGAAGCTGGTCGGGCTCACCCACAGACGGTGTGCTGCTGTGGACTAACCCGTTGAGGTTGGTCAATCCGACAGCGATCTCCCACTGACCCCGGTATCCGAACGTGGTCCCGACCTCGCCGGCGAGGGTGACCAGGGCGCGGACCAGTCCGACGGCTCCTTCGGTGTAGACGAAGCGCTGTCCGACGGGCCGGGCGTAACCGATCGATTTGGTACCGACCAGCGCTGAGGCGAACAGCGCGATGGAGCCGTCATCGGAGATCTCCAGGTCGGCCTGGGCGCGGTCTTTACCGACGGCGTCCGGGGCGAGGATGCGGGAGTGCAGGTCGTAGGTGTGCCAACCGCGACCGACCGCCCGTGGTTCGTTGTATGCGGTCAGCCGTTGCAGCCAGCTGTCCGTATTGGGAGTGATCGCGGCTCGGGCGACGAGGGTTCGCAGTTCCTCGCCCATCAGGTGCGGGGTGAGTAGCTCGGGAGGGCTGGCGATCGGGTGGGCGACCGCGTACAGGCGGACGTCCTGGTCGCGGTCGTCCTCGATGGGATCGCGGGCGATCTCGGCGGCGATCAGCTGCTCGGCGGTGACCTGGCGGGCAGCCCGGATCGCGAACAGGCGCTCCACGGCCGCATCGTTCAGCCGGTGGTTGGTCTTGTCGCCTCGGCCGTGATACTGGCCGTCGACCATGTGCGGTGCCAGCGGACTCGGCGGTATCTCGATCACCAAATAGCCGTTCTCCATGTCTTCCGGAGACACGGGGATCGGATGGCACTGTACGAACAGCGACGGGTCACAGCGCTGG
Source organism: Amycolatopsis sp. cmx-4-54 (assembly GCF_046548895.1). Classification (NCBI taxonomy): domain Bacteria; kingdom Bacillati; phylum Actinomycetota; class Actinomycetes; order Pseudonocardiales; family Pseudonocardiaceae; genus Amycolatopsis; species Amycolatopsis sp. cmx-4-54. The sequence continues at coordinate 374,061 of NZ_JAEBEJ010000001.1, forward strand.
TGCAGGATCTGCTCGACGGTTTCCGCCAGCCCTGACAGTCGTGTCGGCGCCAGGGTGAGCTTCCCGGTCGGCCTGTCTTCGTCCACGCCGATCAGGAGCACTCCGCCGTCGTTGGCGAACGAGGCCGCGTCCCGGGCGAGTTCGATCTTGTCGTGTTTGTCGTGGTTGAGCTGGCGCTTGATGTCGAGCCAGTGCCGTTCCTCCAGCGCGCCGTTGTCGATGGCGTGCTGGATATCGGCGGGGGTGCTCGGCCGCCATCGTTGGATGGCTGGTCCGAGGTAAAGGTGTGGTGACTGGCTCATCGCTTCATCGCTTCATCGTCCTCGGGTTCGGTGACCGGCCGGGCTGCCACTCGGATCAGTGCCAGGTGGCTCACGCCCAGGCTCTGTCATATCCGGGCGAGGTGGCATGGGCGGTGAACTGTAGCTGCGGGACGGGTGTCGCTGATCTCCGTCCGTGCCGAACGTGGTGGGAGACGCCCGGCGTCGTGTGGCGCCGGGCGTCTCCGGTTGCTGTTCAGGGTTTTCCGAGGCGGATCGGGCCGAGGTCGACAGCAGCGTTGAGCAGCCACATCCCGCCGATGATCACGGTCAGGATGATCACCAGCCGGACCGTAGCTCCCCAGGAGCTGAGGATCCGGCTGGCGAGTCGGACCAGGGATCGCCGTTCGTCGCTGCGGTCAACGGTCGTGGCGTTCGGCGCGGATGATTCCGCCCCCTGTTCGTCGTCGCGCACAGGCGACGTTCTGTCGTTGCGCGATGGCAACTCGTCTCGTGCACCACCTATCGTCATGTGTGTTCCGTTCTCGTGTTCCTGCTGCGGAGGCAAGACACCCTCGACGGAACCTGTAAGGGGCGGCCTCTCGTGCCAGAGAGGCCGCCCCGGTTCGCGATCGGTGGCGCTCGTCAAAGACGTTAGAAGGACTGGCTGTGCCAGGACCACGGGCAGGCGACGGTCGGTCGGATCGGCGAGGTGAGTTGAGGTAGCCCTGACCAGCAGGGCCGAATCGGGCAGTCCTTCCAGCGGGACAACCGGCAACGACGGCGACCTGGGGGCCACAGATCGGGACAGCTGGACGTCGCGACCTTACGATTACGCTGCGCCGCGGCTCGCAGGATTCGGCCCAAGGTGAGGGCGCCCATCGCGGATAGCTCTGGCCGACGATCGACGGACGTCAGGCTCTAGCTGGAGGGCGGTCAGGCGACCGGCCAGGGGAGACCGTGGCCGGTGATGATCTGTCCGGCGATGTCGTGAAAGGCGTCGCGGGCGTGTTCGCCGGTGACGCGGCGGCCGAGGAGGTGCTCGGCGAGTTCGTCGACGGGCCAGGTGACCAGCTGGCCGTGTCGGCCGAGCATTAAACCGACCCGCCGGATCCGGTACAGGTCGGCGGTGTCCAGCCACGCGTACAGCAGGATTTGCCAGAGCCAGCGTCCGACTTTGCTGGTGTCGCGGACGCTGACGACGGTCTTAACGTCGAGCAGCGTTCCGCCGTCGGCGTCGATGCCGTGGTCGGGGTCGATCGCGCCGAGGAGGAGGTCGGCGTCGGCCCAGTGAGGCACGATGGTCGGCCCGGCGATCCCGAGCGGTGTGCCGGGCGCGGGGTTGCCGGCGAGTTTCCGGAGCTCCCACAGGGTTCCGCGGTCGTGCAGCAGCCGCGCGAGGGCGACCAGTTCGTCGACCTGGCGCTGGTTGACCAGACTGCGCAGTTGGTCGACGGTCGGGCGCCCGGCGTCGAAGAGCCTGGCCAGGCGGTCGTCGATGAGCCCGCTGCGGTATACGTCCTCGCAGAGGGTCAGCAGCCAGCACAGGCGAGCCAGTCCGGCTTCGGCGCCGGGGGAGCCGAGGGTCCCGGCTGGGGCGTGACGTGCCAGGTAGGTACGGCCGCGCTCGAGGAAGTCCGCCCATGCCGCCTCGGCGGCCGGATTTCCCAGCAGGCGCGGTTCGACGGGCCCACTGAGGTCAAGCCAGGACGCGGCGGCGGGGCGCAGGTGCAGCGCTCGGGCACGGTGCTCGCCGGTGAGGCCCCTGTGGCTGGGGTAGCGCGCGGCCTGATCGTGCGCCCAGGCAGGGGAAACCCACTTGGCCTGGATCAGCCCGAGCAGCGCATAGTACGGCGGTGCGGGCTGTACGAGGTCCGCGACACGTTGCCCGAACGCTCCGCCGACTTCCGCCCACCATCGTGCCGGGACCTGTCCGGATGGCCGGATGGGACGGACATCCCGCACGGCGGTCGCGATCTGCTCGACCACCGACGCCGTCCCGGCGAATGTTCGCTCGCACCACGCGGCGAGCGGGCTTCGGGGGCTGGCTAGTTCACTGGTCAGGGACACGATGTGACCACCGCACGTCGGGTCGGTGGACACGGCACGGACACGACGGCCACCGCACGCAGCGCGCCGCGGCCGGTCCGCTCGCTGCGGAGGTCACGACAGCCCTCCACGTGTGCCATGCCCGAAGCAACGTTCATGCCCACCGTCTATCACGCCGGTCCGACATTCGGGGAAACACGAACATCGCGGCGTTCCTGGCCGACGGGTGCGCGCCAGGCGGCCGACGCCTCCAATCAGTAATTGCGTTCGCTCTGGTGCCAGTCAGGTCGTGGACGACCGGACTCGGCGCTGGTCGATGAGTTCGCGCCGCACTGCCGCCGAGCGATGCTGCTTCCGGCCGAGTCTCCGGAGGACGGCGCCGTGCTGCCGGCGTCGTTCGTCAGCATCAGGGTTGGCGTTGTGTCGGCCGCGACTCGGGGATACGAGAGCTTCACGCACCCGGCCCGTACAGGCGGCTTGGCATGAAGGTCTGGGGCCTGTACGAGGGTGCGGTACGGTCGGAAAGGCTGCCGCACGTCGCTGCCGGCTTCCGAGATGTCCCCTTCCCACGCAAGGGCGCGGACGTCGACGAGGACAAGGGTCGATACCCGCCCAGGGGCGAGGTTGGGGACTCACGTGCAGCTCGACATCCTTCGGACAACGGTCGATCGTGCCGGTCGGATGGCGTGGGCCCCGGCCGTGGAGAGGCGATCATGACCAAGAACGCCGGCAGCAAGCGCCGCCATCGCGTGAAGGCCCGTGGCGGCGACGATTCCTACAGTCACGTCCGCAATCAGCGCAGCGGCCCGTGGCGCGAGAACGATGCGGACAGCGCCGGGCACGTCGGCGAGTTCCGGACGGGCCTGGCGCGGAAAGATCTCGAACGTGGCCGGGGCATGGCCGAGAAGGACTTCCGATCGACCGACCCTTACCGCCGGGCCGAGGCCTACGCCCTCGCCTCCCGGCTATACGACGAGCTGGCCAGGCATACCGACGATCCGACCTGGAAGCACGCCGCGCGCATGGCCGCGCAGCGACACGCGATCGAAGCCGCCCGTATCCGCTGGCAGCACCGCATCCCCACCATCACCCCCGGCAACACAGGCAGCGCTGCTCGGATTGGGCCTGTGCCACTCGTGTGGGCGCCCGTGGCAGACCGGGCTGGAAGGCGCCTGCCCGGTCTGCCCGCGAGTGCGGCACGGTGCGACACCGGTGTCGGTCGAGGAGGCCGAGCGGTTCGGGCCGGGCACCGACGTCGACCTCGCAGCGCTCCTCGCCGTGCCGCTGCACCGCAACGAGGATGACTGACCAGGCCTCGTCATTCCCCGCCGGGCCTTCCGCTCGGCGATGCGCGAGTCGGAGCCGCCGCGGGCATGGTGGTGTGGGACGAGCAGATGACGGGGGAGAGGGGACGCCATCGTGGCAACTCCGGGCGGATTGGGCGCCAGGTCATCCGACTTGGTCTGGTACGCCAGCTATGGCTCGAACATGAACGCCGCCCGGTTCGGCTGCTATCTCGCCGGCGGAGTTCCGGACGGCGGCACCCGGCTCTATCCGGGGTGCCGCGATCCGCGGCCGCCGGTGGCCTCACGCGGCTGTGAACTGCCCGGCGGGATCTATTTCGCGACCATGTTGGGGCAGTTCGCCGACGTCGTCGCCCAGGAGATGTACCGCGAGCCCGGTGACGACCTCGATCTCGCACCGGTCTTTGCGAACGGTGTGACCGCCCTCGGCCCCGGCCGCTACGAGACCCTGCTGCGCGCAGGCAGTCTCGACGGATATCCCACGGTGAGCGCCATCAGTAGATCTGCGGGATCGGCGCGAGGTCGAGGCGGGTCTTCTTCTGGATCGCCTGCCGGACCGGTTCGCCGGACCACTCGTCGTACCCGGCCGCCATGACCTTGAACGTGGCGCAGTCGGCCGCGATGTCGGCGTAGATGACGTCGTAGTCGATGACGTCGCCGGGCGTGACGGTGATCCATCCGCCGTCGGCCCACTGGGAAACCCGGCCGTTGGTGCGGCCGTCGAGGAACTTCACCGCGGATTCGGGAAGCCAAAACCTCCAGAGCATCGACGGCTTGCCGTCGAGACCGTCGGGAACGAGCAGCGACCACGCGGTCATGTCGAGCTTGGCCGCGAGGTCGAGACCGCCGTAGGCGCGGCGCCCCGCCAGCTCAGCGCGCAGCCAGTCTGGGGCGCGGGCGACGGTCCCAGCACACTGTCGGTACAGGTGCATCGGCATCCAGCGGTGAGCCTGCTGCACCCACTGATTGAGCCGGTACTGCCGGAAGGCATTTTCCTTGCTCGGATCATTTCGTGCCTCAGCGGCTTCCTGCCGCAGCGAGCGGATCGAGAGGAAGTCGCCCAGGGCGGGGTTGGCCAGCGGCCAGTTCCGTTCGTCCCACGGGTCCGCGTCTTCGGGGACGTTGCGGACGTAGGCGAAGCGATGCCGGGCGCGGTCCGGGTCCTCCTGGATGCGCACGCACTCGTCGTGCTCGCTGCGGGCGAAGCTGGCGGGGTCGTCTCCGGCCGTGGTGGCGGCGATCATCATCGGCTGCGCGCGGGTACCCATGCCGGTCCGCATGGCGTCCCACAGCCGGGCGTCCCGCTGGGTCAAGACCTCGTCGAAGACGACGCCGTGCGGGTTGTGTCCGAGGTTGCCCGCCGCGTCGGCCGCGACGACTTCGTAGTAGCTGCCGGTGCGCTCGTCGATGATCCGCTTGATGTGGTCCTTGACGATCAGGCGGGCTGAGAGCACCGGGCTGAGCTTGACGATCCTGGCGGCGACGTCGAAGAGTTTCGCGGCCTGGCCCCGGTCCATCGCGCAGCCGTAGATCTCGGCGCCTTTCACTTCGTCGCCGACGAGCAGGTACAGCGCGATGAACGCGAGCAGTTCGCTCTTGCCGTTCTTGCGCGCCAGCTCGATCCAGCCGATCTGGAACCGGCGGACGTAGGACTCCCATTCGGGGTCCCACACGACTTCGCCGAACAGCGGCTCGACGATGTCCTTGCGTTGCCACGGCGCGAGTTCAAACGGCCGGCGGGACCACTTGTCCTTCGTGTGCACACACAGCTCGGAGCAGAACGCGACGGCGTGCGCGGCCCGAGGGCGACACAAGTGGTCTCCCCTCTTGCGGCAGGTCTTACCGTCGAGAGTGAAGCCGCACTCCGGCAGCCGATGGACCGCCTTACGAACGCTGGCTCGGGCCATCCAGGGGTGACCTCCCTGGACACAGCTGTGACGCGGGGAAGTCCGGTGGCTGTCGATGACCCAGTACTGTCGTCAGGTGCTATCTGTTTTCGTTCACCACGCGACGCTCCAGAACGCCGAGGTCAAGCCCACCGAAATCGCCACAGTCGTGATCGCCTCCTGCGCGTTGGTTGCGGCCTCGTGGTCAGCGCTTACGGCGCACAGAACAGGACGTCGACAGGCGGCGCAGCTCAAGGAAGCCCAAGATCATGATGTTCGGCGACAAGCGGCGCAAGTGGCTGCATGGAGCGTGCCCAACATGGACGAGCACGGGACGCCGACCATCTCGACCTACATCATGAACGCCAGCAATCTGCCCGTGTTTTCTCTTGAGCTGATTGACGGCGTAACTACGGCCTCGAGTTTCGCCGTGCAGGAGCCGACTCCGAAACCTCATCGTCAGCGCGCCCAGAACTACGACTGGACGAAAGAGGACAAAGAGCCCTGGGAGGTTCGGATAGCGATCCTGATCTTCACCGATGCCGAGGGCAACCGGTGGATTCGTGACCACCACGGGCTCCGACTACTTCAGCGCGCCAAGACGCTACCGGACGTCGATGAAAGCGTTAGGAAAGCAGCCTCTCGGCGCCTGCTCCGTTGGCCTGGGCGGAAGCGTCAACCTTCAGCTGCGAACGATCGGACGGGGTGAGCCCGAACCTCGCGCCGTACTGCGCGAACGTCGTCTCGGCCTCGCGCTGCACGATCAGCGCGGGGTTCTTCACGAAGCCGTTCGGCCCCTGCATCAGCAGAGCGGAGCCGTTCACCAGCTTCGTAGCCTGCTTGTACCGGGCCAGCGCCTCGCACACGATCACGAAGGCGTCGACGTCCCACGTGGTGAGCACACCGACGGCGATCAGGCCGGGCGCGAGCCGGTCCCAGACGGCACGGGCGTCGTCGGACAGGTCCTCGGGCGCGGTGACCTCGTGCTCGGGCGGGATCGGCTCCGCGTGGTTGATCCGGTCGGGCCGGTCGCCGTGGAGCACTTTCAGTGCTGTCGGCTTCGGCTTGGCTCCGCGTGCTCCCATCGGCTTCGCCTCCTCACTGTGACGGCGCTGACGGGAAGGTGGTTGGCTGCAAACTCGTCCGGGTAGGTAGGGACGACGGCTGCGACACGTTCGGCGGCGAGGGGTGGACCGTATGGCTTCTGCGAAGTGGGGTTTCGGCAAAACGACAACGGACGCGAAGACTGCGCTCCGCATGGCTGTGACCTGGAGCCTTCTCGGTGTTATCTGGCTCGTTCTGGGGCTAACCGATGAGGGTCCGATGGACTGGCACAACTGGGTTAACGTCGGACTCGGCGCACTTCTAATAGTGTCCACCAGCTACTACTGGGTTTTGTTCGTACGCCAGCGCCGGAAGGGCCGCTGAGCCCGCTGCATCGCCTCGCTGCTGGAACTGAGCGAACAGCAGTGGCGCGTCGCGGCTGCGGCTCGTCCGAATCAGTCTCTGGTCTTCCTGCTCGACGCCCGCTACGCGATCGAGGCGCTGCGCGACGGAACCGGCTGGGAGGTCGAATACCCCCGGGATGTCTGGCGGTTGGACCGGTTGCCCGGCATCGCCGGACCAGGCGGTCGCCCGTGTCCCCGGGCACGGTTGCGGTTCGACCGCATCACCCATCCCCGGCTGCGTGATCTGGGCAAACGATGGACCCGGCTCCGCCTGACGTCCGGGCTGAGCATCGGCGCGGCCCGCGCCGGAGTCGATGCCCTGACCCGGTTCAGCGACTTTCTGGCCTTGGTCGGTGTCGACTCGCTCGCCGACGTCGACCGGCTACTGCTGGAACGCTACCTCGCCCACGCCATGTCCCAACCCGGCGGAAACAACATCAAAAGGCACCGGATCGGCTCGCTCAACGTGTTCTTCCAAGCCGTCCGCCAGCACGGCTGGGACGACAGCCTCCCGGCACGGGCAACCTTCTACACCGGTGACACGCCGCCCATCCACGTCCAGGTGGACCGCCGGCTGGCCGAGTTCGTCATGACCCAGATCGAATCACCGGCCAACCTGGACCGCTGGGCCGATCCGTCCGCCAAGCTGGTCACCCTGATCCTCACCCGATGCGGTCTACGAGTGTCAAGCGCACTGGCGCTCGCGTTCGACTGCGTCGTCCACGACGGGCAAGGCGCACCCTACCTGCGCTACTTCAACACCAAGATGAAACGCGAAGCCGCCGTCCCCATCGACGAAGAACTCGAAGCGGCCATCGGCGGGCAGCAACGCAGAATCCTCGAACGATGGCCAGACGGGACACCGCTGCTGTTCCCACGCGAACGCTCCAACGTCTCCGGCGACATCCCGCTCGATCCCGGTACCTACCGCAACAAGCTGAACGACTGGCTCACCACCTGCGAGATCCGCGACGAACACGGCCGCCCGGTGCGTCTGACACCCCACCAGTGGCGTCACACGTTCGCCTGTCGTCTGATAAACCGCGACGTCCCGCAGGAGACAGTGCGGGTACTGCTCGACCACTCCAGCCACGCCATGACCGCCCGCTACGCCAAGCTCACCGATCAGACCGTGCGCCGGCACTGGCAGGAGGCCACAAAGGTCAACATCAAGGGTGAGCGGGTCTCAATCGACCCGGAAGGCCCACTGGCACAAGCACAATGGGCAAAAACCCGCTACGGCATGTCCACACAGACCCTGCCCAACGGCTACTGCGGCCTGCCCCTGCAAAAGACGTGTCCACACGCCAACGCTTGCCTGACTTGCCCCGTTTTCCTGACAGGGCCGGAGTTTCTGCCCGAGCTGCGCGAGCAGCGCCACCGCACGCTCACTCTCATCGACGTGTCGAAGGACAAGGGACATGGCCGTGTGGTTGAGATGAACCAGCAGGTTCTGGACAACCTGGACCGCATGATCGGCGAGGTCGAGAAGGACGAGCAGGAGGACGCCGCCGATGCGGGCTGACAACTCCCACCATGTCATTGCGGCCGCCCGCCACAGGGCGGCCGCCACCCGCAAACGCGCCGTCGCCGCCCTGCGCCGCATGGACAAGGCCGGGCTGCCGATCAACTTTGACGCCGTCGCCAAGCAGGCACGGGTGTCGCGGTCGTGGCTCTACAATCAGCCGGATCTGCGTGTCGAGATCGAACGGCTCCGCGCCCGGCAAAGTCCGGCCTCGCCGAACCGGCCGGTTCCCGACCGGCAACGAGCCTCCGACGCTTCGCTGTTGCGCCGCCTGGAGTCCGCCACCGAGCGGGTCCGACACCTGGAGGCGGAGAACAAACAACTCCGTGAAGCGCTCGCCTTGGCCCTCGGCGAGCGCAGGGTGGCCGACGTTCGTGGCAGTACTCGCGACACGCCCAGGAGGAAATCCTCAGCGATCATCGGACCCTGCTGATGGCCGTGTCCGCGCGGAAGATCACTGAAGGGTGGCGGCGCCCGTAGTTGGTCGGGGATCCTGATGGCGTGACCGACACACCCGCGCCTGGGGATCCGATCTCGCACGTTCCGCCAGACTTCCTCACGCCTGACGACGGCAAGAAATGGTCAGAGAAGCACTGGTTGAACGTCCCTGGCCCCTTCTACACAGGCCTGACCGACAACTGTTGGACCGGCCGGCAGTCCGCACCACGCCACGTCCTCTACGGCGGCGAGTACTACAACGAGTTCGTCTACCGCCAGCCCACGACCCGGGAGGAGGTCGAGTGCCTGCTGTCGGCCGCCGAAGAGGACCCTTTAGGCGGCTACGCCTGCGACGGCGACTCACGGTGGACACCGGACGCCGTCCGCGCCTGGTGGAACGCGCGAGGCCAGGTCGAGGAGCATGTCGCGGCGCTGCTCGGCGAGTGGACCGCCGCCGAGGCCAACTCATATGAGGTTGAGGCCGCCGAAGGTGCACGCGAGTTCCTCGCCTACCTGGCGGGTGACCTCAGGACCGACCTTCGGGCCTATGTCTTCCGCCTGGAACAAGGCCGCTACCCAGACTCTGGTGACTTGCTCCCAGATCTCTGAACCAGAGCTGGTGATCAGGCGCTTGCCCTGCCCTTGGCAACGTCGAGCTGATATGCCAGCGCACGACACGCCGAGGAAGAAACTCTGCAGTGATCATCGGATCCACTTGACGGTCGTCGTCGACAATGTCCTCATGGCATCGATACTGGTCAGCAGCATGATCATTGCGTCAGCTCAAGATAACGTTCAGTTCCCGGTGACTCTGGTGTTCATCGGCGTCGGCCTTTCCGAGCGCGGCCTGTTCCGCGAGGGCGACTCCTACAGCAACGCGGTCCTGGCCCAGACCGGGCGCCGCACCACCCGCCTGGACATGCGCCCGTTCACCGTCGACACCGACACCGGGCGGCGCGAGTGGCGGCAGATGCTGCTGGCGATCGAGCAGCGCCTCGTGCTGGCCGGGAAACACCCCGGCATGCTCGCCGACGGCCTGTCGGACTATCTGTTCGCCCGCAGCACCGGCCACATCGGCTCACTCATGACGCTGATCAACCGCGGCTGCCAGCGCGCCATCCGGACCGGAACCGAGCACCTCAGCAAGGAGCTGCTCGACGGCGTGAAAAACGACGCCGCCGCGGAAACCGCCCGCCGCGAACTGGAGAACGCCCTCGACGGCCGCCGGATCACCACCCGCACCGCGCCGGGAACCCGGCGCCACAGCGGATGAACCGGACCGACACCCTGCCGATCCGGCTCCACCCGATCCCGGGCGAGGCACTGGACTCCTGGTTCGCCGCCCTCGCGCACCGGCTGCACACCCCGTTGGGGTCGCTCCTACCCGACCTGGGCCTCTGCCACCGGAACAACGACGACGCCCCGGCCGACTGGACGGTCCTGCTCCGGCCCGCGGAGATCGCCACAGTCTCCGCCGTGACCGGCGTCGGGCAGCACCTCGTCGAGGCGATGACGCTGAACAGCTTCGACGGCACCGCCCTGCTCATCGACCCCGCCACGCGGCGGGTCCGGCGAACCCAGCTCTGGGGACGCAACACCGGGTCGCGCTACTGCCCCGATTGCCTGGCCGAGACCGGCGGCCGCTGGCTGCTGCGGTGGCGGCTGGGCTGGTCGTTCGCCTGCACCGCCCACCGGCGGCTGCTCGCCGACGACTGTCCTGGATGCGGGCACCTGCCCCGGCGCCGCATTCTCACCGAAGTCCTGACACCGGGCCGCTGCGTCCACCCCGTCGGCGACGACAAGCACGGGCGTTCCCCGGACCGCTGCGGACATGACCTGACAACCATGAACACGCTCCGGTTCCGGCACGACGATCCGGTGCTGAACGCCCAGCGCATCATCGACGAGGTCATCGAGACGCGAACGGCCTCATTCGGCGTCTACGCCGCCGAATCCGCGCCGGCGATCACAGCGCTGGCTGACCTGCGTGCTCTCGCCAGCCGCTTTCTCCGCTACGCCCATCTGAACGACGTGACCACGCTGCCCGACGACCTGCTCGCCGCCTGCGAGCACGCCCTGGCACAGTCGAGCGGTGATCATCCGCCCGTGCTGGCCGGGAGACGGCACGGGTTCATGGCCCCACGCCACGCCGCCGTCGCCGCGGTCGGCGCCACGGCCGCGATCGCGATACTCAACGCGGACACCATTCGCGACGCGGGACACCGTCTGCGCCGGGCCATCGAATCCGCGCGCCGACGCGGCCATGGCGTCCGGGTGTCGAACGTGGACAAATGGGGACAAGGAACCAGCACCACGCTGAAAGCCATCCAGGTCTCCGCGTTGGGTCCCTTCCTCAGCCCCAGTGACCAACTTCGCTATCGAACCGGCGCCACCAAGCCCCATCACCAACTTCCTGCAGCGAAGGCGTCCACGCGACGCCGCCACGTCCCGACCATGCTCTGGACCTCCTGGGCGCTGCGGTTACGCCCAGCGAAGACCTTTCAGCTGCACACCCTGCGCCTCGCGTTGTCCGCGGCCCTTCTGCTCCCGGGCGCCCGGCACAACCTGCCCGACACGGCCACGATCCTCGGCATAGCCGACAGCCGCGACCCATCCCGCGTTTTCGGCGCCCTGCATACGAATCCGCACTGGACCCACATCCTCGCTGCGCTGACCCACCTCGCCGACTACCTCGACGCCCACGCCATCCCCATCGACTACGACCGGCGCCGCGGCCTCGACTACACCGCCTTGCTTCCCGAAGACCAGTGGCACCACATCTGTCTCCAGAGCCGATTCCCGCCTGGGCACGGCCGCCGCCTGGACCTCGCGCGATGCCTGCTCTTCGAGAAGATCAGCATGGTCCCGGCCGATCTGGCGCCAGGCTCGTTCGCCATCGACTCGTCCTACAGGCGCGACTGCCTCCTCGAGTTCGCCGCGCCGATCACCCCTGATCTCGCCCTGCGCCTGAACGAGGCGGCCCAAGAATTCCTGGCGCAACAGGGCATCCACGACGAACCAGTCGAATGGCAGCCGCCTCTCGCGCTGCTCGACGGTCTCAGCCTGCCCGGAGCCGATCCCGATCACGTGGACATCAACACGCTGCACCGCCTCATCCGCGAGGACGACACCGCGCTCACCATCGCGGCGCAGCGGCTCGGCTCCTCCCTCGACGTCGTTCGTCACCTTCTCGAACAACATCCCGCACCGCCACGCCCGATCACGAAATCTCAAGCACGAGCCACGGGGCTGATCCGTGTCGCCCTCCGCGAGGCGCTTCCCCGAGACCGCCTCAACGATCTCTACCACGATCAGCAACTGACCTTGCGAGAGATCGGCAGCCGATTCGGCGTGACCAAAAACGTCATCGGCCGTCTGCTCGACGACTACGGCATCGAACGTCGCGAACGTCCACGACCCGGTTCAGGCATCGTCATCGACCGCGACTGGCTCTACGACCAACCAATACATCAACCAGCGCCGCACCTTGAGCGACCTCGCCCAGGAGAAAGGAATGAGCCCCGCGAACATGCGGCGCTGGGCAGGAAAACACGACATTCCGCTCCGCCCACACGGAGGAGGAAGCCACAACGAGGTCCGCCGCACGCTCGATCAGGCGACCACCGCGCCGAGAGCACTTCGACCGGCGCTGACCGGGACAGGAGCGTGGACCCGGCTGCACCGGTTCGCCGCCACGGCCGACCATCCCACGCTAACCACCGCTGCCTCCGCACTCGATATCGACCTCTCCACACTGCTCAGACAGATCAACCGCCTCGAGCACGACCTCGGCGGACAACTCCTTACACGCGCCGAACGGAATCAGCCCCTGCAGGTGACACCTATCGGGCGAAGGATCATCACAGCGCTCCGGAAATGCGACCGCGAGGAAATGTCGTCGTCGTGAGTCCGATCTCTGGTGATAAGGCCTTTCGACAAAACGAAAGCCCTGGTCACCGAGACCAGTATGTCACGCGTCGACACCGGCAGGAAGCGACAATGCCTTGGTGAACAACGAGCTACCAAGGATCCGCGTCGCCGCCTACGTCATCCGCCACCAGAGAGGACCGCAACTGCTGGTCTTCGAGCACCAAGGTATCCCCGAGGCTGGCACGCAGATCCCCGCTGGCGGTGTTCGGCCCGGCGAGACCCTCAGCCCCGCTGTCCAGCGAGAAGTCCTCGAGGAAACCGGGCTGACCGACACAGTCGTCGTCAACTGGCTGACTACTGAGGACAAGCCGCACCCGCACAGCGGCCAGCCGCGACGCACCACCTACTTCCACCTGCGCGCTCCAGTAACTGCTCCCGACAGTTGGTCCCACCACGTCGGCGGCGATGGATACGACGCGGGCCTGATTTTCGTCTGCCGATTCCAGCCCCTACCACTGGATCGCCCACTGGCTGACCAACAGGATGCCTGGCTCGGGTTGATCAGCCCAGAACTGGCCACACGTGAGGAATTGCCTCGAAACTGAGACCGATCTCAGTACGTCGCGGTGAGGCAACCACGAAAGCTCAGGCCACTTAAGATCGACATGTCACGCACGGTGAGATCGTGCAGGTCCTCGGCCTACCCCTGGGTACGGGGTGATCACTCGATGACCGTTGGCGCGAACAACTGACACTCACCGATCACAACCGGAACCAGGAGCACGAGCAGGCATGCCAGACCAGCACGAACCCGAAAATCCACTCACCAGACTGTACGCGTTGGCCGATCTCGTCAGCTCCGATCTGGCCATCGCTGGGATCCCCCTGGTTCCCGATTACCTGCACGGCGGCCATCCCCTCGGTCCGGTCGGCGCGCACGTCTTCGCCGACAACCTCGGACATCGTGGTGTGTTCATCAGCTGGGTCAGCCACTCGATCTTGACGTCCGCGTCCCTGGAGGCATGGAGCGAGGGCCGCACCGGTCCAGACAATCCCGCCGGGCAGTGGAAGGAGACGGTCGACACCGCGATGCAGAACGCGATGGCCACGATCCTGTCCTCAATCGGCTACGAGGTAGTGCCAGCAGATGACGAGTCAGGACCTCAGCTCATCGTGACGCAGCGAGCCCCCGAAAGTCCTTGGTACGCCTGGTACCGCGACCAGACGGACCGGGTGCGAGCCAAGTCGCTCGAAACCGCGGAACGGCTCAGGGCAGCCACCGACGATCACGGGCAGTGAATCCGCAGCCACGAGGTGCACTCGCCGTGGCAGCCGGCCAATCACACCAGCGGATCATCTGGCCCGTGCGACGAACCGTGGTGGTCGAAGAAGTGAAGCGGCCGTGAGACTGATCTTGATGAAGAAACCGTGAGACACGCTACGAAACCGCAGGTCACGCAAGATCAACATGTCAGGAGCTATGAGACCCTACAGCGCGTGCTGCGCTTGCCCGATGCCTTTACCGCCGAACAACCGCCAGAAGTTGCCTTCGCCGATGATCCCGGCGTCGGGGGTGCGTCCGTCCGCGCCCAGCAGTTCCACAAGATTGTCCATGGCGTAGACGGTGGACTGGTCCCCGTCCGCGCCGCCGTGATCAAAATTTACATAGGTGAGGTCCAGCCCGTGCCCGGTGCGGTACCGAGGGACGACGGTGTGCGGCGTGGCGGGTTCGTCCGGTGCTTCCTGCGGGCGGGCAGCCGGGTGGCCGGAAGCGTCGTCGCGGCCGCATGCGCCGAAGTGCAGGCAGTGGGCGATATCGCGGGGTTTCAGGTGGCGGGCGTGACGTTCCATGTCATCGAGCACCGCCGCGAAAACGGTGCCGTGTGCGCCGATGGTCGCGTGGTTGCTGCGATGCCGGTCGCAGCCGATCACGGCGCCGCAGGAGGTGAAGGTCGCGGTCCAGTGGTCGCCGTGGCGGCTGAGCGTGCATTCCAGGTCTTGGAGGTTGAGGTCTGCGATGGGCAGTCTGCGGTCGTCGATGGCGAGTGCGCCCTGGAAGCCGCCGGGGTAGCAGAAGTCCGCCCTGGTGGGGCAAGCACCATCGAGCGTGATCCAGCCACGCCGCCGGAGGTACGAGGCGAGCGACACCACGGTGCCGTCGCCGGGTGGCAGGTCCTCGTGGCGGCGGGTGACGAACGGGGCTGCGATGCGCTGGATGCGGGTTCGCGCAGTGTCGAGGATGGTCATGACCTTCGTGTCTGGGGAAGTGGGCGCGGTGTGGTGCGCTCAGGACGTGGGCAAGGGGCATAGAAAATGCGTGGCACGTAGCCGCGCATCCTGGCTTTCGGCTACGTCACAGGGGTTTCACCCGCTGGTGCGGGCACCGCACGAGCAGGCCGCGGCGAGTGCGGGGTCCGGGTTGTGGCAGCAGGGTTCATGCCGTTGCGTCGTCCGCGTGAGGACACGACGCTGCAGGAAGGAGCACCGGGGCCGACGGGCCATGCGCGGCTCCGCCCGCGGCGACAATGCGGGTACCCGCCTCGACAGCAGGCTCACGCAGGGGAAACCGCTTCACGACGTCCCGTTCGTAACACCGCGCGGCGGGATTCTGCCGGACCCAGCCCAGGACCAGGGTGCGGAACAGAATCCAAGGGTGGCTGGGCCGGGAACGCCGCCGCAGAGCGCTGCCGAAGTCCACGTTGTCCTGACGGCAGCCTGCGTAGAACAGCGCCATGTGACCGGGCCGGGAATCGTGCCCGATCGCGCCGGGCCCGCACAGCCGGGCGATGGCGTCACGGACATCGGTGACCAGATCGCCGTACGGATCCACTGGGACGGCAGCGGCGGGGCCGATGTCGAGGGGCTCGTAGTCGAGCACGACGCCGGTGTCGCCGATCATCGGGGATCCCATCCACAGCGAGAACGCGGGCCGGTCACTGAGCAGGATGGTCAACGCCTCGGCCAGCTTCGCCACGGTCGTGTTGTCGATCGGTGGTTCGTTATGGAGGCCGTGATTGATCGCCTGAACCGTCATGTGCAGTCCCGTATCCGGTACGGGCGTGCGCGTCGCCGGAAACCCGGACACGACTTCACGGACGCCGTTGACCAGCGTCACCAGAGAAGAACCACCACTCGGTCGGCGACGCGGCCGCGCTCAGGCAGGGCGAGCAGAGTGAGTTCACGGTGTCCCTCGGGCCACCGGCGTTCACCGTCGAAAGCGCTTCTCATAGCGGGTACCAATTCCTCGCAGATCGTTAACAGGGACAGGGGCAGTTGGTCATAGACGCCGAGTTCGGTGACGTCCTCAGCACCCGCGGCAGAATCCTGCGGCCCGGACCGCCACAGCACGCTCGTCGATATCGGTGAAATGCCGCTGCACCACGGCATCTGGCCCCTTCGTCAGGGCTGTGGTGATCGGTAACCGGGTCGTCGGGGACCGCGAGATCCTCACGGCGGGGCTGCTGTTAAGTGCAACCGGCTGCAGCCAAGGCGATGCGCGTGGCGTGGTCGCGCGGAACGGCGCCGCGGCCGAAGATCTCGGCGCGGGCCTGGGACGGCCATCGGTCGCCGGTTCTGGTGAACCGCAGGACGCCACCGTGCGAACCGACGATGGTCACGACGTCGGTGGTGATGCTGAGCTCGGCGTCCGGATCGGTGTATTCGGTGCCGGTCAGGCACTTACCGCGGTAGTCCCGGATCCCGGACCAAATGTCCGGCGCGAAACGGGTGTCCGCGGGCATGCCCGCGGCGACCAGCCCGAGCCACACCAACACGAGGACGAAGGTGGTGCACGCGCGTTGCGCGACGCGGCGGAAGACCGGCACGCTCTCCAGCGCCCATCCCACGCCGGCCCAGGCGAGGCCTGTCACCGCGACCGTGGCGAGCCACCAGGGCATCGGCAGGTAGAACGTGCCGCTCCAGGTCGCCAGCCCGGTTCCGGTGGCGAGCGCGAATGCCCAGCACGCTATGAAGACCGTGCCCAGCGCGGCGTCGGTGTCGTCGCGGCGGTCCCGGTCTGCGGTGTCACAGCGGCGACGGGCGAACGATCGTTGACCGCCTTCGCGGTCAGCCCGTCCACGGCGTCGCATGAGGCGACGGCGCGGCGGCCGGGCCGCACGAGCGGAGGAGGGCCGTAAGCGGATCTTCCGGTGCTCCCGGGCTGCCGCCTGGGTGGTGTCGGCGGGGGCGGGGAATGGGTCGGAATCGGGCATGCTGTGTCTCTTTCTCGGTCGCGGTAGTGGCCGTTGCGTGAGGCGGGCGTCGTCCGGACAGTGGGATGTCAGCCAGGCGGGGCAGCAGCGGGCCGGGTGCTGGTGTTGCGTTCGGCGACCGCGGCGAGCTGCCAGCGGGCCTGGCGCGCGAGGAGATCGCTGGCGTCGATTCCGTAGCGGCGGCTGATGCTGTCGGCCAACGCTGGGGTGATGGGCTGGTGGCCGTTGAGGATCTTGGAGATGATCGTGGGGTCGTATCCGAGCGTGACGGCGAACCGGCTGTTGCTTAACCCCGTTTTGGTGATGACGGCACGGACCACGTTGATCGCCGAGGCGTCGACGTCGCGGCAGACAGGTTGCCGGCGCACTGCCGGTGCTGATGTGGTCGTGAAGGCGTTGTGGTCGCGGTCGGCCGCGATGGTGGCCAGTGCGGTGCGGTTCTGCCGGATCAGCAGGTCGAGCGGATCGATCTTGTAGCGCTGCGCCACGGCGTGGGCGAGGTCCGGGCTGATACGGGTACGGCCGGTCAGGACGCGGCCAAACCTGGCAGCGGGGTAGCCAACGGAGTTCGCGAAGTCCTCCTGGGAGAGACCGCTGCGGGCCACGACCTCGAGCAGCACGTCACGCGCGGTGGCGCACGCGGATCCACGCGCCTTGCTTTCACCCACCCGGCGGGCGGGGCCGCGCGTGCTCGTAGCGTCCTGCGGCGTGGTGTGCGGACCGACGACGGGGTACCGATCGTCGGGCAGCGAAGTGAGGGTCCTCATGTTCTCACCGGTGTCTTATCGGACATGGCAACGGTAGGGATGCGGCCGACGGCGGCGAGAGTAAAGGGCGCGCGTGGGTGCTGGGTGGTGTCCGGGTGCGGCCAGCAGGACGTGCTGGTGATCCCCGGCTCCAGAAGGTCCACATCGGACACCACCGTCGCGAACCGCGCGGGACCGAATGCCCTGGGATGCGGGGGAACGCAGCGCTGGTAGGCACGGCACCAACGGGCCGTGTCCTCGCGCAACGCTTGGCGCGTGGGACGTGGAAGTTTGGGCAGCAAGGGTTCGTCGGACAGGTGCGTGACCGCGACGATGCTGCCCGGTGGCAGGTTTCTGGCGAAGGACCCGATGATGGCGCGTGGTGCCCGACGTTCGAAGAAGTGCAGGACGTCGACCATCAGGGCGGCTACGGGCCGGGTGCGGTCCAGCAGCTTGGCTTGGCAGAGGCGGCTGAGCATCCCGGGGACCGCGAAACAGTTCCCGCGTATCGCGGTGGCCCGCAGGCCGGGCTGAGAGTGCTGGCGTAGCCAGGCGCGGTTGACCTCGTCGACCCGGATGTCGTTGTCCACGAACACGATGTTCGCCGCGGCGCCGGCCCGGATAGGCGCTGTGGTGAGGGTGGCGTAGGCGGCGCTGGCGGTGGCGAGTCCGGAGCCGAGGTCAAGGAACTGGGTGATGCCCTCGGCGAGGGCGTGCTCGACGACGCGCACGGTGAACTGGTCGCGTTCCCGCACCGCGGACGAGGCCGCCAGGGAGATGTGCACGAGCTCGTCGGCCAGACGCCGATCATTCGCGGTGGCGTGATCACCGTTACGCAGCACGTTGTCGACCAGAGCGGGGTGCGGGCGCATGCTGCACGGGGTCGGCAAGGCCGACCACTGCGCTTGATACTCGGCACGGTTGGTGAGGGTGTGGTTGTACCGGCAGCACCCGCGCCCGGCGGGGCACGGTCCGCCCCAGTACGGCCCGCGGCCGTCCCGCCACGTCTCGACCGTGCGCATCGCCTCCGGGCCGACCTCACGAACGATCAGCATGCCGTCGCCCCGCCGAAGGTGCCAGGGGCGAGAAGCCTCACCGCGGAGGAGGTCTCAGGCAGCGCTCGGGAGGCCAGTTGAGTGATGGTCTGCCGGTAGGGCGCGAGGTGATCCGGGTTGTCCAGGACCAGCATCGTCGTCGGCGTGAAGGCGGTGACGACTTCGTTTCCCCGGTCGTCCTGGAACAGGGTGAAGCCCTGCGTGGCGGTGGCAAACGCGGTGGCTGGCGAGATTCTGAGGTGGCAGCGTGGGTGCCGGACCAAGGTGTGGAGATAGAGTCGTTGCTCGGCCGCGACCTGGCTCAGCAACGACCGACTCAGAACGGCCTGGTCGATGTATACCGTCGTGGTCGGTCCTTTGGGCCAGCTGAGGATCGTCTGGCGTTTCTGGCGTGCTGATGCTCCGTCGCGGATCGTGTCAGGTGCCAGGATGCCGGTGTCGCGCAGGATGGTCTCGGTGTATCCGGCGGTCTGTGTCAGGTGCGGCAGTTGATGTGGCTGGTAGGAAACGATCGTGTGGGCGTTGGCTCCGAGATGGAGGAGTGTCGGCAGCATGTCGGGAAGATCCACGGGGTGGGCCTGGACGCTGTACGCCCGTGGGGACAGGTCGGCCACGGCGGAAACGCGGTCGATCTCCTCGGGAACCGCCTCTGCCGCCACGAGGAAGCTGGCCACGTCCAGTCTGGTAGCGGCCGTGTACCCGGTGACCATGCGGCTCGTTTTCGAATCGCTCCAGCCGAGTTTGCCCGCGATCGTGCCCTGAGTGAGTTTCGATCGCCGGAGCGCAAGGTGCAGCGCGGCACCGATCTCTCGGCTCTGGACCGAGGATTTTTCCGTGGAGGCAAGCGTTGTTCCGGCAGGACAGGATGCGGCGGTGGACACGGTGAATCGCTTTCTGAGGGCGCTCAAGGAAAATGGTCGTTGGCTCGTCGGATGACGTATGTGCTGCCTATGCCGAGGTATCGCTGGGGATGGAGGTCGCGGTCGGCACGCAACAGTGGAGAGGTCGCGCTGGCAGGGAAGAACCGGTGTTTCGGCGGCCGCGATGGCTACCGGAACACCGGTTCCTGTGCTATCCGGCCAAGGTCAGATCGGCCTGCGTGACCTGTGTCTGCGCATCACGCTGGTGCATGGTATGGATGATCCACAGCAGGAATCGCGGTTCCGCGACCTGCGTGTAGATCGTCGAGGCGACGCAGGACTGCGTGTGCGAGCGCGACCCGAGTCCGGTGAGGAACCAGTCCCGCCCGTACCGCTGCAACGCTCCGCCGCCGGAATCACCGGCACACGCGGTGCCTCCGTTGGGGGCGGTGCCCAGGCAGATTTCGCCGCGTCCGATCCCCGCTGGGGCGCAGTCGTCCTTCGGGGCGATCGGCACGTCGAGCTGCCGCAGCCACGTCGGTGCCGGCGAACCCCAGTGGGCCGGATCCGGGTCGGTCACGCCCCACCCGATGATCCGGGTTTGCTTACCCGCCTTGGGATATGCGAGCTTCGCGGGCTTGACCTGCCATCCCGGGACTGGGTGGTCCAGCTGGATCACTGCCAGGTCCCAGATATAGCCGTCGCCATCCGGCATACCCCATTCCCAATGCTTCGGAAGCGAGATCGACTTGACGCCGCGGACGGCGCCGCCGAAGTGCCGGTTGGTCGACCCGATCCGCAGCGTGTACTGGGACGGATCCTGCGGATTCGCCTGTGTACCCACTCCGGCCCGCCGCGGGGGCGGTGCCTGCTTGAACGCCCGCCACGCCAGTTCGCCCGCCCGGTCCGCACGCTGCGGCGCCTCAGTCATGACGGACAGGCAATGCCCTGCCGTGACGACGAACGACGAGTGAATCAGCGCACCACTGCAGGTGTGCCAATCGCCGACGCCGTTCTTTGCCAGCTGGATCGACCCGGCACCGGCGTAGGCCTCCGGGGCCCGTTCGGCGCCGACGATCATCGGCGATACATCGTCGCCTCTGGTGTCGGTGGCAGCCGGGCTGCTGGTGCTGGCGGGTACGGCCGTGGCCGCACCGTGGTTCCCGCCGTCGGCGGCAGCGACCGGCGCGGCGCCGAGACCGGTGGCGACGAACGCCGCCAGCGCGGCCACGGCGACGCGCAACCCGCCACGGCGGCGGGCTCTCGTGCTTACTTTCACTGTTTCCCTTCTCTGATAGTGCTTCCTGACGCTCTCCGCGGGCATGCGAGGAGCGCGACTGTGGGGGCCACCGGATCTCCTCGGTGGCGGTGTGCGGCGACGTCGACCACCCGCCGTGGTCAAGGTGGACAGTCCTTTCCGGACGTCACGAGGCTCCGCACGCTGCGGCCCGTGGTGCCGGGTGGCGGACTCAGCTGACGCCGGGGCGCTCGCCGGAACGGGTGGCATCGACAAGCTGCTGGTAGAAGTCCGTCTCGGTGCCTATGCCGGGGGTTTGCGCCATGTAGATCATCGACTCGCCGGTATCACACCGGACAAGAACGAGCCGGATCGCGCGGTGGGTTGTCACGTCGACGAACAGGTGCTCCGATGGGGAGTTGCGGTGCTCGATCCGGCGACAGAGCAGGCTGGAGAGCCAGTCTCCGGCGTCCTCCCGGTCCAAGGCGCCAGCGTCGGTGACCTTGATCAGCCCACGCGTAGCCAGGTCGATCGCTGCGAAGTCGACGAGATCCGCGATCCGGGCGGCATGCGCAGGCTGGAAGTAAGCGGCGTCCTCAACGATCACGGTCGAAGTCGTCACGACGCAGCCCTCGTTGCGATCGCGCACCACACCGGGAGCTCCGGACCCGCGATCTTGGCAGGTTGCGGGCCGCACCAATGCGACACCGCCGCGACTCCTGGGTGTTCGAGATCCCAGCCGGTGCCGTCGAACCAGCTTTCGACCTCAGCCTGGGATCGCGGGGTCAGCTGTGGCTCGGGTGTCAAGGCCAGGTGCGTGGCCAGGTCATCGAGCGCGGCGGCCACCGCGCTTCCGGGAGGCGCGACGCCGAGACTGCTCACCCCGATCACGCTTCCGGGAGGGAGCTCCTCGTGGTAGGCGCGCATCAGGTCGGTGACGTCACCAGGCCAGTGCGACGGATCTGCAACCATCGTGAGGCACACCGGTGTCGTAAGGTCCAGCGACCAGTCGCCACGTTTATGGACCTGGTGCAGCGGCCGGTGGACCTCATGGACAGCGGCCTTGACCGCGGCGACTCGTTTCTCCTCGAGCACGGCCATGGCCGTCTGCTGATGGCCGAACAGTATGTTTTCGCGAGCCACCAGCACCATGCTGGGTGCGCCGACGTAAGCCTTGACCTGGGTGTGCGGAGTTTTCCTCTCCGGGCCGAGAGGCAGCGCGGCGCGCAGGACCACGAACTGGCTGATCCCTCGCTTTTCAGCCGCGAACGCGATGACGTCATAGAGGAAGCGCTGCTGCGCCAGCACACACCAGCGGTAACCGGGCACGTCAGCGTCGATCCGCCGGGCCAGTTCCCGGTCCGCGACGAAGACTCCATCGGATCGGACCCCGAAGTTCTCGTCGAGGAGGAAGCCGTTGATACGGCCGATGGTCGGGTTGTCGGTTTCGGCTTGCTGCTCGGGGACGGTCCCGTGCGGTTTGAGGAAATATGGGTCAGGCGATGTGGTCATGAGGTTGGTGTGCTCCTGTATGCCGAAACGAGTCCGTGAGGCCGGGTGCGAGGTGGACGGACGGCTACCCGCGTGATCAACGCCGAGGATGAGTCCGCTGTGGACGGTGACGAGCCGCGGTCGTGCGTGTCGTGGGTCTGAGCGGGCCCGGCTGCCGTGAGGTCCCAGGGATGGGGGGACATGAACAGGGCGTCGAGTTCGGGTGCGGTGCGCAGGATCAGGGGAGTCCGCGTGTGACGCTGGAATACATTGCAGGCGGGCGGGTGGCCGGTTTCCGCCGGCGTGTCCGAGGCGAGCGGAAGTACCTGGTTGACCGCAACTCGGCTTCCGGACGGCAGGATGTTCCACAGCCCGGCCAGCAGAGCGTGCGGGTCGTGGGTGTGCCGCAGTGCGGTCGATCCCAGCACGCAGAGAGGTCTGTTCAGGTTGATCGCGCCGATGCCGTGGCCCGTGCGCAGGCACTGTTCGATCCCGGGTGTGGAGGACAGCCACGCGACGTCGGGGGTCAGGCTGTGGGTCGTGACGATCCGCGTCCAGACCGCAGGTTCGTTGTCGTCGAGCAGATAGAGCGCGCGGCAACCTGCGCCGGCCGGAAGAAGTTCGTGTGCCAGCCGCAGCGGGGGGAGATCGGGGCTGAGGGCGACGAACTGGCGAATGCCCGCACGCAGAGCTCTGACGATCACATGGTTCCGGACGCGGTACTCGGTCGCGATCGTCGCCTTCAACCCGGGTCGGCAGCTGCGGAGAATGGACGCCACGGCGTCGGACTCGGCGTGTCCGCGGACTCCCGCCAACGCCACCCTGGCCTCGGCCAGTGACACGATCGGCCAAGGGCGGACGCGGACGGGCGCCGCCGGGGCATCGGGGTGACTTGTGTGGTCAGGCATTGTGACGGGGCTTTCGGCTCGCAAGATCCGGAGTGGGGGACGCGCGTGCGGTGCGTGGCTCGATGGCTCGGCGTGGAAGGGCGTGGTTACGTACCGGGTGGCGGGGGAGGGATGATCAGTTCGGACATCTGGATCGGCCGGCGGAATTTCTTGCCGTAGCGCTGCATCAGGTCCGGGACGCGCTGTAACTCGGTCATGACCGGGTCGCTGCGGTATACCGGCAACTCCATCAGGGCGGCGGTGTCGGCGTCGATCCCTTTCAGATGCTTGACCGCGACGTCCTCCACCAGCTTCCGGGTCCCGGCTGCTGCCGCCGCGTCCCGCATGGCCCGCTGAAAGCCGGCGATCGCTGCCGGATTGCTGGCGGCGAACTTCTCGGTGGCGGCGTACAAGCCGATCGGGAAACCCTGCGCGGACCCGGTCGCCGGATCGGCGACCGGGTGCAGACCGTGTTGTTTCTCCGCCGCGGTCGCGAAAGGTTCCGGGAACAACGCGGCCTCGATATCGCCACCTACCACTGCGGCCGCCATGGCCCCGAATTCCAGGTTGGTCCAGGTCACCGAGTTCGGGTCGGCTCCGTGGTCGGCCATCAGCGACTTGGTCAGCGTGTCGCTCACGCCGCCTTCGGCGTTGCGGCCGAGCTTCTTCCCCGCCAGGTCCGGGACCGACTGCACCGGTCCGTACTGGCGCGCGAGAACCCTCATGGTCCGCTCACCTGCGACCGCGGCCTCGGCGACGATTTTTAGTGGGAGGCCGCTGTTGACGGCGTTGACGAAGGCGATGTCGCCCGCGTAGGCGATGTCGGCGTCGCCGCTTTCGAGCTTGGTGATCGCGTCCTGGCCGCTTTTGGCCGGGACCAGTGTGACCGCGATGCCTCGTTGAGTGAAGAGCCCGTGGTCGGCCGCGATATGCAGCGGTGCCACGTCCGCGAGCGGCACGGCGGCGACCTTGACCGGGATGTTCGGGCCGGGTGTGGGCTCCTCGCCGCGGAGGAGCCCACACCCGGCGGTGACGGTGAGGACAGCGGCGCCGAACACAGCGCGGATACCGGTGCGAACGCGCCTGTGGCGCGGGAAAGACGGTCTCATCGTGAAATCTCCGGGATCGAAAGGATCAATGCCGGACCGGACACGGCCAGGCAGGGGAGGGGAGAGGCGAGGAACGATGAACGCGGCGCCGTGTCAGCGGTTCAGGTGCCGTCGGGTCGGAGCCCGTTGGTGGCGCTCGCGATCGGGCAGCAACAGGCCACAGAGGGCGTCGGGACAGGCGCTGCGCGGCTGCAGACTCGGCGCGCGTAGCTGATCGCGATGCAGCCCGGCTTCGGCGAGAATCGTCCAGAGCGCCGCGGCACGGTCATTCGCTGTGTCCGGGTCCTGGTGCGCGGACGCGAGCATGCGATGCCACAAGAACGTGTACTCCGGGTCCGTCAGCACCCAGCCTCGGATACGAGACCTGCGTGCTGCGCGCTGTCGCTGCAACGCGGTCCAGGCCACCGTGTACGCCGGCCCCTGGAGTTCGGCGAGCATGTCGTCGACGGGCAGATCTCTCGACAGCGTCGCGCGGACCGCAAAGCCGCACGGCTCTGCCAGCCGAACGACCGCCGCACCATCGGCCACGACGAGCCGCTCACCACGGATCGTCAACGCACCCTCGAGGAAGAGCTCGGCGACCAGCGCGACCGCGACCGCGAATCTGTCCCGATGAGACTGCCGGGTAAACACGTGATCACGGCGATCTTCCCCCACAGCGGACAGCACCAGTGCAGGCAGAGACGTCGGGCCCTCGTAAGCCAAGATCGCCGTGGAATTCGGTGTGTCCAAGGTGTCCTTCCCTATGGGCGAGAGAGCCAGTCGAGTTCGCCCTCTCCGAAATGTGGGTGACTACGCCAACGGCCAGGGCCGCCCCTTGTGCGCGACGCCAGCGAGGTTGAAGCGATCGATGGCGACACGCTGACGGAACGGGCCGGGCGGATACCACTCCGGGCACGGAACGGGTACGCGGTCGTCCGTCAGCGCGTGAGGAACCACCAGCGGAAGGTCGCCGAACAGCGCCTCGATGTCCTTCTGCGGTAGGAAAGGTCGAGTCCCGAGACCTCGCGCTTCGAGATGGTTGCCCGCCCGGAGCACAGCCTCGGCGTCATCGGCGTCCTCAGGCGCGCACAGATGCGTCAGTGCCAGGAACGACCCATCCGGGAGCGTGTCGATCAGCCCGGCGGTGATGTCCTGAGCGGTCCGCCTCGTGTCGTGAGGAACGAAAGGCAAGGTCGCGCAATGCAGGAGCGCCAACGGCTCAGAGCGATAGAAAGAGAGGTGTGTTTCCGCATAGAGCCGGCGGAGTAAGTCGGGATCGTAGAAGTCGGCTTCGACGACGCGGACAACGGCATTGGCCGAGTTGGTGGCCGTGTCGTATGCGCCGAGTGCGTGACCGAAGATGACCGGTTCGGATTCAACGTAAACAACGACAGCATCGCTGTTCACCCGGTGAATACGCTCGTACAGTGGGTCCCCGTCTACCGCCCACTGATCCGCTCCACAGACGACAAACGTCTTGACCTGTGTCCGCCGGAGCAGCATCTCGCAGACCCGCACCTGAAACCGGCGGTCCTCCTCGAACAGGCGCCTCGCGGCGACGGTCCCGTTCGGCAATGCCTCGCGGACCGCGTTGGCTGTCTTCCGGTCCTCTTCGTAGTGGTCCTTGCCGTCAACCAGCGCGTCGATCAACCGCACACGGCTGTGCTGCTCGTGGGACGCCAGGTGCTCTGACGGCATCAACCGCGGTGTGGCGACATCGGAAGGCACGCGCATCAACCCCTCGAAATGTGATGAGGTGATCTTGGTGACTGCCTTTGTTTTGCGCCAGGAAATCCCGCCCGAAAAAACGCTGGAAATCCCTGGAAATCTCTAGAAATCCTCCTATTTGACCTGGGCGAATAACGTTAAGTAGCGGCAAAGATAGGCCATACGAGTGACCGGCTCGAAGTGCTCGTAAAATTGGTGCTATCGATGCCACGGGTAGTGCAGGTCGTTTACAACGCTGCCCATGTCCACGGCCGGGGGATGTCGCCTTGAAGGCATGCCAGACGGTGACGGCATTCCCGCATCGCGGCGGGGTTGTCAGCTGCTTTGCTGAGCGCGAAGGCCAGCCAGCGAAGTTCCTGTATGTCGGCGAAGACGCGGAAGTTATCGCTGATAGTCATGTCATGCCCGCCGTAGGAGTCGATGAACCCCTGATACGACTCTCGCGAGAGACGGTGGAAGTCGGTGAAGTCGACCGCGATTTGCACGAGATCCCAATCGCGATAGCCGTAGCTGACGGCCTCGAGGTCGAGTAGCACGGTGCGGCCGTCGCCGAGCAGGGCGACGTTGCCCTGCCAGGCGTCACCGTGGATGACACCGCGATCGCTCGGACTCGCCAGCGAGCTGTAGGCGTCGTTGAGGTGGTGCTCGTGTTCGATGAGCCAGGTGTGGTCGTCGCCGTTGAGCCAGGATGCTTGCTGGATACGGTCGCGGATGCCGGAGAACGGGTCGTGCTCGGGGAGGTGAAGATCCTGTGGTGGGTCAAGGTGGTGAAGCCGGCGCAGCATTGTGCCGAGGTCGCTCGGTGCGCCCGGGCGGTGCGAGGGAAGGAGCTTCCACCACGTGATCGGCCGATCATCCACGCGCACGTCCTGCGGCAGATCAGCGATCGCCCGAGTCGCGGGTAAGCCGGCTGTCTCAAGCCAGCGCGACACCGCGACCTCGCGGAGGGCAATTTCCCCACTGCCGGGCGCGCCGATGCGGGCGACGATCCCGCCGCGCAGGGAGTACATGACGTTGTTGCCGTCGCGGATC
This sequence comes from Amycolatopsis sp. cmx-4-54, assembly GCF_046548895.1. Taxonomy (NCBI): domain Bacteria; kingdom Bacillati; phylum Actinomycetota; class Actinomycetes; order Pseudonocardiales; family Pseudonocardiaceae; genus Amycolatopsis; species Amycolatopsis sp. cmx-4-54. The sequence goes on from NZ_JAEBEJ010000001.1 coordinate 401,179, forward strand.
AGCTCGGCCTCGTCAGCGTCCAGGTGGACGATCTCAGCAGCTCGACGAAGGACCGGGCGAAGCCGGTCAAGGTGAGCGGTCACGTCACTATGATCTCAGGACGGCGTGGAAGATAGCGATGAGATGCCGGCGCGCAATTGCGCGACCTCGGGCACGCGAATATGGTCGGCTGCGGCTCGGTCGAGCTGCGTGAGCTCTTCCAGGATTCGTTTCGAGCTGAGCTTCTGCGCATCCGCCACGGCGACAGCGCCGATCGCGGCAGCTTCGACTGGATGTCCTGTCGCCATGAGAAGGCTCGCCAGCCGAATACGGGAAAACGTCCGCGACCTCGGGTATGCGTCGCCGTGCAGCCGGACAGCCGCCTCCAGCCGCCCGGCCGCGATCTCAGGCCGCTGGGTCCGTACTGCCTGAACCAGCAGCGCCTTGCCAGTGGAACCGAGATGCTCGGCTTCGTCGTAGTAGCAGAGCCACGGCGGATCCTCCTCCGGAGCACGAGCGGCGAAGCATTCATCGGCTCGGGCGACGTCGGCCGCGGACTCTTCACCACGCCCCACCAGGGCGAGCAACCTCGCGCGCACTGCCCACAGCATCGCTTGGCCGGTTCTCGAAAGCCGGTCCGACCGGACCTGCGCGTGCTCAATCGAGGTCAGTGCGTCGTCGTACTTGCCCAGGTAGCTCTGCTTGCGGGCCACCTCTGCCATGACGTTCGCCCGAAGTGGCCATGCCTTGCCCTCGTGGGCCGCCCACAAGCTGAACTGAAAGAAGCGGTCGGCCGCGGAGTGGTCTGCGATGTCGAAAGCCGTGTGGGCGACGACGGCGCTGAGATTTGCTACCGCCTCATGCATGCCGCGTTTGACCTCGTTCGTACCGCGGGCATTCAGCAGGCGCTGCGCCCAGCGCAGCTGGGCCACCGCGGCCTCGCATGTCGGGCCGCCGCCGAACTTGTTCTCGGACATCGCGACCATCCAGGTGATCGCACGGATCCGCTCCACATCGCTAGCCCCGACTTGACCGGGAACGGGTGGGCTTACCTCTGTACGGGCCAGAAACTCGGCCGGTGGAGCGTCCAAGGTCGGGAACATCGCGAGCGTGTCGAAATTATGGCATCATGGTCGACGACAGCAGGGGAAGCAGCGTTGGTCGTCGTCTCGTCCAGGAGCGCGAGGACTTGCTGGTGGGTGAGTTTGAGGATGCGGGCGAGTTGGAGCTCGTTGCGTCGGGTTGGCTTCGAGTACCCGCGTTCCCAGTTGCTCACCGTTTTCCCGGTGACCTCGAGTTCTGCCGCGAGACTGTCTTGGCTGTGCCCGATCGCATCGCGGGCCTGGGCCAGCCCGTCACGTCGAGTCACAACTGTCCTCCAGTAGGTCCGCAGTAGTCGCATTGTCGCAGGTCAGACGCCCTGGCTCAACTCCGCGCGGTCGGCCGCAGGCGTCGCTGCGGCCCGCTGTCTTGTGGTCGGCTAAGTCTATCCGAGTGATCCACTTACGGTCCGGGCAGAGCTGAGCCGGCACGCTCCCGCCGCGTGTGACCTATTCGAGGTGGCTAGCGCGCTACGGTGCGCAAGGCAGTGCGTACGGACTGTTGGACTCCGACTGTGTCGCCGAGCGCGGGTAGGTTATGGCCGACGGCGGCTACCAGGGAAGTCTCGCACTCGTTTGTCATCGCTCGAGGGGAAGTGCATTGATCAGGCGGTTCCATAAAAATGATTCATTCTTTTTGGTGGGGCGAACTAGTTCATTGGGGAGTACGTGCACGCCCCAATTGCTAAGCTTGGACAAGCTGCTGATAAACGCGGGATGTGCCGCTAGTGTGCTTTTTGCGTACGGCATGAGGTAAGTCGGCGTTTTGAAGCCAAATGCCTCGTTGAGAATTCCAAGGGCGTAGTTGTCTGAAATTCCTGAAACCCATTTATTGATAGTGTTAAACGTTGCGGGGCAAGCAAGGATCAATTCCGGTTCTGGGAGGGTTAGCGAAGCTTGCTGCTGCCCGTCGAGGCCAATCGGGAAACCTGTGCGTTCTTCGAGGTCTTCGATATCTACCCATGTTGCGGCCGTCGGGGTGGCAAAGACGCAGGCCCTCCAGCCGATGTCTTGAAATTGGGAAATTAGGGTGCCGAGATCACGGACAGGTGGTGCGGCGCTGCCGATCAGATAGAGCGTCCGTTCAGTCATGGACACCGGCCCGCATGGCTAGCGCACGAAGTCCGGGAGTGGCGTTCCGCCGTTCTCGATCGAGGAGGGTGCGTATAGTCTCGCGGGCGTTGGCGTTGTGCGACACGGCCTGCTTGGCGACCCGCTCCGCTTCAAGTAAGTGTAGGACAGCCAGACCGTCGTCTCCCGCCCCCATTGCCGCGCGCCCAAGGTCAAGATGGACTTGCGACCGACGTCCGACGAGAGCCCTGGGAAGCCGATCCGTATCTAAAACTGAACCGAGTTCGTAAGAACGTCGCACATCACCAAGCTGCACCGCGACAGACAGCTCGTGGATAGCTACATTGGTTGGCCCAAACCCAGTCCACAGCGCATTTCCCTCGCGGCCGAAAGATTCCGCCAGGTCGCGCGCCCGTAGTAAAAACTCGCGAGCGTTACCACTATCTCCGGTTCGTGCGGCCATAACTGACGCCAGGAGTAGAAGCGCGCCCTTTGCAGAAGTAGCCATCGGTTGATCGTGGCGCGTTGTTGTGGCGGCCAGGTCTTCGAGAGCTTCCCCGGTTAGATGCAACGCATCGTCTAGGTAGCCATTCAGCAAGAGCGCGCAAGCTATCTGGTAGCGGGAAATTCCAACAAGCGCGCGATTCTCAGATTCCATAGCCGCATGGTTTGCGCGATCAGCAGCGAGCCAGGCCAAGCTCCCGCAGCCAAGCTTCGTGGCCAGCTTCGCACCGGCGACATAGGCGCACGCCTTCTGTGCGGCCATCTGAGGTTCATCCGGCTGGTCGTTGAGCTGGACTATCACCTTCGGAAGCTGTTTCGCGGCCGCCTCGTAGTCCGCGTACTGATAGTGCCGATGCACTCGATTGACGGCCCGTGCAAGCTCGTCCAGACCGGAAGACTCTTCGACGGGGCCGCGCGCCCCGATGATCGATCGTCGTAAACCATCCAGCAGCGCGGCTTGGGACCGGCGCGGATCGATATCAAAAGTAACCGGGGCGGGATTGGCCGCCTCACGATCAGGCTCAATGAGGGCAATGACTTGCTGGTGGGTGAGTTTGAGGATGCGGGCGAGTTGGAGCTCGTTGCGTCGGGTTGGCTTCGAGTACCCGCGTTCCCAGTTGCTCACCGTTTTCCCGGTGACCTCGAGTTCTGCCGCGAGACTGTCTTGGCTGTGCCCGATCGCATCGCGGGCCTGGGCCAGCCCGTCACGTCGAGTCACAACTGTCCTCCAGTACGTCCGCAGTAATCGCATTGTTGCAGGTCAAGCCTACATACTCAAACTCGACATGATCGCTCAGCACGCAGACCTCGGCGTACATCGAGTACGACGCAGTGTTCGCCTGGCCTGTGAAGGGCGAACTACCACATTTTCACTTCAACATCGTATGCGCCTTCACTACAACCACAGCGAGGATCGGAAATCTGCGGGAATCCGAGGTGACCGGAGGGTCCGGGCGCACCGCCGCCACACGCCGTGCCTGTCCTTCGGCTGGGGCGACTCACCTGCGACCCCCTTGTGTCGAGTGCTCGCGGTAGTCGGTTTCACCGGTATCTCGCGCGTGGAGGGCGCGGGTGAGGAGCGCTGCAATGTCGGGGCGAAGCAGGCGATCGCAGTCGGTAGGGTCCGCGAAACGGAAGTCGCTGATTTCCTCGTCGACGGCGCGGAGCGTGGCGATGGCGTCGGGTGTGAGGATGCCGGCGTCGAAGACGAAGACGAGTTGGTCGTCCCAGGGGCCATGTGGTTCAACCCAGTCCAGGGTCAGGAGCCGTCCAGCGGTGATGGTCAACCCGAGTTCTTCCCGCAGCTCGCGTTCGGCGGCCTTCCGAGGTGGTTCGTTCTCTTCGGCCATGCCGCCTGGCAGGTCCCAGTCCTCCTTGTAGGTGGGTTTCACGATCAGCACTCGTCCGACTTGATCCCTGATCACGACGTCGACGGCGACCCGCTTACGCGCCTGCCTTCGGTTGCCTTCGGCCAGGTAAGCCCAGCGTGCGGGGTCATCATCGGCTAGACCGGCCATGCGGGCACCTCCACACGACGGTTCCCTAGAGTGTCCAGGAGGTCGAGGAATTCCTTGACATCAGGTGTGGCGGCGTGCGGCCGGAGTACCGCGCCCAGGCTATTCAGTCGGGTCCGTACTCGCGTGGAGGCAAGGGAGGGCGCAACCTTCGCCACGGAGTATCCAAGGTGCACCGCCTCGTCGAGACGTCCAGTCTGAACCAGAACGGTCGCAAGGGTGAGTTGCCCGAAGGCGCGGGATCGCACCCGATCGCCATCGCGCAGCGCGATCACTCGGAGTGCATGCCGCTCAGCGCCGGCGAGGTCGCCGAGTCGCCGCAGGCACAGGGCCGCTTCACTGGCAAGAGCACCGTCGTCGAAGTGGGCAATCCACTCGGCTGACCGTTCGTCTTCGGCCGTGCTGAGCGCGTGTTCAGCGTCGCTCAAAGCTCTCACACAGGTCTGAGCGTCACCGCGCGTTGCCAGTCCTCGTGCCCGCATCGCGTGCAGACGGGCGGTAAGCCGCCGAGCTCCCGAAGCCGCCCGTACCTGCGTGAGTCCTGCCTCAGCGATCCGGACGGCATCATGGGGTTGGTGCATCTGGCCAGCTAAATGGGACATGCTGGCGCACACGTTCGCGATCATCACGTCGTTGGATGCGGCGGTTGCCAGCCGATACGCGTAGTCGAAGTGGTCGCGTGCGGTCTCGTCGCGCCCGTCGTCATGGGCCATCCAGCCTGCGGCCTCAGTGACTGACGCCGCGGCGGTGAACAACGCTGCGCCATCTCCGACGGGGTCGAGAAGCAGGGGCCCGATCTCGGTGCTCAGGTAGTTCTGGACAAAGCGGTAGAGGTGGCCGCCGCCGGTCTGCCGGTCTGCGGTCTGGACGGCTCGGGACATGGCCCGGATACCAGCGATTGTCTGCGTCGAGCTCTGCCGGACAGATCGCGACACGACGGCCGGGGACAACGGCGGTTGTTGCGGGGCCAGAGCAGGCATCTGCGGTCCAGGCTGATCGTTGGAGCAGAAACCCAGCTCGACTTCGGTGGCACCCACCTCGGCCCTCCGCGACGCCACGGACTGGTTTGCCCCGGCAAGGGCGGTATCGCTCGCCCAGTCAACGAGTTCAGTAACTTGTTGCTGGGTGAGGTTGAGTATGCGGGCTAGCTGGAGTCGGTTGACCCGAGTGGGCCTGGAGTAGCCACGCTCCCAGTTGCTGACCGTCTTCTCGGTAACTCCCAGGAGGCACGCAAGGCTCTCCTGAGAATGCCCGGCCGCGCCACGTGCGTCAGCCAGCCCATCCCGTCGACCGGCCATCAGGCACCTCGCCTCTCACGCGTCCGTCAGCCGCCGCCCGCTGGTCGACGCCGCAGATTTCCAGTCATTTCCAGCAGATTACCGCCTAGATTTCCTGGTGCGTTTCGGACCTCCACGCGAAGATCACCATCGAGCAAGCTGTGAACCGCAGCTACCGAACCGCACGTGACCGGCAGGCCAGAATAGACGGCAGCTTCTGCTTGCTCGTGACCATCTCATGGAATCGATGGTGCTCGGCGATTGCGAGCGGTGTCTGACACGGAGGGTCTCATCGAGATCAGCAACGTCCTGACACGAGCACCGCCAACGGAAAAATATGTATCTGTCGACGCACGCGGCTCAACCATGCGATTGAGCTCACCGATCTTGAAAGTCGTGCACCTTCTGGACTCGGCGGCTCAGGTAGAGCACCGGATCCTCCTGCCCCTGTGCATGGGTGCTGCAGACCGCGCGGAGTACGTGTATCGAGGGCGACGAGCCGAGGCTGTCTATCACCCGACCTCGTCCGTTGTGGACTGTCGGGCCTGTCTGCGTGAAGTGGACCAGATCAGTACGACCTGGTTTCCGGCGGTTCCCGTCGGGAGCTCGATATCTGCGTGCCACGAGATCTGGTGGTCATCGATACATGATCGGTTGCTCGCAGCCCGCCGACGCACTTCGATCGCGTACTTGCTCAGGCGTGCCCAGCGTGCTGCGTGCGAAGACTTGCCGGCCGTGAACACACAGTCGTCGACGGTCACGAGGTTGATTAGCGCTGAGGGTGATGTGTTGTCGCACAGCGGAGATCTGCTCGCGTCCGGTCCGAAGAGAGAAGAGATCACGGCGCTGCTTCGCCGTGTGATGGCGGGCGTTTCAGCGCGCGTAGAGGGGAATTAGCTTGCGTGGGCCCGGAGTGCGGTCCGGTCATGTCCGGATCATGACCTACAACTTGATGAACTACGGCGACGACGCGGGGCAGGCCGAGCTGGTCCATGAGGTGATCGGTCAGGCGCGGGCGGCGGCGTCTGCGGCGGGTGATGCGCTGGTGGTCGCCGTACAGGAGTTGATCGCAGGAGAACCGCGCGCCGGGGCCCGAAGGTTGCGGTGGTGCCGTCGCTTGTGGCCAGGGCCGGGCTCGCGGAGTAAGGCGGGCCGCGCGGGATGGCGACTGCAGACGTTGGCCGAGGCGACTGGCTTGCGGTGTGAGTACGAGCGGAACAGGCCGGCCGTCGCAGTCGGCAGTCAGCGCTACCACCCGGGGCTGATGTGGTCGGATGAGCTGAGCCCGGCTGGCGGGTTCGCTGTGGTTTCCGGCCGGGCGCTCTGGCACGCGTACGTGCAGGTCGACCTTGATGTCGGCGCGCTGGAGCCGGTGGCGCACGCGTCTTTCCACGCGCGGCCGCACGGGCTCAATCAGCGCGCTGACGAGAGCGAGGTAGTGCTGAAGCGGGTGTACCGGCCGCCTCGCCGGCGAGCGACGCTGGTCGGGCTGGACAGGAACGGTATGGCGGCGGATCTGCCGGGCTGGCCACCGCGTGCATCGGAAACGGCGGTGTGGGCCGAGTACGACCACGACCCGTATCGCGTTCGGCACGGCGAACCGTGCCGGACGGTGGACTGGCATCCCGAGTTCGTATTTCAGTGCCGGACCTGGATCAACGCCGACGGGACGCGGGGCTGGGAGGCGGACCGGACGGCGGGACGTGTCCTGTGTGATGGGGGCTTGGTCGACACGGCCGCGGCGCTCAATGAGCCGTGGGCGGCGACCGTCGGGCATTGGCCCGGTGATCAGGCGTGCGGGCCGCGTCGGCTCGACAGCGTGATCGTCACCCCTGAGGTCGTGCCCGCGCTGATGTCGTGCGAGGTCATCGCGAGCGCGCTGGCGAAGGACGCGTCGGATCATCTCCCGGTCGTCGCGCGGTATGCGCCGGCGGCGATTGCCGTGTCCGTCCGCGAGCGTGCTGGTGGGTAGCGCTCGCGTGTTCGGACACGGTGCCGGGGGAGCGGCGTGATGCCGGGCATCGAGGCGATAGCGACGCGGATGCCGTGGCAGCGCAGCAGCTTGAGTGGCCGGTCCGCGTGGTGGCCGACGATCGGCGAGTTCGTCATCGAGGCACACGGCGACGACGTCCCGGACGCCGACTGGTCTGGGCCGGGGGAGGGCAGTGGGGCGTTCGTGCGGTGGATACCGCGCTATGAGCGGTCTCCGGATCGGCTGTGGGCGGTCCTGGAGTGGCGAGCACACGGGATGCCCGTGATCGATATCGCGGTCCTGATCGGTGTGCCGGAGGCACGCGTGCGGTCGTGGTTGACCCGGAACGCACGTGAGGCACGGAAAGAACGATTGGCGGCCGCGCTGAGACCGCGGTCGACGAGGGGAGATGCGACATGACGGGCACCGAGCTACGGCTACGGACCGCGACAGCGAACGTGAAACGCGGCGGATTCAACCGCCGGACGAGGTTTCACGATCACGACAAACTGGCGGCGACCTTGTGTTCGCTGAAGGAAGCGCCGCACGCGCTGTTTTTGTCGGAGTGCACCCATTACGCCGACACATCCCACGATCCGGATCCGCTCGAGGAGGTCCTCAGCATGCTCGGCTCGTTGTGGACGACCAGGGGTCCTGATGGCCGGAAGTTCGGCGAAGTCCCCTACCGTGCCTGGATTTCCAAGGTGCCGGGATCGGTGAACGTCCCCGGCCTGTTCGTCGACCCCCGCACCATCCAACCGGGCACTCCTTATCGGCTCGCCGGCAGGCGGACCCAGCTGGCCAACACCCTCACCGCCACCATCAACGGCCACCCGTTCCGGTTGAAGTGCGTGCACTGGAACGGATCCCGCGGCCCGAGCGGCCTGACCGAGCAGGCGGATCAGGACGGTCAGGTCGCGTCGGAGAACGCGCTCTACGCCGGTGACTTCAACACGACCAGCTCCGCTCAAGGCGAGACGGTCTATGAGAACTGGGGGGAGCTCTGCGACCGGGTGGGCCGTCCGTGGATGCGCAGCCAGAAAGGCATCCGGCGTCCGGACGGGACGTGGGGCACGCACACCGGGATGGACCGGTTCCTGGAGCATGGGTGGTGGGACGCGGGCCAGGTCGCCGGTGTCTTCACCCCGACCACGACGGACCAGGAGACCGCGTTGCGGATCGATCGCATCGTGCTGTCGAAGCGGTCACCGGCCCGTTTCGATCCCGACACGTACACCGTGCACGGCCATCCGCTCCTCGGCAAAGGCGCGGCACCGAACGATCACCTGATGGTCAGCGCGGATGTCATCGTCGAGGCGGCGGCATGACCAGGCTGGCCGGGTCGACGGCTGGGCCGCGCGTGGTGCTGCTGATCGCGGCTGTCGTGGCCGGATGCAGCCCAGCTCCGGTGAGCCCGCCGCCGTCACCGACGACAACCCGGACGATCGGGCTGACGACCCGGGTGCCGCCGTACGCGGGGGCGCCCGCGGTGCGTGACCCGCTGCCGTCCACCGTGCTGTCCGGTCATCCGTGTGCGACCGCCCTTACCCCGGTCCAGGTCAAGCAGATCCTGGGGATGGAGGCCGCCGGCAAGCCCGACCGGAACGAACCTGCTGGGCCGACCTGTCTGTGGGAGGACCCGGTGACCGCGCGGATGGTCAGAGTGGGCTTCGCGACGACCCATCGGCAGGGCCTCAGTGCGATCTATCCGGCCCCGAGCCCAGACGAGGGCCGGGTGTGGCGGGAGTTGATGGTGGGCGGATTCCCGGCGGTGGCGACGGCTGAGGATCTGGAGTGGTCCTGCACGGTCATGGTCGGCCTGGCCGACGATGCCGCGGTCGGGGTCGCGCTGATCGGCCGCGTCGGGGACACCCGCGATGTGTGCGCGGCGGCCGGGCAGGCCGCCGAGCTGGTCGTCGCGACCTTGAGGAAGCAGGTAGGACGGTGACAACGCCGATGCCATCAGAAGCCACGGGGCGCGACCGGACTGGCCGGCCGCCGTCGGTGATGACCGACCATCCCGGGTGGCGGCTGGATGACCAGGGGCGCTTGCGGCGGCTGCTGCGTTCGTCGGACGCGGTGTGGCTGGTCATCGCTACCCCGTCCCGGGACGGCGGCCATCAGATCGACCTCGAACTCGTCGACGGGCCACCCGGTACCGACCCACCGGTCGACGTCGTCGGCCCGGCCGCGCTCGCCGACACCGAGACAGGTCTGCGCGCGGTGTTGCTCGAGGCAGGGCCCGTGGCTCGGGTCCGGTCCGGTGATCTGTGGGACGCGCTGGTCGGCGCGATCCTGCGGTGCACCACACCGGCCGAACGCGCCCGCGCTGTCTATCGGGACACCGCGGCGGGATTCGGGACGAGCTATGACACACCACTGGGCCGGGCGAGTCTTTTTCCCTCACCCCAACTGGCTCTCGAGTTGTCGGCGGACGTGTTCGAGGTGTACGGGGTCAGCCATGTCCGCGATCACCTGCGCACCGCGGCGTGGGTCGCCCGCGAGCTGGAGTCCCGGTGGCGGACCGTGCCGTCGGATCAGCTCGCCACGGTGCTCGCGGCGGTGCCGCGGCTCGGAACGCTGATCGCCGGTGCGGCGGTCGCGGACCTCAGCGGCGACTTCCGCTGCCTCGCGCCCGGTGACGTCCTGGTACGCCGCCGAGTCCGTGCGTTGGATCCGGCGGCGTCCTGGCCCGACGATCCGCAGGCGTTCAGCACACGGTGGCAGGAGATGACCGGGGTCGAACGATCGGCCTGGACCGTGCTTGTCCTCGCCGCCGACGCTCGTCACATCGTGCAGGTGCCGTGATTCCACCTCCTCGTATGAGCCCACCGGCGAGACGAGCCGTGAGCGCCAGAATCCGCCCGAGAATGGACATGACGTGACCACGATGGACACATTCGACCGCATTCGTGCTGACGCGGTCGCGTTATGCCGGGCTGAAGAAACAGCGGTGTCGATCCGCTCCTACGGCGGGTTGGAGTTCCCCGATCTGTTGATGGACGGCGCCTACGCCGAGCAGATGTGGTCGATGCGGACAGCGTTCCAGCCGTTGCCCGCGATCGCGCGTGCGGTCCTGCAACCGCGGCGCATGGCCGTGCTGCGCCGTGATCCTCCGGCCGAGGCGTCCTTTGTGGTCAACGAGAGCGCCCTGACGGCGCTGGAGTACGGGCGAGGCGAACCTCGTGTCGTGGCCGCTCAACTGCGCTGGCTGGCAGACCGCATCGACGAGCGGGCCTGCACCGTGCGGGTTCTGCACTTCGGAGCCCGGCTGGCGCTGACGCCGGACCCCGCATTCGGGCCAGTCCTAGGGGGCACGCCGGGACCCGCGTTCACGATCGTGACCGACGCCGAGGGCCGGGAGACGGTGTTCGCGGACGCGCCGACTCCCAGCCGGATCCAGATCGTCCGCGACGAGATACCTGATGTCCGCGGAGTCGGCTACTACACGCGGCGGTTCGCCGAGCTGAGCGACGCCAGTCTCGACCGCAACGGCAGCCGGGAGCGGATCCGCGACGTGATCCGACGACGTGAGGAACTGGCCGCCTTGGCCCCATCGGATGGCGACAATTCGACCGGCGCCGTAGGTACCGGCGGCACGAGACGGTCCCGGTGACGTGGTTGCTCACAGCCGTGACGAGCGCGTACCGGGCTCGGGCCGGCCAGCGGTCTCCTCCCGGGCAAAACCCGTGCAGGAGTGGGTATCCACCCAGCGCCTCCAGCATGCGATAGCCCGGCACGGTCATGAAGGTTCTGGAATCACCTCAGGTGCGACACCGAGAATCAGGTTCTCCAGGGTGGCATCACCGGTACCGAAGCTCGCTACCCAGGTTTCCACGAGGACGATCTCAGCGTGCTCCGAGATTCCCAGGAAGTAGCGACCGCGATCGAATTCGCCGATCGGGAAGAGGTTCATGCCGAGATGGGTGCCCCAGTCGGCGAACCTGTCCGTCTCCGACTCGACGTCACCAGGGTTGAACTCGAAGGGCTCTCGGGCTCGCGAGACGCCGCCGCCACTGAGGTTCACCCGCAAGCCGCCGAACTCGGTAAGGAATCGTTCAGCGGCCTCATGCATGTGCACCAGTCCGTCAGCTTCCAGCGTGCGCCGCCAGGCAGTGGTATCAACACGCCTCCCTGGCGTCCAGCCAGAAGGCCGGAGCAGGTGTTCGACCTCTGCCGAGAACCTGGTCATTCGCCCGCCCCCACATCACACCCCGATCGGAACGTTCACCCTATCCCGTAGGCGGACTTTCTACGGCGAGGTAGGTCTCTCACCGTCGAGAGTAACGCCGACGACCGTATTAAGAGCAGAACGTCAACGGCAACCGTGCGCTCGTTCAGGCCTCGTTCGACTGTGCGCCATTGGACACAGGCTGGAGGAAACCGAGGCATCCTTAATAGCCGTCGAGGTGCTCCGCCTGTCCGGTTGTGTCCGGCTCAGCTGGTGGGGCGCAGTGCGTGTCGGCCGGTGGCTTCACCGATGGTGCTCAGGTCGGTGAGCAGGACATTGAGCTTGAGCGGGAGCTGACACCGGGTCCGGCGCCGCCACCGCGGGCGAGGACATGCTTCGCAGTCGCCGTTGGTGTCGATCTGATGCTGATCCAGCAAGGCCCGCAGCGCGCCGGTCAGCAGCAGCACTGCCTGCGCAAGTTGTTGCGGGGACGCGGTATCGTCGTGGTGCGCGGTGCGGTCGTAGCTGTCGAGACGCGTCATCACCTCGTCGGTGAACGTCTGCGCGAGGACGTATGTCACGGCTTCTCCTTATGTGGAAGACGATGTCGTCGCCGACCGCGGGCGCGACGGCATCACCGGTTGCGTGTCCACGGTGGTGGAGCGTTGCGCGGGAATGACCGGCTCGCAGGTGTCCGGGTCGGCTGCTATGAGGACCAGAGGTCTGAATCTCGTCGCGGCGGTGGGGGCGCATTCTCCGATCCGGTCGGGTTCCCGGCGGCCTGGTGGCTGGTGGGGAAGCTCGGTGACCGTGGCAGCGGTCATGGTGCGCCGCCGGGCCCCGAAGGCGACGGGAAAGGTCGTCTGGGAGAGCCGGGAGTACTGGTAGGGCATGACTTTGCCGGTGATGGTGTGCCCGTCGATGACGGCCGTGACGAGCGTGCCGATCCACGGCAGTGCCGGAACCGCTCCGAGCGGGCTCACGAGGGCGGGCCGGGTTCTGGATTGGTCGGGGGCACGTGTTTGGGGCCTTTCGTGGGCAGCTGGCGAAGCTTCGCGAGCACGCGTTCCATCACGGCGAGGTCAGGGCTCGGCAGTGGCCGGTGCACCGGTCGTGCGGCGGCGAACGGGACCACGGGCCGCGCCAGCCGCAAGGGCAGCGGACGGTAGGGGAGCAGATCGGCGGCGAGCACGGCGACGGCGGGCAACCGGTGCCGGGGCACCGTGGGTGCCAGCATCACCGCGCGCTCCCGCTCGAGATCCAGAGATCCGGCCAACGGCAGGTAGGCGGTGGGCGGGTCAGCGCGGCGGGCGCGGGCGGCGACGGTGGTTTCGCTTTTCCCGCAAGCACAGCGGCAGACGCACTGTCGTCGGGTCAGGCGCACGGTCCAGGCCGTGACGTCGCACTCCGGCTCGGTGTCCGCCAGCCCCCAGGTGTGGTGGTCGCGGGCGCAGTCGCCGCAGCGGACGGGATCCGGGTGCACGGCGCTGTGGCCTAGCGGCCGGGCAGGAGAAGGCGCGGGACGTCCAGGGTGAGGACAGCGCGGTGGGCCAGACGGTCCGCGGCCAGTTGCGTGAGCCGCGCGGCCCGGGACGGTCGTGTCGTGATCATCGGGGATCGTCCTGGCTAGATGCGGCGCGGCGGGCCTCGGCGATCTGTGACTGCCACATGACGAACCCGTGGTCGCATTGGTAGCCGGCCTGGTTCCAGGCCCAGGTGTCGCAGCAGTGGCCTCCGACGGCGAAGGACACACCACGCTTGACGACGAGCACGGCGGTGGTGGGTGGGACTGCGGTTGGGTGTGTCACGGGGATCAGCTCCTCGAAGGGCCATGAACGTGGCATGGGGGTGGGTGCTCCGCGCCGGGGCGGGAAGGCGCCGGACGGTGGCGGCCGCCTGCGCTGCCGGCGTCGGGGGCCGCCCGGGCAGCGAGCTGGTCACGGCGCGCACGGCGCGGAGCACCTGGTCGTGGTGACATTCGAGTTCGAGAGGGTCGCTGGCCTGCCGCGGGCGAGCCGGGTCTCACCCCGTGCTCTCCGGCGAGGCGCAGAGGGAGGGCCGCGCGGCGGCTGGTGCGGCCGGTGCTTCCTCGGATGTGAGGGGGAGGGTTTCCAGGACGCGGTCGACGGCGCTTCGCGAGCCGAGGGAGCTGTCGCGCAGATGACGCCACCGCACTCCTCGAACATCCGGGGCCCGCATGCGCAGATCCGTGCGGTGGGCGACCCTGGCCATCACCAGTGTTCCGGCCTGCGCCACGCCGTGCGCTGTCTGGCTGGTGGCCCCGAGCCGGCGTACCGGGGTTCGGGGGAAACCCCAATCCGACAGAAGCCACGTGGCGGCGTGCTCGAGCGAACCCTCCGGCACGTGGGCGACCGAGGGCAATTGCCATTCCGTTTCCTGGAATGGCGGTGTCAGGGTGCATTGCAGGACGTCGTCCTGGTGAATAATAGCCACCAGGAGGCAGGTGTTTGCGCTGTCGGAGGTCACGCTGTTCCTCGCGTTGTCGTCTCTTCCCGGATCCAGCGCCGAAAATTGACCGGAATCCGTTGGTGCCGGCGGGACAGCCAGTGTGTTCCTGGGGTCTCGGCCGTGTTCTGAGCGTGCCTCGCTCCCGCCTGCCGCGGAACCCCGTGGCGTTGCAGGCACTTGCAGCACACTGCAATGGGGGTTGCAGCCCTATTGCAGTTCACGATGCCGGGCGGCACAGTGGAGCGGAATAGGGAGGGCGTGGACAATGAATTTCCGGTGGACGGCGCAATCGGCGATGGCTCTCAAAGCGGCGCTGAACCTGAACCTGGCTACGTTTGCCGAGCATCTCGGGCTGAGCCCGAGCACCGTCAACCACTGGAGCGCTCCCGGATCGTCGGTCACACCGGGCAGGGAAGCACAAGAGTTGCTGACCGTGGCCCTGAACCAGGCCACCGGCGAGGCGAAGAACCGGTTCTGGGTCACCGTGGCCACCGAAACCGGCGTCCCGGCCGGTGCCCCTGAGCGGCTCGATCTTGGCGGGCAGATCCGGGACGGCGCGAAGCTGTCGATGACGATGGCCGACGAGGCAGCCCAGCTGGCCTCCAGCGACGAACAGCTGAGCTACCTACGCGACGAGCTGTGCAGGATCGCCGTCGCCTATGTCCACACGCCACTGTCCACCGTGGTCGACGACCTCCGCGACGCGCAGAAAACCCTGGCGGCCATCACCCAGACCGCGCACCGCCCACGCAGCGCACACGAAGCGACCGTCCTGTCCGGAGTGCTGTGCCTGCTGCTCGCGCACGCCAGCCAGAACGCGGGAGACCAGAAAGCGGCCCTGCAGCAGCTGCGGTCGGCGAGCACCTTCGCGACCGTCGCGGACAGTGACGCGCTGCGGGCCTGGACGCTGGGTTCCGCGGCACTGATGCTCGAGTGGTCCTCGCGACCCGGGGAAGCCGCCGCACGGGCACGCGAAGGCCTCCAGTACCCGGTCAGCGCGCAATCGCACCAACGGCTGCTGGCGATCGTCGCCAGGTCAGCCGCACGAGCCAGGGACACCCCGGCCGCGCGCGACGCGCTGGTCCGCCTCGGCGACCTCGACCCGGCACCCGCCGCCCGGGACGACGTCGTCGACTTCGGCGGGCTGCTCAGCTTCCCAGCGACGAAGCTGACCTACTACCAGGGCGGGGCGCTGACGCTGCTCGGCGACTACGAGCGGGCCGAACTCCACTCGGTGACCGCGATCAACGGCTACGAAACCGGCCCCTTGGAGGAGCGCTCCTACGGCGACGAAGCGCTCGCCCGGCTGGACGTGACCCGCGCCCGGCTCGGCCAGGGCGACGTCACCGGCGCTCTCGCCGCCGCCGAGCCCGTCCTCACCCTGGACACCCAGCTCCGGATCCGGCAGATCGACACCGCCATAGGAGGCCTGCGCGCGGAAGCACACACCCTCGCCGGACGTCGTCACGGTGACGCCGCCGAGCTCACCGACCGCCTCACCGCCTACCTGACCGCGGCCCGGCAGGCGCCACGAGCACTACCATCGCTTCGTGCCTGATCTCCCGGACACCGCCGCCCTCGTCCAAGCCTGTCGCGAAGCGGGCCTCGACCCCGGTGACGCGGTCCTCCTGCGGCGGCACGCCACCACCGTCTACCGCATTCCCGCCCACGGCCAGGGCCTGATCGCCAAGATCGCCCCGCACACCGCCTGGGCCAGCGCGGAGCGCGCCATCCACCTCACCCGCTGGCTCCGCGCCCACGACTTCCCGTGCACCGAACCAGCCGAGATCAGCCAGCCGATCGACGCCGGCGACTTCGTCGTCACCTTCTGGAAGCACTACGACCAAACCCAGCGGGGCCTGCCCGGCGCCCAGCACCTCGGAGCGCTGCTCCGACGGCTGCACGCCCTGCCATCACCGCCCATCGATCTCCCCGCGGCCGCGCCGCTGCGGCACTTCGCCGACCTCGTGACCTCCTCGGCAATCTTGTCCGACGACGACAAAACGTGGCTGGTGGCCGAACGCCACCGTCTGCTCACCGAGTACGCCGAACTCGACTTCCCCCTCGGCACCGGAATGCTGCACGGCGACGCCTACCCCGGAAACACCCTCTGGGACGGTGACACCGCCCTGCTCGGCGACTGGGACGAACCCGCCTTCGGCCCCCGCGAACTCGACCTCGCACCCACCCTGCAAGGCGGAATCCGATTCGGACGCAGCACCACCGAACTCGACGCCTTCACCACCGCCTACGGCCACGACCCCCGCGACTGGCCCGGCCTCGCCACGCTCACCGGCCTCCGGGACCTGCACACCCTCGGTTCTTTCATCCGCCGCGCCCAGCACGGCGACACCGAGGCTGTGAGCGAACTCGACATCCGGATCGCGTCCCTGCGCCGACGAGACAACTCCTCCTGGCGCGCCGCATGACCCGACGGCAACGATGAACGCCCTCCACGTCAGCGTCGCCCAAACCCGCCTTTCCACGACAGCGACGACAAAGTCTTCACCACCCGGGACGCCGTCATCGTGCTCGACGGTGCCAGCGCTCACGCCCCGGTCCCAGTCAGCCCCTCCATTTACGCCGACACCCTCGGCAGGCACTTGCACCACCACGTCGACCGCGACGCCGACATGGACCTGGCCGAGGCGCTCGCTGACGCGATCACCGCGACCACCGCCCAGCTGAGCCTGACCGCGGGTAGGTCCCCGTCCAGCACGGTGACCATCCTGCGCCGCCGCGACGAGCACGTCGACGTGCTCATGCTCGGCGACAACCTGGTGGTGTTGCCCGGCCGGACGATCACCGATCCCCGCCTCGATCACCTCCACGTTCCCGAACGCCGCCAGTACAAGCAGCGCCTCGCCGACGGTACGGGATTCGACGACACCCACCGCGGACTGCTGGTCACACTCCAGCAGCAGCAAGCGGCACGCCGCAACCAGCCCGGCGGTTACTGGATCGCGGAAACCAACCCGGCCGCGGCCTACCAGGCCATCCGCGCCACCACCCCCGTCGACCAGATTCCGTGGGCGATCGTGGCGACCGACGGCGCCTACACGCCCATGCAGCACTTGGGCATCACCGACTGGCCTACCATCAGCGCGATGACGGCGGCAGATCTGCACGACATCCTGACCCGCTGCCATACCTGAGAAGACGACGTCGATCCCGTCGCGCGGGCGCTGCCGCGTGCGAAACGCCACGACGACAAAACCCTTGCCGCAGTGCGCATCTAGCCACGGCGGCACTACGTCATACCCCGACTCCGTCATGGTGATTCCGCAATGACCTGTGGTGCGACACCAAAACTGAGGGTTCCCAGGGCGCTATCACCGATTCCGAAGCTCGCCGCCCAGAGTTCAACGAGGACACTCTCACCTGACTCTGCGATTCCCAGGAAGTAGCGGCCGTGACCGAGTTCGCCGATCGGGAAGAGGTTACTGCCGAGATGGGCACCCCAGGCGCCGAATCTGTCCGTCTCTGACTCGACGTCTCCAGGGGTTCAGCTCGAGGGGCACTCGCGTTCGCGAGATGCCACCCTCGCTGCGGTTGACCCGCAGGCCGCCACACTTGGCGAGAAATCGTTCAGTGGCTGGGGGGATTACGTCCAGGTGAATGCTCCGTCGTCGCGGATGGCCGGCGCTCCTGGGCCTGTCTGGGACTCGGCGGCGGCGCGGTGGCGATCGAGGCGCTCGGCGGTGTCGGTCAGCATCGCGGCGATGCTGGCCCAGGGGGTGCGGTGGGCGCCTGCTTGTGCCATCCAGTCCATCACGCAGCCGTGGTGGTTGCCGGGGCGCAGGTCGAGGGCGAGGATGGCGCGGTCGACACCGCGGCAGATCGGGATCAGCGCGGTGCAGTATCCGAAGGTGGCGTCGCCGGCGGAGCGCAGGTGGTGTCCGCCGGTGCGGCAGCAGTCCTCGTCGGGATAGCGGCTCAGGCTGGCCCATTCCTCCCGGACACGTGCCACCGGTAGTGGCATGCGTACCTCGGGGAAGGTGAAAGCGGTGCGGTAGTCGCGCTGGTCGTCGACACCGTCCATCAGGTTCCACCACTGCAGCAGGTCGTCGGGAAGTGCCTGCCCTACCGCTTTCTGGGTCGCGCGGATGTCCTCGGCGGGTGCCGGGGGCCGGAGTGTGGCGGCGGTGACTGGCGCATGGATGTTCAGCCAGGTTGTGATCCGTTCCCAGGCCGAGTCGATGCCGCCGTTCACGTCCGCACGCTCCCTTGCGATCGTCGATGGGTGTGGTGGCCCGCCGGGAGGCGATCGTCCCGGTGGGCCACCACGTTTGTCGTCAATCCCGGTACTGGCTAGGGATTGATCGGGATGAAGAACCGTTCCTGATCGTTCGGGTCAAGCTCCGGGTCCTTGCCCAGATCCAGGATGCGGTCGTTCTCGTACCAGCCGAGCAGCCGCCGGCCAGCCTCTTGGTTCTGCTCCCGGTTGACCCACCGTACCGTGTAGTCCAGCGCGTACTGGGGGCCTTCGTACTCGTGCCGTGCGGAGCCCTCATAGCTGGACGCGTAGGCGTACTCGTCACAGTCGAACGGCCCACCGGTCGGTGGCCGCGGCGGCATCTGCACGGTCGCGCAGAAGTTCGTCGACACGGGTGCGGTTGCGAGCGGCGCGGGTTCTCGAGGCGTCACTACGGCCGCTGGCCAGCCGGTGCAGCGTGTCCCCAGGAGCCGCAGACCCGCCGAGGAGCCGTTTACCCTGCTTCGGTGGCACGGTCGCATCCGGATTGGCGCGGGCCTCCTCGACGTGGACAGCGTGCCCGGCCACCGCCTGGTCGCTCTTGGAATAGGACATGCCCGGCACAGCGCGGTCGAAGATACTGCCCTGCTTGTCCCCGCAGGTAGAACGCGCTGTCGAACCGCAGCCCACCCTCGGGGCTGACCGACGTCAGGTCGATGTCGCGTTTCGGGGTGAACTCGTACTCGAACTTGAACACACCCTGAGCCAGCTGCTCACCGAACTCCGCGCCCGACTGGAACCCATCGGAGAGCAGGTCGAAGTGGGAGTTCGGGTCGACGCGCCATTCCGGGATGGTCGCCTTGCGGGTAGAGAACTTGCCCGGGTAGCACGCGCGATCGTTGGGTATCCCGAAATCGACCCTGTACTCGCCCACGCATTTGATGGTCGCCTGCATCGTGGCGTTGGGCTGGGAGAACGCACCCTGGGTGTAGAGGATGGTGGTGACCAGCCGGAAGTCGGCGAACCGTTGCGTGGCGTTCTCAGGGTGAGCCCCGATCTTGCCGTAGCCGACCACGACACTTGTCGCGCCGATCGCGCCGATGACCTGGCAACCCCTGATCCCGCACTTGAGGTCCACCGCCCAGACCAGATCGATCTGACAGTAGGAGAACCGGTTCTTGATCCACCCCGCATCCTGGCCCGCGGTACCGACCTCGGCCAGGCAGTCCGCGTGGGTCATGTACTGATACGGATCCTCCGGTTTACGTCCGGCAGGAAACCGGGCACTGTCCACCGCATACGGCGGATCGGCCGCCGCGATCCGCGGCTTCCGCTGCGGCGGCGCTTGACCGGCCGCGGCACTCGGCTGGATGCCGAGCGCGTCCAGATTGCCGTCACGCTTCAGCGTCTTCCGTACGATGTCCGGATTCCGCACCAGCGCCGGATCGCGGATGACGTACATTTCCGATCGATATGTCACGGCCTCGTCTGCCTGTGCGGGCACCGAACCCAACAACAGCGCAACGACGGATGCTAACAATAAAAAGGCATGTCTGAGACGTATCACAATCGTTGATCCTCCCCAGGTGTCACCAGTCAGCAGTCGCGTATGGGCTGCCGGGACTCAAGACTGTCGAACCGTACGTCTGTTCGACGACCGCCGATCGAGTGACACTAGTTCCAGGCATTTCGAAAGGCAGGAGATGTAGACATCGAGTGCGAACAACCTGGGGTCCACGGGAAGAATCCCTGGTACGAAATCCGATTCAAAGGGGTTTCCCAGCTGGAAAATCCTGACACGGCGATGCTGCGTGAGCGACGACGATTTGCTACAAGGAACCTTGAGCGGGCAAGGAAGTCCGCGGTGTGCGCCTGGTGATCGGACGCATTCCGCAAAGACTTTGAACAGCTATCGCGAATTCGTGTCGGCGAAATTGCCGGGCGACCTCCACACGTCACGGAGGTATTCGTAGTCGTGGCCTACTTTCACACCCGCTCTCAGGAAGTCCGCGAGCGACGATCAGCGGCGGCCGCCACGACTCTCCGTCTGCCATTCCTAGCCCCGCTGACCGACAGCTTGATCGAGGTGGACGCCGCAGTGCGGATCAGCTTGTAGGTGCCTCGGGATCGGTGGATGCACTGTTGTGAGGAGCGGCGCTGATCTGACCGGTATGCGGGTGGTCGTGGAGGGCCGGTGCCGCTGGTGTGGTCTCGATGGCTTGTCGGTCCTGGGCGGTGATGTTGAGTGCGCGAAGGATGTCGTGTGGGGAGGTGAGCAGGTGTGGCTGATGGTCGAGAGTGAGTTGCTGGGCCGCGGTGAGCTGGTGCACGGCGACCACGTTGTCGACCTTCACGATCAGCAGTGCGCCGACCCTGAGCACCGCGTCGGGAGTGGGCTGCAAAGCGGTCAGGACCGGCCCCAGGTTCTGCATCATGGTGGAGGTGATGGTCGCGTCCTGGCTCAGGACCAGGCGGGCGTCGAGCGCGTGTGCGGCGGAGATCGCCGCGTCCCGCGCCGCCGGTGAGCTGATGACCTTGGCCCACAGGCGCCGAAACCACGATCCTAGGACGGGTTCGTCCTTGTCGACGATCTCGGCACCGGCCAGAGCAAGCAGTTTCGTGACGGCCGTCTCGACCTGTTCGTGGACACGTTCGTTCGCGAGGTAGATCGTCACCGGCAGGTCGGTGCGGGAGGCGGCTTCGGCCGGAGCGGCTTGCCGGGGCACTCTGATCCAGCCTCGGGATTGGTGCTCCTTCCCGCGGACGGCGACGGGACGGAACCCGGCGGGGTCGACGGCCTTGCGGTGCAACACGGCGTCGTACAGCCACTCGGAGATCACCAGGATCGGCGCATTCGAGACGCTGGACCGTGTGACGCCTTCCAGGCGCGGAGCATCCAGTAACCGGAACGCCTCGAAGACCACCGCGCCGTGCGCGCCGTCCTCATCGATGGCAACCTGCCCGCCGTGTAAGGCGATTGTCAGGTCGATGCGCTGCTCGGATGGGTGCACGGCGTTGCGTCGGGTCAGGGCGGCTGTGAGGGCTTCGGGTACCACGTTGACGAGAACGCCAGGTGGTGTCCCGGCGGGAAAAACGATGAGAGCCCCGTCCCCTCTGTCTTCGATGTAACTGTTCGCCCAGGACAGGCCAGCGGCGTCGAATGCCTGCCTCAGGACGTCGTAGAGGCCCTGGCGGAGGGAAAGCCGATCCCTGCTGCTCCGGTGGGGCGCGGCGAAGCGCTCAAGATCGGTGACGAGGACAAGGCGGTTCTCGGCCTCGGGTCGGCTGGTATGCATAGCGGCCTTCCTGATGGTGCGTCTCGGGCACGTTGGCGCGTCGTCGCCCCGGACATCGTCGCTCCGTCGTCAGCCATCCTGCGACAGGCCCTGGTGCGCTGCCTAGGCCCCGATCCGCCGGTTCGCCCAACTTGCTACGGTCACTGTGATCAACTTGCTCCCCACGTAGGTGGGGCTGCACGGCGCGTCGATGTATATGAACGCGTCGGCGCCGAGGTGGGGCGGTATGACGGAAGCCGCGGATCTCTTCATACCGGCTGCATCTGGAAGTACTTCTCGTAGTCCTGCAACGCGGCCCGTGTGCAGTCCGCGGTGAATCCGGCGATCGAGCACGTGTCGCAGTCGCAGGGCAGTTCGCCCTCCTGCTCACAGATGGCAACGTATTCTGTCAGCGCACTGCTTGCTCGCTCCGCGGCAGTGGCGCCGTGCGCCCATCTCGAGGCCGTGAAGTAGCGGCGGACAAACTGTCCGAAGTCTGCGTCATTGGCCACAAACTCGGTGATCTGTGCGCTGGTGAGCCCGTCGGACTCGGCTGCGCAGCCGGTGCACGCCTCGGGCGGGAACCCGTAGATGGCGGCCACCGCTGGGTGTCGCTGTGCGAATCCATGGTCCAGTTTTCGGTCTTCTCCCAAGGGCTTCCGGCACCAGGGGCAGGTCGTTGTGGTCATGTGCCGCACTGTGGGTCCGTTCAGCCTCGCCCGCAAGCGGCCGTCCAACGCGAGTAGGAGGGGCTTCAATATCGGAAAGGCCGAGGTCAGGATAGGAAAAACGGGTGTGCTGTAGCGAGGCCTTGGTGTCGCCCGGTCAGGTGTTCCCGGCTGAATTCACTGGGACCTGTCTCGATCGGGTGACCGCATGGCCGGGACAATCACCGCATGTCGACTGTGCCTGTTTCCCTGGCCCATCTGGTCGCGATCCGAGGCCGAGTGCTCGATGTCCTCGGCGAACTGGACTTGCTGCTCGGGCCACACGACGCGATGAACGGCCCGTCTCCCGCCGTGCCGCCGTTGGTGACCGCGGTGCTGGAATCCACGGGGTCGAGCTGGATCGGTGGATTCGTGCCCCTTGAATCGATCTTGTGGCGCGCGGAAGAGCTGGGGCTGTCGCATGGTACGAAAGCCGCGCTTGTCACAGACCTGGCCGCGAGGTTCCCGGATCTGCCCGCGCCTGCGCCGGCCACGACACACCGGGTTGGGGGTCGCGGTACTGGGTTCCCGGCGGTCGAGGCCTTCGCCGCGGTCAATGCCTGATATCACGCCCACGGCCGGCGACTGCCGTGGGCGGACTGGGCCCGCTACGGCGACGTACCGCAATGGCTGGAACTGCTGCCTTTCCTCGCCGAGATCGCCACCACGATCCAGGAGCCGATCAACCGCGACACCGTGAAAGCCGCTTTCGCCGCGGCGGGCCGGATCATGCCGGTCAAGGTCCGGCCGCAGATCCTCGCCGCCGTCCGCGCGACACGGTCGGGACTGTGGCCCTGGATGCCCACGACCCGCATGTCGCCGCGGGAACTCGGCCACCGCGCGGTGGCTACCGCAGGGAAGTGACCCGAGCCTGATCACTGGTCGTCGCGATCGAGCCGGCTTCCGGCACTCACTCACAATTCGTTCCCGCTCCGGTAGCTTGGGGTCTCTGAACCACCGATCCGGAGGCATGTCCGTCGCCGCCGCGGCTGTTGGGTGCAGGTTGCCGCGTTCCGTCACCGGCAGGGAAGCGCGGTCAGGGGCGACTCTGGGCGTCAACGTCGACCCCGACGTTGGTGGCACCCGATGTGCTGGCCGTTTCGGTGGTGTCATTCTTCGCGTACTTTGCCGCGAGCTCCTGTCGGGTCTTGGTCAAGCTGCGCAGCTGGCGGACATAGCGAATCGGCCGACCCGGCCGAACGGCCAATGCGGAAGAGGCGCCCATAATGCAGATGTAAATGTCGTCTATCATCATCTTGATATAGTCGGCCGTGCCGGCTTTCGGCACCTGGTCATCCTTGATCAGCTGGTAGTTGATTCCGGTCTGCTTATACGTGGATATATGGAAATCCAGGGCCATGAGTGTGGATGACAGCTGCATCAGGAAGCCGTCGGTAACCTTTTCCTGCCACCTCGGCAGGGTTCTGCTGAACTTGCCGAACTCGACGTGGAGCTGGCTGCACTCGTCACCCCTGTCGTCGAGGTTCTGTGCTCCCATCAGCCACCCCTACGTTCGCCAGGGTAAGTCCGAACAGGAATTTCAGATCATAGGGCAGCGATAGGAGCCTGGCTTCGAATTGCCGGCGCAGTCTCATTCCTTCGATGACGCGGTCTTTTCTGGCTTCGAGCCTAGGTTTGGCGGCATATTCGACCGCGATGGTCACGGCTGCCGCGGTACCGGCACTGATAAGCGCCGTTTGCATCAACGGAAACACTCTGTGCCGCTTACTTTCACTCGGTTTCGATGAGACAGGGACACGCAGGCGTCATCGGCCGGTGCCGCACGGTTCGGTGTGCAGTCTGGCCGGCGTTCTCCGGTCAGACAGTCGAGCTTCGTGAACGTAGCACCGCATGGGGTGGCTTGATCATGGGCGTTCACTCCTAGTACGGTCTCGTGCGTGCATCGTGACCGGGGGAGTGCTGTGTCGCGTCTCTTCGCTGTCGCGCGTCAAGTCAAGGCTGGCCAGAGAGGCCTATCGGACTTCATGGACGTGTTCGCGACGGTGACGGTATTTGCCCGGCGGCCTCGACGGACTGCGTTGCTGGTGACCGAATTGGGTGAACGGGGACGGTGGACAGTGGTGTTTTCGTCGCTGGATCGGCTCGCCCTGCACGCTGGCGAATGTGACTACTTGTCCGCGACCGGCGCGGATTTTATGGAATTAGTGCCGGACGGGGTCGCGGGGATGGTCGACCCTGATGACGACCACCGTTTCCCGGTGCTATCGAAGGTGGCGCCTGTGGATTTCGTAGCCCGGGTGTGGGCTGGGAAATCACGGGACTAAACGAGCGCCCGGCCTGTGCGGGCCGGTGAACGACAGGGGAGGGATCACGAGGGGTGGACGGCCCGGGTTTTCATGTGGAGCTCGAGGTGCTGGAAAGCGCGTCGAAAAGCATGGGTGAGATCGTGCACGACCAGGAGGGGTTCGAGCTGCGCGGCTTGTGTGGCGAACCCGCGTTGTACGGGCATGACGGGGTTCATGCCGCGCTGGCGGAGTTCTGCGGGCGGTGGAGTGTCGGCCTGGACGCGCTGGCAGATCGTGCTCGCGATCTCGGGGGCCTGCTGGGTGCCGCGGCGAAGGCCTACCGCGAGGTCGAGCACACCAACCTCGCCGCGCTGAAGACCGATCCCGGGCTTGGCTCGGTCAGCGCGCCGCCCCGCGTCGGGAGCGGCCGGTGAAGGCCGCGGAGCTGGGACAGACCGACAATCCGAAAGCGCTGGTACCGGGCAACCCCGACGCGGTGTTCGAGAACGCACGGGTGCTGCACGAACGGGCCCGGGACGCACTCGAGGCGGGGGAGGCGCTCAAGCGCATCGACACCGGCGCATGGCAGGGGCCGGCGTCGAACCAGTTCCACGACGATCACCAGACCGAGGTGCCGCGCTGGGGCAACGCCGGTGACTCCCTCGACAACGCCGCGCTCGCGCTGACCGACCTCGCCAACTGTCTGGCCTGGGCACAAGGCCAGGCCACGGAGGCGATCGCCCAGTGGAAGCAAGGCGAGGCCGACACCCAGCGCGCGGTCGACGCCCACGGCCACGCCTGCGCCCAGGCCGAGGCGCAGAACCGAGCGAACATCGAGCGGGGCGACCCGACCGTCGTGCAGCCACCGCCTTTCACCGATCCCGGTGCGGCGAAACGCCAAGCGGCCCGCGACATCCTGAACCGGGCCCGCCAGCAGCTGGAAGGGGAAGGGGGCCGGTGCGCCGAGGCCCTGAAGGCCGAAGCCGCGCTGGCGCCCCAGGACTCCCGGAAACAGGCCGACGCGAACTTCTACGGCGGCATGCTCGACAGCGCCCAAGGCGTTCTCGAAGGACTATGGGGAGCGGTCAGCGACCCGGGCGGCACGGTCGCCGCGATGGCCCACAACCTCACCCATCCCGTCGACACTCTCAAGTCCATGGTCGCCTGGGACGACTGGGCCGCCGGCCGCGGCGACCGGGCGCTCGGGAAAATCACCGGCGACATGGTCATCGCCGCCGCCACCTTCGGCGCCGGGAAGCTCATCAAGGACGGCCTCGCCCGCCACCATGACAGCGACAACCCGAATCCGCCAGGTCACGACGGCCCAGCGGCACCGGGACCGCGTCCGGTCTACGAACCGACCCGGAACCGGGTCAAGCTCAGGCAGGGAACCAAACGAGCCATCTACCGGGACGCCGAGCGGCAGCCGGACGGCTCCGGCGACTTCGTGTGCCAGGCGTCCCGGGAACGGATCCCCGCCGCACACAATCCCGACGGCAGCCTCGTCAAAGTCGACCCGGACACCGGCAAACCGGACCCCGCCGGCATGACAGTCCCGGAACCGGGAAAATACGAATTCGGGCACCAACCAGGCTCGGAATGGTGGCGCTACAAAGAGGAAGCCGAAGCGAACAGCTACCCACGCGAGAAAGTCATCGAAGACCAGAACGACCCCGACCGCTACCGCCTCGAAACACCCGAGGCCAACCACAGCCACAAATACGAACTACCACCGTAAACCACGCGAAACGGCCAGGTAGCATACGGTGCAACGGAAACGAGGTGTGATGACCAACCCGGACCGCGAAGAACGCGACGAACTCCATTACGCGGCACAGAAAGGCGACGTCGCCGCTATCGGGCGCCGCTTGGCCAACGGTGTCGACGTCAACATCACCGAGAAACGCAGCCAGTACACGCCACTGCATTTCGCGGTCCAAGAGGGCAAGGTCGACGCCGCCCGCGCACTGCTCGACGCCGGCGCGAACGTCCAGGCCGTCTACAAGCCAGGTGCGACGCCCCTGCACCTCGCGGTCATCCGATGGCGCCAGTCGCCCGACGGCGCCATGATCAAGCTCCTGCTCGACCGCGGCGCGGACAAGACCGCAACCGAGACCAACGGCAACACCCCGGCCGAGATCACCAAAGGCCAGTACGGATTCCCCGCCGACCTCACGGAGCTGCTGCAACCATGACCGAGCAGGCCGCCCTCGACGACCACCTCACCCGCTACCTCGGCCACGGCAAGCGGGTCACCGACGTCGACGGTGTCGAGATCTGGCGGCACGAACGCCCCGAGTACGTCACCTTCGCCACCCACGGCCTCTCCGCTCAGCCCATCACCGCGGTGTACCCGCAGGAACTCGTGTGCTCCGTCGAGCACGGCCAGGACGGCGCCGCGCTCTACCTGGTGGAAGCCACCCTCAAGATCGTCCAGGAGAATCGGCGCGGCGTCGTGAACAACCAGGTGATCCGCAACGACCAGCCGCTGCTCGTCGACACGGACATCACCGGCGTCCTCGTCGGCGGTCACCCCTACCTCGACGACTTCGACGTGATCTTCGGTGCCGACGGGAAGGTGCTGGTCGAGCTGATGACCTTGATCCCGCTCACTAGCGGCGAAGTCGCCCGATCCACCAGCACCGGCGTCGACGCACTGCTCGATCACCTCGAGGACACCGACCCACCCCTGCTGAACATCCAGCGAAACTCGACCACCTGAGACGCCCCGGGGACTCGGCTCAGAAATCCCCGGCCGATGGCACTCGGATCCTCCGGCGGCGACTGCGCACGAGAAACCAGACACCCGGCCTGAATACCCGTCCATGAAACCCAGACAGGAACATCACATGAGCGGCGGCATCAACCCGACCGACAACCCCGGACCGACACAGACCGGGACTCCTGCGCTCGACGAGGCGGCTCTACGCGGTGTTCTCGGCGAGCTGGCCCTGGTGTGCGAGGACATGATCGCCGACGCGAACGCGGCCGACGCGACGATGATGAGCCTCTCCGAAGCCTGCGAGACCCGGCTCGAACACCGAATCGCGAACCGCATGACCCACGACCAGCCCGATCCAGTGGGGGCGCAATTGTCGATGCGCAGCAACACAGCCAACAACGTGGCCCGGGAACGCCGTAAGGCAGCACGCGAGTTCGTCGCCTGGTGGTCGGACGTGGCCTCGCTCGCCCTCGCCGCCACGGGAACCCGCCAGACCGTGCCCACAGCCCGAGTAGTGGCAGCAGACCCCACCATCATGCTGAACGACGAAGACCTTCGCGTCCTGCCCGACATCTCCGCCACAGACCGGGACCTCACACTCCTGGCAGCCAGGCTGGCGATGACGCCAGCACGCCCGGGTGAGCACGGGCGGGACATGGCGACCGTGGCACTCGAACGTGCGGAACACCTCGGTTTGCAGATCCGCTACGGCAACGGAGAACCCACGCTGTCCGAGGACGGAAACGCCGAGGCACGACGCCGCCGCCTCTGGGGTACACCGTGGAAAGAGGCCCGCGCGCCACTCCTGCCAGAACCCGATCAGCTGACCGACTGGCTCGCCCGATGCAAGATCGCAGAACCTGCGAGCACGGAGATACTCGGCTCAGCCCGCGAGGTTGCCGTCGCCACCATGGCCCACCTTCGGGCACGCGAGCTCGAGGACGACGACTCCCAGGACGGCCCGGACGTGATGGCCGAGATCGAAACCCTGTGGGACCAGGCTGATCAACTCACGGACCTACTCGCCACGTACTCGCGAAAAATTACGGATGCCTTGTTAGGGAACGCCGCCACACGGGTCGCTGAAACCCGACCATCCGAACAGGACAGTTAGGAAACGGCCTTTCCAGGCTCGCCTGTGTTGCTGAACAGCCTCGGCGCCTTGGGGCGCAGTCCGGCACGGGCCCGGACGGACCCGGACAACGTTGCGCGGGCAGACGGGCATAGGTGGGATCACCGGTAACGGCCTGGTGCCGCCGGAAGACTGAGTACGGTGTCCGGTGGCCCCTGTCGGACAGACCACCGACGTTGCGAAGGAGAGTCGTCAGCATGGAGCTGGAGGAGATCGTCACTCTGGACCAGCTGTCCGCGGCGCTTGATCAGCTACGCCTCGACCGTGGCCTCTCGTTACGAGACCTCGCTGCCGCGGCAAGGAAGCTCCCGCCGCAGGACGGACGGCAGCGAACTCTTCCCAGTTCCACGGCCAGCGACGTGATTCACGCCAGGTCGGTACCAAAGCAAGAGACTGTGGTGACGTGGCTGGCGACCTGCGGCGTCCTGGGGGAGGATGCGCAGCGGCCCTGGCTTCAGACGCTGGACCGGATCATGCATTCCCACGAGCAGCGCCCGCCGGGGGCGGTGCGGGTCCGGGACGCGCGTCCGCGGGTGCTGGGAGTGCACGCCGCGATCCAGGTCGGCCAGCTCGCCGGGGACGGCCCGGACGAGTCCAAGCAAGACGATCTGCCGCTCTATGTGCCGCGGGACTTCGACGCCGACCTGTGCTCCAAAATCACCTTGGCCGGGCAGCAGGGCGGTTTTGTGCTGGTGACCGGGGATTCGTCGGTGGGGAAGACACGCGCGCTGTTCGAGGCGGTGCGGGCGGTGCTGCCGGACTGGTGGCTGCTGCACCCCGGGGAGGCGGACGTGCTGCGTGAGTTCGCCAGGCACCCGGCGGGCCGGACGGTGGTGTGGCTGGACGAGTTGCAGGACTACCTCGATTTCCGCGGAGGCGTGCCGGTAGGAGACGTCCGCAGCATGATCGAGGCAGGCGTAGTGCTGGTGGCGACGTGCTGGCCCGGCGAACGCACCAATAGGGTCGCGCTGCCCGAGGCCGGCGAACCGGATCCGTACGCCAACGACCGGCGGCTGCTCGACCTGGCCGACGTGCTCACTGTGCCCGGCACGCTCAGCACTCACGAACGGCGTCGCGCCGAGGAGCTCGCCGGCGCCGATCGCCGGATCCGGGTCGCGCTCGACACCCCCGACGCAGGCTTCACCCAGGTGATGGCCGCAGGCCCGGAACTGATCCGCCGCTGGGAACACGCACCCGTCTACGCGAAAGCGGTCATCACCGCCGCGCTCGACGCCCGCCGTGTCGGCGCCCACGCACCCCTCACCCGCGACTACCTCGAAGCCGCCGCACCCGGCTACCTCACCAACCGGCAGCAAGCGACCCCGCCACCACGCTGGCTCGACGACGCTCTGACCTACGCCACCGAACTACTACACGGCGCCACCTGCACTCTCTGCCCCGTCGCCGCCGGAATGGGATCCATCACCGGCTACCAGGTCGCCGACTACCTGCACGAGCACGCCCTCCGCGTCCGCCGGACCGAACACCTCCCCGGCGGTGTCTGGCACGCCCTAGTCCGCCACCACCACCCCGACGACACCGAACGCATCGCCGACAATGCACGCCGCCGCGGCCGCGACCACGAAGCCCTCACCCTGTACCAGCGGCTCATCGACGACGGAGACCTTGACGTTGCTGAGCCGATGGCGGATCTGCTGGCCGAGCGGGGGGATGCCGGGGCATTGCGCCGGCTCGCCGACAACGGCGACCACCACGCCGCCATTCGACTGGATGCACTGCTCGCCGACAAGGGAGACGTCGATGCTTTGCGACAACGTGCTGACAACGGCAACGACAGTGCCGCTCACCAGCTGGTTCGTCTGCTGGCCGACCGCGGCGACGTCGAGCAATTGAGCGAGCGCGCCGACAACGGCAACGACCAGGCCGCCTACCGCCTGGTTGTCCTGCTGGCCCAGCAGGCAAACGTCGATGCCTTGCGCGAGCTCGCCGACCACGGCAACGACAACGCCGCTCACCGGCTGGCTATCCTTCTGGCCGAGCGAGGCGACGTCGAGCAGTTAACTGAACGTGCCGACAACGGCGACCTCGACGCTGCCCTGGTGCTGGTCGACGTGCTCGTGAAGCAAGGGGATACCGAGACACTGCGCCAACGCGCCGACAACGGCGATATCTTCGCCGTCGTACCGCTGCCTGACCTGCTGACCGCGCAGAAAGGCGTCCAGGCTGTGCGCCAAGGCGCTAGCCCATACGCCGCCGCGTTGTTAGTTGATCTGCTGGCCGAGCAGAAGGATGTCGTGGCGCTGCGCGAACTCGCCGATATCGGCGACGATCATGCGGCGGACCGGTTGGTGAGTCTCCTAGCTGAGCGCGGGGACCTGAAGCAGTTACGGCAGCGCGCCGATAGCGGCGACCGCCGCGCCGACAGGTTAGCGGCTGCCCTTCTGGCCGAGCGAGGAGACGCCGAGGCATTGCGCCAGCTCACTGACGACGGCAACATGCACGCCGCCTTGCGCCTGGTTGACTTGCTGGCCGAGCAGGGAATGCTGGATCTGCTTGGCCGCGAAGTCGCCGCGGGAACCAGGGGCGCGGCCCGGGCAATGCGCCGCACGCACATCTCGTCCGCGGATCGTCAGGTTTGACAGGTCAGAAGTGATGAACTTTCGAGAACGTAAGGCAAGCACGCCGTAGCGGGCTCGGCTAGTCAGGGTTCTCGGATTGGGCGTCCGGGAGCGCCAGTTCGACGCTCCCGCTGACAGCGCGTTCCGCAGCTTCAGGATCCGTGGCTAAGGCAACGCGGACAATGGTGTTCTCGCCCGGAGTCAGTACGCCTTTCCGGCCATCGTCGCTGGTCGGTGTCCAGGCGACTGCTTCGGCGAACTGGTCGATGTAACCGACGTTCCAGTCACGGTCCTCGATAGTCACCGTCAGTTCGTGAGTAACACGGAAGAGTCTCGGTAGCCGTAGGTCGGTGTCGGCGTCTCGGAGAGTCAAGGGGAGCGCCGTCCAGGCACGCCTCACCTCTTCACCGTCCAGAAGCGCGGCCGCGTTGAACCACGCGAACAGCTGACTCGTGTCGGTGGTGGCCATGTCCGGCACTGACAGCTTGATCGGGATTTTGGTCTGTAGCAGCGTGAGCGCCGCGCATACCGCCGTGCGGTGTTCGAGGACTTCGGGCTCTGCGAACAACGTGTCTGGAAGGGTGCCGAGCGATAGTACGGCTGGGCCGCCAGGGATGTTGAGACTCACGGACGCACCGTCGCGCATGGCGGAGACAGCAGCGAGGGTCTCCAGTGCCGTCTGGGGATCCACGCCGGAGATGTCTCGCATACTGAGCGACAGGCTGGCTTGACGGTCTTGGTGTGAGACCAGGATGGTCACTTCCAGGACACCGCTGGGGTCTTCGCCGGTCCAAGCCTGACGGTTCTGGTTGTTGACCCCTGTGGTTGGTGGGTTCATGAGTAGGCAGGCTCGGTGCTCGACACGCTCGTGGTCGTTCTCGACGGCGACCACGAGGTCGAACGGCCGTGGTTGGGTATCGCCTCCCGGGAGAATGCTGAGCGTTCCTGTGCTCAGGTCCGGCAGCTCGAAACTGTCCGGCGAACCAGTGACGGCAACCTCAGCTGGAACGCCATGCAGGGGGATGCCATAGGTGAGAAACTGCGTCACAGCTTCATGCTCCGTCGGCGATGTCGGCTTGAAGGTCACGGAGAGCTCGTCGGGTAGCGGTCGGTCAAGCTGGACCTCGTTGTAGCGTTGGAAGACGTCAACTTGGGCGAGGATCCCGTCCCGAACGATGGCACTCGAGTAAACCAGGTCCTGGAGGTCTGGTGGCATCTGGAACGTGCCGTCGGCTGGAGCTGTATCGGCGGTGAGGCGGTAACGGTAGTGCGGGTCGATCTCATTGAGGGCTTTAGCGAGCGCCATCAGGCCCTCGAGCGCGGTCTCTGTCGAGATTATCTGACCGGTCCCGGCTGCCCGATCGAGCCCGGCGGCCCGGACGAAGTCTCGGGCGGTGTCCAGGACACGCTGCTTCCCATCCATCAGGTAGTAGTCGATGACGTCCTGAAACTGGGCCGCCCACCCATCCAGTGTGGCGAGTCCGGTCCAGGCCGATGGGATGCCAGAGCCAGCAGTCAGATCGTTGAGCCAGGCGATGTCTTCCCGGGTGGGGTCGATCGGCCTGACCACATGCCACTTCGTCACCTGAACGCGCTGCTTCGCGGTGTAAGCGAGCATTCGTTCCCATGACTTCTTGATCTGCTTCTTATGGGAGGCACTCAGCGTCGTCGCGAAGCTTTTGACCTGGTAGACCTCCCACTTCCGTGCGCTGTGAGGAATGACGACGTCGAGGCCGCCATCGCCCTGCGAAGGACGGATCCTGCGGCCGTGAGGATGCTGGCGTAGCAACATGATCGCTACGACGGCCTCGATGTCGTCGCCGCCGTACGTTGACCACGCCACGCGCCCTGTCATCCTCGTCCACCTGTTCGCCGCGCCACCAGACCTTCGGATTCGGGAAATGCTACGTGCTCGACCCGCTCGGAGCCCGAACCGCCGAGCCGAACAGGCCCACCGTGGCGGACCGTCCGTTGCGGCCCACGCGATCGGAGTGTCGATGAGGCGGCCCAACACTCTGGTCAGAACCGCAGCAAGGTGCCACGTTTCTTGTCAGTCACTCGTGGAGCGCCCGGACGCGCTCGTATTGTGCGGTGAACTCCTCGACTCGCTTGGTGCGCTGCTTCCAGAGTACGGCGAGCCACCGGAGTGCGATGGTGCGTTGTGCGGCGGCGAATCGTGTGCGGATGTCCGGTGTGATGCCGAGTTCGGCTTCGGCGCTAGACCAGACGTCGTCGGGAATGGCGCGGGCGCTGATGTGCTCGATGTGGTCCGCGGCGTCGACGGCGACGTCGGAGTAGCCGCTGAACTCGAAGTCCACGACATAGGTGTTCCCGCCGTCGTGGAGCCAGTTGAGCATGTTCGCGTCGCCACGGGAGTAGACGCGGGTGGCGGGCCGCGCGAGCAGTTCGGCGTCACCGCTGGTCTCCCAGCGGCGCAGGAGAGCGAGCATGTCCGGGGTCTGGGGTTCGTCGGCGGCGTCGGCGAGCTGGCCGGGCCAGACGTCGGTGAGCCGGGCGATGTAGTGGCTGATGGAGTCGACGCGTTCCAGGCTCGCCAGCGGCTCGTTCAGCGGAAGGCTCTGCAGGGCGCGGGTCGTCTCAGCGAGCGCCGTGATGGCGGATGACGGGTCGAGGACGTCGAGGATCGGGGCGCCGGGCAGCAGGGTCATGCCCAGTGCCGGTTGGTCGGGGTCCTCGTCGAGCCATAGCGGTGTCGGCGTGCTGCCCAAGCTGACTGCATGGGTGAGCCCGTGCCATTCGCGCTCGACGCGCTGCCGGTCGGTTTTCTTGTAAAGCTTGATGCAGATCGGCGTGGTCGCTGCGGTCCAGGCGAAGACGTCGTTGTTGCGGCCCCCGTCAAGCGCTCGCAGCCCGTCTTCGTCGAGCGTGGCGGCCGGGGCGTCGTTGCCGACCGCGCGGGCGGCGCGCAGGCCGCCGAGTAGGTCGGCGGGAGCGATGTGGTCGCGGTGGCTGGCCAACGTGGTCATCGGTTAGGGCTCCCGGTTTCGGCTCGGCACGGGTTGGTGGGGTCAGCGTAGGAGAGCGGCCTGACGGAGTCGTGGTGCCCCGCGCACGGGCGCAGGGTGATATCGCCCGGTTGGTGGGTCTGGTCCAGGACGGTGTGGATGGCGTGGTGGGTGCTGACCGGGTCGAGTTCGGCGACGTCGAGTGTGGCGAGCTGCGGGTCGTGCTCGGCGAGCAGTGCGTAGGCGTGGTCGACCCAGGTGAGATGGGCGCGTTGCTCCTCGGTCAGCGAGGCGCGGTCTCGTCCGCTCCGGTCGTCGGCGCGCCGGGCGGCGAGGTTTGGAGGTACGCGCAGCCACAGCGCGCGGGTGGGGCGTGGCCCGGCCAGGGCGGTGAGGGCGTGCAGCCAGTCGAGGGCGACGTCGGCGGGGGCCCGGTGCTCGCGCAGCAAGCTGGCGATGGCGTAGGAGGCCATGGTGTGGATACCGCGGTCTTCGATGACGATCGCGCCGGGTGCCGTTGCCAGCGCAGGGTCAAGGACGGTGGCGACGAGGTCCGCCCGGATAGCCGCGGTGATCAAGGTGTCGGTGATGGCGTCGCCGGTGCGCAGGAACGGGTCCGCGTTGGTGCGCAGGAGCGCGACGAGGGCGGCCGCGACGGGTTCGGTGTCGAGGGTGGCCAGGTCGGGCAGGGTGGTCACGGTGTGGCCGTGGGCGCGCAGGCACCGGGCGAGCATCTGGGCTTGGGTGCTTTTGCCCGCTCCGGGCAGGCCCTCGAAGGTGATCAGCACGCGACGATCTCCTCGCCGGTGAAACTGGTGGCCGCGCTCGCGCGCTGGACGATGCGGAGGATGTCGTCGGTCAGGCCGGGTGCGGCGGCGATGGTGCAGCGCGAGGTCGTGGTGTGGTCGGTGCCGTCGAGATCGGTGACGTGGGCGCCGGCTTCGCGGGCGATGACTGCTCCGGCGGCCATGTCCCAGGTGCGGTTGCCGAGCGTGATCGAGGCGCCGAGGGCGCCGTCGGCCAGCAGCGCGAGGTCGACAGCCGCGGATCCGAGCATCCGGACGCGTTGTGCAAGGGGCGCGAGGGCGGCGTGGATGGCCAGCATCGTCGCGTTGCGGGTGGCGGCGCCGGGTCCGGTGCCGTAGTCGCCGATCGCGACGATCGCCTCGTCCAGCCGGGCCGGTCCGGTGACGTGGAGGGGGTTGCCGTCCCGGCAGGCTCCGAGGCTGTCCGCCGCCCAGTAGGTGCGGCCGAGCTGGGGGAGGGCGATGACTCCGAGCAGAGGGTCATCGTCGACGACCAGGGCGAGGGAGATGCCGGTCAGCGGGATGTCGTGGGTGAGGTTGGCGGTGCCGTCGACGGGGTCGATGACCCAGCGGGTGCCGCTGGTCGGGCCGCCTTCTTCTTCGCCGTGGACATCGATGCCGGGGGTGGCGCGGGTCAGCTCGTCGCGCACGATCCGTTCGATGGCGAGGTCGACGTCGGTGGCCATGTCCCGATCGCCCTTGCCGGTCCAGGTGCGGGGGCGGTGGGTGCGCAAGAACGCCGCGCCGTGCTCGACGGTCGCCTGTGCGATCAGCAGCAGTCCTGGCAGTTCGGTGGTCACATGATCTCCACGGTGGTCGGGGCCGCCGGACGGATCACGGCGTCGGACGGAGCGAGGGTGTCCAGGTGGCGCAGGACGATGTCGACGTTGGTCGCGACCGGCTTTCCGGTGTCCAGCAACAGTTTCGGGCCGGTGATCGGCACGGCGGTGGCGGCGAGCTCCTGGTGTAGCTGCGGGGTGCGGTTGGCCGCCGGGTGACGGCCGTGCTGGTGATCGACGGCCAGCCGGGCGTGAGCGACGTCGACCGGGCAGACGCATTCGAGCAGCAGTAAGGGGTGCCGGTGCGTTGCGGCGAAGGCGCGCAGGTCCTCGCCCTGGCCGGGGGCCAGCCAGGTCCGCCCGTCGAGCACGACGGTCGTGGCGGGAGCCCGCAGCCACTGCCAGACGGCGGTGGCGAAGAGGACCTGGACGCAGTGGTCGTCCTGGTCGCGAGTGTAGGTGGTG
The DNA here is from genome assembly GCF_046548895.1 of Amycolatopsis sp. cmx-4-54. Taxonomy (NCBI): domain Bacteria; kingdom Bacillati; phylum Actinomycetota; class Actinomycetes; order Pseudonocardiales; family Pseudonocardiaceae; genus Amycolatopsis; species Amycolatopsis sp. cmx-4-54. Next base: position 437,108 of record NZ_JAEBEJ010000001.1, read on the forward strand.
TGCTCGGTGCCGAACAGGGCGTGCCGGACGGCGTCTTTGCGCAGCAACAGCGCGGCGGGAATGTGGCTGGTGAGCTGCTGGGCGAGGGTGGTTTTGCCGACGCCGGGCAGCCCGGCTAAGGCGATGATCATCGGTGCGGCTCCTCGCTGGCGGGGAGGCGGGCCGGAGCCGCGGGCAACAGCGGCCAGTGCGAGCGCAGCACCGACCACCCGGCGAGGACGTCGGCGCAGTGTGGGGCGGGCGGCGCCGTCGCGCGGAGCTGGCGGATCGCGTCGGCGGCGAGTGCCCAGCGCGGCCGGTTCGCGAGCCGGGCCAGGGTGTGGTGGACCGCGTCGGAGGGCTCGGGGACCGGGAGCGGGTGGCCGTGGGGAGGAACGGCGATCTCGATACGGCGGGCCAGCAGACCGGGGACGTCGTCAGCGGCGCCGCAGGGCAGGGTCGCGTTGAGGTCGAGGATAATGAGCGGGGCGATCGGATCGCCGGTCTGCCGCGTCCAGGTTCCCTTGTCCTGGCTGGGCTGGTAGCCCTGGGCGCGGAGGACAGCGTGCGCGCGTTCGGCGTCGCCGGGTGCGATGAGCAGGTCGATGTCGCTGAACTGGCGGGCGCCGGTGCTGGCGTAGAGGGTGTGTTCCACGCTGAGCCCGCCGAGCACAACGACCGCCACGCCCGCGGTACGGAGTGCCGCGGTGTCGGCGAGGGCCGCTGCGCGACAGGCGTAGGTCTTGTATCGGTTGGTGCGCAGCGTGTGGTCGAGGAACCGGGTCACCGTGCGATCCAGCTCGGGGACCGGGTGGTCGTGCAGGTATGCGGCGAGCAGGCAGAGCGTCTTCGACCGCACTGTCTGCTCGAGTGCAGCGCCCAGCTCGGTCAGCACGGCACGGGCGATGATCGTGTGGATCTCGGCGCCGGCGCCCCAGCACAGCGCCCGGACGGCGTCTTCGGCGAGGCGGTCTGTCCGTTGGTCGGTCATCTCCGGCCACCTGGTCCGGTCGGTCGGGTGGCTGGTTGATCGAGCAGGCCTGTCACGCGAGCTGCCAACGCGGCGGGCGAGTCGGTGACCGGGATCCGAACACACGGCACGGTCCGGGCGAGCTGGTCCGCGACGGCGCTGAGCGCGAGCGCGGTCCGGTCGTGGTCGGGGGGCAGCAGCCAGTGGTTGCGGTGGGAGGTGGTGCGGGTGACCGGGTCGTGCATGAAGAACTGGGTGCGTACCAGGACATCGCGCACCTCGGCCGTGGGCACCGGCTCGGGGGGACGGTCCTGGTCGCTGCGGTACGGCCAGAGCATCAGCGTCGGCTGGAGCTCGCCGCGGATCTGCGTGGTGGGTAGCGCGGCCCGTAGGTCGCCCGGCTCGATCGCGATCTTGCCGCTCGGCGAGCCCTGCTCGGTCCGCTGTTCGGCGGGCAGAAACCGGTTCATCCCCGGTACGGCGCGCAGCGTGCTGGCGGTGGCGCGCAGGTGCATCGGCCAGGCGTGGCCGACCGTGCCGGGGCCGCCGGGTTCGAGGCGGAGCAGGAGCCGGTCGTTGGTGACGAAGTCCCCGCCCACCAGTCGCAGTGTGCTCAGCAGGGTGGTGGTCTTGCCCGCGCCCTTCGGCCCGGCGATCAGCAGGCCGTGATCGGCGTGCACGAGCGCGGCGGCGTGCGCGTAGACCGCGTCGTGTTCCAGAAGCTGGGCGGTCATGGCCTGCCGCACGAGCCGGGCGCTGAAGAACCGCGCGGCGTCTAGGTCGCCGGCGTACACGGTGATCGTTCCGGACATCTCGTCGAGGTGCACGAGGGTGGCGTGGGCGCGGATCCAGAACGCCCGGCCGCCGGGAACGCCGATCGACTGGGCCTGCAGGTTCGGGCCGATGTCGTGGTCGTCGGCGTCGGCGAACAGGGCGGCGGCGCCGACCTGGTCGACGCGCGCACTGGTGTGCACGGTGATGGTCCATCGGCTGGCTGCCGTCGTGGTGCGGGCGTAGGAGTACAGCGTGGCTTCGGCGTCCGTGAGCAGTTCGGCGTGGTCGGTCCGCAGGGTGACGCTCGCCGGTCCCTGGGTGAAGCGGCACGTCGCACTGGCGGGTGCGGTGGCACCGATCAGGGGCCGGATCGGGCAGGAGGGGTCGGCGGCCGCGGGGTGGTGTGTGCGTGGGGTCGTCATGACGTCGTGGCGGTGACATGTCGGCGGCCGAAGTGCGCGGCGTGCTCCTGCAGCCGCGCCAGTTCGGCGTCCGGGGCGTGGTGGTAGAGCGCCGCGAGCCCGGAGGGCATCAGCAGGTCCCTGGCCCAGGTCGGGGATTCGCCGCGCCGCAGAGGTCGCTCGGTGAGCTCGTGTTGGGTACCGGCCACGGCGAACGTCGAGGCCGTGCGTGTGATGGTCAGCTCGGGTGCGGGGGCGGCTCGGTATTTCAGGTCGCTGTCGACCGCGTCCCGGCTGGTGTGGCCGGTCAGGATCTCGGCGACGTCGGTGTAGATGTTGAACACCGCCGCCGGGGCGTCGAGTACGACGGTCAGGTGCCAGGCGCCGAACGGGATGACGACGTGATCGCCGGCCTGGCACACGTGGTAGTCCATTCTGGAGTTTCCGGCGTCGTCGATGTTGGTGTGCAACAGAAGAACTCGCCCGGACAGGCATTGGAAGATCTCGACCTGTGCCGGGGTGTTCCAGTGGCCGAGGGACCGGCCGGGTTCCGGGCTGGGGCCGAGGTTCGCCGCGGTGTAGACGACGAGGTCGGCGAACCAGGCGTGTGTGCCGTCGGCGCCGTTGACCGGCTGGCCGGTCTTGGTCCGGGGCGCGGCGATGTCGCGGTAGGCGAGGTACAGCTGCGGGTTGACGCCGCGATCGAGCATCGTGCGCGCCTGGTCGGGGTCGAGCAGGTAGACCGCCCCGTCGGCGTCGGCGCCCGCCAGTAAGTCGCGGAGATGGCGTGCCCGGCCTTCGCGGGATGACGCCGCGACAAGGAGGTCCAGGCCGCTCGGCGGCAGCGGGCGGGGCATAACGCGGGCCGTGGGAATGTCCAGCGGCGTGATCATCAACGGTTTTCCTTGGATCGGTGGCGGGTTCAGGCGCAGGTGGCCAGGACGGCGTCGGGCATCTGGTCGAGGCTGGTGATGGCCCGCACGCCGGCGGGGCAGGGTTTGCCGCGCGGGTTGAACAGCACCGCGCGGCATCCGGCGTCCAGCGCGCCGTGGATGTCGGTCGTCAGGCTGTTGCCGACGTGCACGACCCGGTCCAGGGCCGTGCCTGCCGCGGCCGCGGCGAACATTTCGCGGCAGGGTTTCGCCACCCCGACGTCGGAGGAGAAGACCGTCTCGTCGAACACCGTGGTCAGGTCGTGGTCGTCGAGGATGAGCCGGGACACCGACGCCGGGGTGGCGAGGGTGTTGGAGGTCAGCACGAGCCGTGCTCCGGCCTGCCGCAGCGCCCAGAGCGCGCTGTGCGCACCGGGAATGAGATCGGGGCATGCCCGCAGGACCGCGTGTGTGTGCGGCACGAGCAGGGTGTCGACCAGGCGCGTGTCCAGGGGCAGGCCCATGACGGTGAGCATCTGCTCGACTTGGCCGCGCACCGGAGGTTGTTCCCCGGTCTCACGTTGGCGTTGCTGGGTATCCGCGCGCACGGCGAGGATCGCCTCACGAACCTGGTCTGCGGGCAGGTCGTGGCCGAACTCGGTGAGCACGGTCTCGAATTCACGGATCCGCCAGGCGGCTTCGGCGTCGCGATCGCCGTAGGTGATCAGCGTCCCCCACAGATCGACGCTGACCACCCAGCTATCCAGCGGCCCTGTCGCGGCCGGTGTCACGGTCGCACCTCGGCGCGGTGTTCGGCGAACACCGGGTCGCGCCGCTGGTTGTGCAGCCAGGTGGTGGTGGCCGCGAGGTCGTCGCTGCCCAGCAGCAGCGATCCGGCGACCACAGCGTCGGCGCCGGCGGCGGCGAGCGCGGGAACGGTGTTGTCGCGGATGCCGCCGTCGGCGATGACCGGCAGCCGGTCTCGGCCCGCGCTGGCTGCCAGTGCCCGCAGGTGCCGGACACGATCCGGCGCGGCCGGGTCCATCGCGGTGCCCTTGGTGCCCAGCGGCGTGCCGATGAGGACCACGAAGTCGACGTCGTCGAGATACACGGTGACGGTGTCGAGGGGGGTGTCCAGGCGCAGCGCGAGCCCGGCGGCGCCGCCGAGCGCGCGGATCCCCCGCAGGGCGTCACGGACATCGTCGGCCTCGGCGTGCACGGACAGCAAGTCCGCTCCGGCGCGGGCGAACGCGTCGGCCAAGGGCAGGGCGCGCTCGGCCATGAGATGGACGTGGAACGGCACGGCGGTGTACGGGCGCAACGCCGCGACGAGATCGGGGAAGAACAGCGGGCTGGGTACGAAGCGGGTGTCGGAGGCGTCGAGGTGGAAGACGTCGGCGTACGGGGCCAGGCGAGCGACGTCCGCGCCGAGCGCTGCCAGGTCGGCCGACCACAGCGACACCTCGACCGCGAGCCGGTCACGCGGGTACAGCTCAGCCAGTGACAGCATCGCGGACCACCTCCTCTCCTGCGGAGGCGGGGAAGTGGCGGCGGCAGTGCTCGACGGAGCTGGTGATCAGCTTCAGTACCTCGGTGGAGTCGTCCTCGAACCGCGGGTAGACCTCCAGGATCACTGCAATATCGGACAGCTGGTTGTCGGTGAGGCAGGCCGCGAGGGCGCCGACGTCGAAGGTGCCCTGCGGGTGCGGCCAGCCCCAGTGCGGGTCGCCGTGGCCGTCGGTGTTGTCCAGGTGTATCTGCCGGATGTTCGAGCCGAGTCTGTGGATCCAGCTCTCCATCCCGGCGTCGGTGCCGTGCAGCCGCTGGAACACCGCGTGGCCGGTGTCCAGCGTGAGCCCCACGTTGGTGATCCCGCGTCCGCGCAAGGCGGTGAGCAGGGTCTGGCAGTCCTCGATGGAGGCCGGGTACTCCCGCAGGATCGGGGTCGGCTCGACCAGCAGGTCGCGCACTCCCGCGTCGGAGGCGCGGCGGGCGAGTCGTTCGAGGTGGTCGACGAGCTCGTCCTGGCGGTCGGCTCGGCGGTCGGGATCGCCGGAGTCCGCCTCGCTGATCGTGCCCATCGGGCCGCCCACCGCCGGTGCGCCGAGCTCGGCGGTGAGGTCGATCGCGCGTTGCCACCAGGTCAGGGCGGCGGCGCGGGCGTCGGCGTCCGGGTCGAGCAGGCCGCTGGGCACGTAGTGCGCGAGCCCGACGAAGCACGAGTCGATGATCAGGTCGTAGGCCGCGGCTGCATCGCGTACCCGGCGGGCCAGCCGGGAGCGCTGCTCGTCGGGCCACCAGGGGTCGAGCAGGTCGAAGGTGAACTGCACGTGGTCGAGGCCGAGGTCTTCACGGACGAACGCGGCCCAGCGTTCCGGTTCCGGCATCCGTTTGACGGCGAAGCAGAGGTTGACGCCTAAGGGCATGGCAAGGCTCCTTGTCGGATCAGCGATGGTCGGGTTGGACAGGTTTGCTCAGGGGGTCGGCGTGAGCGCGTCGACGTGGGTGCGCAGGAGTGTGCTGAGTTCGTCGATCGAGTGGGCGATGCCGCCGTTGAGCGAGTAGTCGATCATCAGGTTGTTGGAGTCGGTGCCGCCGAAGCGGCGCGAGTCGGTCTGCAGGCCGAAGCAGTCCGCGCCGCGGGCGCGGGCCATGCCGAGCTCCACGCAGCCGCCCTCGTCGGGGACGCGGCCGTCGAGGATGAACACGAAGATCGCGCACTCGGCGATCGCGGCGCAGTCCAGCTCGTAGAGCCGGCGCCGGACGGTGTCCTCGTCCAGGCCCTGGCGCACCAGCGGGGCGGCCTCGCCGCCGTCGCGCTGGGGCAGGAAGGTGGCGAGGCCGAGGGCGCGGACCGCGGCGTCGACCTGGAGGTTGAACGCTTTCTCCGCGTCGCAGAACAGCGGTGCGGCGATGTAGGCCTTCATGGAGTGCTCCTCGTTCGGGTCGGCAGGGCTGGTCAGCTCGCCACGGCCGTGCCGACGGTGGCCAGCGCGCCGAAGAACTCCTGCGCGCGGTGGTCGGGGTATCGGCCGTCGCGCATGGCCGGGACGTAGAACTCGCGGACCCGATCCCAGGTCCAGGGCTGCTGCTCGAACTCGGCCTCGACGCCGTTGTTGGCCAGGGACGTCCAGCGGCGCAGGCAGCTGGGGCACCGGCCACAGTGGACGGTGCTGTTGTCGGTGCGGCTGCAGGAAAATGTCAGTAACAGGTGCTCGACTGGCAGGCCTTGCGCGAGGTACCAGGCGACGATCTCGGTCTTGGTCATGTCCCAGAATGGGCTGTCGACCCGGACCTGTTGTCCCGAGAAGCGCGCGATGATCCGGTCCATGTCGGCGAACGCGCCGGGGCTCTTGTCGAGGGTGTGGTCGCCCTTGACGCCGACGCACCACACCGTGTCCGCGCGGTTGGCGGCGAGCATCGCCAGGTGCACGTTGCGCAGCGGGATGATCGCGTCCTCGGCTTCCCACGCTCCGAGCCGGAGTTCGTCGCTGATCTCGACCTTGATTCCGGCGGCGTCGGCGAGCGCGGCGATGGCGGCGCGTTCCTGACTGGCGTAGCGGTGACCGAGGTCGAAGTACAGGCCTGGCGGGCGGCCGAGGTAGTGCCAGGCGGGGTAGGAGTCCAGGCCGGCGGAGAACAGCAGTACCTCGGGGATCCGGTTTTCGGTCATCGCAGGGCTCCTGTTTGGGTGTGCAGCACGGGGGAGAGCAGCTCGTCGATCTCGGCCAGCACGCTCGCCGTGCTCCGCACGCCGACCCGGATGCGCCGGACGCGGTCGGGATGCGCGGCGGTGACCGTGCGGTAGGCGTGGGCGAAGTGGGGCAGGAACAGCAGCCGCTCCACTGAGCCGGGGTTGCCGCCGCCGTGGCCGCGGGTGACGGCCCGTTCGCGGGCCAGTGGCCAGGGCATGTCCAGCCACAGCGCGACGTCGGGGTGCTGGAACCACGGGTCGGTGACCGCCCGGACGTGCGCCAGCAGTAGCGCTGGGTCCTGGTCGGGGTGTTGCTCGGTCAGCACCGTCAGGGCGTAGGCGAGCTTGGAGTACACGCCGTGGTCGACGATCACGACGTCGTGCTCGGCCAGGGCCGACCGGTAGTGCATCCGGTGGTGGTAGGCCTCCCGGCTCAGGCGTAGCAGCACGTCGACCGTGGCGTGGTGGGGCTCGGCATAGCCACCGAGGCCGTCGCGGCGGCGCAACGGCGCGCCCTCGAGCATGCTCGACAGGCGTTCGACGACGCCGTGGCGGGGCCCGTAGTGCAGGACGCGGGTCGAGAACCCGGCGGCGTTCAGCCGCTCGCCCAACGCGGCGGCGGTCGTGGTCTTTCCTGCGCCCCAGAGCCCCTCGATGGTGATCAGCACGCCACGGGGAGAGCCGTACGGCGGCACCTCGGCGCGACAGCGGGCGGCGGGGTCAGCGGCCACGCTGGTCTCCCCAGGCGAGCAGCTGCAGCCGCGTGGTGAGGTGAAAGCCCCGTGCGATGGCCTCGTCGGCGATCTCGCCCAGGCGCCGGGTGATCTCGGCGGCGGTGCGCCCTTCCGGCATCACGTAGACCGTCTCCAGTTCGTGGTCGGCGACGAGCTCGGTGATCTCGTCGAGGTCGCCGATGGTGGAGACGACGAATTTGAACACCGCTTGGCCGCTGACCGCGAACTGGCGGAGCACCTGACCCTTGATCCGTCTGGAGACCGGCATCCCGGCGCCGAAGGTCGACAGTTTCGGGGAGACGTTGAAGCGGGTCACCCACGCCAGCAGGTCCGGCGTGGGCGGGATCGTGCCGTTGGTCTCGACCTCCACCTGCAGCCCGGCGTCCGCGAGCCCCCGTGCGAGCGCGGTCAGGCGGCGCTGCTGGATCAGCGGTTCGCCGCCCGTGATCACCGCCATGTCGACCGGCTGCGCCGTCGCCCACGCCAGCAGATCGCCGATCGAGGTGACGGTGGTTTCAGCGTCCAGGTCGAAGCGGGTGCCGTCCCAGGTGTACGGGGTATCGCAGGTCTTGCAGCTGAGGTTGCAGTTCATCAACCGGATGAACACCGCACGGCGTCCGGTCGAGGGTCCTTCGCCTTGCACGGTCGGGCCGAACGTCTCCGCGACGAGCAACTCGTCGGCGGCCAGTGTGCTCAGCACTGGCCGATCCGCTCGTCCTGCGAGAACTCCGCCCATCGGCGGGGCGACTCCCACACGCGGACCGCGTGGACGGACGCGGCGTCCCGGGCGCCGGCCCGATCTACCAGGCACGCGTACAGGTACTCGGCGAGCAGTTCGGACGTCGGCGGGAAGTCGAGCACGCCGTTCAGGTCACGGTGATCTATGCACTGGTCGAGGTAGGCCGCCAGGAGGGCGCACAGGCGGGTGCGGCGACGAAGATCTGTCCGCGGGGCCAGGTGAAGGTCGACTCGGTAAGAGTGGCCGTGGTCCCGGCCGCACTTGTGCCCATTCGGCAGTCCATTCAGGTGGTGAGCAGCCTCGAACGTGAAGGACGCCTCGTCGGCTTGTTGAGCCCGTGGGCTTGCGCCGATGGCGACGTGGACTGCGTGGAGCTGTTTGCCGCAGTCGGGGGGCATGTGCGCGAGAAACCAGGCGGTGATGTGCTGGGCGAGCGCGTCCGTGGTGGTATCGAACGTGAACAGTGTGTCGAGGTCTCGGTGGTCCAGTTCGCGTTTGAGGTAGTCGCCGACAGGTGCGAGGTCGGCGAAGTCGGCGACAAAGCCGGGAGCCTGGAGTTCTGCGTCGGTGAGTTCGACGTCGACGGTGAAGGTGTGGCCATGGCGGCGAGCGGCCTTGTGCGCGGCGGGCAAGCTGGAGATGCGGTGCGCCGCGGCAAAGGAGAAACTGCCGTCACCGATGCGGTAACGACCGTGGGCCAGGTCGCTCGCCCTGCCCCGTGTCATCCTCGCTGGTTGAGGACTCATCATTCGTCCTTTCGTCGTGGCTGTTGCTTGGTCGATGCGCAAAGGCGCTGCGGTCCGTGCTGCCGGGCGCGTCAAGCCGCGTAGTTCACCCGGCCTCTGGCGATAGGCGCTCCCAGCCGCGTGTCCCAGCGACGAGGTGAATCGGAAGGCAGTGGGGTAGCCGGACACGCACCTCGGTGCCGGACCGTGGCAGGTTCTCCGGGATGGCTGACGCGGTGCGCGCGGCCACCGCAAGATCTGCGGCCACACGGGCGAGGAAAACTCGAGTCGGCCGGAGTTCGGCGAGGACTGTGGGGTGGCGCCGGAGTTCGTCGGCAGGGCACCGGTAGGCCCAGTTGACTGGGCGAACCTGCTCGACCTCGAACCAGCGGCCCGGGTCTGGATCGACGGGCCATGCGTGCTTGAATACGATCGACCCTGTCTGCTCCGCGCCGAGCAGGAATACAGCGGAATGACCTTCGTGGTCGATGTTGCGTAGCGTTTGCGTCAGCAGAACAGCATTTTGCGCGAGTACCTCGTCGCGGATGATGCTTGCCCGGTCGTCGATGCGTTCCCGGCACCACTCGGCGTTCGCCGTGAACACGACAGCCACGGTGGGGACGCTGAATTCTCGTGCTATGGCGAGAAGTACCCCACGCTGACCGGTTCGGAGGTTCGTGGAATCGACCACGGTGGTGACCCCGTTTCGCAGGCGCTGACGAAGAATGTCAAGCAGGTGCCTGCGTGCTGCGGCGCTGTTCGATTGACTGGCTGGATCGTTGCACATTCGAGCACGAAAATCGTCCATCGACAGGATCTCCGTCGGCGCGAAATGCCGGTACGCCAGAGTGCTCTTTCCACATCCCTGCAACCCGACGAGAATGATCAGCACTGGGTTCGGCAGGTCGATGCGGTAGGTGTGAGAAGTCGTCATCGCATGGGACTTTCCGTGTTCAGGTAAAGAGAATCAGGCTCTGGTTCCGCTTGCCGGCAGCGGTGCCGGGGTCCATACACCGGTGACGCTTACGGCGCTGTCGATGTGACGGAAAGTGGTCAGATATGGCGGTGATAGAGCTGAATACCGCGCTGTGGCCTGAAAGTTACGTGGTGTCGGCGGTCGCCGGGCGATGGTCGCGCAGAGTGCTGGAGTGTTCGGGAAGAAATCCCGGAGTAATGCGACCCGGAGGGGGATCGAGCAAGACCCGCCACATCATCCGGTCGCCGGTGAAGTGGTGGCGTCCGTGCAGCCACCACCGGTTGTTCACTACGTATCCACGTCCTGCGGGGAGCGCCAGCGCGTCGGAGTGGTCGAGAATCGCCTGCCGTAGCTGGGGAAGCCATCTCTGGGTCCGTGGGGAGAACTGCGCCAGCTCGTCCATCCGCAGGCGTATCGCGACGCGGCCTTCGGGTTGGGGTTCGAAGACGGATCCGAGATGCCCGGCTGCGCCGCCGAACAGCACATTGCGCTCGCCGGCCAAGTCCGCTACTGCCTCGGGTGCCTGTGCCGAGAGCGTCGCGTGCACCGCCCGTCCGTTGACCAGGAGGCTCTCTCCGCCGCGAGGTGCGGCCCGCGCACATACCGCCAGCACCAGAGCCGGGGGATAGGGCAGGCTCGAGCGGTCGGTGTGCGGCGTCAGGTCACGGTCAGTGAACGCGGCTGCGCCCGCGCGAAGCGGACCCGGTCGAGTCGTGATCGTGGTGATGCCACTGGGATCGCTGTGCGGATGTGTTGCGATCGAGCCGAGCTGGGTGGCAAGGCGAAGCAGCGCCGTTCGGTCGTTGACACCGTCGAACACGGCGACGCCGTGCTCAGCCAGGGCCGCGGTGATCCGCTCCGTGGCGTCCGGGCTGCGGACGTTCAGCGGCGAGCTGATCAGATCGGCGAGCCCCGGCTTGGTCATCCAGCACCTCCTTCGTCGTGTGGCTGGCTTCCAACACAACCGGTCTCTCACTGTCGGTGTCCACTGACAGATTGTCAGCGGTCTGTCGCGCCAGGTGCCTGCTACGGTGCTGATCACCTCGTCCACCCCTGTGCAGGGAGGTATGCCGGCGATGCCTGACTACCCGGTCTCCATCAAAGGCGTCGTCGTGCGCTCGGGCCGCGTGCTGCTCCTGCACAACGAACGCGGCGAGTGGGAACTGCCAGGCGGCCGCGTCGAACTCGGCGAGACCCCGGAGCGATGCGTGGCCCGCGAGATCTACGAGGAGACGCGGATCAGCGTCGATGTCGTGGAGATCCTCGATTCGTGGATGTACGACATCACCGTGGCGAAGAAGAACGTGTTCATCGTGACCTACGGCTGCCGTGCCACCACTGATGCTGCGCCTGTCCTGAGTCATGAACACAAGCGCGTCGGCGAATTCACCGCCGACGAGGTCCCGGACCTGGTCATGCCCGACGGCTACAAACGCTCGATCGCGGCCTGGTTCACCCGGCTCGGCGCGGACAGTGCGGTCGGGTAGGTCTGTTGTGGACCGGCGGTGCGAACGTTGCGGACACCGCCTCGGCGGCTTCGACAGTTCGGCGGTGTGTCCAGCCTGCCGCAGCGGCACCGCCTCTCTCACCACCGCACCACCGCGGCTCGCTCCGGCAGTGTGGATGTGGTCCGATCCCGCCGCCGCCACGGCGTTCGCCTCACGAAACCTGCCGACCATCCTCCGCGCCTACCGCGCCATCAACGACCTGTCCCAACAGGACCTCGCTCAGCTGCTGGACTACGACAAGTCCTATATCGCGATGATCGAGACAGGGAAGCGGTCCTTCGACGGGGTCCGCGCCAGACAGCACCTGGCGCACCGTCTCGGCCTGCCGTATCACCTTCTCGGCGTCACCGACCCCGACGACGCCGACTTCGCCGCGCTCGTCCAATTCGGCGACAGCGTCATCCGGCTGGCCGACATCGCCCGCCAAGCCGGCCGCGCCGTCGATGCCGTGAACGAGCTGTGGCCACTGGTCGCGCGGCTCGAAGCACGCGCCGCCGAAGGCCGCCTCGATCGGCACACCCTCCGGCTGCTGGCCCACGGTCGCCTATCTCTGGGCGTTTCTCTGGGCACGGTCCTGCCCGAGGAACGCCTCACCGGCGCCGCTGTCTGGACCGGCAAAGCACTCCTGCTCGTCCGCCATCTGGACGACCCCGGCTTTCTGGGGCACACCCTGCGCATGCACGGCAACGAACTCCGCAAAGCCGAACGGCTTCCCGCCGCCATCGCCCGCCTCGACCACGCCACCGCAATCGCCACCACGCCCGAAGACCGCGGCACCGCATTCGCGCTGCTCGCCCGCGCGGCCGGCGAAGCACACCACGAACCACGTTTCACCGCCGCAATCACCGAATGCCGCCGCGTACTCGACGACACCGCGCACCACGATGGCATGCTGCTGAACCCATTCTCGCTACGCGAAATCCACGCCCGCGGCCTGCTGGCCCTCGACCGTCCCACCGACGCCCTACACGTCCTGTCCCGACCCGCAGCGGCCGACGCCGCGGCCCCGCAATGGCAGGTCATCGAACACGTCACCCACGGCGAGACCCTGGCCGCCATGGGAGACCACACCGGCGCAACCGAAGTACTCAATGGCGCGCTCCGCGCAGCTGAGCAACGACGGCTCCCGCATCAACTCCAACGGGTCCTCCGAGCTGCTGATAGCCACGGTCTTCACACGGTCGCTGCGCGCGGACACAGCGCTCTGCAAAGACTGCGTGCTTTGCTCGCCCCATAACCTGAGCCGAACGACCCCTCTTTCCGACCGAAATACGGTTCGGCTCCGGTCACCGCCCGCTCTGGGAAAACTCGCACAGCAGAAACGGCAGAAGGTCGCCGCCCTCGAACGGCAGCACACCCGCCTGAACATCCAGATCCATCCCGACATCCTCACCCTCCCGCCGCGCGCGCCACCATCCGGGGACACGCGGCTACCCACCGTCGGTCGAGGGCTGTCAGAAGAGGGTGTCGCGCACGCGCCGCGGCCGGTAGCCGGTGGGGCCGAGCTGGGCGAGTTCGCCGTCGATGTCGACCTCGATGGCGCCGAAGAAGTTGATGTTCTCGCTGTGTGCCGGGGTGATGTGGGCCAGGACCTCGTCGTCGATGCGGCGTCCGGCCGCGCGCATCTGCTCGACGGCCAGGCCGTAGTACTCGGTCGTCCAGGTGACCACGGCGTTCGTCACGAGCGTGAGGCACCACGCCTGCTCGGTCTGGCCCTCGAGGTGCCGCGCCCGGACCATGCCCTCGTGGGCGTAGAGCAGATCCCGCTTCAGCGCGTGCAGCGACTCACCCTTGTTCAGCTGCCGCGAGATCTTCCGCCGGCACGCCCGATCCGACAGGTAGCGGGCGGCGTAGACCGTGCGCCGGAGCGCCCCGTATTCCTTGAGCGCGGCGGCGAGCGCGTTCTGCCGCCCGGACGCCGAGAGCTTCCCGACCAGCAGGGACGCGGTGGCGTGCCCGAACTTCAGCGACCCGGCCAGCCGCAGCAGGTCGTCCCAGTGCTCGGCGATCAGGTCGGTGTTGAGCTTGCGGGTCAGCAGCGGCCCGGTCAGCGGGAACGCCGACTCGGCCGCTGCTTTCGCCCCGGCCCGGTAGAGGGTGATCTTGCCCAGGTCCCTGATTCGGGGCGACAGCTGGAGCCCGAGCAGGTCGAAGAGCCCGAAGTTGACCAGCGTGACGCCGTGGGTGTCGGTCGCGTGCTCGGTGATCGGGATGTCGGTGGCGTTGCCGAGGATCTCGTCGAGGACGTAGTGGGCCTCGCGTTTCGTGGCGGGCTGCGTGAACTCGCCGACCTCGGCGACGATCACGCCGCCGACGTCTTGGTGCGTCTTCTGGCCGAGCGCGGGGACCTGAAGCAGTTGCGCCAACTCGCCGACAACGGCGACCTTTACGCCGCCGCGCGACTGCCTGATGTGCCTGCCGAGCAGGGGATGTTGGAGCTGCTTAACCGGGAAGTCGCAGCAGGAACCGAGGGCGCGGCCCGGGCTCTGCGTCGCACGCGGATCTCTCGTGCCGACTCGTGATTAGGTACCGCTCAGGTGCTGGAAGTTGCGAAGTGTCAGGGACCCGCGCCGTGCCGAGGTCGATAGCGCTGCTCGTCATGTCTCCGGGAAGGTGGCCGCGGGCGGGGTACGACGCCACGCGCCCTCGGGTTCTTCCCTTCGCTGGCAAGGGCGAGTCCAGGACGGATGTCGGCGACGCCCGCGGCGCCGGCAATGGCCGCACTCCATGATCGGCTCTAGGCGCTGGGCTCGTCCTCGGAGCCGTCAGCGACGGACTTTTCGAACCAGCGGCCGCGGCCGCGAGGTAGGTTCCGAAAGCCTCGACAATCGTGCGTTCGACGTCGATGGGTTCCCCGGTCTCATCAAGGAAGAGGCCGGTCGCGGCCAGTGCCTCCACGGCCGCCCGCGAGTCCGGGTTGGCTTCCAGTGGTTCGGTCCAGCCCAGCACCTCGTCCAATTCCAGCGCCCGGATCGCGTCACCCTCGGGCACGAAACGCCCGTCGGGTGCGATATCGCCGATCGACTCCATCGTGCGCTGGTCCCATTGCCAGGGCCGTGAGTCACCTGGTTCCCAAGCCTCCGGCAGGTCGCTGCCGACGACCATGGCCGCGAACATCGGCAACGTCCGGCCTTGCCGCATGGCGCGGTGGTTGGCCAGCGACCACACGTACCAGAACCCGCGCACGTCGTCGATGGCAGGGATCCCGTCCGGCGGGCCCATCGTCGCCATCAACGGGGACGGTGCGATGCGGCCGATCTGATCGAGAGCGTGGCCAAGGGAGCGATAAACCCGCGGCAAGGACGACGAGGATCATCGCGATGATGATTGCCCTGATGAGCTCCTCCGGGACATTCTCCAGCACGGAATCGAATTCGAAACAGAACTCGTAGAGAAGCAATCCTGGTTCGGCGCGCCACCAGTGCAGGAACAGCCGATACTGCCCCAGCCAGTGGTATCCGTGCACCAGAAGGCGCTTCTCGTCGACGTCGTAGCGGGTCCCCGCGACGTAAGGCAGGTGGTGGCGGGCGATGGTCTGGTTGAACACCTCAACCTTGCGCCGGCCCTTGTATTTTCCATCGGCCGAGTTCGGCTTCACTTCGTAGAACTCGCCTGGGTCAGGGGGTGCCCGGTGCGTGATCATGTCCGGTACCGCGAATTCCTGCCCCTCGGCCAAACATTCCCCGCCAAGAGTGGGTGGGTCGATCCACGAATTGTGCTTTCCCAGGTATTCGGCCAGGTTGTCGCATCGGTGCGGGCCGAGCATCTGGTCGAAGAAGTCCTCTTGGTGCCCACCGACGCGGGGATCGAACGGTGAGCAGGCACTACCCCGCACGTTTGCGCAGGAGTGGTGCCGGATTACGATCTCCGCGAAGTCACCAATCCACGAGCGGACTTGGGGGCTGAGCATGTACTCGCTGGGGTTGAAGCACCGCTTCATCAAGGCCCCTCGCCTCGGTGGACACTTCCAATCGTGGACATCGGATCCCTGGCAGATTCGCCACCGGAACCGTCCTCAATTACCCGATCGGGCAACGGCGTGGCTTTGCGAGCCTCGTTCATGATCGTGTGCGGAACGAGGGGTGTGGCGGGTCGTCGTGAAGTGACGGACAAGCGCGGAACCCCCGCTTCTTCCGCCCGCGGTGGCGGAGTACTTCGCGACCGTCACGGCAGGCGGGCGACGGCGCCGAGGACGAGGTCGTGGTCGGGGCTGGCGGGGGCATCACCCGCTGCCCGCCAGGAGTGGGTGACGGTGACGCCCGGCGAAACGATTTCCAGTCCTGTGAACCAGCTGGCGACGGCGCTACGAGTGCGCGCCACCAGGGAGTGGGTGCTGTGGCGGTACTCCGCGATGCAACGGTGCACCTGGGATCGAAGCTCGGCTGAGGCGGTGTCGACGGTCAGGTGGGATAAGCCGAGATAGCTGCCTGGTGGGAGCGCGTCGCGGTAGCCGGCGACGATGTCGCCGGGCTGGTCGTGGTCAGGGATGAAGTGCAGGACACCGATCATCAGCGCCGCGATGGGCTGGGTGAAGTCGAGCACGCCGCGGACCGCCGGGTGTCCGAGGACGGCGGCAGGGCGTCGAAGGTCAGCCTCGACAACGACAGTGGTGGTGGGCTCTCTGGCCGCCAGGCGCCGGCTCTGAGCGACCGCGAGGGGGTCGTTGTCGACGTAGACGACAGCTGCGTCAGGCGCGTGCTGGCGGGCGATCTGGTGGACGTTGCCGACGGTGGGGACGCCGGAGCCGAGGTCGAGGAACTGGTGGACACCGTGCTCGACGAGGTAGGTGACGGCGCGGTAGAGGAAGTTGCGGTTGTCCACAGCCATCGTGCGCGCGGCGGGGAGGACTTGGAGGATGCGTTCGGCGAAGGCGCGGTCGACGGGGGTGTTGAAGGAGCCGCCGAGGAGGTAGTCGTTGGTGCGGGCGATGCTGGGTTTCTCGGGATCGAGGGGAGGTTGCGCCGGGGGAGCGTTCTCGTCCGGCACATGTGCTCCTTTCGTCGAAGTTTGAGGCTAGCAACGGCAAGTTGCCGGTTGCATCCTCCAGGCAGGGGGTTGCCGGCGAGTGTCCCGCGGTCGCGGGAATGGCCGAAGGGCGTCACCGACCCGAGTGAGAAGCCTGCGCGGTTCGGTGGCGTTGCGGCGGTCGTGTTCATTCGTTCGGGGTGGTGTGTGTTCTTTCGAGGGATACGAGATCAATATCAGCCGGTTTTGCCGAGTAACAGGTGCCGGCACGCTTTCCCCCGGGCGGGCCGGTCGACTCAGATCCCGATGAAAGGAAAACCCCGAGATGTCCCCGAACTGGTCACCGCTGCTGATCATCGCGGCGTTCGCCGCGATGGGCTGGGGCCATACCCGGCCCGGCTTGGCCCGAGCAGGGCGGTGCGTGGCGACGATGCTGCTGGCGTGGTGGGTCGCGATGATCCAGACCCGGGTGTTGACCCGCGTTCTCCGCGGCCTGAGCACCAACCTCGGCGCCGCGCAGGTGGCAGGTGTGGGGCTGATCGCTCCGGGCGTCGTGCTGACCGTCGTGCTGGGACCGCCGCATGCGCAGGGCGTCGAGTGACCGACTCGGCTCACCCGCCGGCACGTCCACCGTGGACAGAGCAGGACTACCTGGAGTGCTCGATGATCGTCAGCGAGAAACGCGCCGGGCTCACCCAGTTCGTTCGCCGGACCGCGCCGATGGTGGATCACGACAACGTCGTCGGCGAGGCGCTGCTCGCGCTGTATGTCAACTGGCACACGATCCGTGGCGAGAAATTGCCCTGGCTGTACCGAGTGGCACGGAACAAGGCTGTAGACGCGTTGCGGGACAAGAACTTCGGCCACGCCGAGATCGACGAATCCCAGCCCGCGTCGGGCCAGTCGGCACCGGTCGGGTCCTGGACGCCGTTGCGGCCGGGCCAGCGCATGCTGTTCGTGCACGCGCTCGGCAGCCTTCCCCGTCACCTCGGCTTGACATTGACGTTCCTGGACAAGGGCTGGCGCCTGGAGGACATCGCCGAATACCTGGGTGTCAGCTGCGCCACCGTCCGGTCCTACATCTCCCGCGCGAAGAAGGACCTGACGCGCGAGATCTACGCACCTGATTCCGGCAACGGCACCCGACGCGAAGGGACGGATCGATGACTACACCGGCGCCCCTGCCCAGCGACGACCACCACCACAACCCGCCCAACCGACCCGATCCACGGGCCTGTGTCGAGCAACCGCCGGTCGTGGTGGATGCGCTCGAGGCACCGATCACCGCGGAATGGGACGTCAGCGCCGACCCCGTGATCAGCGACCCGGACGTGGAGGCGATGATCACCGCGGCGGTGGCGGAGGCGGCCAACCCGCTGCAGCCTGGCCTGGAGCTCACCGTCGACGACGCACTCGAGTTCGGCCGCCGCTGGTACCGCACGCTCACTGCCACGAGTTGCCTGGCACTGCACCGCGCGGATGCCGAGCGCCTGTTCGGCCGCTGGACCGCCGCGCTGCTGGCCGCGCTCGGCGCACCGGTCCCGGACCCCGGCAAGATGCTGACACCGACAGGGAAGTGGGCGAGTCCCACCGAGATCGGCTACGACCTGGCCCACGGTCACCGGCTCAGCGCCGACAACCTCGGGCTGTGTGTGTCGTTGCTGTCGGACCTGGCCGCCGAGTTCACCCCGCGCGCCCGCCGCGCGGTCACAGCCCGGGTGGTGGGGGAGTTCAGCAGCGGCTTCGCCGAAGGGCTGCAGGAGCGGGTCCGTGACGACCAGACCGCGCTCACCTCCGCGGTGCTGAACCTGGGGCTGGCCGTGACCGGTGACGGCACCCGGGCCCGCCGGTTCCGTGCGGCGGTCACCAGCGCCATCACCGCGGTCCTGCGCCTCGACGAAAACGGAAAGATTATCGACGCCAACTCCGCAGCCGTGACCCTGCTCGGCCGACCGCTCGCCCAACTACGCGAAGCCCCGGTGACAGAGCTGGCGTTCTACGACGAGGACGCCGAGGAGCTCCGCCGCGCGCTCGCCACGCTGCCTCGCGACAACCATCACGGCCTGCCGGATCTTCCCCAGGTGACCACCGAGTTCCGGATCCGTGCCGACGCCCAGCAACCACCGCGGTGGGCCACCGCGACCATCGGCCGCGACCACGACCACGTTGAAGACGGCGATGTCACTGTCGTGCTGAGCAACGTCACCTTCGTGCGGGCACTGGAACACGGCATCGACATCGAACCCACCACCGGCCTGCTCACCGAAGTCGCCTTCGCCCAGCAGACCCGCCGGATCCTCACCGACACCCCAGAACCCGCGGCACTGCTGACCATCCGCCTGACCGGCTGGGCCCACCTCGACCACGTCCTCCCGCACGACCTGCGCGCCCGGCTGCTGAGCCAGCTACACGCGCGGATCCGCGGTGTGCACGACCCGGCCCGCCACCGGCAGCTGGTCGGCCGCCACGGCGACGACGTCCTCGTGCTGCTCTACGACCTCACCGATTGGACCACCGTGATCCACCTGGTCAAACAACTCTCCGACTGGCTCCAGGATCCCGTCCGGATCGACGCCCACCAGATCCGCCTGCGACCGCGCATCGGTATCGCCGAAGCTCACCCCGCCGACACCCTCGACGACCTGTTGCGCCGCACCCGCCGCGCCCTGCACGACACCGACGACCACCGCGCCCCCTGGATCCACGCCGACCCACCCGCACACCAACCCGGCCGCGACGACCACCACCGGCTCGAACTCCTCGCCGAACTCGCCACCGCACTCGACACCGGCACCCTGCACATGGACTACCAGCCCATCCACACCGCCGACGGCCGGCTCGCCGCCGTCCGCCCTCAGCCCTACTGGCTAAGTCCCGACGAGACCCGCCGCGACCTGTGCGACATCACCGACCTCGCCGACCACACCGGACTCCTGGCCGCGGCACTCCCGCATATTCTCACCCGTGGGGCTGACGACGTCGTCATATGGGCGGCCGCTCGCGACACTGCGCCCACCCTGCTGCTGAGCCTGCCGGGCAGCACCGTGCACGACGAGCCCCTGCTGGACACCCTCACCACCCTCGCCGCCGACAGCGGCATACAGCCGGGACGCCTCCAGCTCGCCGTTCCCGCCCACGCCCTCACCGGACAACCTGCCGTGCTCCGACGGCTCCGCGAACTCCCTGCCGGCCACACCGGCATCCGCCTCGCCCTGACCGACGTCCTCGACGACCACATCCCCCTCCAGGCCTTCACCACCGTCGACTGGGCCACCATCGCCCTCACCGCCCCGACAGTCTCAGCTCTCACCGCCACCCCCGCCGGAGCCCTACCGCTCAACGCCGCACTCAGCACCATCCGCGCCCTCGGCGCACAAGCCCTCACCGACCACCCCCCAACCCAGCACACAGGTCGCATCTTCGACCTCTACCAACACCCCACACCCCGCACCACCGCCGAGATCGCCCAACTAATCGACATGCCCGGCTGATACGAAATCGCCGACAGATCTGGACGCCAAATCTCCGTACGCGAGGAATGCGTTCCTTTACGTCTCGCGGTCGTCGCGCAGCCAGGTCAGGATCCAGACCTGCTCGCCTAGCGGACCGAGCGACGCGCTGAGCGCGTATTCCGCCAGGCCGCCCGTGTGGCCGCACGAGCGCACGTCCCCGCCGTCGACGACCGCGGCGTGGGCACGCGTGCGCTCTGGGGCGCCACGAATCTCACCGGAAGTCTCTGGCCAGTCGACCACCGGCAACTGTGAAGGTC
Organism: Amycolatopsis sp. cmx-4-54; assembly: GCF_046548895.1. Taxonomy (NCBI): domain Bacteria; kingdom Bacillati; phylum Actinomycetota; class Actinomycetes; order Pseudonocardiales; family Pseudonocardiaceae; genus Amycolatopsis; species Amycolatopsis sp. cmx-4-54. The sequence goes on from NZ_JAEBEJ010000001.1 coordinate 457,214, forward strand.
CCCGCCGTGGCGATAGGCAGTCGTTCGCTTCAGCAGCCCGGGTCGTAGCCCAGACCAGATCGCAGGGCAACGTGGCCAGACGGGGCCCATCCCCGGGATAGAGCCTGGCTAGGAGGGGGTTCGAGCCGGTGGTGAGAGAATCCAGGTCAGAGAGAAATGTCGGGTACTGCCCTGACGGAGCGCCGAACGGGATGAGCGGCCCGTCGACGCTAAGAAAGAGCAGCTGGAGAGCGGACGGGCACAGGATGACGAATTCGAACGCCGTCGATTTTTCGGAACTGTCGTAGATGAGGAGAAACTGCGCCGGAATTTCGAGAACTCGCTTCGGCGGGCTTTCTCAGCTGCTCGCGACCTCAAACTTTCGACAAGCCATGATTAGTTCGCATTGTTCGCCTCGTATTCTATCAAAGCGCGGTTGTTAGCGGCCTTGTCGGTGACGGCGGAGATCTGGATCTTCCATTGATCTACTTTTCCTCGATAGATGATTTTCCCGACGTCGAGGTGGCTCGTCGACGGCACGTGAACCAGATGTAGTGCCGTCGCCCATCGAGCAATCGTCGCCGATGTAATCGAAGGGGAGCTCTCATTGTAGGGAGACGCCCGTATCTCGCGGTCGAAGAGGGCAACGCTCCAGTACAAACGAGGAAGGTCGGTCAGACCGTTTTCCTCGGCGAAGTCCTTGGCCCAGGACTGTACGGCCTTGTCGATGTAGCTGCCCAGGTAAGCCATCTCTCCTCCGTCCACCCCGGCGCGGCGCGGGGTTGCTGAAGCAGTGTGCCAACTCTGCTTCTGCCACGATTGGGCGACCTGTACACGGATTCGCCGCCGGCGTCGACGCGGTATCCGTACTGATGTCGCTGGCGGGCGACAGCCGGTCGTGACTCAGCTGAGGGTTCGCGCGACCCCGCTCGTACTGCGCGCCGACGTTTTCGCCTCGCATACCACGCTGTCTCCACAGCACGGCGAGCCACCGGAGCGCGATGGTGCGTTGTGCGGCGGCGAATCGGGTGCGGTTCTCCCGTGTGGTCCTGAGATCGGCTTCGGCGCTGGCTTCGGGGTGCGCAGGGATCGGGCCTGGAGTCAACCGATCTGAGCGGGCATGTTCCTGGCTCGGTTGATGCGTTTACCGAGTTGCTGTTCGGCGTCGGCCAAGGTGAGCCAGGACGCGCCGGTTACCTCGGATTCCTGTAGTTGTTGGATCTCAGCATGGGTGGTGGTGAAGGTGTACCCGATGTCGAGATGGAAATGGGGCGGCTCGTTCTTCGTTGGCCTGGCGGGGACTGCGCCGTACTCGATATAGGCGGGGATCGTCGAGGTTAGCGTGATTTTTTGTGGGTCGACACCGGTTTCTTCGGTCAGTTCGCGGAGCGCCGCCTCGGTCAAGTCGTTGTCGATTGGTTCGAGGTGGCCGCCGGGTTGGAGTTTGATCCGGTACGCGCGGTGGTCGATGAGCAGGATGTGGGTGTTGCGGCGGACCAGGAGCGCGCCGACGGTGACGTGCATGGGGAAGGTGCGGCGCGATGCGAAGCCGGAGCCTTGGTCGAGCTGGGCGAGCGGCTCGATCAAGGCTGCCGCGTCGTCGGGGTGGTGTTTGAGGTAGGTGGTGACGGCGGCGCGGATGTCGGGGTCAGAGATCGGCACGGGACGCTTTCGGCTGTGTTTACGCGTTCGCGGCGTTGGGCGGGTCCGTGTCGTATTTCTCGCGGCTGCGGTGACCACAACCGGCACCTCGCCGTCAACGATGCGAGCGCTCGGGGACGGCCAGGACTGTACAAGGTGTCGTTGCGCGGAACGGTGACGCCAAGCTTCCCCGGAGTGGGCCACTCGAACGTGGGCCTGCGCTGCTGTTGCTGTCGCCAGCGGCCGCGGGCGCCGCCGAAGGCGGGGATGTGCAGGCGGGTGGTGAGTTTCCAGCGGCGGGCGGCGACCGCGCCGGCGAGGTCCCGGGTCCGGGCGGCGATCTCGATGTCGCTGGCGCCTTCGGGCATGACCCAGATCGGGGGCGAGGCGGTGGGTTTCGGCTAGATCGGCGATGCGGTCGAGGTCGGCGAGGGTGGAGGCGACGAATTTGAAGACTGCCCGGCGTCATGCGGCGAAGGAGTCCAGGACGTGGGGGACGATACTGCGGCGTTCGTCGATGCCGAAGCTGGCGAGCTTGGGGGAGACGTGAACCGTGGCGCCGTCGTCGAGCAGCGCTCGCCCAGCGCAGCTCGACGGTTCGATCAGGCCGCACAGGCCACACCTCCGTGGTTCGTCGTCGCTGTGATGTCGCATCCCAGCATGCGCATGTAACAGTCGTACTCGGGGTTGTGGGCGAAAACCGGTGGTCTCACCCGGACTGGCGACGAAATCAGGCGTGTTTAGGCCATTCGAATTACCGTCGTTGCAAGGGCCTCGGTCGAGTGGTTCGTCCTGGTCTGATTGGTGACGGGAGCTCATGATGGCGCGGAAGTCGGCAGGCGGCCGGGGCGACGCCGGATCGGGCGTTCCGGGGTGGGTGGAGCCGATGCTGGCCAAGCCGGATGGGGGCCGGCTGCGCGAGGGGGCGGAGTGGGCATACGAGTACAAGCTCGATGGCTACCGGGCCTGCATGAGGATCGCCACCGATGGCACCACGGTGTTGACAAGCCGTAACGGGATCGACTTCACCGGTGAGTTCCCAGACCTCCTCGGTGTCCTCACCGAGGCGCTGAACGGGAGGAGTGCCGTGCTCGATGGTGAGATCGTCGTCTACAACGAGGCAGGGCAGATCGACTTCGGGTTGCTGCAGGAGCGCCGCGGCCGTTATCGAACTTACCGCAGCTCTGTGCGCCGTAATGAGCCGTCCGAGGACGTGCCGGTGCGGTTCTTGGCCTTCGACCTGCTGCAGCTCGGTGGTACGTCGCTGCTGGCTGAGCCGTATGACGAGCGACGGTGGCAGCTGACCCAGTTGCCGATGCCGGATCCGTACCGGGTGGAGGTGGTGCGCGGTTTCACGTTCATCGAACTCGCCGCTGATCGCCGGAGCCCGGGGCAGCTGCTCGAGCACGTAAAGGCCAGTGGCCACGAGGGCCTGGTCGCGAAGCTCCGCACCGCCGCTTACGCCCCGGGCCGCCGTAGCGACGCGTGGCTGAAACACCCGTTGATCCAGACAGCCGAGGTGATCATCTGCGGATACCGGCCGGGACAAGGACGGATCGCTGGCCGCATGGGCGGGCTGCTGCTAGGCGCTCACGACTCCGACACCGGAGATCTCGTCTACATCGGTGACGTCGGCACCGGGTTCACCGAGGCTGAACGCGGCCGGCTGCAGGCCCGGCTCGAGGTGCTGGAACGGAAGCGGCATCCGTTCGCGGTCACGCCTCCGCGCGCCGATGTCGCCCGCGCCCACTGGGTGCGGCCGGAGATGGTCGGGGAGGTGGTGTTCCGGCAGTTCACCCGTGGCGGTGGCCGGCTGCGGCACACCGCGTGGCGAGGGCTACGTGATGACAAGAAACCCGCCGGCGTGCTCCTCCCACATCGTTCACACCCGCGTGCCGCCGAGACCGCACCGTCCGTCTCCTCCCGCGGCCCCACCGTCGGCCGGGCGAAAGGCGCCGCGCCGGTTGACAAACCACCCGCGGCCGCAGCGCCACCGGCGGGACCGCGGATCACCGTCCAGGCCGGGGACCGAAAGCTCACCCTGTCCAACCTGGACAAGCCGCTGTATCCGGACGGGTTCACCAAGGGTGAGGTCATCAACTACTACTCCCGGATCGCCCCGGTCCTGCTGCCGCATCTGGCCGGGCGCCCGGTGACGTTCATCCGCTTCCCCGACGGGGTCGGCGGTGACCAGTTCTTCGAAAAGAATGTCCCGCACGGTGCGCCGGACTGGCTGCCGACCGTAAGGATCGCCCGCAGCGGCACACGCGGCTCCGGTGAATCGATTACCTACGCGTTGCTCGACGAACTCGCCGCCGTGGTGTGGGCGGCGAACATGGCCGCCCTCGAACTCCACGTTCCACAATGGACCGTTAGTGACAGAGGCGTCCGGCGTGTGACGGATCGGCTGGTGTTCGACCTCGACCCCGGGCCGGGAACCTCGATCGTGCATTGCTGCCGCGTCGCCGAACGACTGCACGACGCCCTGACTGAGGATGGGTTGACGCCGCTGGCGAAGACGTCCGGCTCGAAGGGCATGCAGCTCTACTGCGCGATCACCACTGACGACGCTGCAGCGCCGTCGGCGTACGCCAAGAAACTCGCCCAACGCCTGGCCCGGGAGACACCGGACCGGGTGACCGCGGTGATGGCCAAAGCCCAGCGGACCGGGCGGGTGTTCATCGACTGGTCCCAGAACAACCCCGCCAAGACCACCGTCGCCCCGTACTCGCTACGCGGCCGCGACCACCCCACCGTCTCCACTCCGATCACCTGGGACGAAGTCCGCGCCTGCCGCCGCCCAGCACAGCTGGTGTTCACCGCCGACGACGTCCTCGACCGCGTCAACGAACACGGCGACCTCCTCGCCGATCTCGGCACCACCCGGGCGGCATTGCCGTAACACGCGACCGCGGCCCCGTCTCGACAAGCGGGGCGTGAGCCGAGCCGCCCAGGACGAACACCTCAAACGGCTCTCCCAAGCGGGAAAACTGCACCTCGTGCCCGAAAGCAACCGAAAAACCCTGCGCGATCCCGACCACGACGCCGCCATCCACATCAGCGGCGAGGCCAACCACCTCGTCATGTGGAACGGCGAGTGACGCCACGCCCCGCCGAGCCCCCCGGATCAGGAAACGACCGTCAGCGGCTCGCCGCCGTGATCACCGAACTGGCAAGCCGCGGATACTAGATCGACAACTAACCGAAAGCCCCCGGCCGGGTTCGGCCGGGGGCTTTCGTGCGTTCAGGGCGGATTGAGCCGGGTCAGCGGCCGCGGTTGACGAAGCGATGCCACCACGGGCTGGGCTGTGCCTCCTTGTCCGTGACGACGCGCAGTGCCGGGCGGGGCGTGACGGCATCCTCTTCCTCGTCGTCGGGGGGGCGAGGTCGTGCAGTGTGGAGTGGATCGCCAGCAGGCCGGCGGTGACCCAGCCGTCGCCGATTTCCGGGCGCTGGTCGCGGTCGACGTCGATGGTGTCGCTGATGCGCTGCAGGAGCGGGCGCGGCAAGTCCAGTCGTTCGGCCAGACTGAGCAGCGCGCGCCCGGCGAGGGTTATTCGCAAACTCTGCGAGCTTCCTGCAAGCTTTCTGCGAGCAGCTGTGAATACTGTCGCTAACGCAAGTTCACGACTCTCTTGAGTGAAGGATTCCAAATGCACTTTGGAGTTCGAGTCATATGAGGAAACGTGCAATTCTGACGGGAGCGACTTCGGCATTTGCGCTAACTATGGCCATTGCTGGCCCCGCTGGGGCTTCGGCGGGAACCGGGCAATCCGAGGAAGCTTATCGAAATCTTGAATCGCAAGGTGCCACAATAGTAATGGGGTGGCCGACCAACTGTCAGGCAAAGGTTCAACCGAGAGACTACACGGAAGCTTGGTGCTTTGAGCACAACGGCGGGTCGTGGCAGGCAATCGCTGTCTGCAGGAATGATGAAGGGAAGCTAATCCACCGACATGGCCCGTGGCGGCAAATCGGGTCGTCGTTGGCATATTGCCGAGGAACCGAGAAAGCCGTATATGCAACCTGGAACGAATCCGCAAATAACGAAACTCGTTAAAATGAGCCAGGAATGGAGATATTTGCAATGACGAGAACTTGGGTAAATGTATTATTTTCTGGCTTGGCCGTGGCGTCTGTTGGCCTGCTCTCCCCAGCAGTCTCCGTAGCATCTACGGCAGAATCTCAGGCTCGGCCAGCAGTGTCGCCCCGGCCGTGGCCGGAGGATTGCGTCGATCATCGCGCCAGGCTCTGGGAGGGCTGGGAGGGCGTCTGTCATTCAGGCACAGGTCACTACAAGGCAACAGTGGTTTGTAGGGCTCTGGTTGGCGGCGAACTAATTGACCGGGAGCCCCCGAACTGGACGTCGATCGGCAACCGATCCTATATTCGTTGTCCTCCGATGACCGTGGCTGAGTACGGCACACTCCTCATGAAGAACAACTAGCAAACCGTCGTTCAGTGTCGAGGCGCGAACCGTGCTAGCAACGCTGCCGGTTCGCGCTCCGATGTTCGCGAGCAGAGAACAATGACCCCATCAAACTCGCGTCGAACCTTACGCAAATGACGACGTCAGGCTCGAATCACTGAACGCCGCGACAGCGACCAAGCTCGAGACAACGCCGCTCAAAGCGGATGCAGTCAGGACTGGCAGGCGACCAGGGACGCCTGTTTCCGCGAACATCGACTCCGGGGGCAATGCCGGTAACCGGCCGCAGTGGCCGGCCGCCACCCCGAAACGCTCCCTCGTCGCCCCGATGGGCGCGATACGCCCGGTGTCCGGCGATCGCTGGGTTCCTTCCGCCCTTCAGTCTGAGTGATGGTTCGGCGGTGTGGATGAAGAGCGCATCCGCGGCGATGGCCGACTACGATCGCGGAGTGGTGGACTCGACCTACGACTGGCTTCCTGAGCGTCATCTCGGCGTCGCGGCGACGCTGGCGCACGCGGACGAGTTGATCGAGCAGATCAGCGATCTACTCTTCGAGTACCACACGCAGTCCGACGGCGTGTTCGGCCTGCGCGAGGTGCCGGCTGGGCCTGTCAGTCGGACTGTGGTGGTTCGCGTGGCCCCTATCCCCCGCAAGGTGCCGCTGCTGGTGGCTGACGCCCTGGTTGCGTTGCGTGCCGCGCTCGAGCACGCGCTGTTCGCCGAGGTCGAGTTCGCAGACGGTGCGCCACTCGACGAGAAGGCGGCTCAGCTCGTGGAGATGCCCGCGTCGCACACGTACGAGAAGTTCGAGAAATGGAGGAAGAATCGGGCGAGGCACGGACCTTTGTCACTGAGAGCGGGAAGCGAACTTCTTCGGCGCGTAGCCGGCCTGCAGCCCTTCCAACGCCCGGCGGAACCTCAGATGCACCCGCTGGCTCGTCTGGTTCTCCATACGAACCACGCGAAACACAGGACCCCGGCGGTCACGACCGTTCGCTTGGCCGCCATGTACCGTGACGATCAGGTGCCCCGCTCGATCGAGGACCTACCGAAACAACCCGAGAAACCACTATGTGTGGGCGACGTCATCGCAGAGACCCCGATCGGAACCAAGGTCCCCGTCACCCTGTTTCCGACAATCGGGATCAACAGACCACGCACGGATCGGTGGCCCGTACTCATGCAGGAGCTCGACGAGATCTCCCAGTGGGTCCGCTGCCAGGCGCTACCACGCCTGATTACAGGATCGGAACCGCCCCAGCCGCCACTTCCCGCGCGCTACGAGATCAGTGTCGGACACCAGGATGAACGCCGTGCGGTAGCTGCGGGATCGTCGACGTCAGCTGCGAGCCGCTACACGCGACGTCTTAGTGCCGCATCAGCGCGGATCAACCTAGTCGAACACCTCGGCCAGATCTACGACTTCCCTAACGGCCAACAGGTGTCGGCATGGCTGGCGCACCTGACCGACGAGGAAGTACTCGGCAAAATCGCGGCCTTGAAGAAGAACCACAACTACGACCCGCGTGTGATGCGGCACAACATTGAAGTCCTGGCCCGGCTGCGCGACGAGATCCTGAACTCCCCTCACGAAAACAAGCCTGCCGAAGAGTAAGGGCACGTGACAGGCGCTAGCTGGCATCTCCCAGCGCTAGTTGACTAGCTAAAGCGGACCCGGTTCAGAGAGCGAATGTCTGAACCGTATATACGATCAGCAGCAGCAGAACGACGATCAAGATCGGTGTCGTAGTCGCCCAGCTGCCGATGTTCGACAGCGCGATGGGGACCGACACCACGACCGGGGAGCCCGCGATCAGAGCCAGCGGGATCGGGAAGTTGGCTGGCATCGATTCCGAACACTTCGCGTCGTTTCCTGTCACGTCCAGCTCCGTTCCTGTTGCCGTCTGAATACGAGGAACACTCGGGTGCGCTGCTGAGCGTGTTACAGCTGAGCGCCCATACGGACGTCGAGCTCGACGGCAAAGGCGGACTGGCGGCCCCGCCGTGCCTCGTCGGTCATAGCCTTCGTCGTCGCGCACGCGGGCTGGGGACGGTTCAGATCGATGCGCTGGCGGAGTTCGGGCGGGCGTCGAGCTGGATCGTGATTTCGGCGCGAATGGCCGTCGTGCGACAGAGCGGTGTGCGCCAGGCGGACAGAGCCCTCGGGCGCGGGTCTAACTCGGCACTTCGATCCAGGTCGGCATGTCGCGCAGCGGGGAGGCAGGGACGAGGGCAGGGCGAGGGGTGCCGCCGAAGGGCCAGTAGTAGGTGGTGTCGTCGGGCAGGACGTACGACCGGCCGCCGCCGAGGGGGTTTGTCGGAGGCCTCGTACACGGTCACGCCGGTCAGGTCGGGTTCGTCCACTATGCCTCCCAGGTCACTCTTACGGCCTAGCGTGTTACCAAGTCGAGTCAACCATGCCAGTCCGTGCGCGTGGTTCACTGGTCGGGGTGGTGTCAGGTTCACTGCCTGGTGTTATGTCAAGCACTACTGGTGCAACGCAGATATTCGAATGTGCGGTATTCGACCCGGTGTGCACGGGTATCGAACGCATGTTCCGTGGTTGGCATAGGAACGATCGAGGGGGAACCAATGACCGCGGCGGGAGTCGATGGAGGGAGGTCCCGTTGGTGCTCGGTCGCTGAGCTCGGAATCGGCCGCCACGTTGTTGCGAGAGTGAGCTGATCGTTATTGGCCGGTCGTGGCGCGTGCGTTGATTCCGCTCGGCAGCGTGGTTGTCATCGTGGTCGGTCGACGAAGATGTCGTACTCGATTTCCGCCTTGCCGCTGTAGGTGGAGAGGTCGGTGACTCTGGCCTCGCGGAGGACCTCGACGTCGAGAAAGGTGTTGCCTGTGCAGGCTTTCGCGGGGCGTTCGACGATCTTGACGGCGGCGTCGGCCACGATCTCGGGTGAGCGTGCTCTGTCCATCGCAGTGTCGCCGCCGAGGATGTTCTTCACCGCGTCGGTGGCGATGTAGGTCTCGGGCCAGAGGCAGTTGGCCGCGATGCCGTGTTCGGCGTATTCCGCGGCCCAGCCGAGGGTCAGGAGTGTCATGCCGTATTTGGCCATCGTGTACGCGGGGTGCGCGCCGAGCCAGGCGGGGGGAAGGTTGAGGGGTGGGCTGAGCGAGAGGATGTGTGGATTGGTTCCCTCGCGCAGGTGGGGGAGGGCTTTGCTGGTGAGCAGGTAGGTGCCGCGGAGCTGGATGTCGGTCATCAGGTCGAATTGCTTCATCGTCAGCGTGTCGGTGCCGTCGAGTGCCAGCGCGGACGCGTTGTTGACCACGATGTCGATGCCGCCGAACCGGTCCACGCCTCGTTCGACGGCTTGCTGCACGGATGTCTCGTCGCGGACGTCGCCGACGACGGCGAGTGCTTGGCCTCCGGCGGCTTCGATCTCGGCGGCGGCGGCGTGGATGGTGCCGGTCAGTCGGGGGTGCGGGGTGTCGGTCTTGGCGAGCAGGATGACGTTGGCGCCGCGGCGGGCGGCGGCGAGGGCGATCGCGAGGCCGATGCCGCGGCTGCCGCCGGACATGAGCAGGGTGCGGCCGGTGCGGTTCATCCGGTGATCTCCTTGCCGAAGATGCCGCGGGCGATGACCCATTTCAGGATTTCGTTGGCGCCTTCGTAGATCTCACCGATTTTGCTGTCGCGCGGTAGATCGCCTCGACCGGGCCCGGTGTGCCGTCGGCGCTGAGTTCGCGGGCGAATCCGAGGCCGCCGAACGCCTGGACGGCGTCGCGGGCCATGTCAACAGCGAGGCGGCTGCCGTAGAACTTGGCCATCGACGCTTCCGGCTCGGGGAAGATCTCGCCGTCGTCGCGGCGCAGGGCGGCTTTGAGATAGAGGTTGCGGGCGTTCTCGATTTCGGTGGCGCGGTCGGCCATGAGGAATTGCCAGTGCTGGTTGGCAGCCAGCTTCCGGCCGAACGCTTCGCGGGTCGACAGGTGAGCGACGGTGTGGTCGAACGCGGCCTGCGCCATGCCGACACCGGCGGCGGCGATGCCGATCCGGCCGAGAGTGAGGGTGGCGAGCGCGTGCCGGAGCCCGTGTCCCTGTTCGCCGCCGAGCAAGGAATCAGTGGTCAGTTCGACGTTGTCGAACCACACGTCGGCGGTGAGTTGTCCGCGGTTGCCCATCTTCTGGTCGGGTTCGCCGACTCGGACTCCGGGCAGCGTGGTGTCGACGATGAACATCGAGAGCCGGTCGCCGGTGCGGGCGAGGGTGACGATGAATCCGGCGACCGGTGAGTTGGAGATCCAGCGTTTGCGGCCGTTGAGGATCCAGGTGTCGCCGTGCTGGACGGCGACCGTCCGGATCGCCTGCGGGCTCAGGTCGGACGATGCTTCCGGTTCCGTCGTGGCGAAGGCGCCCACCATGGTCCCTTCGGCCACCGGACGCAGCCACCGCTGCTGTTGGGCGGCGGTGCCGTGTGTGAGCACGTTTCCGGCGAGGATGCAGTGGACGTCGAAGACGGCCGCGATGCTGCTGGAGTGGTAGGCCAGCTCCTCGATCGCGACGGCGGTCGCGGTGACCGGATGCTCGAGGCCGTCCCCGCCGACCTCGGCGGTGAAGGGCACCCGGTACAGGCCGGCGGAGGCGAGACCGTCGAAGACGTCGCGCGGGAAGCCGTCGACGCGTTCGTCCCCGTTCGCGATTCGGCGTGCGACGGGGGCGACGACGTCGGCGGCGATCTTCCGTACCCGGTCGCGGAGTTCGCGGGTCTGGGCGGGGGCCAGGAGGTCATGGTAGAGCCGGTCCGCCTGACGGGCGGGAGCCTGTGGGGAAGGCATGGGTTCCTTTCGTCAGTGAGCCGGGCGGGACAGGCTCGCGAGAATCTGCCTGGCGGCCCGTTCGCCTGATGAGGCCGCGTCGGCGAGAGAGGGCATGTCGAGCTGGTAGTCGCCTGCCAGGTGGACGGGGCCGAGGTGTTCGCGCAGCGTCGGTAGTGAGGCGCGTCCGCCGGGCGCCCAGAACGGCACGACGCGATGGTGGCGCCGGACGACCCCCTCCCGCCGGTGGCCGGTGGTCCCACCTTGCGGAGAGATGGTCGGCGACGCGGCGGAGGACCACGTTGTGGTCTTCGATCAGGTAGATGTCCGCAGTCGTGCTCAGATGCGCGTGCCCGAGGACAGTTTGAACGTCACGCATTGACAGGCGGGTATCACGCGACATGCGAATCCCCGCAGTGTGGCGCAGGTCGTGCGGGGTCCAGTTCGTCCCCAGTGCAGCGTTCAAACGGCGAAACACCGCGCGGTAGGCCTCATAGTTCAGAGGCTGCCGTCGAAGACCTTCCCCGCGATCACGACGACGCAATGTCTGCCACAACGGATCACGCGGCGCGAAGTCACCGAGTTCGGCGATGTAGAGCCGCAGCCAGACGAACGCCTCGGCGCTGACCGGAAGCCACTGCTCGGCCCGGCTGCCTTTCCGGACGACACGGATCAGTTGCTCACCCCAGTCCAGATCCACACCCCGCAGTCCCAGCAGTTCACCGGGACGTGCCCCGCAACTGACCGCCATCGCCACGATCGCGCGATCTCGATTCAAACGCAGCGCCGCGAACACAGCCGCCCATTGCGGGTCCGGCATGGCCCGCGGTAGCCGCTTCGGCAGCCGAGGGTTGTAGCGGATACGCGCTCCGTTCGACGGTCGCTCGCCAAGAGATACCGGCGCTCGCCGGCCACGCCGAGCATCCAACGGCATCGGGTTGATCAACGGCCGTGACCCTTCGTCCAACCAGAACTCGTAGAAGCTCCGGATCACGGCGTTGCTATGCCGGATAGTCCGCGCCTGATACTGATTGCCAAGGGACGCCTTCCGGGCGATCGGGTTGACGTGCCCCGCCGTCGTCGCAGACGCCGTCCGAGCGTTGCGCCGCGGTTTGACCGTCGCGGTCAGCCAGAGGACAAACCCTCGTGTCTCCGCCGACGTCGCAAAATCCCACCGCACGTCGACAACGAGCAGCCACCGCCACCACCGCAACAGGTCGAACGCATAGCTGCGTACGCTGCTTGCCGCGTTGCCTCGCGCGGTGAAGTCCGCCAGGAACACCTCCACCGGCTTTACAGGACTGTTGGAGGGATCGACGACCAGCCACGGCACGGCGGCCGACCACGCAACGACCCGCCCCCAACGGGGTAACTGAATCAGCGCCAGGTCGCTCGTCCTGACTGCGTCCATGCGGCCTCCAAACCTCGGCTGCACGCAGTCTCAGCGCCGAGCCTGAGATTGAACGGCGACGCACCGGCGTGTCGGTTCTTAGTCCGGTCAACGGTGTGGGCCCGCCACAAAGTCATCGCCCGCTCCAGCGCCGCCCTGCTCGTCCGCGGCCAGGTCCAGGCCGCCGACGGTGTCGTCACTCTCGTCGCCGCCAAACTCGAACGCCTCGACCTGTCCATGACCACCGGGCCGTCGCGGGACTTCCGATGACCGGCGCCGACCACGGCTGGCGCACCCTTGAGATCCCCATCCGACCCGGCACCACGACACCAACCCACTGCCCCTGGGGACACGACCTCGCGGTCGGAGGCGTCAGACAGAGCTGGTTACAGGACTACCGCGCACCCGAATGGCTCTGCGAAGCCTGCCACGCCCTCCCCGGCCGCGGCGGACTCTGGGCAAGCATCGACCCTTCACCCCGGCGGCACGTCACCGAGGACCAGGTCGACGAGTACGGGCTCCGTCTCGTCCTGCTTCGCCCACCGACGCCCGCCGGAATCGGATCCATCCAGCTGCGACTGGGACACACGACCTTCGGTGAAGTCCAGCTCTCCCTCTGCTCGATCGACCAGCGCGCGATCCTCGTCCACATCGACATCGAGCAGAAACACCGCCGCCGGGGAGCGGGCTCCGTTCTCGTCGCCGCGGCAGCCGCACGAGGACAGCGCTACCAATGGACGACACTGCCGATCGACCGTGACCCCACGTCGCTCGCGTTCTGGGCCCGGACCGGCGCACCAGGGCCAGCGGCACCACACCCCTGCACGCATCAATTGGACGCGAAGGTGGTGCCCGCCGAAGCACGTTGGTCCAAGTGGTGGTGATCGCGCCAGCCGCGGCTCCGACAGGTGCACAGATGGGCTGGTGCCTGAAACAATGGCCTCGAGATCAGGGCATGGTCAGGGCTCTGACGCACGATGAAGAGCAGGTAGAAAAGTATGGCTCAAGGCAGTGTGAAGTGGTTCAACAGCGAAAAGGGCTTCGGCTTCATCGAGCAGGACGGTGGCGGGCCGGACGTGTTCGTGCACTACTCGGAGATACAGGGCAACGGCTTCAAGTCCCTGGATGAAGGGCAGCGCGTGGAGTTCGAGATCGGACAGGGCCAGAAGGGCCCGCAGGCCCAGCGCGTCACCGCGATCTGACTCTGTAGCCCGACGGCCCTGGCCAGAATCTGGCGGGGCCGTCGGGTCTCTGAAGACGTCACACCGTCTTGACAGTGGTGCGCGCGTGCCCGGTCGCGTCGAGAGGCCGGGATACCAGGTGTCGGGCGAGTACTGGCTTTTGACCGGCAGCGCTCGGTCCGGCAGCGTGCCCGAGCGGTGCTGGCCATTGATGAGTGAGAGCCTCGTCGTCCCGTTCAGGATCGCTGCAGGACATCGCCAGACGTGATCCCGAGTACGCGGCCACCATGGTGGCCTCAGTCAGCCGGCCCTTTGAAGGCCGAATGATCACCTTCCTGCACAAGCTGGCGCAGGAGGACCCCGACACCGTTGCCCGGCTGCTCGACATCATCGCCCAGACCTACCCGGTCAAGGCCGTCCGACTGGCTGAACACACCGGCGTACCCATCCCCGCCACCGGCGACTGAAGGTCGCCTCGCGGAACCAGGCGCTGCCGGTGAAGACTCCGCGGGAACACGTCGGGCACGACTCCTACGTGTTCCGCGGGGAACCGCGGATCTTCCGCCAGTCAGAATCGGTGTCGGTCTCACTGCTTGTCCTGTCCGCGCTTGGCAGGAGTCACGATCGCGGTGTTGTGTGGGCGACCGACGAGCACTTCGCCGGTATGAGCGACGTCATGACGATGGTCACCCTCGGCATGGCGGGTCTCACCGTGGTAATGGCCGCCGTCACCACGTACGGATTACAGACAGCGGCATCCTCCTGCTGCTCGCCGTTGGCCGGTATCCGTGCCGTCTTTAGCTCCTCTATGCACATTCAGCCCGGAGATCGCGAACCCTGGCCGCCATACTCATGCAGTCCCGACGTCGGCCGCCGTCAGCGGCGTCGCCACCATGACCAGAGGTTCGGACGACGGCCGATCGCGTCGCTGACGTTCCTCGCGAAGATCCTCGGAGAGCTGCCTGACCGTCGCCGCCAGATCCCGCACGATCTCGACGACCGTCGAGTCGCCGGTAGGGGGAAACCTCGGCGACCGCGGGCACCGGTGTGCCGGTCTTTTTGGCCTTCGTGGCACGCACGGCGTCGTCGTACAGCCGCCGCAGATCAGGCAACACAGCCTCTTTCGTCACGCCCGCTTCGGCGCGGACGCAGCACTCCACGACCAACTCGATCTCGTTGAACTCCGGTAGTACGGCCCGGCTCAGATTTTTCTGCAGCGCACTGCTGATCGGTAGTTTCTTGTCCTCGGCGATGGCATAGAACCTCCTGTACGAGCCGAAGACCTTTCGGATCAAGCCACCCACGGTCGCGCATAGGAAGGCGACTTCGCGAACATCTGTCAGGTTCAACAACTTCGGCAGCTCGTTCGTCGGCCGTCCACCCTGCGACTTCTTCGCCGGGACAAGTGGCTGCTCACCCGGTTTCCGCGGAGCTTCCGACATCGCCAAGCCCCCTCTGACCTGCGTTTACGACGTCTCCGAGGTTATCGATCGCTGTGGGCGGATGGCTTGAAACGAAAACCGAAATACCCTGAAGCTGCAGGAACGGTGTGGGCTAGCTGATTTGGGTGCTGGCTCCAAGTTCGATGGAGCCAGCACCCAGGGTGTTATGGGGTGGTGCTGATCTGGATGATGCTCCAGCGTTGGTTGGGGTTGCCGAGGTCGGCCCACTGTCCTACGGGGGTGGCGTTGGCGGTGCCGTTACCGAGTGCTTCGGCGATCTTGGCGGAGTAGACGCTGCGGAGGGCGAGTGTGCCGTTGGCGGCGGTGGTGAACTCCCATTGCTGGTTGACGCCGTTGTGGCAGGTGTATTGGGTGATCGAGGTTCCGTTGTTGTAGTTGGGGGCCAGGTCGAGGCATTTGCCGGAGTTCTGGTTCTTGAGGGTGTACTTGTTGTCGCCGAGCGGAGTGAGTTTCCAGACTTGCTTGGCGCCGGCGACGCAGTCCCAGAGTTCTGTGCCTGCGCCGTCGCGCAGTGCGTCCTGGCCGACGCCGGCGACCTGGATGCAGCGTCCGCCGTTGGCGTTCTTGAGTTCGATCGAGCCGAGGGGCATGGTGACGGTTTTGTAGTCGATGGTGCTGCCGCTCTCGTTGCTCCAGTCGATGCGCCCGTTCTGGAAGACGTTGCGGCGTCCCTTGGGCAGGGGGAGTTCGTCGGTGGTGGGGTAGCCGAGGTAGGACGTTTCGGCTCCTAGGGCGTTCCAGCGGGCGCGGATGTTGCCGTAGATGGCGTGGGCGCCGGTGGCGGGGTGCCAGTAGATGGCGGTGCCGTTGCTGAAGTTGACATACTTGCCGACCCCGTCGGAGGTGGGAAGCACCTCGGAGGCGGGCAAGCCAAGGATGCCGGTCTCGTGACCGAGTTCGGCATACTTCTTGTAGATCTCGCCATGGACGGCCAGGACGCCGTTGGCCGAAGTGCGGTAGAGCGCGCCGGTGGAGAATCGCTGGCGCGGAATGCTCGGGACGCCCGCGTCGGCGAGCGCCGCGGCGCTTTCGTTCTCTATGGGGTGCCCCAGGGGTCCGGTTTCATAGCCGAGAGCTTTGTGGCGGTTGTGGAAGTCGCCAGTGACCGTGAGGCCGCCGACGTTGGGCATCCAGTAGATCGATCCGCCAGTGAATCGGTTGTAGTAGCCGGTGCCGTTACCGAACCCGGTCTCATCGGTGGTCGGGTAGCCCAAAGGGCCGTCTACGCGCCTGGCCCAACTCCAGACGTCGCCGATGCCGCCGTGTACTTCGTGGGTGCCTGTTGCCGGGCTCCACACGATGAATTGACTGTCCCTTCCTCCGCGGGCGGAGTGGATTTGCAGTATTTGGCCTTGTCCGTCGTTTGTCGTCGTCTGGTCGTCCAGACTATGGCCAAGAGTGTAGAAGCCGCCCATTTCCAAGAACTTGTCGAGAATCGGCCCGTTGTAGATCACGTGGACGTCGGTGGTCCGAGTGAGGTAGAGCCTGCCTTTCTCGTACTCCTGATAGCCGAAGTCGTTGGAGTCGAGGACAGGCTCGTTGAGAGGCTTGCCGAGATTGTTGCGGAGACCACTATCTCTGTTGTAGTGCAGTTCGAAGGGGGTAGGAGGATGGGGCGGTTCGATCACCCAGGTAGCATTACGTGACCCTTCAGGCTGCAGGTACAGGCTTGGGTCTCCCTTTGGTCGGAACATGGGCCACCCCGGCTCACCATTTACACACCACGTTGCCTCAGCCTTGAACACATCGGTGCCGTCGGTAGGCGCGACGGTGACTGCGGCACCGTACTTGTCATCTGCTTTTGCTTTTGTCCAACGGAGGTAGCTGTTGGGATGGGTCACAGACTGGAGAGAGAAGCAAGCCGGATCACTGAGCCCAGGGAGGATTTTCCAGGACTTCTCTGGGTGGTGACCTGGCTGCCATATGGTCATGGTGGCACGGCCATCGCCATCGGTGAGGTAGGCCTCTTTCCCGCCATGGAGACTTCCGCGCAGCGATTGCGTCAAGTGCTGGTCCTGACCGGTGCGCAGGAATCGCTCCCGGTCGATCGGAGAGCCCGCTAGAGCGGCATCGGCGGCGGTGACAAGGGCTGGGTGCACCATGCTCTTGACCGCGCGCGTGCGGATCTCGGTGATCTGGCGGATGTACTCTTCGTCGCGTTTGCGGAGTTCGTTGTCGATGTCGCGGAGGTGGGCGTCTTTGGCGCCGTGGTCGATGAAGGCTTTCCAGTCGGCGGGGTTGCGGCTGCGGACGGCGGCTTCGGCGGCTCCGTGGACCTCGGTGTTGCGTGGTGCGCGGCTCCAGATTTCGATGACGAAGTCTTGGTCGCTGAGGTTGACCAGGGTCGTGTCGCCGCGGATGCCGAGGGCGTGCCAGGCGGCGTTGGCCTTGGCCTCTCTCGCGCGCTCGGCCGCCTTCTCTGCTTCGGACTTGGCCTCGTCCTCCCGGATCAGCCGGTCGACGTCCTTGCTGTGCTCGTCGAAGACCCCGACGCTGAGGAAGGTCCACTGTGCTTCGGCTGTGCCGCGTAACGCGGTCCGGGCGGCTTCCTTGACCGCGGTGTCCTTGTGGTTGTCGGCGTTGAGGTCGAGGTAGACGATGAACTCGTAGACCGACTTCTCCAGGACGGTGTTGTCGGCCGGGATGCCGAGTAGACCGGCTGCCTTGGCTTTGGCGGTGCGTTCCTCTTCCTGTCGGACGCGGCGCTCGGTCACGATGGCCTGGTCCTGGGCGTGGGCTGCGGCCATGCCGGTCTTGATGAACGTGGTACAGGCGTCGTCGCTCTCGCCGAGCGCGGCGACGGCGGCATCCTTGACCTTCCGGTGCTCGGGCTCGAGCGGCTTCTGCTTGTCCAGGTCGTCGGCCGCGTAGTACATGGCGGCGGTGAAGTTGCGGTCGGTGAGGATCAGCAGTTCCGGGCCGGCGACGATGCCGAGTATGGCGGCTGCTTTGGCCTTTTCGGCTTCGGTGGACTGTGCCAGGGTGGCCTTTGGCGCTGGTCGGGCTGGTTTCTGGGGCGCCCCGGGCAGCGTCCCGACAGTCAGGGGTACTGGAGCCGGCTGCGTCGAGGCCGGTGGTGTGGCGGGGTCTGGGGCCGCCGTTGTGCTGGTGCTTACGTCAGTTGTGGCGGTGGCTGGCGGGGCGGCGAGCATGCTGAACGCCATGACGGCCGCGGTGAACACCGCGGCCGTCCGTCCTGGATGTTGTCGCGGCAGGCGCAATGCCGCCGTCGATCTACCGGAACGTCTCACAACTATTCCCCCTCTTGATGGCATGATGATTGAATCAAATGGCGTATTTACCGCTCAGCGGAAACCGCCTTCAGGGCGGCGAGAGAAACGCGAGCATGACGACAACTAGCGCCCATGACAAATTGCTGTCAATAGGTCTGGACAACCGAAACGCAGCCGTGATCAACCGCTGAAAATTGCTGTGACCGCTATCACGTTATGATGGGGGGTGCTCGCGATGGTGTGCCATAGTTTCCCGGCTGCGTGATCACGTGGCTACTGGGGGGGGGTGGAAATCGTGGTGAAGGTTGCTGTCGTCTGCCGAGCGCTCGCGATCGGGTTGGCGATCACACTTCTCTTATCTGGCAACACTTCTGCTGCTGTCGCAGGTTCGGCGGGTCGAAGCGTGGCGGGGATCGAGCAGTCGCCGTGGTATCCGATGGTGCGCCAGATCGCTCTCTATCACGGGGAAACGCTGGTTCGAGCCTCGGCGTGGCAGGCGGTATGGTCAGACGAAGGGGAAACCGCACTCCAGCGATTCGTAATATCCGGATTTCGTGAGGCGCGGGAGCGTGCTCAGCAGAATTCCGCGCGTAATCGGGATTTCGTGCAGCGAGTATTAGCGACGTATACCGCCACGTACTCCCCGAGGGTCCACGCCGCCGCGAAACAGGCCTCCCAAGGTAGTGACGCTGACCGGGATCGTTTCGTGCGGACTGGTTTCGCTGAAGCGAAAGCACTCGACACCGCCGCCCGGGAGTCCGACGAGCAGCATCGGCAGGTGATCGCTGCGGAGGAGCGGGATTTCATCCGCCTGCTGAGCGTTTCCGATCCTGGTGAGCAGGTCCGGCTGGCCGCGCAGCATGCTCTGCGGCCGGGAAGTACCGATGCGGATGTGCGGGAGTTTTTCGCAACCGGGTGGATGGCGGCGGCGGCGCTGGATGTGGAGATCTTCCGGCTCCGGACGCAGGACGCGGGGATCCAGTATCACGCGGTGATCCCGCGGCTGGTGGCTGACGCCGAGGCGGCCGAGCTTGAGGCCCGCAACGCGGGGGAGGCCGCGGCGGAGCAGGCCCGTCTGGTCGCCGCCCGGGCCTGGGCCACCACGCGGGACAAGGCCGAGGAAGCACGGCAGGCGTGGGAGGCCGAGCGGCAGCTCTGCCTGGAGCAGGCCCGGTACTGGCAGACGGTGAAAGACCGCGCGGCCGCGGAAACCGACCCGGTCTGGGCGGCGATCGTGACGGGCGCGGAGAAACAGCGCGGCGGCTGGACGACGGAAACGACGTTCGCCGGCGACGAGGCCGGGCGATGGACCGACTCTCGTGACCAGGCGCAGCTCGGCTATGAGCGGATGACTACCCGCCCCTGACCCGGCGGATGTGTTCCGCCTGGCCACGACCCGACCGTGGCCAGGTGTTCTGACACGGACTTCTTTCGATGGTGGGGGTGGATTGTGCGAATGCCGAGACGGATGCGCCGCGCGAGACAAGGGGTCCTGGCCAGCCGGTGGTGCCGGCGAACCGTGGTGGTGACCCTGGCCGCCGCCTTGGTCGCCGGGGGAGCGGGACCGGGCAGCTCTGTCGCCGCCCTCTCCGCGCCAGGGGCGCCCCATGGCCAGTGGCAGCCACCGGCCGGTGCCGCCGCGACCAGCGAACCCCCACCGGAGGCACCGGGGCCGGAAGGCGATCCCGAGCAGGAGGCCGTGTTACGGCAGCTGCAGCTGGATCTGCTGGCCGACATCGCCGCGTTCGACGAGGACGAGGAAGTCCGCGCCGCCGCCCGCGACACCCTGCGGAAAGCGGAAGCAGGCGACGCGAACGCCATACCGGTGTTCTTCGACCATGGACAGCAGGACGCCAAAGCGGCGGCGAGGAAACGCAAAGCCGACGCCGACGCTCACAACCGTGCCCTGATCGAGCCGCTGGCGGGCACCGGCGGCCCCGTGTTCAACACTGCTGTGGCCCGCGCCCTGGCCGGCAACGCTTACGACCGGGCCGACTTCCTGGCCTTCGGCCGCGACATCGCCGCCGAACAGGACCGGCGCGAGGGTGCCTATGACAAGGAGCTGAAGAACCGGCGGCGGATGCATGTCCAGGTCGCCGCCGACCGCGGCACGCCCGAGGTGTCCGCGGCGGCGAAGGCAGCACTCGCCGCCGGGGACACCGCGATCGCGGAGTTCCTCAAGACGGGATACCTGGCCGCGGCTCAGCGCGACACCGACGCGCGGGAGCGGTATCTGGCCGAGCTGGAACAGAAACGCAAGGACGCGGTCGCGGCATCGGATCTGGCGCAGCGGACCGCGCGGGCGATGCGCGCCCGCACGAACCTGCTCGCCGCGCACGCCGACGGGGTCAAAGCCCTCGAGCGCACCGCGAACGACATGACCTCCGCGGCGAACATCTCCCGCGAGACCGCCCGGTTGCTCGCGTCGGATCAGGCCGGGCACACCTATCACCCGGAGTTGTATCAGCGGGCGAAGGACGACGTCGCCCGCGAGGTCAGTCGCGCCGTCACCGACGCCCAAGCCGCCCAGAACGCCGGCGCCGGGGCCGGTGTCCAGGTCGACATCCTGCTGCAGAACGGGATGCCGCACGGCACGCAGTGGGCGAAGGTCGTGCAAGGCATGGCCGCTGCCGCGGACGCGGCGAAACGCGCCGCGCAGACCGCCGCGCACGCCATCGACGCGATCCACGCCGACGCCGCCGCCACCGACGCCGCCGAAAAGGCCGAAGCCCGCGAGGCGAACGCCCGCCAGTGGCGGCTCAACGCTGAATCCCATGCCGCCGCGGCCGCTCAGCTCGCACAGGCCGCCAAAGACCAGGCCACCGCTGCGGCAGAGGCGGCCGAGCTGGCGCGCCAGGCCCGGGTCGACGCCGAAACCGCACTTCGCAACGCCCGCGTTCACGCCGCGAACGTCAAACAAGCCCGTGTGGACGCCGAACGCGAACGCGACGTCGCCGCCGCGAAACGACAAGAGGCCGAGCACTGGCGCTTCCAGGCCTCCGCGAAACGACAGGAAGCCGAAGCCAAACAACTCCAGGCCTCCCAGCACCGCGACGCCGCCCAGCGCGACGCGGCCATCGCGCACCAGAAGCGCCTGGACGCCGAGGCCCAGCAGCGGATCGCGGCGGGGAAACGCAGTGACGCCCAAGCCCAGGAACAGATCGCCGCCGACGCCGCCCGTGACGCCCGCGCCCAGGAAAAGACAGCCCAAGCCGCCAACACCAGTGCTCGTAACGAGGAAGCCAACGCGTTCCGGGCACGGGACGAGGCTGCGGCGATCGCCCAGTCCGCGGACACCACGGACAAGAAGGCCACCGGCCTCGAAGGCCTGGCGCAGCGGCTGCAGCAATCCACCGAGGTCGTGCAGGCGGACAAAGACAAGGCATGGGCCGCGGCCCACGCGGCGCGAGCCGACGCCAACAAGGCCAAGGACGCCGCGCAGATCGCCCGTGGCCACGCGAACGACGCTCAAGCGGCCGCCGGTCGTGCCCGTGGCGCCGCGATCGAAGCCGACGCCGCCGCCGGCCGGGCCCGCGCCCACGCCGACGCCGCCCACGCCGCCGCCGCCCAAGCCCGCGCCGCCGCACGCGAAGCCGAAGTCGCCGCCGAGAACGCCCGCACCGCAGCGAATGAGGCCCAGGCCGCTGCGGCGCGCGCGAACGAGGCCGCTTCCCACGCCGAACGGGAGGCCGCTGCGGTCCACGCCGAAGCACTGCGCGCCCGCGCGTCTGCCGAAGAGGCCACCGCTGCTGAGGCCCGGGCCGCGGAGTACGCGCGCAACGCGGCCAACCTCGCACAGCAGGCAGCCGTCGAAGCAGCGATCACCTTGGACGCTGCCCACCGCACCCGGGATGAAGCGAACGCCGCCGGCGTCGAGGCAGCCACCGCGGCCATGCAGGCCGGGATCGCCGCCCGAGCCGCGACCGCATCGGTGCAGTCGGCTTCCGGGATCGCCGCTCCGGCGGACCAGGCCATCGCGATCGTGAGCCCCTTCACCGGCGCGGACATCGACGCCGACTTCATCATCATGGTCGCCAACCGCGCCAAAGACGTCGGGGACACCCAGGTCAAGACCGCCCAGGCCGCTGCCGCGGACGCCGCCGCCCAAGCCCAGCGGGCAGCCGACGCCGCACGCAACGCCGCCGCCGACGTCGCCCCCGCCTACCAGGCAGCAGCCCAAGCGGCCAGCTCCGCCGCCGCTGCTGCGCGCTCCGCCGCGGCGGCACAGCAGTCAGCGGCCGACGCCGCCATCCACGGCGCGGCAGCCCGCAAGGCCGCGGCGGATGCCGCGGTCGTCGACGCCGGCGCACAAGCCGACGCCCAAGCAGCCCGAGCCGCGGCGAACCAGGCCGCCGCCGACGCTGCCCTCGCCGGACGTCTCGCCGACCAAGCCGACGCCGACGCCCGCGCGGCCCGCGCAGCCGCCGACTCCGCCACCCGCGCGGCGAACGAAGCCAGCGCCGCCGCCACCCGCGCCGAACACGACGCCGCAGCCGCCCAACAAGCCGCCGAACAAGCTCAGGTTGACGCTGACGCGGCCCGTGTCTCGGCGGACCGGGCCGCGGAACACGCCCGAAACGCCGACGTAGCAGCCACCAACGCCGAGAACTACGCCAAAGACACCGAAACGCGTGCGAACAACGTGGCGCAGGTTTCCCGTGACATCCAGGCTCAGTTGGCCCAGATCCAGGAGCAGCTCCGGCTGGAAAACGAAGCACGACAACGTCAGGAGGTTGAGCAAGCCATCACCGACGACAGCGAGATCCCCGCGCTGACGTCGGCGGAAGCCGAGGCGCTGCGGACTGAAAAGGGGCAAGCCGCCGTTGACGAGTACAACCGCGCCCGCGCCGATGCGAACAAGCCGCTGCTGGACTTCGTCGCCCAAGAGGGTGGGCAGATCATCCTCGACATCATCGGCTACAACGACGCCAAACGCTGCTTCACCGAAGGCGACTTCATCTCCTGCGTCATGACCGTCATCAACGCCCTGCCCATCCTCAAGATCGCCTCCGTACTCAGCAAAATCCCCGATGCCGTCTCCGCCGTCGTCCGGATCGTCAAAGGCATCCGCACCTTCAAGGACCTGAAGGTCGCGAGACGGCGGCTGACCAGCGAACTGAGGGACCTGGCTCAGCGGCTGATCAAGTGCAAGACGGTCGCTGCCAACAGCCTCGCCGGACCTGGCTGCGAGGTGCAGACCAAGCCCAAGCGCGATCCCCACGCGCCCCCGGTGAACGACCCGCGGCGGGACCCGTACCCGTTCCCCGGCCCGCTCCCCGAGCCTGGCCCTGGCGAGGAGAACAACGACCGGAAATGCCCCGACGGCACCACCGGGTGGGTCGTCAACGACCGCATGCAGAACTTCACCTACAACAACGTGCCCGCAAGCCGTGCCACCGGCGGAACCGCATGCGTCGCCTATGTCGGTCCTCGCCAACCAGGTGAGCCGGACACACCTGTTGGGTACGAAGAAGGGCTGATGCACAGAGGGCATCTCATCGCTTCGATGTTCGGCGGAGTGCACCACGTGCAAAACATTGTCCCGCTGTACGAGTTGGCGAACACGCCCGCTATGCGATATGACATCGAGGAGCCGATCGCGCGGGCGGTACGTGCGGGCGAAAAAGTCTACTACCGGGTCAGTGCCTACTACAAGAACCCCGGAGACGCGGTGCCAGCAAGGCTGTATATCAAGGCATGGGGGATGGAAAGCTCGTTCCGGTGTCTCGCAATAGTAGAAAATGTCCGCAACCCGCCACGGACGACCTGTCAATAGTGCGAGTCAGACGCGTGCGGCTGCTTTATCATGCCAGGTCGATACTTTAGACTTGGCATGATACGGTCTGAACGAGTGTCTCTTCAAAGAAGGAGTCTGCGTTCAGATGACCGATCCTGGTCTCGTTGTCGATCGTATCGCGGTTGCGCTCGGTTGGGATGGCTCCGTATCGCCTGAGCTGGAGTGGGAGGCGGCCGAAGAACAGTTGGGAACCCCGTTGCCCGCCGACTACAAGGAATTCATGGGCCGGTTTCCTTCCGGAGTGATACGCGACGTGGTCACGTTTTGGAATCCTGTCCAGAGCGCTGAGCACCTAGCTCAGTGCAAAGCGAGATTTGACGGAATTTTGGTCGGCGCAAGGATAGCTTGGGAACGAGGGTACGACAGTTTTCCGCCGTTTCCGGAGCCCAATGGAGTGATCCCATTTGCTTCCGATGTCGAGGGTGGCGCACTTTTCTGGCTGCCATGGACATCCAATCCTGACAAATGGCATGTGGTGTATCAGAGTCGACACAGTCCCGATGACTGGACGAGGACAAAGCGGTCAATGACAGCGGTGATGCTCGAACTCGCGAGCAGCAGGAGCGAACGTAACATTCTTGGCTGGAACCTCTCCGCAAAGGAACGATCATTGAGGCCATTTACCCTCCCTGCGGGAGCTTGACAGCAGCCCATCTCCGGCGCGATCAGTTACTAAAGGCGCCGAGGAGGTCCACGCTGCGGAGAACGCCCGCAGCGTGGACTTCACAGACCTGCCCGTGGAGTACATTTCCCCACGCGTACCGCTAGCGACAGGCAACCGGATGACCGCCGCGGGCGCCCCAGCACGTGGGGGCGGCAGGCATCTGAGAATTCATCTTACTTACTCCGCACCTCAGGCTCGGTCTGGTTGCCCAGGATGCAGAACTTGGCTGACGCGACCCAACTCGATGCCGACCGTCGCCAGCCACCCTGGGCCACTTCAACCAGCCAAGGAAAGTCGATGACCCACTCCGAAACCCCGTCCCGCGTCGACGAGATCGCCGCCCTGCTGGGGCTGGCAGCGGCAGTTCACCTCCGAGAGGTCCTGGACGATCGTGGAGCAGGATCTGGGCATCGCGTTGCCGTTGGACTACAAGGAACTGCTGACACGGTTCCCGGGCGGGGTGTTCAGGCGGATCGAGATCGACAGCCCGGTCGCAAACGAAAAGGCCTGGACGAAGTACAAGCGCGCCCTCGATGAACTCCTCGAGATCCTCGGCGACGAGGACCTCGAGTACCTCGACAAGGTCGACTACACCCCGTGCTGAGTACACGGGTCAAGTCCTGAAGCTTTTCTGCGTGGTTGCGGTAAGGCACAGGAACCGGTGGTCTCAGCTGCGAACTGGGGCCACATACTCAGGCGAGGCCTCGAGCGTAACCACGCTCGAGGCCTTCGTCGTGTCTACGGGACTCCGCACAGCACACGGTAGACACCGTTTGCGTAGCGAGCGCTCCTCATGCGTCTGCCCGTACGGGAGCCTTGACTGGTTCCGGTCCACCCCGGGATGTTGCCAACATGGCCAGTGGTTCGCAGCCGCAGAGGCCCGACCGATGACGCAGTGCTCGTAAATCCGCAACCACGGAGCGCGCCATCCTCGCCCGCCCCTGCTGACCTCGGGGCGTGCAGGCGCGCTTCATCCGCAGAAGGGCACCCAGCCATGTTGACATCGGTGAACCCACCTCCCAGGGGCGGCACCACCCCGGCCGCGGTCAGACTGACCTGGCCGGAGGCCTTCGTGATCACGGTGGCCATCGGCCTGACGATCTTCCTCCACGTGCGCGAGACCCCGTTCATCGCGGCCGCGGCCATCGCGGCGGCCACGATGCTCGTGTTCGTCGCCGTGGTCGCGATCCCGCGCGGGATCGGCGAGATCGCGAAGAACCTGCGGCTCCTGCGCGGCGCGGCCGACGAACTGTCCCGCCTGCACGGGGAACAGGAGGGACGGCGATGACCATGACCGTCCCACCGTGCAGCAGCTCATCTTCGAGGCGAAGGACTCGACCGAGTTCCGGGCCCTGCTGGGCAGGATCCTCGAGTCCTCCACGCTCAGCTGCGGCCAGATCGCGATCAAGGCCGGCATGCCGCGCTCCACCGCCTACAGCCTGCCCGGCACCAAACGCCTCGGACTGCCCAGCAACCCCGAACAGATCCGCGATTTCGTCCGGGCCTGCGGACTGAGCGTTACCCAGATCGAACTCGTCATGCACCTGTGGCTGAAGCTGCAGAACGAGACCGAGGAGGAGGCGGCGGCCGGCGACGGCATCCTCCCGGGCCTCGTCGTGGGGGCCGTTCAGTCGGGCAAGTCCCGCATCGCGACCGACGCGATGCTGGCCTGGCACGAACTGCGCGGAGTCAGGGTCGACCACCACCAGTTCGGCGTGAGCCCGCCGCGCCTGCGCGAGACCAGCGGGATCGATCTGCTGCAGTAGGTGCTGGCCAGCGATGAGCGCACCCGGCGCGCAGTCCTGTTGCTGATCCTGGTCACGCTGCTACTGCTGGGCATCGTGGGAGCGGTGGTGTTCCTGGCGGTCCTCAAGCCCCTGGTCGTTCCGTTCGTCGTCGCCGGGCTGCTCGCGCCGTTCCTGCTCGTCGCCCGCAAGAACATCAGGAATCCGACAACGAAGACCAGCGACTAGATCCCGGCACCAGCGAGAGGGGGCCCGGCAGCGAACATGCTGCCGGTTCTCCCTTGTTCAGGCGGTCAGCCGGGGACCGCGGAACCCCCGCGCAGCGGTGTTCGGAAACGATCTACCTGGCAGGTGCGGCTCGGCAGGATCAGGGGCAGATGTCCTGTGCCATGGTGGTGCGAGGACCAGGTTTCGAGAAAGGACCTCTGGTGCGTCAACCCTCCAAGGGCCGCATGCAGGCGCTGACCGCAGTCGACCAAGGTCTCGTGCGGCTGTTCGGGCCCGAAATCGGCTGGCATGTTGCTTTCCCACCGCATGAGTACGCGGAGATGACCTTCGAGGGCGTGCCAGACAAGGCGCTAAAAGAGGTCTACAAGGACGGATGGATCGCTGTCCCTTATGTGCCGGTCGAACCGCGCGAATCGGTCCTGGCCACATTGACCGACAAAGGCCGGGCCATCCTTACGCACTTCGAGAAGGACGACAGTGGTCGCTGGCGCTAGCCGGGGCGCGCAGCTGGCCGCGACGCGGCTGTGTTGTGACACCGGGATGGCGCATATTGCGTTAAGTTCTGCTTGCTGTGGGGTTAGTGGGCGCGCCAAAGTGCGCCGGTGCTGTCGGTGGCTTTCAGGAGTTCGTCCTGGCATGGTGTGTCCGGCCAGATCTGGATCAGGTGCTGCTCCTGCGGGTCGTCTGGGCCGCGGTCTTCGCCAGCGTCGCGGTGACGCACCGAGTCCCGCACGCGGTAGGTGCCGCCCGGGGCTGGGGGCAGCGCGATGGGGATGTCGACGTCCGTCCCGCAGGCCGCGATCGGGCTGGTAGGCCAGGTGACCGAGACTTCGGCCACGTCCTCCCAGGAATCGAGGTCGGGCTCCGGCGGTCCGTCCCAGATCTCGGTGGTGACGGTGATGCCGCCGAGGTGGACGCCGCACGTGACCGCGACGAAACCCGGTGCAGTGGCGAGCAGTCCTGTGACACGAGGGTCGGGCAGGGAGCCGACGTGGTAAAGCGGGCTCTGCGGATCGTTGCGGTCTCCGAGGGAGAAGCTGTTGTCCTCGATGGTCAGGGTGCCGGTGGTGCGATCGAGCATCGTGGCAGGCATCGGTTTCTATTCCTTGTGCGGGAACGTGACAGGGGCGAGGCCGCGGTGCGGCCCCGCCCTATTGAGCTGAGTGTCTAGGTTATCCCGGGCACTTCACGAATGCCCGGGTCTTCTCGGCGATCTCCTGGTCGGTGATGCCGGCGGGCAGGACCACGTTCACCCAGAATTTGTCCTTATCCAGCACGCGGTTGGCGGCGTACCAGGGGCGGCGGTAGCGGCTGCCCTCGAGGCTGTTCTGGGTTGCGGGCACCATGGAGCAGGAGTGATCCGGGTTCAGGGAACCTCCCTGGTAGGTGCTGGCGAACGGGTACTCGTCGCACGATTTGCCGGTCGGTCGCGGAATGCTCGCCGGGCAGGCGGCGTTCCTGTTGGCGGTGATCACCGCGGCGTCCATGGTGCGGGTGAGTTCGGGGCCGAGGCCTTTTCGGCCCCACTTGCCGGCGAGGTTGCGTTGCGCCCATTGGATGTGCCAGGCGACCTGGGCGGTGTCGTTGTTCAAGGTCGACACGTCGTAGGTCGGGGTGAACTGGGCATAGACGCATCCGCCGGTGTTCGGCCCCACGGTCGGGGTGCTGTCACAGCGGACGTCGACGGCTGACCCGATTTCCTCGCGGATCGGTCCCCACACCGCGGGCGTGATTGATTGGAAGGTGAAGCTGGGTGTGATCTTCAGGTTGTCCAGGTTGCTGCCCGCCGAGGTGACTTGATAGTCGAAGTCCACGGGTACCTGGAACGGCAGGGTGCGGATCGCCGAGTTGGTGGCAGTACAGCCGCTCGAGCAGGTCGCGGTCGCGAACCCTGCCGTGCCGAGTTTGGCTGCGCCTTCCGCGATCATCACGGTCGCGTTGATCCGCTGCGTCCAGGTCCGGGTCCGGGTATCCAGCGTCACGAGACTTTTGACGGCCATGTCGGCGAATCCGACCTCTTTGCCGGTCTGCAGGTCGATGAGTCTGTAGGCGACCTCCTCGAACAGACAGGACTCGGTCCGGTTGAAGAACAACTGGTCTTTCGCGGTGCACACGACCGCGGCAGGAGCGGCCAGCTGCCGCTGCAGCGCCTCCGATCGGTGAGCCTGGTCAGGAAGGCTCTCGGGACTGGTCAGGCAAGCCGCCGTCCCGACTCTGCCTCCGCCAGTCTGCAGATTCGCGCAGTCCTGTCCGGCCTGACTCACGCTTTGCCACAAAATACCGGGTCGCTCCGCGCTGGCTGTGTCGGCGGATGCTGCAGTGGCACTCAGAGTGCATCCGACTACGGATATTGCAGTGATCAGCGAGAATATTCTTCGCGGACTATGCCGTGTTGTCATGCAAATTTCCCTTCCGGTCGAATTGGCATACGAGGTGGCGAATATGTGCTTGACACAGTGAGTAGAAATATCGGCGACGGGACATTTAGCAACACTGCATTAATGACTTTGTGCTTAATCGTGTGTTTCACTGCCGCCGGCTCGCGCATAGACATGCGGACTCGCGTGCGGAAGTCTCTCTGGCAATATGATATATCGCCATTTTGTATCTGCCGGAGAGGTTGTCTGTTCTCGCCAGTTGTAAGCGATACAGTGCTTCCATTAAGCCCAACGCCTGCGGTTAGCGGGCGACGGGGCGCGTATCCGTGCTCAATCCCGCACTGTCTCGCTCTCAGAACGTGACGCCCTGTTAGCTATATCCATGTGAGCGCCATGCAGGTGTACTCCTGAATTCAGTACAAGCATGGTTTGAACGAAACGAAGCTGATAGTGGCTCCTGGTCCCCGCGCATTGAATTCGCTGTGACTGTCTACCAACCTCAAAGTCGTGCTGTCAAGCGTTGGCGAACATGGCCGGCCGGTTGTGATGGCACACTACGGATTCCCCGATTTGAAAGCGCTGAGAAACAGAAATCTGCAGGCTTCTTGCGCCCGCCGGCGCCGCGGAGCCGTTGGCGGGTCTCATGTTGGTTCCGTGGGGTATGGGGCGTCTGACTTTCGAATGGAGTACGCGGATGATGCCGGTGTTTGCGGGCCCTTCGCGGTGCCCACTCGGGAGTGGTCGACGTGGCCCGACCTGGAGGACGTCGCGGGCTCGTACAGGGGTGTACCTGGAGGAACGGGGCGATCAGGAGCGCGGTTACCGGGGATTTCGGTTGCGATGCAAGGCGTTGTCGACCATCAAGGTAAATGTTGTTGGGCGGCCTCGCCGGAACCGGTTCGAACCGCGGTCACCGGCAACCGGCAGATTGATGACCTCGCCCTTGGTGAACCCGTGCGGGTACAGCGGCTTGTCGAGGTTGGACAGGGTGAGCTGCCGGGTGCCGGCCTGCACCGTGATCTTCGGTCCGAGCGGGCGGGGTGGATCGTCCGCATCGCGGGGGCGTGTCCTGGTCGCCGCGGCGGGCTCGGCGGCCGGGGGAGAGGCGGCCACTGGCTCGCGGTCAAGCTGGGGTGCGAGGACGTCGCCGGGGTCCTTGTCGTTCCGCAGTCCGCGCCAGGCGGGGTGCCGCAGATGTCCGCTGGCTCGGGTGACCTGCCGGAACACGACCTCGCCGACCAGGACCGGATCCACCCACTGCGCGTGGTCGACGTCCGCCCGCGGCGGATCGTCGGCGAACGGGTGTTCCGGCCGGGTCAACGTCTCGAGGTGGGTGTGGAGGCGGGCGCGTTCGGCGTCGCTGAGGCCGGTGCCGACGTCGCCGATGTACCGGAGTTCTCGGCTGTCCGGGTCGTAGGCGCCGAGCAGGAGGCCGCCCACCGTGCCGGTGAAGCGGCCCTTCCCGGGTGCTGGCAGGGCGCAATATCAGAACTCGTCGAATGCCCGGCTATCCGCTGTCACGTCTGTACAGAACCAATCGGCCAGCGGCGTCTTCACCTGAGTACGTGGGGGCCAGGGCGAGTGTTCCAGAGGCGCTCCAAAGTTTGTCCCACCTGGCATTCCGCACGTCGGTCGCACTCAGGCGCTCAGCGGCATGAGCGGATGTTCGCTGACTCTAGAATCACCTTACATTAAAGTGACCGACTCACGTATGTTGTTGTGGCTCGGTGTTCTGCTGAACGCGCGGAGGCCATAACCTCTCAAGAGACTAGTCGGCTACCGCTTCTTTCCCTT
The DNA here is from genome assembly GCF_046548895.1 of Amycolatopsis sp. cmx-4-54. Classification (NCBI taxonomy): domain Bacteria; kingdom Bacillati; phylum Actinomycetota; class Actinomycetes; order Pseudonocardiales; family Pseudonocardiaceae; genus Amycolatopsis; species Amycolatopsis sp. cmx-4-54. Next base: position 487,910 of record NZ_JAEBEJ010000001.1, read on the forward strand.
CTTTCTGCGCTTTCCTGGGCCATGCCACAGGATCGGCTGCTTGGCTTTGGCGGCATTGTGTCTGATATTTTTGAGGGCCTCCTTGGTGGCCTGGGTGGTGGGATGGTTCTCACCCAAGACCCGTTGACGTGCAGCGAGGACTGCTCGCATTGTAGTGTCGGATTCTCGGTACCGACCTGCGACTGCGCAGACTATTGCCAGGTTGTGTTGGGTGGTGAGAGTGCTGGGGTGTTCCTCGCCCAGCACCCTCCGCGCGATGTCGAGGACGGCCTGCAACTCAGCCTCCGCTCCCGCGAGATCGCCCCGGCCCTCAAAGACAAGGGCTATGCCATGTCGTGCCGCGAGCGTGCGTTCGTGTTCGTCGCCGAGGGCGTGGCGGCAGGTCCGCAGCATGGACTGGTACTCGGCTTCGGCTTGTGCGCGCAGGCCGCGGACGTACAAGTGCCGGGCGGCCAGGTCGACTGTGTGCGCTACGCGGTCGACCAGAGTCGGGTCGATGTCGGTTCGCGCGAGGGCGGGGAGTAGATGAAAGGCGTGCGGAGCGAGCAGGGTCCAGAAGTTCCATCTGGTGTGGTCCTTCGGTGACCAGTCGGCCTCGCCCGCGGCCGAGTCGACCAGCAATCGCGCGGCAGTGGTCAAATAGTCGTCGTCACCGTGGACAGGATCGAGGTAGCGGTGACCGGCGTCGCGCCTGAGCGGGTGCAACCGCAGCACCGGCACAGCAACGTCGGCAGGGTCCAAGGCGTCGGCGGCGGTCAGAGTGAGCAGGCCAAGGTTCGCCGATTCGTGAAGCAACGATCCGGCCTGCTCACGGTCCAGACCGGCGAACACTGGCGAGTCGAACAGGGCACGTTGCCGCAGGATGTCGCGGTAAGGCAGCGGAGCGGGAGCAAAGTGGGCGAGCAACCGGATGAACCGGCCCGCAAGCGATAGGCCCCGCTTCTCCAGCAAGTGGACCGCCATCCGCCAGACTTCGTCGATCGCCGGACCCGCGCCGCCGGCCGGATCCTGCGGAGGGGTGTCCATGAGGTCCGTCCGGCCCAGGTCGAGGGCGGCATGGAAGTCCTGGAACGTGATCACGGCATCGTCATCGACCCAAAGGTCATCCACGGACTGAGCAAGATAGGAACCGGCCACTGCCAACGCCAACGGCAGCCCGCCCAGCCGCTCGGAGAGAGCGCACGCCGCCTTGTGGTCCCCGCCGCGGCCGTGTGTGAGGTCAAGCAGCACTTGGGCGCCGTCGGCGGGATTGAGCATGTCCACTGGTATCTGCCGTAGGCGCCGACCCGCATGTGTCCGGCCACCGCCGCGCCTGCTGGTCACCAAGACCAGACCAGTCTGGTTAAGGACGGGGCGGATCCACCCGTCTGCCCAACCCGCCCCGTCCGCGGTAACGTCGAACACCTCGGGGTCGTCGGCGTTGTCGACGACCAATAGCCACGGCTGAGTTTGTGCATTCAACCGGCGCCACACCGCGTCTGCTGCATCGTCGGCCTGGAGTTCCTCGGCGCTGGCCCCGATCAAACGCCCGACGGCGTGCATGCCCGCCACCAGCCGCGCATGGTCGACCGCGGACACCCACCAGACATCCACTCCTTTGGCCGACAGCTTTCGTCCGACCTCCGCGGCGATCGAGGTCTTCCCGCTGCCTCCCAACCCGTGCAGAAGAAGGGAACGCCCGCCGTCGCCGGCACCCTCGAAACTTTCGAGCAGTTCCTGAACGACCCGGCCCCGGCCACGCAGGTGCTCGCCCCCGATGATGTCCGGTGGCACGGCCACCGACTGGGCGAAAGCCGCCCGCTCCACCGAGAATGGCACTGCGGGAGTCGTCCCGAAGTCACCGATGGCGCCTGCTGCGACACCGCCCGAACCGGCCAGGTAGATGTTCTTGGCGTGAAGGGTTGTCCCCCCGGGAACAGTCAGTCCTGATCCGTCCCGGGCTGGGGAGGGTTTCCCGACGTCGAAACGTTTCCGTGGATCACCTGCGCCGCGACACCGCCCGAGGTCGCCGATGTCGTGGAATCACCACCGACGACGACACTGTGGTCACCGGTGACCGCCGTGACCGACACCCCGTCCGCCTTCGACTGCTCCACTACACCGCGCAGCTCGTCGGCGGACTCGGGGTGCTCTTCCAGTACGTCGCGCAATCGTGTCGCCCACTCCGTCGCGCGTACCTCCCGCGCCCGCTGCAACTCCGCACCCGTCAAAGGCAGCAGCTCCGTGTGAGTACGTTCCAGACGCCCTTCCACCACCAATGCCTGCTGCTGGTCGCCACGGCCCAGGAATCGAGCGAACCTCTCCTTTGTCTTCGTCCACGCATCCGTGGCCGCGGCCTCTACCAGCGCCGTGCCACCCGCGGCCGCCAACGCGACCAACGCTTCCTCCAACACGAAACCTCCCTGACGACTCAAAGCTCGACGAGTGCCGAAACCTACGCCTAGGATCGCTAGCCGGTAACCCACTGTTACGAGCACCGGCCACCATGGAGCCCGCACACCCGGCAGGCCATCACAATGCTGAGGACGCCTGCTCAATGAGCTGGGCCGTAACCTCATAGGGCAGGCCGATATCGACACAGCCATTGGCTACTACACCCTTGCCTGCGACAGTTACCAACGACTCGCAGGCCCGCCCACCACGACATGCTGAACTTGCGCAACAACCTGGTCCACGTATACGAGTCGGCGAGTGACCTTGCGCGGGCGACCTCTCTATCCGGGGTCACTCTTGCCGACAACGAGCGGGTGCCAGGGCCCGACTACCCCAGGACTCAGATCATCTGCGCGAACCTCGTCAGGGCACGAACGACCTGAAGCTGCCTTCATACGATCGTTACGGAACGGCTTACCTTGGTGCCGAATGCCCGCTCATCGGCATGAGCGTGCGAATGGAGAGCCCGTTCTCTTCGAGATGTGGAATTTCAGCGGAGGGTGGTTGTCTTATCGATCATGCTGCTCGTCCTCCTCTACCTGTCCGGTAGTCAGTTCGAGGGCGAACCGGCGTGCATTGTCGTTGGGATCGGAACGTGCAAGGTCGTGAATCACGTCGCGAGCGTCGGCCGGCCATGTGGTTCGCGGCCACTGTTGGAACGCTGTCAGCGCCATGTTCCGGTTGCGAGTAACCGGGCTGTGCAGTCCTGCCAGCAGCAGATCGGCTCCGGTACCCGGATGGTCGCGCAGGGCTTGCAGGGTCCAGTCCAGCGCATTGTGGGCGCGCCATTGCGGGCCCATTCCCAGCGCATCGGCTGGCCCGGTCGTGATCTGGTCGATCGGCAGGAGGGTATGTACCAGGTCTGCCAACTGCTGAGCGCGCCCGGTGTCTGCCTGTTGCCAAGCGTGAAACCACCCGCTGCCGAACGGATCGGTCTTGATCTTCTCGAGGTGTGCGTCGAAAGTGTCCATGCCCCGGACACGGGCAGCACGGTCTGCCAGGGAGAACTCAACGGGGTCGTCTGATGCCAGCCCCGCGGTGATGCGGCCGATCCATGAGTCCTGGCTCAGGATCTGGTCACTGGCGTGCTCGAAGGCTTGTCGGCGGGTGGCGGTCCAGCCGTTCTGGCTGCGCTGGTCCCACCCGGTCTCGCGGGCGAGGAAGGAGCGGATCGTAGCCACGGTCGAGAAGTCCTGAAGGGTCTGCGCCTGGGTGGTCATCGTGGCGAGAAACGCCTCCACGGCGTCGGCGCCGGACTCGTAGTCGTCGACGTCTTCCGCCGGTCCACCCGTGATCAACGCTTCCAGAATTTCACCAGCGGAGGTCAACAACCCTCGATCGACCGTCTCACCGCGCAGAGCTTCGAGCAGACCTCCGGTCGTGGCGGCAATGCAGGCCAAGTACTCGTACATGATGGAGTTTCGGAATCCCTCACGCAGGATCCACGAGCGAATGTCCGGATCGGTCGTGTCCCGCAATCGCTCCACGCAATGAATCCGGCCCCAGCCATCCACCGACGCGGCCAGCGCCCACAACTCCGACTCCGGGGCGGGTAGCCCGTTGGAGATGGCCACTGCGCAAAAGAGGGTGAACTCTTCGTGTGCGCCGAGCGTCCGCACGACGGCCACGTCCTCTCCGAGCCCGGTGACACCAAGCAGTGCGATACCCAGCTTGACCGGCCCTCGATCGGGGGCCGTGACGGCAAGCCACTTCCCGACCCTATGCAGCGCCCTCCCGTCCAGCCGCTCGCGGCCCAGCCTTTCCATCAACGCGTCGACGTAGTCCATGACGTCGTCATCCGTGATACCGGCATAGAGCTTGCGGAGCTGCCTGACCGATGGCCGCTGGCACACCGTGGCCAGCAAGCGTGCGACCTCAGTGGCGCGGTCAGTGCCATCGGCAGATCCATGGTGACCGATGACCCCATCCATGGCACCAGGCACCCACCGAAACCGATCGGACATCACCTTGGCGTCGTCCGGCAACCCCACCTCCGCCGGCAGCCGCCCGGACGGATCAAGATTCCGGCGAATGTGCTCGTAGAGCGCAACCCCGGCCATCACCACCGGCAGGTCAACCGACACAGACGTCACTCCCCGCATATCCACGACAACACGCCATGGACGATACAAGTCCCGAACCTTGGCCTTAAACCAAATACCCCAGCCCGCAGCGTTACCGACGTGATCCTCAACTCGGCACATGCGCGCCTCGCGACAGCGCGGTCAGCGGCATGAGAGGACGTTCGGTGGCACTTGGTCGGCGGGGCACCGGCCTTGCACCGAGGTCGCGGCACCTGCGAGAAGGGTCCCCGGTTAGAGGTCGACGATGAGCTTCAGGACGAGCTCTGAAGCGTTGTGCATGAAGTTGTGTGTGGTATCCCAGGTATGCACAGTGAATTGTTCGTCGGCGCGTGCTTTCGCCGTCATCGCCGCGAGCGGGGATTCGCCGGGCCAGCCTGTCGCTTCGACATAGTGCTTGACGGGTACGTCGCGCCATGCCCCCGTGAGTTTTGCGGCTTGCATCAGGGTGGCCAGCGGGTGCGGGCGTGCACGCTTATCGAAAAACGGCAAGGGATCAACGAAAGCTCCGGTACGGGCCGACCCGTCGACGTACCAAGTATGCTCCTCGTCGTTGGTCATCGACCAGCTAGAATCCCCGTTTTCGGGGATTAGGGCGTCCAGATAGACCAATGCTCGGATTCGGTCGTATTCGGCGTCCGCGACACCGCTGATAATGCTTCCGCCGTAGCTATGGCCGACGAGGACTGCATCGCGCGTGCCGTCCGCCTCCGCCGGAACTGCCCGCAGTGCCTGGATCGCCTGGTGCACGTGGTCATCCAGGGTGATCACCTGTTGTGGCGGGTTTGCGTCCGGATCCAGGCCCAGGGGAGTGAGCGCGACGACGGTGTGCCCGGCCTCCTTGAGAGCGGGGACTACGGGGTCGTACCACCAGCCGCCGTGCCAGGCGCCGGGTACAAGCAGATAAGTGGTCACGGGTGGATTTCCTTCCGGCATGTGAGTGCATAGCCAGGGCTGGTAGGGCAAAGCCGAGATATGAAGCCCGTCGATCAGCCGTGGGGGCGTGACTCGATGGCCTGTAGCGACCAGCTGTTGCCGTCAGGATCGTGGAAGTAGACGAAGTTGCCCCACGGCTGCACGTCGACCTCGCTCGCGTCGATGCCGGCGTCGAGCAGCTGCTTGCGCGTCGTCTCAGCGTGGGCGACCACGACTTGGATCTCCTGCGTGCCGGGCGTCTTGGTGGTGATGCCTTCGCCGATCACGATGGAGCAGGCCGAGCCGGGCGGTGTCAGCTGGACGAACCGCAGGCCTTCGTGCACTTTGTGATCGTGGTCGGCGTTGAAGCCGACCTTCTCGTAAAACGCCTTGGCCCGATCGACGTCGGTCACCGGAACAGGGATGAGTTCGATCTTTCAGTCCATGGTCCCACCGTAGGACGTGGGTACGACATTCCGCGCTCCGTTCCGTACGGTCTTCCGAGAAGCGCGAGCGGCGGCAGGGCCAACGCGGGTCACTGCCCGTTGGCCGAATGAACGTGAAAGCCGCACTAGGCACACCCCCACCGTCCGCGGCATGAGCGGACATTCGCCGTTGGTCGACTGCGACGGTCACGCGGCTCACTACCCGGATGGACCTCGAGTCAGTCCGTGGGCACCTTTCAGTCGGCCATGCCGGGAGTCAGTCCGGACACCCTGGTGACCGTTCGACGAGCACCACGCCAACTCCAGCAGTTCCCATGGAACAGCCCTCACTCCGTGTTAATCCTGCTACGCTTGCCGCGATGATTACCTACTTGAGCCGATCGGAGGTTCCGTTCGCCAAAGGTGAGTGCTGATGCGCCCCTTGACTGCGAATGAGAACTTCCGCCTCCGTTTCTGGGCGCGCGTGCGCGAGTTCGCCGTGCCGCCCTCGATGATCGAGTCAGCGACTGCCCGCCGCGCGGTGGGTGACTGGGCTGGAGCCTGCGCTGCCGCGCGCGTCGACGTGGATCTGAACCTGCGAGCCGTGGGTCGCGCTCATGGCAATTTGTTGGCAACGCAGGTCCGCGCTGATCTGCGTCATCTGGCTCCGGACCTGCTTCGCTGGCATTTCCCGAGAATCGGTCCGGACGGCCCGCTGCGGCCTGGTCTCACGGTTTCCCTCGCCCGGTACTGTTCGACGGCTGACAGCGGCGACGCGATACACCTCGTGGCGCGTACGCCGCCGGCGTGGGCGGATGCCGGTCAGCGGATCAGCCTAGCGCTGTGGGCGTCATCCCAGCCCAGGGCCGGGACGGGTCTTCATCCGCATCCCCGCCCCGACCGCCGGTTTCGCCTCGATCTGCATCGCCATTTATGGGACGTGCGCAGGGCCGGTGAACTGCGGGAGCGGTCCGGTCATTGGCCTTCGGACGGCGATCTCGCATGGGATCAGATCCCTGCCGGGGTCGGCGCGTGCGCCGTGGACCGGTGGCTGGCCGAGGCGGCACTGCTGCTGCGCGCTGAGGGCCGTGGAGGCGCCGTCGTCGCCGTGCGGCTCTCTAGCCGGCACCGGCTGATGTTGAACCTGGGCGCGCCGGGTGAGGCGGTCGGAGGCTGCGCCCGTGTAGTGCCGGTCCTGCCCGACGCCGCGACCTGGGTCCTGCCCGACCTGGAGTTGCTTCATGCCGGGTTGATCGACGTTGACCAGCTGCACCCGCTTGTCGCGTCGGCACTTCGACCTGACCATCGGCCGGTCGGTGCGTCACGGAGTCCGGACGGCTTAGGGAATTCGCGCCTCGTCGAGTGTCGTGGTGCCACGCACCGAATCGGTGTGGTGAACGGGGTGCTCGTCCCGCTGGACCACGACCCCGACGAGATTCGCCGCGAGGAGCTGCTCGGCGCGCTGGGCGGCACCGAGCTGCCGTGCCTGCGGGCGATCGACGAGGCACACCGGCATCCGGAAAGTCTTGTGGATGTTCGCGCCCGGCTGGACCACGGCGACACCGCCGGCGCCCTCGCCTCCGTCGAAGGTCTGCTCGGGCCGGACGTGCTCCTGCGCAGCGGCGCATTGCGCGATGAGCTGGAGACGGCGGTGCGCCGCCAGGTGGCTCATGGGCTGTACCGGGCCGGGCTGGCCGGGTTCGGACCGGCTCCGTCCACACGGGACACCCGCCGTCGTGTTCTCCGGACTCGCCCGCGCCACGCGCCCCTTCGCTGATCCTCATATCTCGCTTGCTCACTTGGCCGACGCACGGCCCCGATTCGACACCAAGGTGATCAAAACTGTCTACTGCCATGGATATTTCTTCCGAAGCGGCTCACCTCCGGCCGCTGGACGTCGCCGTCGATCTGCTTGCCCTGCTACACGACACGACCACAGAGCCGCGTACAGACACCCAATTGGAAGCCTTGACGCTGGCCGTGTCCGCCGATTTGCCGGTGCTGCTGTGGGGCGAGCCGGGCATCGGCAAGACCGCGGCGCTGAACCAGCTCGCGGATGCTCTTGAACTGCCACTGACCACTGTGATCGCGAGCGTGCACGAGCCGTCCGACTTCTCCGGTCTGCCGGTGGTCGGCGATGATCCCGCGGAGCAAGGTGTGCCGATGGCCCCGCCGGACTGGGCCGTGCGCCTGGTCCGGGCCGGCCGGGGGCTTTTGTTCCTGGACGAGCTGTCCACCGCGCCGCCGGCCGTCCAGGCGGCCCTGTTGCGCGTCGTGCTCGAGCGACGGGTCGGTGCCCTGCGGCTTCCTCCCGGTGTCCGGATCGTGGCCGCCGCCAATCCGAGTTCCTCCGCGGCCGGCGGCTGGGAGCTGAGCCCGCCGCTGGCCAACCGGTTCGTCCATCTGCAGTGGACCTATGACCACGACGTCGTGGTGCGTGGGCTGGGTGGAACGTGGCCGAAGGCGGCGCTGCCACAGCTGGACCGGGGGCGGCTGCCCGACGCCGTGACGTTCGCCCGACGGGCGGTCTGTGAACTACTGGCCGCCCGGCCCGGACTCGTCCATCAACTGCCGAAGAACGAAGCACGCCGCGGCGGTCCGTGGCCCTCACCACGTAGTTGGGAGATGACCCTGCGGCTGATCGCGTTCGCCACCGCGGCCAGTGCCTCCCGGGATGTGCTGTCCATGCTGGTTCGGGGGGCCGTCGGAGACGGGCCGGGCCTGGAGTTGCTGGCCAGCATGGATCGGATGGATCTGCCGGACCCCGAGGTGCTGCTCGCGGATCCCGCGGCGGCGATCCTGCCCGAGCGTGGCGACCTGCGCCAGACGGTGCTCGATGGCGTGGTGGAGGCGGTGCGCAGGCGGCCGGAGCGGTCCCGCTGGAACGCGGCGTGGTCGTTGCTGGTGCTGGCTTTGGAAACCGGCGCCCCGGACCTGGTGGTCGTGCCGGCGGCCACGCTCGCCGCGCTGCGCCGCGACGACTGGCAGGTGCCGGTGGCGATCGAGCGGCTGTCCGGGGCGGTGTCGTTGTCGCGGCGAGCGGACCGGGCCGCGGTCGGCGAGGGTGCCCGCTGATGACGCCGGGGAGTATGGACGAGGAGAAGCTTTTCGCCGCCAGGCTCTACGCTGTCCGGAACCGGCCGTACCTGGCGACGGCGCTGTTCGCACTGCACACTGTGGAATCACGGCAGGTGCCGACGATGGCCGTGGACCGCCACTGGCGCTGTTACGTTTCGCCGGGTTTCGTGGACCGCACCCCGTTGGAGGAGCTGGCCGGGGTCTGGGTGCACGAGGTCTCCCACCTGCTGCGCGACCATCACGAACGCAGCGACCGGTTCGCCGCGAAGCACGAGCTGACCGGCCCTGCCGAGCGATTGCGCATGAACATCGCCGCAGACTGCGAAATCAACGACGACGTGTTCGGCGACGGGTTGGCGCGGCCCGAGGGCGCCGTCCAACCGGCGCTGCTCAGGTTGCCCGAGGGGCAGCTGATGGAGGACTACCTGCGCCAGTTCAGGCTCGGGCCGTACACCGCCGGATTCGCCTGGCTGGACTGCGGTAGCGGCGCCGACGGACTGGAGCGCGAGTGGGATCTGGGCGCCGATGGTGCGCATGGGCTCAGCGCGCAGGAACGAGATGCCGTCCGGTTCCGGGTCGCGCACGGCATCAACAGCAGCCCGGGCAGCACCCCGAAGGGCTGGCAGCGCTGGGCACAGGAGGCATTCCAGCCGCCGCAGCCGTGGCGGGAACTACTGGGGGCAGCGGTCCGTTCAGCGATCTCCGGCCCAGGCGTTGGTGAGGACTACACCTACGGTCGCCCCTCGCGCAGGTCAGCCGGTCTGCCCGGCGTCATCATGCCGAGCCTGCGGCGCCGGCCGCCTCGTGTGTGCGTGATCGTCGACACCTCCGGGTCGGTGAGTGACGCCGAATTGGGGAGCGCGATCGTCGAAATCACTGCGATCATCCGAGCGGTGGGCGGCAGAGGCGACCTTGTCTCAGTACTGTCGTGCGATGCCGCCGTTCACGTCACACAACAGCTGTGCCGCGCCGAAGGAATCCCCCTGGTGGGCGGCGGCGGCACGGATCTGCGCACCGGCTTCGCCAAGGCTCTGCGCGGCAGCCCCCGCCCCGACGTCATCGTTGCCCTGACCGACGGTCAGACACCGTGGCCCGAGGCAAAACCGCCCTGCCGGGCGGTCGTCGGCCTGTTCCCCCGGCAGCGTCAACTAGACGAGAACAATCCCCGCTACGTGCCGGACACACCACCTGCTTGGGCGCGAGTGGTCACACTAGGCTGATCACTCGGCGGACGTCGGCGGCCTCGAAAGTCACTTCATGGCAGTGTAGGTCCATCCGCTCATCGGCAAGACAGTGCGTTAGAAGATCCGCAGGTCCGACTCCGAATGCGTCCGCGACACGCCTGAGTAGCGTCCGAGGTACGCCGCAGGCGCCAGTCGTAACACAGTTTCGTCCAGGTCTGAGGGCTCCATGACCTCCGATGCTGGGTGAGATCGCTCCTTACACGAGACCGGAGAGCGCGCCACCTGCGGCATGAGCGAGAATCGCCCACCGGAGTTCACCGTGGCCGACCCGGCAGGAGGAGCCGTCCATGTCTGTTCGCTTGAGCGCGGTCATCAAGGCACCGAACGGATACCTGCTCGCCCTACGACAAGACTTGCCTGACAGCGCTCATCGACATCTCCTGCCGGGCCGCAGGGTCGACGACACCGACCGGCCGTTCGAGGACGCATTGCGGCGTGCACTCCGCGAGCAGGCGAACCTCAACACGACCATCGGGACGCTTATCAACATCGACAAGACTGGCGTTGACGACGAGCACGTGTTCATCGCGCACATCGACGGGGACAACTCGACTTCGGGGGACTTCACTGAGCGGCTCCCTCCAGCACCGGACGGGTGTTCCTGGAACTGCATCGAGCCCACCCCAGCCGCCATCCACGACGCCAACTTCACGCCCGAAGGGATCGGATACCTCCTCGCCGGCCACCTGCGACACGGCCGGCAGCCGTGGGCACTGGCCGATATCCGATCACGACCACCTGCCACTCGCCGCCACCACAACGCGCGCTGAGCCGCGAGAGTCCCGCGCCCAACGGCACAGGTGGGCTCGGCAGCGCCGGAACCACGCCCGCCTTGCGGCCGCAGCGGGCGTTGGCTGTAACCGTGTTCTAGCCCGCACCGGTACGCAGGAGGACGGACGCGTCTCTCCACTCGGATGCGGATTGTGGTGGCGGGAGTTCGACTCCGGCTATCCCGCCAGTCGCAGCGAACTCCGTCATGAGGGCGGCCATCAGATCAGCTGCCTCCCGCGTCGTCTCGGACGCGTTCAATGGATCATCGAGACTGAGGCCGAGTACGAGGGCACCTTCTTCCGTAACGGTGACGATGGCGCCGTAATGTCCGATTGCTCGGAGGTACAGGGAGAAGGCACGTTCGGCTGCGTCATCCCGGCGTAGCTCCGCCAGCGCGTCAGCGTCACCATGAGCTGGGTCGTGCGAGACGAAAGTCCGAACGAACGCCGGGAATCTTGGGTCGCCCGGCTGCTCAACGTCGACGTAGCGATCGATGAAGCGCGACAGCGAGCCGTCCCGGTCGCCGGGCTCCACCCACACGTAGACATCGATTGCCGGGGGCACACCAGATGGTACCGCGCTGCCTAGCCGGATCACGCTCATCGGCATGAGCGTGCGCTTGGCCTTCCTTCGGCCGCCTTGCGGCATGAGCGGACGTTCAGTCGTTGCGATGGCGCGAAACGAGGTCGATCAGGTTTCGGTGAGTCTCGGGGTCGGCGGCCGCGACCAATCCCTGGATACCGGAGTGCACTGGCCGCCCGTCGAGATTGGTCACGACACAGCCTGCCGCCTGACACAAGGCGATGCCGCTGGTGAAATGCACGCTGTCCCGCAGGTGCCCGTCGGTGATGTAGCCGGCCCGCCGTCCGGCCGCGACCCAGGCCACCGCCAGGCTCGTGGACACCACGCGGGGACGGAAGTCTTCGGTGAAAGCATCGTCCAGCAACATCCGGGCTGCGCGGAACGTCACGGCATTGGGGAACGGCGGGTCGAGATTGACATCCACGACGCGGTCGCCCGCCCCGGGTATTAAGGGCTCGTCGCGGCCGTCCCGGCGGAGGAACGCACCGTATCCACTGGTCCAGAAAACTTCGCCGGACAATGGGTCCGCCGACACCGCCACCGTTACGCCGCCCTCGGTATGCAGGGCGACGTTGACCGCGACCAACGGCGTCTGGGCGGCGTAGTTCACGGTGCCGCACAACGGATCGACCAGCCAGGTCCGCGCCCCGTCCCCGGTGTCCGTGCCGTACTCTTCACCGACGATCACATCGCGCGGATAAGCCTCCCGCAGCACCCTCCGGATTACGCGCTCCGCGGCGAGATCTACCCCCGTGGCGAAATCTCTGTCGCCTTTCTCGACCCGCTTCACAGCGCTGCCATAAGAACGCCGGATCACTTCACACGCGGCGTCGGCAGCGCGGATCGCCACTTCCGCATCGGAGCCTGCCCTCATCGCCTTGACCACTTCAGCCATCAATCACATCCTTCCATCCGCGACTGTCCGCCCATCGGGACGCCTACCTGGAGTGCCGGGCCGCCCGGCTGAACCTCGCCGTCCTGCCGCCGGAGGCACCACTGTTCGCCACCGGCTCCGGGAAGCGCTGGGACAAGCAGGGCGCGACGAAAGCGCTCGTCTCGCTCACCGCCCGCTCCGGGATCTCCAACGCCACCGACCTGAACCTGCAGGCGCTGCGCCACTCGGCGGGATCCGGCGCGCACAACGAGCTGTCGCACTCCGCCGCGCCACCCAGCCACCGTAGAACACCCACCGGCCCCCGACCAGCCCGAACACGCCCAGACGCCATTAAACCCGTTGCTTCACAATAGAAAACGGGAATCAGAACAGGCACTCAGCCGCATTGGAACTCGACCGCGACGGGCCGGTCCGGGCAGGTGGGACAGACGAAGAGGTACACGTCGCCACAGTCACCGAGCATCAGGTCCAGCCTGCCCGGCTCGTTGTCGGGGACGGGGATGATCTCCTCTTCGACCGACTCGGGCACCACGGACTGGCCCAGCATGGTGAACGTCGTGGGATCGAACTGCTCGTCCACCCCGATCGAGGTGCTGGTGGTGCGGCCGTCGGCCAGCGCGAACCGCACCCGCTTCTCGAACTTGGTCGAGGCCAGCGCTTCCACCGGAAGCCAGGTCTTCCACGACCTGCTGCCGGATTCGGCGGTGGCCACGGTGAGCAGGTGCGCCATCTGGTGTCCCTGGGCGCATTCCGGCCAGACGGGGTCCTGAATCCAGGAGATCCAGCCGCCGATCTTCGTGCCCGGCGCGGCCGACAGGTTCTCGTTGTAGCCCCAATCCTGATCCTTTTCCCACTTCTCGATCCGCTCGCGCAGCTCGTCGGAAGACAGATCGGCCAACTCGGGGAACTCCCTCACCCGGTCCGGGGTGATTCGGCAGGGGGCGGGCAGGTAGCAGTCATCGCTGAGTTCGCTGTTCGGCTCGGGTGCGGTGGCGACCTCGGACGCGGTCGCCGCCGTCCGCCAGTGGACCTCGGGCCTCGGGGCGTAGTGGGGCTCGTGGTCGATCGGGCACCACAGCACCTGGCACACATCGGTTCCCTCGGGAAACGGCAGCTCCGGAAGATCGCGCGCGTAGAACTGCGCGATGGCTACCATGGGCAGCGCCATGGCCGGGTTCTCGGCGTATTCCGCGCGCCGGAACTCGCGGATCTCGGCCTCGAGCGCCTGGAACTCCGGATAGAGCGGACCGACCGCGGCGTGCTCACCCGCGCGCGCGAGTTCGTTCAGCCGCTCGCCGAGCTCGTCCCGGCGCCGCTGCACTTCCCGGCCTTCGGCGCTGGCCAGCGGACGTGGATCGTCGTGATCGACGGTGCACACCGGCCACGGTTCGTCCGCCGGCCACAACAAGGGCCCGCCGAGCGAGGACTCCTGCGGTGTCACCTCGCCCTGCCACGGGTGTAACCGCACCGCGGTCCGTGCCAGCCCGGCCAGTTCCGGGAACAGCACCGCGAGGTCGACCGGCTTGTCCGGCGTCGTGAACGTCATGAAAAACCTCCCCAGATCGCTACTTGAGCACATTCAACACGGCCCTGGCGGAACGAGAAACGCCCAGGACTCCCTGGCGTCTTAGCACTGGTAAGGACGTCAAGCAGTTCAACGTGTATCTGTCGACGGACTTGATTCGCGAGCTCAAGCACCACGCGGTCGACACCGGGCAGTCGCTGTCGGGTCTCGTGACCGACGCGCTGCGCCAGTACCTCGCGAAGGCAGCAGGCAACATCGTTGAACCAGAAGGAGGCTGAACAGCCCCAGCTGCCCGAGTCCGCGCAGCGCTCCATCCGCCGCCGCGCCGCCGGGGAAGTCCCCCTGGCCGACTCGCCGAGGAATACAGCGTCGGCCGCTCTACCATCCACCGCGTCATGCACCGCACCCCAGCCACTGAGCAGCGAAACGCGGAAGGAACACCAGCGTGAACGACGACGATTCCAGGAGGGTCGTACAGCTGGGCCAGCGGCGTCCCCACGACCCGGACGCTCCGCGGCTGAAGAACAACCACGGGCCCGTACACACGAGTGAAACCCACAAAGGCGACCTCATTTCATGCCCGACGATCGGAACCCGCACGCCGCGCTCGGTTTCCACCGCACGATGCTTCCGCCGGGCAGTTTCCTGGCGCTGTCCCATATCCACGTCGCGCCCGAGGACGTCGAGACGCAGAATGCGGGCAAGAAGCTGGCGCAGGAGTACGGGCGGCGGACCAACCACGCCGCGATCATGCGGACACGTGAGCAGATCACCGAGTTCTTCGGAGGCCTGGAGCTGGTCGAGCCCGAGCTGGTGTGGCTGCCCCAATGGCGACCCGACACCCCGAACCCGGTCAAGGATGCGGCACGGTCGCGCGGCCTGGCCGGTGTGGCCCGCACCCACTGAATACCCCGCCATCCGCCCGGTCTGGGCAAGGTCACAGGACAGGTCTCGGCGCCGCTGGGCGGAGGCGGTCACGGGCTGTGCAGGCCGCGCGGCGTCGACGGTGTCGTAGCCGGGATACGCCGCGGCGAGGACCGCGGGTCGGGTTATCCGTCGCTGTCGTCGCGAGTGCTGACTGGTCTTTTGCTTAACGCGAGGCGAGGGAGACGTCACGTCTCGGGCGAGTGAGATAGGCGTGAGTTGACATCATCGGCCGGTTGAGTTGTGCGTCTTGGTGCCGTTCTTGTTGTCGCCAAAGTGTGGGGAGTGTCTGGTGACCAGGGCGACGCCGGTGGCGGCGAGGGCGAATCCGAGGATCGAGCCAGGGGCGAGGTGCTGGTCGAGTAGTGGGACTCCGGCGAGGGCGGTGACGGGTGGGACGAGGAAGAGGTAGCTGGTGGCGCTCGCGCCTGGCTGGCGTTTGAGGAGTAGGAACAGCAGGACGAAGGCGGCGATCGAGCCGACGAGCGCCAGCCAGGTCACGGTGCCGATGGCGACCGGGGTGAGCGGGAGAGCGAAGCCGCCGGAGACCGCGGTGAGTGGGGTGATGCCGATGGTCGCGGCGACCATCTGCAGGAACATGCCGGTGCGCATGTCCATGTGGTCGCCGAACCGTTTCTGATAGAGCGTGCCGCCGGCTGATCCTGCGAGGCCGCCGATGGCCGCGAGAATGCCGGTGATGGTGCCGAATCCGGCGAGGTCGGTGCTGACGGCGGCGGAGACTCCGGCGAAGCCCAGCACGAGTCCGACGATTTGCCATGGGCGAAGGCGTTCGGCGAACAGGGGGACGGCTGCCGCGGCGACGACCAGAGGGGTGGCGTCGGTGATTAGCGAGGTGAGGCCCGCCGAGACGCCCAGCTGGAGTGCGAGGAAGACACCGGCGAACTGGCAGGTTTGCAGGAGGAACCCGGTAATGAACAGGTGTATCCACGCGGCGGGTCTCCGGGGCCACGGCGCGCGGCTGAGAAGGACGATGGCACCCAGGACGGCCGTGGCAACGAGGAATCGCCAGAAACCGAGGGTGCCGGGGGCGACGGTTCTCGTGCCGATGCTGCCAACGATAAATCCACTGCTCCACACGCACGTGAACAGGACGGCGAAGCCGATCCGCCACCATGTTCCCGCCGCTCGGGAGGCGGCAGGCCGCCCGGCCGTGCTCGACTCGGTCGAGTGTGGCGATGATCCCACGGCCAAGTCTCCCTCCTGCGCCGACGATTCCCAGGTACCCCAACCGAGCCGATCTTGAACGGCGGTCAGCTGGACGGGGTCGTGGTCCACGGACGGCCGATGCCGAGGGCGAATCCTTGGCCATCGAGTTTGTCGAGGTAGGCGGCGCGGCCGGCGAATCCCGTACCCCACCACGACAGGGTGCACGGGTAGACACGCAACCACTCCTCGGCTGCCCGCTTCAAGGCCGGCAGATGGGCCGCATTGGCGGGGTCGAAGCCGGTTTTCAGCTCTGGAACGCGGAGCCACAGATTGAGATATAGCTCGTCGAGGCCGTGTGGGTTGAGCCGAGCGCGCAGTGCCGCGGAGTCCTCGGTGGGCGCGGCCATGTCGGCAAGCGGCCGCCGAGCGGGCATGTCCGCACCGTAGTCCGTCCCGTCCAGTTCCAGTCTGACGCCGGAGACGTAAGCGACGCTGACGCCTTTCCGCAGGCAGAAGTTGAGGGCTTGCGAGGCGTTCTGCACGATCGGCTCACCCTTGTCGTTGAGCGAGGTGTTGCACAGGATCGGCACCCCGGTGGCGGCTTCGACCTGCGTCAGCACGGTGTGCAGCCGGGGGTTCTGGTCCGCGGAGACGGTCTGGACGCGGGCGCTTCCATCCAGGTGAAGCACGGCGGGGGCGGCCTGCCTGGTTTTCGCGGTTCCGAGGAAGGTCTCGAGCATGTACGGGGATTCGCGTGCGTCGTGGAACCATTCGCCGACTCGTTCGGCCAGGATGACCGGAGCAACCGGTCGCCACGGTTGACGGCCCTTGACCTGGTTCAGGCGGTCTTTCGCGGCCTGATTGCCCGGGGCTGCCAGCAGGCTTCGGTTACCGAGCGCGCGGGGACCGAGTTCAGCGGCTCCGTCGGCCCAGGCGATGGGGCCTTGAGCGAGGTCGCTTACTACTTGATGAGGATCGGCTTGCCTGACGTCCGCGATGTGGTCGGCGTACTCGTCAAGGGCGTCGCCGAGTTGGAGATCCGGGTCTCCGGCGTAGGCGCCGGGAAATCTGAACTGGAAGCGGTCGGTGCGTGCCGCGATGGTCGCCAGCGCGATCCCGAGTGATTGCCCGCTGTCGTTGACGCAGGGCGGAGCCAGCAGCCGGTGGAAGCCGTAGCGGTTCATCAGGTGGCTGTTGGTGGGGCAGTTGAGCGCGTATCCGCCGGCGAGCGCGAGTTCGGTCTCGCGAGGACGCAGCCGGTGTTCGGTCAGCGCGTTGTCCACGTTGCGGCGCATAACCGCCTCGCTCATGTCCTGGACATGCTTCATCGCGGCACTGATCACCAGTAACTCGTCGCTCAGGGCGGGTCCGGTGTCCGGCGTCGTGGCGAGCAGTTGCTTGCGGACGAGTCCGTCGAGTTCGTCGAGGATCGCTTCGGCGTCGCCGTAGGCCGGTCGCCCGCGGAACCGGACCGTCCGGTGCACTTCGTCGGTCAGACCGGTCGCGTCCGCGTTGGCAGTGGACGCACCGGCCAGGGCCATGAGCGTGCCTTCCTCCATGCCGTAGCGCTCTGCGGCGACGTGGTAGAGCGGCGCGGGAGACTCGATCGGGAACATCTCCACTGTGTCGCCGCGGAACACGGCACCGGCGTACCAGTTGTCGAAGCGGCGGACGTCCAGGTCGAAGTCCGGCCCGCCGTCGACCGCGAACGCCAGGATTGTCCGGTCGCTGGTGGGGGTCCCTGCGAGAAGCGCCGCGCTGAACACATGGCAGACACTGTGGTAGGGCAATGGAGTGTCGCGGTACAAGTCGCTGACATCCACGTCCACGCCACTGACGCCGGGCGTTCCCCAGCATTCACGGATATCGGTCAGCGACAGCCCCGTCGAAGCGAGTAGTTGGCCCAGTGCGGCGGAAGCTTGTTTTTGTCCCGCGGTACCGAATCCGTAATGCTTGATGCCGGTGAACCGTTCAAGCTCCCAGTAGCGCTCAAGTGTGATGGTGTTTCCGGATTTGCGCCATAGTGACACATTGTTGTCGTGTCGCGTGGCGGTACTCAGAAGATGAGCCGCGCCCGGCGTTGTCAGGTAGGCCGACAAGTAGAAGCCATCCTCAAGCGACTCGGTGGAATTGCGCAGCATGAATCCGACCTCTCCGTTCGTGGGTTTCCAGGGGTTGGCGGCGTTGTGTCGGCGCGGGTTCTCGCCATCATTCCAAGGTCAGCTGTACCCGTCAGGGTCGGCCACTACACGTCCTCGATCATCTACTGCTTGATCATCGGTGCGCGTGACGATCTTCTACGAATTCCGCGAAAAGGTTCAGTGGTATCCTCGAGTGTCGATTATTGCTCCGCCGATCGGGTGGTATGTGGATCTTTCGTGTGTGTTGTCGCCGAAGTCTGGGAAATCTACCTCCGTCATCGTCGGGGACAGACCAATAATCCCGTGGGGGGATTGATGGAAGTGACGACCAAGGCCACACTGTCCGAAATGACCGGTGTCGGCGACGATCTCAAACGCGTCAGCGACTTGGCATTCGCACGAATATGTCATAGTTACGATCGGGAACTACTGGACTCTATCGAGAAACAGGCACGTCAGCTCGCTCAAGAGTTCTTTCCCGAACACGATGCCTCAAGCGAGGAACGTTTCCTGGGACTCCGGCACCTGCGGGAAGCGCAACGACGTATCCCCGAGGTAGACCAACTGATGACCGACTCGCGGCGTCTGGAGGCCCTGAGCGAACTGGCGGAAACCGAGCTGGCGCCCTACCCGGTCGCCAGGGCCTCCGCGCACATCAACTTCTATCGTCCCGGTGAAGTCCCGATCGAGTACCACACGGACGGCGCCGCCATGGTCGAGCTGATACCGCTGGCAGCCACAGGAACGACCAACGGCGGCGGCACCATGGTGTACCGCGGAGCACCCGAGGATGGCGAGTACCGGCTCGCCCGAGGGCAGGCTTTCCGCTGCGACGAACTCGAACGCATCCCGCAGGACACCACGCACAGTGTCCTGATGCAGGGACGCAGGCTCCTTCACCGCGCCGAGAGTTTCCCTGACGGGGAACGTCTCACCCTGGTCTTCGCGCTCGAAGCGGTGACCGAACCCTGGAAAGACGACAACACGCTGATGCGGCTTCTCCTCGACGACCCGCTCGAGACCGTTCTCGACGATTGGGTGTCCCAGGCTCGACGCCGCGCCGACCTATACATGCAGACCCGCCGACCCAACGCCATGGCGGGAACCGACGATGGGGGAGTGGCAACCCGATGACCACCACCGAGCACCGGAGAGTCAACGCGATCACGACCGGCTTCGACCGCGTCCGGCGATCGCTCGGACCACACCAGCGTATGGCATCGGACTACGACTGGAAGGAGCCGGCATGGAGTAGCTCCTACGTCGCGCCGATCCCCGAAGACCTGAACCGTTCCCTCATGGATGAGTTCGGCTATCGTCGTCACGAGCTGTCCCGGCTGGCTACCGGCTACGACGACATCGCTATGGCTGGACCGTTTCGACTTCTCACCGACAAAGGCACGGCGATCCTCGCTGACATCTGCACACGGCTCGACGACGCCGCGGTGAACAACGACTACGTGGTCACCCGCAGGTTGCGCAACGTCGAATCCATCTCCCCGTTCGTGCATGACATGCTCCGAGACCCCAGCTTTCTCCGCCTCACCGGCGTCATCGCCGGAGTGCCGCTTCTGCCCCATCCGATCCGCGACGCGGGTGTTCAGATCAACTACTACAACTCGACGTCCGCCGGACGCGAACCCGAAGTCGCCAAATGGCACGTGGACGGGATGAACTACGTCTTCACGATGACCCTGACCGACCACGACCAGCACGACGGCGGAGACTACGTCTACTTCCAAGGGCACCGCGCCGACTTCGAGCTAGCCAAGGACGAGATCACCACCCAAGGGCAACATCATCCGCTGGTGAAGACAGCGCCGTTCCGACATGCCGGGGACACCATGTTCACCCGCGGAAGCTTCGTCTACCACGCCGTCACGCCGGTCACTAAAGGACACCGCACCACCTTTGCCGTGTCCCTGTTCTGCCCCGAGCTCGGACACGACGATCAGAACCGGTTCTGGCACAGCGCTCCCGACGATGGACTACTGCGCACAGTCCGCAACTGGGTCGAGCTGTACCGGGCCGTCCGCGACCCCGGCCGCTACCGACGGCGCCACAGTTCCTCCCGAGGCTGGTCGGCAGAGGACAAGCGGGTGGGAAGTACCGGGCCGGGGCGGGGCAGCGCATGAACCAGATGGCCGCGCGTGCATCAGCCTCCTATTCCGATGCCCAGGCGCACTACACTTCGCCACGCCGACGCGACCCCGTGAAAGTCATGATGGAAGAAGTCGTCACCCATCGGGTTCTCCGGCACGCCCTTGCCCAGAGCGATCCGAGACCCGGTGAGCCGATCCGTGTACTGGATGTCGGGTGCGGCACCGGCGACGGACTGGCGCTGCTGACCGAGTCCCATGAGGGCCTGGCCCCCGTCGTGGCCGAGAACGAACTCGACTACTTTGGCATCGACGTCGATCCCGACATGATCGACACCGCCAGATCTCAGCACACGGACAGGCCGGCGGTATTCGAAGTCGCGGACATGCGTACCGGCCTCCCGGACGGAGACTTCGACGTCTACATGTCCTGTGGCGTTCCGTACTCCCATCTGCCCCACGACGAGGTGGTGGAAGTGCTCAGAACGATCATGGAAAAGATCGTCAGAACGCGCGACAACGCGGTCATCGTGGTCGACGTCCTGGGCCGGTATTCCCTCGAATGGACACCGCATTGGCCCCAGACTCGCTGGCCCTACAACATGAGCTTCTTCGAGGACGCCACCGAGACCATCCACGACCAGATGAGCTTCTTCGACCGTCGATCCCTCGACGCAGCGCTCATCTCGGCTGCGGCGAACGCGGGCGCCCGCCTCACGGACCTGACCTTCACCGACCGTTCCATCGTCGTCGGCAGGCACACCGCGACCCTCACGTTTAACGAGGCCATCCCGCCGTACCGAAGCCTGCTCAACGACCTCGCCCGCGGCCGCACCGACGTCAACCCGGGCGACTTGGTGCTCCGAAACCCCGCAGGTCGCGCCCCGGCACAGGTACAGGGCTTCTTCGCGCTCCTGACCGACCGTTGGAACACGATCGTCACGCAATCCACGCGGGCGACCAGCGGCCTGACATCGCCGCAGCACGCACGACTGCTGGCCGAATCTCTTCTCGTCTGCGAACAAGAGCTCCAGCAAGGACTCGGAGTCGGACATTCCCTCGTCGCGACCGCCGTCGTGGGACCGTCCACTGTCCACTGAACAGGAGGCTCTCGGCAGGCCATGCCGCCTGCCGAGAGCCTGAACCGGGGAGACGCCATGGAGGACACGCTCGTGCCGGCGCGAATCGGCCTGTTCTACGACCGGTTCACCGGAATCAGCCGGGACATCCTCGGTGACGACCTCCACCTCGGCTACTGGCCGACTCCGGATGCATGTGGTCCCCAGGACACCCTCCAGGCGGCCACCCGCCGGATGACCTCACTCGCCATCGGCATGCTCCACCCACGCAGAGGACAGACCGTGCTCGACGTCGGGAGCGGCTGCGGTAGCCCAGCCATCACGCTGGCGAAAGCCTCTGGGGCGAACGTCCGCGGAATCACTGTCAGCGCCGACCAGGTACGCATCGCCAACGCGCAGGCCACCGCAAGCGGCATGGGTGAACAGGTAGCGTTTCAGTACGGAGACGCGAGCAACCCAGCCTTCCCCTCAGACACATTCCACGCGGCTTGGGCCATCGAATCCCTTTGCCACCTTAGCGATCGAGCGCAAGCTCTAGCCGGCATCGCGCGGGTTCTGCGCCCAGGCGGGCGTGTGCTTATCACCGACCTCGTGATTACCGGACCGGTCGAACGTGGGAAGCGACGCCACCTGGCCGATTACGCGGAGAGATTCAAAATGGCGTTCCCAGCCACACCGGAAACCTATCGAGAGGAGCTGGCCAAGGCGGGATTCGATATCCACGCGCATCAGGACCTGACTCGGCATGTGGTCAACCGCAGCTTCAACGCGATCACCGCCCATATTCGAGATCGCCGTGAGGAACTCGAGCAGACCTATGATCCAGATTTGATAGCCAGTTTCGACCTGGCTCAACTCGCAGACCTTCCCGAACTCGGGTACCACGCCATCGTCGGCCAGCGCCGGTTCCGGCCACATCTTCGCACGTGTAGTTCTTCGGAGGAAGCTCGCGACGCACGCTGCGGTGTAGTCCGCGGTGTACGGACGGCCTGCATCCGCGGTCGGCACGTCCCACGGACTGGGTGCGACCCTCAGTGACCGGCAGCCTCTGCCAGGCAGCGTGGAGCAGTTGGTTGACGGGCTCGGCTACCTCCGATCCGAGCAGCATCCTTCACCGATGGGTGTGGGAAGCGCGCGAGGGGAAGCGTCTCGCCCCCCCCCGGACGGGGAGCAGCATCGACGACGCCGGTGGCCCGGATCGAGAGGCCGCGTCCTCGAAAGCCGACGTCGCCGACCATCCGGACCGCACCGACGCGCCGCGAGTGCGGCCGCCACGCGTAGCAGCGCAAGGTTCCTCGGCTCAGCCGCCTACGGTGATGCCGCGAGACTGCTTGATGCCGTCGAGCAGGTGGGCGTACTGCGGGGTCATCGTCGCCGCATCGGCGAAACACGGCCGGTTGAACTGATGGGTCCCGTACACCGTCAGCCCGTGGGGCGCGCCGTCGAGCGGTACCTGGGTTCCGTCGGCGCATATCCGGCGCGCAGGTTCGGAGGAGCGGGGATCGAGAATCGACTTGAGATACCCCTCGACGTCGGTGTCGTTCTCGCGGTGCCAGACGATGGTGCAGCCGTCGAGCGTGGTGACCTGCTCGCCGGTGCGTCGCGCTTCACGGCGCGCACGTTCGCGGCGTTCCGTGTCGTGGTCTTCCGCGCGGGCGCGCGCCGCGAACTCTGTGCCGGGCACGACCACGACCTCGTCGGCTTCTTCGCCGTCGTGAGGGAACAGCCAGACCTCGTCGGGCCATGCGCTGTGACGCCGGACGGCCGCAGGGGCAGCGGTGGGGTCCTCGTGCCAGAGCCACAGCTGGGAGTTCTCGCCGACAGCGTCCCGCCGGAAACGCGGCGCCCGCCGCGGGTCGCGGTCCAGCACGAGGACTTCCACCGGCAGGGCCGAGCGCCGACGCTGCCGGTCGCGGCGTAACGCGGCCAGGTGCGAGCGCATCTCCTGCTCGGCGACCGTGCGGTTGGCGAACCTGGACACGGACCGTGGCTGGCCGTACTGCAGTTCAGCGCGCACGTGGCCGCGTTCCCAGTCTTGGGAGAGCCAGATACCCCATACTGGCGGGCCTTCCAGCAGGGCTTCGGCGCACGCCGGGCACCACCCGTCCGGGTGTGCGTAGAACTGCTCCGGCGGGTCGAGCAGGACGCCGGGCCCGGTGAAGACCATCCCCATCGTGAGCCTGAACATTTCCGCCGCGACGTGGCCGTTGTACTCATCCCACACGAGCGTCACACCACCGTCTTCGTGGGGTGTCACCACAACTCGGTCCTGGTCGAGCAGGTGCGCGACCGGCTCGATACGGGTGAGGCGTGCGCGGCTGTAGGCGACGAGCATGCGGCAGGCGCCGTCGGGAATGGCGGCCAGGGTCTGTTGGTAGAGGTCGTCCAGTGTGGACACGTTCATCTCCGCTCTCGTGAGGCTGGGCACGACGTGGAGCGCACAGGTGTGCGCTCGGGTGTGTCGTTGCGATCCTCAGCCCGAGAAGAGCGGGGCTGCTGCGGTGTAGCTTCTGCCAGGGCAGTGTACTGGGACGCGGGGCCTGCATCGGGAGCACACCGAACTACGTGACCGCATCATCGCGGCGGAAGACGACTACCTCCGCCGGATCGCTCAGGCGCACCAGAGTGGGCAGCTGGACTGGAAGGGTTTGATCAGCGCCTACGAGCAGCTCCGGGCTTGGAGCAAGGACAACGGGCTAGGGACGTTCCGCGATCGCTGGGAAGCCCACATCCGGTACGACCGCAGCACGCCCACTCGCTTCGCCGGGTCGATGCCGAATGGGTCTGATGGAACCACTTGGACCGGGAACACCGGTTTCGAGGGTCTGGACACCAAGAGCTGCCCGCAGCGCGGCATGGATGTGGCGTTTGTGCTGTTCCGGGGTGGTGAGACGCCGGTCTTCATCGGTTTCACCAGCCAGTTCCGGCTTCGGCTCAAGAAACTCGACAACGACGGCTTGCGCTGGGATTCCTGGCTCGCCCGGCTCTGCGATGCCCGTCAGGACGCCGTCGAGGTCAGGCGAGAACTGGTGAAGCAGTACGGGGAACCGAACGTCGCCGCCCAGCAGGCGTCTGCCGGATAGCCCGGCCCGGAAAGACCTCACGCGTGTCACCGACCCCTCCCGGAGAGCGCGATGGCACCATCAGCGAACCTTGACCGCCTGCCTGGAAGACCGTGCCGTTCGAATGAGTCAGCCAGCCGCCGACCCAAGCCCGGTCCCGGGCATCATCGCCGCCGAGCTGCAGGCCGCCACACGCGACGCTGCCGGGGGCCGGTCGTGGGGCTGGGCGGGGCAGATCCGGTCCTGGCCGGGGAAGGTCATCCCGGGCACCGACCGGCAGATCACCGCCGCGGTCCTGACGCTGATCGGACACGCTCGCTGGCCCCGGGATCAGGCGGGGGAGCTGATCGCCCTGTTCACGCCGCTGTATCGGGCGGGCTGGTGCAACGACGCGATCACGCGGATGCTGGACTCCGGCCCGGACGGGACCCGGCAACTGCCGTGGTTCGTCGATCGTGACACCCCGACCGTCGGACCGCTGAAGGTCTATCTCGCCCGGCGGCTGCACGCCTGGATCCCTACTGATCCCGCCGGAGAGGGCGACACGCGCGACATCACCCGCCTTCCCACCACCGTGCCGGACCCTCCGCTCGCCGGAACGACCTTCCAGGCATGGGCCGAGCGCATGCGGCTCGTCCACGGTGATGCGGAGCGCCGCGCCCCGTCGCAGCCCTCGCCGGGCACCGCCGGGCCGGACCGGAGACCCGGCGCCCGTCAGAAAGCGAGCCCGCTGGAGCGACGGCGGGAGGCGGTGCGCCGGCGGCAACGCGCGCTCGGCGCCCTGTGGGAGCGGGGCGTGCGAGAGATCGATCCGGCGGTCACCGCGGACACCGCGCTCCTGCTGGACCCTGATGTCTTCGAGGCGGTGGCGATCGCAGCACGCACCGGGGACCCCGCGCAGATCCCGCGGCTTCGTCGCGCGGTCCGGCTCGCTCGTCTCGACGCGGCCGCCAACCCCGGGCCAGGACTCGGCGCGGGCAGAGCTGACGAGATCCAGCGGCTCGCGGCGTCGATCATCCGGCGGGACGGAACAGCGGTCCCGCTGGGGAGCCTGGCACGGCTCCTGGCCGACATGGCCTGACGCCACCACGAGCTCGTCGCTAGCACCACCAGCCATCACGATCACCGACCACACCACCGACCTCGAGCGAGATCGTCTAGCCAATGTCCATCGCACTCGATCCCCGCTATCATCGATGCTATGTCCTCGGCATTGGCGAACCGCTCCGACGCTGACCAGTACCTGGCTCAGCGGATCGCAGTGCGTGACGGCGTCGATGTCGAGACGCTGGCCGCGCTGCCCGCACACGAGCTCGACCGCTTGCTCCCCGGCGGCCGGGCGACATTCCAGCACCGCGCGGAGGTCGCGAGCGGGCTCCTGGCCCGCCGGGGCATCGACCCGACCTCACCCGCCTACCAGGCGGCCGATCAGGCTGCCCGCGACATCCTGGCGCGGGTGGACAGGCTCGGGTCGGATCACGCCGCGTGAGCGTGCCGCGTGCGCTGCTGCTGGACTCGACCTTCCTGACCGCCTACGAACGCGAGCTGAACCCACGACTGGCGCAGGCGATCGTCGTCCAGGCGATCACCAGCGGTCGACTGCTCGTCATCCCCGCCATGTCGCTGCTCGTCGCGGGCACCGAACTCGGCGGACACCACCCGGACCTGTCATGGCTGCTCAACGATCCCGCGGGCCCGGTCGAAGTCCTCGCCCTGTCGGCCACCAACGCACTGGAGATCGGTGCACAGGCCGCGCACACCGATACCCCGGACCTGGCAGGGCTCGAGGTGACACAGATCGCCGTCGAAGCCGCCGAAAGCCCGATCGCCGTCATGACGTACGAACCCAAGCGATATGCGGGCCTCGCGCTGAACGTCATGGACATGCAACCCCGCTAGGCAGGGAGTCCGGAATGGCTGCGCGCCACGACGGACGACACCGCAGCAGCGGGATGGCAGGGGAGAGCCTGGACTGCCGTGCCAACGGCGAACTTGCGTGGCACAACCCGACCACCGAGCCACAGTGTTCCGCTCCGAAAGGATCAGCGAGTGCCAGCAAGCGACGATCTCACCGATCTGTCCACTTCGGACTTGTTGGCTCGGTACGCCGCGATTCTGCAGGAGCTGCACGACCGGGGTGTCGTCCGGACCCGCAACGCCCCGTTGGGTGACTACGCCGAATACCTCGCCGCCCAGGTCTACGACGGGAAGCTGGCCGGGAACTCGGCCAAGTCCTACGATCTGCTCGCCGCCGACGGCCGCCGAGTCCAGGTGAAGGCCAGAGCTGTCGCCCCGGACACGCGGCCCGGCGCGTCCTTCTCGGCCTTCCGTTCCTTCGATTTCGACATCGCCGTGCTAATCACCCTCGACAGCGCCACCTACACGGTGCGGCAGGTCCGTGAAGTCCCGGTCGCCGACCTGGAAACTGCCGGACGGTACTCCGCCCACATCAACGGGCGCCTGCTGACGATCACCGCCGGCATCCAGCTCGGCCAGGACGTCACGGCACGATTCCGCGCGGCAGCGGCACGGTAGCCCGCCGGCCGTCGCGCGATCTCACCCGGCCCGCGCGGTCGTTCGCGACCCCCGACTGGCGAGGCCCCGCATCGGCCCTCTGCCGGGACCACCGCGCCAGGATCGTCCCAAGCTCCGGGCACCAGGCCCACGTCGGCTCTGGCGGCGGAGTCCTGAATTGCGGAATCCGGAACGCGGGGGCCGGAAGCATCGACACCGTTGGTGTCGGTGATGGCACCGATCGGGGGACAAGTTTATCGAGATTTCGCTGGCATACTGCCCGTTTGTCGGACCGTGACGTGGGGAGCGCCATGGGTAACGAGACAGCAGGAAGCAGACGCCGGGGCCGGGTAGCCAAGGCGCCCGAGGGTACTGATTCGACGGCGGTATTCGCCCGGCAGTTGTGGGAACTCAAGCAGCGCGCGGGAGACCCCTCCTACGCCGCGATGCGTCAGGAGCACGGCGCGCTGGTGTCGGCGGCGGCGTTGTCCGCGGCGGCGCGGGGTACGCAGTTGCCTTCCTGGGAGACGACGTGGGAATTCGTCCGCTCCCTGGCGGTCGGCGTGCTCGGTCAGGATGAACAGCGGGTTCGCTCGCAGTGGCGAGGACAATGGGAGCTGGCGGCCGCCGCCGCGGCAGCCCCGGCAGAGGCCTCGCCCCCGGCCGTGGATTCGGTCCAGGCCGCGCCCCTGGCGAGCCCGCCGGTGACACCGCGGTTCAGGCGGCGTCGATGGTGGATCCTGGGTGCCGTCGCGGTTGTCGGCGTGCCGCTGGCCGTCGTGCTGTGGCCGCAGCCGGAACGACTGGGGCCTGCCACGGTCGCGGAACCGTGCGAGGCGGCGTGGCTATGCCTGTACCGGAACATCGGATTCGAGGACATGAATTTCCGCACCCAGCGGCAGAACGCGTGCTGGCGCCTTGTTGACTATCACCTGCAGGACGCGGTCTTTTCCTACGACAACAACCTTCCCGTGGTCGCTCGTTTTTACGACTCGACGAAGAACAATACCGCAATCATTCGCGCCGGTGACAGCAGTCAGGACAGTTCAACTCTGCCTGGCGCATACTGGTTCTGCACCGGATCGGCCAGACCGTGACCTGACTGGATGGAATTCAAAGCCAAAGCTCTGACCTGCACGAATGCTCGGATTTGACTATAGCTAAATCTATTCGCCGAAGCAGTCTTCCCCGTGTTCCGGAACTGCGCATACAGTTGCCCGCCAGAACAGATAAGCGTGACCCTGGGCTGTCTTCGACTTTTAACCAGGCAAGAGCGGGCAACGGCCGCAATTCTGGAAAACCAACACGGGAGGAACCCATGAAGAACAAGAGTGCAACTCGACTGGCAGCTGCGACGGCGGCTGTGACATTCGGCCTCCTCGGCTCCGCAACGGTCGCGAACGCTGCAGTGGCAGCCGACAAGCCCTGCGGCTACTCGGAATCCGACGGCTCAGCCTGGTACAACCACTGCACCTCGGACGGCAGCAAGATCTGGATCAAGATCGACGTTCCCGCCGGACTGGACACCGAAAGGTGCGTCAGCCCCGGTACCACAAAGCTCGGTCCGGCGTGGTCATACCGCGGCGCCTGGTACGACCGCCTCTGCAACCGTTAATCGCCAGCAGGTGAATGAGGGGCGCCGGGCCGAGGTACCCGGCGCCCCTCGGCGATGGACGTCCGGGAGGTCCATCGTGAGCGTCAGGGCCGGGTCTGACCCGTGGGGCGGGGGATACCTGGACGGCTATGTCGCTGACGGGAGGTCGGGGGTTCGGCGTAGTCGAGCTGCTCCAACAGGGTCGACAGCTCGGTGAGGGAGTCGCGGGTGCTGGTTGCCCAGTACGCCTCTGTCGCGATCACGCGACGTGCCGCAGGCACGGTGTCGAGCAGGGCATCGACGTCCGCGGCGCGCAAGGTCCTGATGTCGTGCTGGTCTTCGTCGGGCAACACGTAGAGGACGGCCTTCTGCACCGCGGCGCCGGCCGCGCGGCACGCGCCCGACCATTCCTCGCGGTGGTCTCGGATCCAGGTCAGCTGCCGGACCTGATCTTCGAGCGAGCCCAGGGTCTTGCTCAGCGTGCGATCCGCCAGGCCGACGGCACGTCCGAGCGAGCGCAGGCCCCAGCCATCGACGAGCGCGGCGGCAGCGTCGGCTTGCTGGCGTTCGGTCAGCATCGTGGGCACGGCGTGCCGGATGGCCTAGGCGGCGAGCTGGCGGGCACGGGGGTCGTCGGCGTGTCCGCTGCGCCCGAGCAGCTGCCGCTGCAGTTCCCGGTAAAGGGCGGCGATGGCGACTCGGGCCGCCGGGGTGTCGAGGTTGAGCCGGGGTGGCCGAGCAGGCCCGCGCTGGAGTGCCGCCTCCGGCGGTGTTCCGGGCGTTCGCCGCGGCCACGAGTCTCATCCTGTCGTGGTGACGTGACTGTCGAGTTGCCATCACCGTGGTGGCTGGTACTTCCGGGTGAACCGGGCGCCGTTGAAGGTGTGGGTGCAGCACGGGCAGGCAGGTTCCAGGTCGTCGGCGCCCAGTTCGGGATTGACGGCCTGCAACCGGTTGCCGTCGTCCACGTAGAGGCCGCTGTAGTAACTGGCCTCGCCGATTCGCACGTATTCGCGTCGTTCGTGCGGCTGCCGGGCGACCAGCCAATAGATCGGGTCGGCGGAATCGAGCCGGGCGGCGGCATCGTCGCGCGCCTCGTTCCAGTCCGCACCGATCTTGCCGAGCAGGAACCGGAACAACGGCGTGTAGTCCAGGCCCCGGCGTACCCGCCGTCCCATGGGCCCGCGCGTCAGATCGGAGCCGCGTTCGGCTTTCGTGTTGCGTTGGTGCCGGTAATCCCCGCCGTGGTCGTGGCGGACGAACCTGGTCCGGGTGTTCACGCGACGGTAGAGCGGCTTCTTCACCAGAACAGCTTTCCACACAGGATTCGGTGGACGTGGCGCCTGTGTCGGAATCCAGGTCGGTGCCCCCGGTTTCCGCGCTGAAGAGCAGGTTCACAGGGAGTTCGGAGGTTTGTGACTCACCGGGGCGGTGTCGATGGGGGCCTTGCTCGGCCGTCGCGGGACACTCGCGAGATGATGATCCTGCTTGTCGGATTCGTTGTGCTGGGGGGCGGTGGTCGCGCTCGGGGCCATGTCTTTCTGGGACAGTCACTCACTGGGGCTGCTCGTCGTCGGCTTGGCCCTGATCATGGCCGGTGGGACCGTGGTGTCTGATGAGGCGGCGGTGTGGGTTGCAGCGCCAGGGATGGCGCTTATGGCCGGGGTGTGCGCCGGCTACGGCGTGCACTGGGTGTGGAGAAGGCTCAGCCGGACTACGCGCGGTTTAGGACGAGTGCCGTGCGGCGCGGCGCAAGTGGTTACTCGACCACGGTCGGAAGAGCCCTGCCGGGCCGTCGTGACGGTGCGAGGGCATCGCTGTGCCGAGCGCGCTCACCGGTGACCAGCTGGTCCTTACAGTCCTACGTATCCACGGGCCGTGTCCCGTCCCACGCATGAAGTCGCCGACGACCGGGTCCGCCGCTGCAGAGTCGACACTGGAACAGCTCGAAGGTGAGTGGGCTGTGGGCGCGACACGACAGCTCGCAACCGGCTCGTGAGGTCCACGCTGGCGCGCGACCAGCTCCAACCATCCTGTGGTAGCCGCGCGGCCGCTGCGGTTCTGAACTGACAGATCACGCGTGATTCAGGCTTGGATCGGGATCTCTCGTCATGGCCCGGCTACTCGGCCCGGTGCCATTCCGGCCGGGGCGACGGCTTGCCAAGCCATCCCTTCCGCCAGTTGAACGGGAGCTAGCCGTAAATTCGACAGGCGGTGTACTCACGCCTGTGTGAACCTGCCCGGTGTGCCGGTAGACGGCGGCATCACACCGGGCATGTCCCTCGAGACCCTGCCGGGGTTAAACGATTCGAGTCTGTCACCGCAAGTAGCACTTGTCCGCTACTTGAGTCCAAAGGATCGACGGCTTTCGGGTCGTACTGGGTCCTCACAGTGCGATAACACCAGTCTGTGAGATCACTGAAGTGATTGTGGCGTGTCAGTCAGGAAGATGGCCTGTGCCCCGTGACGTGCGGGTGAGATCGGCGTGCATGTGTCAATGCATCGCCGATCCCACCCACGCTGACACGAGATCATAAGGGGCCTAGTCGGAACGCGAAGGCCAAGTGGCAGGATTATTTTCGCGTTTCGGCAGGTGCTTGTCGGCAGCGGCCCTTGCTGCTGACCTCGTACCGGCGGGTCGCGGTAATCGCGATCCAGTCAGAATACGGAAGTCAGTTGTCCTGGATCGAGCCGCCGCTGACGATGCCGCCGGCCGCGCAGTTCTGGGGCGATTGGCCGCTCGCCTGGTGCTGGCCGGGGGACAGGATCGGGATTCCGATACCGTTGAGCGAGTTGTTGACGGGCACCTGGACACCGAGCACGTTGACGGCGTTGTCGCAGAGGCCCAGGGTCGCGTTGACGTTGTGCAAGACGTCAAGGTTGTTCAGATTGAGCAGTCCGACCTGGCCGCTGTGGTCCGACCCGTGGTTGTGCCCGGCCGGGGTGTCGGCGGAAGCGACGCCGCCGCCCAGTAGGGCACCGGCTGCGATGGTGGCCGCGACGATGCCGATCTTCTTGAGCATAATTTCTCCTTGATTGGCGAAGGCGTCGGGTATACGGGACAGTGCTGAACGTGCCTTGGTCCCGCGAGAAGCAAATCTACTGACGCGGGCATTAGTATTGTCGGCATTCGCCCCTATCGAGTGGATGCCGCGAGCCTCTGACCGGCGCGCGTATGACCCTTATGGGGGTGGTCGTCGTATATTGCTCGCCGGTATCGGGCTGCTATCGCGTGACACGAACCTCGATCTGCTGTGGAAAGATAACAAGGGCGGCGACGCCGAGGCGGCGACGACCGCGGCGGACCGGGCTGCCGGTCGGCCGTGTGCCGTTTCGAATCGATCAGTCCGGGTCAGGATGCCCGACCGATAGTTCTACCATCAACACGGGCTGCTCGACGAACCCCGCCGACGCTGAGCAGTTCACCGCCGGACTCGTCGACGTCGAACGGCGCCTCACCGACCGGATCGCCGACTTGATCGCTCGGCGCGACACACTGCGACAGCTCGCCGACGGCGACCGGCTGCTGCTACCCGACCGCGCCCTTGCGATCCTGGAGCGGCTCACCGATCTCGGCTTTGATCCCGACTACGTGGCCAGCCAACGAGAAGCCCTGGTGCTGGCCAGGGCACTGGCGCCGGAGCTCTTCGACATCTTCCTGACTCAGCTCGAACAGCGGCTCGACGATCGCGAGTTCGTCGACCTGACTGTGACGGACCACGCTATCTGTCACCTGACCACGCTATCTGTCACTGCGACGGCTTGAAGGTTCCGCCGTCGTGTAACTGAGCGCTTCAGTTGGCCAGTTGAACACGGTAGTTGGCCAGTTCGGTGCCCATCTGGCCATCGATGCAGTCAGCCAAGTGTTTTGCGTGTTTGTTAAGTACGTGCTTGAGGTCGACGTAGTGCCGGTGTGGCTGGTTTCGTTGGAAGCGGCTCCAGATCGTGTTCCGGCTGAGGTTCCAGGCCTCTTGGATTTCCGGCGGTTGAGCGTCCTCGATCAGTCTCGGGGCGAAGTGGTGCTCGCCTGAGGTGATCTGGACCCAGACGTAGATGGATGCGAGCTGGCGTTTGCGGTCTCCGAGTTCGGGCTGTTGCGGCCCTGGGATGGGTGGAAGTCGGGAGACGAGGTCATCCCAGGTGGCTGCGTCGATAGCCCAGGTCTGCAGCGCTCGGCGTCGACGTTGGTAGTCGAGGAGATCTGGTGCGGCGTCGAGCTCGTCGGCGAGGGCATGCAACGCAGCGTCGAACTGGTGAGGATCGGGTTGGTCGCGTGCCCAGCGATGGACGTATTGGGCGCTAACGTATTGCTTGCCGGTGGGGTTGATGCCGAGGAATCGCGCGGCCTCTCCGAGAGAGCCTCCGGCGATCATCTGGACTAGGGCGTGTCCTGCGGATCTTTTCCATGATCGTGTGCAGATGATGGTGTGTGGTGGGTCGTGGTGAGCTGACGGACAAGGCGTGGGCGGTGATCGCGCCGTTGTTGCCCGCGGAGTCGGGGCGGCGGGGTGGCCGGTGGCGGAGCCACCGGCAGGTGATCAACGCGATCTTGTGGCATGAGCGCACGGGTGCGCCGTGGCGTGATCTGCCGGAACGGTATGGGCCGTGGAAGACCGCTCATGAGCGGTTGCGGAAGTGGACCGCGGACGGGACGTGGGACCGGATCCTGGAACACGTGATCGTCAAAGACGACTCACTCGGGACACTGGAGGACAACATCGAGTTCGTGATCAGTGTCGATTCCACGAGTGTCCGGGCCCACCAGCACGCCGCGGGTGCCCGGAAAAAAGGGGCTGCGCGGACTGGATCGAAGACCTCGCCATCGACGGGGAATGCCTCGGACGCTCCCGCGGAGGGCTGACCACCAAGCTCCACCTGGCCGTCGACGCCGCTGGTCTGCCGTTGGCGGTGATCCTCACCCCAGGCCAGGCCGGGGACAACCCGCAACTGCTGCCGCTGCTGGACGAGATCCGGGACATCGACGTGGATGGCCGGCGGGTACGGGTGGGCAGGGTGCTGGCCGACAAGGCCTACACCCACCCCAGCACCCGGAGAGCGTTACGGGAGCGCGGGATCAAGGCCACCATCCCCGAACGCGCCGACCAGATCACCCGCCGCAAAGCCAAGGGCAAGGCCGGTGGCAGACCACCGGCCTTCGACCCCGAACTCTACAAGCTCCGCAACGTCGTCGAGCGCTGCTTCAACCGACTCAAACAATTCCGCGGCCTGGCAACCCGTTTCGCCAAACGAGCCGCCTACCACCGCGCCGAAATCATCCTCGCCCTGCATCGTCCTCCACCTCAGATGAAGATCCCCAGGACACGCCCTAGTCGGACGGCTGCGGTTCGGCGCAGCAGCGCGGGGTTGACGCCGGCGGTGTGTCCGAAGTGCCGCTCTTGCCAGTCCGCGGGCAGTAACGCTGGGATGTGCTCGGGCCCGAATCGAGCGCGGCGGACAGGAGCGCGCCGCGTGTGGCTTCCCGAGGTGCGGATGAACGTGCGTACGAGTGGTTCGCAAGCCTGCCGTAGCAATGGAGAGTAGGCACTGTCTGGGCTGAACATGCTGCGGCTCCAGGAAGCGCGGCTGTTTCGGCGAGTGTTGTCCGGAACCAAGGCGCGGACTCGATCGCGAACGTCTTCCGGGCTTGCCAGGGTCAGGATCTGATCGCCGATGGCCAGCAGCGCCGCGCAGGCTGGGGACTGTCCCAGTAACGGTGTTTCCGGCCCGACACGCCGGCGATGACCTCGTCGATCGAGTTCGCTGATCGCCGCGGTTCGGCTTGGTGCTCGCGCGCGGACAACGAAGCGCCGGTCGCGGTCGAGCGAGGTACTCCGCCACCTCGACAGCACTAGGAATGAACCGCGACTGAACCACCTACCGGAATGATCCTCGCCGATCGGGTCGTGAACAGCATGGCCGCCGATTCGAAGGGCGGAAGCGAATGAATATCAAACGAGCCTCGGTATACGGCGCCGCCTGCCTGGTCACAGCGGGCGTGGGCGTCACCGCCGTCGCGATCTTCACCGATTCGGGGCCGCGACGTGACACCACGCACCCGCGGGTGCGCAAGCCCGTCGCGACGGCTGCGGCGACTGAGTCGCTCGACATGCGCTCGCTGGCGACCACCCCGGTCGCGGTTCCGCCGATCCGCATCGTCGCGCAGCCTCAGGAGACCGCGCTTGAGACATGGCTCGTGCAGGCGCAGCCCAAGGCCGACCTCCTCAAGCACCAGGCCGTGGACGCGCACCTGCACGCGCAACTTTTCAAGTTCAAGCACGGGAAGCTGCTGATCAGACCCAGGCAGGTGCCGAACAAGCCACCACCGACCTTCAAGCCGAAGCCGATCCACCACCACAACGGCAAGGTTTCGGTCTCGCTCGACTTCTCGCAAGTAAAGCCCGGCCAGAGCCGCACGATCACCAGAACCAGCCCTGACAGGTCCGTGTTGTCGTCCGTGACGGAAAGTAAGGCGCACCGATGAAAAACACCAAGGTTGATCTTCGACGAGCAGTTCTGTACTCGGTCACCGGCGGACTGCTGACGGCGGCGTTCGGCGTGCTAAGCACCGGTTCGGCGGACGCGGCGGGCTCGCCCGCGGCGCGGCCGCCGGCCCCGGCGAAGGACATCAAGGCGGTGAACGCCTCACCCGCAAAAGTGGGAAAAGTAGTGGTAAAGAAGCAAATAAAGGCGCCCGTAAAACAGGAAAAGAAGTCGACTGCTCCAGTAGAACACACGTCTTCCGCGCCGGGCGGAAACGACGACAAACGTCCCATCAACAAGGCGGACAACAACAGCAACCCGGTGCAGAAGGAGAAGCGCCCGGCCCAGACGACAGGGACCGACAAGAAGATCATGCAACAGGCCGAGGCGAAGAAGCAACCCCGCCAACATCTGACCGGCGGCAAAGACGACTGGCTTAAAGATCGCAACACCTCATCGCAAAGGTCGACGAAACAGGAAAAGCAAACACCAAGCGACCTCACCGGCACAGATAAGAAGATCCTTCAACAACCAGAGCCCAAGAAACATTGGCGCCAGCAGCAAAAGGACAGCTGGGCAACACGGGCCGCGGAAAGTGCCGAACTGATTGCGGCCGACGCACGTTTCAAGGCCCAGGAACTGGCCGATCATCGCGACCACGGGCCGGTAGGCTCAGTGCGAGCATGGGAGACAACCAGAGATCTCGCCGACGATGCCCAAAAGACGGCCACACTGCTCGAGCAGGCACGGGAGACCAACAGAACATACAGGCCACCCGCTGCCCGGAAAGTCAAGCGCGTGGAACGTCTTGGCCCAAACCAGCTGAAGAACACCAATCCACAGACCGGCGAAGTCGATATCAACGGTGTTCACTTAGACGAAGATTCACCGCCGATCGAACTCCTCGCTCCCGCCATTAACGATGAGCTCAAGCAGATCAAAACAGGTAGCAAGTGTACACCCGTAAACGGCTGCGTTACCCCCGAACAGGTGGCAGAAGATACCGCGGGAGCAATTGAGCGCGCTTGCCAAGGCGGAATCTTCTCCGCGCCTGCGGTCCAGTGCAGCGATAGTTTCAAAGACAGAGCGCTGGCGATTCGGCTGAATAAGGGCAAAGACGTTACATCCGACGAAGCGTGGCCTACAGTCCAGCGAATTGTCGACTCACACGGAGGCTTCGACACTCCCGGAACAGGCTCTTTTGGCCGAAAACCTGCAGGCTTGCGGCCAGTCAAACCCAATCCCCAGATACAAAAGCCCGGCACCGCCCAGCCGGAACGCTCGCCAGGTCAGCAGCAAGTACTCCGTCCCGACACCAGCGCGGCACCGATCCCACCGACCACCGCACCACCGTCTAACCCTGCTCCGAACCCAACGCCTGCCGACAGGTGCCCTACGGACAACAGTTTTCTGCCGGACACGCTCGTGCTGATGGGCGACGGAACCTACAAACGCATCGACCAGATCAAGATCGGCGATCAAGTCGCGGCCAAAGATCCCGAAACAGGCCGGTCGGCCGTCAAGCCGGTGACAGCTACCATCGTCGGATCCGGGCGGAAGAACCTTGTCGCCGTCACCGTAGACAACGACGGCGACGCCGGCGACGAGACCGGAACCGTCGTCGCCACCGACGGGCACCCGTTCTGGAGCGACGACCGAAAACGGTGGATCAATGCCGACAGCCTGGTCGGTGGCCAACGTCTGCAAGTCGCGGGTGGGCCCCCGGTCGTCATCACCGCCGCTCGTCATCACGTCGCGCAGAAGACGGTCCACAACCTCGCGATAGACGACATTCACACGTACTATGTACTGGCCGGCACTTCGCCGGTTCTTGTGCACAATGCGGGTTGTGATGAGTTTGCCGAGAAAACACATAAAAGAATTGGCGGCGAGATCAAGACATTTACCGGTCCTGCCGGAAGTGCCAGGCCAATTGGAAGTCGCTACAAGTTGGATCCAGATGAGGAGGTCTGGTTTCATCACACGGTCGTCGTGAAGGATGGTCGAGTCTACGACCAGTACACGGGGGACAACGGGATGTCGATTGACGAGTGGAAAGAGCAGTGGGAACCCAATGATCTTGACTTCGGATTCTAGGAACTAGGTGACGCGGTGGATTCTCTTCGCGAGTTCATTCCAGAGCTGCGAAAGCATCTCGGCGTGTACGTGATGTATCGAAGCTACCTGGAGCTTTGCAGCTTTATTTCGGGGTACGAGGCGTGCGCTGGCAGCACGCTCATGAAGTCTTTTCATGAATGGCTTGTCGATCGAAAAAAGGGCAGGCCTGAACTATACTGGCCCTTTCTCGTACTATGCGAGATATATCCTGATGGCGCATTGCCGAAGCTGCGAGAACTGACAGATCAGCAAAGCGCCGCCGCTGTCGACAAACTATTTGATCTATTGGATGAGTTCTTCAACGATGAATGAGCTGGTCGCTCGGCACGCGGAGGCGGCAGAGGTCGGCTATGCGACGCTCTACGGCGGGTAGGCCACCTTCTCAATGAGGACTGAGCGGAGGCGGTAGTCCACGCTGCGGACCGTGTCGCCTCCTGAGCCAAACCTCCATCGAGAACGGAACCGGTGCCGAGTGGGGCGCCGCGATCCGGTGGAGCGGTGAGACACTGGCGGTGAACGGGGTGGTCGACGAGGGCGCCGAGAAGCGCCTGGCGGGCGCCTGGGCGTGCTTTCACAGCGAGCCCGTGTCCCGTTGCCTTGCAGGTGGTGAGCGGCCAGAAGGTTCGTGTCAGGTCAGTTCGGCAGGCCCTGCTCGACGGTCCTGTGGAACAGGGCCCCGCCCGCAGGCCACCGGCCGCGGAACGAAACACCGGACGAATGGACGTGCCCGGTGCCAACTCGGAGACCAGGCTGGAACCAGCCCACAAACGCGCAAGCGGGTAACAAAGACTCCACCCGTGATCACCATGGCTGACACCGACACCGAACGCCGGGACGTGCTCGACCTCTGCCTGCGCAGCTTCACCGACATCGCTCCCGACGCTGTACCGATGACTGATAAGGATGCCCTGCAAGGATCCCCGAT
Source organism: Amycolatopsis sp. cmx-4-54 (assembly GCF_046548895.1). NCBI lineage: Bacteria > Bacillati > Actinomycetota > Actinomycetes > Pseudonocardiales > Pseudonocardiaceae > Amycolatopsis > Amycolatopsis sp. cmx-4-54. Next base: position 525,962 of record NZ_JAEBEJ010000001.1, read on the forward strand.
CGCTCAATATCGCGACGAGGAAACCGGAGAACTGCTCGGCGCCGCACTTGCTGCCGCGCCCAACCCGCCGTCGGCTCGACGGTACTGCCTCCGTCGCAGTACTTCGGATCGTGGATCGCGTGCCCTCGTGCACGTCTTAGCACGAAATCCACGGCAAGGCGCGCTGTCGTCATTCGGCAGGGGTGCCACTGCGGTCATTGGTGTGGGATGGGTATGCCCGCGGCGCGCAGTTTGGCTTCGACGAGCGTATCTAGTCGTGCCCAGGTCGCTTGGTCTTCGAGGTGGTTGATCAGCTCGCAGCGGGTGGCGTCATCGGGCCGGGCCGGTAGTCCGTTGGCAGGGCCAGGTGCTCGAGGTTGGTGAGCAGGTTGTCCGCCAGCGCGGGACGCCAGCTCGCCGAGCCGCGGGTCGTCCGGATCCCAGAACCGCGCGTCCCATCCGCGCTTGGTCAGTGTGACGAACCACGATATCTGTCACCTGCTGTGGGTCTGATCCTGTGGATTCGGCCGAATCGGCTCACGCTTGTTGTCACCGACTGACCACGCTGGTTGTCACCGGGGGTCGCGGTTGAGACTGAGCGCCGTCCAGTTTGGCTAGCGTGAAGGTCCGTCGCTGCCGGCGATGTCTCGCGGAGAGAACGGCCGAAACGCACTCAACGCGGCAGAAGCGGATACTCAAGCGAGGTCTTCGAAGGAGTCCTCTCCTGGGCGCCAGCACATCCATTGGCCGTCGGTGAAGCCGGTCAGGTTTGCGATCTCGGGTCCGGTGAGTTCGGTCGGCGTCGGGTGCAGGGCGAGACTGCCTGTGTCGAGCTCGAGGCTCAGTCCTGTACCGGTCGCTTCCTTGGTGGAGACGACCGTTGCGGTGTTCAGGGATCGCAGTGCGTCGGCGTAGCCGGGGCTGCCGTCGGTGTACGTGCCGTTGGCGACGGTGACCGTCGGCATGGCGTCGCAGGTGAGGATGGGCTGATCGCCGCAGGGGCGATCGAATTGCAGTTGGACGTAGTCGTGCACGAAGTTCACTGAGTACAGCCGAGACCCGACCAGTCTGCCCAACAACTCGTTCGGCATGTACCTGTGCGCTGGCATGCCACTATCCTGCCGGAGCGCCCTCGCGTCATCGGCATGAGGGATGGCCGCACCGCCCTCCGGGAGGGATACGTGTGATGGTCGGCAGCGAAGTCCGAGTGCCGCTGGGCGAAGCCGTCTTTCGTCGAGCTGGACCGAGATGATGTGGCTGTGGCAGGCGCGCGGCTCAGCGCAGGTCGATCGCGATGCGGTGCTTCGTGAGCATGTCCAGGAGGTCTTCGAGGGTGATCGCCGGGCCTGGCCGACGAGCCCAACTCGAACACGCCATCGACGTGTGACTGAGCGGCCGAGTTGGCCAGTTGAGTGTGAAGTTGGCCAACAGCAACGCGCCATGAGCGTCGTCGCTGTATGACAGCGACGAGCACGTCGAAGCGGGGCTTGCCTGAACGCGGGACCGGTCCCTGCCAACCCCCGACATAGTTGCCGGGTGCGCCCCAGTCGCCTGCTTCTGGTCGTTTGCGCCGTGCTGATCCTGGCCGCCTGCAGCTCACCGGAGAAGCTGCCGTCCGAGCCCGCCATGATGGGTGAGTACCTCCGCTCGACGTCGGTGAAGAACGACCGGTTCACCGGAGCTATGTCGAGCGAGGAGCGGCTGACGTTTCTTCGGGCGAACTATCACCTCGAACGGTTCGACAGCGTCCTGCTGGGCGCGTTCCGATGCGGCGACGGCAAATCCCGTGGCCCGCTGCCGTCCGACAAGTGCGACCTGAACGACGACGTCCGCCGGGCGCTTGGTACCGACGGCGACATGCCGTACGCGCGGTCACTGCTTGTCAAACACGAACACGGCACCCTCGAACTCCTCACGCTCTACCTCGCGCCCGGTTCCGGAAAAGCCGTGGACCGGACCGGCCGCAGCTTCGCCAGCCTGGAGGACTTCCGCGCCCACAACGATCTGCTCAAACCCGAGGATGTGGTACTGACCTCGGCTGATCTCACTGGTGTGCCCGGCGGGCCCTCGGTCGTCGTCACCGGGCGCACCCCGTACACCTGGCCGTGGTGGCTACTCGGCTCACTCGCAGCATCGGCTGTCGTGTTCACCGTCGTGGCCGTTCTGGTCCGGCAGCGGATAAAAGGACGTTACGACCGCATCTTCGGATCCGGTGCCGTCTGACCAGTCGCTCCTGGTCAGACGGCACCGTCGCCGGGTACATGATTGCGACGGGTGAAATTACCTCTTCGGGAGGTGCACACCGTCGGTTGGTTCGGCCGAACCAACCTGTATGTCATATCGGCTGTTCTCTCCGCCAGATAGCTGTGACTGAGCGGCTGAGTTGGCCAGTTGAGCGTGGTAGTTGACCAGCGTGACGCTCCACTGATGTCGGCGCTGTCTCGCGTGGAGGACGGCCGAGAACGTGCTCATCGCGGCATGAGTGCGCCTCATGCCTGGTATCCGGATACTGGGTTGATGGTGGCCGATGAGCTCGTACGCGAGGTAACTTTCTCAAGCGCTGGGGTGGTGTTGGCGGGATCGCTGGCTGTTCCCGATCGTGGTGTTCCGGCTCCGGGCGTGGTCATGGTAAGTGGGTCCGGGCCATCGGACCGAAACAACGACACTCACTTTCCCCCGATCCGCCGACAACTCGTGGAAGCTGGGATCGCTGTGCTGTCCTACGACAAGCGCGGTGTCGACGCATCCTCCGGTGACTGGCGCGCAGCGACCATCGACGACTTGGCGGTCGACGCCGTCGCCGCCCTGGACTTTCTCCGTGCACAACCCGGAGTGCAAGGCGAAGCCACAGGACTGTTCGGGCACAGCGAAGGCGGCTGGGTCGTCCTGTGCGCCGCGGCGGCCCGAGAGGATGTGCCCTGGGTGGTCACCAACGGTTGCCCCGGCATGACACCCGCCGCTCAGGACCGGTACGCGCTGGCCAACGCACTGCGGCAGAGGGCCGGCGTCACGTCCGACGACGTCGACGCAGCCCTGGCCGCGTACGACCGCCTCGTCGACGCCGGTCGGCGCGACGCCGACCTCGCCGAAGCGACACGACTGGTCCGGTCCGCCCCGATCTCTCCTGCTGTCAACGATCTGTTCAGCGAGTACTGGGCCGAGATGGACGAGAGCCTCTGGGAGTTCACCAAGCGCAAGCAAGACCACGATCCGATCCCGAACACGCTGCGCCTGCGCTGTCCGCACCTGGCGATCTTCGGTGGCGCCGATGAACTGGTTCCGGTGGCCGACAGCATCCACCTGTTCGCCGCGGCCGCCTGTCATCCCGATCGCCATCCTCGGGCCACACTGACCGTTGAGGTGTTTCCCCACGCCAACCACCGCGTTCAGGTGAACGGTGACGCCGGTCTGGCCTCCGGCTACCTCGAAACCCTCGCTCGGTGGATCACAGAGCGGCACGACATCGATCGGTCCCGGTGAACGCACGGGTCCGTCGGGCGGGGAGTGGTGCCGGGGTGAACCACCGGCCGAGCGACATCAGCATGGCTTCGGTGTTCGGATACGTGAAATGGTCCTGCGGGGGCAGAAGGTCGCTGACGCGATGTAGCCAGGTCAGCAGTTCCTGTTGGGGGTCCGCGATAGGCACACCGCCATCTTCTTGCATGGCCACAACGACCCCGCGGATGCTTCTGTGCCTGACGGTTCACCACCGTAGCTGGAGGTCTCAGAGGTTGAGGGGTCCCGAGGGTGCCGGTGACCGGTGCTCCTCGTACCGGTCTGGCATGCGCCGCTTCCAGGTTGGGACGCGGGTTCTCATGCGGTGGAGTCGATCAGGACGATGCCGCCGGACACTGGGCTGATCGCGAGGCCTACGGTGTCGACGACGTATTCGGCTTCGTCTCGGTCGGTGTTGCAGGCCTGCAGACGTTCGGGTTCGACGAGGGCTGTCCAGATCGCGCCCGGCAGGCGGTTGCCGAAGCCGCCGGCGGCGAAGGTGCGGGCAACGTGGCGGGATTCGGTCCAGGACCAGTCGTCGCGGCGGTCGGCGACGCGCCTCGGTAGAGCCGAAGCGGCTGGGTGGGGCGCGGGACGCGGCGCCCGTCTTCGGTGTAGCCGGCGGCGGTGAACAGCGTCCGCCAGCGGTCACGGCTGAGTGCGAGGTCGGGTCGTTCGGCGTGTGACCAGGCGAGCCCGACGTAGCCGCTCAGCGTGTGGTCGGTGATGAGGCGGTGCCGGTGCAGGGTGTCGAGCAGGACGGGCATGTCATCGCCGGGCACCCGGTAGGCGGCGACGGCGAGCTGATTCGTGGTCAGCGCGACGCCACGCTTGATCAGGTGGGTGGCCAAGGCGACGACGTCGAGAATGACCGGGATGCCGAGGTCGTCGGACGGTTCGTTCGACGGCTCTGCGGAGTCGTGGACCTGAAGCTCGTCGTCAGGCATGTGCGCTCTCCCAGGGCAGGTGGGCTGGAACAAGGGGCGCGGGCGGCCCATCGTCATGGCGAACCGGGCGTTCGGGGCCGGTACCGGCTCGTTGTGGCCAGTGCGGCTAGAGATTGGTCAGGTAGATCGCGTAGTTCATGACGGCGTCGCCGACGAGTTCGCCGTGGCCGATGACGCCTTCGATGTCGCTCTGGTGGACTGCGCGGTCGAGAGCGTCCTGACATCGCTGCACGACGTTGCGCAGTGTCTCGGATGTGGTGTTGCCGGGGTGCACCTGGGCCAGGGTGGCGAGGTGGTCGACCGTGATGATCGCGGTGCTCGCGGTGGCGGTTATCTCGGCGTTGTGGCCGAGGTTGATTGCCTGCCGCAGGCTGTGCACGGCTTGCTCGGTCGCGAAGTATTCGGTGCGGACCGCGATTTCGCGCGAAAGTTCGTAAGCGGAGTGTCCCGGCTCGTTTACTGCCACCATGCGGGAAGGGTACTGCCGCGAGCGGTGGCGTCCGGTGACGGCTTGAGGCGCCGGTGCGCGGGCATCGAGTGTGCCAGGTAGGCGGCCCAGGTAGGCGGCGGACAGGTGGCCGAGGCGCGTTAGCCTCTTCTGCCACGATCAGAGTTACCTGTGTCCCAACAATTCGTAGCCGCAGGCGATGATTGTGTCGCGGGTGTCGGTGATCAGCGCGCCGACATAACGGTGCGGTTGCTCCGTGCCGGTGAAGGAGCGGCCGCGGTGGAGATCGCGGCGGACGCCGAGATACCTGGGTTCGGGGACGGTGGGAATCTGCGGGCTGCGCTCGATCTGACCGGCGGCCGGATCGAGCTTCCTGATCTGCCGGGCATGACGGGCTGAGGGTTCGGCGTGCTGGCGGGTGATCGTCTGGTCGGCGTCCTGTATGCGTGCACGCCGGTGGATTTCGTCCTGCGCATCCTGGTGAGCAGAGCGGCTGACTTGCGAGATCTCTTGTCGAGATCGAGATTCTGGCGGTCGAGACGGGTTTCCGTGGACACGGCGCGGGAACCGCGCTGCTGGGCTATGCCGAGCGGTTCCCTGCCGAGCAGGGTGTGTGGCTGTTCGTCGCGAAGGTCGACGCGGGGGATATGCCGGTCATGCGGTGGTATCGCCATCGTGGCTATCGCGTCGCCGACAGCGGTGCAAGTTGCCTCCTCGACACTCCGGCTGGCGAGACGTCGATCGGCGCCGGGTCCGCGCACGGGCGCCGGTGGCGTCTCGCGGTCAAGGCGCCTGGACACGAGGTGGTCCGCGGGATGCGCGGCCTCCGGCTGACCTCGACACTGACGACCTAGTGCCTCATCAAGAAACGTTGATGTTGTCATCGTGTCGCGTGGACATCCGGGCTGGTGATCGCGAGGGTGGCCGTGGAGGTGAGGCTGGTGGCGCGTCAGCCGGAGGTGTTCACGCGGTCGTTGGAGCCGGAGGAGGCTCAGCGGCTGGTCAAGATCACGAGGTCGGCGAAGGACCGGGTGCGGCTGCGGCGATCCGGGATCGTGCTGGCCTCGGTGCAGGGCCGGTCCGCGCGGGAGATCGCGGCGATGTTCGCCGCGACCGAAGGCTATGTGCGGGAGGTGATCCACGCGTTCAACGACTCCGGGTTCGCGGCGGTGTCCCCAAAATGGAGGGGCGGCCGACCAGCTAAGTTCGGACCGGCCGCCCGTGACCAGATCTGCCGCATCGCCGCCTGCAAGCCCGCCGAACTGGGGTTGCCGTTCACGAACTGGAGCCTGACCAAGCTGGTCGACTACCTCGCCGAACACGCATGGATCAGGGCAAGCACCGAGACCGTCCGGCAGATCTTGCGCAAGGAAGGGGTGTCGTGGCAAGCGACAAAGACCTGGAAAGCCAGCAAAGATCCGGACTTCGTGGCCAAGAAGAACCGCATCCTCGACCTCTACGATCACCCGCCCGCCGACGGGCGAGTGATCTGTGTCGACGAGTTCGGTCCACTGAACCTGCAACCCCGACCGGGTCACGGCTGGTTCCCCCGCGGCCGCCCGGCCCGGCAGCGCGCCACCTACACGCGCACCAAAGGCATCCGACACATGTTCACGGCGCTCGACCTCGCCACTGGGCAGATGTTCTACCGGTTCCGTGACCGCAAACGCTGGCCGCAGTTCCTCGACTTCTGCAAGCAGCTCCGCCGTCGCTTCCCTGCTGGGAAGCTCTACCTGATCTGCGACAATTACGGCCCGCACGGCAAAGCCGAGGTCAGGGCCTGGTGCGCGGCCAACGACATCGAGCTGGTCTTCACACCCACCAACGCGTCCTGGCTGAACTGGATCGAGTGCGAATTCACCGCAGTCCGCTACTTCACCCTCGACGGCAGCGACTACCCCAGCCACGCTGCCCAGGAAGCCGCCATCGCCGGCTACCTTCGCTGGCGCAACCGCCACTGCCACCCCAAACGCCACTTCGCCGTCAACTCCACAATCCGCCGCCCGGATTACCTACCCAACGTGGCTTGATACGGCACAGTAGTGCGAGCAACGGCTGTCCCTGCCGGCGCGCCCCGGAAGAACACGTGTTTGCGGACCAGCTACGCCCGGAGGGGGCGAGCGGGGCCGACGGGACTCGCTTCAGGGTGGCCACGGCCGGAACAACGGCCGTGGCCACCCTGAAGTTCTCGCCGATCGGCGGCTACCGCATCGAGGAGCTAATTGAGCGTGACGGCAAGGTAGTCGGTGAGCCAGCCGGTGAAGGTCTTGCTGCCGTCGAGTTTCCGGGTGGCGTAGCTGGTGTGGGCGGCCTGGCCGAGTAGCGCGGCGGTGAGTGGTGCGGCGTAGGGCGGTGCGGCGTTGCAGACCGGGTCGAAGTCGGTGCACAGTCCGATCACGGCGTTCGTGGCGTCGCCGAAGCCGGTGCGGGCGCCGGCGGCGCCGATACTGGGGAAGGAGGTGCCGAGGGTGTTGTCGCCGAGGTTGCGGGCCGGGTCCGCGAGCAGCGCGACCGCGGTCAACCGCCGTGCGGGGATCGGGCTGGACTCCTTCTCGATGGTGGCGGCCAGGTCGCCGTGGTCAGAGAAGTTAAATAAACCACTAAAACCCTGTGGAGTGATGGTGGCCCGTCAAGCTGGACGTCCGCGTCGAGAACTCGGGAACACCCCGACCGACCTGTTCGCCGGCCGGCTGCGGGAGCTCACCGAGGCGGCCGGAATGCGCGGACAGGTCGACATCGCGCGACGGGCCAACATCAGTGGCTCCACCGCGGCAGCGGCCATCCGGGGCGAGCGCCTTCCCACGTGGGACACCACCAAGGCAATCGTCTGGGCCTGCGACGAGTCGGTGCCGGACTGGCGGAACGACTGGATCACCACGCGAGAGAAGGCCGAACTGGCTGGCCAGTCGCCTCCCAAATGCCCGCCGGGGCTGCTCGATGAGACTGCCGACCCGCGACCAGCCCCGATCGCCGCCCCTGCGCCGCCCTGCGCGCCCACCGTCGAGGCGCCCGTTCCGGCGGACGAACCCCATTTCCCTGACGAGCACGACGGAGCATCCGGGACACGACTGCGGTCGAGGTTGAGACCCTCGCGCTGGCGCCGCGGCCTGCTCGCGGCCGCGATCGGGGCCGTGGTGGTTGCCGGTGTAGGAATCCGCGTGGTGGCTGGGCAGGAACCCAAGCCGCCGACGCCGGACTGCGACGCCATCGGCGTGGCCTACACCGGCGTCGCGGCTCATCGGGTCCACCCCGGCAAGCCTGGCTCGACGCTTACGCCGCGCACGGTGGCCGTGCCGCACTGGGGTGCCCGGACCCACGGCCCGAGCAGGGCCTGGTGCACGACTGGGGCCTAGGACTGAGCCAGGACCTGGAAACAACGGCACTCCGGCCCGGCTGATGTCCATCGACCCGGACACCGTGATCGTGGTGTCCGGCGACTTCTACCGCGGCTACACCGAGCCGCACTGGAATCTCGCCGCCAAGAGGCTCGGCTACCCGCAAGCGGCTCCCTTCCCGTGCGGGGACGCCCGCGTGGTGCTGCTGACCCGTGGCGAGTACGAACCCGGCGCGCTGGTCACCACCCCGAACGGCCGCTACGTGTGGTTCCCCCGCGCCGTCTGGCGCGTCTACCTCCAGCACGGGGGACCGGCAGGGCCGCTGGGCAGGCCCCTCAACGACCTCGGCGCCGACGTCGACGGCGAGATCGGGTTCGAGCACGGTGGCGCGATCGTGGCGGAGGCCGGTACAGCACGATTCGTGCCCATCACCGGCGTCTCATCCGTTCCCGCGCAGCAGACCGACACCGATCTTCGATGCCCCTAGGGCTGGCCGCTGGCGGATGCTTCGGCGCCACAGCATCGTTACTCAAGGACCGAGGGATGCGTCCCCTCCACGGTCGTGACCGAGCCCCTCACCACACTGGGGACCGCTGGTACGGCAGCGATCTCACCTACGCCCGCTCGCCGAAACCGCTCGCGGTCATCACATGGGCGGCTTGGCCGCCAACAACCCGGCCGGCTCCGTCATTGCTACCAGTGGCTGTTTGGCTCACGTCATGTCAGTGGCGATGGGATTGTCTGTCGTGAGCCGCGCCTGGACTTCACGGTGACGGAACTGCGTTGCGGTTCCTGCAAGGCGCAGGAGGCCAGCGCCATAGGCCCAATCGAGGAAGAACTCAGATTTCCGAGGGAGCAGGTGCTTGTGCACCATTTCGCGGCGGGCGAGGTTGCGACGAAGGTGAGGAACGGGGCCGCCGCCGAAATATGCTCCGAGACCGGCCGCGAGGCCCATGGTCACACTGTCGATGGCTGCCGTGAAGATACTGCCGAGTCCCAGAAAAGTCAGCCCTGCGACAAGGCTGCTAAAAATTTCGTAGCCGCGTATCTTTCGCTCCGTATCGCTCGGCCTGTTCGCTGCTTGAAGATGCGATGTCGTGCTGACCACTCCCACCATAATGCCCAGCACAAAGCCACCTGCCCCGCCGATCAGCAGGCTAGCTAGGACTATGCCGGGACGGGTGCCGATCCCTTCGAGAAGGTTGGCGCCTATGCCCAGGATAATTCCGACCACACTGCCAAACGGAATCCAGTTGAGGGCGGTGCGCAGGATCTTCCGGAGTCCCGTGCTGGACAGGAGAAGTCGAGGTTCGGCCTGCATCACTGTGCGGTTCCAGCTGTGTGCGGTGAAACGGAAAGCGGCAAGGCCGAGGGCAAGGAGCACGGCGCCGACAAGAAACCATCGCTCAGGATGCCTGTGAAAACTAGTTGTCTCGCCGAAGAGCCAAACGCGTAGATACATCCACAATACGATCAATACGGCGAGTCCGGAGTAGAGTGCAGCCGCCTGCAGGCGGATACGCCGACCTTGGCTACCTGGTGTCCCTGTCGTGCGCCAGAGTTCGTACAGATGGATGTCGACACCGGAGTGCCCGTAGGCACGCATCCAGGCAAGATGATTCGCGAAGGTGCTGAGCCAGCGGCTGACCTCGTCGGCTTGGTAATGCTGCCGGTCCGGGCTGGGGTGGTGTTCGGTGGCGGCGGGGATAAGCCTGCCGTACAGGAATTCTTTCAGTTGCGGCTCTTGGAGTGCGCAGAGCACCTTTGGTTCCGATGTGCCGCGGGGGTCTTGGAAGACGCTCACCGCCAAATAGAGGTGCAGCGGTGACGACAGGAATTTGGCGAGCCTGCCCGCGGGGTTCGTCCTGATGCGCGTGAGGACTGGTCGCCAGCGGGCTTGGACACGATCCGGTCGGTTCGGGTCGGGGAAGCGATGTGAGAGCCAGCCGAGGATCTGCTCGACCTCGAGTGCCCCCATCGTCACCGAGGAAGCATCCTGCAGCCGGGTGCTCGCAGGTAGATTCCGATAGTTCTCTTCCCGGCAGGCGAGCACTACCTGCCATCCCCGCGGTCCTCCTGCGGTGTTGAGGGCCGCGATGACTTCAACGGCTCGGCGCGGGTCGGCTGTGTCGCCGTCCATCTCGTCCAAGCCGTCGAGGATCGGAAGGATCCATCCACCGCGGACCAGGGCCTCGGCGACGGAACGCGGCACACCGTAGATGCTGGTGAGCTGGTCAGCGATCCAGGCGTCCAGTCGTTCGCGGACGTCGCGTGTCTGCTGAGGGGGATACGAGAACGACGGCAGGCTCAGCCGGACGGGAACCTTGAACTTCTCGCCGTGCACCTTATTGGCGAGGTCCAGCAGCAGACGGATCATGAGGACGGTCTTGCCCGAGCCTGGTTCGCCGAGCACGACCAGCCTGCCCAGCTCAAGGCTCTCGTAGAACTCCGCGACGGTGTTCAGGGATCCGCTGTCGGGACCACCGTAGGAACGCCATATCCCAGCGGCAAGGTCGGGCGGAGTGCGAGTGAAACTGATGTCGGCGGGTTTCGGGCGGCCAGTGTCTCCGAGCAATTGCTGCAACGCCCTGGTCTCGGCCACGATGATCTGGTCAAGCAGCGCCGAGGCGCGGGCTCGTAACCTGACCGGATCATCGGCCTCAGGGCCTGCTTTGAGACCGTAGAACGCGGCCACGCTGCCGAGAACCGCGACCGGCAATGCCAGCACGTTAGCGATCCCCGCGCCGTCGTTGCCCTTTCCGAGCAGCCAGGACGTGAGCCAGAACAACCCAGCCGCCCCGGACGCGACGGCGACGACGAACCAGAGCCTGCGAGGGAACCGCGAACGCATTCGACCATCTTGCCCACATCGAACTCGTTCTGGTGGAGGCGCGCGGCCTAGCAGGCGTTGGCACATCCCTTCAACTGGTTCACTTGTGTACTGGTTCATCAGTGAACCACCTCAGGGTGATTGGTGTAACTCCCTCACGGCGTGGCGCCAAGGGCCGTCGAAGATCCGGTGACTGCGACTGACCTGCGGCTTTAGTTGAGTCGGGCGAGCAAAGTGGTAACGGCAGGCCAGACGCTCACGACATTCTCTTAGGCCAGGGCGAAGGGAACGGGAGGAACGACCGGGTTGTCCGAAAGGAACGTCGGCGACGACTGTACCTCGCCGCTGTTCCATGTGCGGCGGTGCTGTTCGCCGTGATGTGGAGCGTGCTGGCGATGACGCGCGAATTCACCTGGTCCAGGTTGCTGCTCGTGCTGCTACTTCCGCCAGCCGCCGTGGTCGTGGTGTCGACGCTGGTGATGAGGCTGCGCACCGAGCGGCGCCTTACCGTCGGCCGGATCGCCCAGTATCAGGCGCTGCGGGACCTGTTCGCCGCGACCGCCGGGCGTGAGGTCATCGCGTGGGAGTACAACGTGGCGTTCCTGCCGCTCGCGGGCGGGCGCGGAGTGGTGCGGGTCGACCGCGACGAGCTGGCCGACGCGACCTGGGACCGCCGCGCGGACGCCACCGTGGTCGGCGAGCGGTTCTGGCTGGACACGACCAGCCCGCAGGTCGCCCGCGTCTTCACCACCCTCACTCCGCTGGCCAACGCCACCACCAACGTGGCCCCACTCGCCCGTCCCGCGTCCTCGAGTTTCTGGTCGCCGCGCGCGTGGTGGCGCGACCTGCGGACCGACTGGGCGGAGAACCGCTCCGGTGTCAGCGTCCCGACCGACGCCGCCGTCGACACCTTGATCACGCAGCTGCGCACCGCGACAACCTAGCGGCTTAGAGCCCTGCCGGATGGCGCTGGGTGATCAGCAGGGACGATCGAGGGCCCGGCGGATCAGGGTGTTCAGCGTGTCCTTCGTGGCGTGCCGGGCTTCCGTTGCGCAGCAACGGTTCTGCCATACGCGGGCGGCGCTGGCCCGGCCGGTGTAAATCTCGGCGGTGCCGTTCACGAGTCATGAGGGCACTCAGTGCCTTGTGTGCGAACTGCCCAGGTCGGTCCAGAATCCCGCCGCTACGGCTTTCGGGTGGTCTGGCGGTAGGACGCGGTGCCGATCCGCCGGGGTTGTCCGGTCGTGGGGGATCATGCGATCTCGCCGTCGTGGTCTGGAGGGGGAACGATGCCGAAGCCGATGGGATGGTCACCGAATGGCGTGCCGTGCTATACCAGCGGTGCAGCGCCGGCGTTCTTGTGGACGGAGAAACAACTGCGCGACCACGGGCTCCGGCCCTCTGCCGGGGTGGCGGACGCGTTCGTCTGGTCGCAGTACGGCCCGGCTGCGCTGTACCTGATCACCACGTGCGAGCTGGACGGCACAGAGGCGTGGCCACCACCCCGCCCCGCCGGTGACGAGCCCGCGGCGGGCACGCCTCCGTGGTGGCCTCGATGAGGGTGATGACATGGAACATCCTGGAGGCGGGGATGCGGCCGGAGATGTCGGCCCGGGTGACCGCCGCAGCGGCGGCGATCGCGGGAGCTGGCTCCGGCCGCGGCCAACGCCCTGGCCACCGAGGGACATCCGCTCGACCCCGACGACCTGGCCACCATCACCCCGTACATCACCCACCGCATCCGCCGTTTCGGCGACTGGGTCCTGGACCTGTCCCCGCCACAGCAGCAACCGGTCACCCGCCTGGACCTCGTGCCAGGCGCGCTGTTCCCCGGCTGAGGCATCCCCGCGGCCGCACCGACCCCCACCACGCCACGGCGGACGCCGCGCGGCCGCGCAACCTCGACGAAGGGTTCCTGATGGCCACTGCCTACGATCCGCCGCGCTCTTCGGGACAGGCGTCGTGACCGACGAGCTGCCGGTGGAGAACGAGGCGGTGCGGATGATCCGCGCCGCCGAGGCCCACCGCCCGCTCGGGATCCCCGAGGTGCGCTCCAGAGGCGAGCAGGTCGCGTTGCTGGTGGATTTCGAAAACCTGGTTCTGGGCGCGATCGCGAGCCTGCCCGGCCGTGAGGAGCCCGTTCCGGCAAAGGCGGTGACCTGGCTGTGCCGCGCGTACGGGTCGACGACGATCCGCCGCGCCTACGCCGACTGGGCCAACCCGCGCTTCGGCCGCTACCAGCACACGCTGGAGCGCAACGGGATCGACCTAGTGCAGATCGGGCACGGCCCGGCGCGCAAGAACGGCGCCGACATCCGGATGGCCGTCGACGCGATGGAAACCCTGCTCATCCAACCTGGTGTGGACGCGTTCGTGCTGGTCACCGGCGACTCCGACTTCTCCCCACTGGTGGCGAAACTCCGCGAGCACGGCAAGTACGTGATCGGTGTCGGCGCCGAGACCACCGTCAGCGCCCGGCTGGTGTCGGTGTGCACGGAATACAAACTGTTCGGCTCGATCGTCTCCCGCCTCGACCCGCCCGCCGACGACAACACCGCGGACACCGCGAAGACCGGGGCCGGGAACGCGCGGTTGTCCCGGCCCGCCGCCCTGCCCGGGTTCCGCCTGGCCGATGCCGAGCGGCTGCTGGTCACCGCGATGGAACAGGCCAGCGTCGCCACCCCCACCGCGGGCGGGATCAAGAACAAGATGATCGCGCTCGACCCCGCCTTCGACGAGGCCAACTACGGCTGCCGCAGCTTCCGCGAGTTCCTCACCAAACTCGGCCACCGGGTCCGCGTCGTCGGCCGCTCCGGCAACGACATCACCGTCACCCTGATCAACCCGCCCACCGGTGGGGTTCCCTCGGTCGGATCTTGCGCCGCCCAGCCCGCCGCGCCCAGGGTGGAAGAGATCGACGCGGCATCGGGTCGGCACGGGGAGGAGCAGGTCGGCATGGCCAAGCACGAGGACAAGACCGAAGGCGACGGGCAGGGCACCTACGACCCGGCAAAGACGAAAGACGTGGGCGACGCCGGCGGCGGCCGCCACGACTCCGAGGACAAGGGCGAGGACAAGTAGATGACCGCCGACACCGCCCCGGCCTGGAAGACCCTGTTCGAGCAGGTCCCCCGCACCGGGTTCATCCCGGACACCATCTGGGTCGACGACCCCGACGGACCCGGGTTCACCGCGGTGTCCCGCCACACCAACCCAACCGCCTGGGAGGCGGCGGTCGCCGCGAACGCGCCGGTAATCACCCAGATCAACCTCGGCGAAACCCACCGCGACAGCGGCAATTTCCCGTCCAGCTCCTCATCGCAGCCGAGCATCGTCGCCGACATGCTCGACGCCCTCGACCCGCGGCCCGGGATGCGGGTGCTGGAGATCGGCACCGGCACCGGCTGGAACGCCGCCCTGCTCGCCCACCGCGTCGGCCCGACCGGACAGGTCACCACAATCGAGGTCGACCCGCAGCTGGCCAGCGCCGCCCGTCGCGCGCTCACCATTGCGGGCAGCACGGCGGAGGTGATCACCGGTGACGGCGCCGCGGGCTGGCCACGCAACGCACCGTATGACCGGATTGTCGCGACCGCGTCGGTGCGGGAGACCGTTCCTTCGGAGTGGCTGGCCCAGCTACGGCAGGGCGGGCGGCTGGTGACCCCCTGGGGCACCGACTACGGCAACGGCGCCCTGCTCACCCTCGACCTCGACGGGCACGGTGCCGCGTCCGGCCGGTTCTCCGGGAATCTGGCGTTCATGCGGCTGCGCTCGCACCAGCGCAGCCTCTTCGGCTGGGAACCCGACGACGACACCCTCGCCACCGCCGACGTCACCACGACCGACGTGCGCGGCAAAGACCTCGACATGATGCTCAACCCCGCGAAGGGCCGCTTCGCCATCGGCGCCCGGCTCCCGGACGTCGCGCTGGTCGTCGCCTGGGACGCGAACGGCCCCGGCCGGCACGTCCTCGAGCTCGACGATCTGACCACCCGCTCCTACGCTCGCCTCGATGCCGACGTCACCGATCCCGCGCCGTTCACCGTCCGCCAGCTCGGACCACGGCGGCTGTGGAACGAAGCCCTCGACGCCTACGACTGGTGGTACGACAAGGAAAAACCCGGCCCGGCCCGGCTCGGCCTCACCATCACCGGCGACACCCAAACCCTGTGGCTCGACACTCCCGACACGATCGTGCGCACCTGGCCCCGCACCACCACCGACCGGAAGGCGCTACCCGCGTGATCGACATCAGCTACACCCTGCACGCCGAGGACGGCGAAACGCTGTCCGAGGAGATCCAGTCGCCGCTCGTGCCGCGCATCGGAGAGCTGGTCACCATCAGCCAGACCCGGTCCTTCCAGGTGGTCGACGTCCTGTGGCATCACTACCAAAAGGACGGCAGCACCGGCGCGACCGTGACCGCATGCGAAGTGAACTGGCACAAGCACATCGGCGACGTCGTCGACCAGTGGCGCCGCGACCGTCACAGCTCACGGTGAAAGGAACGGCATGTCCCGCGACATGGCTGAAGTGGCCTTCAATGCGGCCGAGCAGGCGTACCGGCGCGTGCACGACACCGGCCGCGAGGTCGATCCACAGCTGATCCTGGCCCTGGCCTACGCCGCGCACGCACTCGCGCTGTACGACACGACCCCCGGACCAGCCACCCGTTCCTGACCGCCCTCTCCAGAGCAAGCGACCCGGTGCCGATAGGGCGTAGGTGAGCATTTCTCGTCAGCAACGCCGCGCCCAGGAGCGCCAGGCCGCCAAGAAAGCCGCCCGCCCCGGACCCCGCCCCGCCCCGGCGGTTTCGGCCGCTGGATCGGCGAAAACGGGCGTCCTTCAGACACGAGTGGTGGACATCGAGCTCTATCGGACCGTGTTCGACGACCCGGGCGAGACCTCCGTGTCCTGGGGCGCGGAATGGGGGCTGCGGGACGACAGCGTCGGCGTCGAGGACAGCAACGAGAACCTCGCCGACCTCGTCACCGACATCCTCGAGAACCTGCGCTCCTGGACCGACCGCTACAGCCTGCGCCTGGAATGGGACCTGAGCGGTGATCCGCCGGACAACGGCACTGTCGCCGACGCCGTCGCGGAATGGAACGTCACCCTTCCGGCCGTTTTGCCGTGACGCAGCTGCAGTTCTCCTCACGCCCGCGGTCGACCTGGCTGTGGGCACCGGATGAAGCCACTGCCCGCCGGGTCCGCGGCTACGGCCGCCCCGCCTACCGTCATAACGAAGAGCTGCCGCTGGTGACCGACATCGACATCGGCGTCACCGCCTGGGACGCCTGCCGCTACCTGGCCGAGGACGGTTTCACCTTCACCTGGCACGAATCCGAACACCCGTCCAACCGCAGCGGGTGGCCCGCCGATCTGCCCGGAATGCCGCACCGCTGACCCGATCCCCTACTTCGGGTGTCAGGTATTCGGGGTCGCCGACAATTGCCGAAAATCGGGCGGATATGGCTGACCTGCGGTTTTGTAACGGTGGCCCTGGTGTTCGCGACTTCTGGTGAAGTACGGCGATGGGGTGATCGGGATGAACGACAGGGCTGTCCGGAAAGGACGCCGGTGGCGGTTGTATCGCGCGGCCGTTCCCAGCGCGGCAGTGATCTTCGTGCTGGCATACGTTGTGGTGACGACGATGCGCGAGTTCCACTGGACTGTGTTGATCCTGGTGGCGTTGATTCCACCTACTGCCGTGATGGCGGTGTCGGTTCTGGGGATACAGCTGCGCAATGAGCGGCGCCTGACTGTCGGCGGGATCGCCCAGTACCAGGCTCTGCAGGGCATTCTCGCCGCGAACACGGACCGCGGGATGTTGATCGCGCGGGAGGACAACGTGGTGATCCTGCCGCTCGCCAGCGGGAACGGTGTCGTGCGTTTCGACCGCGATGAGCTGGCGGACGCGACGCGGGAGGGCCGGGCGGACGCCACTGTGGTGGGCGACCGGTTCCGGCTGGAGTGGCGTTGCCCGCAGGTCACTCACGACTTCACCACCTACGCGCCGCTGGCCGAGGACACCACCGACCTGCCCCCGCTCGCCCGCCAGGCGGAGACGAGCTTCTGGTCACCGCGTGGTTGGTGGCGTGACCTCCGTGCCGACTGGGCGGAAAGTCGTTCCGGCTTCACCGTTCCCAGTGACCGCGATCTCGACGTCCTGATCGGGCAGTTGCGGGCCGCGACGACCTAGCGGATCCGGCCTGCCGTTGCGGGCGGTGTCTCGAGTGGTTGTTCGTCCGACTGAGTACCGTCGTGACGGGGGAAGATCGCCGATGTCACTAGGGGTTCGTCGTGCAGCTGGATCGAGGGCAGCTACTGCTTGCCGCGCGGCAAGCGGTGTTAGCGGGACGGCAGGCGACCGGTGAAGACCGCAGGCTCGCAGCACTGACCACTGTTCGTGATCTCGTTCCGCGGCACCAGATGGAACAGTTCTGGGTCGCGCTGATCGAGTACAGCCTCGATACCGTCCGTCCGTTCCTCGCCGTCTACGGCGACGAGCTCATCACCGAGACCCGGTCGGGCGATCCGTCTGGGCAGCAGGTGGCCGACCTGCCGATCCGCCTGGTCAATGACGCGCTCAGGCATGCCAGCGCCGGAGACTACGACGCGGTGGCCGACGACGTACGGCTGATGACCGCCCTCGACGACCAGCAGCGCGCCGTCGCGCTGGGAAACATCGTGCACCTGGCCCTGGTGATCGGCGACATCGTCAACTCGCGCCCCGCCACCACCGACGATCCCGGCGACTGACCAGCGACCCGCCTCCCGAACGATGACGCGAGGGTCGGTACAGCCGGGATCGTCGCTGAGGTGTGCCTCGCCCGTTGCCGGAGCGGCCGCTAGGATCGCTGTCGGGCAGTTGCGAGCCTCAACCGTGTCGGATCGACGCCCACGCCGTCCCGACGTATCGGCCAAGGTCCTGAGCGGATCCCGCAGATCACCGTCGTCTTCTTCTTCCGGGCGCGAGCGTGGGACCGCGCGCCGAGGAGTTCACTCATGACTTGCTTCGCCAACCGCAAGAACCAGATTCGTGCCCTGCAGGCCGCCCACCCCGGGATGGCCTACGGCGAGGCCGCGCGCCAGGTCGACACCACCAACAACACTGCGGACCTGCTGGCCGGCCTGCGGCAGACCCCGATGGTCGCCTTGGCCGCCGCGCTCAACACCGCGGGCGAATTCGACTACGCGGCCAGGCTGGCCCGGTCTCTCGCCCGCGAGCAGGCACCCGATCCGGAAGCCGAACGCCTGGCGCGCGCCACGGAGGACGCGTATCGAGCGATGATCGGTGCCCCGGCCGGACTGTCCGCCGCCGGTCATGAAGCCTTGAACAAGGCGTACAACGACGCGGACAACGCCCAGTACCACCACTCGCCGGACGACTACCCGTACGAGGATGAGCAAGCCGTGGTCCAGGCGGCGTTCACCGCGCTGAGCCTCGCCGCGGACCTCACCGACGGTGCGCCCGCGCTGGCCCGCGCCGCCGCCGATGTGCTCGCCACCCTGCGGTTCGACTTCACCGCCGACGCCATCCGCGGGTATCGCGAGGACTTCGGCGCCGTTCCCGTGTCGGCGGACAACCCGGCGGCGCGCCACGCGCGCGCCGCCGTCGAGGCTCTCGCCGACGCCACCGAGATCCAGTACGGCGGCGACGAGGAATGGCAGGGGTGCATCGACCTGCTCGACCAAGCCCTGCGCCACGCCACCACCGCGGCGGCGGGGTGATCCCCGGAGGCATAGTTCTCCGGCTCGGCCGACGGGCGAGCTACCCGCGACGTCGTGGGCTGGAGAGGGTTTCGGTGGCCTGATGGACAGCGGCGAGGCCGGGCTTGACGTACCGCTGGACGCTGCGCAGGGATGTGTGGCCGGTCTGGCCATGATGACGTTAGCGGAGGTGTTGGCGTCGCCGAGGTGGGTGGCCGAGGAGTGCCGGAGCTGGTGCAGCCGCATCAAGGACAAAGCCGACTGGCCGGTCAGGTGAGCAATCCGGCGATGAGCTTGCGTGCCGAGGCTTTGGTCAGCCGCTTGGCCGCCGTCATCGTCTTCTCTCGCGGACCACGCGGTTCTATCATGTGCCCTTGATCGCCGCGGCGAACTCGTCGTTGAACCGCTCCTTGCTCGCCTTCGTGATCAGCTTCGTCAGGTACCGCAGCTGCGCCTCGGTCACCGGCTCGGCCTTCGCCGCCGCGGCGCGTTCCCGCCGCTGCCCGTGAACCTGGTCGTTCACGGCCTTGCGTTCCGCCTCGGCCTTCTCACTGCGGTCGATCACCCGCACCGGCTCGAACCAGTCCTGGGCGCCCTTCTCCCCGGTCACGGCCTTCCACAGAGCGTTCGTCGTCAGCCGGGTCTCGTCGACATCCTCGGTCAGGTCCGGCCCGACCAGCGCGACGAACCCGCTTCCCTGGCGCACCACCGTGAACCCGGCCGACTCGGCGTGATCGGTGATCCAGTTGTTTTTGCACCCGCATCGCGCGTGATACCGGCCCCACTTCGTCAGCAGCGCCTCATACACCAGCCGATCGCCGTAATACTTCGGATCCCGCGTAAACCCGGACATCTCGCGATACTCGCACCACCGACCAGGCGCCGACCAACACCACGCGAGCCCCGTTCGGAGGATGCCCCCGGGGCACCGGTAGATCCCCGGTCCATGCCTAACCAACGACGGACCGCGCCGAAACCACCCACTCCCTGCACGAGACCAAAGCTGCTGGTCAAGCCATATCCGCCCGATTTTCGGCAGTCGGCGACCCCTATCGGCGTTCGATCCCGGTCGCGGTCACACCGCGATGAACAGCTGTGGCAAGGTGCTGAGGCTCTCGCAGGCGGCGGTGTGCCGTTCGCGGCGCTGATGCTCGATGTCCACGGCCGCGGCGTAGCGCGCGTACAGCTCGTCGGTGTCCGCCCCGTAGGCGCGGACTTCGCCGGAGAGGGCGGCGATGGCCGTAGCGTGTTCCTGCTCCGCCTCGGCGATTTCCCTGGCGTACCACTCGCTGATCTTGCTGCTCTCGCCGTATCTCTCCCGTCGGGACGCGAGAGCCTGGGAGCTTTCGATGGCGGAGTATCCCGTTCGTGAAAGGCACGTGACGGTGGTGAAATCGTGGTCGGTGGGAAGTTTGACGCTCCCGGCCTCGCTCCACTTGGACAGCGGAGGTGCACCCCGGAAATACCTCGTCGTGCCGGTGCTGAGCACGTCGTGGACGCACGAGGCGATGAACTGCTCTGCTTCCACCGGCCGGAACACACCGAAATCCGGGGTCACCACCACCAGACTGCGGCGCAGTTCGGTGTCTTCCTGCCACACCACGTGCCAGTGCGCGGTGCTGCTGTTCGCGCATTTGTCCGGGTGGTAGTTGACGACACCCCACGGTTGCCCGGCCAGGGTTCCGTCCGCGAGGATCAGCGGTTTCTCGATCAGCTGCCGGAACACCGCGAGGGTGACCTGTTTCCCGGACACCGTCAGGGTTTTGATCTCCACGCTGGCGGTGGTGATCGCGGCGTTCTGCACGGTCAGCGGCGGCTTCGCCATCTCACTCCTTCACCCCGCGGTGCGCGGGCGGTTGATCATGGATTGGGTTCCGCGCCGGGATAGGTCCAGGCGAACCGGGCGGCGGGCGGGTTCGCCCGGTAGGTGGTGAGCTGGGATTCACGCTGATCGGCGCCGAAGCCACCTCCTTCGCCGCCGTTGCAGCCAGGGCAGAGCACGCCGCGAACCAGCCGCTCGGGGACGATGCCGCAGCCGGCGCACCGTCCGTCCTGGACGTGGGCCAGCAACCGGACCAGCACCCAGCGGGCCCGGTCCGCGGCCATGGTCCGCACTGTGTCGCCGAAGTCGTGGGTGTCCCAGGAATCGGGGCCCAGCGCGACCGCCTCGTCGACGTCGTTCTTCCAGCGGCGCAGCTGTCCCAGCCGCGCGCGGGCGTGCCGCGCCCGTGTGCGGGAGTCACGGTCGGCGACGGTGATCGTGTGCTGTACCGGCACCGCGTGGATCGCGGTCCGGGGTTTCTCACCGCTGGTGCGCACGATCCGCCAGATCCGCTCGTGGTCACGGGAGATCGTGGCCCACCGGCGATCCTCCCAGCGCCCGTCGGGGCGGGTGTGGATCGTGCCGTCCGGGGTCAGCACGTAGGGACGGCACCGTCCGGACCGATCGGGCGCGAGTGTGGAGCGTAGCCAGGCGAGCCGCTCGTGCAGCCACCGGTCCGGATCAGACCTGCGGTCGGCTGCCGGGGCTTTCCGCTCGCTCGGCACGTCAGGTCATTCGCGGGCTCGTGGAGTAGGGCGGTGGGGTCACGGCAGCGTCTGCGGCAGTGTCACGCCCCACTCGGCGACGGCGTCCTCCAGCGTCGTCCCCTTCGGCGGGTCGCCGCCGAGTTCCCATTCCAGGCGCAGCGTGCGGCGCTCGGCCAAGGGCCGCAGGTCCTCGAGGACGGCGGCGACCAGCTCGGCGAGGTCCTCGCTGCTGTCTTCGGTGCCGATGCCGTCGTCGCGCAAGCCCCATTCGGCGCTCCAGGACACCTCGACCTCGGCCGGGCTGTACGCGATCACCAGCCGGTACAACTCGATGTCGACGACCTGTTCCCGTCGCATCTCGACGTTGTCCGGGGGTGCCGGGGTGATGCTGGGGCCGAGGCGGGTGGCTTCCTTGGCCTCGCGGCGCTCGCGGGCACGGCGCTGCTGACGGGATTCGCTCACCGTGGTCTTATCGGCAGCCGGGAGCGGGGGCGTGAGGGGGACTCAGACCTCGATGGCGATGCTTTCAGGGCGTCGACGGCCTCGTCTCCGCTGACCAGGGTGTAGCGGCCGGTCGTCTCGACCGAGGCGTGACCGAGGATCTCGGCGATGACGGCCAGGTCGTAGCCCTGCTCGGGCAGCAGGGTGCCGAGGGTGTGGCGCAGGTCGTGCGGCCTGGCCGCGATCCCGGCGTCGACGGCGGTCAGCGGCGGGGAGGTGAGGGGGACGCCGGCGTGGCCGCGGTCGTCGCGTTTCCACTTCTTGCCGGGTTCGACACCGCGGATGCGGGTGACGACGCCGTCGACGACGTAGACGATCGCTTTCACCGGGATTCGCGATTGGCGGCGATGGGCCACCATTTCCGGTCGGCATCGAGCTGGACCTCTTCGCTGGCACCGTTTTCGCCGAACCGGCGGTTGTCGTAGGCGTCGACCTTGCGGGTGCGGGTGTTGCGGTAGACGAGAAGGACGCAGTCGCGGCCGGTGTGCTGGGCGGCGAGTTGCTAGGCGGAACGTTTTCTGGGCCACCATCGGCAGCCCCCGCCGCGCGGATTCATCCCTCGTGGACGGTCTGCGAGTCCTCTCCCGTGCCGTTCGGGTTGTCTGTCGGCTCGGGCAGGAGCTCCTCGGCATGCAGAAGTTCAGCTTCGTCAAAGGCTGAGCTGTCCGGAGTGAGGTAGATGGTGAACGACAATCGCCCAGCGTGGTACGTGCCGACCCACATGTAGTGGTTGTTCCAGTCGCCGTCGTAAACCTCGATGGAAAGATCGTCTTCCCCGTAGTAGTCGGCCTTGAAGGCCATACCTTCTAGGAGAAGCTGCGCGGTGACCGATACGTCGACCACTGGGCGGCCGTCGCTGTCTCGACCGTTCGTCGCCCATTCGAGCGTGGAGAAGTCTGGCTGGACGTCTTGGAGAGTTGCCTCGTCCTCGATGATCGTGCTGAAGCCACTAAAGTCGGGATCGGGCCTCCAGTGATCGACGGGCTCAGCAGTCCGCGTCTCTTGGCCCGAGAGAGTGGAGCATGCCGCGGTTACTGCCTCGATGATCAGCTCACGTGGCGGGTCTGCGACTGGCAGCCCGTCGGGCGCCAGTTCGGCGTCGAGCTGCTCGGTCTCCTTCAGGTAGTCCACCGCTTCCGCGAGACCCCGCACGGTCACGACGGTGAACGAGCCGACATCGGCGATCTCAGCCTGCAGCTCAGGCAGTAGTTCGCCGGACTTCTTGACACAGAAGTCGCTGGTGTTTTCGGTGATGAACACGACCTTTGCGGCGCCGCTGGTTCCACGGCACACGTCAAGGACGGTGTGCCAGATCAAGGCGTCGCGGTAACCGTTCTTGCCCTCACCATCAAACGGTTTCCGGTTCTCCAATGCACGGGTGAGCAGCGTTTGCTGGTCAACCTGAGGCACCGGCACAATCGTGACCTGACGCTCGCCGAGACGGGCTCGCAACACTCGCTCGTACGCGTCGATGCGCGGTTCAACGCTGGCCTTGAATTCTTTGATGGTCGACGGCACGTTCAGGTCCAGCAGCTTGTTGAGCTTCCACAGCTTGAGGGTGTTCAACCCGACGACCAGGTCGTTCGTCTCGCGTTTGTAGCCACGAGCAACTTCCTGGACCACCACTTCGGGAACGCATACGCGAAGCAGGCCATGCTCAACGAAGAGCTGCAGGGTGCCCCAAGCCGAACGATCAAGGGCCCAGTCGTTCCAGATCGCGTTCGAGTCGATCACCACGGTTATGAGTTGGCGCTGCAGCACGAGGGCAAGCATAAGCCGCAGGACTGGATATCCAGAAGATGGCTAACGGTCGCCACCAGCACTCAACCTCGTCGGCGAGCGACCGCGCGGGAGAATCCCGGCTGGCCGTGCTCGCGAGCGACCGGGCCCGCGCGGTGGGCGCGGCCCATCACCCCGTCGCGGATCGCCTCGGCCATCGCCGTGCTCAGCTCGATGCCGGTGGTCGGATCGTGGTCGACGCCGGTACCGCCCGCTTCGTTCCCGCCGCGGGCACGGCTCCCGCTCTCGCCCAGCAAGTCGTCGTAGACCTTCGGCGCCCGTAGTCCCAAGCTGATGCCGGAGCCGTCCACGGCCTTCGTTACGGAACGCTGCTCGGCTTCCTTGCGGTGCGGCCCCGGTTCCGCGCCGAGATCGACGAGTACACGCAGAACCGGCGGCAGCTGTTCATGACAGGTGGCGTTGCGAAACGAAAGGAGGCGTCCGCCGACTGGGTGTCGACGGACGCCTCCTTCTCGTAGTGCGGTCGATCTCCTACGCGGGCACGACGGCCAGGTGCGAACGGTGCTCCGGGGACACCACGGTCTCCGGCATCGTCGCCGTGGTGCACGTCGGGCACGTCGGCGCGACGTAGTCCGCGCCCGGACGGACCGCTGCCTCCGGGCCGCCCTTCAGCCTGACCCAGCGCGGCTTCCAGTGGCCCTCGACTTCCTGATGGCCGATCCCGCAGGCACGCAGGAACACCGCGACGGTCTGCCACTTCGGCACGGCCGTGCCGGTGAACAACCGGCTCAGGGTCGCGACCGAGGGAACGGGCAGATCGAGAAGAGCCTTGTCCTGCAAGGCCTTCGCGGACCGCACGATCTCGCCCAGCGACGGGTCACCGGCGTGCAGCTTGATCTCGTCGAGGTCGTCGAGAAACGCCACCACCTCGACGGTGTCGGGCGTGTGAGTACGTACTGACATGAGACGAACTCCCTGATGGAGGGGCAGATATGGAGGGTTGCGGCGGGTGGTGGCGGGTGCCCCCTTCTTGGGGAAGCACCCACCACCACGGTGTGCCGCGCCGGCGCCTACGCCCGGCTGATCTTCGGGAGGAACCCGTTCCCGTCGTTGTCGTCCTCGCCCAGCATCTGCTGGACGACCGCCGCGGCGACGAAGGCCACCGCGCCGGAGGAACTCGCAACGATGGCCAGGTCGTAGCCGAAACCCATCGCCAGCGCGATGAAGATCAGCATCGTCCCGAGCACCAAGGTGGCGCCCATCAGTCGTCTATCCATGTGTTTACCTCTTTCCGTCTATCCCGGATCCGTGGGTGCGGATTTCACCGGCGAGTCCATGCGGTCGACCACCACAGCGACCCAACCCGCCGCTCTCAGTAATACCCGAACAATTGTGAGCCGTGCAATCCGCACGGCTCGAACTCTTAGGCAGGTGTCAGAATGCAACGAATTGCAACAATCTGAGAGGTTCGGAGAAAGGTGAACGTTTTTCATCGGCGAACATGCCGGAAGGGACGGGAAAAACAATCCGCCAAAAAGGGTGGATAGTTACGCTCATGCCGCCCGCGACGGGAAGAACTTGAAACGGACGATAGCCTTCCTTATTCTAACTTCCTCGAATAAAGGTAGGCTTACGTTGGTCCGTCGCGTCCAAGTGGACGTCTCTCCCGCGCAGTTCGACCGTAGCAGGATGGCGTCGCGGTTTGGTGAAAAAGACGAAGCAATTGCCTGCTGTTGCAACAGTGGCCGATGCCATGCTCGCCGTGACGGGAAACCGTTTACCGGGAAAAGGGGAAAGCCTCCTGCGCTGGTGTACGCGGAGGCTTTCCTGAACCCCGTTCAAATCTACCGCACCCACGGATGGGACTTGGACGGGAGCTTATGAAGTTCCGCCCGGCTGCCAGACACACCTGATGTGCCCTGAGCTGGGCTCCTGGTCACCGTACGTCGGTGTCTTCAGGGTCGCAACGGGCTTTGGAGGGGACTTCCGCACCTGGCTGCGGCACGCGTACTCACGGGCGACGGGCCTGGTCAGGCGGTCGCGGCATCGTGAGACAGGACAGAGCTTGGCGGGCGGCTTCCGACGTGGCCGTCGGCGGCCGGGCGGTGCGCGCGTGCTGTGACGCCTGTTCGCGTCTGGGGTGGCGTCCGCCGGTCTCTCCAGCAGCCATCCCTCACCAGACGACCAGGTCGGGTCGTTCTGTGGCGGCGCCGCCCGCCGGGTCGATGGCGACGAACGCGGCCCAATATCCGGCGAGGCGATACCTGATGGTGGAACGGCTTGTTTCTCGGTGCTACCTCGCGCCGCTGCTGCGAGAACAGGCTTGGAATGCCTGCCGCGGGCATCGCGCCGGCCAGGAGCGAGAACGGCAGGCGACGACGTCTTCTCGTCGAGTGTCAGGCGCGTCGGCGACGGCGATTCGTCGCTGGCCGCGCTCAGGGCTACGCGGTGGGAGGTCACGAGCCGCAGCGCGCCGTCCATCGTTTCAGGGGTGTGCTCCCGCTGCTCCGCCAGCAGCGTGTGCAGTATTCGGCTCGGACGGTCGCGAATGACATGTGCGGCAGTGGGCTTGACGACATTCCAGCTGGTCCCAGACTCTGTCGCCTTCGGGCACTTCGGTCGAGCAGCTCGAGTTACGGGGATGTCCGCGCGGAATGCGGGTGCCGCATGCCGTGGCGAGGCACGGTTCCGCAGAAAATGAAGCGCGAACACTGCTGCGAGTGTGCTCTTCCCGGCTTCGTTCGGTACAGGGGATATCGCACGATCTTGTCGCCGATCCGAGGGGACAGCCCGAAGCCACGCTTGCATGGCTCGCGTACGGACCCGCGCCTGGTTTTGTCGGTCCCGTGCGGACGAAGATTCCAGCGGCCGGGAAGAAACCCCATCCGGCCACCAACCGCGCGGGACGCATGGTTCGTCCAGGATTGGTTGTCCTGTCGCCTGGAGTGAGCGCGAGAGTGTGACGGCGTGAACCACGTCAAGGTCCATCCGAGGACGCGCCGGCGCTCGGTCGAGGTCGGCGTGGAGTCGTTCCGCACTGCCCGCTGGGACAGGAACGAGACGTGGGCTCGCCTCATCGACCAGCGAAAACAGGTACGCTATGACCCGGCTGGTGGTGACGTGCGCCGCCAGCCGCTCGGTTTCGAAGCGTGTGGCTCGGATCGCGTCGAGCAGGTGCCCGGTGACGAAGTTGAAATTCTTCACGGTTACCGCCTCCATCCGACCCGACGTTTGCGAGGTCGATACTCCGGGAATTGCGACAGCGCACGCAACCTGTACCAGCAGGTATTCGGATTTGCAACGAACTGCAACGGCCTGCAACGGCTTGCTCTGTCCCTGGAGGCATATGTGACATGGGCGAGACTCCGAGCGAGCTTGCGGTGTCGCCCTTCGATCAGTTCCGATGTCGGTCACGGCATGTTCGGACCCCGGCACCAGGCCGCGTTGTGCCAGCTGCTTCTACCCCTCGCAGGACCATCGGCGCTGGCAGGGAACCTGCAGTTGGGAGAGTTCCAGCCTGCTGGCACCCACACGGGGCATCAAAGCCCCTCTGCTGTCGTCTCGCCGCGAGCGTGGTGATCCAGCCTGCATCAAGGCGCCTGTGACGCCGCTGCTCGTATCCGCCATCTCGCCGAGCTACGGGGCGGGCAGCCGCCTGAGTGCCCGTCCAGACAGTACCGTCTGGACGGCTGTCTCCGGATCGGCAGGACCCGCTCCGCCCTCATGCCGGCCAACAGAGGGTCGCGGCGACGGCGACCCTCGTACCCGTGAACGTCTGAATCCTCGGTGCCCTTGACCGAGCGGCTCCGTTCCTGGAGTCGGGCGACCGAGCACTGATCGGACAGCCCGCGGCCTCGACGACGATCGGCATAGGCTTCCCGCTTATGGGAACCGACTATCACAGCGCGCTGGAAGAGTTTGAGGCCATGCAAGACAGTTTGAAGCGCCCGGATACGGCTGTCTGTGTGTTGTGTATCCTGGACACCGCTCTGTGGAGGCGCGTGGGAAGCGACGCGGTTCACGGGACGTGTTCGTTCTGCAACCAGGAGAACACCTGCACGACCTTCGACGAGCTGGCCGACGTCGTCGACAGCGTCGTAAACGAGTGGTATACCACCGTGTCAGAGTCCGGTGCATACCACGATGACGGCGAGCTGAACGTAACAACGCACGACATTAACGACGTCGCGTACGACATCCTGAATGAGGCTATCCAGCCGGACGCGCATGCCGTTCTCTCTGACTATGTCGCCAGTCGCGACTCGACGGACTACGGCTGGGTCCAAAACGCGGACATTTGGGCAACAATTTATGACTTCACAAAGGGCGCATGGAAGAATCTATCACGGGACTTGAAGGATGGCGACGAATCGAAAGATCTCCGAACGGTTGCAACCCTCTCGTCCGAGACGACCGGGCTCCTGGCGGAAATTCGCGATGTGGCGTTACTTCAGGGCCTCTTCAAGGTTTCATCGCCAGCCCTGTGGCGCTGTCGAAGCCGGGAAGGACTTACCTTTCCATTGATTGCCAAGCAACTCGGAAGTCCTCCTTCGGGAGCAGCGAACAGAATGACCACCGAGGGCCAATCTGTTTTTTACGGCAGCGTCGGCCTTGAGTGTGCGGTTAAAGAAATATCACAGGGCCGAGACATCTCGTTCGCTGCTGGCAAGTTCGTGCCATCGCGCGAACTCTATTACTTTGACGTCTACGCAACCCCCGAAAGGCCGAGCGTCTTCGAAATCGACAGCCACGACCGAATTCAGGCTCTCGA
This sequence comes from Amycolatopsis sp. cmx-4-54, assembly GCF_046548895.1. Classification (NCBI taxonomy): domain Bacteria; kingdom Bacillati; phylum Actinomycetota; class Actinomycetes; order Pseudonocardiales; family Pseudonocardiaceae; genus Amycolatopsis; species Amycolatopsis sp. cmx-4-54. The sequence goes on from NZ_JAEBEJ010000001.1 coordinate 554,250, forward strand.
TTTTCTCGACAGCTTCTCGAAGACTCTCAGTGAGCCCAGAACCGACGACAGTCCACGCCATTACATTCCATCCCAGGTCTTCATCAAGTTTCTTCGCGAGAATTCCGAAACGCCACAACCCGAAGCTATCCGCTTCAAAAGCAGCCTAGATCCTGACGGAAATGATGAAAATTGGGTGGTATTCGTCGACAGAGAACACTGCGTGGATCATCCCGCCGAGGACTCTGACCTCCATCTGATTCTCGATAGCGCTTCCACTCAAGAGCACCCGTCGTCGCGGACTTTTCTTTCCCAGGCGCCCTCCACGCCGAGCACGTGATCGCATGGCCGGGGGCGGACAGCCGACAGCCCGCTCGAACTGATAGGGGGACCCCGGCTCTGCGTGCCGAGGCGCTACGCATCCATCGTGAGTAAAGCCCGGGTCGAGGACTCCCGGCCGTCACTCCGGGCTTGATCTTTCCCGCGCGGACAACCACTACCGGCGACCGGGCCAGTTCGCTGTCGAGGTTCGCACACCACGGCAGGTCCACGGCAGTTGGCTCGTCGACACCTGCGGTGCCTGGCGCTACGACCTCGCGGTGATTCAGACGCTGGCCTCGAAGCATTCAGCTGACCGCGGTGTCATGACGGCGGCACATTCTGGGTTTCGCTGTCCGTGGCTGCTTTTCGCCGGATCTCGTTGACGATGTGGTCGTCGAACCCGTGGTGTGTGGCGATGGTCTTCCAGGCGGTGGCGAGGTCGTTGTTGCCCAGGTGCTGGTGGAGGGCGGCGAGGTAGGCGATGGCGTCGCCCATGTCGTGGGCGGCCGCGATCTGCAGGCGGTGTTCGGCCAGGGGCCAGTCGCCTCGGCGGAACGCGGCCCGCCCGTCGTGCAGGGCCTGGTCTGCGTCAGTGAACACCGTCATCTCAGCGTCCATGCGTGCCAGTTCCTCCGGGGTCCGCCGGGCGTGGCGGTCGAGCAGCCGCGCGAGGTCCCGGTCGGCCCGGCGGTGCGCGAGCTCGTCCTCGACGGCGGGGGCGCTGGTGTCCCGGTCCGCCGCGCGGTACCTGTTCACCAGCGCGTCGAGGTCGGCCACCGGGTCGGTGTCGCCGGTGTTCACGCGGGCTCCCCGCTCGTGTCCGCCGGTTCGGTCGCGGGCAGGGTGGCGCGCAGCTCGGAGATCTTCTTCTCCATCCGGGTCACGTCCTCGGCGACGTCGTGGCCGGCGGCGGCGAGCTGGCGCAGCAGCTGCAGTTCGCGTTCGGCCAGCGGCAGGACCTTGTCGGCGGGCGGTACCAGATAGTCGTGCAGCAGCGCGGATCGCTGATTGCCGACCGCGATCCACTCGGCCAGCGGACCCAGCCGGGTCAGCCCGCCCGACACCGCGGCGGTGGGCGGGACGCCCTCGGTCGGTTCCCGGTGGTGTTCCATCCACGCGTCCAGACGAGGCGCCCAGCGATCCGGCTCGATCGCCGCGTAGTGGTTCGCCTGGAACCAGCGGCCCGCGTCATCGTCACGGTCCGGATCGTCCAGCCCGGCCCGGAATGCCTTGACGACACCTCGGTACTTTCCGTTCGCGTTCTGCCGCGCCATCCCCAAGCCTTCGCCGAGGACCTCCCAGGTCGCTCCGGACACCGCCGCGTACCCGAGGAGCGTCTCCAGCACCAGCTCGGCCTGATCCACCAGCCGCGCCGCCACCTCGATCTCGTTCGCCAGCAGCTGGGGCCGGTGACGGGCCTGATCCAGGCTGCCGGGGGAGATCGGCACGAAGCCACGGGCCGAGTCCGACAACTCCCGCGCCGCGGCCGACACCGCCAGCCGCGCACGGGCCTCGTCGGCATAGGGAGCGTGCTCGTCCGGAACCGGATCACTCATCATGAAGGCATGCTATCCATGACAGATGCCCTTGTGTCTTATTTTTATGACACAAGGCGTTGGGTGCCCTGGTTCAGAGCTGGTAGGCCTCGACGCGGGGAAGCGGCACGTACAGCACGTCTCGTCTGGTGCTGACGCCCCGCTCGGCCAGCCGCGCGACGACGGCGTCGAGCAGCGCGGTGCCGGCGACACCACGACGATCTCCCCGCTAGGTGCTCACGCGAGGTCGTCATCCTCCGGGGCCTCATGTGCGGCGTGGTGGGCCTGGCGGAGCAGGGACGTGGCGAGCATGAGGCTGACGAGCGCGTTGGCGGGGGTGTACTGCTCGGTGCCGACCGCGTGGGCGGACGCGTGCCGGTTGAACGTGGCGGGGACCTGCATGTGGCCGTGGAAGGTTTCAAGGGCGTTCGCGACCGGCAGGCAGGCGATCACCTGTGGCAGGAGGGACGGCTGCTCTGTGATCGCGGCGCGCACCTTGCCGTACTGGAAGTTCTTGGAGGTGGGCTTGTAGAAGGTGGTGCGCAGGAGAGTGTCGATGAGACTGGCCGCGAGGGCTTGAGCGGCGGCCGTGTGGCCTGCCTGGTAGGTGAGGATGGCTTCCTCGGTGTAGGTGGCGAGGGTCGCGAACGTTCCGGACCGGGTCTGGCTGACGGCGGCCTCGCAGTCGTCGACGATGGCGGCGGCGTGGGTGTCGAGCACAGTGAGCTGGTCCGCCGCGTCGGCGGTGAGCAGTTCGCGCAGGATCGAGGTGCGCGGGATCCAGGTGACGGGCATGCCGGCGGTCGCGGTGATACGCACGGCCCTGAGCTCCTCGTCGGTGAGGTCCTTCCAGTGGGGCGGCCCGGTCGCCCGCATCAACTTTGGGGGCAGGTCGAGCAAAGCCGGAGCTATGACATTGAGGATCTGGTGCGACCAGGCGTCTCTGATTAGCGCCGCGGTCGAGTAGAACTCGGCCAGGGCCGTGGTGATCGACTGCAGTCCTGCCGCCGTTCCGCGCACTGTGTCCGCGGTGTGCAGCAGCTGGGGCACGATCACATCGTGGAAATTCTGCATGAACCGCTGGATCTGTTCCTCGCTCATGCGGTCGAGGACGCGCTCCTCGGCCGACTGGGCGCTGGAGGAGTGAGGCTGGCCGAGGTTGTACTTGGAAGCCCCGGATCTGGCGTCGTGCCCGCCGGTCTCCGCATCCGGTTCGGCTTCCGGGCGAGCAGCCGGGTTGGGAGACTGGTCGTCTGACGCTTCGGAGGATGCCGTGAACCAGCCCGTGGGCCGCAATGCCTCGATCGCCTGATGAGTCTGCTCGTCCAGCTCGTCATCATCGGGCAGCCCCAGCGCGCGAGCATGTTCGTCGAGTCGGGCCATCACAGCGTCAAGTCGGCCGCCTGTTCGCGCAAGCTGGGTGAGAGCGTCCTCGCGGTGCTCTTCAGAGGGGACGACGAGGAAGTACTCCCGCAGGAAGTGGTGAGCAAGGAAGTTGCGGGCCTCGATTGCCTGATCGAGCTCGGCGACCAGGCCCGCCGGCCAGTGGTCCTGGGTGCGGAGTCCCCGCCATAGCTTGCCGAAGGTGGTGGCGTCCCATCGTTCGACCTTGGCCACGCCCTGGTCAAAGGTGATGCCACTCTTGAGATTGCGCGCGAGGAATCCCCACAGGGTCAGCTCGAGGAGCTGGAACTGGTGCATGATCTCGCCGTACGCGCCGTAGACGATGAACTGGTCAACCGTCTGGGAATCGGGCTCGGCGTCGCTCATGAGGCAAGGCTAGTAGTGCGAGTGATGGCAGTCCTCACCTGCGAGCCCCTAGAGGAACCCGTGTCTGCGGGCCAACTGCGCCGGAGCGGACCCGAGTCGGGGCCGACGGGAGTCGCTTCCGGGTGGCCACGGCCGGATCACGACCGTGGCCACCCTCATGGCCTCACTATTCGGCGGCCTAGTTGAGCGTGACGGCGAGGTAGTCGGCGAGCCAGCCGGTGAAGGTCTTGCTGCCGTCGAGCTTCCGGGTGGCGTAGCTGGTGTGGGCGGCCTGGCCGAGCAGCGCGGCGGTGAGTGGTGCGGCGTAGGGCGGTGCTGCGTTGCAGACCGGGTCGAAGTCGGTGCAGAGCCCGATCACGGCTTTGGTGGCGTCGCCGAAGCCGTTGCGGGCGCCGGCGGCGCCGATGCTGGGGAAGGAGGTGCCGAGGGTGTTGTCGCCGGGGTTGCGGGCCGGGTCGGCGAGCAGAACGACCGCGGTCAGCCGCTGAGCGAGGACGGGGCTGGACTCCTTGCCGATGGTGGCGGCCAGGTCACCGGCGATGTGCGCGCCTTGCGAGTACCCGAGCAGCGCGAACGTGCTCGCCGGGCAGGCGGCGGCGTAGGTGTTGAGCGCGGACCACGCGGCGCGGTATCCGGCGTCCTTGCTGGCGAAGTAGCCGCCGTCGAGCTTGGCGGGGTAGTTGACGTAGTGCACGCGCAGCTTCCCGCCGAGCCGGTCGGCGAGCGGGCGGGTCACATGGGCGAGCAGGCCGCGGTGCTGGTCGCTGCGGGCGCTGGTGCTGGTTTCGATGCTGCCGGGGACCGCCAGCAGGATGGTGGGGGCGCACGCCGCGCCGAACGGCCGCGGCTGGGGTGCCTGCGGTTGCGGGTTCTGCGGCCTGGCGGGCGGGGTGTCGCAGCGAGGGAGGGCCGGGACGAATCCGTCCACGCCGGTGTAGGTGAAGTAGTCGGGCAGGTAGGTGCCGTCGGCGAGCCGGTTGTAGATCGCGTTGCCGTGCATGGGCTCGCCAGTGGTCTGACAGGCGATGGAGAGCGTGGTGCCGTCGGCGAGCGCGGTGCCGGTGCGGGCGGCGGGGTTCATGGTGGGTGCGGTGCGCGGGTAAATCCCGATGCCGGTGTTGAACACGTGGTAGCCGGTGGTGGCGTTCGCGGTGGAGCCCGGGATCACGGCCAGTGCCGTGACCGCGGCGGCGGCGAGTGCGGTGACGAGCAAGGTCGCCCTGGTCATGGTTCTCCTTCAAGAATTCGTCGTGTGGGTGGTGCCTGGCCGCCGAAACGACGGCCAGGCACCCAATGGACTCCCGGATCAGGTGCAGTACCAGGAGTAGGGGTTGTAGAAGTTGGTGTAGTCGGCTGTGCTCCCCGACCCGTAGGTGCGGCGGCAGGCTGCGTACATGTCGACTGCCTGCCAGGCAGCGGTGTCTTGGCCCCACTGGCAGACCCAGCTGTTGGCGTTGTTGCCGCGAAGCTCGGCGTGCCACGGATTGCCGTATCGCGCGACGCACCAGCCGTTGATGTCGACGCCTCCGCCGGACACCGTGATCGGACCGGCTGCCTGCGCCGCGCCGGCGGCACCGCTGTCGGTGGCCGACGCGGGTGCGGCCGTGGCGACGGTGGTACCGAGCATCAGCCCGAGTGCGCTGACCGCGAGCGCCGTGGCGTGGCGCCGCGCTCTGCTGGGGCCGGTGTTCTGGCCAAGAGTGGTAACCATGGATGATTCTCCGTTGTCGAAGTGCTGTCCGCGACGCCCTCGGACACGCCGGAGAGGGTCGGGGACACGCTGCCGAATGGCGGCGCACTTTCGTTGTAACGAGAAAGATCCACACTAAAAAGCCTGGTCAGGAAGTTAAACAAACCACTAAACCCTGTGGAGTGATGGTGGCCCGTCGACCTGGTCGTCCGCGTCGAGAACTTGGGGACACCCCGACCGACCTGTTCGCCCACCGGTTGCGCGAGCTCACGGAGGCCGCCGGGATGCGCGGGCAAGCCGACATCGCGCGGCGGGCCAAGATCAGTGGCTCCATAGCGGCGACCGCGATACGCGGGGAACGCCTTCCGACGTGGGACACCACCAAGGCGATCATCGATGCCTGCGGCGTCCCGGTGCCGGATTGGGAGCACGATTGGATCACCACCCGGGCTGCCGCCGAGCGAGCGGGCCAGTCGGTCCCCAGCCACCCCCCGGAACTGCCCGTCGACGTATCGGATCCGAGCCCGGCATCGAACACGGCACCGGCGCTCGACCGCGCGGCAGCCATCGAGGCACCTGCCCCGGAGAACGGGCCGCCAGCCCCTGACGAGAACGACGAGGCACCCAGGCCACGACAGCGGTCCCGGCTGAGACCTTCGCGGAGGCGCATTGCCAAGATCGCGGTCGCGATCGTGGCCGTGGTAGCCGCCGGTGCAGTGCTCCATGAGCTGACAGGGCAGATGATCCCGCCGTCGGCGCCGGACTGCGACGACATCGGCGTGGCCTACACCGGTGTCGCGTCTCATCGAGTCCACCGGCAGGCCTGGCTCGACGCCTACGCCGCGCAGGGTGGCCGCGCCAAGCTGGGGTGCCCGGATCCGCGACCCGAACAAGGCCTGGTGCACGACTGGGGCCCAGGCCTAAGCCAGGATCTGCTACTCAACGGCGCCCCGGCACGGCTGATGTCCATCGACCCGGACACCGTGATCGTGGTGTCCGGCGACTTCTACCGCGGGCACACCGAGCCACACTGGAATCTCGCCGCCAAGAGGCTCGGCTACCCCCAATCCGCCCCGTTCCCCTGCGGAGACGCCCACGTCGTGCTGCTGACCCGGGGCGAGTACGAGCCCGGTGCTCTGGTCACCACCCCGAACGGCCGCTACGTGTGGTTCCCGCGAGCCGCCTGGAGCACGTACGTGCAGCACGGAGGACCTGCCGGGCCTCTGGGCCGGCCGCTCAACGACCTCGGCGTCGACATCGACGGTGAGATCGGGTTCGAGCACGGCGGCATGATCGTGGTCGAGGCCGGTACCGCGCGGTTCGTTCCCACCGTCGGCACGGCTCCCGCTCTCACCCAGCAAGTCGTCGTAGACCTTCGATGCCCGTAGACCCCAGCGGCGCCGGGCCCTCGTTGCGGAAGGATGGGTCCCATGCCTTGTCAGCCCACGGAGTACCGACCCGCGAGCCGGGGCGAGGAGGATCCCGCTGTCACCGCGTTGCTCGAGCGCCTGCAGGAGTACCGCCCTCTTGCTGAGGTGGACTATCGAAAGCACGCGAGGCCGTGGACGATCACAGGGTTGGTGTGCTTCGTCGCGTGGTGCGAGGGTGAACCCGTCGGGTTTCTCTCCGGTCAGTGGAAGAAGCAGAGCCGGTTCGGCCTGGAGGGACCGACGGGATTCATCCAGATCGTCGGAATGCTCCCAGATCATCGCTGCGACCCCGGAGAACAATCTTCCGGGGCGCGATTGGTACAGGCGTTCGACGGTTACATGGCCAGCGCCGGCTGCTCGCATCTGGTCCTGCGCATCGGCGCGACACCCGGGGAAGAGACCAAGACCCGTGCGTTCTTCGCTCGCCAGCGGTTCGTCCCGCTGCCGTCCGAACCGGATTTCCAGTACCGTCCGGTCGCCCCCGTGCGGCGCGTCAGCCAGGACAGCGGCTAGACCACGATCGACTGCCGGAAGTGCTCGGCTTCCTGGCGGTGCGACCCGGCCCCTGGGCCGCGTGATTGCGTAATGAGGTCCCGGGCCAAAGACGATGTTGGCCTATCGGACCGCATGGTCTCGGCCGCCGCACCGGCACCCTCAGTCCTCAGAACGGCTATGTTCGAGGTGGTCCTCGATCGGTTCTGTCGGTTCGGGTTCGGGCCCTGGCCGGGCGGGCTTGGCGGGATCGGAGAGCGGCGTGGATGAGTGGGCTCAAGACAGGCATCGAAGGGGACGAATGCAGTTCTACCGCGAGGAAAAGAAACAGTTATTCGGCAAGCATGACCTTCAACAGCGCCTGGACGAGGACATCAAAGAGACCCCGCAAGCCGCTGACAAGATGCCAAGCGAGAAGCTTGCGGCACACAGCAACGAAATGCTTGCGCAGGAGATCGTCGCTGAGCATGTGCTCTCACCGTTGAACCTCGACACTGGCGGGCTATACGCACGACAACGCGAGATTCAAATCGCCGAGTGTCAGGGCGGCGGAACCGTTGTCGTGCTCGACGTACACATCCCGTTTCAAGGGCACACTGCGTTGCTGCACAGCGCACCTCGCAATCGACCCCGCGCGGCCGTCTATGGCGAGACGACAGAGTCGGAGGTTGTGCTGACCTTCTTGACAGGCCAGTCGCCGGAGAGGCTCAAGCAAGACATCGACGGGCAGGTTACTCTCGTTCGGGAGTGGGTTGCCGCGATCAATAGCGACATTGCGGTAGCCACACGCCAGATCAAGGAGGTGGTACTCAGCAGACTGGCCCGGCGGCGGAGACGCCTTAGCCAAAGTGGCGCTCTCCTTGCCGCGCTCGACATTCCAATCAAGAAGGTTCCGCCGACTGAAGCACTGGAGATTCCGATTATTCGGAGGCCAGTAGCGCCGCAAAAGGTCGCGCACGGGTCGGCTGGGCAGGATGAATGGCGACTTTCGAGAACGGTTTATGAGCAGATCGTGGACACGATCATCCGATTCGCCCACGCACTCGAACGGCGACCATTAAGCGCCCAGGGACTTATACCTGACGAACCCACCCTGCGGGACTGGATGAACTTCATGCTCAACGCCAACTATGAACATGAAAGCGGGGAAGAGATTTTTGTCGCTGGAGAAGCCATCAACGGGAAGGGGAAGACCGACATCCTGGTTCGCCACCAGGGTCGCAACGCCTTTATCGGCGAATGCAAATTCTGGAAGGGAGAGGAAGAGTTCAACAAGGCCATCGATCAACTACTCGGCTACCTGGTTTGGCGGGACACCAAGGCGGCCATCATCCTGTTTATCAAGAACAAGAACGCGAGCGCAGTCATCGAGACCGCAGACGCCTGCATCCGAAGGCGTCAGTGCAAGCCTGCGACTCTGTCCGATCAGCCTGCCCGGCGCCGGGACTACACGTTGGCATCTCCCCACGACGCCGACCAGATGATCTCACTCGCCCTGATCCCAGTAGTGGTGACCACACCCGCATAACTCGGCCCAGCCCTAGACTGTTGCCTGGTCTTGCTCACCAGCGACCCACGCGATGCTTCGCGAATGCGCCCTGATCTGCGCGGCGCCGAGCAGGAGGGCCACAGCCGCGACCTGAATCGCGAGCGGCTGCCTGGGCTCGATCAGCGCGGCCGCGCCACTGACTCGCTGGCAAGCGGTTCGCCATTCATAAAGCCTTTTCTCTGGTCGGATTGCGTGCTACTCGCGCCAAGCGAGACGTCGACGTCAGCTAGTGCGTCGCCGGGCGAACCGCTCGGTTCATGGCTACGCCGACGCCGGTGCGAAGCCGTACTCGCGCAGCACGCGTCCGTACTGCGCGTCGTTCCACGCCGGGGCCAGGAACTCGAGCGCGTCGGCGGGCAGAGCGTGCGGGTCGGCCCAGACGAGCTCGGTGCACTTGTGCGGCTCGCGGATCTCCGGTGTGCCCGTCCACGATCGGGCGGTGTAGAAGATATCCACCCGAGGTTCCTGGGACATCCGGAACCAGGTGGTGCCCGGGATCAGGTCGACAGCCCGGACCTCAATGCCGAGTTCTTCGCCGAGTTCGCGGACCGCGCACGCGGTCGGTGTCTCGCCGAGGTCGACGTGCCCGGCTGGAAGCCCAAGTTGCCCGTCGGCGTAGCCGGAACCGGCCCGCCGCATCAGCAGCACTCGTTCGTCCGCCAGTTCGTGTCCGCGATCGATCTCCTGGACGAGGAAGACGTGCACGGCGAGGGGGTAGCGGTCGTGCTTGGTGTCGAACACGTATGGGGCGGCCATAGGTCTCCTCAGCTGGCGGACGCGGTGGCGAGGGCTTGCGGCTGGATGTCGCGTGATCCGTCGACGTATACGGTAATGCCCTTGCAGCCCAGCTCGAACGCGGTGGCGTACGTGTCGTACACATCGATCGAGCGCGCGGTCGCGGGCAGGTTCACCGTCTTGGAGACCGCCTCGTCGACGCAGGCCTGCACCGCGGACGCCATCGCCAGGTGCCCGGCCGGGCTGATCTGCGTCGCGGTCGCCAGCACCGCGCGCAGCCGCGGCGGCAGTGCCGGGTCGCCCGGGAGCCGCCCGTGCTCGGCCACGAACCCGAGCACGTCGGTCCGGCCCGCGGCTGTCAGCGCGGCCGCGACGCCCGCGCGTTGCTGCCCGGGCAGGTCGTCCGAGAGCCGGAACAGCGGCTCGATCCCGGTCGAGGCCCGCACCACCGGCGCCGAGCGGCCGGTCGGCGGCACCGCGATGGTGGAGGAGTTCCGCAGCAGCCCGGTGGCGGCGATCTCGTCGGCGAGGGCGGCCCAGTCGCCGCGGGTCACGCTGTCGACCTCCAGCTCGGCGAACCGGCGCAGGAACTTCGGGTCGGCGTAGCGGGACCGGCCGCCGGCGACGGCCGGGCAGCCGCCACGGGTGCGGGCGAGGTCGACGGAGGCTAGCTTGGAGGTGTAGTTGACCAGTGCGAGTACTTCCCGCGCCAGCTGGCGGCCTTCGGCGCTGTCGTAGGGGAGCCCGGCCGCGAGCAGCAGATCGGCCAGGCCGCACACCCCGACACCGATCTTGCGTTTGGCGCCCATCACCCGCGCCGACAGCGGTGACGGGTAGTGCGCCAGGCTGGCCTCGATCGCGTCGTCCAGCGCTCGCACCAGGAGGCGGGTGGTGTCGGCCAGGGCGCCGAGGTCGACCGGCACGGTCGCGTCCCCGGTGTGGAAGCGGCCGAGGTTGAGATAGCCGAACTGGCAGGTCTCCCCGGCGACCAGCCCGACCTCCGCGCACGGCGCGGTCGAGACGTACGCGCCGACCTCGGGCGTGGGGTTGCCCTCGTTCATCCGGTCGGTGAACAACAGCCCGGGATCCGCGCAGACGTGCGCGGCTTCCGCCGCGGCGATCAACAGGTCCCGTTCCCGACCGGCACCGCCGAGCGCGGCACGCATCTGCGCGTCGGTGACGTGCAGCGAGATGTTGAACTTCCACGCCTCGCCGCGCGCGTCCGCGCCGACCTTGCAGCCGATGAACTGCTCAGCTGCCGGGTGATCGAGGGCGAGGATGGCCATGTTCCCGACCGGCCGGTCCTCGTGCCCGGAGTTCGCGCCGGTCACGGCGATGTCGTTGAGATAGCGCAGCACCCCGACCGGATCGTCCAGCTCGTCGAGCGCGAACCCGGTTCCCATCCCGGCCCGGTGGTAGTCGTCCACGATCGTCTTGACGCTCGCGAGATCGCCGCGCAAGTCCACCGGTGGCACCGCGCACGCGGCCAGCGGCCGGTCGACGTAGCGCCCGGCGTTGGTCATGATCGGCGTCGAGAACACGATCCGTTCGGTGTCGCACGCCCAGCCGAGACGCTCGGCGAACGCGGCCGCCCCGTCGGGGTCGAAGCGGGCGTCGGCGTGCTCGAGCGCGGCGACGATGCGGGTGATCATGTCCTGTGCGGTCTCGTGGTCGGAGATGATCCGGCCGGACCGCAGGTAGGCTTCCAGTTGCGGGCTGGTGGGGAACGTCGACTGATACATCGCGGAAAGCCCTCCTCGGGTGCGGCTGCTCAGGCCTGTGCCACACAACCGCCACCGGTCACCGGCGGGCAGGGGACTGTGCGGCTTCCGCGCGTGGTGTGCATGTCATGCACATCCGTTTGACCCGGCGAAAAATCGGTTACGGTGGGACGGCTGAGGTGGACGTTCCCGGGAGGAGTCCGATGCCCTCGACCGCGCACCGCGGGGTCGTCGCGGTCCTGACACGCCAGCAGCACACGCCCGGCGAGATCGTGCGGATCGCGCGAACCGCCGCCGGCTGGAACCAGGCCGAGCTCGCGCGCCGGTGCGGCTACTCCCGCAGCCAGGTCTCCCGCTGGGAAACCGGCAGCACCCCGCTGCGTGACGTCGAGACTCTGCGTGCCCTCGCCCGGGCACTGTTCCTGCCGGTGGAGGTTTTCGGGCTCACTGTCGACCACTCCACCGGGGTGTCCACCCGGCCCGGCGCCACCGCAGCCCCTAGGGTGAGCGGCGATCCGATGCCGGTGTGGGAGGAGCACGACCCGATGCGTCGTCGCACGTTGCTCGCGGGGATGGGCGCCCTCGCCGGCAGCGCGGTCCTCGGCACCGCCGGACGCAACCCGGCCGCAGCCTTGGCGGGCGACCCGATCTCAGTGCTGGAACGAGCACTTCTGGCCCCGCCGCTGACCACAGGCGCGCCAACGGAAGTAGCCCATCTCCGGTGGGCCGTTGCCGTCGCTCGGTCCGTGTTCGCCGAGGGCCGCTACGGCGAGGTCGCCACGCGGCTGCCCGACCTGATCGCCGCTGCGACGGTTACCCGCGCTGATCCGCGCCCCGGCGACACCGCCACTGCGGCGCACGCCCAGCTCGCCGAGTTCTACACCCTGACCACTGACCTCGCGATCAAAACCGGCCGCGACCGGCTTGCCTGGACTGTCGCCGACCGCGCGTCGCAGGCCGCCGACGCCAGTGGTGATCTGCTGACCCAGGCCACCGCGCGGCGGGTCTGGGCGATCGTGCTGCGCCGTGCCGGGCACGGCGACACCGCCCAGCAGATGGTGATCGATACCGCGCTCGCCGTCCAGCCCGACCTGCGCACACCCGATCAGCTGTCGGTGTATGGGTCCCTGATGGAAACCGCCGCCTACACCGCCGCCGCGGACGGCGATCGCGACACCGCTGAAACGTTCATCGCCGAAGCCGTCGATGCCGCTACCCGGCTCGGAGCCGACGCCGACCACCGCTACACCAGCTTCGGGCCCACCGGCGTCGGGCTCTATCAGCTCAGCATCGCCCGCGTCATGGGCGACTCCGGCACCGCGATCGAGCACGCCCGCCGGATCAACCCGGCCAGCATCCCCAGCACCGAACGCCGCGCCCGTTACTGGGTCGACGTCGCCCGCGCCTATGACCAGTGGGGCAAACCCGAACACTGCTACCGCGCGCTGCTCGCCGCCGAACACGCTTCGCCCGACGAGGTCCGTTACCGCAAACCGACCACGACAATGACCGCCACCCTGCTGAGCCACCCCAGTGCCAACCGGCTGCCGGGTTTGCATGACTTCGCCCGGCGCACCGGCACCGCGGTCTGACAGGCCGAACCCGGTTGAAGACAGGCCTGCGGCCAGGCGTTCGGGGGTCCGCCTGCGGTCTGCGGCTCCGCTCTGATGCGCATCGGACACGTCGGTGGGTGACGCGCCGACGGCACGGTGCCATGCACGGGCTTGGACTATCCGGCGCCTTGTGCGATCACGAGTCGTCGTCCGTGCGATTCGATGGTGTTTGCAGAGCTGGGCATCGTCAGGACCTGGGTAACATGCGGCCTCAGGCATTGTCGGGCGACTCGCGCTGCGGAGGCCTGAGGAAGGTCGCGAGGGGTGACGCGAAGGGCCTATCCGTCTCACGGTGTGCGTTTCCTGCGGCATCGAGTCGGCGGAATTGGCGGCTTGGCGTGCAGGGCTTCTACTCGGGCGATGGGCACTCCAGTCGCCTGGGCGGTGTCTCGGATCGTGCTCCCCTGCGCAGCCAGGGCGGTCACGGCGTCCGCCAGCGCGGTGTCGTAGGCGGCCTCAGCGCGCCGCAGGCGATCCAACTCCGGACTGACGACAGTGATCGTGACGTCGGCGCACACGCCCATCAGGCTGAGCCCGTGCGTGAGGTCGTCGCGCAACGCTTTCAATGTCCGGCCCCACCCGTACACCCTGTGCTGGGGGACGTTGGCTACCCACATGTCGTTGTGCCTGCGGGCATGGCACTCGATGGTCGCGCTCGCGGTTTCGTCCGCAGGTCGGCGACAACCTGGTTGAGGACCGGATCAGGGACGGGTGCCGGCAGGACGACCTGCCGGTCGCCGATTTGATAGAGCATGTGCGTGCCACCGCCGCGCACCACGGTGACCGTGAGCCCCAGCTCTCTTACCGCGTCCCGCAACTTCTGGAGCGAACGGAACTCGGCAGCCCCGGCCTTCAGCCCTGCTGTGACTTCTTGCGCAGCCTTCCACTCGTCGAGGCTGATGACGGGCTCGTGGGTGATACGTGGTGACCAGACCCATTCCGAGAGCGGGTTCATCCGGGACATGCCGGGCCGGCCGGTGCGGGTCGCTTTCCGGTTGTAGACCTGGTAGCCGGTCAGTTTCGGGTTCGCGATCAACCCTTCCACCAGGTTGTCGGTCCACCGTCCTTCGATCGGGTACCGGTCGGGGTCCGCGGCAAAGACTTTGATGACGTCCGCTGTCGTGAGGTACTCCTCACGTCGCAGCCGGTGTAGTTCGCGGGCGGCATCGAAACGGCGCGGGTCGGGATGGGGCGCGAGCTTTTTCTTCGGACGTGCTTCGCCGAACCGGCCGCTCTGCTGGTGTGGGGCAGTCTCATCGATCACCGCGATATACGGGTAGGGCGGGTAGCCGTGATTCCAGCCGTTGACGGCGTGCTGGACCTGGCCGCCCATCGACATCTCCAGCATGGTCGTCCGGTAGATCTCCGCTTCCACCTGCCCGTACCGGCGGGTGCGTAGCCTGCCGGACTCGGTCCCGCCCGACGGCTCGTTGGCATACACCACTTCCACACCGAGCTGCTCGAGCTCGTGCTCCACGACCAGGCTGGTCAGCATGGCACGAGCGAGCCGGTCGGAACGCTCGGCCAGGACATGGGTCACGCCCATCTCCTCGGCCCGCTCGACCAAATCCTGCAGGCCACCGTCCCGGGGGACCGGAACGTCGAGCGCGTCGTACATGTCCTGGGAGCCGAGGCCGCGCAGGTTCGGAGGGAGCATCCCGGACTCCACGTCCCAGAAGTACGCGGCGAACTCCTCTCCCTCTTCCAAACGTGCGGAGGCATACAGGACTTGCCGCGGGATGGACGTCGCAGGGTTCTGATTGTCCTTAGTGGACACCCGGCCGACGAACACCGCGTGCCGGGGACGATGGGGCGGCTTTGTGAAGTTCGGCAAGCCTGACAGGTCGATAGGTGGCCTGAACGGTGAGAACTTAGCGGTCATGCCCGTCCTTGGGTTGTGGGTAGCGGGAACGAGGTATGTCGCGCCGGACTGTCCACTACACGGGAACCGGCGTGACAGAAACTGAAATGGCTCAAACCCCGCCGACGCGACCAGCCGTCATCGGCGGCCGCGCTGGTGTCGACTAAGGTGGGGAACGGGACGAGGTCGGAACGCAGACAACAGTCGATCACCGCGAAGGCCTGCACCCGGCTCCCGTTCCAGCGGGCAGCAATTATCGACGCCGGGATCTCTCCCTGCAATCGCGTCCGTCCGCGCCGCAGCTTCCGCTCGCCGCATGTACAACTTCTCGCCCCGCTCACGATCGATCTCGTCCACGAGCGACGCGATGAGGCCTGCCGCGCGTCCATCGACACCACCTTCACCGCGGGTTCTCGCTGAGAAGCATGTCTGGTTCCGTTCAACATGTTCGGGCGTCGAGTCGAAAGAGCACGACATTGCTCAAGCAGAAGAAACTACAGTTGCAACTGTAGCTTGCTATAGTTACAACTGTAGCAACCGGGCTTGGGAGGAGCTGGAATGGTCAAGATCGCGATCATCGATTGTGGCGCGCAGGACGAGTTACTGCACTGGTACTGCGGCGAGCAGGGGCCGCAGCCCGTGCACATCGCTCTCGACGTGATCAGCGGGCGCCTGTGGGCCGACTACGACGCGAACGTCGACGGGGGTCGTTCTCCGGAGGTGTACCACGGTTTCGAACGGCACTGGGAGATTCCGCTGCTGACTGGTGACGCGGTGAACGAACTGCTCGCTCAGGTCGCGCCCTTAGCCGAGCGGGTCATGGCCGGAGCGGAGAAGGTGTGGGACGGCAGCAACACCGTTATCCGGCTTGACACGGACGCCTTGGCCGCCGTTGAGCACATTGCCGAGCTGTTGCCCCGTTGCGACGATCGGGACGTCGCCGGCCTGCTGCCCGTCTACGACGTGGATAGCATCGGCGAGATGTGGACGGCCGAGGAAGCCGGGATTACCGGGGCGACCACCGACGAGGCGATCGCGGCGACCGCGCGGCGGCTGCTTGCGGAGTTCCGGGATGGTTCCGGTGAGCCCGACGCGGTGATCGATGGGCTTGAGGACTACCTGCGCGGCTTGCGTGATGCCTCGCCGTCGCCCTGCTGACGATTCAGAAAGGCCGCACCATGCCGGAGTCCACGTGGCAGCAGGTCCTTGACCGCGAGCTCGCCGAGATCGACCGCACCCGCTTCGAGGTGATCCCGGCCCGCCGTGCCGCAGCGATCACCACCGCGGTGCGCGCCGTGGGACGTGGCGGCCGCGCCGCGGTCGCCGCACACCTGGGGATCAGTGTCGGCGCCGTCGACCAGGCGATCAAGAACGCCCGCGAGGACATGCCTGATTCCCGCTTCGCCCTGCCCGAGGACACGCTCTCCCGGGTCTTGGCACTGGAGATCGCCGGGGTTCCCCCACTCGCCCCGGGGGAGTGGGACGCGGTGGCCTACCTCGTGCGGGGAACCGTCATCGACGCTGTCTGGCTGGAACAGCCCGGCGAACTGCTCGCGCAGGAGATCGAGGACGCCGACCTACCCGGCCTCGCTGATCCAGCGACGCTGGCCACGGCGTGCCGATCGTGGACACGTATCCAGGGCGTGGCGGTGCTCGACTGTTGCCTGCGCGGCAGGCTCGAAATCCTGCCGCTGCACAAAGTCGAGCCGTGAGCACGGTCTTCATCACCGACGCCATCCTCAGCGGCCTGCCGCACATCGCACAAGTCCTCGCAGGCCACTCCGACGCCACACCACCATGGGGAGGCAGGCACCGCACTGGGCTTCACCGTGGCGACCGTCCGACAGCTAGCCGCCGCGCTGGAGCCTAAGCTCGGATCGAGCGGATGAGACCGCTTCACGCGAGCGGCCGGCGACGGCTCCAGCACCGTCCGCGGTCTCACACCCAGCAGATCGTCCACCTCCTGAGGAGGCTTCCCTCCGGGACAAGGCAGGGCCGCTCACCGCAGCCGGCCGCAGTCGTGCATCCTGAGGCTGTGCACGCAAGCGAGATCCCCACGCCAGCCGCGGTGGCGCGACGTCCCCGCGACGCGCGCGGGATCCCGATCCCGGCAATCACCCCGTGGGGACAGGGGTGAACCGGTGTTCCGGGAGGCGTCCGGCGATCGGCAGCTGCTATGCGCGGTGCGGAACTTCTGCTCGATCTGTGGCCTGTCGATGGGCGACGAGAACGTGTGGCATGTCGTGGACGCGCCGGCGGCGAAATGGATCAGCTATGCGCTCAAGCGTGGCGCCGAACCAGCGGGGGTTTTCACCACCTACGAAGTTCCCGGGCACCACGCCTGCATGCTGTACGCGGCGGTGGCATGCCCGTTTCTAGCCTCACCGACGGTCCGACGGGCTTTCGACGGCGTAGTGCCGGCGAAAGTTAGCGATCCGGTCCCGGCGGGAACCAGGCGAGGTTCCGTGTCCGCGGTAGCGGAGTTCGGCAGCTGCCAGGTGAGGACCCTTCCCGGCGGCGGCTACCAGGTCGACCTCGCCCGGCCGCGCACCATCCACACCTACCGCGGTGGCAGCGAACTTCTGCCGCTCCTGCGAGACGCCATAGCCGACGAACCACTACGCCCGGCACCGGCGGATGAGCTGTTCGGACCGGATGAGCGCCGGGTCGAACGCGACCTTCGACGAACGCTCCACGCGAAGGGTGCTGTCGCTGCAGGTGGTATCTAGCTGCCCACCACGATGGTCCGGGCCTACATTCGGCAGGCCGCGCCGTGTAGCCCGGCCCGATACCGCCAATAACGTGGCGGTGCATGCAGCCCCGGCTTCGCGGCATGAGGAAGGCGGTCAGGCATATCACCGGCCGGCGCGAGAGCTGGACCAGTGCTGTTCCTAGCGAAACTTAGCTCGGCCGCAGCGGGGGCGGGGTAGTGGAGACGGCAGTCAGTTGTCAGCTTCTGCGCTGCTGGGCGAGTTGGTGTACCGGCCGAAGCCCGAGGGCTGGGCCCCGAGGCGCCGTTCCACTTCGTCGACGAGGTGCGCATGGACGCCGTACCGGTGGTGTTCGGGTCCGGCAAGCCCTTCTTCGGGTCGGTCGACGCACAGCGCCTGTTGGAGGATCCCGACGCGGTGATTCAGGGCGACCGGGTGCTTCACCTGCGCTTATCGGGTGCGCCGTCGACCGATCTCCGATTCAGGCTCGGGCGGCTGTTCGGGGGCAGCGTGCTGTGCCACCGCTTGTTCGGGAGTTGTTGTTCAGACCTCCGCCGCCGACCGTGAACAACCAGGTGGCGGTTCCCTGGCATGAGCACCCCGAAATCGGGTGATTCCTCAGCCATACAGGAGATCGAAATGGTATCGAAACTCAAGACGCTGGCCGTATCGGTTGTTCTCGCGGGCTTGGGCGCCGTGCTGTCGGCAACGCCTGCCGCGGCCGGCCAGGCTGCCGGGCCGCTGGCCAACCCACGGTGCGATACGGACACCTGGAACTGCGCCACCAGATACGAATGGTTCACCGGAGGAACGATCAGCATCGACGCGGACGTGCTCGGCGGAGGCACCGCGCAATGGCAACTGTACGACGGGAGCCAGCGTGTCGTGTGTTCGACGTACTTCCCGGCGATCGACCCGCCTCGGTCGTGGATCTGCAACAACGTCGCGGCGGGCAACGTCTCGCTCTTCGTCCAGGAACTCAGCCACACCGCCGTCGCGACACATGGCGGGTTGCGGTGGTAGCACGGCGGAGACCGGGTGCCGGCGGCTGAAGAGCGGCGGCCGACCTCGCCGACGACCGTTTCGTCGTCGGCGAGGTCGGCCACGGGCACTGGGTCGACAACGCGGAATCCGCCGGGATCGCCCCTGTGAATGTGGACTTCTAGCAGACCTGAATGGCGTCCGTGGTGCGAATCGGAAAGTTGACGACCGGGATGAATTCGGGAGCGACGGAGCGGTCAAGGTAGACCCATCTCTGTCCATCCCAATTGAAGAAGGTCGCCACCGTGCCTGGTGACTGGTTGTTCTTGAACGACTTCGTCCTGTCGCTCCAGCCGAACTCGCCGATGTTGATGAACTTGCACTCGAAAAGGTACTCTTTGGCGCCGTTGTAGTTGAATCCATCCCATATGCAAAGTCTCAGGTACGGGCAGCTGGCATCCGCGTTCGCGGTCGACGGCGCGGCGACCAGTGAAGCGGTGCCCAAGAGCATGACGAACATCGATGCGGCGATTCGTTTGAAAGTCCTCAACGGTTTCCTTCCGGATCTGGTGTGTCGAGCGGGATTTCGGACGTCGCGCCGGTCACTTGAGTGACGGATGCATGGTTCCTCCTCGATTGCGTCCGGGCTGTCGCAAGGATCAGCCATGCGCCGAACGGACGACTAAGTCCGACGGCGAAATTCTGGTTTCCCCTGGATAAAGGCAAAATGTTCGGCCGGTGCCGAGCGGGCCATCGGCGACGCAGGCGTCATCACCGGCACCTGGTTGTTCACCAGGGAAAACCCCGAGACACCGAGACTGTTCTGAACGTTCGTCCAGTTCTCGTTCTGCGTCTGCATGACCGGCCCGGTCCCGGTCGATCCGGGCTGGACGCATGCCCAGCCGAGCAGACACGGCGGCGTCGCGCTTGCTGGAGCCGCGAACAACGAACCCGCGACTGCCGCGCCCGAACCCGAGCCCGCGGTCCAGCCCGGGCCGCCAGGGGCCGAGCGTGGCGTCCTCGAACCCGCCGTCCTGTGCGAGATTCGGGTCGATCGCGAGTCCGGGAAGCCGCGGGCGCAGCAGCCGGACGTGGTACGGATCCCACTCGGACATCGCGAAACAGAGGTCGGCGTCGCTCGCCGGGTGGACGAAGGCGCCGTATAGCCCGGGGTGGTTAGTCCCGGCCGCGACGACCTGGCCGCCGGTCCACGGCCCGGTCGGCCCTGGGTGTCGAGCGCAAGACGATCGCGTAGCGGCTCTCGTCGAGGTGTAGCGCGATCCAGCGGCCGAGGAAGTCGTTGTACTGCACGGAAGGTTCGTTCGTCTGGCCGGCGAGCACCGGGATGGCCGCACCGGGATTAGGCCGCCACCCCGTGGCCGTCCAGTATTCGTAGGCAGGCAGGGACGACAACGCCGTTTCCGGCGCACGCGCGAGATACGCGTCGTAGTTCGTGGTCCAGCGCCCCCTGTCGCCCGGCTCCGGACGGACCCGTAGTGGATGTAGCCCCGGCTGCCGACGCTGACCCCGGCGGTCGGGATCATGGTCACCTCCGGGACCGCCGGATCATGGCCAAGGAACTGCTTCGCGTGGCTTGGCCGGTCGGTGACCATGTCGTCGATGCTCAGGCCGTCGGAGACCTCGGTGCCGGACGAGTGGACGAGGATGTCGAGCCGCCGGTCGGCGCTTTCGAGTCCGGAACCGTGTCCGCCCCAGCCCTGGCCGTAGGTGTCCCCGAACGCGATCGCCGTGCGCCCGCGGCTGTCTCGCCACATAACGCCGAGGTCGGTGCCGTGCACGCCGAAACGCTCCTTGGTGCGGTTGACGTCCCGGCGCCCTGGCCCGCGATGAGCGCGACGGTCTCCGCGGGGGAGGCGGCGGGGGTGCCGCTCAGAACCAGAACGACGGCGAGGTCAAGGTTCAGCACAGGTTCAACCCCCAGGAGAAAGTGGTGCGGTACGGGGTCGGGTGGGCCGGATGTCGTAGTCCCGGTCTACTGCGATCGTGTTGTTCACGGTCGAACGACGGACGCTGAACAACAAACCGTGTACAAACGGCTTTGGTGCCGAAAAGGGGGACGTGTGCCACGTCGGGAACGGCCACTGGCCGATGGCGACAGCCGGGTAGTGAAGTTCGCGAGCGACCTGCGGCGACTGCGGGAAAGTGCGGGCAGGCCGACCTATCGAGTGCTGAGTATGCGAGCACACTGCTCGGCCGCGGCGCTGTCGGACGCGGCGAGCGGCCGCAAGCTGCCCAGCTTGCAGATCACTCTCGCCTACGTGCTCGGTTGCGGTGGGGAGGCCGGCGAGTGGGAAAGACGGTGGCACGAATTGGCCGCCGAATTGGCTGTGCCGGTGGTGCGGAATGACGTTGACCCGCCGTACGTCGGGTTGGCGACTTTCCGGGCCGAGGACGCTGACCGGTTCTTCGGCCGGGAACATCTGGTCGGTGAGGTTGAGGCCAAACTGCGGGAGCAGCGGTTTCTCGGTGTTTTCGGCGCTTCCGGCACGGGCAAGTCGTCGATTCTGCGCGCGGGACTTCAGCCGCGGCTCGGCCGGGTGGTCCTCTTCACCCCTGGTAACGATCCGCTGGAAGAGCTCGCCATCCAGCTGGCCGCGTTGCTCGGCGGGTCGCCCGGTGCGTTGCGCGACGAGCTCGTCGGCGATCCGCGAGGCCTCTCGCGGATCGTTCGGCGCCCGCAGGACGATGACCCCGAACTCGTCATCGTGGTGGACCAATTCGAGGAGGTCTTCACGCACGGCGCCACGGAAGCAGACCGCGACCACTTCATCGACCTGCTCATCACCGCGGCGCACGCGCAGCACAGCCGATGTCGCGTGGTGATCGGCGTTCGCGCCGACTTCTACGCCCATTGCGCCGGGCACGCCGGACTCGTGGAGGCGCTGCGCGACGCCCAGGTGACGGTCGGTCCGATGACCGCCGCCGAGCTGCGCAGCGCGATCGTCCAACCCGCGGCCCGTGGCGACCTCGCCGTCGAGGGGGCACTGCTCGCCACCTTGATCAAGCAGGCCAGCGGGGACGCCGGCGCGTTGCCGCTGCTGTCCCACGTTCTGCTCGAGACCTGGTACCGCAGGCGCGGCAACACGCTGACCCTCGCCGGATACGAGACGGCAGGCGGGATCGCCGGCGCGCTCGCGCAGACCGCCGACGCGGTCTACGAGACGTTCGACGACGAGCAGGGAAGAACGGTGCGGTGGCTGCTGTTGCGGCTGACGACCACAGGCACGGGCGCCGGTGATGTCAGGCGGCGGGTCCCGGTCGCGGAGCTGGACCTCACGCCGGCCGGGCACGCCGTCGTCGACCGGCTGACCGGTATCCGGCTGCTCACGCGTGATCGCGACACCTTGGAGATCACCCACGAGGCCCTCCTTCGCGGTTGGCCCAGGCTGCGGGACTGGCTTGCCGAAGACCTCGAAGGTCTCCGTATCCATCGCAGGCTCACGGAAGCGGCCCGCATCTGGGAGTCCCTGGATCGTGATCCAGGGGCGCTCTACCGCGGCACCTCGCTCGAAGCCGCGCGCGAATGGCGCGGCCGTGCCGATATCGCGGTGAATCGCGTCGAGCGCGAGTTCCTCGAAGCGAGCGCGGCGGCCGCGGAAGCGGAGCTGGCCACGGCGCGGCGGCACGCGATCCGGTCAAGACAACTGGTCGCCGTGCTGGGCGTACTGCTCCTGTTCGCGACCATGCTCATCGTCGTGGCGGTACACGCCGAGCAGAACGCGACCGGACAGCGCAACAACGCGCTTTCCGAGGTCGCCGCTGGGAAGGCGGCCGGCCTCCGGACCTCGAATCCCGGCCTGGCCGCGCAGCTGAGCTTGGTCGCGTTCCGGCTTTCACCGACCGACGAAGCGACGAAAGCCCTGCTGGGCAGCGTTCCGTTACCACTCGGTACCCGCTTGACCGGGCATCGGGACCATGTCAACGCCGTGGCCGTCGCCCCGGACTCGCGCCTCGCCGCGACGGCGAGCCACGACGGCACGGCGATCCTCTGGGACATCGCCGAACGTCGTCGCCCCCGCGCCTCCGCGGTCCTTTCAGGACACAAGGCCAACGTCAACGGCGTGGCTTTCAGCCCGGACCAGCGCAGGCTGGCGACAGCGGGCTGGGATCACACGGCGCTGCTGTGGGACATCACCGATCCGTCCGCCGTCATCACGGTCGCCACGCTCGGTGCGCATCACGGCGACGTCAACTCGGTGAGTTTCAGCCCTGACAACACTTTGCTCATCACGACGAGCACCGACGCGACCGCGAAGCTGTGGAGCACGGGCCGCGAGCCACAGGAACTGGCGACGCTCTCCGCAGGTCACGGCGGCGTCGTATCCGGTGTGATCAGCCGCGATCGCCGGTTCGCGGCGACGGCCAACTGGGACGGCACGGCGGCGCTCTGGCCCATCGCTGATCCGAGGAATCCCGGTTTGCCGGTCATCCTGCGTGGGCACACCGCGCCGGTGGTCTCGGTCGCCTTCAGCCCCCACGGCCGCATCCTGGCCACGGCCGCACAGGACCGCACAGTGCGGCTGTGGGAGGTCGTCGATCCCTCGGCGCCGCGCGAGCTCGCCGTGCTGGCCGGACACGACGGGACCGTTCGCTCGGTAGAGTTCAGTCTGGACGGCGGGACGATCGCCACCGCCAGCGAGGACCAGACAGTGCGGCTCTGGCGTCTTCAGCCGGACGGCACCGCCGCGACGTTCACCGTCCTTCGTGGACATACCGCACCCGCCGTCACGGCCGCTTTCGGCGCCGACGGCCGGATTTTGATGACGGGCGGCGACGACAACGCCGCCCTGCTGTGGCACATTCCCGCCACCCCGCTGGATCAGCTCCAGCCGGAGGAGGCGGCTAGGATCGTGTGCTCGGCGATCGCGGACCCGATCAGCGAAGCCGACTGGCACCGCTACCTTCCGGACGTGGACTACCGCCCGCCGTGCCCGGCCGACGGTTCGCTCGGCGGGTGAGCTCATGCTCCTTCGTCGTCATCCGCACCACGGCCAATACGACAGGCGTGCGGGTTCGTATCCTCTGGGGCAGATTTGGTCGCGCTGCTAGACGTCACGTGTCAGTGACCGGAGGGAGCAAGTCTGGAGTTCGTCGCTTCAGGCCAGGATGGCAGCGCTGCCGCTACCCAGTTCGATCCGACTCCTGACACGGTCAGGAGTACAACGCTCATGAAAAGCGTCATGTGACCACCTCCTCGACGCTCATTGTCTGCCCGTTTGGCACTGATGTGGGAGGCGACGTGAGTGAAAAGCAGGATGATCGCTAGCGCGATCAGGTACGCATAGATAGAACCCAGCCCGAGGGAACCCTCGCCTCAAGCGACGAACGCTCTCATTGTACCAACGGGTACTGACAGGTTCGGTCGGACAGTGTATCGGTGCCGGTGCGCCGGCTGTTTTGGCCCGGGTTTACTGGTCTTTGTCGTGGTGGGATGGCGGCGAGAGTGACGGTCCACGTCCATCCCCGGTGTTCTGTGGATCGCGGCGTCGTTCGCGCTCATCGTGCGGGCGCTCTGGACTGCGTGCCCTCTTCTGGCCGTGATTCCGTTGGAGCTCATCGCCGATGGCGACCTGCCGAGATGCTCGTGTCGCCCGTTCAGCCGCAGCCCGGCAATGGCCTCGTCTGACCGGGTTCGCGCGGGCAAGGTAGCTGGCTGGCGAGGCGGCGCGCCGACCATAGCGCGCTGGGAGAGCGGAGTCGGGCAGACTGTTGTGATGCGACCGTCGCGTTCGTTCTACGTTGGCCCAGGGCGTTCCCCTGTGCAGATCGATACCTGGCAGCAGTTGTGTGCTGCGGTGGACGCCGGTGTGCTGGGAGAGAACCAGTGGGTCGAGCACAAGAAGGACATCCCCGCTGGGAAGAACAGCAGCGGTGAATTGGCGAAAGACCTCGCGTCGCTGAGTGTCGAGGGCGGTCTTCTGGTGGTCGGCGCCGTCGACAAGATCAGCGATTCGACGGGCCTGGTTGGAGTCGAAGACCCCGAAGGCCTGCGGGACCGGATCGGTCAGGTCGCGGAGAACCGGGTCAAGCCGCTGCTGAACGTTGTTGTCGACGTGGTCCGCGATGAGCAGGAGCAGCGGCCTTGTCTGCTGGTGACCGTGCATTCCTCGGCGAGCGCCCCGCACATGGTCGAGGATCGGTACTGGGGCCGGGGTGCGACGGGCAAGCGGCCGCTGGCCGACAGTGAGGTACGCCGGTTGCTCGCCGAGCGCACTGCCCGCGCCGACGATTTCACCCACCAACTGGTGGCCATGAGCGACGAGTTCGATCCCGTGCCTCCCGACGCCCGCAGGTTCGGGCATATCTACCTCTATGCCAAGCCCGTGATGCCCCCCACGACCTGTGTGACCGACGTACTCGCGCCGAAGCAGCCTGTGGAGTGGGTGCGCGGGTTCCTCCCTGGGCGCGCGAACTACTCGCGGGTGTTTCAAGAGGTGCTCGAGCACAGAACGCCGCACGCCGACGGACTCATGGTGTCCTCGGACTGGAGGAATGAACGAACCGTGTCATCCGAGGAGTATGCGGTACAGCTTCTGCTGGAGGACGACGGCGGACTCCGGGTGTCCAGTTGTGAAGGCACCCGCGAATGGAGGGGAGCGGAGGCCAAAGTCATCTCGCCGAACTACCACCTCGAACTCGCGCACCAGGTCGTGACCACGGCCGCGGGCATCCTCGACACCTACGCAGGCTACCGAGGAGCATGGACCATCGGTGTGCACGCCACCGGCCTCCGGGGCTGCCTGTCAACGCTGGCCATGACAAACACCTTCAGATCGTCGGACAGTCCCTTTCAGACATCTGCCTACACCAGTGTGACCGAATCCAGTACCGAGGAAATGCTGGTGAAGGCGCCGGCCGTCGTCGAGCGGCTCTACAGCCGCTTCACCCGGGGACTCGGTCTGGACACCGTCTTCTTCCCCTATGACACCTTTGCCGACATCAGCGCCAAGACAGACTCACGCTGACCAGCCTTTCGTCAGGTCCGGACCAGCGCAACCCTGGGGAGATCCGGTCACGGACACGCAGCGCGATGGTCTGGCAGTACAGGTCGTCGGCGAGTTCGTGCTCCGGTGCGGCTGCCGAGGCCGGTGAGGATCCCGGCGGTCTTGGGCGAGGAAGTCGTCGATGACAGGCAGGGTCACGGCGACGGGCGCCCGATCGCGCCGAGGTAGTCCAGGGTGATGAACCGTGCTCGCCGGTGGCTTCCGAGTTGAGTGCAGAGGGCCTGGCGGAGCAGCGCGGGTAGGGCGTCGCTGTGGTCGCGGGTGACGCGCCAGAGCGCGTGGGCGACCAGCCACGCGTTCCCACGCGTGGCTGGTCGCGGCGAGACGATCTAGCAGGAAGCCCGCTGGCGGTGGAGGAGCGGGCCGCTGTCGGCGACTGCGCATCGGCCTGAGTGAGAGGCTGGGCTGTTCTTCAGTAACCACGGCGGAGAACAGGGTGGGAATTTCGGCGACGCGCCAATGGACCCGGGCTGCGAGGACGCTGCCTTTGCCGTGGTCGGTGTGCGCGCGTCGTTTGAGGACGGATCGTTAGTGGATGACGAGCCTAAGCCAGGACTGACGGTTCAGCGTTCACCGACGTTCGATTCGTGCCAACAGCGCCCGGAACGACGGGTCGTTGCCCCCTGCGGCTTCCAGCCGGTCATACAAGGCAGCTTCCAGCCAGCCTTGGTCCACGCCCATGACCAGCACGCGCGCCATGAAAGCGGTCTCGAGTTCGGCCTGTGTGCACACGCCGATGGCGACGAGGTGATGTGCCAGCTTCGCATATGGATCAGTAGTCGAACCCGTTGTCGTGATCTGCTGGTGGGACAGCTCCATCAAGGTCGATGCCAGCAGTTGTCCGCGCCCAGTCGTCACGAGCCCACGGTTCACCATCTGATCGGCGATCTCGATTGCTGCGGTGGCGTCGCCGCCGGGCGCTGCGGCGACAACCAGTGCCGCCTCCAGCTGAGTGCCCGCCCGCATCCTGTCGTGATCGGGGCCGGGAAGCTCCACTGTCTACCTCCAGGGACTGGCTGTTCTGACGAGTAGCCTCGCATCATGTGGGCGCGCGCGGTCACGGGGGCACTGCGGGATGCCCTGCCGCCGGCCGAGAACATCGGGTGTGACGACTTCGCCGATTGGCCGCCGGTGTCACTGACCGCCGCCGGGTCGGCGGGATTAGATGACGTGCGGAACGCCGCCGTTGGCGATGGCGTCCTGTGGCAGGCCTTCGCGTAGGAAGCGCATGTCGTCGAGGTGCTGGTCGAACAGGACGGTGACGATGCCGTAGCGGGCTTTAAGCTCGGCGGCCGCGGCTGATCGTTATCTGCGGTGTGGAACGAACTCGCCTTGCCCGGCGACTATCCACACAGCCCGCGTCGCTTACCTACAGGAACGGCAGGGTTGCTATGACCGTCCCGGCGCGGCAAAGGAGCATCGGTGAATCTGTCCACGTTGAACAACGACCAGGTCCACGCGGTCGCCGCCCATCTCGCGGTGGCCGAAGCGATCGTCCGAACCCGGCGTCCTGCCGAGGTGATCTCCGAAGCTCGTCGTTACCGGCTGCGTCTTGACGGGAAACTCGCGCAGGTGACCGCGCGCCGGACAGGGGAGTGGCAGGTCTCCGACGCCACCCGGCCGCTGCTGGACGACACCCAGGTCCTGGTGCTGGTGGACTTCATCCCAGAGCAGCCGGAGTTCTACGTGATCCCCGCGGAGCGGTTCCGTGCGGACGTCGAGCGGCGCTATGCGGCGTTCATGAACCGGGTCGGCACACGGCCCCGTAATCCGGACAGCAAGCACCACAGCGTGCACACCGCCGACGTTGAGCAGTGGCGCGGCAGGTGGGCAGTCATAGCCGGGGAGGGAACGTGAGCGAGCCGGCCACGCAGGCCGTGGATGCCGACGAGTCCGAGGAGGACTACCGGGACAAGTCCCCGTCGGCAGGGCGGATGGGGAAGGCTGTGGAGTACCTGGTGGCGTCGGCGTGCATTCTCGCGTCCCGCGGTGAGCTGAATGCGGCCACATCGCTGGTGGACGATGAAGGCGTCGATTTGGTGTTCAACCGGCGCGGCAGCTCTGCCACGCTGGCTGTGCAGGTCAAGTCCCGGATGTCGGACAGCAAACGGGTCCTGGCAGGGGCTTTCGTGGCGTTCGTCCGCTCGCAGACGTTCCGGCCGCGTCCCGATCTGGACCTGCTGTTCGTCGCGGTGGACGTCACCGAGGCGCGCTTGATGACGGCGTGGCTGGTGTTGAGTGAGGACTTCGCCGCGCAGGCCGGCGCGCCGAACAGCCGGGGACGCCTGCGGTTCAACGCCTCGCTCAAGCCGGGCTCGCGCGACCGGTGGCACCGGTATCGGCTCAAGCCCGCTGAACTCGCTCCGCGGGTGCTGGAGCGCCTGGCCGAGCTCGGCGGCTGAAGCGGCGGGATTGTCGGTGCTGAATGCGATGATCCTGCGCGCCCGAGATTGGCTTGGGCTGGGTGGGTACCCGGCTGGGTGGTGGTGCTGAACCAGCACCACCACTCAGCGCTCGAGTCGTCGGGCCTCCGTGCTGCCGTCTCCTCATGTGCCAGTGAAATGGTTCCATTGAAGAAGTCGACTCGGGTGCGTTCCTTCTGCCACCCCTGCCGGCTTATCTCGCTCGCAGGGGCAGGCTAGGACCCACCGTGCTCAGTGGCCGGCGTTCTCCTGCGGTTCCTCTCCGTGGGCGATCGTCACGCGCCCGACCTTGATGGACAGCCTGGGGGACAGCAGTCGCACGATGTCCAGGGCGGTCTTGCGGCGGGTGGGGGCTTGGCCTTTGAGAGCGATCACGACGGCGTAGGCGACAAGCGCCGTGCGGATCACAAACGATACTGCGATCAAGGCGATAAGGTTGATGTGGGCATGCGACACGACCCCTTCAAATGAGGTTGACGTGTCGGGTGCCTCAGATCCGACGTGGCGAGCGGTCTCGCCTCAGGCCTGCGTTGTGTCCCCAGGATATCAAGCGCTCGTTCATCGGCCCGAGCATGGTTCGCCAGAAGGTCACGATGGCACCACGATGCCAAGTCGGGGAGAGACATATGCGCATCGGGGCGGAAGAAGGTGACGTGCGCAGTCAGGGGTCGTCGGCATGGGCGTGAAGATATCGAGTACAGGTGCCCGATCTATGTCTGCAACGGCCGTTGCAGTATTCCGCCGATTCGGCGCCGGGTTAGGGGCAGTGACAGGCGAGTCCGGCCGCGAAGATCAGCGGGGGCGAGGGCGACCAGCATGGTCGGCAGGGAGATCAGCAGAGGCAGGCTGCCGACGAGTTCGAGGTCGACTGCGAGCAGCAGCATGATCGTCGGGATCAGCAACTCATCGCCGGCGACGCCCATGATCGCGACGACGCCGCCGATGCCGAATCCGGCGGGGACCCCCGCCGACGATGCGGACACCGACAGACACATTCCGAACCTGAATCGTTCAAGTAATCGTGATCGAAACCAATGCCACCTTCGATTGTGGCCTTCATCATTGCCACTTACCGTTTAAGCACTGGCAAAAGCAGGGCGCCGGTCACGCAGGGGTAGGCCACCAGGCGCTGAACTCGCTGGGCCGGTGCGAGATCCTGTTCGCGCGTGGTCGTGGCCGCTCGCGGCTCCAGCAGTAGTCCGAAGTGTATAACACCCTTCACCCTCCATCTTGGGTCGAGCTTCTTGAACCACGAAGCAGGTGTAAGTGTCCGTCACGCAGCCATCCGGCGCGTTCCCCTCGACGATCCTGCCCTCAGCCGTCGGCGGTCATAGGAACGAGGGAGCGTCACTCCTCGGGGTGACGCTCCCTACAGTTCACGCCTGGAAACCCGACGCCCCGCTGAGCGCGCGGTCAAGAATGTCGGCGGCCTGAGGATTCGCTGTGCCAGCGTCTACATAGTGCGTACGCGTGAAGTCACCGGTGGCGTGACCGAACTGATCGGCAAGATCGTCACCTCTGAACCCGCTCTCGTAGAGCACCGTTGACGCTGTCTTGCGGCCGACATGGCTCTTGAAGTCCGGGACGCCGATCCGCCTCCGCATCGTGTACAGCGCATTTCCGACATCCTTGGACGTGCGCCAGGCGCCCGTGAGGGGGTGGGGGAACACAGGCGCATCTTCGGCGACGTCAGCCGACTTGCGCAGCTCCAGTTCAAACTGGAGGAACTGCGGGATCGCGACGATCCGGTTCGAACGCTTCGTCTTCACTGGGGTGCGCTGGGTTCCCAACCCGACTGGTTCAGTGATCGTCGCGTTGATCCACAGGTGCTTTGGTGGGATCTTACGTGTCTCCTCTCGGGGTGTGCCAGCGAACACAGTTCGTGTGATCGGTTCATCACTGAGGTTGATGTATTGCCACGAGAGAGCCATCGTCTCGCCAAGCCTGGTTCCTAGACCAAATAGCGCCCGGGTGATGGTGGGCAGGTCAGCGTCACGAGCTAGCTTGTCGCCGTCGATCTTCGCGAACAGCGAGGGAACCGCTGCTACGGTGACCGCTTTTGCTGCGTTCTGTGGTCCCCCCACGATTCGACGCATCGACTTGACCGGGTTGTGGGTCAGTATGCCGGCCTCAACACCGATCTGAAGCAGGCCGCGGGTGACCTCACGAACGACGCGCCGTGTCGTGGGCGCCAGCTTCTTGGGCTGGACTTGCTGTTGCCTCTCCTGTGGCTTGAGGTGCTGCTTACTCCTCAACCCAGCCTCGAACTGCTGCAGGCGACTGACAGTGCACTCGGTGAAGAGGAGCTGCCCTATCCCCGGAATGATGTGTGTCTTCAGCGTGACGACGTACCGGTCCACTGTGGTCGGAGCGCATTCCTCACGAATGCGCTCAAGGAAAGCAGGTATAGCCTCGATCACGCGTGAGGATACGGTCAAGGGCTTGCCAGGAGTGATTAGAGGCACAGGTGAAAGCAGTGAGAGCAGGTACCGATCGGCGCTGGTCACGGCTGTGTCAGCGAGGGCTGTAGGGCTTGCGCCTGCGTCAGCGACGACGGTGGGGGCTGTGGGGCTTGCGCCTGCGTCAGCGACGACGGTGATGGCTCGAGCTGCGTTCATCTCGGCGAAGCATGTGAGCAAGTTGTTGCTTGCGTCGGTGGCGCTGACGCCGGAGCGTTCGACTTGCCGGGTTTCGCCAGCGTGGTTGCGGTAGTTTGCCACGGCTCGCCATCGGGGGAGGCGGATCCCCCTGGCAAGCTTGGTCTTGGGAACCCATCGTCCATCAACGTTGCCATAGAGGCGAATTTCGCCGTGGGTACCGAGCGGGAGGGGCTTGCGTGCCATTCGTTATCTCCAAAGGCATGGGTTTCGCATGGATTGCCGTGTTGCCCCTCGGCTCGACCTGACTTGGCTGGGCGATCGCCCTGCCAGCCATGGGCCATGGTGGTGCCTGCGCTACCAGGAGTCTTCCCTCGTGCGGGGTCGATCCCGGTCCTCGTCAACCGTAGGTTGTGACGAGGCAGATCACCACCGGTAAGGGGAAATGATGAATTCAGGGGGCACACGCGCCTTGACGCTGGAATCCGTGAGCAAGGTCTACGGATCCGGCGACGGCGCGGTCACGGCCTTGAACGGGGTGACCGTCGAGGTGCGCAAGGGCTCGTTCACCGCGGTGATGGGACCGTCGGGATCGGGCAAGAGCACCTTCCTGCACTGTGCGGCAGGGCTGGACAAGCCGAGTTCCGGCCGGGTGCTGCTGGGGGACACGGAGCTGAACAGGCTGCGTGAGAAAGCGCTCACCGAACTGCGGCGGACCCGGATCGGGTTCATCTTCCAGGCCTACAACCTGTTGCCGTCGTTGAACGTGCTGCAGAACATCACGCTGCCGATGCGGCTGGCCGGGAAGAAGCTGGATCCGCAGTGGCTGCGCGAGATCGTCGAGGGAGTCGGGATCGCGAAGCGGCTCGAACACCGCCCGTCGGAACTCTCCGGCGGCCAGCAGCAGCGGGTCGCGATCGCCCGCGCGCTGATCACCCGGCCCGAGGTCGTCCTCGCCGACGAACCGACCGGGGCACTGGACACGCGCACCGCGCGTCAGGTCCTCGATCTGCTTCGCTCCATTGTGGACGGTATGGGCCAGACCGTGTTGATGGTCACGCACGATCCGGTCGCGGCTTCGGCCGCGCACGGCGTGCTGTTCCTCGCCGACGGCAAGCTGGCGGGCCATCTCCCGGAGCCGACTCCGGACCGGGTCGCCGAGCGCATGACCCACCTCGGGGAGTGGTGACGTCATGTGGGATTTGGCATGGCAGACGACGAAGACGCGTTTGAGCGGTTTCATCGGCGCGTTCGTCGCGATCCTCTGCGGGACGGCGCTGGTCGCCGGTTGCGGCATCCTCATGGAATCCGGTCTGCGCGCGGGTGTCCCGACACAGCGGTACGCGGACGCGGCGGTCGTCGTCGGCGGTCCGCAGACGGTCGACCCGCCCGGTGCCGGTCCGCTCGAGACCCAGCAGGTCGCCGAGCAGGCTTCGGTGCCGGTAGCCCTCACCGGGGCGATCTCCGCGGTGCTGGGGGTCCGCGGCGCGGTGGCGGAGCAGAGCTTCCCCGCCACCGTGGTGACGGCCGACGGCCGGGTGCTGAACGGGCCTGAAGGCGGCCAGTCCTTGGGCCACAACTGGGACGCCGCCGCGCTGGCGCCGTTCTCGCTGCGTGACGGCCAGGCGCCCGCGGGTGCCGACGAGGTCGTCCTGGACGCGGACCTGGCGTCGCGGAGCGGGGTGTCGGTCGGTCAGCGGGTGCAGGTCGCCGTCCGCTCGGCGCCGGTGGAGTTCCGGGTTTCCGGTATCGCCGCGCCGAAGTCGGGTGACGGCCTCACCCGGCAATCCGCCCTGTTCTTCTCGCCGGAGAAAGCCGCCGAACTCGCCGGGACACCCGGCCAGGCGCACGCGATCGGTGTGCTGGCGGACCCGGGTGTCACGCCGGGCGACCTCGCCGACCGGATCCGTGCCGCGGTCGGCACCGACAAGGTGACGGTGACGACCGGCGTCGAGCGCAGCACGGTCGAGTTCCTCGACGTCAGCCAGACTCGGATGCTGCTGATGGCGCTGGCCGGCTCGTTCGGCGGCTTCGCGCTCCTCATCGCGGTGTTCGTCGTGGCCAGCACGCTGGCGCTGGTCATCAACCAGCGACGCCGGGAGTTCGCGCTGCTGCGGGCGATCGCGGCGACTCCCCAGCAGATCCGGAAGCTCATCGGCGCCGAGACGATGATCGTCGCGGTGGTCGCCGGGGTACTGGGCAGCGGCCTCGGTGTGGCCGTGGGATTCGGGCTGAGAAACGCGTTCGGGGCCATCGGCGTGATCCCGCCGGACTTCGAACTGGCACTCAGCCCGTTCCCGCTCGTCGCCGCGCTGGCGCTCGGTCTCGGCACGGCGCGCCTGGCCGCCTGGTCGGCGTCGCGGCGCCCGTCGTCGATCCGCCCGGTGGAGGCGCTCGGCGAGGCCGCGGTGGAGCGGCGCGAACTCGGCCGGGTGCGCGTCATCATCGGCTGCGCGCTGGTGGTGGCCGGTCTCGGCGGATCGATGGTCCCGATCTTCCTCAACGGCGACGCGGGGCTCGCGGCTTCGGGGAGTTCGTCACTGATCATCGTGATCGGGCTGGCCGTGCTCGGCCCGAAGGTGGTCGCGGTGATGACGCGGCTGATCGCGCCGGTGCTCAACCGGACGTCGCGGATCAGCGGCTACCTGGCCGCGGCGAACAACCAGGCCAACTCGCGCCGCCTCGCCGCCGCGGTCACGCCGGTGATGCTGGCGGTCTCGTTCGCGCTGACGATGTTCTACAGCCAGACCTCCGCG
Organism: Amycolatopsis sp. cmx-4-54; assembly: GCF_046548895.1. Taxonomy (NCBI): domain Bacteria; kingdom Bacillati; phylum Actinomycetota; class Actinomycetes; order Pseudonocardiales; family Pseudonocardiaceae; genus Amycolatopsis; species Amycolatopsis sp. cmx-4-54. The sequence continues at coordinate 587,439 of NZ_JAEBEJ010000001.1, forward strand.
GCCGCCGCACGCCAGGAGGAGACCGTCGAGTCGACCACCGCGGACCACGTGCTCGCCAGTGGCACGGGCGGGCTCTCGCCGGAGGTCGCCGAGGCGGCGCGGCGGATCCCCGGCGTCGCCGCCGCGACCTCGGTCGTCCGCACCGAGGTGATCAACACGGTGCAGGAACAGGACAGCCTGCGCGTCGAGCGGTACGCGGCGCAAGGACTGGACGGCGCGCAGATCCGCGGAAACCTCGAACTGGGCGTCGTGTCGGGCAAGATCACCGACCTGACCGGGAACACCGTCGCGATGAGCGAATCGGAAGCCGGCTGGTACGAGAAGAAGATCGGCGACGAGGTCGAGTTCTACTTCGGTGACGGCGCCCCGGCCAAACTGCGGCTTGTCGCCACCTACACCCGCGACCAGGCTTTCGGCCGCTACGTGCTGCCCGCGGACCTCGCCAGGGCGCACACCGGCGATCGGCTGGACGACGAGGTGCTGGTGCGCCAGCAGCCCGACGCGGACGCCGCCACCGTGACCGCCGCGCTGAACGCTCTCGCGACCCGCTATCCGGGGCTGGCCGTGACACCGGGATCGGCGGTGGCCGCGCCCGCCGGCGGGCAGCAGCAGGCCCAGTTCTACGTGAACCTGGTCGCGGTCGGGGTGATCCTCGGCTACGTCGTGATCTCCGTGGCGAACACGCTGGTGATGAGCACGGCGCAGCGCTCCCGGGAGTTCGCGCTGCTGCGCCTGGTCGGCACGTCGAAACGCCAGGTGGTGCGGATGATGCGCTTCGAAGCGCTGACGACGGTCGGCGTCGCGGCGCTGCTGGGGACCGTGGTGGCGGGGGTTCCGCTGGTACTGCTGAACCTCGGCCTGCGTGGCACGCCGCTGCCGTCCGGCACGATCACCGTCTTCGGCGCGGTCGTCGCCGGGGCGATCCTGCTTGGCGTCCTGTCGCTCGGTCTGGCCACCCGCGTGGCGCTGCGGTCGAAGCCGATCGAGGCGATCGGCCTCCGCGAGTAGCGTGTTCCCCGTCGTTCGGTCAGCGCTGGGCGGCTGGCCGGACGGCGGGGATCTTCCCGCCGCGGAAGGCGTCCACGAACAACCGGTGATCGTCCCGTGACTGCTCGGCGTAGGCCATCCCGAATTCGGTCAGCGTGCGGACGAACTCCTCCTCGCGGTCGCCGATCACCGCGGCGATGGCCGCTTCGCTCTGGAAATCGACGAGGGTCTGGTCGGAGTCCGAATCGGACACACAGTGCATCTTCGCGGTGGCCCGGCCGAGGTAGTCGAGGACCGGCCCCATCTCCGACGGTTCGGTCAGATCCGACCAGTCCAGGTCGTCGACGTAAGGCGAGAGCTCCGAGACGACGAACCCGGTCCCGTCGATCTCCGTGTATCCCAGCCAGGGATCCGCGTGCGCCTGCAACGCGCGCTGGGAGACGGCGGTCCGGTGCCCCTCGTTGGTGAAGTAGCCGCGGATGCTCTCTTCGGACACGATGCGGCTCGGCGCCGCCACGTTGCCTTGTTTCATGGACAGGACGACGTCGTTCTCGAGTGCCTGGGTCCGGCCTTCGACGAGGATGTTGTACGCGGGCAGCCCGGCGGAGCCGATGCCGAATCCGGTCCGGCCGACGATGTCCTTGACCCGGTAGGTGATGCTGCCGAACCGCTTGTTCTCCGGAATGGTGTCCAAATAGGACTCGAAGGCCTTGGTCGCGATCTCGTGCTCGGGCCGCTCGAGCACCCGGATGCCGGGCCCGTGCCGGAACCTGCGGTCGTAATCCTCCACGGTGGTCAGTTCGTCGAGCAGGTCGATCCGGGTCTTGAGCCGGGCTCTCAGGAGGACCTGGTGCAGGACACCCTCGGTGCTGTCCAGTTGGAGGCGGACGAGTTCGTCGCCGGGCCGCTCGGCGTACTCGCGGACCTGTTTGACGTAGGCGCGCAGGTAGGTGCCGATCAGTGTCTCGATGTCGTCGTCCGAGATCGCCTTGCTCCACGCCAGCAGCGCGACACTGGCGGCCAGCCGTTTGAGGTCCCAGGTGAAGCAGCCGAGGTACGCCTCGTCGAAGTCGTTGACGTCGAACACCAGGGTCCCGGACGAATCCATGTAGCTGCCGAAGTTCTCGGCGTGCAGGTCTCCCTGGATCCACACGCGACTGGTCTCGGCGTTCGCCCACGGGTCGTCCTCGTGCGCCATGTCCGCGTAGAACAGGCACGCCGAGCCCCGGTAGAAGGCGAACGGGGCGGCGGCCATCTTGCGGAACTTGCGGCGGAACGCGTCGGCGTCCGCGCGCATGAGGTCCTCGAAGGCGTCCACCAGCACTTCGACGATCCGCGTCTGACGTTCGTCCTCGCCCCGCTCGCGGATCAACCCGACCACACCTGTCATCACGACCTCCCGACGTCGTTCACGGTGCCACAGGTCGGTTCGCCGGGCAGATCAGATCTTCCGGAAACGCGCGTCCAGCATCGCGAAGGCGCCGAAAGCGGCGATCCCGGCCGCGAGCACGAGAAGCATCGGGCCGCCGTAAGGCTGAGCGACGAGCGTCTTCAGGGCGGCGTCGAGCCCGCTCGCCTTGGCGGGATCGAAGGTGACCGCGGCGATGACCGTCAGCACGCCGATGGTGCCGTACGCGGCGGAGAGCGCGATCCAGCCGATCTGCCCGAGCCGGATCGTCGTGGTCCGGGTCGGGCGCGATGCGCCGCCGAAGTCGAGTTCGCGCACGAAGGTCTTCCGGAAGCCGCGCTGGGCGAGGAACACCGCCACCGCGACGACACCGATCCCGACAACCGTCACCAGAACCTGGCCGTAGGACTCCGCGAGGATGTCGGCGACCATGGAGCCCTGGCCGTCGTCCGCGCCCGAGATCGCGATCTTCACCGCGCTGTAGGACACGAGGCCGTACAACACGACCTCGATCCCGCTGACGATCCTGCGTACCGTCCGCCTTCGCGCCTTCACCTGCCGGTGGCCCGCGATCGCCTCGCTGAGCTGCCACAACGCCAGCACGGCGAGTCCGGCCGCGATCAGCCACAGCAGCCACGCGCCCCCTTCGGCGACCACCACCTGCAGTGCGCCCGCCTTGTCCGCCTTGGCCGTGTCGCCGAGAGCGACCTGCGCGGCGAGCCAGGCGACCAGCAGGTGCACGACCGCGTAGCAAACGAGCCCGCCTCGGGCGATCAGGTCGAATGTCTTGCTCTCGCGCATCGGGCGATCCTTGTCGAGCGGCCGCCCTTGCGCCAGGGCCGGTGGGAGCAATGTGCCCGATCCGTCAGGTTCGCCGGAGTTTCGCGAAGGTCTCGGGCAGCCGCGTCCCCAGCCTCCGGGTCGCGATGGCACCCCCGAGCCAGGCTCCTGCGACGGCGTTGACCAGCGCCACCGCGAGCGTCGCCGCCCCGAACCAGGCCGGGAGCGAATCACCCGCGAAGGTCAGCATCGCGGCCATCGCGGACGTCGGAGCGGTCGCCCACAGCTGGATCTGGAACGCCGCGAAGATCCCGGCCGTGTTCTCCCCGGCGTCCGTGGCGTTGACGCGCCGGTGTGGGTCGACGCCCGGTGTCGCGCCGAGCACCGACATCACCAGCGCGGTGCCGCAGCCGACGCCGAGCAGCGCGATCAGCACCGCGAGGATCGGCACGGCGTAGGTGAAGATCCCCGTCACGGCCATCATCGCCCCCGACAGGACGAGGGCGGGTAGTCCGAAGAGGACGGTGATGCCGATCTGGCGGCCGCGGATGTCGGCACGCACCGCCGCCGGGCTCTCGGCCACCACGAGCTGCCACAGCGCGGTGCCGTCCTGGCCGTAGAGGTTCGCGCCGCTGAGCGCCACCGTGAGCGCGACGGCGGCCCCGGCGAGCCCGGCGATCTCGGGTATTCCGGCGATCGCGCCGTAGACCGCGATGAACACCCCGAACCAGATCGCCGAGCGCACCTCCAGGCTCCGCCACGGATCCCGCCACCAGGTACGGAGTTCCTTGCCGACGACGGCGCCGAGCGGGCTCGCGGGGAGCAGCCGGGCGCGGGTGAGCACGCGGCTGCCGAGGGGACGGCGACGACGTCGTGCGGTGCGGGCGCCGACATGCGGGGTCAGCAGCGCGATCGCGGCCGTCGTCACCGCCGCCGTCGCACCGGCGAGCAGGGCGAGCGAGCCCAGCGCGGGCATCGGCCGTCCCGCCGCCATTTCACCGACGGCGCGCAGCGGAAGCCCGAACGGCGTCCACTCCAGCGCCGCCCGGGCGGGGACGGCGCCGAAACCGTCACGCAGGAACGCCGGGATCGACTCCAGTACCGGACGCACCACGGCCCAGCCCGCCGTCATCGACGACAGCAGCAGGCCGTACTGGACCGCGGCGAGCTCCACACCGAGGTGGGTGCGCATCGCGGCGCCCAGCAACGCGTAGACGGTCCGGGAGAGCGCCACCACGAACACGACCAGGAGCACCGCGCCCACAAGGGCCACGGCGACCGAGGCGATCGCGGTCCCGCCGGTCGCCGTGGCGAAGACGTACGGGATCAACGCCAGGGCCGCGATCGCGGTCACGGCACCACCGACTCCGGCGAACGCGGACGCCAGGAGTCCGGCGCCGAGCCCGCGCCGCGCGAGGGGCAAGAGGGTGAAGTACTCCGGGCGCAGCATCGCGGCGCCGCAGGTGAGGACGGGGCCGATCAGCCAGCCCGCCGTCCAGAAGGCCAGGACGAGCAGCAGCACGTCGGTGCGGGCGGCGGGTTCCGCGACGAACACGACCGCCCAGGTCGCCGCGGCGGCCAGGACTCCGGCGAGCAGGCCGAGCGCTCGTTTCCAGCTGTGCGTATGCCGCTGGATCGCGAGTTTCAGCCGGATCAGGTCGCCAACCACAGCAGGTCCTCCTCTCCGACCGAGCGCTCGCCGACGAGCCGCACGAAGACGTCTTCGAGCGTCGAATCGCCCCGGACCTCGGCCAGCGTGCCGCTCGCCACGACACTCCCGTCCGCGATGATCGCCACCCGATCGCACAGATCCTCGACCAGCGACATCACGTGTGACGAGAGGACGACCGAGCCGCCGGCCGCGACGAACCGCAGCAGCATCGCCCGCAGCACCCGCGCCGAAACCGGGTCGACGGCCTCGAACGGTTCGTCGAGCACGAGCACCCTCGGCGCGTGCAGCAGCGCCGTCGCCAGCCCGATCTTCTTCCGCATCCCCGTCGAGTACTCGATGACGAGCACCCCGCGATCTTCGGCCTCTTCGAGCTCGAGGATCCGCAGCAGCTCGGCCGCCCGCGACCGGACGACGGCGGCGTCCATGCCCCGGAGCAGCCCCCAGTAGGTCAGCAGTTCGGCGCCGGTCAGGCGTTCGGGCAGGGCGAGGCCGTCGGGCAGGACACCGAGCATTGTCTTCGCCCTGGCCGGTTCCGCCCAGACGTCGACCCCGTGGACCAGCGCGCTCCCCGAATCGGGGCGCAGCAGCCCGACGGCCATCGCCAGCGAGGTGGTCTTGCCCGCGCCGTTCGGACCGACCAGCCCGGTCAGCGACCCGGGCGGCACCGTGAGCCCCACGTGGTCGGCGGCGGTCTTCCCGGAAAACACCTTGGTCAGCCCGTCGAGTCGCAGTGCGGGCGCCGTTTCGCTCAGCATGGGCTCCACCATCGCCTCGGCGGTACGCGCGCCGCTTCGGTCGACGGGACCGACCCGATGGCCGGGTGGCCGGGAAAACGTGGCCACTTGTCCGGTCTGTCGGTATCTACACTGCGAGGATGGCCGTGACGGTGGACCGCTGGATGCTGCCCGGTGAGCTCGCCCGTGTCGACGAGCCGGGGGAGTGGTCCGGGACGCGCACGCCGCGCGACTGGGCGGTGGACGTGACGATGTTCGCGATCGCGGCCCTCGTCTGGTTCCTGGAGTTCCGGTATTTCGTCCTTCCCGACGTGCTCGGGCTGCCGCGCTGGGCACAGGTGGCCGACCCGGCCCTCGGCGGTGTGGTTTGCCTGGCGCTCTGGTGGCGACGGCGGTTCCCGGTGACGGGCGGTGTCCTGGCCGCGACAGCGGGGGCGCTCGCGAACACCGCGGCGGCGGCGATGATCCTGCTGCTGTTCTCCCTCGCCCTGCACCGGGGCTGGAAAGCGGCGGTGCCGATCACGTCGGTGGCGGTGCTGATCAGCGTCCCGTACATCCACGCGTACTTCCCCGGCGCGGCCACGCAACCTCTGCCCTGGCTGATCAGCCTGGTGCTCGGGGCCGCGCTCGTGGTGATGGCCGGGATCGGTGTGCGCGCCCGCCGTCAGGTCGTGCTGGCGTTGCGGATGCGCGCGGATGCCGAGCGGCGGGCGCACAGCCGTGAACTGGAGGAGAGCCGCCGGGCCGAACGCCAGCGGATCGCGCGCGAGATGCACGACGTCCTCGCACACCGGATCTCGCTGCTCGCGGTGCACGCCGGGGCGCTCGAATACCGCACGGCTCAGGCGGAACGCGGTGCCGCGCCGGAACCTTCGGCGGCCGAAGTCCGCGACGTCGTCGCAGTCGTGCGGTCCAACGCCAACCAGGCGCTGGACGAACTGCGCGAGGTGCTCGACCTGCTGCGTCAGCGGCCCGACGGCGAGGACGGCCGCGAGGCACCTCAGCCCACGGTGGCCCGGCTGCCCGCGCTGGTCGACGAAGCCCGTCTCAGCGGGCAGCAGGTGCGGGCCGAGTTCGCCGAAGGACTCGGGGAGTTGCGACCGCAGGTGCAGCGCACGATCTACCGCATTGTCCAAGAAGGACTGACGAACGCGCGGAAACACGCCCCCGGCGCTGCCGTCGATGTGCTGGTGAGCGGCTCCGCGACGGGCGAGGTGCTGGTGCAGGTGGCCAACGCCGCGCCGATCGGCGTCACCACGAGCGAGATCCCCGGCGCGGGCGCGGGACTGGTCGGGCTCGCCGAGCGGATCGCGTTGCACGGCGGTGAACTGAGCAGGGAGATCAGCGACGGGAAGTTCCGCGTACGGGCCCGGATACCGTGTGCGCCGTGATCAAGGTACTGGTGGTCGACGACGATCCTCTCGTCCGTGGCGGACTCGGGCTCATGCTGGGCGGAGCGGTCGACATCGAGGTCGTCGGTGAGGCCGCCGACGGTGCCGACGTCGCCGGCGCCGTGAACCGGCTGCGGCCGGATGTCGTGCTGATGGACGTCCGCATGCCGGTACTCGACGGGATCGCCGCCACCGCCGCGCTCTCCGGGCGACCGGGGGAGCACACAACCGCCGTGGTCATCCTGACGACCTTCGACGCCGACGAGACCGTGCTCGCCGCCTTACGGGCGGGCGCGGCGGGGTTCCTGCTGAAGCACACTCCGCCGGAGCAGATCGTCGAGGCGGTCCGGCGCGCGGCGGCCGGAGAACCGGTGCTGTCGCCGGAGGTGACCCGGACCGTGATCGCGATGGCGGCGCGGCGGGGTCCGGATCGCGGAACGGCGACGAACCGGATGGACCTGCTGACCGAGCGGGAACGTGACGTCGCGCACGCCGTCGCGGAGGGGCTGAGCAACGCGGAGATCGCCGAACGGCTGCATCTTTCCCGGTCGAGCATCAAGGCGACCGTTTCCAGTGCGCTGACCCGGCTCGACCTGACCAACCGGATCCAGCTCGCGATCGTCGCCCACGAGGCGGGCCGGACTTGATCTCCAGTTAAGTGGAGGGTGAAGGCTGGTGTTCACCGAATCGCTTCAAGGAGTGAACATGGGCGAAGACAAGGGTTTCTACTCGATCATCGAGTACGCGGTCGACGGACCGGAGACCCAGGCGGCGTTGGTCGAGGCCTTCGCGGAGATCCAGAACCGCTGGGTCCGGTTCTACCCGGGCTACGTCTCGGCCCGCTTCCACGCGAGCGTGGACGGGATGAGGGTCGTCAACGTCGTCAGCTGGGCGAGCGAAGCGGACTACCGGCATTTCGAAGAGACCTCGGATACCGCGGGACGGCTCGCGGCCATCCAAGCCGCGCTCGACGGCCTGCGCGGCGAGGTCGAGTCGCTGGTCAGTGCGAATCCCCGCTACCGCGTCGTGCGGGAAACGGGCCCCGGCCCGCGAATCGCCGACTGACGGCGCGGATCCCGAAGGCCGCGAGCAGGCCGAGGGCGGCCAGCCCGAACGGCCGGAGTGTGACCGTCCACGGCCACGCCGCGCCGCCGAGCGCGAGGTGGGCGGGCCGGTACTCCAGCGTCCTCGTCGTCCATCGCGTGGTCGCGGCGTCCGTCGTGCGGGCCAGGTCTTCGAGTACGGCGTCGAACGGGAACCCCGGTTCGGCCTGCAGGTACACCGGTGAGAGCCCGGCGTATCGATCGGCGGCGTGACGCGCGGCCGCGTCGGTGCCGGGCACGATCAGCCGGTCGAGGTCGGTGGTCGGGGTGCCGCGCGGCGCGAAGGTCAGGCCATGCCGGGACCGGATCGGCGTGCCGTCGAGACCGACCGCCCGCGTTTCGACCGCGAGGGACTGGCCGTAGGTGTCGAACACCGCGGCCAGTTCCAGCTCGCGGATCCCGGTGGTCAGAAGGACTTCCAGCCTGGGCTTGTCCCACCGGAAGGCGGTGTTGAACCCGACCACGGTGTCCGCCGCTTCGAAGTTGTTCTGCTCCATCGGCGGGCTGGAACCGGGGGAGTAGTGGGGCCAGCCGACGGCTTCCGCCGCCTTCCGCGCGGTCTCGGTGCCTGCGAAGCGCTCGGTGAGCCGGAGCGCCCCGTCGATCCCGGAGAGGATGCCGGCCGTGGTCACGATGTTCCCGTCGTCGACGTAGCGCGTGCCGCGAATCCAATCCACGGCGGGAAATTCGTCGTCGAAGCCGTCGATGCGGATCCAGTGCGCGGTGGCCTTCCGCCCGTCGAGGAGGCCGGCCGTGACGAGCACGCCCGATCCGTTGCAGACGCTCATGAGCAGCGAGCCCCGCGCGGACTGCCGGTTCAGCCACTCGGTCACCGGCCGTGTGGTCGGCTCGCCGAGATCCGGCAGCGCGGGCACCACCACGACGTCCGGTGCGGCGGACGAGAGCAGCCTGTCGAGATCGGCGAAATCCAGGTCGGGGATCAGGTCGAGGCCACCGGTCAAGGTGACCGGCCGAGCTTGCGGCGCAACGGTGTAGACGTTGAAAGCGCCGGACACCGCCAATACCTCGTAGGGTGCGAGCGCGTCGGAGACGACGGCGCCCTCGTTGCCCACGACGACCACCGCGGTGGGTTTCGCGGAATCGTGCGGCCGGTGGGCGGGGCGCGCCGCGGTCCCGTCGGTTCTCAGCGTGTAGCGGTTTTCGAAGCTGGCGCTGAGCGTGACCGCGCCGAGTGTGACCGGCAGAGCCAGCGCGGCGACGGTGAACGCCAGCACGGTCAGCGCGACACGGAGGAAAGATCGCATGGTCAGTGCCCGTACTCGGCGCGGCGGCGAAGCATGGCGGCGAGCATCGCGGGCACCATCAGCACATGCCCGGCCGTCATCAACGTCGATCCCGAGATCAGGCCGGTCCAGAAGAACGGCAGGAACAGCAGATAGGGCACGTACATCGCGGCCGACATCTCGGCGATCGAAGCCCAGCCGTGGCGCCGGATCCGCATCCACAGCGCCATGCCGATCGACATGTTCGTCGCCATCACGAGCGCGTTCGCGGTCACGTTCCCGGGAAGGTCCGGCCACAGAAGCGACCAGACCGGCTCCAGGACGACCATCCCGGCCACCATCGCGATCAGCATCTCCACGGCGTGGCGGATGAAGTGCAGAACGGCCTGTTTACGGGTCTTCGGTTCGGTCGTGTGCTTCATTTCCAGCTCCCTCGGTCGGTGCGACGGGAGCAATGTTCGGCCGCGGCGGGTCACGGAAGCAGGTGCCGGAAGTCATGTGCGAGGTCACTCGCGGCTTACGTGTGTCGTCCATCCAATCACGCGTGTCGTCCGTCTGATCACACGTGCCGTCCATCCAGTCACGCGAAACGGTCGCAAACGTGTCGTGGTGCGAGTCCTGTCGCACAGGCAGGTCGCCGTGGCGCAAGCCGATGACGATTGTCCACAAGGACCATAGGCCCCTTAGGCGTGTCCGATTGGGCGCTTTGGGCGGGGGTCGTAAGAGGTAATGGTCGTTCTATTGATCCGTAAGGCAAACGTGTCGGGTCTCGAAAGCCGTCGGAGCGGCCCGGACGTCATAAGGCCTGATGCGGCCAGCTCTGTCCACAAGGAATCGAAGTTCGGCATTGGCGCCCGATTTGCTACTTTGCGTATTCGGGCGCCGGGGTCGTGAGTGGTAAAGGTCGTTCTAACGACCATTACCACTCACGACCCCCGCACGAAGCGCCCAAACCGGATACGCGGAGAAGCTTCAGAGTCCTTTATGGACAATCGGTGTCGTGACCGTTTCGCGCTGTGAAACCCTGCCTTGACAGTCGACGGGAGCAGCCTGTGCGACAGCGCTGGCACCACGACACATTTGCCCTACCTCTCAATAACCCTCTTTTTCACTCACGACCGACCCGCCGCTCAGCACAGGCCGAGTTCCTTCGCGCGCAGGGCGGCCTGGGTGCGATCCCGCACCTGGAGCTTGGACAGGACACTCGTCACGAGGTTCTTCACGGTGCCCTCGGCGAGGAACAGCGTCTTGGCGATCTCGCGGTTGCTGCGGCCGCCTGCCAGGAGCCGGACGACCTCCAGTTCACGCTCCGAAAGCGGCGTCGCCAACGGCCGGGGTGCCTCGGCGGGCAACCGCGCCACGTGCGCGACGAGTTTCGCCGCGACCGACGGTTGCAGCACCGATTCGCCCCGTTGGGCGGCGACCAGCGCTTCGACCAGCCGCGTCGACGAGACGTCCTTGAGCAGATAGCCGACGGCGCCCGCGCGCAACGCGGCGAACACGTCCTCGTCGTCGTCGAACGTGGTCAGCGCCAGGACGCGCACGTCCGGCTGTTCGGCTCGAAGCCGCGCGGTGGCCGCGATACCGTCCAGCACCGGCATCCGCAGATCCATCAACGCGACGTCGGGACGGAGTTCGGCGCAGCGCCGGACGGCCTCCTCGCCGTTCGCGGCCTCACCGACGACCTCGATCTCCGGCTGGACTTCCAGCAGGGTCGCCAACGCTTCGCGGAACAACGCCTGGTCGTCGACGATCAGCACCCGGACGCTCATCCCGGCACCTCCACGGTGAGCGTCGAGCCGCGCCCTTCTTCGGAGCCGACCGAGACACTGCCGCCGAGCCCGGCGACCCGCTCGCGCAGTCCCACGAGACCGAAACCCTTGTCCGGTGGGGGATCTCCGGTGAATCCGAGACCGTCGTCGCGGACCTCGAGCCGGACTCGATCGGTGACGGCGTAGTCGAGCACCACGGTCGCGGCGGTGGCCCGCGCGTGCTTGCGCACGTTGGTCAGTCCCTCCTGGGCCGCCCGGAACAGCGACTCCTCCACGTCGGCGCGGGTGTCGCGTGCGGTGCCCTTGACCTCGAACCCGGTCGGCACGCCCGCTGCGGAAGTCTCTTCGGTCAGCGCCCGGACCGCGTCCGCGAGCGGTCCGGAACGCGGCTCTCGCAACGCCGACACCGACCGGCGGACCTCCGCCAGTGCCTCGCGCGACTGGTCCTGTGCCTTGGCGAGCATCCCGTCGGCCCGCTCCGTGTCGCCGGTGCCGATGACCGCGCGGGCGGCCTGCAACATCATCTGGACGACGGTGAGATGGTGACCGAGCCCGTCGTGGATGTCGCGCGCGACGCGGTTGCGTTCCTGGATCGTGGCGAGCTGTTCGGCCTGCGCGGCCTGGTCGCGAAGACGTTCGTGGGCCTCGGCCAGTTCCTCCCGTGCCCGCTTTTCCCGGACGACCAGCTCGGTCACCACGGCGGCGAAGACCATGACCGCCAGGGTCCCGAGCCCCTCGCGGAGCCCGTCCAGCGGCGCCATCGGCAAGTGGATCAACGGGATCAGCACGGCGACCCCGAACGCCACCGGCAGCGGCAGCAGCAACACGGTGTGGCAGACGAGGACCACGAGAAGCAGGACGGCCCCGATGGCGGCACCCGAAAGCGAGAACAGGGTGAAGCCGAGCGGTAACTGAACGCAGACATACGCGATCGCCCACGCGCGTCCGTGTTTCTGCACCCAGGGGAAGCCGGCGATCGCTATCGCCGCGTAGACCAGCCCGGCGAGGAGCGTCGGCAGCACGAGCGTCTCGTACTTGGCCGAGCCGAGGGGCAACGTCACGTATGCGACGAGCGTCAGCACGGCCAGGGCCCGGTTCACGGACACACAATGCCACGACTTACGCATTTCGTCCTCTGAATGCGGTCTATGCACGCGCAACTACCGCATTCAGAGGACGAAATGCGGGGTCAGGCGATCGTGCTGTTCCGGATCTCCAGCGAGAACGGCGTCTGGACGTCTTCCGGTTCCAGGTCGCTGCCGCCCGCGATACGCCGCCGCAGCAGGTCGACCGCCGCCCGCGCGATCGCCGCCTTGTCCGGCGCGATCGTCGTGAGCGAAGGCAGGCTGTACGCGCTCTCCTCGTTGTTGTCGAAACCGACGATCGCCATGTCCGACGGCACCTGGACACCGCGTTCGGCCGCGGCGCGCAGGGCACCGATGGCGAGAAGGTCGTTGAAGCAGAAGACCGCGTCGGGCGGATCCGGCAGCGCGAGCAGATGCGCCATCGCCTCGGCGCCGTTGGCGCGGTGGTAGCGCAGAGCGGGCAGGACCAGTTCGGGAATGGGCGCGATCCCGGCCTCTTCGAGCGCGGAGTGGTAGCCCTCCAGCCGTTGCGCGGCCGTGTGGCGTTGCGGGTGCGCGCCGATCGCGGCGATCCGGCGGCGGCCGAGCGAGATCAGGTGCCGCACCGCGATCCGCGCGGCCTGGACGTTGTCGATGCCCACATGATCTATCGGGACGTCGACGACGTGCTCGCCGAGCATCACCAGCGGCACGCCCGGCGCCAGATCCTCGAAGTCGTTGGTGTGCAGCGCTTCCGGGCTGATGATCGCACCGTCGATCAGATGCGGGCCGAGCGCGGACAGCGCGTTGCGCTCGCGCTCCCTGGTACCGAGAGTCTGTTCGATGAGGACGTTCCACTCGTGTTCCTGCGCCGCCTGCAGCACCAGCCCCGCCAGCTCGCCGAAGTACGGGATGCTCAGCTCGGGCAGCATCAGCCCGAGGAACCCGGTGCGGCCGCGACGGAGATTGCGGGCACCGAGATTGGGACGGTATCCGGTCGACGCCAATGCCTCCTCGACGCGCTTGCGGTTCTCCGGCTTGACGAAGTCGTAGCCGTTGACCACGTTCGACACGGTCTTGACCGAGACGCCCGCAAGCTTGGCGACGTCCTTGAGCGTGGCCACCCTCGCTCCCCTCTGCAGTGCTCCGGCACAGATCCGGCACAGCCTAGCCGCGCGAACGGCGGATTTACAACGTTGTACCAACGATGTAAATCTGGCATCGTCCTTACGAGTGACATGGGTCACCGCAGACCCGTGTGCTCGACTTCCCCGAGGAGCGATCGATGTCCCTGCCCATCCGCCGCACCCTGCTCCTGGTGACCGGCCTCGCGCTCGCGCTGACGGCCTGCACCAGCCGCGAGACCCAGCAATCCGCCCCGTCGGGGGCGGGGCCGGCCGCTTCGGCGGCGCCGAACCAGGCCGCCGGGCCGGGATGCGCCCGCGAGAAGACCGGCTACCCGCAGGTGGACGTGAAGAACGCGGTCATCGGCTTCTCCCAGTCGGAGAAGGAGGCGAACCCGTTCCGCATCGCCGAGACACAGTCCATCAAGGACGAAGCGACGAAACTCGGTGTCCCCGCGGACAAACTCCTGATCACCAACGCGCAGAGCGACCTCAACAAGCAGGTCAGCGACATCAAGTCGCTGCTGGACCGGGGCGCGCAGCTGCTCATCGTCGCCCCGCTGAACTCCGACGGCCTGCAGCCCGCCCTCGACGCGGCGAAGGCCAAGAAGGTCCCGGTCATCACGATCGACCGCAAGGTGACCTCCCAGCCGTGCACCGATTACCTGACCTTCGTCGGATCCAACTTCGTCGAGCAGGGCAAGCGTGCCGCGCAGGAGATGGTGAAGGCCACCGGCGGCACCGGCAAGGTCGCGATCCTGCTCGGCGCGTCCGGCAACAACGTGACCACCGACCGCACCAAGGGCTTCAAGGACGAGATCGCCGCGACCACGGGGATCCAGATCGTCGCCGAGCAGACCGGCGAGTTCGACCGGTCCAAGGGCCAGGCGGTCATGGAGCAGCTCATCCAGAGCCACCCCGAGATCACCGCCGTCTACGCCGAGAACGACGAGATGGGCATCGGCGCGGTCACCGCGCTCAAGGCCGCGGGCAAGACGCCGGGCAAGGACGTCAAGATCGTCTCGATCGACGGTACCCGCAACGCCGTCCAGCTCATCGCCGACGGCAGCTACAACGCGGTGATCGAGTCCAACCCGCGCTTCGGCCCGCTCGCCTTCTCCACGCTGCAGGACTTCGCCGCCGGCAAGGAGATTCCGCCGACCGTGGTGATCTCTGACGACCAGTACGACTCGGCGAACGCGGCCCAGAAGCTCGGGAACGCGTACTGACGATGGAACCGGTTCTCGAGGTCGAAGGCGTGACGAAGACGTTCGCCGGGGTGCGTGCGCTCGACGACGTGTCGTTCGCGCTGCGGCCGGGCGAAGTGCACGCGCTGGTGGGGGAGAACGGCGCCGGCAAGTCGACGCTGATCAAGGTGCTCACCGGCGTGCACAAGCCGGATTCCGGCACGATCCACGCGCGGGGCGTGATCTCCACGATCTACCAGGAGGTCAACCTCATCCCGCTGATGAGCGTGGCGAGCAACGTGTACCTCGGCCGCGAGCCGAGGAAGCGGTTCGGGCTGGTGGACTGGGCGCGGATGAACGCCCAAGCGGCGGCGCTGCTGAAGGACTACGGCATCGACGCCGACGTCCGCCGTCCACTCGGGACACTCGGGGTCGGCGCGCAGCAGATGGTCGCGCTGGCCCGCGCGGTGTCGGTCGACGCCGACGTCGTGATCATGGACGAGCCGACGTCCTCGTTGGAGCCGCGTGAGGTCGAGACGCTGTTCGAGGTGATCGGCAGGCTGCACGAACGCGGGATCGCGATCGTGTACGTCAGCCACCGCATGGACGAGCTGTACCGGATCTGCGAACGGGTGACGGTGCTGCGTGACGGCAAGCGGGTCCACACCGGACCGCTGGCCGATCTGCCGCGGCTGGAACTGGTGTCGATGATGCTCGGCCGCAGTGTCGGCGACATTCGTTCGCACGGCGCGACGGCCTTCGAGGGCGACCACGAGGCAGGCCGGGAGCCGGTACTGCGTGCGGAGAACCTCACCAGCGGCAACAGGCTTGGCGGGGTCTCGGTGACGATCAAACCCGGCGAGATTGTCGGCCTCGCGGGGCTGCTCGGCTCCGGAAGGACCGAGACCGCGCGCGCGATCGTCGGCGATCTGCCGTTGTCCGGTGGCACCGTCCTCGTCGGGGGAAAGCGGGTCCCGCAAGGGAACGTGGCCGCCGCGATGCGCGCGGGGGTCAGCATGCTCGCCGAAGACCGCAAGACCGAGGGCATCATCCCGCATCTCTCGGTACGGGAGAACATCGTGCTCGCCGCGTTGCCGAAGCTGTCCCGTTTCGGCCTGGTCAGCCGTGCCCGCCAGGACAGGATCGTCGACACGTTCGTGAAACGCCTGCGGATCAAGGTGTCCAGCCCAGATCAGAAGGTCGCCGAACTTTCCGGTGGCAATCAGCAGAAGGTGCTGCTCGCCCGCTGGCTCTGCACCGAACCGAAAGTTCTGCTGCTCGACGAGCCGACCCGGGGGATCGACGTCGGCGCGAAGGCGGAGGTGCAGGCGCTCATCGACGAACTCGCGAAAGACGGGCTCGCCGTCCTGCTGATCTCCTCGGAGATGGACGAACTCCTCGACGGTGCCGACCGGCTGATCGTGCTCAAGGACGGCGCGGTGGTCGGCGAACTGGCGGGGGACCAGCTGACGCAGGACCACGTGCTGGCCGCGATCGCCTCGGGCGGCGCAGATGACTAGTGGTCACCATCGGATGTCCTCCGAGGGTCTCGACGGCCCAGCTTCCCGCTGGACGCACGGCCGCGAGGCCCGAGTACAACCCGGTACGAGGCCCTCACGGCCGCACGCCCAGCGGAAACCTGGATCCGCCGAACACCCCCGAAGGACATCCGATGGCAACCACTAGCACCCAGCGAAGAACGGAGGAACCGGGACCCACCATGACGGATACGGCGAAAACGGTGGACCGGACCCGGGCGGCGCGGTGGCTGCAGGAATACGGCGTGTACGTCGCCGTCGTCGCGCTCGTGCTGTTCAACGTCGCGTTCACGGCGAACTTCCTGACCGTCGGCAACTTCCGCACCCAGCTCATCCAGGCCGCGCCGGTACTGGTGGTCGCGCTCGGGATGGCGCTGGTGATCGGCACCGAGGGCGTCGACCTGTCGGTGGGCGCGGTGATGGCGCTGTCGGCCGCGCTCGTCCCGCTGTACCTCGGCTACGGAACGCTGCCCGCGGTCGCCATCGCGCTCGCCGCGGGGCTGGCGGCGGGGGCGTTCAACGGCGTACTCGTGGCCAGGGTCGGGATTCAACCCATCGTGGCGACGCTGGCGTTGCTCGTCGGCGGGCGCGGGCTCGCGCTGGTGCTCGCCGACGGCCAGCTGATCCAGTTGCACGATCCGGGTTTCCTCGCGCTCGGCACCGGCGAGGTACTCGGGATCCCGGTGAGCGTGCTCATCGCGGCCGTTCTTGCCGTGCTGATGGCGGCACTGGTCGGGAAGACGGCGTTCGGCAGGCGGCTGGTCGCGATCGGCGGCAACCGGCGGGCCAGCGTCCTCGCCGGGCTGCCGGTCACTCGCGTCCTCATCGGTGTCTACGCGATCTGCGGGCTGCTCGCGGCACTGGCCGGGGTGCTCTCCACCGCCCGGCTCGGCGCCGGCGACCCCGCGGACGCCGGCCTGCTGATGGAATTGTCCGCGATCACCGCGGTCGTGGTCGGCGGCACGCCGCTGACCGGAGGCCGGGTCCGCATCCTCGGCACGGTGATGGGTGTCCTGCTCATGCAACTCGTCCGCGCCACGCTCATCAAGCACAACCTGCCGGATTCGACCGCGCAGATGATCCAGGCCGCGATCATCGTCGGCGCGGTGTACGTCGCACGGGAACGGAGCAGCCGATGACCGCGGCGCCCACGATGGCCGCGCAGGACTCCACGCGGCGCGAGCTGATGACCGGAGTGCTGCAGAAACAGGGCGCGGCGATCGCGCTGGTACTCATGGTCGCCGTCGCGTGGCTGCTGTTCCCGCGCTTCGGCAGCCTGGACAACCTGCGTGACATCGCGTTGCAGAGCTCGTTCCTCGCCATCATCGCGCTCGGGATGACGTTCGTGATCATCACCGGCGGGATCGACCTGTCGGTGGGATCGGTCTACGCGCTCGGCGGGGTCCTCGCCGCCTACGGGTCGCAATGGGGATTCCTCGTCGCGCTGCTGCTGCCGCTGGCGGTGTGCGGGCTGATCGGCCTGATCAACGGGTTGCTCGTCGCGAAGACTGGGATGGCACCGTTCATCGTCACGCTGGCGTCCCTGCTGTTCGCCCGCGGGCTGCTGCTCGCGATCACCTCCGAGGGCGCGACGACGTACAAGATCCCGGAAGGTGAAGCGTTCGTCGAACTCGGTCGCGGCACCCTGTTCGGGTTCGGTTATCCGGTGTTCATCGCGGCGGCGCTCTGCCTGGTCGGCGGGCTGTTGTTGCGGCGGACCCGGTTCGGGCAGTCGGTGTTCGCGACCGGCGGCTCGGAGCAGTCCGCGAAACTGATGGGACTGCCGGTGGCGCGCACCAAGGTCACCGTCTACGTGATGAGCGGCGTCCTGTCCGGGCTCGCGGGCGCGCTCACCGCGGCGTACCTGCAATCCGGTGTCACGGTGATCGGGGTCGGCCTCGAACTGGACGCCATCTCCGTCGTCGTCATCGGCGGCACCCTGCTGACCGGCGGAATGGGCACGATTCTCGGAACTGTCATCGGTGTGGGCATCCGAACGGTCATCCAGAACGTCATCAACCAGATAGGAACTCTCGACAGCAACTACCAATCGGTGGTCAGCGGCGCGTTCCTCTTGGTGGTCGTTGTGCTGCAACGGTCATTGGCCCGTACGACCGCCCGGAGATAGGGAGATCGCATGCACCGAAGAACCGCGCGCGCCCTGAGCGTCGTGGCCGGTCTGCTGGCCGCCGCGACGACACTCGTCCCCGTCGCCCAAGCCGCTCCCGTCCCGCTGCCGACCCCGTGGACGGACCAGGTCTCCCCGTCGAACGCGTTGCCCGAGTACCCGCGTCCGCAGCTGGTGCGCTCGGAGTGGCTCAACCTCAACGGAACCTGGGGTTTCACCGGCGCGCCGAACCTGAATTCGCCGCCGATCGGCAGGCCGCTGGGTGAGAACGTCCTCGTGCCTTACCCGATCGAATCGATGCTTTCGGGGATCAAACGGCACGAGGACACCATGTTCTACCGCCGGACCTTCACCGTTCCGTCCACATGGGACGGTCGCCGGGTGAAGCTCAACTTCGGCGCCGTCACCTGGGAGACCAGGGTGTGGGTCAACGGGACGGCGGTCGGGAGCCACACCGGCGGTTTCGACGCCTTCTCCTTCGACATCACCCCGGCGCTCAAAGCGGGGGAGAACGAGATCGTCGTCGGCGTCGCGTCGCCGGTCGACGGAAGCCGGTACCCGGTGGGGAAGCAGCGCAAGACGCCCGACGGCATCTTCTACACGGCGGCGTCGGGGATCTGGCAGACCGTCTGGCTGGAACCGGTGCGTGCCGAGCACATCACACGGCTCGACACCACCCCCGACGTTCCCGGCGGCGCGCTCGACCTCGTCGTCCAAGGGACCGCCGGGCAACAAGCCACCGCCGAAGTCCTTTCGGGTGGTCAAGTGGTCGGGACCGCCACCGGTGCCGTCGGTTCCCGCCTGCGGGTCCCGGTGCCGAACGCGCGGCTGTGGTCACCGGACGATCCGTTCCTCTACGACCTGCGTGTCCGGCTGCCGGGAGGCGACGTCGTCACCGGGTACTTCGGTATGCGGTCGCTGGGCAAGGCGATGGTCGGCGGCGTGATGCGGCCGCTGCTCAACGGGAAGTTCGTCTTCCAGCTGGGCACGCTGGACCAGGGATACTGGCCGGACGGGATCTACACCGCGCCGACCGACGAGGCACTGCGCTTCGACCTCGAACGGCAGAAGGCGCTGGGCTTCAACATGGTCCGCAAGCACATCAAGGTCGAGCCCGCGCGGTGGTTCTACCACGCGGACCGGCTCGGGCTGATGGTCTGGCAGGACATGCCGTCGCTCGACTCGGTCGACGAGGTCCCGAACGGGCACGCGAACTTCGAGTCCGAACTGCGGCGGATGATCGAGCAGCACAAGGGCATCACGTCGATCGTGCAGTGGGTGCCGTTCAACGAAGGCTGGGGCGAGTACGAGGCCGGCCGGATCGTCGATCTCGTCCGCTCGATCGACGACACCCGGCTGATCAACCACAACTCCGGCTCGAACTGTTGCGTATCCGATCCGGATCCGGGCAACGGTGACGTGATCGACGATCACGCGTATCAGATCTCCACCGGTACGAGGCAACCCGACGCACGCCGGATCGCCGTGCTGGGTGAGTACGGTGGGCTCGGCAGGCGCGTCGCCGGGCACGAATGGGAACCGGGCAAGGGTTTCGCGTACGGTGCCCTGTATCCGGACGAGACGTCGCTGACCAACCGGTACGTGGAGATCACCAAGCAGGTCGGCCGGTTCGTGCACGGCCGCGGGCTTTCCGCGTCGGTCTACACCGAGCCGTACGACGTCGAGAACGAGGTCAACGGCTTCTACACCTACGACCGCCGCGTGCTGAAGATGACCGAGGCACGGGTCCGCGAGATCAACCAGAAGGTGCTCGCCATCGCCAAGGGCACCGAGGTGGGCCGAGGCGAACTCGTGTCGTTGCGGGTCACCACGGCGGGGTACACGGATCGCTATCTCCGGCACCAGGACGACTTCGTGAGGACTGACGTCCTTGGCGAGGGCAGCGCGGACCTCGCCAAGAAGGACGCGACGTTCTGGGCTCGCCAGGGGCTGGCCGACGCGTCGTGCCTGTCGTTCGAGTCGCGGAACCATCCCGGGCATTTCCTGCGGCACGCGTCGTCGCGAATCCGCAAGGACGCGAACGACGGATCGGCCCTGTTCGCCGGCGACGCGACCTTCTGCGCGAGGGAAGGCGCCGGCGGAACGGCTTTGGAGTCCTTCAACCAGCGCGGCGCGTACCTGCGGCACTACGCCGCGACCGTCTATCTGGCGCGCAGCGGCGGGCCGAATCCGTGGGACACGCCGTCGAGCTTCGCGGCGGACACGGCGTGGGCGGCGTCGGTCCCGCTCTGGCGCAGCGGCGCGGATCTCCCGCTGGACCAGGCGCGTTCGTTCAAGGTGACCACGCCCGGCTTCACGGACCGTTTCCTGCGGCATCGTGACGGTCTCGCGCGGACGGACGTGGTGAACGCGGGGAGCGCGGCGTTGCTGAAGGCGGATGCGACGTTCGTCGTGCGGCGCGGTCTCGCGGATCCGTCGTGCTACTCGCTGGAGGCGCGCAACTATCCGGGCCAGTTCCTGCGGCACGCGGACTTCCGGGTGCGGCTGGGCGGAAACGACAACACCGACCTGTTCCGGAAGGACGCGACGTTCTGCGCCCAGCCGGCGGTCGGTGGAGTCCGGCTGGCGTCGGTGAACGAGCTGGGCACGAACATGCGGCATTACGCCGAGGAGGTCTACGTCGCCACCAGCGGCGGTGGCCACCCGTTCGACAACCCGGTCTCGTACGACCAGGACCTGACCTGGGCGGTCTCCGCGGCTTGGGCTCCGTAGCGGGTCTCGTGCCGCGGGTTCCCAATGTCGCGTCAGGGACGCTCATCGTCTCCGATGCGACATTGGGAACACTGGACCGTGCCGCGAAGGTGGTCATCGCCGGTCCTGGAGCCCTTCATCGATACTCCCGGTAACCTTGCCCCCATGACCGGCCCGGACACACCCGCCTCCTTCAAGCTCGCGTACGTCCCCGGCGTGACGCCCTCGAAGTGGGTCCGGATCTGGAACGAGCGGTCGCCCGGCGTCCCGCTCGAACTCGTTCAGACGACCGCGGCCGAGGCCGCCGCGCTGGTCCGGGAGCGCGAGGTCGACGCTGTCCTGCTGCGGCTCCCGATCGATCGCGAGGGTCTGCACGCGATCCCGCTCTACACCGAGACGACCGTCGTGGTCGTCCCCAAGGACCACCTGGTCGCCGCCGCGGACGAGGTCTCCGTCGACGAGATCGCCGACGAAATCGTGCTGCACCCGCTCGACGACACGCTGGACTGGGACGCGCCGCCGGGGAAACCCGCGCTGGAGCGCCCCGCCACCACGGCGGACGCCATCGAGCTGGTCGCCGCCGGTGTCGGGCTCCTCGTCGTCCCGCAGTCGCTCGCGCGGCTGTACCACCGGCGTGACCTGACCTACCGCCCGATCTCCGGCACGCCCGAATCCGGTGTCGCGTTGTCCTGGCCGGACGAAGAGACCACCGACCTGATGGAGCAGTTCATCGGGATCGTGCGCGGCCGCACGGTCAACAGCACGCGCGGGCGGCAGCAGGCTCCGGAAAAGCAGGCGCCCGAAAAGAAGACCCCGGCGAAGAGCAAACGCCCCCAGCCCGCTGGCCGGAAGCCGCAGGCCGGAAGTCGCCGCGCTCCCCAGGGCGGAAAACGCGGCAAGCCCCGTCGTCGCGGTTAGCCGCGGGCCGGGGTTGCGAGCCGGAGTTGCGAAAGCCACTTTCGCAACCTTCAACGTTGCGAAAGTGGCTTTCGCAACTCGGACGAACTCATGGCGCTTTGCCGATCCGCCACGGCGACGACCGCGGTCACGACCTTGCGAATCACGTCGCTTTCATCGCTGTCACGGAGGATGGCCCCGATCGACGTGGCCGGATCCACCAGGTCCCACGGGGTGTCGTCCACCAGCCAATGGACAGCGTTCGTGAGGTCCGGCCATCGGGTGTCCCGGCCCGCGCCGTCCAGTGCCGGAGGTTCTGCCGCGAGCACATCTGCGTTTCGGTCGGTCCAACACCTTGAGCCGCCCGGGTTTTCGCAACGCCTCCGGCCCGGCGAGTCGTCGGTCAGCTGTCGCTGCGGGCGGCATTGAGGCGCGCCTCCTCCTTGCGGACCTCGGCCTGAGTCTCGCGCTCCCGCTTCAGCCAGTCGGGGTTTTCGTTCTTGACCGCGTCGATCTGCTCGGTGGTGAGGGCGCCGGTGATCCCGCCGCGCGCCAGACCGCTGATCGAGATACCCAGCTTCGCCGCGATGACCGCACGCGGGTGCGGCCCGTTGCGGCGCAGTTCCCGCAGCCACTCGGGCGGCTCGGCCTGCAGCGCGTTCAGTTCGTCGCGGGAGACGACACCCTCCTGGAACTCCGCCGGGGTTGCCTCGAGGTACACACCCAGCTTCTTCGCCGCTGTCGCGGGCTTCATGGTTTGAGGGGTCTTGTGCGACGTCATTCCCTCAGGGTAACGAGCGGCCCGGGCACCGCCGATCACACCCGGTGATCAGCCCTCGGCCTGGTCTTCGAGAAGGTTCGGCGGGGGACGCCGCGGCTCGCGGACGCCGGCGGGGTCACCGCCGCCGGTGATCCAGACGGTCACCACGCTCCACCGCGGTAGCCGCGTCCCGGCCGCGGGCACCTGCGCGACAACCTGGCCGTTCAGCAGGGGATGCGGGCTGTCCGGATCGGGGCCTTGTACCGACAGGCCCGCGTCATGCCCGGACAGCCAGGCGTCGAGCGCCTGCTTTCCCACGAAGTCGGGCACCATGGCCACGATTCCTCACCCGCGAGCAGGGTACCGTCAGACGCCCTTCGCCGGGAGGGTCACGACACCGAATCCGGCGAGCACCCCGGTCACGCCGACGGCGGCGAGGACGACCCAGGCGATCGGATGCCCGAGATTGAGCGTCCAATAGGTCCCGACCCGCCGGTGCACCAGGAGCGCGGGGTCGTTCCGGTTGAGGTAGACCATGCCTGCGGCGTGCCAGTGGCGGTCGTCGTCGCGTTGTTCGTACCGGGTCTCCGGTTCGTCGCCGCTGGGTGACAACCGGTGCCCGGCGTCGCCCGCCCGGACGGAGAAGACGATCCACGCGATGAAGGCGGCGAGGAGGGGCAGGTAGCCCACGATCGTCGTCGGCCCCGTCGTCTCGACGACCTCCCACAGTTGGAGCGAAACAACGAGCATGGTCGCGTTCACACAGCCCGCGGAGATCAGCAGCAGGCTGAGCACCCCGTGCAGGTACTCCCTGTACCGCGAAGCCGACGCCGACGGCTGCGCGGCGTCGATCTCGGGCCTGGCCCGGGAAATCGCGATGGTCAGGGGCGGGATCAGCACGAGGACCAGGAGCTGCGTGAGGACCGTCGAGAAGTCCGCCGTGCCCTCCGCCATGCCGATGACCGCCGTGACGACGGTCAGCAGCACCGCCGGCGTCAGCAGAATCCACTGTGGACGGACGGGGTCGGAGCGCAGGGAGGTGTCGGTAGTGACCGCCTGACGGGTCCCGGCGTACCAGCCCTCCGCGCGTTTCACGGCGGCGATCGAACGGCCGGCCAGTCCGCCGAGCGCCGAATACATCACGACGAGACCGACCAGGACGACCTCGGGTGCGAGCCGGTCGATGAGAACGACGGCGCAGGCGGCGACCGCGCCCGCCGCTATCCCGCGGTTGTAGCGGCGCCGCGCGAGGAGGATGACGGCCTCACCGGTGCGCCGGGCCGGGACCCGCACGCCGAACGGGAGGGTCGGCCGCGCCAGCGCGGGTGCCGAGGCGAAGGCGGCCGCGGTGAACGCGATCAGGGCTAGGTTCAGCCAGAGCGGTCCGGTCATCGCCGGGCGCTCACAGCGAACGAGTCCAGTACGGACCCGCACCGGCTGGTCACCTCGCGCGGGCTCAGGCCCAGAGCGACGGCTTCGGCGAGCAAGGTGCGCAGGCGCTCCTGCCATTCGTCCGCGTAGCCGTCTTCGGCCGGACCGGAGGACGCGTCCCGCCGGACGACCGCGCCGGTCTTGCGGTTGATGCGGATGAAGCCCTGCGTCCGCAACAGGTCATAGGCCTTGTTGACGGTGTGGAAGTTGATCCCGAGATCGGCGCCGAGTTGCCGGGTGGAGGGCAGGGCGCTGCCCTCGGCCAGCACGCCGTCGGCGACGGCTTCGACGATCCGGTCGCGGATCTGCTGGTAGATCGGAACCTCGCTGTCGAGGTCGAGAGTCAGCAACACCTCGCAAGGATATCTGCTATACACTCGCTATAACAACTACATCAGATGGCTATGGAGGGAAGTGGTCACGATGGCGACGATGGACATCACCGAGGACGGCGTGCGGGTGAGGTTCTCGGCCTGGGAGCGGCTGGCCGTGTGGCGCGGCGAAGTGGTCGTGCCGCTGGCGGCGATCAAGGTCGTCGAGCAGGTCGACGCGCCCTTGCGGCGTACGCGCGGGGGGCGGGCCGGGGCGCTGATCAGCGGAGTGCTGAAGGTGGGTTACTGGGGGCTGGGCGCCGGGATCCGCCAGCTGGTGTCGGTTCGCAGGGGCGTGCCGGGGCTGCGGATCGGAATCGATCGCGCGGTCGCCGGGCTCCCGTTCGACGAGGTGCTCGTCAGCGTGCCGAACGCGGCGGAACTCGCCGACGCGCTCGCGCCGAGCAACGCCTAGCGCGTGTTTCACAAGTCTGTTCGATGTGCTTCGTGATCCAGGTGGTTCCTGACGGTGGGGGCGGATCGGCCTCGTACCGGGTCGTACTCGGCCGCATCCGCCCGTGCCGCCAGGGGCCGCCTGGGCGCGAAGACCGCGAACTTGACTTGTGAAACACGCGCTAGAGGTAGTCGAAGAACCGATCCCACCACGACGGCGGCCGGTCCGGGGGATAGAGGGCGTCGAATCCACTGATTCCGGTGTACCTGGTCCATAGCGGGTGTTCGGGGACGGGCAGGTAGCCGAGTGCTTCCAGTTCGTCCTCGACCCGTCGCCGGACCGGTGCCGGGAAGAACTCCCGTTCCTCGTCTTCGTCGTAGCTGCCCGGATCCCCCAGCGTCACCGCGACGAGGCCACCGAAATTGCTGACGGTGACGGTCACCTGGTCGCGCGCGGAGGTCGCGCTCGCCGGGAGCACGATCCTGCCGAGGTGGCTGGCGTCCTGGACGTGGCGGTCGACTTCGCAGGTGCAGTCGAAACGGCGGCCGAGCCGTTCGGCCAGTCGTTCGAATCGGGCCCGTTCGGCCGGTCCGTCGAAGTCGTGCGGCACCTCCCAGTGGCCGGGTTCGTCCAGCTCTCGCAGCATTGCCCAGGTCTGCTGTTCGTCGAGGGGCATCGTCGCCTCCCGGCCTCGGGTGGTCTAGTCCACTTCCGAACTGACCTTAGCCAGCCGTGACCCGCGCGGACAATGGTGGGACGAATTCTGGTCCGAAAATATTCGCGGACGCTCATGGGTAGCGCTGGCGCTACCCCGGATTCGGCAGTCAGCACTCCTGATCTTCGCGCCCGATCCGGCCAGAGTCAGAGGTGTCGATCCGTTCGAGCGAGGAGTGCGAATGACAGTACGCAAGGGTGTCGTGGTCTTGACGGTGGCGGGGCTGCTGGGCACCGCGTGGACCACGGCGGCGGACGCGGCCCCGGCCAAGGGGCCGGAGCTGCAGAAGGGTCTCGATTCGTTGGTGCGTCAGGAGAAGTTCCCGGCCGCG
The DNA here is from genome assembly GCF_046548895.1 of Amycolatopsis sp. cmx-4-54. NCBI lineage: Bacteria > Bacillati > Actinomycetota > Actinomycetes > Pseudonocardiales > Pseudonocardiaceae > Amycolatopsis > Amycolatopsis sp. cmx-4-54. Next base: position 613,182 of record NZ_JAEBEJ010000001.1, read on the forward strand.
CTCGCCTACGTGGCAGACGGAAGGCGTGCGACGTCGCTGGTCGCGGGCTCCTCGCGGATCGATCGCCAGGTCCCGGTTCCCCGCGACGGCACGGTCCGGGCGGGCAGCAACACCAAGACGTTCACGGCGGTCGCGGTCCTGCAACTGGTGGCCGAGGGCAAGGTGGAGCTGGACGCGCCGATCGAGAAGTACCTTCCCGGGATCGTGCGTGGCGAGGGCATCGACGCCACCGCGATCACCGTCCGGCAGCTGCTGCAGCACACCAGCGGGCTGCCGAACTACACCGAGTACCTCGGGCTGGAGAACTTCGAGCAGATGCAGCACCGGTACGTCCCGAACCACGAACTGCTCGCCGCAGCCTTGAGTCACCCGGTGAAGTTCGCGCCCGGCACCAAATGGGAGTACAGCAACACCGGCTATCTGCTGGCGGGCATGCTGATCGAGAAGGTGACCGGACGCCCGATCCAGGAGCAGATCACCGAACGTGTGATCAAGAAGGCGGGTCTGAAGCACACGTACTGGCCGCAGGTCGGCGATCAGACCATTCAGGGACGGCATCCGCAGGGGTACGCCATCGGCAACGCCGCCACCGGAAAGGTGATCGACGTGACGGAGCTGGACCCGTCTTGGGGTGGCGCCGCCGGCCAGCTGATCTCGACCCCCAGTGACCTCGGCAAGTTCTTCAAGGTGTTGCTCGAAGGCAGGCTGCTGCCCGCCGCGCAGCTGGCCGAAATGCGGAAGACGGTCGACGCACCCCTGTTCCCCGGTACGAAATACGGCCTCGGCCTGATGAGCAATCCGCTGAGCTGCGGCGGCGTGTACTGGGGACACGGCGGGGACATCCACGGCTTCGAAACCCGCGGTGGGGCCACGGAAGACGGCCGCATCGTCGGGCTCGCGGTGACCGCGATGCCGGGCACCTTCGGCGACGCGGAGAGGGGCTCCAAGGCGGTCATGGCCACCGTGGACACCGCGTTCTGCAAGTGACGGGAGAGACGCGAAAGCCACTTTCACAACGTTCGACGTTGCGAAAGTGGCTTTCGCAACCCCTGAGGGTGCGCCTTCTACAGCCTCTCGATGGCCGTCCGGAAACCCTCCAGCGCGGCGCGATAGAAGCGCGGGCCGTACGACACCCGTGCCACGCCGAGTTCCCGGAGCGCGGTCAGATCCAGTTCCTCGCCGACGTTGCCGTTCACCGGACAGGCGAGTTCGGTGACCAGCGTGGCGAGGTCGTCCCGGCGTCGCACCCCGATCGGATAGACGCAGTCGGCGCCGGCCTCCCGGTAGAGCCTGCCCCGCCGGATGGCCTCGGCAAGTCTTTCCGGCTCCGGGATCCCGCGGTCGCCCAGGAACGTGTCGACCCGGGCGTTGACGACGATCGGGACGCCCGCCTCGGTCGCGGCCGAGCGGATGTCCGCGAGCCGCTGGGCGTGCTCGTCGGCGTCGGCCGGCTTGCCGGTCCGGTGATCGGTGTCCTCCAGGTTGCAGCCGACGGCGCCGGTCTCCAGCAGCCGGTCCACGAATTCCCGCGGCGCCAAGCCGTATCCGGCTTCCGCGTCCACGGTGACCGGCAACGACACCGCGCGGGCGACCCGGCCCGCCGCCGCGAACATCTCTCGCCACGGCGCGCCTTCGCCGTCGGGATGGCCGAGCATCGCCGACACGGCGGCACTGGCGGTGGCGATCGCCGGGAATCCCGCCTCCGCCACGACTTCGGCGCTCGCCGCGTCCCAGACGTTCGGCAGGACGAGCATTTCCCCGCTGTGCAGGGCTCGGAGCGTTTCGGCGCGAGCATTCAGATCGGTCATCGGATTCCTCCACGGAGCGAACGGGGCAGGCCGAAGGCGGCGAGCAGCGAGTTGTCGAGGAACCGGGTCACCGCGATGATCCGGTCACCGGCCAGTTCCAGCACGAGCACGCCGTGCGCGTGGCCGATCGGCGTCCCCGGATCACGGAGGTAGCAACCGAAGGCGGGCTGGCCGTTCGCGCGGGTCGGGATCAGCGAGTACCGGCGGCCGTCGCAGTACGCGACGGTCGCCAAGAAGTGCCCAACGGCGTCCGGACCCTGGTACTCGAGGGGAAGTGGGGGCATGGTCAGCCACGCGTCGTCGGTCAGCAGCGCCACGATGGCCTCGACGTCGCCGGCCTCGAAGGCTCGGGTGAACTCGTCGACGATCCGGCGTTCGCGCGGCGAATCCGGCAGGGGAGCGGTCTCGCGTCCGCCGTCCGGCATCTCCTTGGCCAAGGCCGAACGCGCCCGGCTGAGCGCGCTGGTCACGGCGTTCTCCGTGGTGTCGAGAATCCCGGCCACCTCGGCGGCGCGGAACCCGAGGACGTCCCGAAGCACCAGCACGGCCCGCTGTCGCGGCGGAAGTTGCTGGAGCGCCGCCAGAAACGCGAGCGAGATCGACTCCCTGATCTCGTAACGCGCCTCCGGGCCGGGCACCTGATCGGCGATCCCGTCGAGCAGGACGTCGGGGTAGGGCTCCAGCCAGCTGGGTTCCGGGCGGCGGCGCGACGGCTCGGGCAACGGGACCTCCGGTCGGTAGGCCGCGTGGTCGGGCGGGCGGCGACCGCCCGCCCGCAGCGCGTTGAGGCAGCGGTTGGTCGCGATCCGGTACAACCACGTCCGCACGGACGCGCGTTCCTCGTACGCGTCGATCCCGCGCCACGCGGCCAGCAACGTCTCCTGCAGCAGATCCTCGGCGTCCTGCACGGAGCCCAGGATCCGGTAGCAGTGCACCTGCAGTTCACGCCGGTACGGCGCGACGAGATCACGGAACGCCGCGCCGTCACCGGTCTTCGCCAAGCTCAGCAGCTCGTTGGCCCCCATGCCCGGTTCCTTCCTCCTCCTGTGGTGTCTCTCGAACGGATGGACACCGCCGTCACCGGAAACTGGTCGGTCTCCGCCGAGTTTCCCCCCGGATCCGCGGAAAACCGGTTCCCGGCCCGCGTCTCCGGTGGCTACACTCGCCGCGAATCATCCCGGCGAGGAAGGGCAGGACAGTGCGTCATCACCACGCCGTCGTCGTCCCCTCGGCCCGCTACGAGGTGATCCTCGTGTCTCCGCGCATCCGGTGCCTGCCGCGCGGCTAGCACCGGCCCCGTCGACGAACGCCTGACTTTTCGCGCCCTCTTCCCGTCGCCTTTCGACGGCGAGAGCGCCTGCCCGCGTTCGCCCGAATCGCGCAGTCCGAGCTCCGGAGATCATTTTCGAAAGGCCCGTGCCATGCGCACCGTCCCCCTGTCCGCCGTCCGCAATCTGGGCATCCTCGCTCACGTCGACGCGGGCAAGACCACTCTCACCGAACGGATCCTGTACGTCACCGGCACCACCTACAAACGTGGTGAGGTCCACGACGGCACGACCGTGACCGACTTCGATTCCCAGGAGCGAGACCGTGGCATCACCATCTTCGCCGCCGCGGTCAGCTGTTCGTGGGACGGCCATCTGATCAACCTGATCGACACGCCAGGCCACGTCGACTTCTCCGACGAGGTCGAACGGTCGCTCCGGGTCCTCGACGGCGCGATCGCGGTGTTCGACGGCGTCGCCGGGGTCGAACCGCAGAGCGAATCGGTGTGGCGTCAGGCCGACCGGCACGGCGTACCGCGGATCGCGTTCGTCAACAAACTCGACCGCGCGGGCGCCGACCTGGACGCGGCCGTGGAGTCCATCCGGGAGCGGCTGCATCCGCGCCCGCTGGTGGTCCAGCTGCCGATCGGGAAGGAAGACGGATTCGTCGGCGTCGTCGACCTGCTGCGGATGCGGTCGCTCGTCCGGGCCGACGGCGCCGAGCGGGCGGCGGAAGGACCGGTTCCGGAGTCCCTTGTGGACGAAGCGAACCGGCGCCGCCGTCTGCTCGAAGAGACCGTCGCGGAACTCCATCCGGCCGCGCTGGAGGAGTTCTGCGAGTCTTCGGTGGTTTCGACGGAGACGCTGGTCTCGGCGTTGCGCGAGCTGACCCGTACCGGGGAGGGCGTCGTGGTGCTGTGCGGCTCGGCCTACCGCGATCGCGGTGTGGAGCCGTTGCTGGACGCCGTGGTGGCGTATCTGCCCTCGCCGTCGGATGTCCCGCCGGTCCAGGGTGAGTACGAAGGCAAGGCCCACGAACGGCCCGCCGATCCGTCGGCGCCGTTCGCGGCACTGGTGTTCAAGGTGACCTCGACCGCCACCGGGCGGTTGACGTACCTGCGGGTGTATTCGGGCACGATCCGGACTTCGGAAGCGGTGATGGACGTGGGCAGCGGTCGTATCGAGCGCGTCGGCCGCATCCTGCGGGTCCAGGCGGACCGGCACACCAGGGTGGACAGCGCCGTCGCGGGCGACATCGTCGCGGTGGTCGGGCTGAAGACGGCGCGGGCCGGCGCGACGCTGTGCACACCGTCGGAGCCGCTCCTGCTCGAGCCGCCCGTCGTGGCCGATCCGGTCGTGTCGATCGCCGTCGAGGCGCGGACGGGAACCGACGCGGACCGGCTGATGTCGGCGCTGGCGCGGCTGGTCGAGGAGGATCCGTCGCTGGTCATCCGGGCCGATCGCGAGACCGGCCAGACCCTGCTCTCGGGAATGGGCGAGCTGCATCTGGAGGTGGCGGTGGAGAAGATCCGGCGCGACCACGGCCTCGACGTCGGCGTCGGGCGACCTCGCGTCGCCTTCCGCGAGACGGTGGCCAGCGGCGTGTCCGGTTTCGTCTACCGGCATGTCAAGCAGGACGGCGGCGCCGGGCAGTTCGCCCACGTCGTCATCGACACGGAACCGTTGGAGGAAGGGGAATTCGAGTTCGAGTCCACTGTGGTCGGTGGCCGCGTGCCGCGGGAATACGTCCGCGCCGTCGAAGCGGGTTGCCGTGACGCGCTGGCGGAAGGCCCGCTCGGCGGGCATCCGGTGACCGGTGTGCGGGTCACGCTGACCGACGGGGCCACCCATTCGAAGGATTCGTCGGAGATGGCGTTCCGGACGGCCGGGCGGTTCGCGCTCCGGGCGGCTTTGGCCGCCGGCACGATCACCCTGCTGGAGCCGGTCGCCGAAGTGACCGTGACCGTGCCCGAAAGCGCTGTCGGCGTGGTGCTCGGCGACCTCGCCGCACGGCGGGGCCGGGTGCTGGGTTCGGTGGTGCGCGCGGGAACGACCGTGGTCACCGCGATCGTGCCGCTGGCCGAACTGTTCGGCTACGCGACGCGGCTGCGCAGCCGGACCCAAGGCCGGGGCACGTTCACCGCCCGGCCGACCGGGCACGCCCCGGCGCCGGTGGCACCGGTCCGGTAGCTCGACGATGGCCCGCCCACGACACTGTGGGCGGGCCATCGCCCGAACCGCTGTCACCCGGCGATCGGGCGCCGGGTGACAGCCGTCTTCAGCCGGTCACGCCACCGGCCACGGTGGACGGCAGTTCTGCCGCGGCAACGCGTGCGATCCGTTGGTGTACACGCCGTCCGCGATCGTGTCCTCCATGATCGAGCGGTGATCGGTGGGCCGGGCCCACTGGTAACACAGGTGCTGGGCGAAGTACCCACCCGGCGCTTCGATGGTGTCGAAGTGGCAGACACCGTCGGTTTCGATGCAGTAGCGGATGTACGGGATACCACCGAAGTCGGTGCGGCCGGGACCGAACGACACGTAGCCGCCGAACGGCGACGGCGCCCCGGTACCCGGCGGGAGCACCGCGCTGATCCCGCGTCCCGGCGGGCCGGCGGGCTGCATCGGGTCGGCGAAGATCTTCGCCCTGAACCGCGATTTGTCCACGGCCAGCTTCCCGTCGGCGATGTCGTTGAGCACAAGGTTCGCGACCAGCGCGCCCTGCGAGTAGCCGACGACGATGAATTCCGCGCCGGGGTTCTCGTCGAAGGAGCTTTGGGCGACACGACGGGCTTCTTCGTGCCCGCGCGCGACACTCTGGTCCATCGGCGTCTGGTCGCAGTTCGGTGCTCCGGCGGCCCCTGCCGGGTAGTGGACCACCTTCTTGATCCCGCCCCGCAACCAGGCGTCGTTGTAGACGGTCGCGGCCCCGTCGCAGGTGCCCCCGATGAGGATGTAGTAACGCGACTGGTCGGCCTGTGCCGTCGGGGCGACGGCGCCGATCAGGCCGGCGGCCAGCGCGGCCGCCGCCAGGACCCCCCTGAATTTCTTCACATTCATGCCCCTTTCGTTCGACTACGGTGTGTGTTCGAACGCTAGGGACGAGTCATGAAATTCTGATGAAACCTCCTCAGCGGTGCGCGAGCACGTTGACCACGTGACCACCGGGATCGCGGACGAAGAACCGCCGGACGCCCCACGGTTCGTCGGTCAGTTCGTGCACGATCTCGGCGCCGGACGCCTTCGCTTCCTCGTACGCCGCGTCGACGTCGTCCACCTGGATCGAGACGGCCGGGACGACGGGCGCCGTCTCGTCGTGGGTCATGAGACTCAGCTGCACCTCCGGCCGGTCCGGATCGGCCAGGGTCACGATCCAGCCGTGGTCCATCACCACTTCGAAACCGAGCACCCGCTCGTAAAAGGCTTTCGTCTGCTCAAGTGACTTGGTCTCGAGGTCGGCTACCACTCTCTTGATCGGCATGCGTGGATACTCGCACAGGGGTCCGACGGTTTCGGGGGAGCAGGAGCGGGGTGGCGAGCATGAGCGCTCCGGCGATGCCGACCGCCGCCCGCGGTCCGGTGAACGCCGCGAGCAGGCCCCAGAGCGCGGTCAGCGAGGCGGTGGTGAGTTTTCCGGCGATCGACCAAGCCGACAGCGTTCGCGCCGCGCGGTCGAGGGGGACCTGTTCGAGCCTGCTGGTGGCGAGCACCGGGTTGAACACGCCGATGCAGGTGATCAGGCAGAATTCGACGACGATGACGAGGATCAGCCCGGGAACACCGGGCTGGACGAAGACCAGCCCGACAGGCCAGCAGACCCGCAGCCAACCGGCGACGAAGAGGACCCTGTCGCGGCCGTACCGGTCGACCACGGTCCGGGAGAGCCTCGCCCCGATCAGCCCACCGAGGCAGGGCACGGCGAAGGCGACCGCGTACTCCCACGGAGCGAAGCCGAGTTGCCCGAGCATCAGGACGGCCATCAGCGGCGCGGTCGCCATGATCAGGCCGTTGACCACGATCGTGTTGACGAACAGCGGCCGCAGCAACGGGTGAGTGAGGATGAACCGCCAGCCTTCCCGCAGGTCGCGGCCGGTCAGCCGAGGACCTTCCGGTTTCGCGGGTGGTGGCGGTTCCGAACCACCGACCGCGCGGATCCCGATCGCCGAGAGCAGATAACTGACCGCGTCGGCGGCGATCGTGATCACCGGCCCGAAGAGGCCGACGGCGAAACCGCCCAGCGGCGGACCGAGCACGGTCGCCGTCCAGGTCGTCGATTCGAATCGGGCGTTCGCGACCAGCAGATCTTCAGGTGGCAGCAGGGTTTTCAGGAACGCCCCACTGGCGGCAAGGAACGTGATGTCGGCCGCGGCGACGACGACGGACACGGCGAGGAGTTGACCGAAGCCGAGCAACCCGAACGCATAAGCCACCGGGACGGTCAGCAGTGCCGCGCACCGGATCAGATCCGTCGCGATCATCACCGGCCGTTTGCGGCGGAACTCGACCCAGGGGCCGAGCGGCAGCGCGACCACGGCGCCCACGACCAGACCGGCGGCCGCCAGCAGCGAGACCTCCGTGGTGCCCGCGCCCAGTGCCACGATGGCGATCAGGCTGAACGCGTCGAACGCGAACCTCGTTCCGAACGCGCTCGCCGCGTATGCCGCCCACAGCCAGCCGAACCGTCTCCCCAGCGATCTCCCACCCACTCGCGAGATCAAAGCAAGCCGGGGCTCGCAAGTCGAACAACGGGTCGTTGGCGGGTCACAACCGCGGGTTGTGCGACCCGCTCAGAGCTCCCCGAGCGCGGTGACCGGCGACTCGACGCAGTCGGCGACGAACCGCAGGAATCCGCCGGCGGTCCCGCCGTCGCACACCCGGTGGTCGAACGCCAGGGTCAGCTCGCAGATCTTGCGCGCCACGAGCGCGCCGTCGACCACCCAGGCACGGTCGATGATCCGGCCGATGCCGAGAATCGCCGCTTCCGGGTGGTTGATGATCGCGGCCGAGCCGTCGACCCCGAACACGCCGTAGTTGTTGACCGTGAAGGTCCCGCCGGTGAGGCCCGCCGGACCGAGTTTCCCTTCCCTGGCCTGGGCGGTGCGGTCTCCGATCGCGGCCGAAAGCTCCCTTGTGGACAGCGAGCCCGCGTCGCGGACCACCGGCACGACGAGACCGCGGTCGGTCTGCGCGGCGAAACCGAGGTTGATGTCCCGCAGCTGGACGATTTCGTCGCCCTCGACGCGCGAGTTCAGTTCCGGGTACTTCCGCAGGCCCGCCACGGCGAACCGGGCGACGAGGCCCAAAAGGCTCACCGGGCGATCCGGCGCCGAGGCGTTGAGCGACTTGCGCGCCGCGACGAGTCCGGTCGCGTCGACGTCGACCCAGACCGTCGCTTCGGGGATCTGACGGCGCGAAGTCGTCAGTTTGTCGGCGACCGCCTTGCGAACGCCGGTCAGCGGGATCCGCGTTTCGCCGTCCCTCTGCTCGGGGACGGTGAGCGCCGCTTCGACGTCGGCGCGCCGGATGACGCCGCCCGGACCGCTGCCGGTCAGCTTCGTCAGGTCGATCTTGTTGTCGGCGGCCATCTTGCGGACGAACGGCGAGATCACACCGGGTGCTTTCGACGGCTTTTCGGGAGTCGCGACGACAGTGCGTGTCCGGCGGCGCCTCGTCGTGGTGGTCGTGCCGTAGCCGATGAGGACGTTGCCGCTGCCTTCGCTCGCGGTCGTCACGCCGGGTTCGGTGAAACCGGGCCCGATGGTGAGCAGGGGAGCACCGACCGGCAGTGACTGACCGGGCTCGCCGTGGAGACGGGTGACGACGCCGGCGAACGGCACCGGCACCTCGACCGCGGCCTTCGCGGTCTCCACTTCGACGACGGGCTGGTCGATACCGACGGTGTCGCCCTCCGCGACGAGCCAGGTGACGATGGTGCCTTCGGTCAGCCCCTCGCCGAGGTCCGGGAGCAGGAAGTCAGGCACCGGCCACCACCGGTTCGTCGTTCCACTGCAGCCGGGCGACGGTGTCCAGGATCCGGTCGACGTCCGGAAGCTGATGGCGCTCCAGTTTCGGTGGCGGGTAAGGGATGTCGAGGCCGGTGACCCGCAGGACCGGCGCGTGCAGCTGGTGGAAGCACTGCTCGGTGACCCGGGCGACCACCTCGGCGCCGTAGCCGCCGAACCCGGCGGCCTCGTGGACGACGACGGCGCGTCCGGTGCGGCGCACCGAAGCGGTCACGGTCTCGTCGTCGAACGGGCTGAGCGACCGGAGATCGACGACCTCGACGTCCCAGCCTTCGGCGGTTGCGGCCTCCGCGGTCTCCAGCGCGGTGGCGACCATCGGGCCGTACGCGATCAGCGTGACGTCCTTGCCCTCGCGGCGGACGACCGCGCGGTCCATGGCCGCGCCGTCCCGGGTGAAGGACACGGGTTCCTTCGACCAGTAGCGGCATTTGGGTTCGAGGAAGATCACCGGATCCGGTGAGTCGATCGCGTCGCGCAGGAGGTCGTAGGCGTCCTGGGGAGTGCCGGGCGTGACGACGCGCAGGCCGGGCGTGTGGGTGTAGTAGGCCTCGCTCGAATCGCAGTGGTGCTCGACGCCGCCGATCCCGCCCGCGTAGGGGATGCGGATGACCATCGGCAGCGACAGCGCGCCTCGGGTGCGGTTGCGCAGTTTCGCGACGTGCGAGGTGATCTGCTCGAAGGCAGGGTAGGCGAAGGCGTCGAACTGCATCTCGACCACCGGGCGGAACCCGCCCATCGCCATCCCGACCGCGAAACCGACGATGCCGGATTCGGCCAGCGGCGTGTCGAAACAGCGCTCCTCGCCGAAGTCGGCGGTGATGCCGTCGGTCACCCGGAACACGCCGCCGAGCGGGCCGACGTCCTCGCCGAAGATGAGCACGCGGTCGTCGTCCTTGATCGCGTCCCGCAAAGCGGCGTTGAGGGCTTGTGCCATCGAAATCTCGGTCATCAGGCCTCCAATTCGGCCGCGACCAGCGCCCGCTGGGCGGCCAGCTGGCGGGTCGGAACGGCGTATACGTGCTCGAACAGCGACATCGGATCGGGCTCGACGTCGGCGTTGAGGGTGTCGCGCACCCCGGCGGCGAACGTCTCCGCCTCGGCCCGAAATCGCTCGATATCGTTGCCGGACAACAGGTTCTCGCTGGTCAGGTACGTTTCGAGACGACGCACCGGGTCGGCGGCGCGCCATTTCTCGACCTCGGCCTGATCGCGGTAGCGGGTGGCGTCGTCGGCGTTCGTGTGCGCGTCGATCCGGTAGGTGTGCGCCTCGACCAGCACCGGCCCGAGGCCGGCCCGCGCGTGCGCGACGGCGTCGTCCAGCACCGAAAGGACCGCGACGGCGTCGTTGCCGTCGACCTGCTCGGAGCGGACGCCGTAGCCGACACCCTTGTACGCCAGAGCGGGAGCGGCGCTCTGCTTTTCGAACGGCACCGAGATCGCGAACCCGTTGTTCTGCACGAAGAACACCACGGGAGCCTTGAACACGGCCGCGAAGTTGAGCGCCTCGTGGAAGTCGCCTTCGCTGGTGGCGCCGTCACCGATGAGTGCGAACGCGACGGAGTCCTCGCCTCGTCGCTGCATCGCGTGGGCGAGCCCGGCCGCGTGGAGAGTCTGCGTCGCCAGCGGGGTGCACTGGGGAGCGACACGGGTCTTGGCGGGGTCGTAGCCACAGTGCGCGTCGCCGCGAAGGAGCGTCAGGATCTCGCCCGGTTCGAGCCCGCGGGCGACCAGCGCGACCGAGTCACGGTAGGTGGGGAAGAGCCAATCGGCGTCGGTGAGGGCAAGCGCGCTCGCGACCTGGCAGGCCTCCTGGCCCGCACTCGACGGATAGACCGCGAGACGGCCCTGCTTGGTCAGCGCGGTCGCCTGCGCGTCGAACCGGCGGCCGAGCACCATCAGCCGATAGGCCTCGACGAGCCGCTCGGACGGCGGCTCGGAATAGTGACCGTGCTCGTCGACGCGTGTGCCGTCCTCGGCGAGGAACCGCACCGGGATCCCGGACGGCAGCAACGCGGCGGCAGGGGTCTCCCGCGACATGGCGCAGCACCACCTTTCACAGACATATGATGCTGAGATGGTGGTTTCCGGAGTCCCAGTGTTCAAGAGGTACGGGAAATGAGCGACAAAATGTCCTCCGAATCGGTTCAGCCGGGCAAACCGTCCAGTAGTGGCATGGCTCACGGCCGGGATCCGGGACGAACGGTCCTTGCCCTCGACGACATCGACCGCGCGATCCTCGCCGAGCTGACGGCCGACGGCAGACTCGCCGTCCGCGCGCTGGCGGAGCGCCTGCATATCTCGCGCACCAACGCCTACGCGAGATTGGATCGGCTGATGTCCGAAGGCGTCATCACCGGCTTCGGCGCCAGGATCGACCCGCGGCGCGCCGGACTCGGGACGAGCGCGTACATCCTGATCACCGTCGAGCAGACGTCATGGCGGACGATGTCAGCCGAGCTGCGGCAGATCCCGTTCGTCGAGCACGTTTCGCTCGTCGGCGGCGACTTCGACATCCTGCTGCTGGTACGGACGCCGGACAACGCTTCGCTGCGGGACGTCGTCCTGGAACGCTTGCAGGCGCTGGACGGCGTGCGGTCGACGCGGACGTGGCTGATCTTCGAAGAACAGCCGGGCGTCGCCCCTCGTGAGTGGTGAGGCCCGTCCGCGCGAGTGTCGTCGTGCGCGACCAGGCACTTTCGGCCGATGCGGTCCGTGAAGGACTCCTTGAGGGACCCTGGGTCCCCTGAAGTTCCCCTCACGTGACTTCACTGGCCCCACCAGTCACGACGACGGCGTGTGAAAGCCGCCCTTTGCTGCGTCTAACGCGGTAGAGAGGCGACCTTCACGTACTTCAGGCGTCCTGAGTGGCGTTGGAGCCGGCATGCTTCCTCGGAAGCCGCGGTCGGCAAGGTCCGTAAAGGTCTCCTGCCCTGCCCTGAGGTCAGGGGCCCGGCAAAGTCGCATAGCTGCTGGTCTGCGCCGCTGCCATGTGGGCAGCGGCAGTCGTGGCGGGTTTCGCAGGAGCGGCTCAGCCCGCAGAGCTGGATCTTGACTGTCCACAAGGGACTCGAATCGAAGCCGACGTGCCCGATTTGGGCGGTTTGCGTGTCTTTGCGAGGGCGTCGTGAGTGTCTTTGGTCGCTTTAACCCTCTTTATCACTCACGACCCCTGCACAGAACCGTACATAAGTGCATCAATGGGACATTCAGCCGCCAGAAGTGTCCCTTGTGGACACTGAGGCATTGCCCGCCCTGTCAGCGTTCAGAACCAGGCCTGCGCAATCTCGACTCTGACCCTGAGAGCAGGGAAGGAGGCCTTCACGGACGCGCGTATTCGGCGCACGGGCGATCACCGCCACCACCGGTTGTTCCTGCCTCTGTAACGCTCTCCATCCGTCCGCCGAATACAGGCGGGTTCGATGGCGGAGGGAACGTGGCGGGTGTCCTGCTCTTGTTGGCGGTCGTCGTGCCTTGCGCGAGGCCGGTTCCTTCGGCCACGAGCAAGGCGCCCAGGCGGCTGCGTCGAAGCCGCACGTGGGATGACCCAGCGCGACGTCGAGAGGCAGCACCACGAGCACCGGGTTGGCGTCCCGCGGGCGAGACCAGCCCGTGGCTCTTGACCGAAACGCACCGCCGAACACCCCATTCGGGTGATAACGGTTCGGCATTCGACGTATCTGGCCTACTCCCCATTGACACCTTCCTACGATCGCGGCGACTGGGTGGAGGAATGCGGTGACGGTGGAGGGCGCGGGTCAGGACTACCTGACGCGGCAGATCGGGGCGCTGCTCGAAGCGATTCGCGAGGAGGGGCCGGTCGGCGAGGGCAGACGCAGTTTTCGCCTCGCGGGCCATCTCGCGGCGGAGGGCGGGTTCCATCTCGGCGACATCCTCGCCGCGACGGCGCAGCTGCTGGCGGTCCACGCGTGGAACAACGGCTACCTCGCCGCGGCGGAGCTGTTGACGCGCCGGATGCGGGAGTTCGGTGCCGAGTCGGTGGAACTGGTGCAGTACCTCGTGCGGTTGGAGACCGGGAGTGAGCAGGGCTGGCTTCTCCAGGACGACCGGGACGCCCTCATCGATTACGCGCGGCGGGCCCGGCGGCCCGACATCGAACGCCGGGCGCAGGCGATCGAGCCGTTGCTGCCCGGGGTCAGTGGCCCTGAGCGTCCTGATCGGATGGCCAGTGAGTCGTGAGATAGTGCTCGGGGTCCGCGAGGATGCCGCGGATCACCGAGCCGGCGGCCCCGCGGACGGCGGCTCCCGTGCCGAGCGCCGAGCGGACGACCCGCACCGGCGACCACGCCGTGCTGGGCACGCGGCGTTCCAGCTGGGCGAGGAGTGGCTCACGCAACCACGGCTCCAGTCGCGCGTAGGTTCCGCCTAGCACCACCGCCGGAACATCCATCAGATTGACCACAGTGGACAGTCCGACGCCCAGATGTCCCGCGGCGGTGGTCACCGCGGAAACCGCCGCGTCGTCGCCGGATTCCAGCGCGGAGACCAGATCGTCCACCGTTTCCGCGCCCGCGAGCCGCAGGATCTCCTCCTGGCCCGCCATCCGTTCCAGGCAACCGTTCGCACCGCAGGAACACGGCGGGCCGTCGGGCGCCACCGGCAGGTGGCCGATCTCGCCGCCCGCGCCGCGGACGCCTTCGAACAGGGCGCGGTCCAGCACGATCCCCGCACCGATCCCGATCTCGCCGGACACGTGGACGAAATCCGGCAACGCCGTGCCGTGCCAGAGTTCGGCGAGTGCCGCGAAATTCGCTTCGTTGGCGACGGTGAACGTCTCGCCGAGCCGGTCGGCGAGGTCGACGTCGCGCCAGCCCAGGTTGGGCGCGAGCCGCACGAGCCCGGATTCGACCAGGCCCGGGACCGCGATACCGACGCCGCCGACGGGTACGCCCAGCGTGTCCGCCTGCTTCCGTGCTTTGCGAAGGAACGCCGAGACTCGCTGGAAGACACGCGGGGTCCGGTTGTCCGCGTACCGGACCTCCTGGGCGCGGACGGTGCCGGTCAGGTCGACGAGACAGGACGCCAGGTAGTCGACGCCGATCTCGATCCCAAGCCCGTGCGGGCCGGTGGGGGAGAGCGACACGACGGTGCCACGCCGTCCGGGGCCGACACGCTGTTCCGGTTCGCCTTCGGCCACGAGATCCGCCGCGATCAGGCGGTCGACCACGGTCGACACCGTGGCCTTCGTGAGTCCGGTGGCGGCGGCGAGGCCTGCCCGCGAAGCGCCCGGCCCGTCCGCGATCGCGCCGAGGACGAGGGTCGCGTTGTGCTGCCGCACGGTGTGCTGTCCCGCCGGACGCGTGCCGATCATCGGGCGATTCTATTCGTTCGATGCCTGAACGAAAGCCTTGACCCGCCGGAGCGGCGTCGATAAGTTCAGGCATCAAACTAATTGGGAGGCGAGATGGCTCAGGCACCGACGCGTGAGGACAAGTTCAGCTTCGGACTGTGGACCGTGGGCTGGCAGGCGAACGACATGTTCGGCCCGGCGAGCCGTCCTCCGCTCGACCCGGTCGAAGCCGTGCGCCGTCTCTCGGATCTCGGCGCCTGGGGGATCACCTTCCACGACGACGACCTCGTCCCGTTCGGTTCGGCCGACGCGGAGCGCGCACGGCACCTCAAGCGCTTCCAGGGCGCGCTCACCGACACCGGTCTCGTCGTCCCGATGGTCACCACGAATCTGTTCAGCCACCCCGTTTTCAAGGACGGCGGTCTGACCAGCAACGATCGCGACGTCCGCCGCTACGCGCTGCGGAAGGTGCTCCGGAACCTCGACCTCGCTGCCGAGCTCGGCGCGTCGACGTTCGTGCTCTGGGGCGGCAGGGAAGGCAGTGAGACCGACGCCGCGAAGGACATCCGCGCGGCGATGGACCGCTACCGCGAGGGCATCGATTTCCTCGCTCAGTACGTCCTCGACCAGGGCTACGGCCTCCGGCTCGCGCTCGAGCCGAAGCCGAACGAACCACGCGGCGACATCCTGCTGCCGACGATCGGGCACGCGCTCGCGTTCATCTCCACGCTGGACAACCACGAGATCGTCGGCGTGAACCCGGAGGTCGGGCACGAGCAGATGGCCGGGCTCAACATCGTCCACGGCATCGGACAGGCCCTGTGGCAGGGCAAGCTGTTCCACATCGACCTCAACGGCCAGCGCGGCCCGCGGTTCGACCAGGACCTCGTTTTCGGGCACGGCGACGTGCTGTCGTCGTTCTTCCTGGTCGATCTGCTGGAACACGGCGGCTACGACGGGCCGCGGCATTTCGACTACAAGCCGCTGCGCACGGAGAACATGGACGGCGTCTGGGCCAGTGCCGAGGCCAACATGGCCAGCTACCTCCTGTTCGCGGAACGCGCCCGCGCGTTCCGCGCCGACTCCGAGGTGCGTGCCGCGCTGGACGCCGCGCTCGTCCCGGAACTGGCGACGCCGACCCTGAACGAGGGCGAGACGGCGGCGGATCTGCTGGCGGACCGATCGGCGTTCGAGGACTTCGACCCGGACGAGGCCGCGGAACGCGGTTACGGCTTCATCCGCCTGTCGCAGCTGGCCCTCGAACACCTCACCGGGGCACGTTAGAACCGGTCGACGTCGAGGACGGCCTTGGCGAACTCCTCCGGTGCCTCCTGCGGGACGTTATGGCCGATCCCGTTCAGGACGCGGTGCTCGTACTTGCCGGAGAACTTCGACCGGTACGCCTTGCCGTCGGTGTTCGGGCCGTCGAAATCGCTGCCGATCGTGATGGTGGGCACCGAGACCGCCGGTCCCTGCGCGAGTTTCGCTTCCAGCGCGTCGAGTTCCGGGTCGCCGTCGGCGAGGCTCAGCCGCCATCGGTAGTTGTGGATCACGATGGCGACGTGGTCCGGGTTGTCGAAGCAGGCCGCGGAACGTTCGTAGGTCGCGTCGTCGAAGGCCCACTTCGGCGACGCGATCTTCCAGATCAGCTTGTTGAAGTCGTGGCGGTTCCCCGTGTAGCCGAGGATGCCGCGCTCGGTGGCGAAGTAGTACTGGTACCACCAACCCAATTCGGCGACGGGGGAGAGCGGCTGCTTGTTCGTCTCCCGATTGGTCACCAGATAGCCGCTCACCGAGACGAGTGCTTTGCACCGTTCGGGCCACAGCGCGGCGATGATGACGGCCGTGCGGGCGCCCCAGTCGAAGCCGCCGAAGACGGCCTTTTCGATCTTGAGGGCGTCCAGCAGCGCGACGATGTCGGCGGCGATCGCGGTCTGCTGGCCGTTGCGGAACGTGTCCTTCGACAGGAACCGGGTCGGCCCGTAGCCGCGCAGGAACGGCACGATCACCCGGTACCCGGCCGCGACCAGGCGCGGGGTGACGTCGACGTAGCTGTGGATGTCGTAGGGCCAGCCGTGCAGGAGGACCACCACCGGACCGCCGGCGGGACCGGCTTCGGCGTAACCGATGCTCAGTTCCCCGGCGTCGATCTGCTTGAGCGGACCGAATGAGGCGTTCCCGCCGGTCGTGGCGGGCGCCGCCGCGGGCTGCGCCGAGCAGCTCGCCACGGTGGCTCCCGCTGTCGCGGCGACGACGGCCCGCGCGAACCTTCTCCTGCTGAGCATCCTGATTCCTTCCACGAAACGCCTGGTACGGGAGGAAATTAGGCGGATGGCTCCTGGCGCGGCGACCGTCGGGCGACGTCACCGGTGTACGTCACGTACCAGGCCGTGTCTCGAAGGCATAGCCACTCGTTGTGCACCGAATACCCTGGCTGCGTAGATACTCACGGTGGGCGAGGGGCCTGAGCGACCCGGACGCGGAGTGAACAGGAGCGGGTATGACCGACGATGTGGCCGGCCAAGTGATCAAGGCCGAGCAGGAGCGGATCCAATGTCTCCTCGACGTGGATCGCGGCACCTACGACCGCTTGCACGCCGCGGAGTACCGGTTGTGCAACCCGACCGGCACCGTGTGGACGAAGGCCGAATACCTGGATCTCCTCACCACCGGGCGGGTCGCCTACCGGGAACTGGCGCTGACCGGCGACGTGGACGCCATCGTCGGCACCGACGTCGTCGTCCTGCGCTACCGGTGCGCTATCGAACTCACCGTCGACGGCGCGGACATCCCGCGGCACGAGGCCTGGCACACCGACGTCTACACCGATGCCGGTGGCACGTGGCGTTGTGTCTGGTCGCAGGCCACCGGCATCATGGACCTTCCGCCGGCCGCACCCTGACCCTCGGCGCATGAGGGGCGGCTATCAGCGGTGACCGAACCGCCGCCCACGAAGTCCATCGAACGGGCTTACCGGACACGCCTGGAGAATGTCTCCTGCACTGGAGTCGGCAGGTCGGGCGAGGGCACGCGTGCCTCGGATTTGCGGAGGGGCCGCTGACACGGCTTTTCCCTCACCCTGAGTCCTCGTCTGCCGATCCCCGCGGCTTTTCCAGAGCCGGCGGGGAAACGCTGCCGGGCGCGGTAGGCGCGACGTCCGGATCATCGTCGGAGGTGCTGTCTGGGCGGTAGCCGCCACGTGCGGACGACCCCGCGGCCAGCAGGGCCTCCTCGTCAGGGTTGAGCCTCATCCTGGTTTTCCTTTCGCTCGGGCCGGTCGACGAACTCGAGCAGTTCGACGTTGTCTCCGCGCAGATAGAGCCCGCTGCTTTGTTCGGTCTTCGCTACGAAGACACCGTCGGCGGTCATCTGCCATGGCCGCTGGAGGAACAGTTCTGGTTCGCGGGGATAGGCGCTCGCGAACGACTGGCCGCCGTACCAGCCGCCGACCCAATGCCCGTCCTTGAGCCGCGCTCGGACGAAACCGGCTTCGCGGTCACGGAATGCGTGGTCCCACGCGGTCGGCGTACGTAGCAGCGTCGTCTTCAACCGGCGCCGTTGCAGGTAGGAGACCACCGCGGCCGCGGAAGCGGGGATGGCCACCAGCAGTGCGGCCGCGACCATGGCGATCGCCCGTGGCCGCTCGGCCAGCCCATCCCAACGCCAGCCCTGCCCCGCCTGGCCGCCGCGAACCAGGTTCAGCAGTTCCGGCCCGGCGACGATCAAATAGAGCGAATCCAGCACCAGCGAAGCGACGATGGCCCGGAGGATCCGTTCACCCAGATTCTGCTCGCCGGGTACCGCCCCTCGCCAGCGTTCCCTGATGAACTGATAGGTGATTCCGGGCAGCACCACCAGAACGAGCAGGATCAGCTGCGGCGCGCTCGAAGGGGTTGGTCCCACAGGCTCGATCTCCTATCAGTTCAGGGGCCGACGTGCAGGTGCCCCGCCCACACCGAAGGAATGTTGGGGTAACGCTCCCGCAGCCCGCTGACGGCCGAGTGCAAAGCGAGACCGAACGGCACCGCGCGGGCTACCTCTCGGTAGAAGCGGTCGGACACCTGCGTAGCGGTTGAGTCGATACAAGGCCACAAAGTCGCGATGACATGCCGATACCCGGCGAGCTGAAAGGCCGACGCGAGGTGGATCGACTCGTCGGCGAGTTCTTGCGCGCCACGCGCGGTGGAGCACGCCGACAGGAAGGCCAGCTCCGCGTCAGCCAGATTCAGCGTACTGATCTCGGCGACGGTCAGCGGACCGTCCCAGAGTTGCAACCCGCTCGCCGACGGTTCAGCCGGGCGCGTTTCGGCGTGGCACGCGAAGTGCACCCAGGACGCCCAGGGAAGCGCGGCCCGAACGCTTTCGCGACTTGAGTCGTACAGCACGTTTCCATGCTCACCGGTCAGTGTGATCGCTCGCCGAGCCTCTGCCCCCGCTTCCGGGAGCGCGGGCCGGCCCGGTACGTGCGACACCCCGACCCCCAACAGGCGACGCCCGGCTCCGGGCGCGGCAGGGCGTCGCGTGTAGGCGAGTGACCGGATGCTGGGGGTGAATGAGGAGACCACCCGATCGAGCGCTGACGGGCCGGAATCCGGGTGTCCTGCGGCGTGCAGAGGAAGGAAGTTCATGGGTCCGGTCGGCAGCCACCACAACCTCGGCCACGGCCGGCCGGGCTGATGTGAGGCGGTGTGCCCCAACGCGGTCAGCACCGGCTCCACCGTGGTGTCCCACAACCACGCCAGTGTGTCGGCGATCGTGCCTTCCGCGGAGAGCCGTATTTTCCCGACCGCACCGTCGCCGATCACCTTGGTGGCGTCCAGGAACTCGTCGAGCCGCTTGGCCGATTCCGTTTCGGTCAGCCCAGGCAGCGGCACCACCTCGACACCGGTGGTGGTGAGCACGAGCGCGTCACACCGGAACTTGCTGACGTTCAGGCAAACCACGGGCCCTTCGGTAGCGGTCTCGGCCAGTTGTGCGGCGGACGGTGGCCGCAGGAACTTTTCCTGGCCGGGAAGCCGCCGGATCCGGCCGAGCAGGTCAGCCGACGCGGCTGCGAGCCGGATCCGCAGATCGGGATGAAGACCGAAGCTGATCCCGCCGTCGAGTTGGTCACGCAGGCGTTCCCACTCGTCGGCCAGCACGTTGTCGACCGCGCGCAGTTCCGCGATGTCCTGCCGGGCATCCATCACGTAGGAGAGCAGCGTCGCCCTGCCCAGTTCGAGATTCTCCAGCGCCGCCGGCGGATCTCCGGCATGCAGGGCGACCGCGGCGGCGTCACACGAGACGTGGCCGAGCGCGCCCAGCCGGTGTTCGAGATCGGCGCGGGTGAGGTTTCGCGGAGCCACCAGCGGCAGCAGCCGGACCGCGCGCCCGAACGCTTCGGCCGCGGCCTGCCAGTCGCGCCGGGCCGCCTCGATCTTGCCGAGGGTTGACGCCGCCCTCAACCGGATGGTGGGCGCCGCGTCTTCCACCGCGGCCGCCATTTCCGCGACCCGGTGGGCCTCCTCGGTGGTCTCGGTGGTCTCGGCGAGCACGGTGGCGAGTTCGACCGCCCGGTCCGCGAGCCGGGGGTCTCCGGCCGGGGTGAGGCTGACCGCTTCACGTAGCGCGCCCGCTGCCTCGTCCGGCGCGCCTGCTCGGTGCCAGGCCTTCCCCGCCAGGCTCAGTGCCTGCGCCCGCTCCGAGTGCCCCGCTGGGGTCGCGTCCAAGGCGGCTTCGGCGGCGTCGACCGCCGTGGCGAGGTTCTGGTCGCCAGGTTCGTCGTCGTAGCGCGACAACAGGGCTGACGCCAGCGTGCACAGCCGCCCGGCCAAGTGCACGTGCCCGGGTGGAGTCGCCGCAGTCGCCGACTCGCCAAGTGCGATAGCGGCGATCAGATCTTCCCGTGACTTGGTGCGCCGGAATCGCAGCAGGAGACTGCTCGCGAGGCCGGCTTGTGCGCGAGGACGCTGCGTATGCCCCGGCCGCAGCTCTGCCACCGCTTCCTCGCCCAGCGAGATCGCCTCGTCCAACGCCGCCGATGCGCCGGACTGCTCGTACTGGGATCTCTGTGCCTCGGCCAGGCTGAGCACCGCCTCCATCTACGCTCCCCTGGCGATCCGCAACAACTTCGTCGCCTCCGCCAGGTCTTCCGGCTTGCCGAACCGCTGGTGGCGCTTGAACAGCGCGTCCGCCAGCGCGGTCAACACCGTCGGTCGTTCCGGATGGTCCTCGGGACAGTCTCGATATGCCTCACGGCCGACCCGTACGGCCTCCTCGATACGGCCGGTGCCGTTGCGATGGTCCAGCAACAGCAGGGAAACCAGGTTGCCGGTCCCCTCGAAATCCTTGATCCGGCCATAGCGATTGGAGTCGGTGATCCCATCGTCGACGTAGTAGCGCAGCGATCGGTCCTCCCGGGCCAGGGCGAGCGCCTCTTCCAGCACCTCTTCATCATTCGTGGACTGGTACCGCATCCCTAGCGCGCGACTCAGTCTGCGGCAGGCCTCCGCCCGGTAACCTCCTTGGCATCCGGGCTCGGCCAATGCCTCGCGACCACGTTCGACGGCTTCGGTCCAGTACGGCGCCTCACTGGTCTGTTCGGCCAGCCACACCAGTGCCGTCGTGAGATCGACCAGCGCCTCGACTCGCTTCCGCCGGCCCAGGCCACCCGCGACGAGAGCGGCGCGGAAGTGGTCCGCGCTGGCCTCCAACGCGGTCCGGTCGTTGGAGGCCCGGTACCGGACCTGTTCCCAATGCCCCTTTTCTACCAGCTCGGGCCCGCTCCGCAGCCGCGGCTCCGGCTGCTCGGCCGCTACCCTGTTCTTGTACCGGATCAGCATCATCAGTCCGCCGGCCGCCTGCAGCGCGTTTCGCAGGGCTGCCCGGCCAGGATGGGCTTCCGGCATCAGCGTGTCGGCCTTGGTGAGCACCTCGACGGCCTCGGCCAATGCCTGTCGCTCCGTCGGCGTCGCGCCTTGCCGGGCCTTCTGCCGCAGCGTGATCCCGAGCAGGGACAGGTAATTCACCAGCCGGGGATCGCTGTCCTCTGTCGCCGCGACGGCCGCGCGAAAGGCGTCTGCCGCGCGGTCGACGGTGGCCGAGTCGTGCACGCGTTGATGCTGCCGGACGTAGGCGATCCCGAGCTGAGCCAGTGCGTCCGGGTGCCGGGCGTGCTTGGGGCCGAGGACGTGGGCCAGCTTGGTCAGCAACGACACAAGGAGGCTCAACGTGGGATCGTCGAGCGGTTCGGCGACCTCGGCCGCCAGCAGTCCGGTGATGTCGTCCAGAGTGGACAGACGGACCCGCTCGTTCTGGCTGAACTCCATCGCCTCGGTGAGTGCGCGGACCGCCAACCGCGCGTCGGCCGCCTTCCCTGCCGAGCTGTAGCGCCTGATGAGGGAGCCTGCCTTATCGAGCAACTGAAGGACCCGCTCTTCGGCGTGCGGAGGACGATCTGGGCGACGGTGCGTGCTCGCCTGCTCGCTCAGTTCCGCCGCCCTGGCTGCCAGTCCTGGGCGTCCAGTGCCCTCGGCGACGATCCGCAGGACCTGAGCCGCCTTTCGCAGCACGTCGGCGTAGACGCCGTCCTCGTGCTGTGCCGCGACGAGTGCCTTGTCCGTCAACGAAACTGCAGCGGCTGACAGCCTCTCCCCACTCCGCGGATCGAGCATTGCGTTGACGGCGTTGGCCAGCGCCAGCTCGACCAGCAGAACCGGCCGCCCTGGGTCATCGGGAGGTGCGGCGATGACCGCCTCCTCGAGCGCTGCCAACGCCTTTGCCTCGTCCGACCTGCGCCCCTCGAAATCAAGGTCTTTCCTGTTTCCGGACCGGAGCTGCAGCGCTTGTGCCAGTGCGCGTAAGTACCCCGCCCGTGCCGGGCCTCCCGCCAGGGGGATCACGTGGTCGTGGGTCATCGGGCTGTCGAAGACGTACCCGTGGTCGGGCGAAATCGGGCCTCCGGCCACAGGCAGCGGGCGGTCGTGTTTCTCCGGGTGGGCGCAACCGTGCAAGGTGTCGACGATCCAGGTGATCAGTTCTGGCCGGTGAAGTTCGACGTAGACCGGGACCATCGCCTCCGCCAGGTCCGCCAGCCGCCCCGCCGGGCCCGTCCAGTCCGGACGCCGGAGCCGCTCGGCCGAGCCGGTCTGCCGCAGCTCGTCGACGAATTCCGGCGGCAGACGGTCCGGCTCGGCGACGAAGACCGGAGCGAGAAAGACATACGCCAGTTCAGCTGACTTGAGTGCCTCTCGCGGGTCGTCACGGCTCAGCACGTACCTGCGGCACAGGTGAAACTTTCCCACCACGCGCAGAACTCGCAGCCGAGGCCCCGCAGGGCCCATGACTTCACTCAATGCCGCGGCGGCTTCCTGCAGCGCTTCAGGCGACCGGACTCCCGCCGTATCCCCCCGAGCCGCTTGCACGATTCTGACCTGCAAGGACTTCAGCATATTCGTCGACATCGACCGTCCCCCTCGACGAGTGATGTGATCAATCGATCGCGTTGCGTGACGTAACTCTATCGGTCGGCCACTGCGTGTGTCGTGTCCCCCTGCTGCGACCTGAGCCCGGTAGCCGGATAGCCCGAATCTTTTCGGGAAAGTTATTCCCATACGGCTTAGGTGTGTCTCTTGGTTTCTTGCTGCGGGTGCGAAGGATGAATGTGGCGAGCAGGAACCACTACGCCTCACCGCCAGATCATCACCCCATCAAACCCGCACGATTGACAGATACGACTTAGGCGAATTCCGGTTCGACGGCCACGAAGGCCGCCTCCAGTCTGCGGATCCGGCCCCAGAACTCGGCCTCCCTGCCCGGGTCGAGAACGCCGAGATACCCACCGGGTACGACACGCCCCACGAACGGACCGGACGTCCACACCCGCCAGCCGCCGGTGGCGTCGTCGCCCGAAGCGGACGCGGGATCGTCGGTGCCGCGGATCGCCGCGATCGGGCAGGGGAACCGGGACCTGGCGGGCCCGCCGTAGGCGTTCAGCAGCTGGAGGTCGCCGAGCAGCAGATCCAGGGCGTACTCCCAGCTTTCGGGCGAGTCACGGTAGCCCGCGACGGGGGTGAGCCCGGTGCGGCCGAAGACCCGCCCCATCGCCGACGCGCCGGCCTTGGCGTTCTTGTCCGGTGAGCGCCGTTGCGGCGCGCACGCGTCCACGACGACCAGCGCACCGGGCGCGACACCGAGTCGCTGCGCGGTTTCCAAGGCGACGAAGGCGCCCATGCCGAATCCGATCGTCACGGAGCGGGAGAACCAGGCCTTCGGTGTCGCGGCGGCCAACCGCGTGGCGAGTTCTTCGAGAGAGGACGCCGGTGATTCCGCGAGCCGTTCCCCGTGGCCGGGATATTCGAAGGCTCGGATGTCCGCATCGGCCGCGCCCGCGAGCGCGCCGAACGCCCGGCTGGTGCCGCCGGCGGGCGGAAACAGCAGGTAGCCGGGTTCTCGACTGTCTGATGTGGACAGTGGAACGAGTGCGGCCGTCATGATCCGAAAGATACGCGCGATTAACCCGAATGGGTAACGGTTCGGATTCGACCAAGATCAATTCACCCGGCTGAGGGAGGTTTCGGCGATAAGGCTGCCCGGCCGTGTCGTATCTGGCGCTCCCCGTTCGACGTCCTGATAAGAGCCGGAAGGAGAAAGCGATGAACACCACGGCACTGGCCTCGACCACGCGGCTGAACCCGGTGAGCCGCACCCTGCCGGTTCTGCTGGCGAAGGAGGACGACGCGGAGGACATCGGCCGCCTGTCCCCGGACGACCGCCTGACCTGTCACGTGCACGGCCGCTGGATCCACCAGTGCGTGGCCTCCCCGCTGCACGTCAACCCGATCACGCGCCACCGCTGGTGCCGTTCGTGCGCGACCGCGTTGACCGTCTCCGTCGACGAACTGTCCGGCGACGTCACGATGCCCTGTCCTCGGTGCGGCCACGGCGAAAGCGCCGCCTCGGCGCGTCTGATCGCCGCGTGTCGCGCGAGTTTGGCCGCGGCGCGCCGGGGCTTCGGCGCGCGGGCGGCCTGAGCAGCCTGTCGACGATCAGATCGCGATCCCGCGGGCGGAGATAGAGGTAGTGGCCGGCGTCCGGCAGGATTTCGACGTCGGAATGGGGGAGCAGACTCTCGAGTCGTGCGGCGGCAGCGGCTGAATCGTGCACGACGCTGCGCCCGCCGAACAGGGCGCGTGTGGGCAGTTCGATGGACCGCAAGGCCTCCTCGGCCGGGCAGACCTGGAACGGCACCCGGGCGCGGTAGCACCGGATCCCGGCGAGTACGAGCCGGGCGGCGGGCTGGTCGAAGACGTCCTCGCCGGCGGACCACGTCAAGAACCGGCGCCACAGCCGGTCGCTGTCGAGGACGGCGGCGGCCAAGCCGTACCGGAAGACCTTCCGGGTGAACGGCGCCGAGACGGTGGTGGCGTCCAGCAACGCGATGGACTCGAGTCTGCCGGGTGCGTGGATCGCCTGGTTGACCGCGTGCCAGCCACCGGTCGAACCGCCGACGAGACGTACACCGGTCAAGCTCAGGTTCTCGAAGACGTCGTCGAGTGCGCTCGCCCGGTCGCGGATGTCCTTGAACGGCACCTTCTGCACGCTCCGGCCCGCTTCGCCGAGAGTGTCGATCGCGTAGACGGTGTGGTGTTCGGCCAAGGCCGGGATCAGCGCCGCGAAGCAGGCCGAGGTCGCCATGAGTCCCGGCAGCAGGGCGATCGGACTGTCGCCGTCGCCGTAGCGGTAGACCCGCGTGGTGCCGTGGCGCGTTTCGACGTCGAAGACCGCGCCCGGTTCCGGGCAGTCGGCCATGGCGCGGTCATAGGCGGCGAAGTAGCGTTTTTCGGCCGCAGAACTTCTGAAACCCCCGATTTCGTTCATGAGCGGAACGCTAGGCAAGACCGTCTTCCCGGTCTTGAACGAAAGTAAGATGACGGCATGGGTGGGTGGGGGCTGGTGGTGCCGCGGCGGGACATCGTCCGCGCGCCCGGCGAGCGGATTCTCCGGTGGCCGCACCCCGGCCTCGCCGCCCACGTGTCGAGCTACGTCGCGCACGATCTTCCCGACATGGGTGCGAACTCTTGGCAGGTCACCCCGTTGTCCGTGCTCACCTGGGTGATCGACATCGACGCGCCGGCCAGGGGACCGGAGGTCCCCGCTTCGCCGGTGCTGGGCCTGCGGGACCGGCCGTTGCGAGTCGAACAGGCCGGCGCTTCGCGCGGGATCATCGTCACCCTGACCCCGCTCGGTTCGTACGCGTTGTTCGGGATCCCGTTGCGGGGGCTGACGAACTCGGTCGTCGCGGCGTCGGACCTGCTCCCCGCCGGGTCGTTGACCGAACGGCTGGCCGAGGCGGCGGACTGGCCGGAGAGATTCCGGCTGCTGGACGAGTACCTCGCGGCGAGACTCGCTCGCGGCCCAGTGCTGGACGCGCCTGTTCGATATGCCTGGGACCGGCTTTGCGCGGGCCCGGTCCGCATCGACGCCCTCGCGGACGAGATCGGCTGGAGCAGGCAGCACCTCAATGTCCGGTTCCGGGACCAGATCGGGCTGAATCCCCGGACGGCCGGACGGATCGCCCGGCTCAATCGCGTGCTGGCGCTGCTGGGCCGGGCGCCGTCGCTTTCCTGGGCGGAGGTCGCGTACGCGGGTGGCTACAGCGACCAGGCGCATCTCGTCCGCGAGTTCCGGGCGTTGACCGGACACAGCCCGACCGAGGCCGGGAAACCGGCGGGGCTGTTCGTTCCGCCCCGTGAGCCGGTGCGTGCGTAAAAGGCCGTTCGTCTCTCGAAAACGCACGCACGCGGATTCGCCTCCTGGCAACGAGCGTTCACCCGATCGGCGGAGGTAGGTTGCGGGCATGACCCAGGTTTCGACGCCTGCCGAGGCTGCCACGAAGATCACCGGACGCGCCGTCGCCGAGCAGAGGAGCCTGTCGAGCGGGGTGACCGAAGTGGTACTCGACAGCGGCGACACGGTGGTCGTCAAACGTGGCCACGCCCGGAACGCGGCACCGGCCGAGGCCGCGGGCCTGCGGTGGCTGGGTGAGCCCGGCGTGGTGGGAGTGCCCGAGGTTCGCGGCCACGACGGCGAATGGCTGGTCACGGAACTGGTCGGCGGCGGACGGCCGACGCATCACGCGGCGGAGCGGCTGGGGAGGGGCCTCGCGGAGTTGCACGCGTCGGGCGCGCCCGCGTTCGGGGCAGCGCCGCCGGACGGGCCCACTGACGCGTGGATCGGCTTGGCACCTATGGAGAACACGCTGGGTGAGGACTGGCCGGCTTGGTATGCCGAGCATCGGGTCCTGCCCTACCTCCGCCGCGCGGTCGACGAAGGCACTCTGAACGGTGACGAAGCCGCTGTCATCGAGCAGGCTTGCACACGGCTTCCCGAAGTGCCCGAACCTCCCGCCCGCTTGCATGGTGACCTGTGGAACGGCAACGTGTTGTGGGGCGCCGTCGAGGCATCGCTCATCGACCCGGCCGCCCATGGCGGCCATCGCGAAACCGATCTGGCGATGCTGCAGTTGTTCGGCTGCCCGTTGCTCGACCGGGTGCTCGCCGCCTATCAGGAGGTCGCCCCGCTCGCCGACGGCTGGACCGACCGGATCGGCGCGCACCAGTTGTTCCCGCTCCTGGTCCATACTGTCCTTTTCGGACGGTCCTACGCCGGGCAGGCGGTCGCGGCGGCGAAGGCCGTCGGCCGGTAGCTCAGCGCGCGAGGCGGTCGAGCCATTCGGCGAGCATGGCGTGCTCGGCGGGGGTCAGGACATTGCCGGGTTCCTTCTCCAAGGCGGCTTTGAGCGCGATCGCGCGGCTGGGGATGTCCGTAGCCTTGTCCGCGCTGTCGGTGGTGATCGCCGCGATCACGTGTTCGCGCGCGGCGATGATGAGATCCGGATCGCGCTGCTCCCGCGGGCTGGCGAGGATCGAGAGAATCACCCCCATCCCGGTCGCGTGCACCAGTTGCGCGGCTTGTTCGACCGGGACGCGCAACCTGCCCGCCTCGGCGATGCGTTCGATGATCCGGCGGAGCATCGCGTCGGCCTCCTGGCGGGCTTCGCGGACGCGGGGCTCGCCGTACATGAGCATGTAGAAGGCGGGCTGGTGCAGGCCGAAATCGACGTGCAGGTCCCAGCCTCGCCGCAGGTCGTGCACCGGGTCGCCGGTCTGTCCGAGCGCGTGCTTCCCCTCCAGATAGCTCTTGAAGCCGTACGTCGCGACGGCATCGAGAAGGCCGTCCTTGTCGCCGAAGGTCCGGTAGAGCGTCGGTGCCTGCACGCCGGCGGCGGCGCTGACCGCACGCGTCGACAACGCCTCGCGCCCGCCCTCCTCCAAGAGTTCCGCCGCCGCGTGGATCAACCGGTCCTTCGTCGTCAACGTCATGTATCGACGATAACACCTATATGGTAGCGCTGGTTCGATATCACTGATACGGTGATGATGTTATCAACGAAAACACCTGATGGGAGCACTTCCATGGCACGGGTAGCGATCGTCACCCGCGGGTCGCGAGGCATCGGCAGTCAGTCGGCCGAGCGGCTGGCGTCCGACGGGTTCGCGGTCGTCGTCGTATACGGCGGCAATAAGGACGAGGCCCAAGCCGCGGTCGACGCGATCGTCGCCGGTGGAGGCCAGGCGATCGCGGCGCAGGCCGACGTCGGTGACGAGCAGGCCGTCGCGGCAGTGTTCGACACCGCTGAGAAGACCTTCGGTGGAGTCGACGTCGTGGTCCACGCCGCGGGCGCCATGTACCTCGCACCGGTGGCCGAACTGGACCTCGACCGGCTGGACCGGTTGCACCGTACCAACATCCGCGGCACCTTCGTGGTCGACCAGCAGGCCTCGCGCCGCGTCCGCGCCGGTGGCGCGATCATCAACTTCTCCACGTCGGTGCTCGGCCTCGCACTTCCGGGATATGCCGCCTATGCCGCTTCGAAGGGCGCGGTCGAGGCGATCACCCTGGTCCTTGCCCGTGAACTACGCGGTCGCGACATCACCGTGAACGCGGTCGCCCCCGGCCCGACCGCCACGGCGCTCTTCCTCGACGGCAAGGACGAGGCGACCATCGCGAGCATGGCGGCGCAACCCCCGCTCGAACGTCTCGGCACGCCGTCCGACATCGCCGAGGTCGTCTCGTTCCTCGCTGGCCCGGCCCGCTGGGTCAACGGCCAGGTCCTTCGTGCCAACGGCGGCATCGTCTGAGCGGCGATCCGGGTGCTGGGCGGCGTGTTGCGAAAGCCACTTTCGCAACCTTCGGTGAGTGAACTTTCGTGGCATGAGAAGCGGGCGGGCCCGCCGACGAAACACGAGCCCGCCCAAGTCCTTTATGGACGGAAAATCAGACGACGGTGCCCTCGGAGTCGTCGTCCGAGTCGGTCTCTTCGATCTTCCACTTCAGCTGGAACTCGACCTCTTCCTCGCCGTCACCACGCTCGTGCTCGATCGAGAACTGCGCGCGGGCGGGGACGCGGAACCGTTCCCCGGCGATCTGGATGCGGAAAGAGGTCTCGGACTCGAGCGCGTCGGCGAGCCGGCGCAGTTTCGCGACGACGTCGGCGGTGGAGTAGACGCGTTCGACGTCTCGGGGAGCGGTTCCGGTCACGATTTCCTCCAGGGTCCGACACCCTGGCCGGGTGTCCGTGCCGTCATTCAATCGCGTGATCATCATGCCGCGGAGGCGGGGTCACAGTGACCGGGCGAGGCGGAAGCCGACGTCGTCGACACGGAAGGTCGGGTGGCTGCGACGCCTTACCGAAGCTCGGCAGCTCCAGTGCTCGTCATACCAGCCGCCGCCCTTCAGGACCCGGTACTCGCCGTACACCTCGGCGTCGTACACGTCCCAGCACCATTCCCAGACGTTGCCGAGCATGTCGTACAGGCCCCAGGCATTGGGCGCCTTGCCGCCGACTTCGTGCACGGTCTCCGCGGAGATCTCGCGGTACCAGGCGATCTCGTCGAGCGGGCCGTAGCGCGGGCCGGTCGTGCCGGCTCGGCAGGCGTGCTCCCATTCCGCTTCGGAGGGCAGCCGATAGCCGTTCGCGGACCGGTCCCAGGCCAGGGAATCCAGCTGGTAGACGGGAGCCAGGCCTTCGCGTTCGGAGAGGGTGTTGCAGTACCGGAGGGCGTCCTGCCACGAGACGTCGACGAGCGGGAGCCTGCCGGGTTCGCGGGTGACCGGAGCCGAAGCGAGCAGAAAGGACGCGACATCCACGGTCCATTGCCGCTGTGTCCGCCGGTCAGCCAGCGTCACCTCGCCCGCGGGCACAGTGATCATCTCCATGGTGCGGGCGATGGTACCCAGCCGCACGCGGGCGGGTGGCACGGCGGCCACCCGCCCGCGCGATTCAGGAGGGCATCGGCACCTTCCTTCGCAGGACGAGCGGAAGCGCGAGGATGGTGATCGCCGCGCTGATCCAGATGGCGTAGCGGTAGTCACCGGTCGACTCCGTGACGAAACCGGCGAGCACCGGGCCCAGGAACGCACCCGCGTTCAGCGCGACCGTCGCGAAAGAGCCGGCCAGCGTCGGAGCTCCCGGGGCCACGTGCATGACCCGGGCCACGAGTGCGGAACCGCAGCCGAACGACAGTCCACCTTGGACGGCCGTCACGACGAACAGGGCGATCGGCTGCGTCCCGGCCATCGCCAACACCGTCCAGCCCACCGGGAGGGCGCACAACCCGAACACCAGTCCGCGACGGAGTTCGCCGTCTCCCGTGCGGCCCGCCACCGTGACACCGAGGAACGCGCCGACGCCGAAGGCCGCCAGCAGTCCCGAAACCGCTCCGGCGGGGAGGTGGGCGACATCGGTCGCGATGACCGCGAGGAAGGCGAACGTCGCGAAGGTGGCGCCGTTCACCAAGGCGCCGAGGAGCATCGCCTGCCGCACGGGAGGCGCCTTCAGTTCACGTGCTTCGCGCCTGATCGAGACCGCGTGTGGATCCGCCGCGTCGGCGGGCGCGGAACGGAACACCAGCACCAGGGCGGGAAGGCACAACGCGGCGACGGCCCAGAACGCGGAGCGCCAGCCCGCGAGGTCGCCCAGTACGGCGCCCGCCGGCACTCCGGCTACACACGACAGCGTGATACCCGCCAGCAGGACCGCGGTCGCCCGCGTTTGCTTTCCCCGCGGTGCCATGGCGACCGCCACGGGCATGGCCACCGCGAGGAATCCGGCGTTGACGATCGCCGCGATGACCCGGGTGCCGAACAACAGCGGGAAACTCGTCGTCACAGCGCCGATGACGTGCACGACGACGAAGGCGGTCAGAAATCCGGCCAGGGCCCGGCGGCGAGGCCAGCGCGCGCTGAGTACGGCCATGGCGGGTGCGCCGACGATCATTCCGACGGCGTAGGCCGACGTCAGCGCCGCGGCCGCGCCCACCGGGACGGACAGGTCACCGGCGATGCCCGGCACGAGACCGGACACCATGAATTCGGAGGTGCCTTGCGCGAAGACGGCAAGGCCGAGGACATAGACGAACAGGGGCAACGGACGACTCCCAAGGAAAAAGTGAGCAGAGGAAGCCGTGCGCGGGGCAGGAGGAAACCCGGCCGGACGCACGGAACAGCGCTCCGGTCACCGGGAAGCCAGAGGGCCGGCGCCTAACGGCCGGACACGACGACTCGCCGCCGGATGACCGGCGGCGGGGTTCTGTCCGACTCGGGGCTCGTCACGGGACGCACACTACACATGTCCGCCGTCGCGTCTCAACCCGATTGGAACAGCATCCGTTCCGCGTACCGGAACGCTTTCGTTGCCCGCCGGAATGAACCCGAGTAATGCGCGCTGACCTGCGGTTTTCATAATTGTTTCGGTACTGGGATTCGGTTAACCTCGACCTCATGATTCCCACGGTTGTCTGGGGTACAGGCAACATCGGCCGCGCCTCCATCCGGGCCGTCGACGCGCATCCGGCGCTGGAACTCACCGGTGTGCTCGTGCACGATTCCGCGAAGGTCGGCCGTGACGCGGCCGCGCTCGCGGGAATCGACGGCGAACTGGGTGTGGCGGCGACCGATGATGTCGAAGCGGTTCTGGCGGCGGGTCCGCGAGCGGTGGTGTACGCGGCGTCCGGCGACATCCGGCCCGCCGAGGCGCGGGCCGACATCGTCCGCGCGATTCGGGCCGGGGCGGTGGTGGTGACGCCCGCGCTCTACGCGTTGTACGACCAGCGGAACGCGCCCGAAGAACTGCGCGAGCCGGTCCTCGCGGCGATCGCGGAGGGCTGCGGATCACTCTTCGTCTCCGGGGTCGATCCGGGGTGGGGCAACGACATCCTGCCGTTGCTGATCAGCGGTCTCGGCACCACCGTGGACGTGGTCCGCTGCCAGGAGATCTTCGACTACTCCACCTACGATCAGCCGGACTCCGTCCGCTACCTCGTCGGGATGGGCCAGCCGATGGACTACGGGCCGCCGATGCTGGCCCCGTCGGTGCCCACGATGGTGTGGGGCGGTCAGGTGCGGCTGATCGCCCGTGGCCTCGGGGTGGACCTGGACGAAATCCGGGAGACGCTCGACCGCCGTCCGCTCGAGAAGACCGTGACCACGCGGGCGATGGGCGAATTCGAAGCGGGCACGCAGGGCGCGGTTCGCTTCGAGGTACAGGGGATCGTGGATGGCGAGCCCCGGATCGTCATCGAGCACGTCACGCGGATCCACTCGTCGTGCGCGCCGGACTGGCCGATGCCGCCCAGCGGCGACGGGGCGCACAAGGTGATCATCGAGGGCCGTCCCAGGATCGAAGTCTCGGTCGAGGCCACCGACGAGGGCGAGAACCGGTCCGCCGGCGGCAACGCGACCGCGGTCGGCAGGCTGGTCGGTGCCATCGACTGGCTCGTGGACGCCGAACCGGGCCTTTACGACGCACTCGACGTCCCCCTGCGACCGGCGACCGGCAAGCTCGGAAGGAGCGCGCGATGAACATCGACATTCCCGAAGGCAAGGACCCGATCGGCTACGTATGGGGCGAGATGGTGCCCGGGATCGGTGTCGCCGCGTCGCAACTCTCGCTCGCGGTGTACTCGCACACCACGCTGGGGCTCCGCGAGTTCGAGGCGGCCCGGTTGCGGATCGCGCAGATCAACGGCTGCGTCTTCTGCCTGGACTGGCGGACCGAGCGTGACGGGGTGAAGGTCGAGGAGGAGTTCGCCGACGCGGTGACCGAGTGGCGCACCACCGACGCGTTCGACGAGCGGACCCGGCTGGCCGCCGAGTACGCCGAACGCTACGCGCTCGACCACCACGGCATCGACGACGAATTCTGGAAGCGGATGGCCGAGCACTACAGCCAGAAGGAAATCGTCGAACTGAGTATGAGCATCGGCTCCTGGCTCGCCTTCGGACGGCTGAACCACGTTTTAGGGATCGACACGGTCTGCGTTCTGCCGAAGATATGACAGTGCTTGTTTAAAGAATAGGCCGGGGGCGGCGCCCCCGGCCTATTGTGGATCGTCGTCACAGATCGGTGGCGACGATCTTCTCGATGTTCCTTTCCGCCAGCGCGGTAATGGTGACGAACGGGTTCACCGAGGTGTTTCCCGGAATCAGCGCACCGTCGATCACGTAAAGGCCCGGATGGCCGTGGAGCCTGCCGTAATTGTCGGTCGCCTTGCCGAGCACCGCGCCGCCGAGCGGGTGGTACGTGAGGTGGTCGCCCCAGATCTTGTACGTGCCGAAGAGGTCGGTCCGGTAGATCGTGCCCTCCTTGGAATTGATCTTGTCGAAGATCGTCTTCGCCATCGCGATCGACGGCTGTTTCCACGCGGTCTGCCAGTCGAGGTCGACCTTGTTCGCGCTCGGGTTCCAGGAGAACGTCGCGCGGTGGGTGTTCTTGGTGATCGACAGGTAGAACGAGGCATAGGTCTCGATACCGGTCGGCAGGGGTGCGACCTCGGCGAACGCGCCGCCCGCGGCCCAGTTGTCGATACCCGCGGTGGGAATGGACGACTGCAGCGCCCCGGTGGCGTCCCACATGTGGTTGGCCCGTCCGCACATGACGTTCCCGTTGTCACCCCAGCCCTTGCCGACCTCGTTGCTGAGGTTCGGCAGCGCACCGGTGGCCTTGAGCTTGACCAGTAGTTTGCTCGTGCCGACGCTGCCGGCGGCGAAGAACACCTTGTCCGCGGTGACGGACTTCGTCGCCGTCACGGTGCCGCCGGTGTCGAGCTGCTCCATCACCACGGTGTACCCGCCGCCGGACGCGGGCGTCACCGACGTGACACGGTGCAGCGCCGAGATCGTCACCCGCCCCGTCGCCTTGATCCGCGGGAGATAGGTCTGCTGCAACGACTTCTTGCCGGCGTTGTTGCCGTAGAGGATCTCCCCGGCCAGCGCGGACCGCGGAACCGTGCCCGCCTGCTCCTTCTTCATGTACTCCCAGTCGTACACGTCCGGGACGAACAGGAACGGGAACCCGGACCGCTGCGCGTGTTTCCGGCCGACTCGCGCGTACTGGTAGCACTCGGCGGTCTCGAACCAGTTCTGGTCGATGGTGGCGACGCCGAGACCAGTGTTGGCGCGCGGGTAGTAGACGCCGTACATCTCGTCGGCGTTGACCGTGGGCAGGACGGCACCGAAGTTCTCCCGTTTCGGTGTGACGGCCATGCCGCCGTTCACCAGCGAGCCGCCACCGACGCCGCGGCCCTGGTAGACGGTGATGCCACTGAACTCCTCGGCGTCGAGGATCCCGGTGTGGCGTGGGACGTCCTTGTCCAGCGGGAAGCCGAGGAAGTTGCTCAACGGCTGCTTGGTCCGCGTCCTCAGCCAGAAGGAACGGTAGTCGGGTTTGGTGGTGTTGGCGAAGATCTTGCCGTCCGTGCCCGGGGTGTCCCAGGCCATGCCGAGTTCGACGAGATGGACGTCGACGCCGGCCTCGGCGAGCCGGAGCGCGGCGACGCAGCCACCGTATCCGGAGCCGATGACGAGTGCCGGGATTCGGGCGGCGTCGGCGATGGAACTTTTCGCGGAAGCGGTCCCGCCGAGGGCGGCCGCTCCCAAGATAGAACCAGTTCCAGCGATAAAGAGGCGGCGGGATAACTGTCCGGAAGCGCTTCTCCGCATGGTTTCGTCGCTCACGTGATCTTCCTCACCGTTGAGGGATTTAGAACAAGTTATACCTGCGGCTATGCCGGGTGGCAATAAAGCCGGCCGATAGGCCACTATGTACAGCTGTGGAGTCCACTCGAGTTGATCGCTGGCTGTGGGCCGTCCGGCTGACCAAAACGCGTCCGGACGCCGCGGCGGCATGCCGTGGCGGCCATGTCCGCGTGAACGGCAAACCGGCCAAACCCGCGACCACGGTCGTGGCGGGCGACGAAGTGCGCGCGCGGGTGCACGACACCACGCGGATCCTGGAAGTGACGCGCGTGATCCAGAAACGGGTCGGTGCCGCCGATGCCGCGACCTGCTTCATCGACCGGACTCCCGCGCCGCCGCCGGAGGCCGCCGTTCCGGTCGCGCGGCGGGAACGGGGCGCGGGGCGTCCGACGAAGCGGGAGCGCCGCGTGCTCGACCGGTTCCGGTCGGGCGAGGGCTGACCTGCCCACCCGTTGGCGCGCAAGGCGTTCAAGAGTGACCTTCGTGCACGACGCCTCCGTTCACATACATGGACATGATTCACATCCGTTGACGACCGACAGGGACGTGAATTATAAAGACGGGGTCCGGGTGTACACGCCGCAACACCTTCCGTCAGTCCGTCACGGAGGTTTCGGGTGTCCCGAAAAAGTCCTCTTCGTCGTGCCGTCCTCCCGGCGGTCGCCGCCGTGGTCGCCACCGCCGCACTCCTGCAGGTACCGCCCCAGCCGGCGGACGCGGCGCCGGGCCCCGGCGCGCTGCCCGGCCTCGACCTCGGTGCGGCCAACCGCCGCGCTCCGGTCGCGGGGCTCTACGACTGGTCCAAGGCCGGGTATCGCGGTGGTGCCGCGCTGCCCGGCTCCGGTGAGGTGAATCCGGACGCCACCTGCCAGGTCACCGCTGCCGAGCTGGCGAGCCAGTACAACGTCAAACCCGACGACGGCGCAGACGACACGAACGGGATCCAGGCGGCGATCGACGGTATCAAGAGCGCGTGCTCGCCGTCCGGGAGCTACACCAAGCTCAGCACGATCACCTTCCCGGCGGGCCGGTTCGACGTCACGCACGAGATCCACGTCGACGCCGACTACCTGATCCTGCGCGGCGCGGGCAAGGACGCGACGAAGTTCGTCTACAAACCCGACGCGAACACCCTCTACGACACCCTCACCCCGGACGGTTCCGACTGGGACGAGGACGGGATGACCTCGGGCGCGGGCAAGGGCGGCTGGTTGTGGCCCGGTCGCGGGCTCTTCCGTGTCCAGCCCAGGGGCGTGCACGCGTCCTACTCGAGCGACTACGCCTCGGCGCCCGCGAACCGCAAGGACATCTTCGAGGGAACGATCAACGTCCACTGGAAGTCCGGGGTGAAACTGCGGGGCAAGCCGGGCGACACCGCGTTCGCCGCGCGAACGGGGGACAAGGTCGTCCACCTGGCGAGCAGCGGCGCGCTGACCTCGCTCGCCGCCGGGAACCTGGTCAACATCAGGGCGGCCAACTCGCGGAAGTTCTACGAGCTGCAGCAGGCGACGCCGACCACGTTCCCATTGCTGAACATGCACATGCGCCAGCAGATCTTCACGATCGCCGCGCTCGACACGTCCGCGCGCACGATCACCCTCGACAAACCGCTCGAGTACGACGTTCCGGTGAACTCCACTTCGGACGGTTCGGCCCCGATCGACGGCGCCACCTACGACTCGAAGGCGGCGCCGCTGGTCGACCCGGTGCTCGGCGTCGGATTCGAGAACCTCGGCTTCACCCAGGACATGCCGGGCCTGAACCCGGCGGAGGCGAACAACAACTACGGGAACATGGCGCCGGCCGCGGAGATGCACGGGATCGTCTTCAAATGGGCGGCGAACTCCTGGGTCCGCGGCATCCGGGCGGAGATGACCGGATCACATCCGATCGTCACCGAGGAGGCCAAGAACCTCCAGATCGTCGACAACGAACTCAACGGATCGTGGAACAAGGGCAAGGGCGGCAACGGCTACTTCCGCGGCTCCCGGGTCTGGGATTCGCTCTATGCCGGCAACACTTCGACCCTGCTGCGGCATTTCACCTTCCAGTGGTCCGCCGCGGGCAACGTGGTGATCGGCAACTCGTTCGACTCCGACCTCAACCTGCACGGAGGCTGGGAACGCAACAATCTGTTCGAACTCAACACGGTCAAGGTCCCGTACGCGCACCGCTCGGGGAACTGCCGCGCCAACTGCGGTGAGGAGGGCGGCGGCGGTCCCGACGATTCGAACTGGTTCCCGATCTGGTGGGGCGCGGGCAAGAAGGCGGTCAAGTGGTCGGGCGCTTCCGGCTACCGCAACGTGTTCTTCAACAACGCCATGACCAAACAGCTCGCGGACAACGGCCCGTATGACGACTTCTACGCCGACCGGCACCGCGTCTACTCCTTCGGCTGGGACGGCGCCGCGTACGAACACCTCGACATCGGCGGCACCCCGATCGCCGACTGGGCGAAGAACGAGCAACGGGACTACACCGGAGGGCACGGTGTCGACGCGAGCAAGACCGATGCCTCGTCGTCGCTCTTCCTGAAGTCCGTCGACGGGACCCCGCCATCTTCGCCGACGAGCCAGAGCCCCACCACTTCGACAACGACGTCCCAGAGTCCCACGGCCTGCCTGAACGCGACGTTCACCCGTAAGTCGGTGTGGGACAGCGGTTACGGTGCCGGCTTCACGGTCACCAACACCTGTTCGGCCGCCGTCGATTCGTGGGCGGTCGAGTTCGACCTGCCTGCCGGGACGACGATCACCGGATCGTGGAGTTCGGTGCTGACCAGGACCGGGCAGCACTACCGGTTCGGGAACGCGGCCCACAACGGGAGCGTCAAACCCGGCGGTACGGCGACGTTCGGCTTCAACGCCGCCGGTCAGGGACTCCCGGTCGCCTGCTCGATCGCCGGAACGAAATGCGGAGGCACGGAATGACGAGGAAACGACTGCTCGCCGCGATCGCGGCCACGGCGTCGGCGGCCGGCCTGTTCGGCGCCGTCGTCACCGCCGAGGCCGCCGCGCCCAGCGTGACCGCGACCTTCGCCCGGAGTTCGGTGTGGGACAGCGGATACGGCGGGAAGTACACGCTGACCAACGTGGGCGACGCGAACAGTACACAGTGGACGATCGAGTTCGATCTCCCCGAGGGCACCATGATCACGACGTCGTGGAGTTCGGTGCTCACCCAGGACCGGCCAGCACTACAAGGTCACCAACGCCGGCTTCAACGGCACGATCAAACCCGGCGGCGCCGCGGCGTTCGGCTTCAACACCAAGGGGCTCGGCCTGCCGACCGGCTGCACCATCAACGGCAGCCCGTGCGGGGGAGGGGGTGAAACGCCGCCCAGCACCACGACCACGAGCAAACCGCCCACGACGACCACCGGTGTTCCTGCGGGAGACGTGATCGACGTGAGCACGGCGGCCGAACTGCGAACCGCGCTCGCCGCGGCGAGCCCCGGCCAGACCATC
Source organism: Amycolatopsis sp. cmx-4-54 (assembly GCF_046548895.1). Lineage (NCBI taxonomy): Bacteria > Bacillati > Actinomycetota > Actinomycetes > Pseudonocardiales > Pseudonocardiaceae > Amycolatopsis > Amycolatopsis sp. cmx-4-54. The sequence continues at coordinate 651,132 of NZ_JAEBEJ010000001.1, forward strand.
CGCCTGGCCGCCGGAACCTATCGTGGTTCGTTCGTGGCCACGAAACCCGGCACGGCGGGCGCGCCGATCACGGTGACCGGACCCTCGACGGCGGTCCTGATCAACGACGGCCCGTCCGGTGAGGCGCCGTCCTGCCCGGCGCCGACCGCGGGCTGGGACTCCGGGTACGGGTTCTGGCTCCACGGTGCGCCGTACTGGCACCTCGAGGGCTTCACCGTGCAGGAGTCGAAGAAGGGCATCGTCGCGGACGACTCGCACCACACCGTGATCGAGGGGGTGCGGGTGCACCGGATCGACGAGGAGGCCGTGCACTTCCGCCGTTCCTCGGCGGACAGCGTCATCCGCGATTCGACGATCAGCCACACCGGCCTCGTGCAGGCGGGTTACGGCGAGGGCGTCTACCTCGGCTCGGCGAACTCGAACTGGGCGTGCCACGGGAATTCCGGCGGGGTCGACCGCGGCGACCGGATCCAGGTACTCGACAACCACATCGGGCCGTACGTCGCCGCGGAGGCCATCGATGTCAAGGAGGGCACCGCGGACGGCGTCATCCGGGGCAACACCTTCGACGGCCAAGGGGTTTCCGGGCAGAACTCGGCCGATTCCTGGGTCGACGTCAAGGGATCCGGATACGTGATCGAGGGCAACATCGGGACCTTCGCTTCGCCGGGGACGTTCACGAACGGCTACGAGACGCACAACCCAGGGACCACCCCGGCGTTCCCGAACGGTTGCGGGAACGTGTGGCGGGACAACAAGTCCGATCTCGGCGGGGTCGGCCAGTACGCCATCAAGATCACGTCGACGTCGAAGTGTTCGGAGCGGCCCAACGTCGTGCACGCGTCCAACACCGTGTCGAGGGCGGTGAAGGGGCTGACCAACATCCCCGTCACACCTTGACGGACGCCGGTGACGGGAGCGGCGCGGCTCCCGTCACCGGCGGGTCAGTCCCGGACCGCGGTGATCGCGACGGTGGCGTAGCGCACGGTGAACCGTCCGCCCATCCCGTCGATCACCGCACCGACTTCAGCGAGGATCTCTTGTCGCACTGTGGATTCGACCCACGTGAGCGAACCGAACGTCGGAAGCTGGTCCAGCCATTCGTCCCGGGTGTAGACCCGGTCCCAGTCGTGGCGGCTTCGTTCCGGCTCGCCGAATCCGCCTGCTTCGAGCAGGCCGTCGGCGACCTTCACGATGAGTGGCCCGTACGGGTCAGAGGGTTGTTTCGGCACGCTGCCGAGATCGATCGGGGAATCCGGCACGAGCCGCCGGTAAGCGTCCGCCAAGGCGTTCGCGACCTCTTCCGGCGGTTCGGGTACGTGCCAGAACGCGGCCAAGAGCCCGCCGGGCCGTAGTACTTCGGCGGCCTTGGCGGCGCCCGCCACCGAGTCGACCCAGTGCCAGGCCTGCCCGGAGACGAGCAGATCGAACCGGCGTCCGGCGGGCTCCCAGTCCTCGAACTTCGCGACCTTCACGTCGATGCCGCTCCGGCGGGCGAACGCGGCCATGCGGGGGTCCGGTTCGACACCAACGACGTGACAACCCGCCGCCTGGAACTGGCGTGCTTCGATCCCGGTGCCGGCGCCCACGTCGAGGACGTCGCGGCCGGGGGCGGCGGTGATGAGGTGACCGATGAGTTCCGGGGGATAGGCGGGCCGGGTTCGGTCGTAACGTTCGACGTCCGTACCGAATGATTCCGCGGCCTGTCGATAGCGATGAGGCTCTTGCCCCGAGGGTAGAGTGGGCATGCGCCCACCTTAAGTGGGCACGTGCCCACTCGTCAACGCAAGGGAGTCGTATGCCGACCGGGGTAGCCCTGCGCGCCGTCCGCGCGCAGTTGTTCGACGCGGCGGAGCGTGTCCTGCTGCGGGACGGGCCGAGCGGGCTCACCAGCCGCGCCGTGACCACGGAGGCGGACTGCGCGAAAGGCGTCCTTCACCGGCATTTCGACGACTTCGACGGATTCCTGGCCGAGTTCGTGCTCGACCGGATCGAGAAGCTGGACGAGAAGGGTCTTCGGGAGGCCGTCGGTACCGGAACGGTCGTGGACAACCTCACCACGGCGCTCACCGCGGTGTTCGAGTCGGTCGCGGTCGCGATCGTCCCGCTCGTGATCTTCCGCGACGAGCTGCGTGCCCGGTTGCGTCGCGAGTGGCCCGCCGGGGTTCCGGTCCTGACCCAGGCCGCCGTGATGATCGGCGGCTACCTCGGCGCGGAACGAGCACGGGGCAGGATCGCGGCGGACGCCGACATCGAGACCCTCGCGGCCACGCTCATCGGTGCCACGCATCTGCTCTACGCCGACCGCACGGGTGCCACGCCGGAGGTGGCGCAGGTGCGGAAGGTGGTGGAGACGGTGATCGGGACGTGACACGCGTGATCAGGCGGCGCACTCACGTGATTGAGGGCGTAACTCACGTGATTGAAGGCGTAACTTCGTGTGCGGCCTCATCACGCGGGTGCCATGCCGACGTTGCGAAAGCCACTTTCGCAACATTGAAGGTTGCGAAAGTGGCTTTCGCAACACGCCGCTTTCGTCTCAGGACGCGAAAGGCGGCGAGTCCTCAATGGACTCGCCGCCTTCCGGTGGATCAGGACTGCGCGGCGGTGACGGTGTGCCGCAGCAGCAGCGACGTCGTGACCGGGCCGACGCCGCCGGGAACCGGCGTGATCGAACCCGCGATCTCCTCGACCGCGGCCTGGTCGACGTCGCCGACGAGCCCGCCTTCGGGCGTCGGGTTCGTGCCGACGTCGATCACCACGGCACCGGGCTTGACGTGGTCCGCGCCGACGAAGTGCGCGCGGCCGACGGCCACGACCAGGACGTCCGCGGTCTTGGTGACCGCCGCGAGGTCCTTGGTGCGGGAGTGGCAGACGGTGACCGTCGCGTGCTCGCCGAGCAGCAGCAGCGCGGCGGGCTTGCCGACGATGGTCGAGCGGCCCACGACGGCGACCTGGGCACCGGACAGGGCGACCTGCTCACGCTTCAGGATCTCCAGCACCGCGGCGGCGGTGGCGGGCGCGTAGGTCGGGAGGCCCGCGGTGAGACGGCCGAGGCTGACCGGGTTGGCGCCGTCGACGTCCTTGGCCGGATCGATATGCGCGCCGACGTGGTCGAGCGTGACCCCTTCGGGCAACGGGGTCTGGCAGATGATGCCGTGGACCGACGGGTCCGCGGAGAGCTTGTCGAGTTCGCGGGTGACGTCCTCGCCGGTCGGCTTCTCGAGCTGGACCACGCGGCAGTCGACACCGACCTTCTTCGCGGCACGCTCGATCGAGCGCACGTACCAGGCGGTGGCGTCGTCGTCGGTCGGCACGAGCACGGCGAGCGTCGGGGCGGTGCCCGATTCGCGGAGCTTGGCGGCGGTCTCGGTGACCTCGGCGGTGATGGCGGCGGCGATCGCGCGCCCGTCGATCAGGGTCATCGGGCGAGCCTTTCGCGAACCTGGGCGATGAGGGCGTCGGCGCGCCCGGCGGCGGGGGTGTACTCGGTGAGGCGGGCCTCGGTCTCCTCGCGGAGCTGCTCGTCCGCCATGGACGCGAGGTTGACCTCGACGTTGACCACACCGGATTCGAGCGCGGACTTGGCGGACGAAGCCGCGACCGCGATGTCGGAGATGACGTTGGTGTTGGCGCCTTCGAGGATCGAGGCGGCGACGTCGATGACCTCGGCGGCGAGGGCTGCCGTGCGCAGCGGGACCTCGGCGGCGCCGACCAGCGCGGCCTGGATCGCGGCGCTACGCGCCTGCTTCTCCTCGTCGGTGGCCTTGGGGAGCTTGTACGCGGCGACCACGGCGTCGAACGCGGCGGCGTCGTCGGCGGCGAGGCCGAGCGCCCGCGCACGGAGGTCTTCGGCCTTGGCCAGCGCCTCGGTCATGGTGGCCTCGTGCTCGGCGTACTTCGGCTTGCCGATGGTCAGGTTGCACACCATGGAGACCAGGGCGGCACCGACCGCGGCGTTCATCGCGGCACCCGCGCCACCACCGGGCGTCGAGGCCTTCGATGCCAGCTCGTCGAGCCACTGACCGACCGGTTGAGCCTCCACGCGATGTTCCCTTCCCGCTGGTTTTGCCGTCGCGCCGAAGCCTACCCGGGACTTCCCGGACAGCCCGAAGGCCACCTTCGCGACGATCGACATCGGCGAAAGTGGCCTCCGGCCGGCGGGGTCAGGACCGCTGGTACTCCTCCCAAGTCAGCTTCGGCGTGACGGCGGGGCCGTCGTCGGAACCACGGCCGGCGAGGCCGTTGTAGCCGAGGTAGTAGTCACCGGCCTGGTGCTGCGCACCCGACGAGAGGTCCGGATCGGACAACGCGATGGCGTGGATGTGGTAGGCGAAACCCTGCGCGGGGGTCCGGATCCAAGCCGCGAAGCCCACCTGCCGGAGCTTCCGCGCGACGTCGGTCCGCGTGGTCGAGGACATGCCTTCGACGCCGATATCGAGCGCACCGCCACCGTCGTGCGTCCCGGCCGAAGCGCCGACGCCGCCGGGGTTGTACGAGCCCTGCGTGATGGTGAGCTGCCTGCCGAGCAGGCCCTCGGCCTTCACCAGCATCGCCTTGGTCCGCGTGTTCATCGTCTTGCCGTGGTAGGTCAGGCGGCTACCCGCCGAAACCACCGCGGTCACGGTGTAGCGGCCCTCGCCCAGCTTCTCGAGCGACGTCTTGCCCGGCAGACCGGAGGCGTCGATCCCGGTGTAGCCCAGCGACTTCTGGTAGCTGGAGTACGCCGTGATGGTCGAGGTCCCGAAATGGCCGTCGACGTACTGCTGGTCGAGCAGTCCCTTGGCGGCCAGCGCCTGCTCCACCAGCACCACGCTGTCCTTGGCGCCCGGGGTCAGCGCGCTGTCGGCCCGGCGCGGGTCGATCTGCGCGGCCTTGAGCACCGCTTCCATACTGGCCGCGGGCAACGCGGTCACTTCGGCGCCGGCCGGTGCGGCGGCCACGCCGAGGGAGAGCGCGGTCGCTGTCGCGAGCACGGCTACCTTGGTCAACAATTCCTGCCTCCTGAGCGGATTCGGTTGTCCGGACAGCATGGGCAGCGTGAATACAAGGGCCGTACAAACGAACCTTTCTCAGGTCCTTGTCGCCCGGACGGGTGTCACTCCGGCGAAATCGGAAACGAGCTGATAAGACTTCCGGTGGACGCCGAAAGGTCGAGACCCACATGGTGCTACGGACTCAGCCACCCTCAAGGGCTCATCTCAGACTGCTCTCGGCGGCGGACTCGGCCCCGCCGGCGCGGCGCCGCGACCGGTACGGCGAGATCCCCGACCGGCGGCTCGCCGCGATCCTCGCCGCGGAGGACGTCGCCGAGGAACACGGGCTGAGCGCGCACGTCCGGACGACGTGTTACGTCCACCGCGGCTGGGTGCATCAATGCATCTCCGATCCGATGCACGTCCTGGTCGTCACCGGGCATCGCTGGTGCCGCCGGTGTGATCGCACGGTCGAAGTCCGGGTCGACGAGACCTTCCCGGGCTCGGTCGAGCTCCTCTGCGACGGCTGCGGTGTCCCGCCGGACACCGTCGCGAACCGCGAGGTCCTTCTGGCCTGCCGGGCCAGTCTGAGCGCCATGCACGGCGGGGAAGCGTCGACGCTGTACGTCGTCCCGGACCACTGACCGGCACCCGATCGCATCGCGCGAGAACGCGAACGGCTGTATCGGCTTGCGCTGTCCGGCGCACTCAGTGGTTTGGACCACCACTGTTATCGAAGCGTGATCTGGACATATCGCACGGACGGCTACTTTGTTGTGGCGCGCAACGAATTGCTTCGCCCGTGGATTTCCAACGCCGGAGGTGTCACGACGTGAACCGGATCCTTGTGCGGCCCCCACGGCGGAAAGGGGTCCGTGGCGTGCTCGCCGCGGGCCTTTCCGCGCTCCTGATCGCGACCGGGCTGGGCGGTGCCACCGCCGCGGCCGCCGACTACAGCCAGAATGCCGCCTCCCTGAACGCGAGCCAGGCACAGTTCTCCTTCACCCCGTCGACCCCCGCGCGGTACGTCGACATCCACTACACCGGCGTTCCGGGAGTGGGGCAGCAGAACGTCCGCATGACCGACAACGGCGGCACGTGGCGGCACACCGTCGGTTCGCTCGCCGCGGGCACGGTGCTCGACTACTGGTTCACCTACGAGAAGAGCGGGCCGCAGTACGACACCCCGCACTTCACGTACACCCACGGCGGCAGCGGCACGACCGTCGCCTCGCCGACGTTCGATCCACCGGGTGGCAACTATCCGAGCGCCCGGTCGGTGACGTTGTCGAGCGCGACCGCGGGCGCGATCATCCGGTACACAATGGACGGTTCCACCCCGACAACCTCGTCCACTATGTACGCCGGGCCGATCACGGTCTCCGCCACCTCGACGATCTCCGCGATCGCGCTCAAGTCCGGTTCGGCGAACTCCCCGGTGGCGTCGGCGAGCTACACGATCGGATCGGCACAGGGGACCTGCCCGGCTCAGGCCGAGGTTCCGGACTTCGGCCCGAACGTGCGGATCTTCGACCCGGGAATGCCGGCGTCGGCGATCCAGGCCAAGCTCGACGCGGACTTCAACGCGCAGAAGGACACGCTGACCGCGCAATTCACCGAACGCCGGTACGCGCACCTGTTCAAGCCCGGCGTGTACAACGGCATCCACGACAACGTCGGCTACTACACCTCCGTCGCGGGGCTCGGGCAGAACCCGGGCGACGTCGTGATCAACGGCGACGTGACCGTCGACGCGTTCAACGAGTCGGACAAGGGTGTGGCGCTGCAGAACTTCTGGCGCTCGGCGGAGAACCTGGCCGTGGTCCCGAGCGGCGGATCGACCCGCTGGGCGGTCGCGCAGGCCGCGCCGTTCCGCCGGATGGACATCCGCGGCGGGCTCCAGCTCTACCCGGCCAGCTACGGGTTCGCCAGCGGTGGCTACACCGCCGACAGCAAGGTGTCCGGGCAAACCGCGTCGATCTCGCAGCAGCAGTGGTACACCCGCGACAGCAGCTACGGCAGCTGGGACGGCGGCGTCTGGAATATGGTCTTCTCCGGGACGAGCGGCGCTCCCGCGAACACCTTCCCGAACCCGCCGGAGACGACGCTCGGCACCACGCCGGTCTCCCGTGACGTTCCGTACCTGTACCTCGACGGCTCCGGCAAGTACCGCGTGTTCCTGCCTTCGTTGCGCACCAACGCCTCCGGTCCGAGCTGGGCCAACGGTGGCACCCCGGGCGGCTCGCTGCCGATGAGCCAGTTCTACGTGGTGAAGGCGGGGGACACGGCGGTGTCGATCAACACCGCGCTTTCCCAGGGCTGCAACCTGTTCTTCACGCCGGGTGTCTACCACCTGAACCAGACGCTCAACGTGACGAAGGCGAACACCGTCGTGCTCGGCGTCGGCTACCCGACACTGGTACCGGACAACGGTGTCGACGCGATGAAGGTCGCCGACGTGGACGGCGTCCGGATCAAGGGTCTGCTGTTCGACGCGGGGACGACCAATTCGCAGTCGCTGCTCACGGTCGGCCAGGCGGGCTCGACGGCGAACCACTCCGCGAACCCGACGACCTTGCAGGACGTGTTCTTCCGGATCGGCGGCCAGATCGCGGGGAAGGCGACGAACAGCCTGATCGTCAACAGCCGTGACACGATCATCGACCACATCTGGGCGTGGCGGGCCGACCACGGCAACGTGGGCACCTATGGCTGGACGATCAACACCGGTGACACCGGCGTGGTCGTCAACGGCGACAACGTGCTGGCCACCGGCCTGTTCGTCGAGCACTACCAGAAGTACCAGGTGATCTGGAACGGCCAGAACGGCAGGACGATCTTCTTCCAGAACGAGATCCCGTACGACGTCCCGGATCAGGCAGGCTGGAAGAGTCCCAACGGGCTCAACGGGTACGCGGCGTACAAGGTGGGGGACAACGTGACCTCCCACGAGGCGTGGGGCCTGGGCAGCTACTGCTTCTTCAACGACAACCCGTCGGTGAACCTGTATCACGCGTTCGAGGTGCCGAACCGGGCAGGCGTCCGGTTCCACAACATGGTGACGGTTTCGTTGAACTACAAGGGAACCATCAAGCACGTGATCAACGACGCCGGGGCGGTGACGCCACCGGACACGCGGCCGAGCAATCTGGTGAGCTACCCGTAGTGCTCGTTGCCTGAAGTACGTAAAGGACCCCTTCATTGCGTCTAGCGCGGTGAAGGGGTCCTTCATGTACTTGGGAGGGAAGTGGCCGCTGTCCATAAAGGAACGCCTTCGGGGAGACGGTTGTCATGAGTGGCAATGAGCGTTAGAAAGCAAAGCCGCCTTCTGTATAACGCCCTATACCGAGCGGCGCCAAGCGTTCACGATTAGGCGCAGAACCATGATCAACAAGGATTCCCGAACGGTCGTCGACGAACTGCGTGACCTCTTCTCGACCTGCCATCACGACCGGCCCGCCGCCTTGCTGGGCGACGGAACGGTCGTCGTCGGCGGTCAGGCCGACCGCGACGAGAAGTACATCGCGCCCACCGTGCTCACCGGGGTGTCGCCGGATGCCCCGGTGATGCGGGACGAGATCTTCGGCCCGATCCTGCCGATCGCCGACGTCGCCGACGTCGACGCGGCGCTGGCGTTCGTCAACGAGCGCGACAAGCCACTGGCGCTGTACGCCTTCACCGAATCGGAGGAGACGAAGCGCCGGATCGAGACGGAGACGTCGTCGGGAGGGCTGGTGTTCGGCGCCAAGATCATCCACCTCGCGGCGCCGGAACTGCCGTTCGGCGGTGTGGGGGAGAGCGGGATGAGCCCGCTATCACGGGCGCTACTCGATCGACGACTTCAGCCATGGGAAGGCCGTGCTGGACAAGCCGCTCGCCGGGTGAGTCAGCGACCCTCCCTGCTGCCTTCGTAGGCGCGCTCGCGCAACTCGGTGAGCCAGCCGGGCCGCAGCTCCCAGCCCGGTGGTGGGTTGAGCATCGGATCGAAAGCGGGGCGAGGGGAGTCGTCGTCGACCTCGTGGAGGGTCAGCCTCGCGCAGGGGGTCCGGTGGCCGTTCGCGCGGACGGTTTCGACGAGAAAGGTCACTGGCCCCTCCGCCAGCAGCCGCCGCAAACCGTCCAGCGACGCTTCGGCGTGCCGCGACGTCTCCGCGTAGGCGGACAGCCAGACCAGCTCACCCTTGGTGCGATAGGGCAGCAACGTGCTGTAGCGACCGGCCGTCCAGGCGCGTGACGGCCGCGGCAGCACGCGACCGGCGAGGCCGGTGCCCGACGTGGTCAACGTGAGATCCCACGGATGGCCTCCGACGGCGGGGATCCGCACCGCCAGGCCCAGTGCATCGGGCACGCGCCCCGGGAGACCGGCGCCCTTGGACATCCGCACGGTGACGGCCACCGGCTCTTCGGGCAGTGCCAGGTCATCACGCCTCAAAGCCTGAAGTTCCCCTTTGAGCAGTAGACCGTTCGGGTGGAATGCCCGAGCGCCGCGAAGCGCCGCCAGTGCGCGAAATCCGGCGCGGAAAAGCTTGCCGAACGGCCCGGCCTGGGGTGCTTTCTCCTCGGCCACGATTTCCACCCTCCTTGTGACGTGCGTGCTTCGCAGGGGCTACCCCGAACGCGCCGGATTACACGGGGGTTCCCACGGATTCGAAAACGCCGGTTCCCCCGGTGTGACCGGATCTCCCTCGGGTACCCGCGTGTTGTTCGCCCATCGGGCGTCCGACAGTCCTGTTCCACCTGGATCGGAGGAAATCATGACTGCATCGCCGGCCACGGTTCGGCGGGCACCGCGCCAGCTCCTCGCCCTCGGCGTGGGCGCGGTCTTCCTGCTCGTCGGCATTCTCGGCTTCATCCCCGGCATCACGACGAACTACGAGCAGCTGAGCGGTGCCGGGCACGAGTCCGGCGCGTTGCTGCTGGGTGTGTTCCAGGTGTCGATCCTGCACAACATCGTCCACTTCGCGTTCGGCGTCGCGGGCATTCTGCTGGCCCGGACGGTGACCGGCGCGAAGGCGTTCCTCGTGGGCGGTGGGGTGATCTACCTCGTGCTCTGGCTCTACGGGCTGCTGATCGACCACGGCTCGGCGGCCAATTTCGTGCCCGTCAACACCGCCGACAACTGGCTGCACCTCGGGCTCGCCGTCGGGATGATCGCCCTCGGGCTCATTCCGCTCTCCGGCTCGAAGGCGCCGATCGCCGACTCTCGTTAGTCCGTTCTCACCTGAATTCTCTGGAGGTTGTCAGTGTTCCGTCATACCAAATCGCTCCAATTCGAGGCCAAACCGGAAAAGCCGGACGCGCTGTACGCCCGTAAGCTGCAGGAACTCATCGGCGGCGCCTACGGTGAAATGACCGTCACCATGCAGTACCTGTTCCAGGGCTGGAATTGCCGGATCGAAGGCAAGTACAAGGATTTGATCATGGATACGGCGACCGAGGAGATCGGGCACGTCGAAATGCTCGCGACGATGGTCGCCCGGTTGCTCGAAGGGGCGCCCGCCACCATGGTGGCCGAAGCCGCGAAGGATCCGGCCACGGCGGCGATCCTCGGCGGGATGGATCCCCAGCAGGCGATCATCTCCGGTGGCGGCGCCACGCCGAGCGACAGCCAGGGCTATCCCTGGAACGGCCGCTACATCGTGGCGTCGGGCAATCTGCTCGCCGACTTCCGGGCGAACGTGGCGGCGGAGGCACAGGGCCGCCTGCAGACGGCCCGGTTGTACAACATGACCGACGACCCCGGTGTGAAGGCGATGCTGCAGTTCAACCTCGCGCGGGACACGGTGCACCAGAAGCAGTGGCTCGCCGCGATCGAGGAACTCAAGGCCGACGGCCTGGAAGGCGACATCGCGCCGACGGCGTTGTTCGACGAGGAGAACCAGGACCACAACAACTCGGTCTGGCACCTGTCCGACGGCCCGGACGGTGCGAAGGGCGGCTGGAGCTTCGGCGAAGACGGGATCGAGTACCTGATGGAACCCGAGCCGCTCGGCGGACCGGGCACCGCTCCGAAACCCGATCCGGCGCTTTACGGCACCTACGCCCCGGTGCAGGACGCGGTCGGGACGGTCAAGGGCAAGGTCAAGGACGCCAAGAAGAAGGCCACCAAGTCGAGCAAGAGCTAGCACCCCGATGTGAAGGGCTCCTCCCTGTGGCCGAGGGAGGAGCCCTTCACGGGTGTGTCAGCAGGATCCCGACAAGTCGCGTAACCGCTGGTGAAGTCGGCGGAGGGGTGAAGGCGGGCTTGTCACAGTGGCGCCGGCGCCTCCTCGACTGTCCATAGGGGGACTGTTCCGAGGTAGCGGTGCGCAGGGGTCGTGACTGGCAATGGTCGTTCTAACCCCCTTAATCACTCACGACCCCCTCGGCAACCCGCACAAATCGCCCAACTCGGGCACGGCATCCCGGCCTGACTGTCCCTTATGGACAGTCAGGCCGGGATGCCGCGTTTCCTTGCACTTTCGTCGAAAACCGGACATATAAGCATCAAATCCGGCTGTCGGATAGCCCCGTTGAGTAAGCCGAACCGCCGCTCCGCCTCCTTCGGCAGTCGACGATGTCCAGTTCGTGCGTCAGTCGGCATTCTTCGTTTCGGCTTCGGCGACTGCGGCTGCCTCGTCGTCATCCATCGCCGAGGTGTCACGCGGCGGGAGGAAGGGTTCGTCGTCGGCGGGGGATCCGGAGGCCTGCTCCTTGCTACGCGCGAGTTCGGCGTCCAGTTCGGCGCCGAGAAGGACGGCGATGTTCGAGATCCACAGCCAGATCAGGAACACGATGACGCCGGCGAGCGAGCCGTAGACCTTGTTGTACGACCCGAAGTTGCTGACGTAGAAGGCGAACCCGGCGGTGGCCGCGGCCCAGAGGAGCACGGCCACGAGCCCGCCCGGTGTCAGCCAGCGGAACTTCGGTTGCCGCACGTTGGGGCTCACCCAGTAGAGCATCGCGAACGCGAGCCCCGCCAGCAGCGCGATCACCGGCCATTTCGCGATGTCCCAGACGAGGACACCGGTCGAACCGAGACCGACCAGGTCACCGAGGTAGCGGGCGATCCCGCCGGTCGCCACCACCCCGGCGGCACACAGGGCGAGCACGATCAGCACGGCGATGGTGAGCCCGATCCGCAACGGCACGGTCTTCCAGATCGGGCGGCCCTCGGGCATCGAGTAGATGACGTTGGACGCCCGCATGAACGCGCCGATGTAGCCGGAAGCGGACCACAACGCGCCCGCCGTGCCGATGATCGCCGCCGTTCCGGCCAGCCCGCCGGTCTTGGACAGCTCTTCGATCGCGCCGATCAGGATGTCCCGGCCCTGACCGGGCGCTATCCGGCCGACGTTCTCGACCAGGGCCTGGGTCGCCGACGGGCCGAGGAGCCCGAGGATCGCGGTCAGGACGAGCAAACCGGGGAAGACCGAGAGGACGCCGTAGTAGGTGAGCGCGGCCGCCCAGTCCAGCATGTTGTCGCGGTTGAACCCGGCGATCGTCCGCTTGAGCACCGCCCACCATGATCGCCGGGACAACTCGGTGGGACCGTCCGGGTCTTTCGCTGTGGCAGCCAAGGGAACCTCCTGGTGGGGATTCCTTGGCTTACCCGGTGGCGCCGGAGTGAAACGGGTGGTCAGGCCGGACGGGATCGTGGCGGCGGTGGCGGCGGGACCGTCTTCGCCAGGACGATGTCCGCCAGCCGGATCGTCGCGAGTCCGCGTTTGGTCTCCACCGTGCAGTCCGTGTCGCCACGGGAGCGGAGGTAGCCGAGCGCGTCGGTGAACCCGCCCTCGATCCGGTACCGGACGACGACTCTGGTGCCGAGCGGGACGTCCGGGAGGGTCACCGGTTCAGGTGCGCGGTGAGCTCGTCGTCGCTCGGCTCGACGAGGTGGGTGCCGTCCGGCCAGACGATGGTCGGGATGCGCCGCTCACCGTTCTGCAGCGCCCGCACGGTCTCCTCGGCGCCGGAATCCGCTTCGACGTCGACGTAGGTGTACTCGATGCCCTTCGAGTCCAGAAGGGCACGGCTGCGTTTGACGTCGGGGCACCAGCCGGCGCCGTACACGGTGAGGTCGCTCATGGATCACAGCATGCCAGGTCGCGGTCCGGCGGCTCGTTCGGCGAGGGCCGCACGGTCGGCGAGGCCGGTCTTGGCGAGCAGGCTCGCGACATGTTTCTCGACCGTCCGCGGCGAAATGTGCAGGCGGGTGCCGATGTCCTTGTTGCCCATCCGCTCGGCGAGCAGCACCAGCACCTCGTACTCGCGCACAGTGACGCCGGAAGCCCGCAGGTCACCGGGTACCCGGTCGACCCCGGAGCGGCGCTGCCGGACGGGTGCGCCGAGTTTGCGCAGGAGACTCCGGCAGGCGGCCGCGACCGCCGGGATCTCCCTGCGGTGGAAGTACTCTTCGGCCTCTTTGAGCCAGCCCGCCGGATCACCCCAGCCGTCGGCGGCGGCCGGTTCGGCGATCAGCCGAAGACCGAGATGACGGGCCAGCGGATAGGGAGCCGACGTCTCCAGCGCGGAGGCGACCGCCTGTCCGGCCGCTGCCGCGTCGCCTCGTCTGCCGTGCTCGACCGCGTGCGCGAATTCGACGAACTGCCGGTTCCACCGCATCCCGCTCACGGCGGAGCCGTCCTCCGGGCAGGGCGCGCCGCCGAGGGTGTCGACGAGCGTCCGGAGCCCGTGCTGCCCGGCGAGGTGGAACCGGCTCGGCCGCCGATCCTCCAGTTCGACGACCTGGCCGAGTTCGCGGCGGGCCCGGTCGAAGTCCTCTTCGAGCAGGGAACAGAAGACCCGCGCCAGCCCGATGCTGAGCACCATCTCCTGCGCGTTCTCCCCGCCGCTCTCCCGGAAGTCGTCGAGTGCCTGCTCCATCGCCGGGCGATCCGCCCGGTGCCCGGCGGACATCGCCCTGGTCATATGGGCGTACTGCAGCAACGCGGTCAGCCGGAGCCTGCCCAGCACGGCGAGGTTCTCCGCGAGCAACTCGTGCGCGGTGCCGAATTCGCAGCGGAGGATCGCGTGCATGGTGCGTACCGAATCGACCGCGCAGTGCAGGGTGATCGACCCGGTGCGCTGAGCGTCCGCGCGGGCGAGCAGCAGGGTCTGCTCGTCGCCGTTCATCAGCACCCGATGCCCGCCCAGCCGGACCAGCGCCTGGGTGCGCAGGTGGTGCAGATGGTCGTCCTCGGCGGTCCGCCGCGCGAGCTGCATGTAGTGCTCGGATTCGGTGAGGTCCCGCGACAGCGCGAGCATGCCGAGGACCTGCAACGCCTGGCAGACGACGAACGGCTGCTCGGTCGCCTCGGCCACCTTCCAGGCCTGCCGCGCGAGTCGTTCCGCCGTGCCCGCCCGGCCGGGAACGTCCAGCCAGAGGTTCGCTTCGACGGCGTCGAGCGCGGCCTGCTGAGCCGGCGAGATCGCCGAACCGAGGGGAGCGCGGGCGCGTTCGATCTGGCCGAGGCATTCGTCGTGCCGTCCGGCGATGTAGGCGGCCCAGGCCAGCTGGGTATGCAGTTTGGCGGCCCGTTCGAGCGTGCCGATCTCCCCGAACGCGGCGGAAAGCTCGACGGCGCGGTCGAACTGGCCGGTCTGCCCGAGCGCGTGCACCAGTGTCTCCAGCACTTCGGCCCGATCACCCGCGTCGGCCCCGGCGAGCAGGTCGACGGCCTTGGTGAGCATCGTGACCGCGGAGTCGGCGGCGCCCGCGTCGAGGGCACGGCGACCGGTTTCCGCGAACAGACGGCCTGCCGCCGGTTCGTCCAGCGCGGTCAGCCGGAGCGACGCGACGAGCGCGCACAGGTCGCCCGGCAGCCCCGGGTACAGCTTTTCGACGGCGTCGGCGGCCTGACGGGCGAGCGCCGCCTTCCGTGCGGGTGCCTGGCGAGCCAGCAACGCCTCCGCGGTCAGCGGATGACGGAAGGCGTACCAGCCGGGTGTCGTCTCGTCGGTGGTCACCAAGTTCGCCGAGACCGCGGCGCTCAGATGGTTGTGCAGGGTCCGGTCGTTGGTTCCGGTGACCGTCTGGACCACCGTCAGCGGGAAGCGACGGCCGATGATCGCCGCGACCGACAGCAGTTCGCCCGCCTGCTCGCCGAGTTGCTCCATCCGGACGCCGATACTGGTGACCAGGGCGGCGGGAACGCGGGCGCGGAGTTCGCCGATGACCCGCCAGCCGTCGCGGCCCTCGACCAGCAGTCCGTCGTTCACCATGCCGTGGAGCAGTTCCTCGACGATGAACGGAAGGCCGGCGCTGTTGCGCCACAACAGTTCGGCCGCGGCCGCTGGAAGTCTTTCCGGCTCGGTCTCGAGGCAAGCGGCGGCGAGGGCGCGGGTGTCCGCGAGGCCGAGCCTGCCCAGTTCGACCACGGCGCAGCTCATCCGCTGGGCGCCGGAGGTCGCCAGGCGCAGGGCCTCGGACGGCTCGTTGCGGAGCGTGCCGACGAACAGGGCCTGTGCCGCGGGCAGATTGTCGGCGAGGTATTCGAGAATGAACAGCGTTTCCGCGTCGGCGTCCTGGAGATCGTCGAGGACCAGGAGCGCGCCGCGGTCGCGGCTGGTGACGGCCAGCAGCCGGAACACCGCTTCGGCGAGCACCATCAGGGAACCCGACTCCCGCGGCCGGTCGCCGCGGCCCCAGTCGGGGACGAGCCGGGCGAGCACGGGGATGAACGGGTCCAGTTCGGCCGCCGCGGGCGGGCCGCCGCCGCGGAAATGCGACCACAACGCCTGGGCCAGCGGCCGGAACGGGACGAGCGGGCCGATCGAACTGGCCCGGCCCTGCAACACCGGGATGTCGGCGGCGACCGCTCGTGAGGCGGCCTCGATGGCGAGCCGTGATTTGCCGATGCCGCCTTCGCCCACGAGAAAGATCGCGCCGCCGCGGCCCGCGACGGCGCGATCGAGAGCTCCGGAGAGCTCGGCCAGTTCGGCGTCGCGGCCGATCACCCGCGACGAACGGATTCCCACCGCCGTGACTATAGCGAGCGGATTCCCCCGTCACGGCCGATGAATGATCACGAAGGCGGGTGGCGCGGACCCGCCCGGCCGAAGGCCCCGCTATCGCGGTGGCAGGACGCCTTGTTCGTGATCGTGCCGTTTCCGGCAAGGCGGTGTCCTGCCGACGTCGATCGCGGTCGCGGGTTCACCGACGGCTGCTCAGATCCAGCCGCCGGTGAAGACGCTGACGACGGACGGCGAACCGGGGTCCGTGGACAGGGTGGCGAGCGGGTTGGCGCTCAGCCGCGGCTTGCCGCCCGCCAGCGCGTGGTTGCGCGAGCCGACCTCGAGGGCGCGCGGCAGGTTCACGGCGCCGAGGACGTCTTCGGTGGCGGGCAGATCTCTCTCGTACATGCGGGTTTTCTCCTCATACTCGATTTACCGGCGGAACAACGGTTGCCGCGGGATGCGGCCGGTCGGGGCGGAGCAGGAGCGCGGAGGGGACCCGGTCACCGAATCCCAGCCGCAGCAGGCCGTAGCCGATCCCCGCCAGACCGCTCAGCAGCCCTGGCGACGGGACCGCGCCGGGCGTCCCGCAGCGGGCACCACGCTGGTCGATGGCGGCGAGCAGATGACCGGTCCGGCGGCGTACCGCGGCGGCGGCGCCAGTGTGCCCGTTCTCCGCCAGCACGCACAACACGTCCAGCACTCCGGACTCGCCGTGGCAGACACTGAGATCCTTCAGCGGCGCCCCGTCGGCCAGCCGTTTGATCGTCCGGTCGAGGTCCCTGGCGTGCCCGGGATCGGGCAGGTGAGCGGCAAGGCCGAGCGCGTCGCCTGCGAGACCGTCGCACCAGCCGCCGGTGTTTTCCGCCCGATCGTCCGCCCTTCCGGATGGTTCTTCGCCGGACCGGTCGTGCGCCCGCAGGACCCAGTCGATCCCGGCCGAACCGCGGGCGAACGACTTCTCCCGTGGACGTTCGCGGCCGAGCAATTCCGCGGCGTACCGATCGGCCCTTGCCAGTGCCGCGTCCAGTCCTGTTTGGACATACACCGACCGCATCGACGCGACACCGCCTGCCAGCCCCGTGGTGAACCCGGAGGGAGTTTCGGGAGCCGCGTCCGGCATCAGGTCGACGGCCTGCTCGATGAGATCGCCGGCGGGAAGGCCGACCAGCGTGCTGAGCCGGGCGATCGTGTACGCGACGCCGCCGAGCCCGAGAAGGCCGCCGCAGCCGGCGGTGGCGGCCAGCTCGGGGTCGGCGCGGAGCGTGGCGAAAAGGCCGGGGAGCGGGCTGATCGCGTACGCGGCCAAGTCACGGTATCGCGCGATCCCGGTCAGTTCGGCGAGCTGGGCGAGGAACAACGCGACACCGCAGTAGCCTTCGCCGAGCCCGGCGCCCATCGGCAGCACGGTCCAGTAGCGGTCATCGACGAGTTCGATCCCGAGCCAGTTGGAGCGGTGTTCGTCCGAGAAGGCGTTGGCGACGATCTGGTCGGCGATGCCGCACGCGGTGACCAGCAGTCGTTCCGCGTCGGGCGCCTGGTTCGGCGCCGCCGTTTCCGCGGTCTCGCCGCCGCCGTGCTGGCCCGCGGCCGCCGTGCTGATGGCGAGCGTGGCCGAGATCAGCCACTCCTGGTCGCGTTGGTCGAGCGGGTCCATGTCGGTGAGTTTCGCCAGCACGGTCGACAGCGACGGCCGCTCGACCACCCCGTCGACGCTCTCGCCGCGTGAATCCAGCAGCGATGTCGAGCCGGGGTTCGAGGTGAACATCGGCACGTCGCCCGACCAGAGGTCGTCCCGTTCGTGCGGTACCAGGCGGAGCAGTTTCTCCTCGTCGGCGGAATCCTCTTCGAGCAGGTCGAACGCGCGGTCGCGGTCGGCGGCGTCACGAAGCAGATCGGGATGGGTGGTCTCGTCCAGCAGCCGGAAGTAGAAGTTCGTCGGCCGGATCAGCACCCGGATGGGATCTTCGGCGCAGCGCCGGAGGTGCTCGGCGAGTTCGTCCCGGCCGGTGGAGATCGCGTCGTAGCCGAGCCGGAATCCGGCCAGCAGCGCGGCACTGTGTTCGGCGGGCGTGATGTCGCGGCCGTCGAGACGCGGCAGGTTGTTCCCGCCCGCGAGTTCGCCGGGCACCCGCACCAGCCGCATGCGATCGGTGCCCGGATCGGCCCAATCGACGCGGTCGGTGGGCAGCTTCCCGCCGCGGCCGGCGAGGCCGGAGATGTCGACGGCGCCGTGCTCCCCGGCGAAGAGCTGGGGGAGCAGAAGCGTGCGCTGGACCGATCGCGCCAGCATCGCCGCCGCGGGATCGCCCTCCGGCGGATCGGGGGGCGACGGCTGGAACAGCGTTTCGATGTCGATCAGCACGGGCTGGTCGCCGCAGGCGATGATGTTCTCGTAGTGGACGTCGGTGGCGTCGAGCGCGTACAGGAGCGCGAGAAGGATGCCCTGCCGCCGGTAGAAGCGGTCGACGTCACCGATATCGGCGCACGGCCGGTGCTCGACGAACCGGAGCCAGCCGTAGCCCGCCCGCGGTAGCGCGTCCGCGGTCCGCAGTTCGAACCCGGGCAGCCGTTTGTTCAGCTGCGTGACGACGTCGCTGAACCGTTCGTGCAGGATCAGCGGCCGTGGTTTGTAGATCACCTTGGCACCGCTGGAGAACCGGAGCAATTTGACCGAACGTCCGCGTGCGTGCGAGTCGCCGATCCCGCCCGCGACCTCCACGAGCGTGCCGAGTTCGCCGTCGACGACCGAGCAGGGCAGCAAGGCGGCGTCGGCAGAGAACCTGGCCAGCGTTTCGGCGTGGGCTTCGGCGGCGTGAAGGCACGCCTGGGCCACGAGCCGGGCCAGGACCGGATACTCGCCGAACAACCGGACGAGGCCGGCCGGAGTGGCCTGCCTGCGCACGAAATCGGAGAAGCGCTCTTCGGGCGTTTCGCCCTGGAGGTCTCCGGCCTTGCGGCCGCGGTGGAGTTCGAGGACCAGTGTGCGGACCGCGAGTTTGAGCAGATGCTGGTCGAGCTGGGCCGCGAAACCCCGGCGGAGGGACTCGACCTCGGCGCCGGGGAGGTCGTCCGGGACCGCGGCACGCGAAGCGGCGTGGACGAGCGACCTGAAGACCCCGGCGAACTCGACACGCCAGTCACCGGCTGGGGGTCGCTCCGGCAGAAGCGCGGTGACGGCGTGTTCGGCGAAGTCCGCCCATGCGGGCTTGTCCGCTGTCCGTTCGCGCGGGGTCTGGCCGTGTACCCACCACCTCGGCGGCAGGGACGTCGCCGATGGTGGGGGCGTCACGACGGTCATGGTTTCAGTTCGGCCGGGCACGCACATGGGGGCGACACCCCCACATTCAGCGCACGCACGAAGATGTCCGGAGAGTGACGGCCGTGCACTCTCACACCGGAATATGGGGTCCCGGCCCCCATGCGCGGGGACCGGTCCCGGCCGCACCATGGTCGGGTGGCGCGGAACTCGCGGTGGCCGCAGGGGATCACCGCGGTGTCGGGCGCGGGCCGGTTACTGGGGGTCCGGCCCGCGCCTCCTGGGGCCGGGGCAAAGAATGGACCCGAAATCGGCGGCCACTTTTCTGTGGTGAAAAACCGGAACCCGGTAAAGGGACACGGGCGTGTCCCTTTACCGGGTCGCAAACACGAGGGGCCGACCCGCGCCAACAGATCGGCCCCCGTCGAACCCTGTGCTCAGAGCGTCAGACCAGCCATCCGAGCACGTGGGCCAGGTGCGCGAGCAGACCCGAGATCAGGTCGTGGCCGTGGTGCACGTGCTGGGTGAACATCTGCATTGAGGGGCTCCTTGTATCGGATTTCGTGTTCGGTTGTGCTCTCGCGAGGAGCGATCGAAGATTTTCACCACGTTGGCAGGCTGTCAAAAAACGATTTCCCGGGCCGACGGCGAGCCGTGAATCTTCCCACGATAAACGCGTAAGTCTTTCGTGTTTTGCGCCAGGGGCGGGCTTCGCGCGCGCTGACACTGTGGGTAGCAACCCTGAGCCTGGCCGATGTGGAAGCTGGGCCTCCGCTACGGCAAGTGGGCAGGCACGTGACACGAACCGGTGATCCACATGCCACGAATGGTGAGTCGGCGAGAATCACCGATATGGGTGACGAACCGTGGTTGTCGGTGCCCGATCGCACGGGGGAAGACGCTTCGCGCCGGATGGGACGGGACGGTGGTTTCCCATCCACTCACCGGAAAGGGGTCTTCCTGTGTTCCGTCGAAAGATCGCGGCCGTCGCCATCGCGGTGGCCGCCGGGTTCGGCTTGACCGTGACGGCGGCGGGTACCGCCTCCGCCGGCACCGTGACCCAGTCCTGCCTCCCCTACAGCGGTCCGAGAACCGTGAACGTGACGATCACCGCGCCGGCCACCGTGACGCGCGGAGTGCCCGTGCCGGTCTTCGTCAAGGTCGACGGCGTCGAGCCATGGGCGAATTCGGAGCTGACGGCGGGGTCGGCCCGGTTGGTCGGCTTCCTGCGACAGGGAGGGGCGGGCACCGGCGAGATCAAGATCGACGTGCTGAACAACCCGGCCACGATCCGTACCGGTGGCCACTTCAGCGTCGAGAGCACCCAGCAGGTCGCGTTCTCGACTCCCGGAACCGTCACCCTCGGCCTCCATCGCTTCGGCAAGCCGCTCACCTACTGGTGGTGCTCCCTGCCCGCGGACCAGCAGCCGCCGGTGGCCGCGACCGTGACGGTGAACTGACCGCGCTTCGGTTCGCACCCTGGCTCCGGCGGCGCGGATTCGCGCCGCCGGAACCAGGCTTCGTGGGCTACCGCTTGACGTAGAGGTCCCACGACCAGGTCGACGCGGAGCAGAAGTAGGCCGACCACCGGCCACTCTGCTGGCCCGAGTGGCCGTTGAGCCGGCAATCGCCCTCAGTCGACCAGCTGGACTCGTAGTAGTACCTCGGATCGACACCCGCGCTTGCCGGCTGCGCGAACGCGATCGTCGAGGCCAGCGCGCCCAGGACGGCGGCGGTCGCCGCGATCTTCTTCTTCACTTGTGAAGCCCCAGTTCTGTGCTCGGAACACGTGCTTGCACAAACAATCACGAACCGGACTCGCTTGTCCGCCGAACGCCCGAATTCACCTCCACGCCCGTGTCGGCCGGACACGGGAGGGTGAGGACAGGTGGTCGAGTGGGTGTTCTACGCTCTTGGCCGGGTGGCCGCCTTGTCCCGCGCGGCCGAAGCGATGGGGCTGGGGGGGGTTCGCGATGGCGCTCGCGCAGGTTGAAGCGACGGTTCCGCCGAGAGCGGCGCCGGCCGAGTCACGCGTCCAGCGCCGGGATATCCAGGGGTTACGTGCGCTGGCCGTCGGTTTGGTGATCGTCTACCACCTTCGACCGGAATGGCTGCCTGGCGGCTTCATCGGTGTCGACGTCTTCTTCGTCATCTCCGGATATCTGATCATCGGCACACTCGCCGGCGAACTGCGCCGCACCGGCACCATCCGCCTGCGCGAGTTCTACGCCCGCCGCATCCGGCGCCTTTTGCCCGCCGCGTCGGTCGTCCTGCTGTGCACCGTGCTCGTGACCTGGCTGTTCCTGCCGATCTCCCGCTGGCCCGCCATCATGAGCGACGTCTTCACCTCCGCGCTGAATGTCCAGAACTGGGCGCTGGCCGCCCAGTCCGCCGACTACGCCCACGCCACCGCCGCCGCGTCGCCGGTCCAGCACTTCTGGTCACTCAGCGTCGAAGAGCAGTTCTACCTCGTCATCCCCCTGATCCTGCTCGTCTGCGCTCGCCTGGCCCACCGCGCCGGGCCGAAGGCCGCCCGTCACGCCGTCATCGCCGTCGCGCTCGTCACCGCCGCGTCGTTCGTGTTCTCGGTGGTCTACAGCGAGGTCGACCACGGGCGCGCCTACTTCGTGACACCCACCCGGATGTGGGAACTCGGACTCGGCGGCCTCGCCGCGATGACCGTGCATCGGATCCGGCTCAAGGGTCGGGTCCGGCTGCTTCTCGGCTGGGGCGGGATGGTCGCCGTCGTGGTCAGTTCGTTCGTGCTGACCACCGCGATGGCGTTCCCCGGCTACCTCGCCCTCCTGCCGACGCTGGGCACCATCGGACTGTTGCTGGCCGGGACCGTCGCCGCGGACCAGCGAGTGGCACGCCCGGAAGTCTCGGTCGTGCTGGGCCTGCAGCCGCTGCGCTACCTGGGCGACATCTCCTACAGCCTGTACCTCTGGCACTGGCCGGTGATCGTGGTGGTCCTGCAGCTAGCGGCCAGCACGGAACTGACGCGGCGGCAGGCGGTGGGTGTCTTCGTGCTCAGCCTGGCGCTGGCCATGGTGACCAAACACGTGGTCGAAGACGCCTTCCGCAGCGGGAAGACCGCGCTGCCACCGTTCCGGCGCCGCACACCCCGGCTCCGCAACGCCTACCTGCTCGGAGCGGTCCTGGTCGCGGTGACGACGATCATGGCGGCGGTACCGTGGAAGTACGCCTCGGCGGAACTCGTCCGCCTCGCGTCGGCCACCAGCCTCGATGAAGGTCACCCGGGCGCCCTCGCGCTCGACAGGGACAACCCGATGGCGGCGCCGGACGGCGTCCCGCTGACTCCTGACCCGGCTGTCGCGGCACAGGACTGGCCGCTGAGGGACCTGTCCGTCAACTGCTCCTCGTACGACATCGAGAACTGGCCGCCCACCGGTGACAAATGCACGTACGGCACGGCGACCGCGCCGAAGACGATCGTGCTCGTGGGCGACTCGCACGCGGCGATGTTCAGTACCGTTCTCGCGCGGTTCGTGCGCGAGCATCCCGAGTGGCGGGTGAAGATGATGCTGCGTAACGGCTGCCCCTTCACGGCCATCGCGCCGGCAGGCCTCACCGTCTGCTCCGACCAGAACGAACGTGAACTCGCCGGAATCCTCGCCATGAGGCCGGAACTCGTGGTGACCTCCGCGATGTCTCCCGAGTCCTATGACAAGGACCTGAAATGGCGCTGGGAGTCGCGTGCGCAGACCGTGGAAGGGTACGAGTCCATGCTGCGGCGTATCTCGGACGCCGGTATCCGGACCGGCGTGATCCGCGACGTGCCCCGGCCCGCCAAGAACACCCCGCGGTGCCTGGAAACCAACCCCGGCAGGCACACGGAATGCGACACGGCCCTTGGTGAGGCGTTCGGCCAGGACAAGGACCCGTTGGTGGAGGCCGCCGGACGCGTGCCACGCACGACGGTCGTCGACCTGACCCCGTGGCTCTGCACCGGCGACGTGTGCCCGGCTGTCGTCGGCAACGTCGTGGTGTACCGGGACAATCACCTCACGGACTCGTACGTGCGCACTCTCTACAGGCCCCTGACCGCGGGACTCGGCTTGCTCTGACAGGACGAACGAGGTCCTCGCACGGGCCGGTCTAGCCGCCGATCCGCGACGAAGGGTGGATCGGCGCGCCGGATTCGAACAGCTCCAGGGGAAGCGTGCGGACGGTGTCGGTCTTCGGGTCGAGGTGACGACAGGAGATGCCCGGCACGTGGATCCACTGGCCCACGACCGAGGAACCGGAAGGCCGTCGTTTGGTGGAGCCGAATTCGAAGCGGACGTGCTCGGGCATGTCGCAGGCTTCGTACTCGGTGACGTTCTGGTGCCGTAGCACGATCTCGACCCGGTCGCGGATGATCGGTCCGGCGGTGAGGTCCGCGCGGTAGGAGATGGTGCCCTGTTCGGTACGTCCGTCGGTCAGCCCGGTGCCCTGGAACTTGATGTCGCGCAGGACGTACTCGTAACTTTCGCCGAGGTAGGTGACCGTGCAGGTCGCCGTCTTGGTGCGGCCGGGATCGAAAGCGGGACAGGACGAGCGTGCGCCAGGGTCGACGTGGTTGGCGAAGTCGGTCACCTTCTGCAGTGCTTCCCAGGCGATCCGCTCCCGCACGGGCGCGGAGGCGGCCGGCTTGGGCGGGAGGCCGCTCAGGTCCGGCTCGGGGTAGGCCTTCGGGACGGTGCCGCGGCGCAGGGTCGAAAGGTCGGCCGGCGGCGCCGTGCTCGTGGGCGCGGTGCTCGCCGGAGACGACGGTGGCGTGGTGGGCTGAGGCGCGGGCGGGCTGCCGCAGGCGGAGGCGAACAGGAGCAGCGCCGTTCCCGCCGGGACGAGGACGGTGGCTTTCACCCCAGCACGGATCACGCCGGTCATCTCCGATCTCGCCATTCCGGCGACCAGTTCGCCCGGTCCGTTCGGGAGCGAAGCTAACAGGGGAGCGGTCGTGGGGTCAGCGTGAGAAATGCCGTCATCGGGGACGATCGTCATGGCCGGGCCGCGCGCGGAGTGGGTCTTCACACCCCGTCCACCACGCGGTGGCAGCGGGTCGGTGGGCTCCACCAATGGTAGGAATGCCTGGTGACCGAACCGAATTTGATCGAAGCAGCCGCCGAAGAGGCAGTCACCCTCACCAGTGAACTGATCCGCATCGACACGACCAACACGGGTGACCCCGACACGCTGGTCGGTGAACGTGCCGCGGCGGAGTACGTCGCCGAGAAGCTCACCGACGCGGGCTACGAGATCACCTATGTCGAGTCCGGCGGCAAGAACCGGCACAACGTGATCGTCCGGCTGCCGGGCGCCGACCCGTCGCGGGGCGCGCTCCTGATCCACGGTCATCTCGACGCCGTTCCCGCCGACGCCTCGGAGTGGTCGGTGCACCCGTTCTCCGGCGCGATCCAGGACGACTACGTCTGGGGCCGCGGTGCCGTGGATATGAAAGACATGTGCGCGATGGCGCTCGCGCTGGCCCGCCACTACAAGATCAACGGCATCGTCCCGCCGCGTGACCTCGTCTTCGCGTTCCTCGCCGACGAAGAAGCGGGCGGCAAGTACGGCGCGCAGTGGCTGGTCGAGAACCGGCCCGAGCTGTTCGAGGGTGTCACCGAGGCGATCAGCGAGGTCGGCGGCTTCTCGATCACGCTGAAGGACAACGTCCGCGCGTACCTCATCGAGACGGCCGAAAAGGGCATCCGCTGGATGAAGCTGCGGGTGCGCGGCACCGCCGGTCACGGCTCGATGATCCACCGCGACAACGCAGTCACCAAGCTGTCCGAGGCCGTCGCCAGGCTCGGCAACCATCGCTTCCCGCTGGTCATGACCGACTCCGTCCGCGAGTTCCTGGACGGCGTCACCGAGATCACCGGCTGGGACTTCCCCGAGGACGACATCGAGGGTTCCGTCGCGAAACTCGGCAACATCTCCCGGATGATCGGCGCGACCCTGCGCGACACGGCGAATCCGACGATGCTCACCGCGGGCTACAAGTCGAACGTCATCCCGTCCGTCGCGGAGGCTTCGGTCGACTGCCGGATCCTTCCCGGCAGGCTCGAGGCGTTCAACGCCGAACTGGAGGAGATCCTCGGCCCGGACATCGAGAAGGAGTGGATGGAGCTGCCGCCGGTCGAAACGACCTTCGACGGCGCTCTGGTCGACGCGATGACGAACGCGGTCCTCGCCGAGGACCCGGGCGCCCGCACGCTCCCGTACATGCTCTCCGGCGGCACCGACGCGAAATCGTTCCAGTCGCTCGGGATCCGCAACTTCGGGTTCGCCCCGCTGCAACTGCCCGCGGACCTCGACTTCTCCGCGCTGTTCCACGGCGTCGACGAGCGTGTCCCGGTCGACGCGCTGAAGTTCGGCGTGCGGGTGCTCGACCGCTTCCTCCGCTCTGCCTGATGCCCGGTCTGCTGGCCGCCGACGGGACACCCCTGCACTTCGACCGCTGGGGTGATCCGTCGGCGCCGGTGACCGTGGTGCTCCTCCACGGGTACGCCCTCGACAGGCGAAGCTGGCGTGCCATCGCGCCGGTGCTGTCCGAGGCGTCCTCGGACGAACCGCTGGCCGTGGTGGCCTACGACCAGCGCGGCCACGGCGAATCCGGTGAGGTCCGGGCCTCGTCGGCGACCATGGGGAAGCTCGCCGACGATCTGGCCGAGGTGCTGGACAAGGTGGTCCCCGGCGGGAAGGTGGTGCTGGTCGGCCATGACATGGGCGGACTCGCGATCCTGTCGCTCGCCCAGCGCCATCCGGACGTCTTCGCGGCGAGGGTGGCGGGAATCGGGTTGCTCGCCATGTCGGCCGGCGGCGTCACCCCGGACGCGATCTGGCCGAACGCGCTCGGGAAACTCGGCCGTGATCTGGAGATCGTCTTCGGGACGAAACTGATCGGCCTGGTCCGGGAGCACACGAGCAAGGCGGTGACGGCCGGGCTGCGGTGGTGGCTGTTCGGCGACGACCCGGTGCCCGCCGACGTCGAACTGACCGTGCGGATGATCCGTGGCAACTGGCCGCAGACGGTGTCCGCCTTCCGTCCAGCACTGGACGCCTACACGCGTGAATCGGCGTTGTCGCAGGTCGGGGCGGTTCCGGTGACGGCGATCGTGGGGGAGCGGGACAAGCTCGTTCCGACGGCGGATGTCGAGGAGCTGGCGGGTGCGGTGGAGAACGGGACGGCCGTGGTGCTGCCCGGCGTCGGGCACGTCGTGCCGCTCGAGGCGGCTCCGCAGGTGATTCCCCGCGTTCTGGCGCTGGCGACCACCGCTCGCCGACAAGCCTGACTGTCTTGACAAGAACTATGTTCGGTGACACCGTCTTGCCATGTTCTCCGTTGCGGTGATCGAGGACGCGGAAGCGGCCGAAGTGTCGCTAGATCCGGTCCGGGCCCGGCTGCTCGCCGAACTCGCCGAACCGGCGTCGGCCACGATGCTGGCCGCGCGGGTCGACCTGCCGAGACAGAAGGTGAACTACCACCTTCGCGCGCTGGAGAAGCACGGGCTCGTGGAGCTCGTCGAGGAGCGACGGAAGGGCAACGTCACCGAGCGCATGATGCGCGCGGCGGCGTCGTCGTATGTCATTTCGCCGACAGCGCTCTCGGCCGTGCAGCCCGATCCGGCCCAGTCACCGGACCGCCTGTCCGCACGCTGGTTGCTCGCGGTGGCGGGCAGGCTGGTGCGCGATGTCGGCCTGCTGATCACCGGTTCGGCCAAGGCACGAAAACGGGTCGCGACCTTCGCGATCGACGGCGAGGTGCGGTTCTCCTCCGCCGCGGACCGGGCCGCGTTCGCCGAAGAGCTCACCGTCGCGATCACGAAGCTGGTGAGCAAATACCACGACGAAGGCGCCGAACAGGGCCGCGACCATCGGATCGTCGTCGCCGTCCACCCGAGCGTCCGCACCGAGCCCGAGGAGCGCTGAATGGGCCACGAATTCGAGATCACCGATCGCGTCGAGGTCGACGCGACACCGGAACAGGTCTGGGACGCCATCGCGACCGGGCCGGGGATCACGTCCTGGTTCATGGGGCGCAACGAGGTCGACGGAGGCGTCGGCGGCACCGTGAAGACCGCTTTCGGCGGCTTCGAACCCACCTCGGCGATCACGTCATGGGACCCGTTGGAACGGCTCGTCTACGGTACGGAACCCGCTCCGGACGGACGCTTCGTCGCCTACGAGTTCCTCATCGAGGGCCGGTCCGGCGGCAGTACCGTGCTGCGGACCGTGACGAGCGGTTTCCTGCCCGGCGACGACTGGGAAGACGAGTTCGAGGCGATGACCGCCTGCGGCGAGCTGTTCTTCCGCACCCTCGTCGAGTACCTCAACGGTTTCGCCGGCCGGAAAGCGGTGCCGGTGACCGTGTTCGGGCCGGTGATCGAGGACTGGGACAGCGCGTGGCTGACGCTCGGCCGGGAACTCGGCCTCGCCGGGCGGCCGCAGACGGGGGACCGGGTCCGCCTGTCCACCGGGTCGGTGTCCACTGTGGACGGCGAGGTCTATTTCGCGAACGCGCAGACGGTCGGGATCCGGACCGAGGACGCGCTGCTGAGGTTCGTCCGCGGCTTCGCCGGGCCGATGTGCGCGATGCATCACCTGTTCGGCGACGTCGACTCCGCGGAACAGGAAGCGCTCTGGACCGAGTGGCTCGGCCGGGTGTTCAAGTGATGAGGCCGGGCAGGGGTGTGGCGGTGCGCTTGCGGCGCAACCACACCCTCCGTGTCCCATCGGAGTAGAGCCGGACGGTCGAGAGCTCCCAGCCGGCGAATTCGGCGTGGATCGACAGCTGCGTCGCCGCCGCACGCCGGGAAACACCGGGCGGAAGCTGCAACCGCCGGTACTCCCAATCCCCTTCGACCACCGCCTCGTCCACCACTGTCATGGCGTGATCACCTGGATCCCTTCTCCGATGGCCGAGCCGACGACCACACGGCCGCTCTGCTCGTCGACGGTGACCGAATCTGGCTGCCGCACGGTGGGGAACCGGTGCTTCTCGAGCGGTTCTCCGCCGCGGACGTCGAAACCGACGACCTCGTTGCGTCCGGTGAGCGTGACCCAGGCGAGGCCTCGGGCGCGGTCGTAGGCGATGCCGTACGCGCCGCCAGGAACGGGATAACGCTGGCGCAGCAGCAACGGCGTCGTGGAGAACGCCAGCAACGCGCCCGCCCGCGCGTCGGTGACGAAGACACGGCCGAGGTCGTCGGTGACGGCGTTGGCCGCGCCGTCACCCGCCCGCAGACCCTCGCCGATCTTGCCCTGGTCGAGGTCGACGGCGAACAGGGCGGTGCGGAGCTTGTCGAGCACGACCACGCCGTCACCGGTGTTCAGCACGTCGTCGGCGCTGTAGATCTGGCCGGTGATGGTCTTCGGCCCCGCGTTCTTCGACAGCACCTCGACGGCCTTGCGGTCCCGCACCGAGACCAGCGTCGCGTCTCCGTCGGCGAGACCGGCGGACGGCTGCCCCGCGATCGGGACCGTCTCCAGCGCGCCACCGGGCAAGGAGACCTTCGCCAGCAGGCTTTTGCCCGGAACACTGGCGAGCACCTGGGATCCGGAGACGGTGAGCCGCTCGGGGGGCCCCGGCAAGGCCACGGTCGTCTTCGGAGCGTCCAGGGCGGCGAGATCGTAGATACGCAGCGAGGGCGGCTCCGAAACCGCGACGACCAGCGTCTTGCTCGCCTCGTCGGTCACCAGCGCCTTCACGCCCGGCACCGCGAACACCGACCCCGCGGGCTTGACCGTCACCGCGGGGGAGACCGCCGCGGTCGCCGCGACGGGGTTCTGCACGATCTGCAAGGTGTCGTTCGGTGTGTCGTCCGTACTACAGGACGAGAGCACCAGGACACCGGCGAGCGGGATCGCGATCCGGGAAACGGCGGACAGCCGACCCACCTTGGTGCCTCCACCTGCTACTCGTCGTACGGACCTGTCCAGCATCCTCCAGGAACTCCACCACGTCACGTCCGCGTCACCCAACAGTCACCTGATCCAGTATTCGAGACGGCTCACAGGCCGCGTTCCGGGTACCCGACCTCGATCGCGCTGACGTCGTCGAGCGCCGAACGGATGGCGGGCGGGAGCGTGATCTCCTCGGCCGTGAGCGAACCGGTCAGCTGACCGGTGTCACGGGCTCCGACCACGGGCGCGACCACTCCGGGCCGGTCGCGGACCCACGCCAGCGCGACGGCCAGCGGCGAGGTCCCGAGGCCGTCCGCGGCCGTCGCGACCGCCTGCACGATCCGGGCCGCGCGATCGGTCCGGTGATGTTCGACATAGCCGGCGAAAACACTCGAAGCGCCGCGCGAGTCGGCGGGCGTGCCGGTGCGGTACTTGCCGGTGAGCACGCCCCGGCCGAGCGGTGCCCACGGCAGGAGCCCGATGCCGTGGTGCTCCGCGGCCGGGACGACCTCGCGATCGACGCCGCGCTCCAGCAGCGAGTACTCGACCTGCGTCGAGACCAGCGGAGCGGCGGCGGAGCTGCGGGCGGCGGCGGTCGCGAGCTGCCAGCCCGAGTAGTTGGAGACGCCGACGTAGCGGACCTTGCCGCTGGTCACGGCGTACTCGAGAGCGGCGAGTGTCTCGTCGACCGGCACGGTGGTGTCCCAGGCGTGCAACTGCCACAGGTCGATGTGGTCGGTGCCGAGCCGCCGGAGCGAGCCGTCGAGCGCGCTCAGGAGGGCGCCGCGCGAGGCGCCGCCACCGAACGGGCCGTCGGTGCGGCGAGCCACGGCCTTGGTCGCGAGCACGATGTCGTCCCGGGGGACGAGGTCGCCGAGCAGCGCCCCCAGGACGCGTTCGCTCTCGCCCTCGCCGTAGATGTCGGCGGTGTCGACCAGGGTGCCCCCGGCGTCGACGAACGCGACCAGCTGGCTGGCCGCCTCCTCCGAGTCGGTGTCGCCACCCCACGTCATGGTCCCGAGGGCCGTCCGCGAGACCCGCAGTCCCGACCGGCCGAGCTGTCGCTTTTCCACGACGGGCGAGCCTAGCCGGAAGGCAAGTGCGGGACGCGGAGCAGGTGAGCGTGTCGTGATCGAGTACCACCGTGCGGGTCATCACCGTGTCAACACCCTGAACGGAGGAGTGACGCTCCGATGGATACATTCACGCCGTGCGACTCGGACTGAACTTGGGCTATTGGGGCGCGGGCGGCCCCGCTGCCGACGCGGCCAACCTGGCATTGGCGAAGAAGGCGGACGAACTGGACTACGCGGTCGTCTGGGCCGCGGAGGCCTACGGGTCGGACGCGCCGACAGTGCTTTCGTGGGTGGCGGCGCAGACCTCACGGATCGACGTGGGCAGCGCCGTGCTCCAGATCCCCGCGCGGACACCGGCGATGACCGCGATGACCGCCGCGACCCTGGACACGCTTTCGGGCGGCCGGTTCCGGCTCGGCCTGGGTGTTTCCGGCCCGCAGGTCTCCGAAGGCTGGCACGGCGTGAAGTTCGCGTCGCCGCTGGGCCGCACGCGCGAATACGTCGAGATCGTCCGCAAGGCGCTGAGCCGCGAGCGGGTCCGGTACGACGGCGATCACTTCCAGCTGCCCCTGCCCGGCGGGCCCGGCAAGGCGCTGACCTTGACCGTGCACCCGGTGCGCGACGAGATCCCGGTGTACCTGGCCGCCATCGGCCCGAAGAACCTCGAACTGACCGGTGAGATCGCGGACGGCTGGTTGCCGGTGTTCTACTCGCCCGAACACGCCGGCGAGCAGCTGAAACTGATCCAGGCAGGCGCGGACAAGGCCGGGCGGGCCCTCGACGGCTTCGACGTCGTCCCCACCGTCCCGCTCGTGGTCGGCGACGACTGGAAGTCCTGCGCCGACGCGGTCCGCGGGTACGCGGCGCTGTACATCGGCGGGATGGGCAGCCGCGAGAAGAACTTCTACAACCAGCTCGCCTGCCGGATGGGCTTCGAGCGCGAAGCCGCCGACGTCCAGCAGAAGTACCTGGGCAGGGACTACGAGGGCGCCATGGCGGCCGTGCCGCTGGAGTTCATCGACGCGACGTCGCTGCTGGGCCCGAAGGAGCGCATCGCCGAACGGATGCAGGCCTTCGCCGGGTCCGGCGTCACGACGCTGACCGTCGCGCCCGCCATGCCGGATCCGGAGGGCTCCGCACGCGCCCTCGAAATCGCGGCCGAGGCGATCGAAACGGCCGGTGTCGCCTGATGGGCTGGTTCGAAGCGCTGGTCCTGGGTCTCGTCCAGGGCCTGACGGAGTTCCTGCCGATCTCCTCCAGCGCGCACCTGCGGATCACCGCGGCGCTCGCCGGCTGGGACGACCCGGGCGCGGCGTTCACCGCCGTGACCCAGATCGGCACCGAACTCGCGGTCATCCTGTACTTCTCGACCAAGATCGGGAAGATCCTCCGCGCCTGGTTCTTCTCCATCTACAAGAAGGACTGGCGCCAGGACCCCGACGCCCGGCTGGGCTGGCTGATCATCGTCGGCTCGCTGCCGATCGTGGTGCTGGGCCTGCTGCTGCAGGACGCCATCGACGAAACCTTCCGTGACCTGCGGATCACCGCGACGACACTGATCGTGTTCGGCCTGATCCTCCTGGTGGCCGACCGCATCGGGAAGCAGCAGCGCACCCTCGACCACCTGACCGTGCCCCACGGCCTCGGCTTCGGGTTCGCCCAGGCACTGGCGCTGATCCCGGGTGTCTCGCGCTCCGGCGGCACCACCAGCGCCGGGCTGCTGCTCGGCTACACCCGCGCGGAGGCGGCGGAGTACTCGTTCCTGCTGGCGCTGCCGGCGGTGTTCGGCTCGGGGCTGTACAAGCTGACCGACATCGGCAAGGACGGCGCCCCGGCACAGTGGGGGCCGACGATCCTGGCGACGCTGGTCGCGTTCGGCGTCGGGTACGCCGTCATCGCCTGGCTGATGTCCTACATCAAGACCAAGAGCTTCGTGCCGTTCGTGATCTACCGGCTCGTGCTCGGCGCCCTGCTGTTCGTGCTGATCTTCACCGGCGTCCTGGACCCCGGCGCGGGTCCGCACCTGTAGCTCCCACGCGTTTCGTCCTCTGGACGCGGTCCTTGCACGCGCAAGTGCCGCATCCAGAGGACGAAACGCGGGAGTGGGCAAAGCACGACACGTAGGGTGGGCCACGTGAGTACTGTGAT
Organism: Amycolatopsis sp. cmx-4-54; assembly: GCF_046548895.1. Taxonomy (NCBI): domain Bacteria; kingdom Bacillati; phylum Actinomycetota; class Actinomycetes; order Pseudonocardiales; family Pseudonocardiaceae; genus Amycolatopsis; species Amycolatopsis sp. cmx-4-54. The sequence continues at coordinate 683,438 of NZ_JAEBEJ010000001.1, forward strand.
CCTTCTGCGCCACGGCAAGTCCACGGCGAACGGTTCGGGCGTCCTGGCCGGGCGCACGCCCAAGGTCGGCCTGGACGACACCGGCCGGGCGCAGGCGGCCGCGCTCGTCGAGCGCCTGGCGCCGGTCCCGCTCGCCGATCTGGTGGTCTCACCGATGCTCCGCTGCCGCCAGACGGTCGCGAAGCTGGCCGAGGCACGCGGTCTGGACAAGCTCAAAGAGCCCGCTTTGTCCGAAGTGGACTACGGCGAATGGACCGGGCGCGCGCTCAAGGATCTGTTCAAGGAACCACTGTGGCGAGTCGTGCAGGCGCATCCCTCGGCCGCGGTCTTCCCCGGCGGGGAAGGGCTCGCCGAGATGCAGGCGCGGGCGGTCGCCGCCGTTCGCGCGCACGACGCGAGGATCACCGCGAAGCACGGTGAGAACGCGGTGTGGCTCTTATGCAGCCATGGCGATGTGATCAAGGCGATCCTCGCCGACGCGCTCGGCCAGCATCTCGATTCCTTTCAGCGGATCGTGGTCGACCCGGCGTCGGTTTCGGTCGTCCGGTACACCGAGACTCGTCCGTTCGTGTTGCGCGTCAACGACAACGGCGGCGACCTGGCCGGGATCGCCCCACCCGAGCCGAAGGCCAAAGCCAAGCGCGGCAAGGGAAAGCGCAGCTCCGACGCGGTGGTGGGCGGTACCACCGGAGCGTGACCACTCCCCGTCGGTGGTGTCACCGCCACGGACGGCATCCACCGGCCCCTCGCTGCCCGTAAGGTGGCCAGACCAGCAGATTCGACGACCCGGGAGCAACACCGATGATTTCGCAGGACAACCCGTTCGCCGCGCCGAGTGAGCTGCCCTACGCCCTTCCGCCGTTCGACCGGATCGCCGACGAGCACTTCCTTCCCGCCTTCGAAGCGGGCCTGGCCGAGCACGCCGCGGAAATCGAGGAGATCGCCGGTTCGGCCGAGCCGCCGACCTTCGAGAACACCATCGTCGCGCTCGAAAAGTCCGGCAGGTTGCTGTCCCGCGTCGCCAGCGTGTTCTTCAACCTCGCCGGGTCGAACGCGAACGACGAGATCCAGCGCGTGCAGGCCGAGATGGCACCGCGACTGGCCGCGCACGCCGACGCCGTCAACCTGAACCCCGCGCTGTTCGCCAGGATCAATTCCCTGTTCGAGCGCCGGGACGAACTCGGCCTCGACACCGAGTCGCTGCGCCTGCTGGAGCGTCACCACACCGACGTGCGCCGCGCCGGTGCCGGGCTTCCCGAAGCCGACCAGAAGCGCCTGCGTGAGCTGAACGAGCGCATTTCGACGCTGTCGACCCGGTTCCAGCAGAACCTGCTCAAGGACACCAACGAACTGGCCGTGGTCGTCGACGACGTCGCGCAACTCGCGGGCCTCGGCGAGGACGAGATCGCCACGGCCGCCGAAACCGCCGGTGAGGAGGGCAAGTACGTCCTCAAGCTGACCCTGCCGACGGCGCAGGCCGCGCTGGCCTCGCTGGAGGATCGCGCGCTGCGTGAGCGGATCTTCACCGCGTCGGTCTCCCGTGGCAACCGGGGCAACGAGTTCGACAACAACGAGATCGTGGCCCAGCTGGTCCGGTTGCGTGCCGAGCGGGCCGCCGTGCTCGGCTTCCCCGACCACGCCTCGTACGTCATCGAGGACGAGACCGCGAAGACCGCTCAGGCCGCCGTCGGTCTCCTGGAACGACTCGCGCCGGTGGCGGTCGCCAACGCCAAGGCGGAGGCCGAGGAACTGCAGCGTTACCTCGAAGCCGACATCCCCGGCGCGATCCTGCGGCCGTGGGACTGGGCGTTCTACGCCGAACGCGTCCGCAAGGACCGGTTCGACGTCGACACCGCCGCGCTGCGCCCGTACTTCGAGCTGAACCGGGTGCTGACCGACGGCGTCTTCTTCGCCGCGTCCCAGCTGTACGGCCTGAGCTTCATCGAGCGGGAAGACCTGCCGAAGTACCACCCCGAGGTCCGGATCTTCGAGGTCTTCGACGCAGACGGCGCGGAGCTCGGCCTGTTCCTGCTCGACTACTACGCCCGCGACTCGAAGCGCGGCGGTGCCTGGATGAACAACTTCGTCGACCAGACGAAACTGCTGGGCACGAAGACGGTCGTGGTGAACGTGCTCAACGTCGCCAAGCCGCCGGCGGGGGAGCCGACCCTGCTGACCTTCGACGAGGTCGTCACCGCGTTCCACGAGTTCGGGCACGCGCTGCACTCGCTGCTTTCCGATGTCGAGTACCCGATGTTCTCGGGCACCAACGTCCCGCGTGACTTCGTCGAGTACCCCTCGCAGGTCAACGAGATGTGGATGCTCTGGCCCGAGGTGCTGGCCAACTACGCCAAGCACCACGTGACCGGTGAGCCGCTGCCGCAGGAGCAGATCGACAAACTCCTGGCGTCGCAGCAGTACGGCGAAGGCTTCTCGACCACCGAGTACCTCGCGGCGTCGCTTCTCGACCAGGCGTGGCACGCGCTGGGCACCGAAGGAAACGTCGAGGACGTCCAGCGGTTCGAGACCGAGGCGCTGACCAAGGCCGGTGTCGCGCTGGAAGCCGTACCGCCGCGCTACCGCACCACGTACTTCGCGCATATCTTCAGCGGCGGCTACAGCGCGGGGTACTACTCCTACATCTGGAGCGAGGTCCTCGACGCCGACACCGTCCAGTGGTTCCGTGAGAACGGCGGGCTCACCAGGGAGAACGGCGACCACTTCCGCCGTGAACTCCTCGGGCGGGGCGGCAGTGTCGACCCGATGGCGGCGTTTCGCGCGTTCCGTGGCCGCGACCCGGAGATCGAGCCGCTGTTGAAGCGGCGCGGCCTCGCGGGCGCCTGACCTCCTGACGGTTCCCCCGCCCGGACACCCCCAGTGTCCAGGCGGGGGAACCACGCTCAGGCGGCCAGTTCGGCGACGGCCGCGGCCACGTCGTCCACTTCCCGTTCGGTGTTGTAGTAGTGCGGGCTCAGCCGCAGGCACCACTCGACGTCCTTGTCCCCGAAGTCGAACTGCGCGAGCTCCCGGTAGCTGAGCGCCGAGTTGATCCGGCGAGCGTCCATCGCCTCCTTGAAGGGCACCGCTTCCCAGCCCTTGATGGAGAACGTCACCAGCGCGCCCAACTCCGGGCCCCGGTCGAGCACTTCGACGCCCGGGATGGCGCCGAGCCCGCCCCGCAGTCTCGCCGCGAGCGCTGGGGTGCGTTGTGAGATCGCCTCCAGGCCGACCTCTCGGGCGTACCTCGCGGCGGCGGCGCAACCGAGCACGGTGGCATAGGGGAATTCCCATTCTTCGAACCGGGAAGCCGACTTCGCCGGTTCGTACGCGCCGGGCGCGCTCCAGCGGGCTCCGTGCATGTCGATGAACAACGGCTCGTGCCCCGCGTCGAGGAAGCGGTCGGAGACGAACAGGAACCCCGAACCACGCGGACCGCGCAGGAATTTGCGGCACGTCGAGGTGAGCAGGTCGGCGCCGATCTCCTCGACGTCGACTGGGTACTGGCCGATCGACTGGCAGGCGTCGACCAGATAGAGCAGGCCGAGTTCCCGGCAGTGCCGCCCGATCTCGGCGACCGGCTGGACAAGGCCCGAGTTGGTCGGAATATGCGTGGCGGCGACCAGCTTCGCCTTCTTCGTGCGCATCAGGGCCGCCATCGCTTCGACGTCGACACCGCCCTCCCGCGAGTCCGGCGCGTGCACGACCTCGATTCCGAACCGCTTTCGCAGCGACAGGAACGCGATCTGGTTGGAGATGAAGTCGTTGCGGGTGGTGAGCACGACGTCGCCGGGTTCGAACCGGAACGACGACAACGCGGTGGAATAGGCGTGGGTGGCACTCGCCGCGAAGGCGATGTTGCGGGGCCGTGCGTTGATCAAGCCGGCGATCTCGTCGTAGAAGCCGGCGACCTCGGTCGCGCGCGCCGCGGCAGCCTCGTACCCGCCGGTCTCGGCTTCGAGATTCAGGTGATCGAGCATCGCGGCCAGTACCGGCTTCGCGAGGAGGCCGCAGCCCGCGTTGTTGAAGTGGACGACCTTCTCGCTGCCCGGCGTATCGGCTCGCAGGGCCGGGACATCCAGTAGTGATTCCACCGGATTTCCAGTAGCACTATCATGTAGCTTCATGTCAGATAGTAGCACTTCCGAGCTGGTCGCCCAGCTGCGTTCGCTCATCCGCTCGGCGGCCGCGGGGGACCGGTTGCCCAGCAGCCGTGAGCTGATCGAGCGCTATCGGGTGGGTCCTGGAACGGTCTCTCGCGCGATCGCCCTACTGGCCGCCGAGGGCACGGTCGTGACCCGCCCCGGGAGCGGGACGTACGTCGCGACGAAGCCGGCGGCCGCGGGCGAACCGCTCGACACGGCGTGGCAGACGGTCGCGTTGACCGACCGCAGCGTCGACACCAGATCCCTCACCGGGGTCCTCGGCCCGCCGCCGGAGGGCGCGATCCTGCTCGACGGCGGCTATCCGCATCGGTCGTTGCAGGCGACTCGCTTCCTGAGCGCGGCGCTGGCGCGGGCGGGCCGCCGCCCGGACGCCTGGGACCGCGCGCCCGCCGCCGGTCTGTCCGCGCTGCGGTCGGTGTTCGCCGGGCCGGCCGGTGCGTCCCCGGACGACGTCCTGATCACCGCGGGCGGACAGAGCGGGCTCTCCATGGCGTTCCGGGCCATGGCGGCTCCCGGCAGCCCGATCCTCGTCGAATCGCCGACCTACCCGGGGGCGCTCGCCGCCGCGCGGGCGGCGGGACTTCGCCCGGTGCCGGTGCCGCTCGACGACGACGGAGTCCGTCCCGATCTGCTGGCCGAGGCGTTCGCGATGACCGGCGCCCGGCTCTTCTACTGCCAGCCCACTTTCCACAACCCGACCGGCACGGTGCTCGCGGCCGAACGGCGCACGCGAGTGCTGGACGTCGCCCGGGCGGCGGGCGCGTTCGTCCTGGAGGACGACTTCGCCCGGTATCTCTCGCACGGGGTGACCGCGCCGCGTCCACTGATCGCCGACGACCGTGACGGCACGGTCGTCCATCTGACGTCGGTGACCAAGGTCGCCGCGCCGAGTCTTCGGATCGGCGCGCTGATCGCGCGAGGGCCGGTCCTCGACCGGATGAAGGCGATCCGGCGGGTCGACGACTTCTTCGTCTCCCGTCCACTGCAGGAAGCCGCCCTCGAACTGCTCAGCGCGCCGTCCTGGGAACGTCACGTCCGGCGGCTCGGTGCCGAACTGCGGGAACGGTGCGCGAAAGCGGCCGCGGCGCTGGCGGGGAAGTGTCCTGAGTGGACCATCGCGCGACTCCCCGAAGGTGGCCTTCACCTGTGGGTGCGGCTGCCGGCGGGGAGCGGTGCGGACGCGCTCGCTCGCGCGGCGCGAGAGCGCGGGGTCGTGGTCGGGGCGGGGGAGAGGTTCTTCGCCACCGAGCCGTCCGGACCCTTTCTCCGGCTGAGTTTCGCGGCCGCGGCCGACACCGCCGAACTCGTCGAAGGTATCCGACGACTCGACCAGAATGTATAATGACCTATACGGCGTTGCTCAGGCCAGAATCGCTTCAAGGAACAGGTAAACACCGCCACCGACGACGACGCCGGCGACCATGCCGGTCGTGACCTCTGCCCTGGTGTGATCACCGAGTTCGACGCGGGACCAGCAGACCCAGCCGACGGCAAGGAAGAGCAGTGCGAACCAAGGGCCGTAGACGCGGATGAGCATCACGGCCGCGCCCGCGGCCACCATCGCGTGCATCGAGATCTTGAACTTCAGCCCGAAGGTGATCGCGAGCGCGGCGACCAGGCAGACGAGCTCGGCGGCGGCGAGCGCGATCATCTCGTGCGGGGCACCACCGGCGATGAGGATGGCGAATCCGGCGGCCAGTGAGCCGATGCAGACCGCGAACGGGACGAGCCGTCCGGCGCGATCGGTGACGTGGTGACTGTCCCACTTCCCTTTCCGGGCGCCGCGCACGATCACGGCCATCGGGATCAGCGAGCCGGTCACGCCGACGATGAGTCCCCACAGCACGGTCTCGCCGAGGTGGTGGCCGGTGACCTTCCAGGCGACGACCAGCGGGAGGCCGAGCACCCAGACCCAGGGAGCGAGCACCTCGGTCGCGATCCGCGCGAGGTTTCGGCGGGCCCGCGGAGCTTCCGTGGACAGGGTGGACATGGTGGGTGTCTCCTCGGGGATCGTGGCCGGAGCGGCTCCTGCCGGACTCGCGCCCGGCAGGAGCGGTGATCATCGTTCCAGACCGCGGCGCCCCGCTCGCGCGAGGATGTCGGCGCCCGCCGGATCGGCTCGGACGGCTTCGTCGAAACTTTCCTTCGGCAGCACGGTGTTCCCGGCCACGGTCACCGTCTCGGGCGGGGTGTCGTAGCCGTCGGGCAGGACGTCCCAGAAGTTGCCGACAAAGGCGACGTTCTCCATCGGTGGACCCACCTGGAGCACGATCGGGGTGTCGGCCCGGCAGACGACGTTGCCGAGAACGGTGATCCACGCCGCGCCGTAGTCGGCGTACAGCCCGAAGTTGTACGAGGTGAGTACGTCGCGGATCACGTTCCCGCGGACCATCGCCCCACCCGCGAACGACGAGCCCTGCGGGGCCGAGAGGTAGATCCCGCCGCCGTCCATCAGCTTCCCCATACTGCGTTCGACGAGGTTCGACATCGCCTGGGTGCCCTTGGCCCGTTCGCCGCCGGTGATCACGATGCCGTTGTGCGGGACGTCGTGGATCTCGTTGTGGGCCACGGTGGTCTCTTCGGACTCGAAGACGAGCACGGCGGGGGAGCCGGGGTACTCGGTACCGATGTGGTGGACGAGGTTGTCCTCGATGGAGATCCGGGTCCCGGCGTGGACGGCGATCCCGCTGCCCGAGATCTCGTCGAAGACATTTGCCCGGACGTCGATGTCGGTGCCGTCCTCGATCAGGAGTGCTCCCGCGCCGAGCCGGGTGAAGTGGTTGCACTCCAAGGTCACCCGGCCCGCCGATGTGAGAGTGACGTTGGCGGGCAGTTGGACCGGTTCCGCCGGCACATGAACGTAGCCCACGTCGGCTCCGAGGTCGATCTTCTGGAATTCGCCCCGCTCGTAGCGGGCGTTGCCGTGATAGTGCAGGTAGCCGCCGGTGCGGGCGGGGCCGGACCAGGCCGCGTCGGTGAAGGTGAAGCCACGCAACACGAGATCGTGCACGCCCCGCCCGGTGACGAGCGATTCGAGCGTCGGGGCGACGACTGGGGTCTTGCCGATCTCCTCGCCGGGGCGGGGACGGTAGTGCAGGACGTGGCCGTTCCCATCGGAACGGCTGACGGCGAAGGTTCCCGGCTCGGTCAGGAAGGCCACGTTGTTCTCGAGCACCGAAGGCGCGGCGAGACCGTCCCAGGTGCCGTCTCCGCCGGCGCCGTACCACTTGGCGTCGTAGAGGGATTTGGCGTGGTCGAACGCGGGCTGAGCCAGGGTGATGGTGGTGGAGGCGGGGTCGCCGGTGATCGACGTGACCGCGAGCCGGGCTTCGGACCACGGATAGACGCCGGAGTAGACGAACTCCAGACCGGACGGGTCCGGCCACGATTGCGGCTCCGTGCTGTCCGTGACGTAACCGGTCGCTGTTTTCGTCACGTTTCCCGGAAGGCCCTCGGTGCGGGCGGCCCGTGCGGCAGGGCGGTCGTCCACGGTGAGGCGTCGTGGCGCGAGGTCACCGATCGGTGCCGTCCAGACGCCGTCGGTTCCCGCCGTCCAGCCGGTGATTTCGCGGCCACCGCTCAGCTCGACCCTCGCCTGTTCCGGGGTCCCGTAGCCGTCCGCCTGGTAGATCACGCGGAAGCCGTTCGAGCCGGAATCACCCAGTGCGTCATCAAAGGCCAGGGGTTCTTCGAGGTGGTGGATACCTGCGCCGAAGGTGACGATGACGTCGCCGGTCATTTCGGCGGTGACGGCGCGAACTGCCTTCTGTGCGGCTTCCGGGGTGGCGAACGGCCGGTCGGCGGTGCCTGCCCAGTCGTCTCTACCCTCGGGGGATACGAAGAACCTGATTTCAGGCATGCTGAAGCGCTCCTGTGGGGTGGTTTATGGGATATACTGAGGTTTATCAGCTAAACACGAACGAGTGACAAGCGTCAAGGGAGTGACGGGTGGCGGAAGACGACGCGCAGCCGGATCCGGAGCGTGCCATCGAGCTGCTGTGGGGGACACCCGAGCCGGAGCGGCCAGGGTTGAGCCTCGGCCGGATCGTCGCGGCGGCCGTCGAAGTCGCGGACGCGGAAGGGCTGGCGGCCCTGTCGATGCGCAAGGTCGCGGAACGGTTCGGTACCACCACGATGTCGCTCTACCGGTACGTCCCCGGCAAGGCGGAGCTGGTCGAACTGATGCGTGACGCCGTGTACGGCAGGTTTCCGATGGGTCCTTCGGGCGGGCTCGGCTGGCGAGCGGGTCTCGAGCGCTGGGCGCGGCGGGCATGGGAGATCCACCGCTCTCACCCGTGGCTGGTCCACAGTGGCGGGACCCGCCGTCTGCCAGGTCCGAACATCATGGCCGGATACGACCACGCGCTGGACGTGGCTTCCCGGACCGGCCTGGCGCCGGCGCAGGTGATCGCGGTGGTGAACCTCGTGGGCGGATTCGTGGAGTCAGTCGCACGTCAGGCGGGGGAGACGGCGGAACTTCAGCGGCGTACGGGCGTGTCCCATGAACGCTGGTGGAGTGAACGAGAGTCGCTTTTCGAGCGTTTGGACGGCTATCCGGCCCTGGAACGCCTGTGGAGGGGCGGGGGGATGGACACGCCGGTCGATCCGTTCGAGTTCGGGCTGCAGCGCACCCTCGATGGCGTGCAGGCGCTGATCGATAACCAGGAGCGTGAGGTAATTCGTGACGAAACGGGGGGAGAATGCGTCACCTGTGGCAAGCCGCTGGACGGAGGAGGGCGGGGCAGGCCTCGAGACTACTGCTCGAGGGCTTGCCAGCAACGCGCCTATCGCCGTCGTCAGGCCGGGTCCTGATTCCCGGCTGAGGGCCGTGGTCCGCCCCGCGCGGGACGGACCACGAACGGTCAGCTGAGCAGGTGGTCGAACTCGCCGTTCTTCGCACCGAGAACGAAGGCCTTGATCTCGTGCGGTTCGAAAACAAGGACGGGGCTGTTCTCGCCGAGCTTCGAATCACGCACGCCCACGTAGCCCTTTACGGAGTCGTTGACTTCGACGCAGCCGGCCGAACCGGCGCTGTAGCTCGATTTCCACCAGCCGGAAAGGCCGAGCAGGGTGGGCCGAGAAGAATCATTGTTCATTGAGTTCCCTTGCCAAGTTTTGAATGAAAGACCGTGTCCGCCCAGGATGTTCGGCTTGTGCCTGCAATCTTTCGAACGTGTTGCGAAATCGGCGCAGGTCTTCGGGGTCCTCGTAATAGAGGCCTTCGCGTCGGTTCTCGACGTACACGGTTCCGGGATCGCCGCCGAATTCGGACGGGTAGTCCAAAAGGATGAACATGCCGTCCGAGGCGCCGTGGGCGCCCGCGGTGAAGGGAAGCACTTGGATGTCGATGTTCGGCCGTTCCGACAGCTCCATCAAGTGCTCCAGTTGAGCAAGCATGACCGCCGGTCCGCCTACCTGGCGGCGCAGGACGCTCTCGTCCAGGATCGACCAGATATGCGGTGCATCCCCAGGGCGTTCCAAGATCTCTTGGCGCGCCATCCGCAAGTCGACCATGGTATCGAGTTCGGCCTTGTTGTTCCAGCGTCGACCTTCTCTCATGATGGCGAGCGCGTAATCACGAGTCTGGAACAAACCGGGCAGTACGACCAGGTCGACGGTGCTGATACGAGCGGCACCGGTCTCCAGGCCCAAATAGAGGTTGAACCATTCGAATACCCCGTGGTCGAAGTTGATCCACCAGTCGCGGCCGCGTTTCGCTCGTTTGGTCAGGTCGCGGAAGAACGATGCCCTCTCGGGCACTCCGTAGAAATCGAGCAGGATTTCCAGATCGGCCGGTGCGGGCAGATTTCGCGAGGTTTCGATATGTGCGATGACCGTCGTGGCCTTGCCGATGCGTTCGGCCGCGGCGGTCCGGTCGTAGCCCGACGCTTCTCGGAGACGCTTCATCTCGAGTGCGATCCAGCGCTTGATGGCGGTAGGGGTCAGCGTGCCCACGAACTGACCACCTCCTCAGTGTCTCGTCACGGAAAGTGACCCCAGTATCACCCGTATAGCGCAGACAGAGCCAGTAGACGGTAGCGAATGTATAGCTCTACATTTAAGCCCTCTACATCAGGGCACTCTACATTGTAGAGCTGAACCCGCCACCGGGCGGGTCGGAACACGGGAGGGAGGCGGACGCGATGGGTGAGGCCGCGATTGTCCGGCTCGCTTCCGGCTGGTCGGGGGAGAGGGGGTGTCCGGCGATGATCGAGATCGTGATGGTGGAACGTGCTGACGCGATCCGCCACGTTTACAGCGGAGACAACGGTTGACCGAGGAGGGGTTCCGGTGCGTCCACGTATCAAAGACGAGCATCGCCCGGTCCGGTTCGGCGACGGTTGGATCCGGATCGGCGGGGAGGTGTTCGGCATCGCCGCCGAGTTGAGGGACTCGGACGGTGCCGTGTGGGCGTTACTGGAACTCCTCGACGGAACGCGAACAGTGAGCCAGGTCGTCGCCGACCTGGCTCGTCTGATTCCCGATACCCGGCCGGAAGAGGTCGCCGACGCCATCGAAAAGCTCGCCGAACTCGGCTATGTCGAGAATGCCGACGAGCCGACGTGCGTCGCGCTGACCGAGCGGCAACTCGAACGTCACTCGAGAAGCCGGCCGCTGTACCGGTGGATCGATCTGACGCGAAGAACGTCGAGCTGGGATTTCCAGGTCCTCCTGGCCCGGGCGCGGGTCGTGCTGGTCGGCGTGGGCGGCGTCGGGTGCACGGCGGCACTGAGCCTGGTCATGTCAGGAGTCGGGCGACTGCACTGCGTCGAACCGGACGTGGTCGAACTTTCGAATCTGGGCCGCCAAATCCTCTACACCGAACAGCAGCTGGGGCTGCCGAAGGTGGACGTGGCAATGGAAAGGTTGCGTGCCGCCAATTCGGATGTCGAGGTCACCGGGGAGCCGACGCGGATCACGAACGCGGCTTCGCTGCGGAGACTGGCCGTCGACTGCGACGTGTTGATCATGACCGCCGATCATCCCCCGGAGATCCGGACCTGGACGAACCAGGCGTGCGCCGCGACCGGCACACCCTGGGTGTACGGGGGTTACCACGGCCCGCAGGTCAATCTGGGTGTTTACCGCCCGGGCGCGGGGCCGTGCTACGAGTGCGCACGGCTCGCAGAGCGTGATCGTGACGCCGCGAGGCCGCCGCTGGCGACGTGGCGTCCGGCCGCGAGCATCCCGGCGCACGCGGCCAATGCGGTGACGGCCGGTGTCGCGGGCAATCTGGTCGCACACGCGGTGATGCGCCTGATCACGAACGCGCCGAAGCTCGCGCTGAACTGTCAGTACGGTTTCAGTCTCGCCACGATGGACCACAGTTTCGTCACCAGCTTGGAACGGCCGCACGCGGAGTGCCGGACGTGCCTGGCCACCGGGTGATCGAGTCAGGCGTCCTCGGCCAGTCGTCGTGACACGCTCTGGATCAACCGGGCTGCCGCGTCACCGGACAATGCTTCGGCGTGCAGGGTGCCGAACATGTGCTCGTACAAGGCGATCTCCTCCGGATCCCTGACCAAATGCTCGCCTGCGAACAGTTCCACCACGACGAGTTCGGCGTCGTAGATGGAGAAGCCGTGTAGCGGGGCGATCGGCATGGCCTTGCCGAAGGGAAGGATTCGCAGGTCGACGGTGCGCAGGCCGGCGAGTGACTGAAGCCGGTCCAGCTGGCCTAGTTGAGTGTCGAGGTCGCCTGTCCGGATCCACAGGGCGGCCTCACTGATCACCAGCGGCAACGCCTTGTCCGGGTCGTGCAGTTGTGCTTGCCGTTCGATCCGGATCGCCACCATGCGCTCGATGTCGGCCTCCTGGGCGCCGCCCGTGCGAGCCGGGCCGGAGGGGAGTGCGAGCAGTTCCCGCATGAAACCGGGCGTCTGTACCAGGCCGGGAAGCAGCGCCGGTTGAAACGTGGCGACACGGCTCGCGCGTTGCTCGAGTTCGAGGACGGATCGCTGCTTGGTGGCGGCTCCGCCGGGCTTGCTGAACTCGTCGCGGAACGACACCGATTCCACGCGGGCACGTTTGAGCAGCTCGAGAACAGCGTCCTCCTGGTCGCGGGCATCCGCCGCAGTGAGCCAGTCGGCGATGTCGTCTCCGGTCGGGAACTGCACGCCGGTTTCGATCTTGGACACTCGTGATTGGGGCCAGTCCAGGCTTTTGGCGAACTGATTGCCGGACAGGCCGGTGGCCGCCCGGAGCTCACGGAGTTTCGTGGCGAGCCGGGCGCGGTCGGATCCGGGATGAGGCGGCGACGTGGGCATGATCTTCTTTCGCAGGGTCGAGGCGAAGTGGAGATGCTGCTCGTTGCGTGATCATGCTACTCCCACGCTGCGTTCATGCGCGAATAGTACACGAATAGACGCATCGGTAGCGCATAGATCGCGAATAGAATCGAGCGAGACGAAGTGGCCGGATAAGGGGAGGGCCGATGTTCGCCAACTGGATCCAGATCGCCGAACTCGCACTGCTGCCACTGGGCTTGGGCATCGGCTATGCGGCGGGGCGGACCTGCCACCGGGAGGAGCTCACGTCCTTCCGTGACGGCGTCACGATCACCCATCCCGGCTTGGTCGCCGAATATCAGCACCCCGCTCCGGATGCGGGGACCGGCTGGAGATCTGCCCGGTAGGCCCGCTCAGGGGAGGGGGCGCCTCGAATGGGGTCGAGCCTCCGGGTGGGGGAGGGCGGCGGCAGGTTCCGAAACCCGCGCCGGAGCCTGCCGCCGACGCCACCACGCTGTATAACGCCCTATTCGGCTGAGGTTGAGACAAAATTGTTTTAAGGCAACCGAAAAACCCGCAACGACTGTCGAGAGTGCAGGCGCAGGATGTTCGGAGCGTTTCTGGAGAAGGTTGGCTGCGGGCCGGTGTGCGGGTCGTCCCATGTGCGGCAGCGACGTCACGCCTAAGTACATGAAGGCCCCCTTCCTGTACCTGGGCGCAAGGATGGGGCCCTTCATGTACTTGGCCGCGCGTGAAGGCCCCCTTCCCTCGGCTCAGTCGAGGGAAGGGGGCCTTCACGCGCGAACGATCGGTGAGCTGGAGACCACCCGCGCGAACCTCGACACGATCCGGCAAGCAGCGAAAAGGCGGCCGCGTCCCGGGGGACACGGCCGCCTTCGCGAGGTGGTTCAGACTCAGATGAGGCCGAGCTTCTTCACCGCGTCGCGCTCTTCGGCCAGCTCGTTGACCGAAGCGTCGATGCGGGCGCGCGAGAAGTCGTCGATCTCCAGGCCCTGGACGATCTTGTACTCGCCGTTCGCGGCGGTGACCGGGAACGAGGAGATCAGGCCTTCCGGGACACCGTAGGAACCGTCGGACACGACCGCCGCCGAGGTCCAGTCACCCTCGGGGGTGCCGTTGACCCAGGTGTACACGTGGTCGATCGCCGCGGAGGCGGCCGACGCCGCGGAGGACAGGCCGCGGGCCTCGATGATCGCCGCGCCGCGCTTGGCGACGGTCGGGATGAAGTCGTCGGCCAGCCACTGCTGGTCGGTGAGGACCTCGGTCGCGGGCTTGCCGGACACCTCGGCGTGCGCGATCGACGGGTACTGCGTCGCGGAGTGGTTGCCCCAGATCGCGACCTTCTTCAGCTCGGTCACCGGTACGCCCAGCTTCTTCGACAGCTGCGCGAGGGCGCGGTTGTGGTCGAGGCGGGTCATCGCGGTGAAGCGTTCGGCCGGAACGTCGGGCGCGTGCGCCTGCGCGATGAGGGCGTTGGTGTTGGCCGGGTTGCCGACCACGAGGACCTTGATGTCGCTCGCCGCGCCGGCGTTGATGGCCTCACCCTGCGGCTTGAAGATGCCACCGTTGGCCTCGAGCAGGTCACCGCGCTCCATGCCCTTGGCGCGGGGACGGGCGCCGATCAGCAGGGCCACGTTCGCGCCCTCGAAGGCCTGCTTCGGGTCGTCGAAGATGTCGATGCCCGACAGCAGCGGGAACGCGCCGTCTTCGAGTTCCATCGCGGTGCCCTCAGCCGCCTTGACCGCCTGCGGGATCTCCAGGAGCCGCAGCTTCACCGGGGTGTCCGGGCCGAGCAGCTGACCGGACGCGATGCGGAAGAGCAGCGCGTAGCCGATCTGGCCGGCCGCACCGGTGACGGTGACGTTGACAGGGGCTTGGGTCATTGCGGTTCTCCAGCTTGAGGCGACATCGACTTGTACCGCGATGCTAGTCCTGTCCCGAGTCGCCGTTCGGGTGCGTCCAGTCACTGTTTTCTTGATCGATGCGGTCCGCGGCCACGTCACATCGCCCGGTGACCCGGCTCACGCGCCGCCGCGTTGAGCCGCTGGGGGAAACGCGCTGTCTCACCGGAATCGTCAACGGTTGATCCGCGAAAGCACTTTTCATATCGTGCGAAGTGAATGGTGTTTTTCCTTGTCCGCGGTGTTCGCATTGGTTCCGGAAAACGGTTACAGACCATGATTCCATTTCATGAACCGATTGCCGGGACGTTTGCGTCCGATCGGCGGGCGGCATCGTGAAGATCGTTTCGCTAACATGAGTCCGCCCAGTTCCCCGCCCCCCGTGTGGAAGTTTTCGGGAAGGACCTCATGCTCAGCGCAATGGTCGCCGCCGTATCCCTTTTCTCCTCGATAATAACGCCGAACAGTATGTCTCCGCCGCCGGGACCGCCGCCCGACCGCGTCGTCATCGACGTCGTCACCGTCAACGGCTCCGGCTGTCCGCCGGGTTCGTCCGCGGTCGCCGTCGCCAAGGACAACACCGCGTTCACCGTCACCTACAGCGAATACACCGCCCAGGTCGGCGTCGGCGCGAAACCCACCGACTTCAGGAAGAACTGCCAGCTCAACCTCAACATCCACGTGCCGCAGGGATTCACCTACGGCATCGCCAGTGCCGATTACCGCGGTTTCGCCTACCTCGAATCCGGCGCCAAGGCGCTGCAGCGGGCGAATTACTACTTCCAGGGAAATTCGCCGACCGCACACGTCAGTCATCCCGTCAACGGGCCGATTTCGGACAACTGGCAATTCCGTGACGAGGCCGAAGGCGGCGTCATCATCTACAAACCGTGCGGTGAGGACCGGAACCTCAACGTGAACACGGAACTGAGGGTCGGCGCCGGTTCGTCGGATCCGAAGAAGACCACCAGTTTCATCACGATGGACTCGACCGACGGCGCGTTCAAGACCACCTACCACTTCTCGTGGAAGACCTGCCCGACCTCCTGACCTCTGTTCCCGGGTGACGGCCTGCTTCCCGCTCCGGAAGAAGGCCGTCCCACCCATGCCCGGTCAGGGTCTTGGCTGCCCTGAACGAGGGCTTCACCGCTCGCCGCCGCCCGCCCGGCGGCGAGCCTTCTCGACGACCTCATTTTCGGCGGTCACCCCTGTCCGGTGACCGAAACCGTTCCCGTCAGATCGTCTCGCTGACCTCGAATCCGCCCGGTTCCCGCCGTGTGGAAGCTTTGGGAAAGGATCCCATGCTCAACGCGCTGGTTGCTGCCGTAACGCTTTTCTCTTCGGTCGTCGCTCCGAACGCCTGGGTGCCGCCCCCGTTGCCGTCGGACAAAATAGTCATCGACGTCGTGACCGTCAACGGAACCGGATGCAGACCGGGTACGGCGGCCGTTTCCGTCTCGCCGGACAACACCGCGTTCACCGTGACCTACAGCGAATACACCGCCCAGGTCGGCGTCGGCGCGAAACCGACCGATCTGCGCAAGAACTGTCAGCTCAATCTCTACGTCCACGTGCCGCAGGGATTCACCTACGGCATCGCGGGCACCGATTACCGCGGCTTCGCCTCCTTGGCCCCGGGAGCCACCGGGCTGGAACGGGCCAATTACTACTTCCAGGGCAATTCGCCGACGTCCTACGTGAACCATCCCCTCAAAGGCCCGTTCGAGGACAACTGGCAGTTCACCGACGAAATCGAAGTCGGCGCGATCGTCTACAAGCCCTGCGGTGAGGACCGGAACTTCAACATCAACACGGAACTACGGGCCGGGGTCGGCACTTCCGATCCGAAGAAGACGACCAGTTTCGTCACGATGGACTCGACGGACGGTTCCATCAAGACCACGTACCATTTCTCGTGGAAGAACTGTCCCAAACCGAAGAACTGAGTGGCGTCCGAGGTACGTCCGTGAAGGCCTCCTTGAGGGACCCAGAGTCCCTCAAGGAGGCCTTCACGGAGTCTCGTCGTGGAGCCACCCAAGAACGAACCCTCACGGCTTCCCGGACGGCTCCGGATCCGTGGCCTCGACCCCGAACACGCGGCCCAGCGCGATCACCGTCTCGTCGAGGTGCCCGAGGCTGGTGAGCACCGAACGCGCCCGTGGGTCGTCGATCCGGTCCGCCACCGGCGTGCCGTCGTCCCGGATCAGCGTTCCGTGCCCCGAGCCGCCGGGATCGCCGATCGCCTTCCTCAGCACCGCGGTGTTCTCCCGGATCCGCCCGGTGTACAGCAGGAGCCGGTCCGCCTCGTTGAGCAGGAGCCCGGGCTGGGACCGGGCCGCGACGTGGCGGGCGCGGAACGCGATCGTCTCCACCGTCGTGAGCACGTGCCAGCCGTAGTCACGACGGCTGCTGAGGTTCACCGGATGGGTGAGCGGCTCGATCGTCGTGCGGACCTTGTCCACCGCCCTGTCCAGGTCACGCGACTTCTCGATGACGCTGACGTTCTCCGCGCCGGACAGCAGCCCCGCGGCCTTCTCGACGAACTCGTCCAGTTCCTCCAACAACGCCGAGACGTCGTCCAGCATCACCGCTCGCGTACGCACCGGCACGATCACCACCGCCGCCAGCACCCCGGCCGCCGCGCCCACGGCGGTCTCCGCGACCCGGATCCACAGCACCTCGATGCTGAACGTCCCCAGCAGGCTGTACAACAGCCCGAGCATGCTGGTGATGAAGAACGCCATGATCACCTGCGACACCCGCGCCATGTAGACCATGCCGAACACGCACACCAGGATCAGCGCCAGTGTCGCCGGCACGCTGCCCGACACCAGCAGCGTCAGGACCAGCCCGCCCACGATCCCGATCAGCGTGCCGCCGAGCCGCCGGACACCCTTGACGAACGTCGCCCCCGCGGTCGACGAGCCGATGAACACCACGAACACGGTCAGCACCGCCCAGTACCACCGCTGGCTCGACACCAGCTCCCCGCCGAGCACGGCCAGCCCGCCGCCCACCACGGCCTGGATGGCGCTGCGCGTCTGGTTGTCGTAGGCGAACGCCGAGGACTTCTCCTCCTCGGGGTCTTCGGGATCGTCGACGGCATCGGAGACGTCGTGCTCGGCCACCCGCTGCGCGCGGACGTCGGCCAGGGCGAGTTCGGCGAGCGCGCGGCGGACGCCGTCGCCGGGCGCGGCGTGCTCGTCGATCCGGCTGCCTTCCACCAGCATCTTGCTGAACTCTTCGGTTTCGCTGATCAGCGGCAGTTCCCGCGGGTCGCGTTCGATGAGCGACCGGAACCGCCGCATCCGCGCGATCAGATCGTCGCGGACGTCGTCGTCGAGGTCTTCGGCGCAGGTGCGCTGCACCGTGATCGTCAGCCACTGCACCGCCAGCTCGACCTCGATCGCCCGGCGGCGGAGCCGGTTCACCGAGTCCGCGCCGGTCACCTCCGGCGCGGTGTCCTCGATGAGCAGCACGGACTCGTGCATGCGGGCGTTCGTCCGGCGGAGCCGTTTGCGGGTGCGCTCGCTGCCGCCCACGGCGAGATGGTCTTCGGCCGCGCGCACCACCGCGGCGAGCCGCGCCCGGAACGCCCGCCGGATCCGCAGGAACTCCGCGTCGGTGTGCCTGCGCAGCAGGACGAACCGGACCACCGCGTTGGCCGCGATCCCGATGGTCAGCGCCAGCAGCAGCGCCGGGACCTGCTTCAAATGCGTCTGCAGGAACATCGCGAAGAAGAACAGGAAGAACGACAGCGAACCCAGCGCGATCCCGCGCGAGCCGAACCGCTGGGCGTAGACCGCGACGAAGATCAGCAGGACGAACACGACGCTGTCCAGCGGCGGCACCGCCGAGCCCACGCTCGCCGCGGTGAGCGACGCCGCGCCGAGCACCAGCCCCAGTACCAGCGTCACCGCCTGCTTCCCCGGTGTCTCGTCGTTGACGGTGAAGGCGGAGGTCATGGCGGCGATCGCGGCGACGAGGATGACCGTGAGCGGCTGGTGGAACGGCAGGATCGCCAGCACCGCGACGACGATGCTGAGGACGGCCGAGAAACCGAGCCGGAGCCGGACCAGGCCCGGATCGGAGGCGACCAGACGGTCGGTCGTGGCCTGGGTGATACGGGTGATCATCGGGCGAGCAGCTCTCCTTGGGCGAGGGTGACCCGCCGGGCGGTGGACGAGGTGACGCGAAGACGGTATCGGGCGTACCGCGCCGGCCCGGCGAGGGCGAACGGCCGCGTCTGACGGCGCCACCGGAACTCCTCGCCCTCACGCTGGTCCAGCAGTGTCCAGTGTTCGCCGTCGTCGGAGCCCTCCAGCACCCACGAACGCGGGTCGCCTCGGCGGCTGCCCGAGGTCAGCGTGTACATCACGACGTCGCGAGAAGCGTCCTCGACAGGGAAGTCGATGACAGGTTCGCGCTGGCGGAAGGTGACCTCGGTCTTGGTGGTGTCGTCGAACAGGGGACCGTCGGGCACGGTGATGTCCGTGAGTGGTCGCGGCTCGGCGGGCTCGGCGGGGGAGCGGCCCCAGTCCGAGGGCCGCTCGCCCATCGTGAACTGCAGCACGGCGCCCTCGGCGAGGGTCGAATGCGCGAGCGTGCCGCTGTCGTGCGGCCGTCCGTCGATCGTGAGCCCCTGGACGTACACGGTGTCTCCGGTGTTGCCGGGCGCCTCGATGACCAGATCCTTCCCGTTCTCCAGATGGACGATCGCCTTCGTGAACAATGGCGCGCCGATCACGTATTCGGGGCTGCCCATCGCCAGCGGATAGAACCCGAGCGCGGCGAAGACGTACCAAGCGGACATCTCGCCGTTGTCCTCGTCGCCCGGATAGCCCTGGCCGAGGTCGCTGCCGACGTAGAGCCGCCGCAGGACCTCCCGCACGATCCGCTGTGTTTTCGCGGGCGCGCCCGCGTAGTGGTAGATCCAGGGAATGTGGTGGGACGGCTGGTTGGAATGCCCGTACTGCCCCATCCGGACGTCGCGGGCCTCGGTCATCTCGTGGATCAACCCACCGTAGGAACCGGGTTTGCGGCCGGTCTCCGGGGTCGCGAAGAAGGTGTCCAGTTTGGACTCGAGCGCTTCGGTGCCGCCGTGCAGCGCGGCGAGCCCGGCGCCGTCGTGGGGTACCGAGAAAGCCGTGTTCCAGGAGTTCGTCTCGGTGAAGTCGCCTCCCCACGCCTCGGGGTCGTAGCCCTCGGGGGCGAAATGGCGGCTTCCGTCGCGGTTGCGCCCTTGGAAAAATCCGATCAGGTGGTCGAAGTGGTTCGCGTACTGCTGTGAACGTTGCCGGAAGTACGCGGCGTCGTCGTGGTGTCCGAGCGCTTCGGCGAAGTTGGCCAGGCCGAAGTCGTTGACGCAGCCTTCCAGCGCCCAGGACAGCCCTTCGTGGACCGACGTCGGCGTGAACCCGAGGAAGATCGACTCATGCAGGCCCTTGCGGCCGACGCTCGACCCGCGCGGTGTCACCGTCGCGTTCTTCAGCGCCGCCTCGTAGGCGGCCTCGACGTCGAACCCGCGCACCCCTTTGAGGTATGCGTCGGCGAACGCCACATCGGAACTCGTGCCGGTCATGAGATTGGCGTAACCGGGGGACGACCAGCGTGAGATCCAGCCGCCTTCGCGGTACTGCTGGACGAATCCGTCGATCATCCGCCCGCACCGGCCGGGCGTGAGCAGGGCGTACGCGGGCCATGTGGTGCGATAGGTGTCCCAGAATCCGTTGTTGACGTACATCTCGCCGTCCACGACCTTCGCGCCGGTCCTGGTACGTGTGCTGGGCCAGAATCGGCGGACGACCGGGCTCGCGTGACGGACCCCCTTCGGCGTGACTTCGTGCGCGGAGTTCGGGTACAGGAACAGCCGGTAAAGGTTCGAGTAGAACGTGGTGCGCTGGTCCTCGGTCGCGCCCTCGATCTCGACCCGGTCCAGCACCTCGGCCCACCGTGCGCGGGCCTGGTCACGGACCTGTTCGAAGGTCGTGCCCGCCGGGATCTCCTGATCGAGGTTCCGCTTCGCCTGCGCGAGGCTGATCAGCGACGTCGCGATCCGCATCGTCACCTCGCCCGCGGCGAACTCCAGGAAACCGGTCACCGTGCGCCACACCGGGCGCCGGATCCTCCCGCCACGTTCGGCCGGAACGTCGAACTCGGCGTGCACGAACATCCGCCGCGCCCCGGTCGACAACCTGCTGCGCACCCAGGTGTGGCCGGTGACCACGCCGTTCGCCGCGTCGAGGCGCAACCCGCCCCGGTTGCGGGCGTTGTCGAACAGCAGCCAGCCACGATCACCCGGGAAGGTGAAGCGGACCAGCGCCGCGTGATCCGCCGGGGCGATGTCGGTGGTGACGCCGTTGGCGAACCGGACACCGTAGTGATGCGGCCGGTCGATTTCGTCGTCATGGGAGAACGCGAGCGCGCGCTTGGTGCGGTCGGCCTCGACCGGGCCGATTCCCGGCATGACCTGGAAGGTGTGCCGGTCGCCCATCCATGGGCTCGGCTGATGCGACAGAGCGAACGCCTGCAGCGCCGGGCGGTTCGCGGCGTCGTTGTGCCGGTGGTAGCTGTAGATCCAGTTCGTGGCGCCCGCGTCGGTGACCGGGGTCCAGAAGTTGAAGCCGTGCGGGACCGCGGTCGCGGGGAAGTTGTTGCCGCGCGAGAACTTGTCGCTGGAATGCGTGCCGCGGGTGGTGCGGACTTGATCGACCGGTTCGCGGATCTCGATCGCGCGTTCGGTGATCCGGACGTCGTCCACCCAGCCCGCGCTCTCGCCGTCCGGCGGCTCGCTGACCAGGACGATCCGGGCGATCCGCCGCCCGGCGAACTCACCCAGCCTGCGGCGGACGAGGTTCCACTGGTCCACGTACAGCGTCTTGTCCAGGCCTTGCTCCGCGGCACTGAACCCGGCCGACGTCCCGTCGGCGAATTCGACGTCCAGCGTCACGAACGTGCTGCGGTAGTCGGGCACGGACTCGGGAAAGACCACATAGGACAGTTCGGTGTCGCCGGTGACCTCGACGTCCACTTCGAACACGGTCGCGCGCAGCGTGTTCTCGTAGCGAAGGGCGTGCGCGCCGGTGAACCCGACACCGGTCTTCGCGGTCGGCGACGACGCCGGGCCGGTGCCGACGCGCAGGGCCGGATCCACCGGCTGCGGATCACCCGTTTCGAAGGAGGAGAAGAACCCGGTGATCGTCACCAGGCCACCGTAACTCGGACGCGTGTGCGCGGCTCGGTGTGCCGCATCCAGAGGACTAAACGCGTGAGGAAAGGAACTCCTCGAAGGTGCCCGCGCCGGTCGCGTTCTCCGGTGTCAGGTTGCCGCCCGCCCGGAACGCCCGCGCCGCCTTGCCCGGCAGCCACAGTGACACGATCGGCTTCCGGCGCCCCACCGACCGTTGATACGCCTCCGCCAGGTCACGGGCACTCCGCACCTCGGGGCCGCCCATGTCCGGCACCCGCCCCGACGGCTCGCCGGACACCAGTTGGACCAGCCTGTCCGCGACATCGCCGGTGCTGACCGGCTGGAACCGGAACCCCGACGGCATGAACGTCACCGGCAGCCGCCGCTGTGCCGACGACGCCCGCGCGACGAGCTCGTGGAACTGCGTCGCGCGCAGCACCGTCCACGGCAGACCGGACTCCTCGATCACCTTCTCCGAGGCCAGCTTCTCGTCATAGTAGAAGAACCACCGGATCACGTCGATGCCGACGATCGAGATGTACACCAGATGCGGACTGCCCGCCCGCCGCGCCGCCTCGACCAGGTTCCGCGTCACCCGCTCGTCTCCGCGGCCCAGCGTCGACGCGCAATGGATGATCGCCGAAACTCCCGCTGCTCCGCGGTCTCCAGCGGACCGAGCACGTCGTCCGAGGTCAAGACGGGTTCAGGCAGCCAGGGACCGACGTAGCGCTCCCGCTGTGCCCTGGCCGAGGTCAGCCGGTTCAGGCAGAGATTGGTGACCACCTTCGCCAGCCACGCCCGCGGCGAGGCGATCGACTCACGTTCGGCGGCCGCCCACTTCGGATAGGCGTCCTGAACGACGTCTTCCGCCTCCGCCGCCGACCCGAGCAGGCGGTACGCGAGCCCGAACATGACAGGCCGCAACCGCTCGAATTCCGTGGCGCCGTACATCTTCCCCTACGAATCCCTTTTGCTCCACTGTGGACACTCCGGCGCCGGGGGTGCCGCTCACCGGGATTTCCGTACCTGATCGGCGCTGACGTCCACTGTGACTGTATCGGTACGAAGAGAACGTCCGCGTCACCACCGAGAGAGGGGTCTGGAGTGACGTCACGTTCGTCGCGTTCGCGTGCCTCGTTGTGCGCCGCGACCGCCATCACAGTGTTAGCGCTGGTCACAGCGCCCGAAGCCGGTGCGGCACCGGCACCGGGTGCGGTGCACACCACACCGGACAGATCCGGCGACGACGTCGATGTCCGGGACACGGCAAGGACCAGCCCGCGTGTCCTCGCCGCGCGGGACCGGCTCGCGGCGTCCCGCGCGACGTCCGTCACGAAGACGAGAGCGGAACTGGGCAACCAGGCCCTCGTCGACTTCGACGAGCTGACCGGCACACCCCGCGTCCTGGCCCGCACCGACGGATTCCTCACCGGACCGAGTGGCAAGTCACCCCGCGACATCGTGCTGGACTACCTGCGGGAGAAGGAAGAGCTGGTCGGCCTCAGCGCCGATGACACCGCGAAACTGAACCTGCGCAAGGACTACGTCGACGTCGAAGGCACGCACCACCTCTCGTTCACCCAGTCCGTCGGTGGAGTTCCCGTGTTCGGCAACGGGTTGAAGGCGCACGTCACCAAGGACGGCAGGCTGATCCAGCTGGACGGCTCGCCCGTGCGCGATCTTCCCGCCTCGCTGGGCGCGGCCTCGCTGGCCGCCCCCGCCCTGGAGTCCAAGCAGGTCGCTTTCCTGACTGGCGACGGGATCCGCCCCGCCTGGTACACGCTGACCAAACCCGCCGTGGACAAGATGTTCCAGGAGGTGACCGACGCCGGCACCGGCAAGCTGCTCTACCGCAAGAACCTGGTGAACCACGCGAACGACACTAACGACGCTGCCGGTGCCAAAGGCCTCGCCTGGGAAGCGCAACCAGGTCCGCAGAAGCAGGTCGACCTGACCCAGCGGGGCTGGTTGCCCGCCGACGCCAAGACCCTCGACGGCAACGTCGCGCACGTCGCCGCCGACATCAACGGCGACCTGAAGTTCCAGCCACAGGAGGAGATCGGGCCGAACACCGACGGCACCTACCGCTACCGGTTCACCGACTTCAACGCCGCCGTCGGCCCGCCGTGCTCGGCGGCGAGGCCGTGCTCCTGGGACCCGAAGACCCCGGGCTCGTGGGCGAAGAACCGGGAACAGAACGCCGTGCAGGCACTGGCCTACGTCGGGAGCTTCCACGACCACCTCGCCTCCTTCCCGATCGGCTTCACCCGCCAGGCGGGCAACTTCGAGAAGGTCGACGGTGACGCAGTCCAGGTCCATACCCTGCTCGGCGCACAGGAACCGGGCTACTACGACAACGCGTTCATGGGCACCCCGCCGGACGGGCAGCCGCCGACGATGGGGATGTTCCTGTTCCACGACCCCAGAAACCCCGACGACCCGTTCCTTGCCGCGAACTCCGCCGACGACGCCACGATCATCCATCACGAGTACACCCACGGCCTGTCCAACCGGCTCGTCGTCGACGCGCAAGGCAACTCCACACTCACCTCCTTCCAGTCCGGTGCGATGGGCGAGGCCTGGAGTGACTGGTACGCCTTCGATTACCTCGTCGGGCGCAACGCGATCAAGGACACCTCGGCGCCCGGTGAACTCCTCGGCGGCGACTACGTGAGCAACGGCGTCCCCCTGGCCCGCACCCAGCCGCTGGACTGCCCGGTCGGCACCGTCGCGCCGAAGTGCCCCGGCACGCCAGGGGCAGGCCCCGGTGGTTACACCTACGGCGACCTCGGCCGGATCGCCGGCTCCCCGCAGGTCCACGCCGACGGCGAGATCTGGGCGAGCACCCTGTGGGACATCCGCTCGGCGCTCGGTGTGCAGCTGACGCGGGCGCTGGTCACCCGCGCGATGGAGCTTTCGCCCGCGTCGCCGTCCTTTCTGGACATGCGGAACTCGATCCTGCAGGCCGACACCGTGATCAACGGCGGCCGCGCGCACGCCAAACTGTGGAAGGCCTTCGCCGCGCGCGGCATGGGCTACTTCGCCGCGTCGATCAGCGGTGCCGACACCGCACCGGCCGAGGACTTCTCCACCCCGCCGCCCGCGGGCACCCCGACCGGGACCGTGACCGGCAAGGTCACCGACCGCGAAGGCGGAGCGCCGATCGCGGGTGTCGCCGTCCGGTTCAGCGGGCACGACTCCGGTTTCGCCGGGTCGCTGGCCGCGGTAACCGATGCGGCAGGTGCCTACACCATCCCCGGCGTGCTCCCCGGCACCTACCCGAAGGTCTACGCCTCCGGAGGCGGCGCCGACGGCGAGGTCCGTGCGGTCTCGGTGCGGTCGGGGAGCACCAAGGTGGACTGGTCGCTGCGGTTCAACTGGGCCTCCAGCGGCGCCGGGGCCGGCGTCACCGCGTTCAACGGTGAGGACTTCACCCCGTACGGCTGTGGTCCCGGCGATCTCACGACCTCGTCGGTGCTCGGCGGGGGTGGCTGGTCGACCGACCGGGTCGTCCGTCCCGACGGCACGATCGAGACCCGATTCGTCACGATCAAACTCGGCAAACCGGTGAACGTCAGCGCCATCGAGATCGACCCGACCAACATCTGCGGCGACGACCCGCCCGCGGCTGCCAAGGACGTCACCGTCGAGACCTCGGTGGACGGCACGACGTGGGTGAAGGCGGGCAGCGGCGACTTCAAACCCGCCGATCTCGACAAGCTCACCGCGCTCCAGCTCGCGCCGGGCAGCGCGACCGGTGTGCGGTTCGTGCGGCTGACCGTTTCGTCCAACCAGCTGTCGTTCTATCCCGAGAGGACCTGTTCGCCGCAGCCGACGACGGCCGGGTGCCTGTACATGGACGTGCGGAAACTGGCGGTGCGAGGCGCTTCCGCCTGACCCGCCGCGAGACGCTGTGCCTGCTGGCGCTTGGGGCGCATGTGGCGACGCTCGAGTCCGTGAAGGCCTCCTTGAGGGACCCAGAGTCCCTCAAGGAGGCCTTCACGGACTTGGCCATCGCAGCCGGAACCCGATGCAAGGCGTCCTTTGTCTGTGCCGCTCACGAGTGCGTAGAATCGGGATATCGGGGTAGAAACGTGCCCGCCGTACCGGGCACGCGCATACGCGGTATCGAACGAACCGTCACTCCTTCCTCGCGAAGGAGTACGTGATGCGTTCCCCTGTCCAAAGCCCCTCACTGGCCGAGAAATGGCCCGCGCTGGCCGGGCTCTCGGCCGTGTTCCTGGTCGAGATGCTCGACAACTCGATCCTCAACGTCGCGTTGCCGACCATCGGCCGTGAGCTCTCCGCCTCGACGACCACCCTGCAATGGGTGACCGGTGCCTACTCCGTCGTCTTCGGCGGCCTGATGCTGGCGTTCGGCGCGCTGGCCGACCGGGTGGGCAGGCGCAAGATCATGCTCACCGGGCTCGTCCTGCTCGGAGTGGCGAGTCTGGCCACGCTGTTCGTCACCGCCGCGTGGCAGCTCATCGCCGTCCGGGCACTCATGGGTGTCGCGGCCGCGATGACGACCCCGGGATCACTCGCCCTCGCGTTCCGCCTGTTCGACGAAGACGTGCTGCGTGTCCGCGCGACCACCCTGATCTCGACCGTGGGCTTGATCGGTCTCGCCGTCGGCCCCACCGCCGGAGGGCTCGCGCTCGCCGTCGCGCCGTGGCAAGCGCTCTTGCTGGTCAACGTGCCGGTCGCCGCGCTCGCGTTTATCGGCATCCGGGCCGGCATCCCCGCCGACGATCCCGCCGATCTGCACCGCGATCCGATCGACGTCGCCGGCGCGGCGTTGGGAACCGCTACGATCGTCCTCGCACTGCTCGCCCCGACGCTCTTCGTCGAAGCGGGCACCGCCTCGGTTCTGCCCTGGGGTGCCACCGTGGCCGCGCTCGCCGCCGGAACCTGCTTCGTCGTCCGCGAGAAGACCGCCCAGCACCCTTTGCTCGACCTGAACCTCATAGCCCGCCCGCTCGTGTCCAGCGGCCTGGCGCTCAAAGCCGCGGCGGGGCTGGCTACCGCCGGGCTCGGGTACCTCGTGACGCTGCAACTCCAGTTCGGTCTCGGCTGGGCACCCGCCCAGGCGGCGCTGGGAATGCTGCCCCAGGTCGTCGTCCTCATCGCCGGCGGCGCGCTCATCAGCCCGCTGATCACCCGCGTCGGCCTGGGCAAGGCCGCCTGGCTCAGCGCCGCCGCGGTGGTGTGCGGGCTCGCCGTCTACACGGTGTTCGGCGGGCTCGGTTACGTCTGGATCGCCGTCGCACTCGCGCTGGTGGCAGCGGGAATGCGCGTGGTCGGGGTCGTGGCCGGCACCAACGTCATGCGCGGCCTGCCCTCGAACCGGACCACCATCGGCGCCGCGCTCGTCGACACCGCCAGCGAGGTCACCACCGGGATCGGCATCGCCCTGAGCGGCACCATCCTGGCGCTGGTCTTCCCCGGCGCGTTGACGGCGGCTCAGCAGTCGGCCGACTTCCCGAAGGCGATCACCTGCGCCGGTCTCGCGCTCACCCTGCTGTCCGCGGCGCTGGTCGGCTTCGGAATCCTCCGCGGCCGACGTCCCGAATAGACGTGAAGGCCCCCTTCACTGCGTCTAGCGCAGTGAAGGGGGCCTTCACGTACTTACCGGAGGGCTACAGCTTCGCGCATTGCCCGGCGGCCGGGCCGCGGACGGTGTTCTGCAGGTCGTAGTCCGTCGGAGCGGGGGAGTTGGCCGCGCACGCCAGAGGTCCGCCGATCGTGCTGGCAGTCAGCACCGGCCCCTTGTTGCCCGTCAACGCCACCGGTCCGCCGATCTCGGTCAGTTCGATCGAGACCGTCCCGGTCGTCCCGGTGATCGCCACCGGACCGCCCACCTTCGTCCGGTCCAGCACGACCTGCGCCGCACCGGTCGCCGTCAGCGGCCCGGAAATCGAGCCACCGCGAACGATCAGGCTCGCGCCCGCCGACACCGACACCGGACCGGAGATCGTCGCACCGTCCACACAGGTCACCCCGCTCCGCACGGTCAGCGGACCCTTGCGCTCACCGGTGATCGTCTGCGTGCACGCCGCGTCGGGCTTGCCCAGCACCTCGAATTCCGACAGCGACGCCTCCCCACCCGTGGTCGCGGTGACCTCGAGCCGGTAATACGCGTAGTGCGCCGGATTCGCGATCTTGAACGCCCTGGTCTGCTGACGCCACTGGAAGGTCTGGTCGGTCCGCTGATCCGCGACCGCCCACGTCTTACCGTCGTAGGAGCCCTTCAGCACCCAGCTCTTCGCGTCACCCGCGCCCTTGCCCGAAGTCAGCGTGTAGAACGAACCCGCCTCGTTCGTCTTGGGCACCTGGTACTGGATCGGCGCCTTGACCTTCGCCTCGGTCCGCGACGTGTTGTCGAAGAACGCGGCGTCCCCGCCGGAAACCGGCTTGGTCAGGTCGTGCACCGGGGTCGGCGCCGCGTCGCCCTTGGTGATCGACTTCGGCGCGTCATCCGGGCCGGTACCCCACGACGAGGGGTTCGGACCCATGTCGAAGTCGAGCGTCCCGCCGTTTGCGATCGTCGAATGCGCCAGCGACGTAGAGGTCTGCGCCTTGCCGTTCACCTTCAGGCCCTGCACGTAGACGTTCTTCGCGCTGTTCTTCGGCGCGTTGACCACGATCTTCTTGCCGCCAGGCAGGTTCACGGTCGCCTTGGTGAACAGCGGCGAGCCGATCGCGTAGTCCGAGCTGCCGACCTGCAGCGGGTAGAAACCCAGCATGCCGAACAGCCACCATGCCGACTGCTCGCCGTTGTCCTCGTCACCGCCGTAGCCCTGGCCGAGTTCGCTTCCGACGTACAACCTGGCCAGCGCCTCGCGGACCTTCGCCTGCGTCTTCGACGGCTGACCCGCGTAGTCGTACATGTAGAGCGTGTGATGCGCGGCCTGGTTCGAATGCGCGTACATGCCCATCCGTACGTCCCGCGCCTCGGTCATCTCGTGGATGACACCGGGATAGGTGCCGAACTTGAGCCCCTGCTCCGGCTTCGCGAAGAACTCGTCCAATTTGGACGCCAACCCCGCCTTGCCGCCGAAGAGGTTCGCGAGGCCCTGTCCGTCCTGCGGCACCGAGAACCGCATGCCGTACGCGTTGGTCTCGGTGTAGTCGATACCCCAGACCTCCGGGTCGAACTCCTCCTTGCTCCGGGTGAACTTGCCCGCCGCGTCACGGCCCTGGAAGAAGCCGACACTCGGGTCGAACACGTTCACGTACTGCGTGGCCCGCTCGGTGAAGTACCCGTAGTTGTCCAGGTACTCCTGCTTGCGCGGGTCGTTCGCCGGAGCCTCGTCGTAGAGCTTCTTCGACATGTTCGCGATGGCGTTGTCGTTGACGTAGCCCTCGATCGCCCACGAGAACCCGTGGTCCGCGGTGTTCGGCGCGTACCCGAGGAACGTGCCCTCGTCGATGCCCTTGCGGCCGACCGCGCCGTTCGGCGGGGTCACCGTCGCGTTCTTGATCGCCGAGTCGTAGGCCGACTGGACGTCGAAACCCTTGACTCCCTTGAGATAGGCGTCCGCGAACGCGGCATCCGAACTGGTCCCGGTCATCAGGTCCGCGTACCCCGGGGAGGACCAGCGCGAGATCCAGCCGCCGTCACGGTATTGCTGCACGAAACCGTCGACGAGCTTGCCGGTGGTTTCCGGGCTGAGCAGCGAATATGCCGACCATACCGTGCGATAGGTGTCCCAGAACCCGTTGTTGACGTAGAACTCGCCGTCGACCAGTTTCGCCCCGGTCTGCGTCGGCGTGTCCTGGCCGGTCTTGGGTGACACCGGGCTCGCGTACTTCTTGACCGGCTTGTCGACGGTGCCGACGTTTTCGAAACCCGAGTTCGGGTACAGGAACAGGCGGTACAGGTTGGAGTACAGCGTGATCAGCTGGTCCTTCGAGGCGCCTTCGACCTCGATGACCTTGAGCTTCTCGTCCCACGCGTTCTGTGCCGCACCGGCGACGGATTCGAGCGTCGCGTTCGGGGCGAGCTCCTGCTCCATGTTCTTCTTCGCCTGGTCCACGCTGATCAACGACGTCGCGATCCGCATGTTCACCGTCTTGTCCGCGCCCGCGTCGAACTTCAGGTAGCCGAGGACGTTGTCCCGCTTCTGGTCACCCGAACCGGTCGACAGCTTTGAACCGCCGGCCACCGGCTTGTCGAAGGTGGCGTAGACGAACATCCGGGTCGCACCGGCCGAAAGTCCACTGCGGACGTCGCTGTACCCGGCGATGGACCGGCCTGCCGGGTCGAGGGTGAGCCCGCCGTTGTTGTTGACGTTGTCGAAGATCAGATTCGAGTCCGCTCCGGGGAACTTGAAGCGGTACAGCGCCGCGTGATCGGTCGGCGCGACCTCGGTCTTGATCCCGTTCTCGAAGTCGACGCCGTAGTAATGGGCCCGCGCCGTCTCGTTGGAATGCTTGAACGGCAGTTTCCGCGCCTCACGGTCGGGATTCGGCACCCCGGACGCGGTGGAGGGCAGGAACTGGAACGTCTGCCGGTCCGCCATCCACGGACTCGGCGCGTGGCTCGCGGAGAACGCCTGCAGCGCCGGGAGGTTCTGCTCGTTGTTGCGCGAGTGGTACGAGTACATCCAGCTCAACGTGCCCGCGTCGGTCGTCGGGATCCAGAAGTTGAACCCGTGCGGAACCGCGGTCGCGGGCATGTTGTTGCCGCGCGAGAACGACCCGTTGGACAGGGAGCCGCGCGTGGTCAGCACGTTGTCGGAGGGACGAAGGCTCGCCGGCGGCGTCAGCGTCGCCGAGACCTTGATGTCGTCCAGCCAGCCCTGCAGCGACCCCGGGCCGTCGGCGTTGTCGTAGCCGACGAGGACCCGGTCGATCGTCTTGCCCTTGGCGACCACACCGATCTGTGAGCGCACCAGGTTCCACTGGTTGGTGTAGAGCACCTTGCTCGCGCCCTGGCCCTGTGGGGAGAGCCCGAAACCGTACTGGTCGACCGCGCCGAGCTGGCTCAGATAGGTGCCGTCGGTGAACGCCAGGTCCACCGCGACGTTCGTGCTCGGGTACTTGAGGTCGCCGCGGATGAACTCCGGCTGCACCTTGTACGACAGCTCCGAGGTCGCCGCCACCGGGATGTCGACGTCGAAGATCTTGTTGTACGACCAGCCGTGCCCCTGCGCCTTGTGGCTGCCGGAGTAGCGGAACGCGCGCAGGCCGGTGAACCCGACCCGGTTCTTGCTGGTGTAGCCGCTGCCCGGGCCGCTGTCGGTGAAGCTGCGCATGTTCGGCAACGCGGGCGGGGCCGGGTCCTCGTTGGCCAGCAGCAGCTCCGAGAGCTGCAGGATCGGGCCGCCGTTGTTCTTGGTGACCTCGAGCCGGAAGAACTTGTACGCGGCGCTCGCGGCGGCGAGGCGGTATTCCTTCTTCTGAAACGGCTCGCTGAACTTCTGGCCGGTCTGCTTGTCCAGCTCGGTCCAGGACTTTCCGTCGGCGGAACCCTGGAGCGTCCAGTCCTGCGGGTTGCGGTTGTCGAAGTCGTTCGCCGAGGACAACGCGTACCGGGTGATCGACGTCGGCTCGGACAGCGTGATCTGTGCCCAGCCGGTCGGGGTCCAGGCCAGCCACTTGGTGTCGGTCGAGCCGTCGACGAGGTTCGCCACCCCCTCGTTGGGGGTGTTCTCGCTGTTGGCGGAGATCTCGGTGACCTTGCCGCGGATGTCACCGGGGATGGTGGTGGCGTTCGCGCCGTCGACACCGAAGGCCTTCGGCTTGCCGGACGGGTCGACGTCGACCGTGTCGCTCCACGTCGGCTGCGGTTCGCCTTGCTCGAAAGAGGAGTAGAAGTCAGGTGGGGCCTCTTCGGCCGCGGCGGTGGCGGGGAGGGCTACCAGCCCGGACGCCACGACCGTGGCACTCAGAAGGCTGCAGACCCAGGGTCTGACGCTTCGGGGCATCGTTGCACCAATGCTTTCTCGCAGGGGGACCGGTGACGCCAAGAGAGAAAAACTCGGTTGTGACATCGATGTCAAGACACCCGGACAAACCTGGCCCGAACTGGACAACCCGGATGCCCGGAATCCCGGTGGACAACCGACGGGGTCGGGGCCAGGGTGAAGACACGACTGAAGCCGATCCGGGGAACTGGGGTGGAGACATGCGGCGGTTGTCCATGCTCGGCGTGGCAGCGCTCATCACGGCAGGCTCGATACTCACGGCTCCGGCGGCCACCGCCGGCGAAACGACGTTCCGCCCGGTGCGCGCCTGCGCCGACCTGGTGCGGACCTATGACCTCCCCGGCGCGGTCACGCACGTCGAGACCGCGACCGTGGTGCCGGCGACGACGACCGAACCGGAGAACTGCGACGTCCGCGGCTACGTCGAACCCGCGGTGCGGTTCCAGCTGCGGCTGCCGACCAAGACCTACGCGGGGCGGTACCTGCAGTTCGGCTGCGGCGGGTTCTGCGGGGTGGTCAGCACGCCGCCGTTCGCCGACTGCGGCCTTCCGCACGGCGGTGACGTCGCCGTGGCGGCGACCGACGACGGTCACGTCGGCAAGACCCCCGCGGTCGTCGATGACGGTAAGTGGGCCGAGAACGACCAAGCGGCGCGTGACGATTTCGCGTTCCGTGCGCCGCACGTGGTTTCGAAGGCGTCCAAGCGGCTGATCACGCAGTTCTACGGCGCTCCGCCGAAGAAGTCGTACTTCAGCGGATGCTCGGACGGCGGTCGCGAGGCTCTTCTGCTCGCACAGCGCTACCCCCACGACTTCGACGGCATCGTCGTGGGAGCGCCCGCCGGATACTGGGGACCGCTGCTCGGCGTGTATCAGACCTGGCTCGCCAAGGTGAACACCGGCGCCGACGGCAAGCCGATCCTGACCGCCGAGAAACTTCCGGCCCTGCACGCCGCCGCACTGTCCTCTTGCGACAAGTCCGACGGGCTCGGCGACGGCGCCATCGACGATCCGCGCACCTGCCGCTTCGACCCGGCCGCCATCGCCTGCCCGCCGGGCACCGACAACGCGGGCTGCCTCACCACCGCGCAGGTCGAAGCCACCAAGAAGATCTACGCGCCGCCGACCGACGAACGCGGCCGCAAACTGTACCCGGGCGGCCAGACCGTCGGCTCCGAGCTCTCCTGGTACGGCTGGATCATCCCGTCGCCGGAAACCGGCGGGATTCCGTTCGCGCACGCGCTCGCCGACAACTACCTGAAGTACATGGCGTACCCGATCGGGACACCGCATTCGTCGGTCGAGAAGTTCGGGTTCACCGCTCGTGAATTCGACCGGCTGGTCCCGGAAGGCATCCGCTCCAACGCGATGGCGCCGGACCTGCGCGAATTCCGGCGTGCGGGCGGGAAACTCGTGATCTGGCACGGCTGGGCGGACCAGGCGATCCCCGCCGCGGGCAGCATCGACTACTACGAGCGCCTCACCCGCGCCAACGGCGGCCCCGCGGCGACGCGTGACTGGGCGCGGCTGTTCATGGTGCCCGCGTTGTACCACTGCGCGACCGGCGACAAACTGACCGAGTACGACCCGCTGAAGGAACTCGTCTCCTGGGTCGAGCGTGGCACCGCGCCGGACCGGACGATCGCCACCGGCCGCGACGCCGACGGCAAGGTCTTCCGCACGCGGCCGGTGTTCCCGTATCCGCTGCAGGCGAAATACGACGGCACCGGAAGCGTCGACGACGCCACGAACTTCGTGCCTGTTCCGCCTTCGCGGCCTTCACACGATCTTGTGAACTGGGCGGGGAACGGGCTGTACGGGAAGGCGGGACCGGTCGCTCCCTAGAGTGCGACGGTTCGAGCCGGATCGTCTGGACGGGACCAGCGTGATGCGAAAGCCACTTTCGCAACCTTCAACGTTGCGAAAGTGGCTTTCGCAACCTCCGCCGAGCGGCAGCGCGGGAAGGGGTCCTTTACGCCATGTAGTCGCGAGAGTTCCTACCACTCAACGAGTCAGGAAAGGACGCCGTCCAGGAGTCGTACCCGCCGGTCCGCGATCCGGTGCACCTCGTCGTCGTGCGTCGCCACGATGACCGCGGCACCCTCTTCGGCACAGTGCCGCAGCAGCCGAAGTACCCGCGGCGTGCTCCCGGCGTCCAGGTGCGCCGTCGGCTCGTCGGTGAGCAGGACCCTGGGCCGCCCGCTGACCGCCCTGGCGAGCGCGACCCGTTGCTGCTGCCCGAACGAGACCTCGAGCGGGTACCGGTCGCCGAGATCGCCGATCCCGAGTTCCTCCAGCAGATCCGAAACCCGCGTGTGGATGTCTTTCGCGCTGGGTTTGGGGACGTCGGACCGGAGCCGCAGCGGCAGCGCCACGTTCTCCGCGATGGTCAGTTCGTTCGCGAGGCCGAGCGCCTGCGGCAGGACGGCGCAAGTGTGCCACGGCGGCGCGCCTGCTATCGGGACGCCGTCCAGCAGGACACTGCCCGAATCGGGCGAGTCGAAACCGCACAGCAGCGCCAGCAGCGCGCTCTTGCCGGAACCCGACCGGCCGGACACGGTGACCAGTTCGCCCGCGGCCACGCGGAGTTCGAGCCCGCGCAGCACTTCGACGTCCCCGCTGGGATGGGGGAACCGGCGGCGCAACCCGACGGCCTCGAGGGCGGGTTCCGCCATCACGGCACGACCTCCCGTTCTTCGACTTCTTCGAGTCTGCCCTTGTGCATCCGCGCGACGCGGCTGCCGAGTTCGATGAGCCGGTCGTCGTGCGAGGCGACGATGACGGCGAAATCCTGATCCGCCAGGTACTTCAGGGTGTCGAGCACCCGGTCCGCGGAGCCTTCGTCCAATTGGGACGTCGGCTCGTCGGCGAGTATGACGGTCGAGCGGCGGGCCAGGGTGCAGCCGAACGCGAGGCGTTGCTGTTGCCCGCCCGACAGCGCGGAAATCCGCCAGCTGCCGGTCCCGCCGAGTCCCAGCTGCTCGAGGATGTCGTCGGGAAGGCATTCGGTCCCGGCCGATTCCGCCGCCGCGCGCAGATTGTCCGCGACGCTCAGATACGCGAGCAGGTTGTCGGTCGGATTCTGGAACACCAGGCCGAGATGGTTCCGCCGCAGCGCCCGGCGGTCACGATGCCGCAGCTTGCCGGTTTCGCTGCCCTGGAAGGAGATCGTGCCCCGCACGGGCTGCTCGAAGAGGCCGAGCGTCCGCAGCAGGGTGGACTTGCCGGAGCCGGACGGCCCCGCCAGCACGGTGATCCCGCGCGCCGGGATGTCGAAGGTGACATCTTCGACGCCGGTGACCGTGCCCGCCGGCGTCGGGTAGTCGACGCCGATCCCGCGCAGCCGGAAGATCGGTTTCTCAGGCACGGATCAACTCCGCGGTCCGGGCGGTGCGCACCGAGCGCATCGCGATCCAGCCCGCCAGTGCCACGACGAGCACACCGACGGCGAGGACGGTCAGGGCGAGCGGGGTCGGGTCGGGAAGTGCCGACTGCGGCGGGAGGAACGTCGCCGGATCGAACCGCGGCACCGAAAGCCCCGCGACCGAGACACCGCAGACGACGCCGATGACCACGGCGAGCCCGCTCAGGGCGCCCAGCTCCATCAGATGACTCGCCAGCAGGGCACGTGGCCGCATTCCCATCCGCAGGACCAGAGCCCCGGCCAGCGCGTTCTGGCGCCGCCGAACTTCGACCGCGACCAGGAGCGACAGCACGGCCACCACGCCGAGCACGGCCCCGAGCAGGGCCATGAACGAGAACGTCCAAGACACCACGTAAAACGGGAGCGCGTCCAGTGCGGACTCACGGGTGACGCGGTTGACCGCCGTCTTCACCCCCACGGAGGCCAGCGCTTCGGTCACCTGCGTCATCGACGAGCCGGACAGCACGCTCCACTTGGGCACGGTGCGCAACTGCGCCTCGGTGAGCGATTCCCGCGAGATCACGTACCCGGCCTTGGTGCCGACGATCGGGAACATCGGCAGTTCACCGATCGTCTTGGCGTCGGCGAGACCGGCGGGCAGCGTGGTCTTCTGAGCGGCGTCGTGTCCGATCCGGATCGCCGGGACACCGGTGCCCTGGCCCGACAGACCGCTCAGCAGCCGGTCGACCTCGGCGCCGTCGAGTGGGCCGAGCGTGGCGGCCTGCCGGAAGGTCCGCGGGTCCACGACCAGCACGACGTTGCCAGTGCCGGTCAGCTCGCCGACGATCGTGGTGCTGCCGTCCAGCGAGGCGGGCAGCGCGACCTTCCCGGTGCCGACGACGCTTTCGGTGTCGACCCGGGTTTCGGCCCCGACGAAGATGGCGGACTTCGTCTGCAGGGCCTCTTCCTGGCCGCGGGCGATGCCGATCCCGGTGGCCAGGGTCCCGATGGCGAGCGTGCCGATCACGAGCACACCGGTGACCGGTGCGCGGGCGCTGGCGAGCCGCCGGATCGCCAGTTGCAACGCGGGACGGGACCACAGCCGGGCGCGATGCGACGCGTGCAGGGCGAGCCAGGCCAGCCGTGCGGCGACGAGCCCGACCGTCAGCACGACGAACACCGGGTACGTGAGGGCGAGAGGGTCGACCTGGGGGAGCGGATTGCCGATCCGCGATCCCTTGCTGTAGTCGACGAGCCGGTTCCAGCCGAGCAGGGCGACACCGGCGGTGAGCAGTTCCCACGGGAAGAAGGCCAGGAACCTCACCTTCTTGCGCCGTCCGGAGCGGACCCGGCCGAGCTCGAACTCCCGATGGGTCCGAATGGAGATCACCCCGGCGAGCAGCGCGAGCGAGACGAGCAGGATCCCGGCCGCGACGAGCGATCCCCAGAACGTCGCGCCGTCGTCCAGTTCGCCTGGTGGTCCGTAGAGCCCGAGCAACAGCCGCGCGAGTGCCGTGCCCAGCACGCCACCGACGACGATCGGGAGCCCGAGTTCGGCGACCGCGAGCAGCCCCAGCGCCCCGGGGCCGCTGCCTCGGGCCGACAACAACCTCAGCTGCGGGTGCCGCCGCTGGTACCACTGCAACGCGACGGTGCCGATCCCCGCGCAGCCGACGAGAATGCTGATGGCCGCGAGCGGCAGAATCGAGATCAGGACGTTCGATTGCGCCTGGTTGCTGATCTCGACCGAGCGCTCGAACGGCAGCGACCCGACGATCGCGTCACCGAGGCCGCGGGAGCCCAGATCCGCCTTGACCGCGGCGATGAGGGCCTTCGAACGTTCCTCCAGGTCCTCGGCTTCGCTCACTGTCTTGGGCGGGGACTCGTAGAACGACAGGTGCAGCGTCTTGATCGTCGGGACGCCCAGCGCGCGGACCGCGTCGTCGAACGTCTTCCCGTCGTTGGCGAACATGACCGAGTCGAGCGGGTCGTTGGCGAGCCTGCTCACGACGGCGTTCCGCTGCTGCGAGCACCACCAGCGCGGCGCCGGGTCGGGAAGGTCGCGGTACAGCCCGGTCACCGGAGGAATCGGGGTGCCCTGGATGCTCGGAGTGGCCCCGACCTTGATGTTCTCCGCCCCGGCGACGACGGTGCCGAGCAGGAAGCCGGCGCCCGCGGATCCGCTCGCGACGTCGAGATGGCCCTGCGTCGCCTGGTCACGATGGGCGAGAACGACCTTGTAGTTGGGGTCGCCGTTGAACTCGGTGCCGAAGAGGTACGGCGTGTAGCGGGAGGTGACCGGCGCGGAGAAGCCGTGTGCCGGGGCGTTCCGGCGGACCGAGTCGACGACCTGCGGAGCCACCGCGGCAGGCACATTGTCCTTGCTGAAGACCGGCCCGTAGTAGTCCGGGCACACGATGCCGGACTGGTACGTGACGGCCGCGCCACCCGCCGCGGAGGCCTGCAGGATGGCGGCGGTGCCGAGGAAACAGGCCAGCAACGCGGTCACCGCGGCGATGATCAAAGTCAGGGGACTGGTCAGTACCGCTTTCGGAGCCGCTCGCCACGGCATCGTCACCCTGGGCCCGCCGGGAGCCCCCCACCTCACCCGCATGGATACGCACGCTACCGGTCACGGCGCTCTGGCGACAGGAAGAAATCACTGTTTGTTGCTGACGTGAAGTAAGGCCTGGTCCATTGTGGTGACACGGGTGCGTGCTCACTGACTGTCCGTCACCAAATGCTCGATCGGCGTCGTCTCACCTGCCTCAGTCTCCGCCGAGAATGCGGTTTCTCCGAGCGCCGCGACGATCACGCCGGTGATCCGGTCGACGTCGTCGCGTTCGGCTTTTGGCAGGGGAGCGCCCACCGAGCGCCGCGCGGCCGCCGCGGCGCCGAGCAGCCGCGCGGCCGGACGATACGAGCCGGCGGCCGCCTCCGCACCGGCCAGGCCCTCGAGCCCGAGGGCGATCGCACGAGGATCGTCGCTCTGGCGAGCGATCGCGAGACCGTCCAGCTGAAGCCGCTTCGCCGCCACCGCGTCTCCGCGTTGTTCGGCGATGAACCCGAGCTCCGCCAGGATCAGCGTGCTGCCCGCTTCGGACTCCACGCGGCGATGCCAGTCCAGTATGGACAGCAGCCGCTGCTCCGCCTCCTCGAACAGCCCCTGGCGCCGCGCGCCGAGCGCGAGCCCTGTCTCGGCGTACACCTCGCCGGGTTTGAAACTGTGCTCGACCGCGAGCGCCCTCGCCCGCTCGTGGAACTCCTTCGCTCCCTCGAAGTCGCCGGTGAGCAGCGCGGTCCGGCCCAGCCAAGACAATTTGTAGGAGACCTCCGGCCACAGCTCCAGTTCCTCCGCGCGGCGCAGGCTTTCCCGGTGGACCCGGGCGGCGTGGTCGTAGTCGCCGGCGATCGAGGCCAGCATGCCGATGACGAACGAAGCTTGTAGCCAGCCCCAGCGTTCGCCGAGTCCGTCGAAGATGCCGGCGCTCTGTGCGGCGATCCGGCCGCCTCCGGTGAGATCGCCACCGGAGATCAGGTGGGCCGCCCTGTCGCTCAGCGCGGCGGCGGCGCTCCAGTCGTCACCGATGTCGCGTGCGGTTTCCAACGCGCCGAGCGTGAGCTTCTCCGCCCGGCACAGGTCGCCGACCGTGGACCACGCGTAGCCGAGGAACCACAACGTCCGCGCCCGTTGGAGCGGATCGGCGATGCCCCATACGGTCTCCTCCGCCGCTCCCTCCGTGCCGGTGCCGTCGAGCACGGCGATCCCGGTGCGCCAGCCGTGCGCCTGCGCGTACTCGTCTCCGATCTCGTGCTCGGCGCCGAGCACGAGATCCAGCGAGCGCCTGGCCTCAGTAAGTCGTCCGCGGAGGAACCAGAACCACGCCGTCGCGTTCACCAGCCGCAACGCGAGCCGATGGTCTCCTTGCCGTAGCAGCGTTTCCAGCGCGCGCCGGGTGTTGGCTCCTTCGGCGTCCAGCCTGTCGAGCCAGCGCCGCTGCTCCCTCCCGCGCAGGCCCGTGTCCCCGCGTTCGGCCAGTTCTACGTGGAAACGAGCGTGCCGCAAGTACAGGTCGTCGAGTTCGCCTGCCTGCCCGGCCTGGCTCAAGGCGTACGCCGACACGGACTCCAGCAGCCGGAACCGCGGTTCACCGGACCTGCCGGGCCTGCTGACCACCAACGACCTGTCGACGAGCCGGGAAAGGAGATCCAGCACGTCACCGGCGGCGATCTCGCCGCCGGCGCAGACCGACTCGGCCGCGTCGAGCCCGCAGCCCTCGGCGTGGACGGCGAGCCTGCGCAGTACGATCTGCTCGGGCTCGCTCAGCAGGCTCCAGCTCCAGTCGATCATCGCCCGCAGCGTCTGCTGGCGACGCGGCCCGCCTCGCCTGCCCGAAGACAACAGGGCGAACCGGTCGTCGAGACGGGCGAGGAGTTCGTGCACACCCAGGGTCCGGACCCGGGTGGCGGCGAGTTCGAGCGCCAGCGGGATACCGTCGAGGGTGCGGCAGATGCGCGCGACCACGGCCGCGTTCTCCGCGTCGAGCGCGAACCCCGGCGCGGCCGCCGCGGCACGGGCGGCGAACAGCCGGACCGCGCTCGACTCCCGCACGGCGGCGAAATCCGGCAGTTCGGGCAGCTCCAGCGGCGGCACCGCCCAGACGTTCTCTCCCGGTAAACCGAGCGGCTCTTGGCTGGTGGCGAGTACCCGCAGCCGAGGCGCCGCCGCGAGCAGCCTTTCCACCAAGGCGGCGACCGGCTCGACGACCTGTTCACAGTTGTCCAGGACGAGCAGGATCTCCTTGTCCCGCAAGGCATCGGCCAGTGACTGGGAGAGCGTTCCGGTCGAGGTCGCGTCTTCCCGGACATCCAGCACGGCCGCCAGGACGACGGCGACGAGATCCTCGGGCGGGCAAGTCGGGCACTCGACGTTGTCCAGACCCGCCAGCTCGACGAGCCAGGTGCCGTCGCCCATCTGGAGCTTCGACGCGGCCTCGATGGCGAGCCTGGTCTTGCCCACACCACCGGGCCCGGTCAGGGTGACCAGCCGGGCGTCGGTGACGAGCGCACCGACCTCCTTGACCGCTGTCGTGCGGCCGATCAGCTCGGTCATCGCCTCCGGCAGATTCCCGCGCACCGGCCCGGCGGCGCGGACAGGCTCGAGATCCGGACTGCGGGTGAGGACCGCCTGGTGCAACGCCGCGAGCTCCGGCCCCGGTTCGAGACCGGATTCGTCACGGAGACGGGCGCGCAGCTCGGCGTAGGTTTCGAGAGCTTCGCTGTGCCGTCCGGCCGCGTACAACGCCCGCATCAGCAGGCCGCGGAGCCGCTCCCGCAGCGGATGGCGCGAGACCAGTCCGGTCAGCTCCCCGGTGAGGACGCCGTGCTCGCCGAGCGCCAGCCGGGCTTCGGCCCGCTCCTCTTCGGCGAGCAGCCTCTCCTCCTCCAGCCGCTGGGCGGCGGCGACGGCGAACGGCTCGTTCTCGAATCCGGCGTACGCGGGCCCTCGCCACAACGCCAGCGCATCCGCCAGCAAAGCGGCACGGGCGCGCGGGTCGACGGCGTCGCGGGCCCGGGTGGTGAGCGCGCGGAAGCGATGGACGTCCAGGGCACCCGGCTCGACGGCCAGAACGTACCCGGCCGGTTGGTGCGTCACGAGTTCCCGCGCGCCGGGCTCGGCGCGCTCCAGCGCACGGCGCAACTGGGAGACCTTGGTCTGCAGGGTGTTGCCCGGATTGCCCGGCGGATGCTCGCCCCACAGATCGTCGGCCAACGACGACACCGACGCCGCCCTGCCGTCGCGGCTCAGCAGCCCGGCGAGCAGGAGGCGGACCTTCGCCTCGGGCACGACGACGGGCTCGCCCGCGGTCGTCCACACGGCGAGTGGTCCCAGCACTCCGAATCGCACGAAACCGACGTTAGCGCGGACCACCGACAAGATCGTGCGCGAGGCCGTGCGCGGACCCGCAGCGATCCGTGCGCGGCCCCCGTCACGGTGGTCCCATGAGCGAACACGGCAAGACCCCGGTGACGGTACTGGGGCTGGGCGCGATGGGAACCGCGCTCGTAGAGGCACTACTGGCCGCGGGACATCCGGTCACCGCGTGGAACCGGACCGCGAGTCGCGCCGAGGCGGTGGCGGCGAAGGGAGCTTCGGTCGCTTCGACCATCTCGGAGGCTCTCGCGGCGAACGAGATCGTGATCGCCTGCCTGCTCGACTACGACTCGGTGCACGAGGTCCTCGACCCGGTGGCGTCCGAGCTCAAGGGACGGCAGCTGATCAACCTGACCAACGGCACCCCCGGCCAGGCGCGCGAAATGAGTGCCTGGGCCGGGGAACTGGGCGCGGAGTACCTGGACGGCGGGATCATGGCCGTCCCGCCGATGATCGGCACCCCCGAGGCGTTCATCTTCTACAGCGGCTCGGGCACGGTCTTCGGCCGGGCACGCACCGCGCTGGACACCTTCGGCGGCGCCAACTACCTCGGCGCGGACCCCGGACTGGCGCCCCTGCACGACATTGCGCTGCTCAGCGGGATGTACGGGCACTTCATCGGCGTCATCCAGGCATTCGCGCTGGTCGGCTCCGCCGGGGTGAAGGCACGGGAATTCGCGCCGATGCTCCGAACCTGGATGGACGGGATGAGCGGCTTTCTGGAGCGCGCGGCCGAGCAGATCGACGACGCCGACTACGTGACCGGCGTCGTGTCGAACATCGGGATGCAGGCGGCCGCCTACCCGAACCTCGCCAAAGCCGCGGCGGAACAAGGCATCAGCGCCGAACTGCTCATCCCGCTGCAGTCGCTGATGGACAAGCGGGTCGCCGGCGGACACGGCGCCGAAGACCTCATCGGCGTCATCGAACTCCTCAAGAAGTAAAGGAAAACACAATGATCACACTGATCGGGCTCGGCCCGATGGGACAGGCCATGGTCCGGGTACTCCTGGAGAACGGCCACGGAGTGACCGTCTGGAACCGCACCACCGCCCGCGCGGACGACGTCGTCGCGGCGGGTGCCGTGCGCGCCGCGACACCGGCGGAGGCGGTGGCGGCGTCGGAGCTGGTGCTGCTGAGCCTCACCGACTACGCCGCGATGTACGACATCCTCGGCAAGGCCGAAGACGCCCTCGCGGGCAAGGTGATCGTCAACCTCAGCTCGGACACCCCGGAGAAGACCCGCGAAGCCGCGGACTGGGTCGAGGCTCGTGGCGGACAGTTCGTCGCGGGTGGCGTGATGGTGCCTGCCGAGCTGGTGGGCAAGGCCGAGGCGTACGTCTTCTACAGCGGACCGACGGAGGTGTTCGAGAAGCACCGGGAAACCCTGGCGCTGATCGGGCGGCCCGACTTCCTCGGCGAGGACGTCCGGCTGGCTCAGCTGTTCTACCAGGCGCAGCTGGACATCTTCCTGACCTCGCTGTCGGTGTACATGCACGCGAGCGCGCTCGTGCGCTCGGCCGGGGTGCCGGTGGACAAGTTCGTCCCGTACGCCAAGGACAACTTCGCGACGATGAGCTACTACCTGGAAGTCGCGGCCGAGCAGTTCGAGAAGGGCGAGCACCCCGGCGACGACGCCGACGTGACCATGATGGGTGCGACGGCCGACCACATCGTCCAGGCGAGCCGGGACGCGGGGATCGACGTAGTCCTGCCGGAGGCGGTCAAGTCGCACTACGACCGGGCGATCGCCGCCGGACACGGACGCAGCTCGTGGACCAGCCTTTTCGAGATCATCAAGGCGGACCGCAAGTAAGTGCTTTCGAGTTCCTGAGGCGCGTGAAGGCCCCCTTGCCTCGGCTCAGCCGAGGAAAGGGGGCCTTCACGCGCGGCCGCTCGTGCTAATGGGGCCAACGTGGCGATCGTCGAGTCCGTGAAGGCCTCCTTGAGGGACCCAGAGTCCCTCAAGGAGGCCTTCACGGACCGGCGGGCAGGTCAACGCCCAGTACCTCAAGGAAGGCCTTCGCGGCCGGAGTGACGGTGAAGCGGTTCCAGACGAGGTGCTCGATCCGCGCGGGCGCGTCCCGCACCGGCACGGTGACCACGTCGGTCAGGTTCGGCACGAATTTCGACGGCAGCAGCGCCACCCCCAATCCCTGGTGGATGAGGCGCGCCATGAAGTCGGCGGCGGTCACCTCGAAGGCGACTTCCCGGGTCACTCCCGCGGCGGCGAAGGCCTGATCCGTCTGGGCCCGTCCCGCGGATCCGGACGGGAAGTCGACGAACACCTCCGACGAAAGCCCCTTCAAGTCCACTTCGGACTCGACGGCGAGCGGATGCCCAGGAGCCACCACGGCGACCAGATCGTCGCGGCCCAGTTCGCAGGTGGCCACGCCGTCCGGCCGGTCGGTCACCGGGAGGCCGAGGAACGCGACCTCGATCGCACCGTCCTTGATCTGTTCCACCATCTGCCCGCTCGCCCCCACCCGCAGTCCGATGCGGACGTGCGGGTACCGGCCGCGGAAGGTCTGCAGGGCGGCAGGCACGTCGACCGCCGCGACGGTCGGGATGACGCCGACGGTGAGCCGGCCGCGGATCTCGCCGACGGCCGCCGCGACCTCCGACCCCGCTCGCTCGGCGGCCTCGAGACATTGCCGGGCGGCGGGCAGGAACGCCTCGCCGGCGGCCGTGAGCCGCACCCGACGGCTCGTGCGCTCGAACAGGCGCGCGCCGAGTTCCCGTTCCAGTCGCGCGATCTGGTGGCTCAGCGCCGATTGCACGACCAGACACCGTTGCGCGGCACGCGTGAAGCTGTTCGTCTCCGCCACGGCCACGACGTACCGCATCTGCTGAAGCTCCATGGATCCATCTTGAATCACGATGGATCAAGTGACAAACATGTGTTGGACTCATCGATCGTCGGCGTCGAAGCTGGGAAGCGTGAAAACGCTGACGGCCACACCGCTCGCCGCAGGTCTCGCCGGGACCGCGCTGACCGCCTTCGCCCCCATGGTCTGGGGAACGACCTATGTGGTCACCACCGAACTTCTTCCGCCGGGACATCCGCTTTTCGCGGGGCTCATGCGCGCTTTGCCCGCCGGGCTGATCGCGCTCGCCATCACCCGCGCCTTCCCGCGCGGCACGTGGTGGCTGAAGGCCGCCGCGCTCGGCGTCCTCAACATCGGGCTGTTCTTCC
Source organism: Amycolatopsis sp. cmx-4-54 (assembly GCF_046548895.1). Taxonomy (NCBI): domain Bacteria; kingdom Bacillati; phylum Actinomycetota; class Actinomycetes; order Pseudonocardiales; family Pseudonocardiaceae; genus Amycolatopsis; species Amycolatopsis sp. cmx-4-54. Next base: position 727,366 of record NZ_JAEBEJ010000001.1, read on the forward strand.
CCCTGTTGTTCATCGCCGCCGAACGGCTGCCCGGGGGAGTCGCGGCCACGCTCGGTGCCGCCCAGCCGCTGCTCGTCGCGATCCTCGCCGTGGCGGTGTTGCGCCAGAGCCCGTCCGCGTGGCGGTTCGCCTGGGGGATCGTCGGGATCGTGGGTGTCGGCCTGGTGGTGATCGGGCCCGCGGCGGGCTTCGACCTCGTCGGGGTCGTCGCGGGACTCGGTGGCGCGGGTACCATGGCGCTCGGCGTCACCCTCACCAAACGATGGGGCCGCCCCGCTGACGTCGGGCCGACCGCGTTCGCCTCGTGGCAGCTCACCGCGGGCGGGTTGTTCCTGGTGCCCGTGACCTTCCTGTTCGAAGGCGCACCGCCCGCCATCGACCTGAACGCGGGACTCGGCTACCTCTGGCTCGGCCTGATCGGCGGCCTGCTCGCCTACGTCCTGTGGTTCCGTGGCATCACGTCCTTGCCGGTGACCTCGGTCGCGGTTCTCGGGCTGCTCTCGCCGATGGTCGCCGCGGTGCTCGGCGCCGTGCTGCTCGGTCAGTCGCTCGGGCCGATCCAGCTCGCCGGTTTCGCCCTCGCCCTGGCCTCGATCGTCGCAGGCCAGATCACCCCGAAGAGCAAGCAGGAAGGTGTCGTCCGATGAAGATCGCCGTCGTCGGAGCGTCGGGAATGGCGGGTTCCCGCATCGTCGCCGAGGCCGTTTCCCGCGGACACCAAGTCGCCGCCGTCTTTCGTCGTACCCCACCGGCGTTCCCGCATCCGGACGTGGAAGTCGTGCGCGGCGACGTCATCGATGCCGTCCACATGAGCACGGTATTCGGGGGAGTCGATGCCGTCGTGGGCGCGACGAGACCCGCGCCCGGCGCCGAAGACACGGTCGCGGCCACGGTGACGGCGCTGCTCGACGCCGCGGCGGGCAGGCGGGTCCTGATCGTCGGAGGCGCCGGGCCGTTGCGGTCGCCGTCCGGCGGGCTGGTGATCGACGACCCGGCGTTCGTGCCGCCGGCGTGGCGGACCATCGCTTCCGCCAGCACCGGCCAACTTCAGGCCTGCGAGGCCCACGGGGGCGACTGGGTGTACCTCAGTCCGCCCGCGATGCTCGAGCCTGGTGTCCGGACCGGCGTGTACCGGCGGGGAACGACGACCATCCTCACCGCGGCGGACGGATCGTCGGGGATCTCGGCGGAGGATCTCGCGGTCGCCGTCGTGGACGAACTCGAGAATCCGGGCAAGGACCGGCATTTCACCGTCGGATACTGAGGGCTACAGCCGCCACTTGAGCTCGGGCGGGTCGCCTGGCGAAGGCGTCTCCGGGGTCCGTTCGGCCTCGATCTGGATCTCGATGTTGGTCTTGTGCGATATCGGGTCCCAGATCTCCTCGATCGGCGCCAGCAGCGACTGGCTGACGCCCGCCCGCCGGGCTCGTGCGGCGTACCACGCGAACCCGGCCAAGAAGAGGGGAAGGCTGAGAAACGCGGCCACCGGTGCCAGGAACTCCATGCACCGGACGATACAGTAACATCGTGTATCCAGAAACGTTCTGTTACTGATCGGACGGGCGATGACCAGGCTGACACGGGCCGAACAACAGCGGCGCACCCACGAGCACCTGCTGGAGGCCGGACGTCAGGTCTTCCTGCGGCGCGGCTTCCTGGCGGCGACGGTCGAGGAGATCGCGGCCGACGCCGGGTACACCCGCGGCGCCGTCTACAAGCACTTCGGCGGCAAGGAAGGGCTGTGGCTGGCGATCATCGAAGCCACCGCGGAAGGACACTTGGCGGAGTTGAGGAAGTCCCTCGCGCTCGCCACCGGCCGGGACGACGTGATCGCGGCACTGGCCCCTGTCGACGTGGTGGACAAGGATGCCGCCAAATGGAGCGCGGCGGCCGCGGAAGTGCTCGCCGCGACGGCGCAGCAGCCGGAGACCGCCGCCCTCGTCGCCGCCGTCCAGCGGCGTCACGACGACGAGGTCGTCTCGCTGCTCGCCGAGCATGCGCGGCGGCTCCGGCTCGAACCCGCCTTACCGCTCCATGAGGCCGTCGTGATGCTGGGCGCCCTGGGCATCGGGCTCGCCCTGCGTCAGGCGGTCGCGCCGGCCGCCGACCCCGCGGCCATCCTCACTCATGTGCTGGACTCGGTGTTCCCGCCCGAGGCGACGTGAGAAACTCGCGCGCGTGATCGATTCCTTCACCACCGCCGACCTCGTGGACGAACACGGCGACCGGCTGCGCGTCTGCGACACCCAGTTCCGCCAGTTCGGCGGGCGCCGGAAGTTCTCGGGCCCGATCCGGACCGTCTCCTGTCACGAGGACAACGGCCTGGTCAAGAAGCTCCTGGCCACTCCCGGCGATGGCGCCGTCCTGGTGGTCGACGGTGGCGGCTCGCTGCACAGCGCGCTCACCGGCGACATGATCGCGAAGTCCGCCGTCGACAACGGCTGGGCGGGCATCGTCGTCAACGGCGCGGTACGGGACAGCGCCGAGCTCGCCGGGCTTCCGCTCGGAGTGAAGGCGCTCGGCACCAACCCGCGCAAGAGCTCCAAGGCGGGCGTCGGCGCTGTCGACGTCCCTGTCGGTTTCGGGGGAGTGACGTTCACTCCCGGCGACACGCTCTACGCCGATGACGACGGCGTCGTGATCCTTCCCGCGGCCGGATCCTGAGCCGGCTCAGACGACGATGACCCGGCGGCCGCGGGTGTGCCCGGCGTGGCTGTCGGCATGCGCCGCCGCGGCGTCGGCGAGCGGATAGGCCTTCTCGACCGGGATGTGCAGCTTCCCCCGTGAGATGAGGTCGACGGCCTCGGCCAGCGCGTCCGGCACGCTTCCGGCCACGCCGGAGAAGCGGACACCGAACTCGGGTGCGCCGAGGTCGGCGATGGAAACGACCTTCCCCGGATCCCCGGTGAGCTCGACCAGCTCCGGGATCACGCCGGATCCGGCCAGATCGAGAGCGGCGTCGACGCGGCCGAGCCGCCGCACCCGCTCCACCCAGCCCTCGCCGTAGGTCGTGGCGAGCGCGCCCAGGCCGCGCAGGTAGTCCTGGTTCGCGGCACCCGCCGTGCCGATCACCGCGATGCCGCGTTCCCGCGCGATCTGCAGCACCGCCGACCCGACCCCGCCGGACGCGCCACTGACCAGCAGGTTCTCGCCGGGCCGGACCCCGACTTCGCGGACCAGCCGCAGTGCGGTCTCGACCACGGAGGGGTATCCGGCCGCCTCCTCGAACGTCAACCCTTCGGGCATCACAGCCCACGCCGTCAGCACGGCGAATTCGGCATAGGTGGCGGCACCCTCGCCGAACACGAAGTCGCCGACCTCGACTCCGATGACGCCTTCGCCGACCTCGTCCACCACTCCGGCGGCGTCCAGGCCCACGCCGGACGGCAACACGGTCGGATGCGCGCCGAGGACCTGGCCTTCACGGATCCGCCAGTCGACGGGGTTCACCCCGGCGGCCCGCACCGCGATGCGTACCTGGCCTGGGCCGGCGTGCGGATCTTCGGCGTCGACGAGCTGCAGGACTTCCGGGCCACCGAACTCGGTGAAGATCACTTTCTTCATGGGGCCGACCGTAGCACTAACGGTTAGTGTTTTGGAACTGTTGTCGTTTTGGATCTGATAGCGTCGCCGCATGACCGTGCCGACCGGACGTCGTGAGCGGAAGAAGGCCGCCACCCGTCAGAAGATCGCCGACACCGCACTGCGGCTTTTCCTGGAACGCGGGTACGACGCGGTGGGTATCCGCGAGGTGGCCGCGGAAGCCGACGTAGCCGTCACGACGCTCTTCTCCCACTTCGCCTCGAAAGAGGCTTTGGTGTTCGGACAGGACGCGGAGTTCGAGCGAGGTCTCGCGCGGGCGGTCACCGAACGGGCGCCGCACGAACCGCTCATGCCCGCGCTGCGCCGGGAGGTCCACGCGATGGTGCGTCATTGCGCGGCGGACGGCGCCGCCCCGATCTGGCACATGATCGACGAGTCGCCCGCCCTACGGGAGTACGAGGACTCCATGCGGCTGCGCCACGCGGAGTCCCTGGCGGCGGCCATCGCGGCGGATCCGGAGTTGTCGCGGTCCGCGACCGCCTGCCGGACGATCGCGAGGTTCGTGATCGACGCCTACTCGATCGGCCGGGAGGCGGCCGATCCGGAGGCCGCGGTGAACGAGATCTTCCGGATGATCGAGGCCGCCTGGGAAGCCGGCGGTCCCGGTACGGCACAAGCGGAGGGATCGCCGTGCTGACACAGATCGCGGAGGGCGTGCTGGTCCATCAGAGCGCGTTGCTCGAGAACAACACGGTCGTCGTGGAGGGAAAGGACGGCGTATTGCTCGTCGACCCCGGCCTCACCCGCGACGAAATGACCTGCCTCGCGAACGATCTCTCCGAGTCGGGCCGCCCGGTGGTGGCGGGTTTCGCGACGCATCCCGACTGGGATCACGTGCTCTGGCACATCGAGCTGGGTGACGCACCCCGTTACGGCACCGCCCGTTGCGCGGAGTACCTGCGAGATCTGCGGTCGAACGCGGACTGGAAGACCGGCGTCGCCGAGGGGCTGCCACCCGAGATCGCCGGGGAGATGCCGCTCGACCTGTTCGGGCTGATCACCGGCCTGCCCGCCGGAACCACCTGGATTCCTTGGAACGGCCCGCGAATCCGGATCGTCGAGCATCCGGCCCACGCTCCCGGTCACGCGGCGCTGCTGATCGAAGAACGCGGGGTGCTCGTCGCCGGTGACATGCTTTCCGACGTCCTGGTCCCGATGTTCGACACCGACGGGGAGCCGATCGACGACTACCTGACGGGACTCCAGGTGCTCGAAGACGTAGCGGGGGACATCGACGTCGTCGTACCCGGCCATGGGGCCGTCGGCGGAGCCGGGGAAGCGCGGGCACGGATAGACCTGGATCGGGCGTACGTACACGCCTTGCGCGACGGCCGGGCGCCGGACGACCCGCGAATCGGCCCGTCGGCGAAACCCGGATGGGAATGGGTGGGCGATCTGCATGCCGGGCAAGCCCAGAGCCTCACCCGGAGACAGCCATCAGCCTCTCGGCATGACACAGAGCTCCCGTGACGCCCCGGAGTTGAAGTCGTAGACGACGGGGTTGCCGTACTCGTAGCCGGGCACGGAGTTGCAGTCCGAGCCGGCCCCGGACGCGAGCTGGGCGATCACCGAGTAGTTGGCGGAGCCGTCCGAGCAGTGGACTCGGACGGCGCTGGCGCTGAACGCGCCGTTGCTGCCGGCGTCCTCGTCCGCCGAGATGCAATCGCCGGCCTGTGCGGAGAACGGGTCGGGGTCGACCTGGGGGACGCTGCCGGCGGACGAGCCGCCACCCGTGGTGATCGCCACGGTCACCGCGATCGCTCCGCCGGTGACGACGACCGCCGCGGCGGCGATCCCGACGATCAGTCCGGTCTTCGGGGTCTTCTTCGGCGTCGCGACGGGGTACTGCTGCCAGATCGGCTGCTGCTGCGGAGGGTGGGTCACGCAACCAGGATCGGCCACGCCGATGAAATTCCGATGACACGGTTCACTTGCGGGCGATGAGCCGTTCCACCAGCCCGAGTTTGAATCGCTCCCGGTGCTCCACGGCCAAACCGAGACCGTCGATCTTGTCGAGCGGGCGGCGGAGGAAGTGCTCGCCCGCCATCGGCACGGTGATCTTCTCGACGATCCATTGCAGACCGCGGACGGCGCGCGACGAGCTCGCTATGTGGTCGAGCAGGATGAGCCTGCCCCCTGGCCGGAGCACCCTGGCCATCTCCCGCAGCGCCTTGCCGTCGTCGGGGATGGCGCAGAGTCCGAGAGTGCAGACCACGGTGTCGAACGAATCGGCGTCGAAAGGCAGGTCATGGGCATCGGCCCGCCGTAACGTCACCGGGTGGCCGAGGCGTTCGGCGCGAGAGCGGGCGATGGCGAGCATGCCGTCACTGAGGTCGATGCCGGTGAGCGTCACACCTGCGGAATAGAGCGGCAGGTTCAGGCCGGTCCCGACGGCGACTTCGAGGACTTCGCCGGTGGCCTGGCCGCAGGCCCACGCACGGGAATCGCCGAAGAGCTTCCGGTCCAGGAACTGCATTTCCCGGTCGTAGTTCTGGGATTTGCCGTCCCAGTACCGGTTCCATCGGGCGGGCCGGGTCATGGCGCTCCTTTCAGCAGCAGTGTTCACCGCGCCAGGCCTCGCGGCCCTCCTTGATCGCGACGGCGGCGATGACGAGCGCGACCAGCGGGTCGGCCCAGTACCAGCCGAACAGGCTGTTGAGCAGCAGCCCGACGAGCAGCACACCGGAAAGATAGGTGCAGAGCAAGGTCTGCTTCGAGTCGGCGACGGCGCTCGCGGAGCCGAGTTCGCGCCCGGTGCGGCGCTGGGCATGGGACAGGAACGGCATCACGAGCAGCGAGACCGCCGCCAGCACGATGCCGACGGGGGAGTGCTCGGCGGGGTCGGTGCCGAACAGGGTGCGGACCGATTCGACGGTGACGTACGCGGCCAGCGCGAAGAAGGACACCGCGATGACCTTGAGCGCGACGCGTTCGCGGGCTTCGGGGTCCTTGCCGGAGAACTGCCAGGCGACCGCCGTGGCCGAGGCGACCTCGATGACCGAGTCCAGGCCGAAGCCGATCAGGGCCGTCGAGGAGGCGATGGTGCCGGCCGAGATGGCGACGACCGCCTCGACGACGTTGTACGTGATCGTCGCGGCGACCAAGAGCCGGACCCGCCGGGAAAGGACGGCACGGCGATCCGGGGCCACGGTGGGCTTCGCGGCGCAGCAGCCGTCCGCGCAGGAATCGCTCTCCAGGCTCACCGGAGCACCTCGTCCACGCAGGGCTCGGCGGTGTCGACGGCCAGGACGACCTGGACGAGTTCCCGCAGGGCGCGGGCGAGATGCGCGTCCGCCAGCGAGTAACGGACCTGCCGGCCTTCGTAGGTGGCCACGACGAGTCCGCAACCTCGCAGGCAGGCGAGATGGTTCGACACGTTCGACCGGCTCAGCCCGAGTTGCCCGGCCAGCAGCCCGGGATAGTTCACGCCATCGAGCAGCGCGACCAGGATCCGGCACCGGTTCGGGTCGGCGAGGGCGCGACCGAGCCGGGCGAGGGCGGCCACTTGGGTCTCACATGTCAGCACAGACAGGACAGTACAGTCGACGCTGACATATCAGCAAGGGCTGAACCATTGACCCGACGGAGTGTCCGGACGCGACCCTCTGTTTCGTCGCGGTCTGTTAAGCCATCGCCGAACGCGGACGCCGGACCGACCCGAAAGAGTCCGTTGTGGCCACTCCATCGGCGGCATCGCGAGTACCAGGGGGAGTCTCGGCACGGCTTCGCGTGACACCTCAGCACAATCGTCTGCCCGATTGCGTGGCCGCATAAAACGTCGAGTGACATTTCCAAAAGGTTTCCGGCGCAGGACAGAATTCGGCATTCGGGTGGCCTTGTCGTATTACCTGAAAGTGCGCTTGTGTGGGAAAAACCCCTTGCTATGTTGATCCTGCGGGCCGCACTTCGAGGCATGACCGGCGCGCCGCGAATGGTGGATCTTGTTTGTTCACATGACTATCGAAGGGTGGACCTTGCTGTGACCGTGACCGAATCGGACACTTCCGCCGAAGGTGTCCAGGGGCCGGAAAATCCGCAGCTGAGCTTGGGCAGGGCCGCCGCGCGCAACCTGGCGACGACCACCAAAACCGTTCCGCAGATGCAGGGAATCTCGTCCCGCTGGCTGCTGAAGTCGCTCGAATGGGTTCAGGTGAACGGTGGTGCCTACCGGGTCAACCGGAGGCTCAATTACGCGGTCGGCGACGGGCGGGTGACGTTCTCGAAGGCAGGCGCCGAAGTGACCGTGATCCCGGCGGAACTCGGCGAACTGAAGCCGCTCAAGGGATATGACGACGAAGAGGTGCTCGACGAACTCGCCCGCCGATTCGAACAGCAGGAAGTGGCGGCGGGCGACGTGCTCGTCGAATTCGGCCACCGGGCCGACCGGGTCTACCTCATCGCACACGGCAAGATCACCAAGACCGGCCCCGGTCATTACGGTGACGAGACCGCGCTCGGCGTGGTCAAGGACGGTGACTACTTCGGCGCGCAGACCCTCGTCACCGACGACGGCATCTGGGAGTTCACCGCCAAGGCGGCCACCGCCTGCACCGTGCTCACCCTGACCCGCCAGGACTTCGAGCGAGTACTGGAACAGTCCGAATCGCTGCAGGCACAGATCGAGCGGGCCGCACAGGACTCCGGGCGCGCCAACGACTTCGGCGAGGCCGAGATCGACATCTCCTCCGGGCACGACGGCGAGCCGCTGCTGCCGGGCACCTTCGTCGACTACGAGACCTCGCCGCGCGAGTACGAACTGAGCGTCGCCCAGACGGTGCTCCGGGTCCACAGCCGGGTGTCCGATCTCTACAACCAGCCGATGGACCAGACCGAGCAGCAGTTGCGGCTGACCATCGAGGCGCTGCGTGAGCGGCAAGAACACGAAATGATCAACAACACAGACTTCGGCCTGCTCCACAACGCCGACTTCACCCAGCGCATCCCGACCCGCACCGGCCCGCCCACCCCGGACGACTTCGACGACCTGCTCGCGCTGGTGTGGAAGGAACCCGGCTTCTTCCTCGCGCATCCGCGCACGATCGCCGCGTTCAGCCGCGAGTGCAGCAAACGCGGGATCTACCCGACCGGCGTCGATCTCGGCGGCCACAAGGTGCCGTCCTGGCGCGGGGTGCCGATCCTGCCCTGCAACAAGATCCCGGTGAGCCAGACCGGCACCAGCTCCGTACTGCTGATGCGCACCGGCGAGAAGAACCAGGGCGTCGTCGGCCTGCGCCAGATCGGCCTGCCGGACGAATACGAGCCCGGTCTGAACGTCCGGTTCATGGGGATCTCGGAGCAGGCGATCATTTCCTACCTCGTCAGCACCTACTACTCCGCGGCCGTACTCGTGCCGGACGCGCTCGCCGTCCTCGAAGCCGCCGAACTCGGCCGCGAAGGATGACCGCCACGACGCCGGAGGCCGACCGGCGGCTCAGTCTCGGCCCCGCCGCCGCGCGCAACCTGGCGACGACCACCAAGACGCGGCCGCAGATGCAGAGCATCACGCCGCGGTGGCTGCTGAAGATGCTGCCCTGGGTCGAGGCGTCGGGCGGTACCTTCCGGGTCAACCGGCGGCTGACCTACGCCATCGGTGACGGGCGGGTGAGCTTCACCAACGTCGGCACCGAGGTCAGGGTCGTCCCGCAGGAACTCGCGGAGTTGGCCCTGCTGCGGGGTTTCGACGACGAGGACACGCTCACCGCGCTCGCCGACCGGTTCGTGCAGCACGAGTACCAGCCCGGCGAGACCATCGTCGGACACGGGACTCCGCTCGACGAGGTCGTGCTGGTCGCACACGGCAAGATCGCCAAGGTGGTGCCGGGCGAGTACGGCGCCGAAGCCTCTGTCGGCAGCATGGCCGACGGAGACCACTTCGGTGACGAAATGCTCGCCGGCATCGACCGGAACTGGCCGTTCACCGCCAAGGCCGTCACCCCGGTGATCGTGCTGACCCTGCGCGCCGAAGACTTCGCCGACCTCAACGGCCGGTCCGAGGCGATGCGCCGCCACGTCCAGGACATGCTGGCGCACAAGGGAAAACCGCAGAACGCCAAGGGCGAGGCCGAGATCGGGATGTCGTCGGGGCACGACGGCGAACCGCCGCTTCCCGGCACGTTCGTCGACTACGAGATCTCGCCGCGCGAGTACGACCTCGCCGTCGCGCAGACGGCGCTGCGGGTGCACACACGGGTGACCGATCTCTACAACGGGCCGATGGACCAGTTCGACGAGCAACTCCGGCTGACCGTGGCGGCGCTGCGGGAGCGGCAGGAGTACGACCTGATCAACAACCGCGAGTTCGGGCTGTTGCACAACGCCGACCTCAAGTCGCGGTTCCAGACCCGGTCAGGGCCGCCGACACCCGACGACATGGACGAACTCGTCAGCCGACGCCGCAAGACGAAGTTCTTCCTCGCCCATCCGAAGGCGATCGCCGCGTTCGGCAGGGAATGCACACGGCGCGGCCTGTATCCGGAGGGCACCACGGTCGACGGCAAGGTGGTCTCCGCGTGGCGTGGCGTGCCACTGCTGCCCTGCGACAAGATCCCGATCACCGACAGCGGCACGTCCGCGATCCTCGCCATGCGGACCGGTGTCGAGGACAACGGCGTGATCGGGCTGCACCAGACCGGCTTGCCCGACGAGTACGAGCCGGGCCTGAACGTGCGCTTCGACGGCATCACCGACCAGGCCGTCGCCACCTACCTGGTCAGCACCTACTACTCGGCCGCCGTGCTCGTTCCGGACGCGCTCGGTGTCCTGGAGAACGTCGAGGTCGCACGGTGACCACAACGAACAACAACGCTCCAGAAAGGACCACCCACGTGACCATCGCCCGTACTCCCGCTCCTGCCAAGGTGTTGCGCACCGAGTACCAGAAGTCGGTGGCGTCGTACTGGAACAAGGAGAAGGATCCGGTCAACCTGCGTCTGGGCGATGTGGACGGGCTCTACCACCACCACTACGGGATCGGCGAGGTCGACTGGTCGGTGCTGGAAGGCCCCGAGAACACTCGCGACGAGCGGATCATCGCCGAGATGCACCGGCTGGAGACCGCTCAGGCGGACGTCCTGCTCGATCACCTCGGTGACGTCAAACCGGACGACCGGCTGCTCGACGCCGGCTGCGGACGCGGCGGATCCAGCATCATGGCCAACGCGCGCTTCGGCTGTCACGTCGACGGGATCTCGATCTCGGAGAAGCAGGTCGAGTTCGCGAATCACCAGGCGGAGATCAGGGGCGTCGCCGACCGGGTGCGCTACCACTTCCGCAACATGCTCGACACCGGCTTCGAAACCGGGTCACGCAAGGCGATCTGGAACAACGAAAGCACGATGTACGTCGACCTCCACGAACTCTTCGCCGAGCACGCGCGGCAGCTGGAGTTCGGCGGGCGGTACGTCACCATCACCGGGTGCTACAACGACGTGACCGGTGGCCGGTCCAAGGCTGTCGCGCAGATCGACCAGCACTACACCTGCAACATCCACCCGCGCAGTGAGTACTTCAAGGCCATGACGGCGAACGGCCTGGTGCCGATCTCGGTGGTGGATCTGACGGCGGACACGATCCCGTACTGGGAGCTGCGGGCGAAATCGTCGGTGGCGACCGGGATCGAAGGACCGTTCCTGGACGCCTATCGCGAGGGCAGCTTCCACTACCTGCTGATCGCCGCCGACCGCGTCTGATCCCGCGAGACCATCGGAGCAAGCGATGACCGAACAGGGTGCGCTCGCCACACTGCTGGCCGGTCCGGGCGGGCTGGGCACGTCAGCCGCCCGGCTGGCGGCCCGGCTGACCGCTGTTCCCGCGGTGGTGGAGGAGGTGCCACCGCCGCAGGAACCCAGCCTCGACCCGGCGTACGCCTACCGGCCGTGGGGCGACGGATCGGCGCCGCCGCTGTATTGCCCCGTCACCGAACGGATCAACGATCCGCTCGCCCAGGAGGTCGACCGGCGGCTCGTCCTGTGGGCGGGGGAGTGCGGGTTCGACGAGGAGGAGTGCGAGCAGATCGGGAAGGCGGGATTCGGCAGGCTCGTCATGCTCGCCCACCCGGACTGCGAGGATCCCGACCGGCTGCTGATCTCCGCGCGGCTCAACGCCGCGTGGTGGGCGGCCGACGACCTCTACGCCGACGACACCTCCCTCGGCGCCGTGCCTGCCGAGCTGCCGCCGAAGCTCGCGCTGGCGATGGCCGCGATGGACCCCGTGCCGTCGTTGGGCGAATTCAGCCGCGATCTTGACGAGACACTGCGGAACGACCGGGTGCTGGTGGCGCTGGGCTCGGCGACGGACTTCCTGCGGCGATCCGGGACCGCCGCGCAGGTCCAGCGGGTCTGCTACTCGACCTTCGCCATGTTCGTGAGCTGGACCGCCTACGCCGCGTGGCGCCACAGCGGGAAATACCCGCCGGCGTGGGAGTATCTCGCGGCACGGCAGCACGACAGCTTCTACACCTCGATGACGTTGATCGACGTCCTTGGTGGCTACGAACTGACTTCGAACCTCTACTACGACCCGCGGGTCCGCGAGGCGGCGATCCAAGCGGGGACGGCGTCCGTGCTCGTCAACGACGTGCACTCGGTCACCAAGGATCTGGAGGACGAGTCGCCGCCCTGCAACGCGGTCCTGCTGATCGCCGATGACCGGAAATGCTCGATCGAAGAGGCCACGGCGATCACCGTCGAACTGCACAACGACGTCGTGCGGGACTTCCAGTCGGCGCACGAAAAGCTGAGCGCGGTCCCTTCCGTCGAGCTGCAGCGGTTCTTGCGCGGATTGCGGGGATGGATGGGCGGCGGTTTCGAATGGCACTCGACGAGCCCTCGGTACCGGACGAGGCCCAGCGTTTAGTCCTCTGAATGCGGAAAGGAGGTCAGACGACACCGGCTCCGATCAACTGCTGCCAGATCACGCCCTGGTCCACGACCTCGACTTCGAGTTTCTCGGCCTTGGTGAGTTTGCTCGCTCCGACGTCGGCACCGGTGATCAGCATGTCCGTGTTCGCCGAGACCGAAGACGCGATGGTCGCGCCCGCCCTTTCGCACAGCCGCTGGAAGGTCGGGCGCGGCACCTTCTCACCGGAGCGGGGGTCGCTGATGGAGCCGGTGACCACGACCGTCTTGCCTTCCAGCGGCGCACCGGCCGCGACGACCGGCGGGAGGTCTTCTTCGCGCACGTCCAGCGAGACTCCGGCTTCCCGAAGCCGCTCGAGTTCGGGACGCAGCCGGGTGAGGTGCTCGATCAGGGACGCGGCGACCTTCGGGCCGATGTCCTCCACGGCGACGAGACCCTCCTCGCCGGCGTCCACGACGGCTTCCAGTGACCCGAACCCTGCCCGGCACAGCTGCGCGGCGGTGCCCTCGGAGGCCATCGGGATCGCGAGCCCGATCAGCGCCCGGCGCAGGCCGACGGCCCGGCTCGCGTCGATCGACTCGATCATGCGGGTGGCGGAGACTTCGCCGATGCGGTCGAACTCCAGCAACTTCTCCTTGGTGAGCCGGTAGAAGTCCGACGGGTGCTCGAGAATCCCGGCCTCGGCGAGCCGCTCGATCCAGACCCCGCCGATCGCGTCGATGTCCGCGGCCGCGCGCGACGCCCAGTGGATCAGCCGCCGGACGGTCTGGGCGGGGCAGGCGACGTTGGTGCAGAACAGTTCCCGGCTGTTGCCCTGTTCGGTCAACGGTTCTTCGCACGACGGGCACACCGAGGGCGGCACGATCTCCCGTTCCTCGCCGGTGCGCTTGGCGGCGTCGAGGACGCCCGCCACGAAGGGGATCACGTCGCCCGCGCGGCGCACCAGCACGGTGTCGCCGATCTTGATACCGCGGGCCTTGATGACCTCCTGGTTGGCCAGCGTCGCCCTGGTGACGGTGGTCCCGCCGACGAACACCGGCTCAAGCCACGCGACGGGCGCGATCTTGCCGGTCTTGCCGACGTCCCAGACTACATCGGCGAGCACGGTGGTCTTCTCCTCGGCGGCGAACTTGAACGCCAGCGCGCCGCGCGGTGAGCTGGACCTGGTTCCGGCGGCGGCGTAGGCGTCGCGATCCGCCAGGCGCAACACGGCGCCGTCGAGGTCGTAGTCGAGTTCGTTGCGCTGCTGCTCGATGGTCGTGATGACCGCCTGGGCCGCCTCGGCGTCCTCGCAGTGGCGCATGTCGGCGGCGGCGAACCCGAGCGTCCGGAGCGCGCCGTCGAGATCGGTTTCCGCGCTTTCGGGCTCGGTGGAGAGATCGAAGGCGAAGAACTGGAGACGCCGTTCGGCGACGGTGGCGGGATCCTTGGCGCGCAGGGTGCCCGCGGCGGCGTTACGCGGGTTGATCAGCGGCTTGTCCGGGTGGACCTTGTTGTAGGCGGCGAAGGTGGAGCGCAACATGACCGCCTCACCGCGGACCTCGACCCGGCCGGGCGCGTCGACCTTGTCCGGGACGCCGTCGGTCAGCGCCCGGACGAGCATGGTCACGTCGTCGCCCGTCGTCCCGTCGCCGCGGGTGACCGCCCTGGCGAGCCGACCGTTCTCGTAGACCAGCGCCAGCGACAGGCCGTCGAGCTTCGGCATCACGACCACCGGCTGCCCAGGGAACCGGGTGAAGAACGCCGCGACCTGCTCGGGCTTGGTCGCCTTCTCCAGCGACAACATCGGGCGCGAGTGCCGGATGGGCGCGTGCAGGATCGCGGGTGCGCCGACCTGGTCGAGCGGGTTCGGATCCGGGGCCAGCTCGGGGTTCGCCTCGATGAGCCCGCGCAATTCGTCTTCGATCGCGTCGTAGTCGGCGTCGGCGACCTTCGGCGAGCCCCGGTAGTAGGCGTCGCGAAGGACGACGATCTGATCGGCGAGTTCTTGGATGCGGTCCCGAGCGTTCACGGGGCAGAGATTACCCGGGACCACCGACAGAACACCGTCCGAAGAGGACTTGTGTCACGGGCTGACGGCCAGCACCAGGAACGCGGCCAGCAGGACGAGGTGCACCCCGCCCTGCAGCCGGGTCGCCCGGCCCGGAACGACGGTGAGCACGCTGACCGCGATCGTCAGCGCCAGCAGCACGATATGCGTGGCACCGAGACCCAGCATCAACGGCCCGTCCAGCCAGATCGACGCGAGCGCGATGGTCGGGATGGTGAGCCCGATGCTCGCGATCGCCGAACCGTAGGCGAGGTTCAGGCTGGTCTGCATCCGGTCGCGCCGCGCGGCCCGGGTCGCGGCCAGGGTCTCCGGCAGCAGCACCAGCATGGCGATCACGACGCCGACGAACGACTGCGGGAAGCCCGCCGCGCGGACGCCCGCTTCGATCGCGGGCGACTCGACCTTCGCCAGGCCGACGACGGCGACCAGTGCGACCACCAGCAGCCCCAGACTGGTCAGCGCGGCCTTGCTGGTCGGCGGTTCGGCGTGGTCCTCCTCCTTGACGGAGCCCTCGCTGTCGACCGGCAGGAAGAAGTCGCGGTGGCGCACGGTCTGCGTGAGCACGAAAAGCCCGTAGAGCAGCAGCGACGCGACCGCGGCGAAGGTGAGCTGTGTGCCGTTGAAGGCCGGGCCGGGGGTGCTCGTGGTGAACGTCGGCAGCACGAGGGTGACGGAAGCGAGTGTCGCCACGGTGGCGAGCGCGCCGCCGCTGCCCTCGGGGTTGAAATGCGTTTCGCCGTAGCGGCGGGCGCCGACGAAGAGCGAGATGCCGGCGATGCCGTTCATCGTGATCATCACCGCGGCGAACACGGTGTCGCGGGCGAGGGTCCCGGCCTCGGGGCCGCCGGACGACATCATCGTCACGATCAGCGCGACTTCGATGACCGTGACCGCGATCGCCAGCACCAGCGAGCCGAAGGGTTCCCCGACGCGGTGCGCGACCACCTCGGCGTGGTGAACCGCGGCCAGCACCGTCCCGCCGAGCGCGAGCGCGACGATGACCACGGGCACCGGGCCCAGGTCGCGCCCCCAGCTCAGCGCCAGCACGACTATGGCGAGGACCGGCATGACGGTGGTCCAGGACACGGGGAATCGTCTGCGCGAAGCGGCCATGCCGTCACCTTCGCACACTCTGCGTGACGTCGCCGGGCTCCGGGGGTCCTGGATGGGAGGGTTCGGCGCCCAGTACGTGGAGCTGAAGACCGTCACGAAAGACGAGCGCCGGGGATTCTGACGGTGATCCGCTCGTCCGAGGCCACGATCCGCTGAAGGCGGAACCGGCAGAGGGTGTAGAACATCTCGCCCAGCTCTTCGGGGTCGATGCGGCCTTCGAGGTCGCGCTTGCTCGCGTTGAGCACCCGGCTGATCACGGCCGAGGGCACTCGGCCCCCGAACTCGCCCATCAGCCAGACACCGATTTCGCCGATCTCGTCCGTGCTCGTGCGCTGCGCGGTCATCGGCCGTACCTCTTCGCGTCGGAGTGTCACGACACTCCGACGGGTGACCGAAACACCCATGACGGGATACCCGCGAGATTGCTCTGGTCGGTCTAACCGCCCGAGCCGGTTGCACCGAACCGTGCAGCGGGCCGGGCCGATCTCCGGGAGAACCCCGATGTGATCGACAGCGGGGGTGTGTCAGCCTCGATGATGACCATTGTGGACAGTCAGGAAGGAGGGCACACGCGTAGTGGCCCCAGCAAGTGATGAAGAGACCACACGATGGATAGCGGAGTTGACGGCGCTCTGCGAGCTTTACCGGTCCGCGGAGATCGCGGGATCGACGGAGGCGGTGTCACACGCGGGGTGGCACACCGGGGCCCGGATCGGGACGAGTACCGCGGACGGGCGGATGTTGGCCTACCACGATTCGGGTGTCGAGGCGGAGTGCGTCTTCCGGGAGGGAGAGCGCACGCTGTTCAACATCATGAGCACCGGGTACGGGAGCGACACCGGCGAGCGCGGATTCGCGGTGTGGAGCAGGCGACCGGGCGTGCTCGGAGCGATCGGCACCGGGGTGACGCGCCTGGAGGTGACCGACGCGGACGGTGACGTCGTCCGGGCCGCGATCGTGGCGCATACCTTCGCGGTGGACGTGGACCTGGGTCCGGTGCCCCAGACGGTCGACGAAGTCTTCGCTCCGTGGAAGCCGCCGGAGCTGACGGTCCGGGTCTACGGCGAGGGCGACTCGCTGCGGTACGAAGGTCCTCTGCTGACCGCGTGAGAGTAGGTGAAGGCCCCTTCATCGCGATAAAGGGGCCTTCACCTACTTGTGAGGTCAGCCGTTCGGAGTCGTGATCACCGCGAACGTGGATCCCTGACTCGCGATCCGCTCGCTGAGATCGGTGGTGATCGTCTCGATCGGCGCGTAGTTGTTCAGTTCACCGGCCTGGCAGGGGCCCGACCGGGACTGCTGGTTGCCGACCAGGATGCCCAGCGCCGCGTGATCGGCTTGGCTGAACAGCGGTCCGCCGCTGTCGCCCGGACGGGCGCAAAGGTCGGTGTTGATGCCGACGTCCGTGGAGAGGACACGTCCGCACCGGGTCCCGACGAGGTAACCGGCGCCCGCGCCGCTGTCGACGGAATCGGGGTAGTTCACCGCGCTCGACGCCGTCCCGGAGGCACAGACGACATACCCGGCCTTGATGTCGGCGAGCTTGCGGGCACTGGTGATGTACTCGTCGACCGAGGTGGCCTGCGCGCCGCACGGGGTGTCGCCGTTGCTGTCCATCCCGCCGTTGCGGCAGTACTTCAGCACGCGGTTACGCCCGGTCTGGCTTTCGAGCCACCGCGTCGACGCCGCGTCGTTCACATACGGCAGGGCCGCGTAGTCGTACGGGTACGAGCTCTTCTCGATGCCGTGCTGCTGCAGGACGTCGTTGCCGTTGTGCTGGGTCGGGGTGTTGTTGGTCTTGGTCCGCATGCAGTGTCCCGCGGTGAGCACCCAGCCCTTGCCGGGGAAACCGCCACCGGTGGACCGCAGGTTGAAGCCGCTGGTGCAGCCGCCCCAGGTGCCGTTGTCGCGCTTCATGTCCAGCCGGATTCCGCCGCGCATCGGCCCGTAGTTCGTGCAGTAGAGCGGATGACAGAACCCCAGATCCACGTTCGCCGTGGACAGCGCGTTCGGGTTCTTCAGCACCCGGGAGACGACCATGCCGGATTCCGCCGCGGCGGCCTGGCCGGCGGCGTTCGTCTCGGCGGCCGCGGCGCGCACGGCCGCCTTCTCCTGTGCCACCCATCCGCGTTCCCAAAGCACGACCCGGTTTTCGGACTCGCTCACCGAAGGCAGGTAGACGGCTTCCGGTCCGGCGCCGACCTTGGCCGCGACGCGTTCTTTCGCGGCCGTGAGCTGCCGCAACGAGTGCTGGACCTGTTGTGTGCGAACAGCGGAACGGACAGGCATCGCCCTCAGGTACGGCTCGGCCGCCGAGGGTTTGGTCATCGCCACGACCAGCTGCCCCTTGTCCTGGTCGAGCCACATGCCGCCGTACTCGGCGCCACGGTCGCGGCGCAGCAGCTCGTCCAGCTTGAGGCTGTCGGTCTGCAGTTCCAGGCGCCGCAACGCCTCCTGCTCGCTCACTCCGTAGTTCTCGACCAGATAGCGCATCGACTCCCGCACCGAAGCGGGGTCGAGCGAGGTGTGGAACGACTGCACGGTGTCGGCCGACGCCGGGCTGCCCAGTGCCGTGGCCGCTGCCAGCACCGAAACGGCCAAGGCCCCCAGTCTTCTAGCTCTCCGCACGAGATCTCCTCACATGTCGGGACTTCGCGATCATTCAACCGGAAGCCACCGCATGGGCGGGGAGATTTTCCGACATTGCCGGGCGCCCCGTGCCCGCGGGTGACGGGCACGGGGCGCGATCGGCTACAGGCTCGGCTCTCGCCGCTGTTTTTCTTGGCGGGACTTGACGATCCAAGCGCCGAAGAGGGTCAGGAGACCGACGGTGGTCCCTGCCGACAGCCCGATCTGCGGAGTGCTGATCCGGACGACGCCGACGATGATTCCGCCACCGATCGTCAGCAGGAGGCACATCCGCAGGGTCGGGGCCCAGCCGGCTAGGACCGCCATCGCCAGGCAGAGCCAGCTGTCGCGCGTGTGCTCTTTGCGGTGGCGTCCCGGTGTCCTCAGGAGCGGCCGTGCCGTGCGGATCATTTCCGCGGGCGTCGCGACTCGCCGAGGCGCCTTTTCGGCGTGTTCGATGACGACTTTGACCCGTTGGGGCGGCTCGTTGTCTGGTGTCTTCGTGTTGTCAGGCTGTAGGGTCACGAGCGTCCTGTCCTTGTTCTAGCGAGCGGGCGAATGGACATCCGCGTGGCCTCCTGTTACAGCAGGGGGCCACGCGTGCGTTACCGGTTCTCGACCGGTGCGGCTGAGGACATCTTGGCGAAAGCAGACTGTGACCGTTCAGTAGTACAGCGTGTGTCGCGCTGAACGGTATGCACGCGTCGCTCAACGGTCTGGGTGACTCCGGAAACTACTGAAAGTAGTGGGTGGGGCCGAATGGACCAGCGCCGCCGAGAGGTCTCCGGGGCCCGGAATCTTGCCCTTCCCGTGTCGAGCCAGGCCATCTTCGGATGTGCGGTGGCGGCGAAGTCCGCAGGTGGGGGCTGATGTCGACGAGTTTGGTCAAACTGTTCTCGTATTGTGCGAAATGCCGATCGCAACTGTCGAGTACGGGCGAACTTCGTCCAAGTCCGACGAGATTCGAGCAGCCGTGCTCACGGTGGGTTCACCCGTTCAGGCGGCCATTCACCCGTAGTCGCCTCGCTCGGCTCACCAACAGCGAGTGACTGCGCTGAACGAGTGGCGCACTCCGAACAATCTCGGCGGTTCAGCCGAGCAGGAGGAGCGCGTAGTAAGCAAGGAAGTGTTCGACCATGTAGGCGCCGCCCGTGGTCTGTGCGAGTGAAGCGTGGGTATGAGCGTGCGTGGCTTCGAGCATCGCGGGGATCCGGTCGTCATCGCCGGGGAGGGCGTCCGCGATGCGATGCCAGCACCACGCCCGATGCAGGTTGAGACCGTGCAGGTGGGCGAGTTGCCCGTCGGAGGTGTCGGTCTCGAGCACCGGGGTGAAAAGGGTCGCGGGTTTCCGTTCCGCGATACCTGGCAGGAAACCGTCCAGCCACCCGGCGAACTCGGCCGCGGGCATCAGGCGGGACATGAGCTCGGCTTCGGCGAGCGCGGGGGACAGGAAATCGGCTCCGGACGGTTCCCAGGACGCCGGGTAGTCGCGGTCCGAGCCGAACCAGCGCCACGCGGTCTCGGTAATGAGACCGCGCAGCCGCGGATCGCCGTGATCGGCGAGGTATCCCGCGTACGGCAGAGCGCGGGACAACCCGAACGCGCCGTTGTCGTGCACCCCGTACCGGATCGGGTAGCCGGCCCGCGGCAGCCAGTCGAGGTAGCGGTTCACGAAGACCGAGCTCAACTCCTGCAGCCCCGCTGACCACCGCGCGGCGTCCGGGTCCACCCAGGTGACGGTTTCGAAGGTGAGTTCCAGCAACGCCGACCAGCCGTACGGACGCTGGGTGGTGCGGTGTTCCTCGGGGGCGAAGTAGGCGGCTTCGCCCGCTAGCGCCTCGACGGTCAGGTGCTCACCGAGGACGTCGCGGATCTCCTCGGCGGGCACCAGTTCGGCGTGATGGCGCAGCAAACGCACGAGCACCCAGAACATCTCGACACAGGAATGCCAATCGAAACTGCCGTAGAAGCACGGGTGCGAGAGCCGAGGGGACAGGATGGGCACGCCGTCGAGCTGCCAGTGACTCTCGTGGTGCGGATATTCGCGCACGACGTTCGCAAGCGCCGTCCTGGCCAGCGTGCCGGCGTTCGACTTCACCAGCGGATCGCGTTCGAAATCCCATTCGGTCATCGCGCCGCCCTCCGTCACTCACGAGGTTACGATGCCGGAGTGGACGAACGACCGATGACCACGGCGCAGCGCAACTTCCGGCGGGTCGCCGAAGAGCTGGAAAGCATGGGGACCCAGGATCGTTTCACCTACATCTTCCGTTCCCGGTTGTGGAGTTCCTCCTCGGTCTCCGGGCCTGGCTCGGAGTCGGTCCAGACACGGGAATTGAGCGACCGGTTGCCCGCTCTCCTCGATCGGTTCGGGGTGCGCACCCTGCTCGACCTGCCGTGCGGTGACTACGGCTGGCTCAGTGAGGTGGACCTCGATCTCGACCGGTACATCGGTGCCGACATCGTTCCCGACCTGATCGAGACGAACGCGGAACGGTTCCGGGACGATCCGGTCCACGAGTTCCGGGTGCTCGATCTGACCAGTGATCCACTGCCGTCGGCCGATCTCGTGCTGTGCCGGGATTGTCTGGTCCATCTGAGTTTCGCCGATATCGGGCGCGCCTTGCGCAACCTGCGGCGGAGCGGTTCCCGGTATCTGCTGACCACGACTTTCACCGAACTGCGGACCAACACCGACATCGTGACCGGTGACTGGCGTCCGGTGAATCTGTGCCGGGAGCCGTTCGGTTTCCCGGAGCCGCTGGCCGTGCTGGTCGAAGGGTGCACCGAGGAAGACGGCGCTTACGCCGACAAGTCCTTGGGCTTGTGGGAGATCTCCGCGATCGTGGACTGATCGCGCCGTCTTCACCGAAGCGGGAAGTCGGCTAGGTGCTCCTCCTTCGGGCGCGGGCCGTGGATGCGCCGCTCGGTCTCGGAAATGGCGACGTCGTTGATGCTCGCCTCGCGGCGGCTCATGAGGCCGTGTTCATCGAACTCCCAGAGTTCGTTGCCATAACTGCGCCACGACTGTCCGGCCGCGTCGTGCCATTCGTACTGGAACCGGACGGCGATCCGGTTCCCGGTGAACGTCCAAAGGTTCTTGCGCAGCGCGTAATCGAGTTCCCGTTCCCACTTCCCGGTCAGGAACGTGACGATCTCCTCGCGGCCCCGGACGAAGGTCTCCCGGTTCCGCCACACCGAGTCCGGCGTGTACGCGGACGCCACCTTGCGGGGATCCCGGGTGTTCCAAGCATTCTCCGCCGCTTGGACTTTCCGCAGTGCCGTCTCGCGGGTGAATGGCGGGCAGGGCGGGCGATCTTCCGTCATCGTCGAACCTCCTCAAGTGGAGAACGTGCGTTCTCTACGTCCGCCGCCTACGATAGGGAACGATCGTTCTCAACGTCAAGGGAGACCCGATGCCGTCCGCCGTCACCGAGGAGCAGAACCGCGTCGATCGCGAGGTCCTGCTCGACGCCGCTGAGAAACTGTTCTACGAGAACGGCATCCAGGCGGTCGGCATGGACAAGGTCCGAACGGCGTCCGGCCTCTCGCTCAAGCGGATCTACCGGTTCTTCGAAGCCAAGGAAGACCTCGTGGTGGCGATGCTCAGACGTCGTGACCAGCGCTGGCGCGGCAGCCTGGCCGCGCACGTCGGCCGGGTCGCGGATCCCCGTGAGCGGGTGCTCGCCGTTTTCGACTGGCTCGCGGAGTGGTTCGCCGAACCGGGTTTCCGCGGCTGCGCCTGGATCAACGCCCACGGTGAACTCGGCGCGTCGTCCGAGGCGGTACTGACCGAGGTGCGAGCACACAAACAGGCGTTCCGCGAGCAGATCGACACCTGGGTGCGGGCCACCGGCTCGCCGGTGACCGAAGCGGTCTACCTGCTCGCCGAAGGGGCAATCGTGACCGCGGGAATCAGCGGTGATCCGGAGCCCGCCGGTCAGGCGCGCGAGGCGGTCGCGGCGTTGCTCGGCGGGCCGAACGCGATCGAGTCGTCCAGGCGTGCCTCGGCTTCGTAGAGCAGGTCCTTCTTGCCGGCGGGAGGGCCCACCGTGCCTGGGCCCTCCCGCCGGTCGATCACGAGCAGAACACGTCGCGCCTTGGCAGTTTCCCCGACAGCAGGAAGTTCGTCGTGGTGTTCAGCGCGCAGGCGTTGTCGCCGAGGACGTACACGCCGTGGCCGCTGCCCTCGACGGTCACCAGCCGCGACCGGTCCCCGAACTTCTCGTCGAGCAGCCGGCCACCCCGCAAAGGCGTCACCGGGTCGCGCCGGTTCTGGACGACCAGCACGTTCTCCGGTCCCTTGTCCTCGACCGCCACCGGTGGTTCGGCCGGCGCGTAAGGCCAGAACGCGCACGGCAGGATGTTCGCTCCGGCGGCGCCGTAGAGCGGGTAGCGCTCACGGTCCTCGGCCACGCCACGCTGGTACGTGCGGATGTCCGAGGGCCACGCGACGTCGTTGCAGGTCACCGCGAGGAACACCGACCACGCGTTGTCCGTCGGCGACGGCGTGGCCGCCAGGGCCAGGCGCTTCGCTTCGGCGGCGACGCGTTCCGCCGCGGCCTTGTCGCCGTCACGGACCGACTGCCACCACTGCGCAGTCTGCCCGTACCTCGTCTTCCCGTAGAGGCCCGCGAACGTGGCCAGCCGGAACAAGCGCCCGTCGAGGCCGTTCACCGCGGTCTTGTCGAGCTTCTCCGCGAGCGCGAAGTACGTCCTGCGCACTTCGGTGACCGTACGGCCGAGGCCGTAGGACTCGTGCCGTGCCGCCACCCACTTCGCGAAATCCGGAAAGGTCTGCTCGGCGCCGAGCCCGAACCTGCGCAGCCCGTCGCGGTCGAGGTGGGTGTCACCGACGTTGCTGTCGAGTACCACCCGGTCGGACTTCTCGGGGAACATCGATGCGTACGCCGCACCGAGCGCGGAACCGTACGAGTAACCCAGAAAACTGGCCTTCTCTTCGCCGAGCGCGGCCCGGATCCGGTCGAGATCCCTCGCCATGTTCGCCGTGGATAGGTGCCGCAGCCTGCCGTCCTTGTCGTTCGCGGCACACTGCGCGGCCACCGTTTTCGCGATCTTCGCCTGCTCGGCGACCGCCGCTTCGTCCACCGCGTACGGCGGGATGTTGCCCAGGTACTCCTGCTCGGCCGTGAATCCGCAGCTCACCGGCGTCGAGTGGCCGATGCCCCTGGTGTCCATGCCGATCACGTCATAGCCGTCCAGGACACTCGCGGGCATGCCGTGCGAGGCCAGATCAGCGGGGAACGACAACCCAGGCCCACCCGGACCTCCCGGGTTCAGCATGAGCACACCTCGCCGCACCGCCGGTTTCGTGCTGGCCAGCCGGGAGATCATGAGCTCGATCTGCTCGCCCGCCGGCGTCCGGTAGTCCAGTGGCACCGGCACGGTGGCGCACTGCAGCACGATGCCCGCGGGCACCTCCACGTCCTCGGGACACGCGGCCCACGCCAGGCCCGGCGCTGGTTCGGCCGCCCCGGCGGGTGCGGTGAACAGCGGCGCCACGAAGCCGAGGAGCACCGCCAGACCCACGACTCGTTTCCGTCTCATCATCTCTCCCCGATCTTGGTGTGATCACCGATGGGCGTATTCGAGACCGTGCCCTCGGGGCATGGTCAAGCCGCTTGACCATGCCCCGAGGGCACGGTGTCCAATGCGGGGGATGTCCTGGAGCACACGGGAGCTGGCGGAACTGGCCGGCACGACGCTGAAGACCGTCCGCTACTACCACCGGATCGGGTTGCTCGACGAGCCGGAACGAGCTCACAACGGATACAAGCGATACCGCGTCGAGCATTTGATCCGGTTGCTGCGGATCCGGCGGCTGGTGGACCTGGGGGTGCCGCTGTCGGAAATCCCGGCGATGGCGGGCTCGGACGAGCACACGGAGCAGACGCTGCGCGCGCTGGACGAGGAACTGCGGGCGAGTATCGAGCGGCAGCAGCGGATGCGCGACGAGCTGGCCCTGATCCTGCGCCGTCGAAGCCTGGTGGACCTGCCACCCGGCTACGACGGCAACGTCGAGGGAATGCCGGAGGAGGAACGCTCGTTGATGATGATCTTTTCGACCGTGCTGGACCCGGCCACGATGGCTTCGCTGCACGCGCTCCAACCGGCGTCCCGGCCTGCCGTCCAGACTGAGTTCGACGAACTGCCCGCGGACGCCGACGACGCGACGCGGCAGCGCGTCGCCGAGGCCCTCGCGCCGATCGCCCGCGACCAGTACGAAGCCCAGCCCGGATTGCTGGACGCGAAGACGTGGAAAGCCCTCACCAAACCGGTCGTCCTCCACGGCGTGGTGGATCTGTACAACCCGGCCCAGCTGGACGTCCTGCAGCGCGTGAACGCCCTCCTCGGCCTCAACCCACCGGAAGAGACGTCCTGACCATGGTCAAGAAGCTCAAACGGCGGTGGCAGCTCTCCAGGGTCAGGTCCGGGGACGGATCCGCGCTGGCCGAGTACCGCCGGTGGCAGCTGTTCTCCCGTTCGCTGTTCTTCCTCGATCTCGAAGCACACGTCTACGCGGTCGACGTCCGGTACCTCGCCGACGCCAAAACCCGGAAGCAGCACGAAGACGCGGCCGGGAGAAGCCCCGCGGCGCTGTACCGGGACGGCGTCCAGCTCTTCCGGTCCAACCTGCCCGCGGCGTTCCCCGTGCCGGGAGGTGTCATCGAGGTCGCGACCAGCGCGGTCGGGCTGAAACGCATGCATTTCGTCCTCGACCACGGCGGCGAGCGCACACTGCGTCCTCACCCGCGTTCGCAGGAAGGGCTGCGGGCGACGTTCGGACGGCGGTTTCCCCGTACCAGTGCCGCGATCGGCGCGGTCTCCCTCGTGATCCTGCTGATCGCGCTCGTCGTGGGCCTGCTCCAGGGCGCGGAGGCCGTCACCAAGATCCCGGCCGTCGCCGAACACGTCGGCACGTTCACGTCGCCGGTATCGCTGCCGCAGTGGGCGAAGATCGCTCTTGGGGTGGCAGGATTCTTCTCCGCTCTCGAACGCGCGCTGAGGCTCCGGTACAACCGGTTGATCGACTCCGTCACCTCTTGAGGTGGAAACGGGATTCGGCGCTTCGGCACGTGGGTACTCGCTGAGATCCACAAGGCACCGAGCGCGAGGAGGATTCCGCATGCGGCGGACGGACCTGGAGACCGTGGACGTGCTGGGTGTCGCCTTCCCCAAACCGTCGCGGACGCTGGGGCGGGTCGCGCGGGGGCTGGGCGGTCTGGCCCTCCTGCCGCTGGAAGGGATCCCGGGACGCGGACCGCGTCGGGCGGTCTGGTCGTGTCCCGGCAGGCTCTACATCGAGACCCACGGCGTGAAAGGACCCGACGGCGCCCGCGTCGCCCGCCGGGTGGAACGAGCCCTTGCGGAGATCGCCGGCGTGCGATGGGCGCAGGTGAACGCGCCGACATCCCGGGTGGTCGTCGCGGTCGAAGAGCCGGGGCCCCGGCGCCTGGAGCTGATCCGCGCGGTCGAACGAGCCGAGGCGGAGCCCGCTTCCGAAGCCGAGCGGGTCGAGGAAGACGAACTGCACCATCCGGCGGACGGCACCACCGCGACCCGGCTGCCGTCCACGCTCGCCGCGGACGCCGCGGGACTGATGTTGTCGGTGGCTTCGAAGATCATGCCGTGGGCTCCGTTGCCGACGGAGGCCGCGGCGCTGGCGTCACTCGTGGACCTGCACCCGCGGTTGCGTGACCTGGCGGACCGGAAACTGCGCGGACGGGAAAGGGCCGATTCGGCCACCTCCATCGGTGCGGCGCTGGTCCACGGCCTCGCGGCCCGCAGCGAGGGAACGCTGCTGGACATCATGGTCCGCGGCACGCAATGGCGGGAAGCCAAGGCCCACCAGCGGGCCTGGTGCGAGGCCGAGTCCAAGCTGGTCGGGCAGCGCGAACACGCCGGCGCCGACTCGGTGGTGAGCGAACGGCCGTGGCCGCTTCCGGAAAGTGCCGCCGATCGTCACGCGCGCCGGTCCATCACCGCCGGGGCCGCGGCCGCCGCGGCGACTCTGCCGTTCGTCGGACCGAGGCGCGCCGCCGCGGTCGCGATCTCGGCGTTGCCTAAGGCGCCGTCCAACGGCGCGGCCGCCTTTTCCGCCCAGCTTGGCCAGGTCCTCGCCAGGCGTGGCGCGCTGGTGATGGACCGGTCGGTGCTGCGCGGGCTCGACCTGCTCGACACGGTCGTCATCGACACCACGGCGCTCGGTGCGGGGGCGAACGTACTCAGTGATCTGGTCCCCTTGCCCGGTGGCGACCCGGTGGACCTGACGACCGCCGCGTTCGCCCTGTTCGACCCGGAGAAACCCGAGGTGGTCCGGCGGGACGGCGAGTGGACGCTCGGCCCGGTCGAAGAACTGGACGGTGGCGAGGGATTCCCCGACCGGCAGCGGATGCTGGACCAGGGTGCCCACCTGGTGCTGGGGCTGGCCCGTGACGGACGACCGGCGGGGTTGCTCGCCGTTTCGCAGGAGGGCTCACCCGACGTGGACGCGTTGGTTTCGGCGGCCGAGGCCGCCGATGCGCGGGTGGTCCAGACCGACGGAGGGGCGGTGCGCGACGCCGTCCGCGAACTTCAGGCCTGCGGACGCGTGGTCATGCTGGTCTCCGACGATCGCCGGGCGCTGGGGGCGTCCGACTGCGGAATCGGCGTGCACGAGGACGGGACCCCGCCACCGTGGGGCGCACATGTACTGATCGGCCGCGACGTGGGCACGGCCGTCCTGCTCGTCGAGGCGATCACCGCCGCCAGGGCGGTCGTCCGTGATTCGACGATGTTCGCGACCGCGGCCAGTGGAATCGGTGGTGTGACGGCGCTCAGCGCCCGGCGCAGGCCCGCCGCGAGCGGCCTTCGCGCGGTGAACGCCGGGGCGCTCATGGCCTTCAGTGACGGGATCTGGCGTGCCCGCACACTCACCGGCGAACGGAAGACCCCGTCCTCGGGCCGCGTCGTGTCGCCGTGGCACCTGATGCCGCCGGACCTCGTGCTCGACCGCCTCGGCTCGGGCGCGCGTGGGCTGGACGAGCGCGAGGTCCGGCGGCGGGCGCCCGCCGGTCGAGCGGGCGGCGAAGGCAACGCCGGCAGGAGTATCGCGAAGGCGTTCATGGCCGAGCTCGCCAACCCGCTGACCCCGGTACTCGCCGGTGGTGCGGCGGTTTCGGCCGCGGTGGGTTCACCGGTCGACGCCGCGCTGGTCGCCGGGATCGTCGGGGTGTCCGCGCTGATCGGCAGCGTGCAGCAGGTGCACACCGACCGCGCGCTGGCCGGGCTGTTCGAACGCTCCGCGACGGTGACCACCGTCCTGCGCGACGGTGCCGAGCGGCAGATCGTCGCCGACGCGCTGGTGCGGGGTGACGTCGTGTCGCTGCGGTCCGGCGACGTCGTACCCGCGGACTGCCGGGTGCTCGAAGCGACCGGTGCGGAACTCGACGAATCCTCGCTGACCGGGGAGTCGTTGCCGGTGCCGAAGGCCGTGGCGCCGGTGGTGGCCGCGGAAATCGCCGAGCGGGCGTCGATGCTGTACGAGGGCACCACGGTCGCCGCGGGCAAGGTGTCCGCCGTCGTCGTGGCGACCGGAGACGAGACGGAGGTCGGCCGAGGATTGGCCGCCGCACGAGGCGCCGCTCCGGAGACCGGCGTGGAAGCACGGCTCGCGTCGCTCACCAAACAGGCCTTGCCGGTTGCGGTCGGCTCGGCCGCCGCCGTCGCGGGCGCCGGGCTCATCCGTGGGGTACCGCTGCGGCAGAGTGTCGGCGCGGCGGTGAACCTCGCGGTCGCGTCGGTACCGGAAGGCCTGCCGTTCCTGGTGAACGCGGCCCAGCTGGCCGCCGCCCGCCGGCTCGCCGAACACGGCGCGCTCGTCCGTAATCCGCGCACCATCGAAGCGCTCGGGCGGGTCGACGTCCTCTGTTTCGACAAGACCGGCACTCTCACCGAGGGCAGGCTCACCGTCAGCCGGATCGACGACGGCCGGACCACCGCCTCGGTGAGCAAGCTGCGGAAGAGCCACGAGGCGGTGCTGGCGGCGGCCGTCCGCGCGACGCCTCGGGCGGAGAACCCCGAAGAACTGCCGCATCACACGGATCAAGCCGTGCTCGAAGGCGGTATCACCGCCGGTGTGGACGCCGGCGGCTGGGAGAAGACGGGCGCCGTCCCGTTCGAGCCGTCACGGGGATTCCACGCCACCAACGGGAAACTCGGCAAGCGGTACCTGATGTGCGTCAAGGGAGCGCCGGAGACCGTCCTTCCCCGGTGCGCCCGGCACGGCGACCGGCCGTTGGGTGCGGGAGCCCGGAGCAGGCTGGAGAAGCGGGTCGGACGACTGGCCGCCGCCGGGCACCGCGTCCTCGCCGTCGCCGAGAAGTCCGTGTCCACAAAGGACCTTTCCGAGGACGACGTCGACGATCTCCGGTTGCTCGGCTTCGTCGCCTTGGCGGATCCGGTGCGGGACAGCGCCGCGCCGGCGGCGGATCGGTTGCGCGAGGCCGGAGTGCGCACGGTGATGATCACCGGCGATCATCCGGCCACCGGCGAGGCCGTCTCCGAGGAGATCACCGGCCGCAACGGCGACACCAAGGTGCTCACCGGCGCGAGGATCGAGGAACTCGACGACGAGAAGCTCGATCGGGAACTCGCCGACGTCGACGTGATCGCCCGGTGCAGCCCGGCGCAGAAGGTCCGGATCATCCAGGCCTACCAGCGTGGCGGCCGGGTCGTCGCGATGACCGGCGACGGTGCCAACGACGCGCCCGCCATCCGGCTCGCGGACGTCGGGATCGCGCTCGGACAGCGGGGCACCGCCGCGGCGAGGGCGGCCGCGGACCTCGTCGTGACCGACGACCGGCTGGAGACGATCGTCGCGGCGTTGGTGGAGGGCCGGGCGATGTGGGCGTCGGTCCGCGAGGCGCTCGGCATCCTGCTCGGCGGGAATCTCGGCGAGATCGCCTTCACCGTGCTCGGCTCGGTTGTCACCGGACGCTCGCCGCTCACCGCCCGCCAACTGCTGCTGATGAACCTTCTCACCGACCTGGCGCCCGCCCTGGCGATCGCGTTGAGCAGGCCGGACGCCGAGTCCGTGCCGGAGTTGCTGCGCGAGGGGCCCAGCGTGTCACTCGGGGACGCCCTCCGGCGCGACATCACCACGCGCGCGGTGACCACGACACTGGGGGCGTCCACCGCGTGGACCCTCGCGAGGCTGACCGGCAGGCAACGGCGCGCGAGCACGATCGCGCTCGTCTCCTTGATCGGTACCCAGCTCGGGCAGACGCTCGCCATCGGCGGCCGGGACGGCACCGTCCTCGCCGCGGGCCTGGGCTCCGCCGCCCTGCTGGCGATCCTGGTCCAGACTCCCGGGGTCAGCCAGTTCTTCGGCTGCACGCCGCTCGGGCCGGTCGGGTGGGGGATCGCGCTCGGCAGCGCCGGAGCGGCGACCGTCGGCGGCCTGCTGCTCGGCGGTCGAGGGGTCGAGGGCCAGCCGTAACTCGCGTGATTGAAGGCGTAACTCGCGTGATTGGAGCCGTAACTCGCTGATCCGGCCCGAGACACGCGAGTTACGGCTCTGCACACGCGTGATCCGCCTTCCGGCACACCTACCGACAAGGCCTGGGCGCAACCTGCCTCGAGTCGTGCGTGTCGTCGTCAAGGCTGTCGTGTTGCCGAGGCTCAAGGTGACGACCGCGTGCCGCGACCACCCTTGACAGCCCTCGACGTCGTTCATACATTCATACAGGCGTTGTCAAACTGTATGAATGACGCTGGGAGTTGGTCGTATGCGACTCGGCAAGACCGCCGTCGTCCTCGGTGGCAGCGCCGCCGGACTCTGCACCGCGGGCGCGCTCGCCCCGTATTTCGACCGCGTGCTGGTGCTCGAACGCGACGAGCTGCCGGCCGAGGCCGAACACCGGCGCGGGGTGCCGCAGAGCAAACATCCGCATTTCCTCCTGAACTCGGGCCGCCGCGCGATCGGGGCGCTGTTTCCTGGATTCGAGGACGACCTCATCGCCGCCGGCGGACTGCATCTCATGCCGTCCATGGACGCCGCCTACCTCGACGGGAAGGGTTGGTCGGCGCGGAAACGCAGCGCGATGACGATGATCTACAGCTCTCGGATCCTCATCGAGCGCGTGCTGCGGGACAAGGTCCGCGGCCTGTCCAACGTCGTGATCCGCGAGGGCGTCGCGGTCAGCGGGCTGACGACCCGGGACGGCGCCGTCACGGGCGTTGGCTTCTCCACCCGCGACGGCGAGGAGCACCTCGACGCCGACTTCGTGGTGGACGCGATGGGCCGCGGTTCCTCGGTCGGCGCCTGGCTGGTGGCGGCAGGCTGGCCGGAACCCGAAGTCCGGACCCTCGACGCCAAGGTCACCTACACCTCACGCTGGTACGACCTGCCCTCGCCCGAGGAACGGCCGCCGTCCTGGTGGTGGCGACATCTGGTGATCATGCCGACGCCCGACAAGGGGCCGCATCCGGACGAGCACGAGTTCCTGGTGAACTTCTTCCCGATCGAAGGCAACCGGGTCATCGCGTGCATGGGCTCGTGGGGTATCGAGATGCCACGCACCACCGAGGCGTTCGTCGAGTCGGCCCGCCGGGTTCGGGCGCCGCTGTTCGCGGCCGCGATGGACCGGTCCACCCCGACCTCCGAGGTGTACCTCACCCGGTCGACCGGCAACAAATGGCGGCGCTACGACCGGCTCCGCACCCCGCCGAAACGGCTGGCGTTCGTCGGCGACTCGATCTGCGCGTTCAACCCGTTCTACGCGCAGGGCATCAGTTCCGCCGCCGGTTCGGCCCTGCTGCTGCGAGAACACCTCGGCCGTGCCGAGCGTCTCGACACCGACTTCTCCGCGCGATTCCTTACGGCCCAGCGAAAGCTGCTCGACGTGCCGTGGAGCCTGGCGATGGCGAGGGACCAGGGCTACGCCTGCGCGGTGGGCACCGAGAAGGCGGGGGAGTGGAAGCGACGCCTGCTCTCGGCGGTGTCAGGACCGGCGTTCAGGCTCATCGTCGGCGCCGCTCGTGAAGACGACGTGGTCGACGAGCATTTCGCGAAGGTGTTCAACCTCGACGAATCGCTGCGCGACATGATGACGAACCCGAGGGTGATCGCGGGCCTCATGCGCTACCGGATCCGGGCGGCGCGGGGGCGGCACCGGATCCCGTTCGACTTCGACGCCCGCGCCGAGCCACCGGTCACGGACTATTCGCCGGAAGGAAGCGCCGCCGAACCCGCGGTCGCCCGATGAGCGCCGTATGCGGGGCGGACGCGGAAGCCGTCACGCGGGATCTCGGTTTCGACTGCCACGACGTGTCCGCCTGGCTCTCGATCCGTCCACCGTGGACGGCGGGACATTGGACGATGCCGTTGCTGGAACTACTTGTCCTCGGCGGTGCCGTGTTCGCGCTGGTGCACGCCGTCCGCCGGTACCGCCAGGGCGACTCGGCCAATTTGGCGCTGTGGTGCGCTTCGCTGGTGTACCTCTTCGTCATCGAACCGCCCCTGTATTTCCCGGAATGGTTCGGCCTCGAGCGGCAGTACGGATTCATCTTCGCCCACAACCGGTTCACCGTGCAGTTCATGTGGGATCGGCTGCCGCTCTACATCGTCGCGTTCTATCCGATGATCAGCCAGCTCGCCTACGAACTCGTCCGGTCGCTGGGGATCTTCCGCGCGCGGGGCGCGTTGGCCGGGTCGGTGGCGGTCGCCTTCGCCTGCCAGGCGTTCTACGAGGTCTTCGACCACCTGGGTCCCCCGCTGAAGTGGTGGGCCTGGAACGGGAACAACCGGATCGTCAATCATCCGGCGCTGGATTCCGTGCCCATGACCAGCATGCTGCTCTTCGCCTCCGTTTCGATGGGCGCCATGACCTATCTCGTGGTGCGGCTCGCCGGCGGTTCGAGACGCGGATGGTCGCTGGTGGCGCGCATCGTGGTGGCCGGAGTCCTCACGCCGTTGAGCATGGCGATCGCCGGGCTCCCGTCGAGCCTCTTCGACGGCAACGTGACCGCGCAAGCTTGGATCCTCGCCGTCGAACTGGCGCTGCTGTGGGTGGCGGGAATCTGGATCTTCGTCCGGTACCGGGCCACCGATGAGCCGCTGGGACCTTTCGCCCGGTCCTACCCCGCCGTCTATCTCGGTGTGATGGCGGTGTTCTGGCTGGGCGCCGTCATCGAAAACCGCATCACGCTGGGGAGTGGTCTGTACGTACTGGCCTGTTTCGTGGCCGCCGGCCTGATGCTCGCCGCACTCCACCGCGTGCGCCGCGCGGCACCTGCCACCGTCTGACATTCTCCGTTCGGGGAAGATGAGGCGTATGGGGCACCACGGATGGCGGGGCAATCCGCCCGGGACCGAGCGCGAGGCACGCCGCCGGATCGTCGAGGCGGCGACCGCCTGCATCGACCGGGTGGGTCTCGCCAAGACCAGCCTCTCCGACGTCGCCGCGGAAGCCGGCGTCACCCGGCAGACCGTCTACCGCTACTTCCCGAGCCTCGCCGACATCCTCGGCGCGGTCGCGCTGGACCGGGTCGAGGAGTTCGCCGGGCGAATGGAGCGGCATCTGGCCACGTTCGGCGACCCCGCCGAGGTCGCGGTGGAATCCGTGGTGTTCGGCATCCGTGCGGTCCCCGACGAGCCGTACCTGGGGCTGCTCCTCAAAGCGGGCGAGGCCGACGTCTTCACCGTGGCGGTCACTTCTTCGCAGTCGTTCGCGCTCGGCGCGCGGATCCTCCGGAACGTGCCGGTCGACTGGGCCGCGGTGGGTGTGACGACCGACGAGGACTTCGAGGGCCTCGCAGAAATGCTGATGCGGCTGTTCCTGTCGTTCCTGCAGTACCCCTCGACCCCGGCGCACACCGACGAGCAGCTGAGGTCTTTGGTCCGCCGGTGGATCGGGCCGGCACTCGGCGGCTGACCGCACGGCCGTGACAATCGAACCCCGTGAAGTATCAACGCGGATGGTAGTTATTCACCGACAATGGCCGGGGTTCTTGTCCGGTCTTCACGATGCTGCCACCCTCGCCGAAGACGATCATCGGCGAAAGGGGAGTGCATGGGCTGGTGGTGGCAGGCATTCCTCGACGCCGCGCCGTGGTCGCTGCTCGCCGCCGCGGCCGGTGCCGTCGTCGCCGAGTTCGTCGCGCGCCTCCGGGGAAACCGACGCCGCCGATCCGCGATCGCGCTGGATTTCGCTTTGCTGGCATCGTTTTTCGCCGTACTTCCGGTCGTGTTCGTACCGGCGCCGATGCCGGGCCGCGATTCGTCGGTGAGTCTGCACCTGCTGGGCGATGTCCTGCCCGTGTTCGACGATCGCCCGTACGTCGCCTTGTTCCAGTTGGCGGGCAACGTTCTGCTGCTGGCGCCGGTCGCCGTGCTGGCGTCGATGCGCTTCGGCTGGGCGAAACCGGTGCCGCGGATCGCCCTGGTGGCGTTCGCGGTGTCGGTGTCGATCGAATGCCTTCAGGTTTGGCTGGGTGCCGGACGG
The DNA here is from genome assembly GCF_046548895.1 of Amycolatopsis sp. cmx-4-54. Lineage (NCBI taxonomy): Bacteria > Bacillati > Actinomycetota > Actinomycetes > Pseudonocardiales > Pseudonocardiaceae > Amycolatopsis > Amycolatopsis sp. cmx-4-54. Next base: position 761,122 of record NZ_JAEBEJ010000001.1, read on the forward strand.
GTGGGTTCGCTCGACGACGTGTTGTGCAACACGTCGGGTGCCGCGCTCGCGGCCTGGTGCGGAAGCCGGTGGCGAGGCCGGGCGACGGGCAGCATTCGTGTGGCACCGCTCGGGAATCGAGGTCCGGCGGTCCGGCGCGGCGAACGCCCGCCGTGGGCAACGGCTGATCGGCCGCGTGACCCTGAGCGATCTCCCGCCGCTGGCGGAAGGGGCGACCCTCGAGATCACCCTGTCCGAATCGGACGGTGGAGCGCTGCTCGTTTCCGCGCAGGCATCGGTGGCGGCATGAACCGCGTGCGTTACCTCGGCCGGACGCTCGCGAGGACGGCGTCCAGGCTGGGAAGCCACCGCTGCCGGGGATCCGGTGCCGAGAGCCATTCCGCGTGGGCCTCGGATCGGCCGGAGTCGGTGGGAAGGGGGAGCAACGTGCCCCAGGCGAGGACTTCGACGTGCTGCGGAAGGGATTCTCGAGAGGGAAGCAGCCCGTCGGTTTCCGCGAGAATGGCCACCCGCGGACCCTGCTGCGTCAGTACCGCCATGGCGGGGCCTCCGCATCCGGTGTCGGCGAGCCTGCCGAGGACCTCGGCGCCGTTGATCTTCGGCAAGGTCACCGCGCAGATCCCGCCTTCCAGCACGAGGAACGGCTGGGGGCCTCGCCATTTGAGCGACCAGCCGAACAGGCGGCCGTAGAAGGCGTCGCCCCGGGGACGGATCGAACGTGACTCGACCGGGAGCACTTGGTGGTCCAGCGACATCGTCGGCGCCTTCCGAACGGGAGATGGGGACTCGGTGCCCCGGGGACTTCATCCAGCCTAACGGCACTCAGTGCCACTAGCAAGTGGCTGCTACCGTCCCGCTATGACCGATTCGCCGCGCCGTGCGCCGGTGACCAGGGCAGGCGCCACCCCCGACGGGAGGCGCCGTCTGCGTCGTGCGCTCGCCGCGGCGGCGGTGGACCTGTTCGTGGCCAAGGGATACGAGGCCACGACGGTGGACGAGATCGCGGCCGCGGCCGGGGTGGGGCGCCGGACGTTCTTCCGGTACTTCGACGCCAAGGACGACGTGCTCTTCGCCAACCACGACGAGATCGTGGCGGAGATGGAGGAGACGTTCGCCGCCGCGGATCCGGAGCGTGACCCCATCGAGGTGGCCTGCGACGCCGTCGGCCTTGTCCTCGACTCCTACGCCGCGGAACTCGACGTGTCGCTCAAACGGTTCACCCTGACGCGGACAGTGCCCTCCTTGCGGGACAAGGAAGTCGCGACCGTCGACCGCTATCAGCGCGTACTCGCCCGCTACCTGCGCGCGCGGTTCACCGAACAGGGTGACGAGACGGCGAGCCTGCGGGCGGCGGTGGCCGCCGCGGCGATCGCGGCCGCCAACAACCACGTGCTCCGGCGCTGGCTGCGCAGTGGCGGGCAGGACGACATCGCCGCCAGCGCGGCGGAGGCCTTCGCGCTGGTGATCGACGCGTTCAAGGTCCAGGACGCCGCGGCCGAAACGACCATGGTGGCGGTGATGACCACGTCGACGCCGCTGCACACCGTCATCGCCAAGGTCAACGCCGCCTTGAGCGAACCCTGACCGTGGCACTGAGTGCCATTTCGTGGGTCCATCCGCAGGTAAGGTGATGCCTGATGATCGACCGACGACGCCTGCGGGTGTGGTGGAATGCCCTGCGCTTCACGGCGTTCGCCGGAACCGACGCCCCGCCGAAGCGCTCGGCGGGGTTGAGTTGGCTGCGCGCGCTCGCGATCATCGGATGTGGACTCTGGGCGGCTTTCGTCACGTTCTCGACCGTTTCGGTGTTGCCGCCCGCGAAGACGTTCAACGTGCTTATCACCGTGCTGCCCTGCCTGCTCGCGGTGCGTTCGCCGCTGTGGGGCTGGCGCACCCTGATCGTCGGCATCGTGACCACCCCGCTGACCCTGCCCGGCATCGCCGATTCCTGGGGCTGGCCATGGGCGCCGGGCTTCGCGTTCACCGCGGCGCTCGTCTTCTATCTGGTGGGGGAGAGCAACGATCAGCCGGAGCTCGCCTGGGCGGGCCTGATCTCGTTCTGCGCCGCCACGCCTTTCCTCGGTGACTGGCGTGATGCGGCGCTGCTCGTGTTGCTGGGCGGAATCGTGTTCTTCCTCGGCAACACCGTGCGCCAGCGCAGGCTCGCCGAGGAGGAACGTGCGGCGCACCAGGAACGCAGGCTCGCCGAAGAGACTCGGGCGGCTCTGCTGGAGGAACGTGCGGGCATCGCCAGGGAACTGCACGACGTGGTCGCGCACCATATGTCCGTGCTCGCGCTGCGCGCCGACTCGGCGCGGTTCCGGTTCGCCGATCAGGACAAGGCCGATCGCGAAGCCGAGATCTGGCGGGAGTTCGCCGACCTCGCCGGAACCGCCCGTGAGGGCCTGACCGAGCTGCGCAGGCTGCTCGGAGTACTTCGGTCGGAAGAGCGTGCTCTGGCGACGGCGCCACAGCCAGGGCTGGGCAAGGTCGTCGAACTCGTCGAAGGGGTCAAGGCCGCCGGCACCACGTGCGAACTCGAGGTGCGCGGCGGCTTCGACCACGTCCCGGTCGGCGTCGCGCTGTCGGTGTTCCGGATCGTGCAGGAAGCGCTCAGCAACGCGATCCAGCACGCTCCCGGATCGGCGGTCTCCGTCGAACTCGAGAGCGGGCCCGATTCGGTCCGGCTGCTCATCGAAAACGGGCCGTCGGCCGGTCCGAAGAGGACGGACCAGGCAGGCGGCGGACACGGCTTGGTGGGGATGCGGGAGCGGGCCGCTATGCTCGCGGCCGATCTCGAGGCAGGGGAGCGGCCGGACGGCGGCTTCCGTGTCGCCCTGACCGTTCCGCTCGATCGTGAGGGGTGTCCGGAACCATGATCTCGGTGGTCATCGCCGACGACCAGACCATGGTCAGGCAGAGCTTCCGTGCCGTGCTCGACGCACAGCACGACATCCAAGTGGTCGGAGAGGCCGCGGACGGGAACGCCGCCGTCGTACTGTGCGCCGAACTCGAACCGGACGTCGTGCTGATGGACGTCCGCATGCCCGAACTCGACGGCCTCGAGGCGACCCGGCGGATTCTGGCGGGTCACCGGGAAGTCCGCGTGCTGATCCTCACCACCTTCGACATCGACGAGTACGTGTTCGGTGGTCTGCGGGCGGGTGCCAGTGGCTTCCTCCTGAAGGACTCGCCGCTGGACGACCTGGTGACCGCCGTCAGGGTGGTGTCCGCGGGTAACGCGTTGTTCGCACCGACGATCACGAGACGGTTGATCGGCGAGTTCACCCGGACACACGCGTCGGTGCACGCGGGCCGAGCCCTCGTCGCCGAACTGACCGCGCGGGAGACCGAAGTGCTCCGGTTGGTCGCGCGCGGCCTCTCGAACGCGGAGATCGCGGAGGCGCTGGTGATTGTGGAGCAGACGGCGAAATCCCATGTCAGCAGGGTTTTCGCCAAGCTCGGCGTGCGTGATCGCGCGCAGGCGGTCATGGTCGCGTACGAGGCGGGTCTCGTCGTGCCGGGGACCACGCCCTGATACCGGGGTAGGGGTACCGGTGGAGGCGCATACCGGGGTAGCGCCGCCAAGACGGCCCTCCGGGGTGACGTCTTCCGGCTGCGTTCCGGAGATCGTTTCCCCATGGATGGGTCAGAAGGGCGGCGCGTCGACCCGGCGCTGATCATCGTCGGCGGAGCGATGACCGTATTCGCTTTGGTGGCGATCGTCTGGTGGCTCTCGGATACGCCGCTCGGGGTGGATTCGGCGGTCTACCGGGCAGGCGGATTCGCCGTCATACACGGGGAAAGCCTGTACTCACCACTGCTCGCGCTCCCCGGATGGGCGCCGGAGCTGCCCTTCACGTATCCGCCGTTCGCCGCGCTGCTGTTCACTTCGCTGACCGTGCTGCCCTCCCAATTGTCGTGGGGACTTCTCGCGCTGGCCGCCGCGCCGTCCCTCTACTGCGCACTCCGGCCGTTCGCCGACCGGGCCCACCTCCCGCTGCTGCTGATCGGCGCGTTCGCCCTGCAACCGGTATGGCAGACGATCGGCCTCGGACAGGTGAATCTCGTTCTCATGGCCGCCGTGGTCGCGGACATCTTCCTCCTGCGTGGCTCGCGCTGGAGCGGGATCACCATCGGCATCGTCGCGGCCGTCAAACTGATCCCGCTGATCTTCATCGCCCACCTCCTGGTGATCAGGCGGACCGCGGACGCCGCCCGGGCGCTCGGTGCCTTTCTCTGCGCTTCGGCGTTCGCTGTGGCCGTCCTGCCGTCGGACTCGGTCCGATACTGGACCTCGGCGATCTTCAACGATCACTTCGCCGAGATGAAAAGCTGGGTGGGAAACCAGTCCTGGCAAGGTTTCGTCGCGCGCACGGTGCCGGAAGGCCGCCCGGCGACGGTGGCGATCGTGGTGTTCGGTGTGGTGTGCTCGGCGCTGGCGATGTGGCTGGTACACCGTCTGCACCGAGCGGGTGACGATCGCGCCGCGCTGCTGGCCACCGCAGGATGCTCCCTGCTGATCAGCCCGATTTCGTGGACCCACCACTGGGTATGGGTGGTGCCCGCGCTCGGCGTCCTCGCGGCCAGGGGACGGCGTGGGGTAGTGGTGGCGGTGGCCGTCCTGTTCACGGGATGGACGGTCGCCGTGGTCCGGGGCGGCAGGGGAGTGGAGCGCAACTGGAACCTCACGGAGGCCATCGTCGGCAACGCCTACCTGATTGTGGCCTTCACCGGAGGTCTCGCCTGCCTTTCCTGGTCGAGATGTATAACGACCTATACGCCCGGGGTTGAGTTCAAAATCCGCGTCCCATGAAGAAAAAACCAACTCAGAGTCGGCTGACGGCTAGACCGAAGAAGAAATCGCGGATGTCTTCGGCGAGCAGGTCCGGCACCTCCATAGCGGCGAAGTGGCCGCCACGTTCGAACTCCGACCAGTGCCTGACGTTGTACAGCCGCTCGGCCAGTGGTCGCACCGACTGGGTGATGTCCCGCGGAAGTACCGCGACGCCGAGCGGTACCCGGCAAGGAGTGTTCCCCCTTCCGGCGTCGTGGTGGAGGCGCGCGGAGGAAGCCGCGGTCGCCGTCAGCCAGTACAGCGAGATGTCGGTGAGCATCCGGTCGTCACTGACCGGCGTGCGCGGGTCCGTCCACTGCGCGAAGCGCTCGGCGATCCAGGCGAGCTGGCCGACCGGCGAGTCGGTCAGCGCATAGCCGATGGTCTGCGGGGTCGCCGCCTGAAGCGCCTGATACGGCGGGCGATTCGCCATCAGCCGCTTGACCTTCTCCAGGCGGGCTTCGTCCTCTTCGGACAGTACGAGGCAGGCGTCCGGATCCGGCCGGGTCGGCAGGTAGTTCACGTGCACCCCGACGACGTGCTCCGGTGCCGCGGCGCCGAGTGCCGTCGAAATCCCCGAGCCGAAGTCGCCGCCCTGCGCGCCGTAGCGCTCGTACCCGAGGCGGCGCATCAGTTCGGCCCAGGCTCGGGCGATCCGGTCGGCGCTCCAGCCTCTTTCGTGGGTCGGTCCGGAGAACCCGTAGCCGGGAATCGAAGGGATCACCAGGTGGAAGTCCTGCGATAGCGGCTCGATCAGGTCGAGGAACTCGAGGAACGATCCGGGCCAGCCGTGGGTGAGGACCAGTGCGAGCGCGTCCGGTTTCGCCGACCGGAAGTGGACGAAGTGGATGTTCTGGCCGTCGATCTTGGTGGTGAAGTGCGGGAGCTTGTTGAGTTCGGTTTCGTGGGCGCGCCAGTCGTACCCGGTTCGCCAGTATTCGGCGAGTTCTTGGAGGCGGGCGAGCGGGAATCCGTAGTCCACGCCCGCGTCGGCGACCTCGTTGGGCCAGCGGGTGCGGGCCAGCCGGTCGGCGAGGTCGTCGAGGTCGGCCTGGGGGATGTCGATGCGGAAGGGCTTGATCGTCATGCGGTCTCCCAAATTGTTGGGTCGCTAAACGTTTGGCGGCTCAACGATACCGGCATCGTTCGGGCGGCCAACGATTCGTTAGACTCGTCACATGGAGAACCTTTCGGAGCAGGCGCGCGGCGGCTGGCGGAAGCTGCCCAGCTGGTTGCTCACGCAGACCGCCAACCACGCGCATCGCCTGGTGACCGACGGGTTCTCCGCCATCGACGCGCGCGGCTACCACTACCGCGTGCTGGCGACGCTGGACGAGTTCGGGCCCGCCAGCCAGGCGATGCTGGGCCGTCGGAGCGGTATCCACGTGAGCGAGATGGTCGCGACGATCAACGAACTCGCCGAGCGTGAGCTGGTCGAGCGTGCCCCGGATCCGGCCGATCGGCGGCGTAACGTCATCTCACTGACCACAGCGGGCGGGCGGCAGCTGCGACGGCTGGAGAAACAGCTGGCCGAACGGCAGGACGAGCTGCTGGCGCCGCTTTCGGCCGACGAGCGGAAGCGGTTCGCCGAGTTACTGTCGAAGCTGCTGGAGCACCACGACCGGGGCGGCGCCTAGAAACCTTGGGCGGACGCGAGAAACGCTTGACGCGCGTCGGAAGTGCTGTGCTGCGGCCAAAGTGCTTGCAGTGGGACGTGTACGGCGGGCCGCAGTTCCCTGACGTGGACGGCGCCGCCTGCCGCCGGCCCGGGTGGCGCGGTCACGAACGCGACCCCTTCGGTGTCGAGGACCGCGGTGACCGGTGGCGTTCCCTGGATGGGGTTGCGGCGGACATGGGGTTCGAATCCCGCGTCGCGGCAGAGGTTGACGAGCAGGTCGGTGTAGCCGGACCGGCCGGGGTGTCCCCAGACGGTGATCTCCTCGCCGTCGAGGTCGGTCAACGCGAGGTACTCGCGGTCGGCGAGCGGGTGTCCGGTGGCGACCGCGACGTTCAGCCGCTGCCGGATCAGGGTGGTCCCGACCAGGCCGTGTGCGAGGCTCAGCGCGCGGCCGAGGCCGAGGTCCAGTTGGCCGCCGAGCAGTTGTGCGACGAGTTCGTCGGGGTAGCGCTGGTTGACGTCGATGATCAGGTCGGGGTCGGTCTGGTGTCTGCGCAGGAGGGCGGTGACCTCGTCGCCGGTGACGGCGGGGGTGTGGCCGACGCGGAGTCGTTCCGGTTCGCTGCGGCCGATGCGCCTGGCGCGCCGGACGGCTGAGTCGGCGATGCCGTGCAGGAGGTGCGCGTCGGCGATCAGCGCCTGTCCGGCGGGGAGCACCGTGACGCCGGTGGCGCTCCGCTCGAGCAGGGGGACGCCCACTTCCCGCTCGAGCGTGCGCACCGAGGTCGACAGCGCCTGCTGGCTCAGGTGCAGCCGGGCCGCCGCGCGGGTGAAGCTGCCTTCTTCGGCGACGGCGATGAGGTGGTTCAGCTTGTACAGGTCGAGGCCCACCCCGGGGCTTCCCTTCGTGTCCGTCTACGGCGTCTCGGCCAGCGTAAGGGTCAGCGGGTGGTGTAGCCGCCGTTGGGGAACATCGTCTGGCCGGTGAACCAGGCGCCGTCGGTGGCCAGGAACCGGATGATCGGCACGATGTCCTCGATCTTCGTGAGTCGTCCGCCCATGGCCTGGGATTTGTGGAATTCGACCCGTTCGGGGGTTTCCTGCGGGTAGAAGAACGGGGTGTCCATGGGGCCGGGTGCGACGACGTTGACCGAGATGCCGCGGTCGGCGAACTCCTTGGCAGCGGCCCTGGTGAAGTGTTCCAGTGGGGCTTTGCCGCCGGCGTAGGTGGAGTAGCCGTCGGTGAAGGCCGCGAGCAGGGAGGTGCCGAGGCTGATGATCTTGCCGTTGTCGGAGAGGCGTCGTCCGGCTTCCTGGATGAAGAAGTAGGCGGCTTTGGCGTTGACCGCGAACATGCGGTCGTAGTCCTCCTCGGTGGTTTCGAGGATCGGCTTGCGCAGCACCATGCCGGTGGTGTTGATCGCGATGTCGGCGCGGCCGAAGGTGTCGACGGCGGTGTCGAAGAGGCGGCGGACGTCGGCGACCTCGGTGAGGTCGCCTTGGACGGCGATGGCTTCGGAGCCGGCTCCGCGGACGGCTTCGACGGTCTTGTCGGCGTCGGCCGCGGAGGCGTCGCCGTGGTAGTGGACGACGATCTTGGCGCCGGCTTCGCCGAGGGTGGCGGAGAGGAGTCCGCCGAGGTTCTTCGCGCCGCCGGCGATGACCGCGACGGTGTCCTTGAGGTTCTGTTCGCTCATGACTTCGAACGTAGGAGCCGGGGGCGTTCGCTGGGAAACACAAGATCGAGGTGGGGCCACAAGCCGGGTTTGTGGCCTTTCCCACCTGCGCGGAGCCGGGAATCTCCGGGATCGAACGGTGAGCTGACTTCGCATTGTGGACACTCTGAGCGTGCTCCGAGAAGTCGACGACCTTGATCAGCCCGCCACCCCCGAGAAGGCGCCCCGGCAGGGGCGTCCGGCGCGTGTGTTCGAGAGAGTCCTCGACAGACTGGCCTGGTCGCCTTATCCGAGGGCGATCCTGTGGTATCTCGTGATCCGGACGGCGAGTGTCCAGTTGCTCGATCTGCTGGCCGCCCGGCGTGGTGCCACGTTGACCGATCGGCTGACGGCGTGGGACGGGCAGTGGTATCTGCGGCTGGCGGTGCACGGGTACGCGGATCTGCCGGGGACGCTGGACGCGGCGCGGCAGCCGTATTCCGACGCTCCGATGGCGTTCTTTCCGTTGTATCCGAAGCTCGTCGCCGCGGTGATGTGGCTCGGGCCGGATGTGGTGACGGCGGCGTTGACGGTGTCGGTGCTGGCCGGTCTGGTGCTGGCGTGCGGGTTGATCCGGATCGGGCGGGCGGTTGCGCCGGAGCGGGGTGACCGGACCGGGTTGTTGCTGGTGGCGTTGTGGGCCGGGGCGCCGATGGCGATCGTGTTCTCGATGGCTTACACGGAAGCGGTGTTCTGCGCGTTCGCGGTGTGGTCGCTGGTGGGTGTGCTGGAGCGGCGCTGGATGCTGGCGGGTCTGTGCGCTTTCGCGGCCGGGTTGTCGAGGTCGACGGCGGTGGTGCTGGTCGCGGTGGTCGTGGTGGCGGCGTTGATCGCGGTCTTCCGGCGTGCCGAGAAGCGCTGGTGGGCATTGGCGGGCGCGGTGGTGGCTCCGCTGGGGGTCTTGGGGTATCTGGGTTTCGTCGCGTACCGGACGGGCAGCTGGACCGGCTGGCAGGACATCGAGTTGCGGGGCTGGAACACCGAGTTCGACTTCGGTGCGGAGACCGCGGCGTCGGTGCTGGCGCGGTTGACCGGGGACGAGTCGGTGTTCAGCACGCTGACGGTGTTGCTGCTTCTGGGTGCGGTCGTGCTGGTGCTGGTGGCGGCGTTGATCCGGGTGCCGTGGCCGTTGACGCTGTACGGGGCCGGGGTGCTGGCGCTGGCGATCGGCACGCGGGGGTTGCCGGATGCGAAGATCCGGTTCATCCTGCCCGCCTTCCCGGTGCTGGTGCCGATCGCGATCGGCTTGTCGAAGCGGCGGACGGTCACGGCGGTGGCGGCCGCGGTGGCGTGGGTGGTGCTGGGTGCGTGGTTCTCGGCGCACGCTCTGACGGCGTGGCGGTACGCGATCTAGTGGCTCTCGGCTTCGGTCGCCGCCCATGACGCCAGGAGCGCCAAATTGTCAGCGGTCGGTGTGCCCGCGGGTGCGGTGTAGACGTTCAGGTGCAGGCTGGGTTCGGCGGCGAGTTCCAAGGGTTCGACGTCCAGGTCGAGGCGGCCCACGATCGGATGTCGCACCCGCTTGCGGCCGGACCGGTGCAGCCGCACGTCCTGAGATGCCCACCGCTGCCGGAATGGCTCGCTGCACGTCGACAGTTCGCCGACCAGGGCGATCAGCTCCTCATCGTGTGGGTCGCGGCCCGCTTCCATGCGCAGCTTCGTGGCCACGGCACTGGCGACCTGGTCGTAGTCGACGAAGAATTCTCGGGCCGCCTCGGGGTTCAGGTAGACGAACCGCGCTGTGTTCGCGGGCCGTCGCGGGTCGGCCAACACCGGTGCATACAGCGCGCGGGCGAGTTGATTCGTGGCGAGCACGTCATAACGGCCGTTACCGATCCAGGCCGGCGCATCGGAGATGGCGTCGAGCACCTGCTGCAGCGTCGAGCGCACCGTCACGGTGGACCTACGCCGGCGTGGGCTGGACCGGCGCGCGAGGTGGAACAGATGCTGGCGCTCCGCCTCGTCGAGTTGCAAGGCGGAGGCCAACGCCTCGAGCACGCCGTCGGAGGCACCGGCGAGGCCGCCGCGCTCCATGCGGACGTAGTAGTCGACCGATACCCCGGCCAGTAGCGCTACTTCTTCGCGGCGCAGGCCTTTGACTCGGCGGTTGGCGCCGTAGGCAGTCAGGCCTGCCTGCTCAGGTGTGATGCGGGCGCGACGCGAGCTGAGGAACTCCCGGATATCGGTGCGTGGATCCATCGTGGCCATTCCCTCACCGTAAGCCCGCCCCCGCAGTGGGAGGGAGGCACTGTGGGTACCCCGGCGCCTAGGTTCCCGATGCGGTCGTCGCGATGCCGCCGTCCACCGGGATGACGGAGCCCGTGAGGTAGGACCCCGCCCGGCTGGCGAGGAACACGGCGACACCCGCCATGTCGTCGTCGCGGCCGAGCCGGCGCAGAGGGGCCTTCGCCGCGATCGTGTCACCGACGGCCTCGAGCGTGGCCGCCATCATGTGGGAAGGGAACGGTCCTGGGGCTACCGCGTTCACTGTGACGTGGTGTGGGCCCAGTTCCCTTGCCAGCACCCTGGTGAGTTGATGGAGTGCCGCTTTGCTGCCGGCGTACGAGTAGTTGGGCGATTCGGCGACGTGGATGGCGGCGATACTGCCGATGTTGATGATCCGTGCGGGATCATCGGCGGTGCCCGCCCGGCGGAGTGCGGGGAGCAGCGCCTGCACCAGCCAGAACGGTGACTTGAGGTTGAGGTCGAGCACCGAGTCCCAGGCCTCGTCCGGGAACGTATCCAGCGGCTCGCGCCACATCGCTCCCGCGTTGTTGACAAGGATGTCGAGGTGGTCCGATTCGGCCTTGACGAGATCAGCGAGGCGCCGGCATTCGTCGTGCCTGGACAGGTCGGCGGGAATCGCTTGAACGTCGCCGAATTCGGCCAGTAGTTGCTGCGCCTCCGCGCACGTGTCCGCCTTGCGTGAGCTGATGACGACGCGGGCGCCCGCCTGGAGAAGACCGCGCGCGATCATCATCCCGATGCCCCTGGTGCCGCCAGTGACAAGGGCGTACTTTCCGCGCAGATCGAATAGTTCTGTGTGAGCGGTGAATTGTTCGTCCGCCATGGGTCTCCGTACCTCTTTTCCTGATTCCGGTCTGAATCAGGTTGACAGGCGTTTTGGGCGTCGGGGAGACCCTGGTGATGCAGGTACTGCGAGGGCCCCTCTAGCTCGCTTGCCGGTTCCGGTGGTCGGCGACGTGGACCCTGGTCGCGCAGCGGGTCGAGCAGAATCGGCGGCGGCCGTTGCGGGAGACGTCGACGTAGACCGTTTCGCAGCCTTCGCGTGAGCAGACGCCGAAGCGGTCGGGGGCGTCGCAGACGAGGTGTGCGAGCCCGCCCGCGGTGTAGGCCCGGACTCGGGATGCGGTGCCTGCTTGTGCGTCGACGTAGTGCAGGTGGGGTGCCTTGCCGTCGTGGGTGGAGATGTAGGGCTTGGACGCGGAATCGTGGAGGAGTGCGTTGACCAGGTCGACGCGGGTGGCCGGGTCGGCTTCGAAGACGTCACGGAGTCTGTTGGTCCAGGCGATGATCTCGGTCGCTTCGTGGTCCTTCACGGCGGCGACGGTCATGCGGTCGCGGAAGATCGCGGTCAGCGTGGCCGGGTTGGCGGAGTCGCCGAGGTTGACCAGGTCGGCGGCGATCTGCGCCGCCGCTCCGCCGTAAGGGTTGAAGTGCATTGACTCATTACAGCACTATCGGGGCATGGAAGCGAACAAGTGCCCGCGGTGTGGGTGGCCGCTGGCCGAACTGCCTGGAAGCGCGACGAGGTCCCAGCGGGTCTCCCAGGGAAGGCTGGAGTACGTCCGGTGTCTGTGCGGGAGCTGGCTCGCACGTGTCGACGGTGTGGTGATCGGGGCGACGAAGTCCCAGTTGGGACAGGCTCAGCTCTGACGGTGCCGCGCGTCGGCGAGCAGTTGCGCGAGCGCGTGCACGGGAGAGGTCTCCAGCTTGTGGCGATGCGCGTCGTAGCGGTCGCGGGTGGTGCGGATGTCGGCGTGCCCCAGGAGGTCCTGGACCTTCTGCACCGGGACGTCGTTGGCCAGCAGGAGGGTGCCGGTGGTGCGCCGCGCGGTGTGCGGGGAGATGGTGTTCGCTTCGGCGAGTCCGGCGGCGCGGGCCTGTGCCCGCAGGAGGAACCAGACATCCCGTTGCGCCAGTGGTTTCCCGCCGGATTTGGTGCTGTCGTAGCGGTGGGGCATGGTCGCGAGCAGCGGGCCGGTCAGCTCGTCGGGGCGGACGCCGGTGCGCGCGGCGCGTAGTTCGAGGTAGCGGCGCAACGGGTGCTGGGCGGCGGGGACGAGCGGGACGAAGTCGCGGTGACCGCCTTTGGCGATGTAGCGCAGGATCGTGTGCCCGGAGTCGGTGTCGAGGTCCTGCACGGTGGCGGTGGTGAGGCCGGAGACGCGCAGGCCGGTGTAGAACAGGATCGCGACGACGGCGGCGTCGCGCCAGGACGGTTCGGTGGCGTTCGCGCGGGCCCGCTTTTCCATGTGGTTCAGCAGTTTCGCCGTCGACTCGCCGCCGAGCGCGGGCAGCGGCGGGGTTTTGCCGGTCTTGGGCCGGTTGACCGCGGAGACCGGGTTGCGGTCGGCGATGTCGTTGGACTGCAGGTACCGGTACCAGCTGGAGATGCCGGCGAGGGTGCGCGCGACGGTGGAGTCCGCGGCGGGCCGGGGCAGGCCGTCCTTGCCGGTGACGGTGAGGGTGTTCTTCCAGGCGTCGACGTCGGCGCGGCGGGCCATGAGCGGGTCGAGCCCGGTGCGGGCGCACCAGCCGAGCCAGGCCGAGAGGTCGGCGTAGTAGGCGCGGCGGGTGTGATCGGTCTTGTCGGTCTCGAGCCAGAGCGTGGTGATGTGCCGGATCGCGTACCGGTCGAGCGGGTCCGCCGGAGGAAGCGCGGGCAGGAGGGCGACGGCTTCGGCGAGGATCTTCCGCCGGTTCTCGGGCCTGGTCTCGGGAAGCCGGGACGGCGGCTCCGGCGCGGTGGGCACGAGTTCGGCGGACATCGTGATCATCCTAGCGACGATGGGCTGCGGTTGATCCCGACCTGTCCGTGGAGGCCTCCTTGAGGGACTCTGGGTCCTCAAGGAGGCATTCACGCGCAGCCAAGTACCTGCCCCAAGTTGGAACCGAGCCCGCCAATTTTCGTGAGGTCGGAGCCGTCAACCGCTCACGAGGTGTAGTAGCCCTCGACGGGCACGCGGGCCTCGTCGTACAGCGCCGGCCCCTCCAACCGAACGGGCGGTGCGGTGGCGGGCGGCTTGAGCGCGGTGACCTGCTCGCCGGAGAGAGCGAACACGACCCGGCCGAGGCCGGAGCGTTCGATGGCGCCCTGGCACATACCGCACGGCTGGCAGCTGGTGTACATGGTGGTCTTCGCGGCGACGGCGGATTCGAGTTCGCGGGCGGCCCACACGGCGAGTTTCAGTTCCGGGTGCAGGCTGATGTCCGATTGCGACACCGTGGTGTTGTGCTCCTCGGCCAGCACCGTGCCGTCGGGGCCGACGAGCAGCGAGCCGAAGGGCGGGTCGCCGTCCGTGCGGGCCTTCGCGGCCAGTTCGATGGCGCGGCGCAGGAATTTCTCGTCTTCTTCGGTCATCGTCGGTCCTGTTCGGTTCGGTAGTGGCCCAGTTCCCAGTGTGCGGCCACGGTCGCCAGTGCCTGCCAGGCGGCTTCCGGGCGGAGGGTCTCGTCAGGGTCGCCGGAGAACGGGTCGAGCACGACCGTCTCGGCGCCGAGGTGCCGGAGGCGGTCGAGGTCGTCGACGATCTGCTCGATCGTGCCTTCCCCGGCGGGGCGATCGGGTCCGGTGACCGGGCGTTCGGTGAGGTTGAGCAGGATCCTCGGGGCGAACGCGGGAGCCGGCCGCTCCTGCGCGTCGGCGATGGTCTTGACCCTGGTGAGCGCTTCGGTGAGCCAAGGGATGGTGGCCCGCAGCGGGTGCCAGGCGTCCCCGATCCGGACGGCGCGGCGGATCCCGGCGTCGCTGTTGCCGCCGACCCAGATCGGGATGTCGCCGGCGCGGTAGTCGGCGTCGTCGGCCCACGCCTTCCGGACGGCGTCGAGGTGGGAGTCGGTCAGCCGTCCTCGTTGCCCGAACGGGACGTCGAGGGCTTCGAACTCCTGCCGGGCCCAGCCTGAGGCGACGCCGAGCACGAGCCGTCCGCCGCTGAGCTGGTTCAGGTTCGCGGCCATGCGGGCGATGAGCAGCGGATGCCGGTACGGGACGATGAGCACGGTGGTGCCCAGCCGGATCCGGTCCGTCACGCCGGCGAGCCACGACAGCGTCGTGAACGGTTCGTAGAACGGCGCCGGGTACTGCTCGGCGACGTCTGGGGTGATGACGACGTGGTCGGACACCATCAGCAGGTCGTAGCCGAGGCCTTCGACCGTGGTGGCCCAGCCGCGGAGGATCCCGGGGTCGGTCCCCGGTCCGAAATTCGGGACATTGACACCTATTCGCACAGGTCAAGGCTATCGGCGAGGCCCGAATCCCGGAAAGGGATCTTTCCCGGCGTATGACCGTTTCCGCCGTGGATCTGCCGGTATTCTCCCGGGATGGCCGAGACTCTCGACGCGACGGACTGGGCGATCCTGGTCGAGCTCCAGAAGGACGGGCGCCTTCCGCTCACCGAGCTGGGGAAGCGGGTCAGCTTGAGCGCGTCGGCGACGACGGACCGGGTCAAGCGGCTGGAGTCGGCCGGGGTGATCACCGGCTATCGCGCCGAGGTGGATCTGGAGAAGGCCGGGTACGTGGTGCTCGCGGTGGTGCGGTTGAAGTACCCGGGCAGCAAGCACGCGCCGTTGCACAAGCTCCTCGCCGAGCGGACCGAGATCCTCGAATGCCTCCGCACGACCGGGGACGACTGCTATTCGCTGAAGATCGCGGCCCCGTCGATGGGACGGCTGGAGGAGATCGTCAACGAGCTCGCGCTATTCGGGAGCACGAACACCAACATCGTCTACAACCAGACGTTGCCGTACCGGGGGCCGCAGGGCCCGTGACCTCACCGGCCACGGGCCCCGGGGTCACGCGGTCTCCCAGACGACGAGGGTCGCGCCGCCCTGCTTCTCGATGACCGCGAGCGTGCCGTCGACGTTGAGCACGATCACCGGGTCCGACGCGGGGCTGAGTCCCTTCGCCGGCATCCCGCCGTTGATGAATCCCGGCTCCGCGGGCATTCCGGTCTCGGCGGTCGGCCCCGAAGCGACGATCGCGTAGTCCATCCCCCGGCATCACGTCGGCCATGGTCATCAACTCCTGTCGTGGCAGCGGATTCGGAACGCCCTCAGCCAATGACCGCCGTCCCCGGCTCGCTAGAAGACTTCGCCCTCTCCGAACCACCGGCGCAAGGCACCGACGAGCTCTTGCCGGTCTTCGCCCGCCCACGCCACGTGACCGTCCGGCCGCAGCAGGACGGCCGGTACGTCCAGGTCCTCGCTGACGTCGACGACGTGATCGACCCGGTCCGACCAGCCCTGAACCGACAGCGCACCGGTCTGGTCGAGCAGCAGACCCCGACCACCGCGGGTCAGTCCGTAGAGGTGTCCCTGTCCGAGATCCAGGTCCCGCATCCGGCGGCCGAGTAGTTCGTGGCCTTCGCCGAAGTCGTAACGGATCGCGGTCGCGGTGATCTTCTCGGTCAGGAACCGGCTCACGTTCTCGAACTCCATGAGTTCCGCCAGTAGCCGCCGGACCGCCTGGGAGCCCGGATCGAGTGACATCAGCTGCATCTGCGCCCGGGTGTTGTCCAGCACCGCGGCGGCCACGGGATGCCGTTCGGTGTGGTAGGTGTCCAGCAGGTCCTCCGGCGCCCAGCCGTCGACCGCGGCGGCGAGTTTCCAGCCGAGGTTGAAGGAGTCCTGGACGCCGAGGTTGAGTCCCTGCCCGCCGACCGGCGGATGGATGTGCGCCGCGTCGCCCGCCAGGAACACGCGTCCGGCCCGGTACCGCTCGGCCAGGCGGGTGGCGTCGCCGAAGCGGGAGAGCCAGCGAGGTGAGTGCACGCCGAAATCGCTGCCCGCGACGGCTTTGAGCCGGCGTTTGACCTCGGAGAAGGTCGGCGGGATCCTTGGGTCGTCGGCCAGGCCTTCGGCGGGCACGCCGACCCGGTAGACCCCGTCGCCGAGGGGGGAGAGGCCGAAGCGCAGCTGGGTCTTGCGGACTTCGGTCATCACGGCGAGCACGGTTTCCCAGTCCTCGGTCAATTCCATCTCGCCCAGCAGGGTTTCGGCGGTGGCGGGTTCTCCGGGGAAGCCGATCCCGAGGAGTTTGCGCACCGTGCTGCGCCCGCCGTCGCAGCCGACGAGGTATCGCGAGCGCAGCTTCGTGCCGTCGGCCAGTTCGACGTCCACCCCGTCGTCGTCCTGGCTCAGTCCCACCAGTTCGTGGCCACGCCGGATCTCGACGCCCACCTCGGCGGCGTGGTCGATCAGCAACCGGTCGGTGACGGTCTGCGGGATGCCCAGGATGTAGGCGTGCGCGCTGTCCAGCGGCGGCGCCGGTTTGACGATACCGGCGAACGAGCCGCCGACCGGGTACTTCGTTCCGTTCTCGAGGAATCGCTCCAGCAGGCCACGCTGGTCCATCACCTCGATGCTGCGCGCGTGCAGGCCCATGGAGCGGACGACCTTGGATTGCTCCAGGTCCTTCTCCACGACGACCACGCGGACGCCGTGCAGCCGCAGTTCGGCGCCCAGCATCATGCCGGTCGGGCCGCCGCCCGCGATGATCACGTCGATCAAGTGTTCCCCCGTTTGTCGAGCCAGTGCCGGTACGGCGGAGGATTCTGCGGCACCACCGGGGTCTTGCCGCAAGCCCCCGGGTGCGCTATATGTTGGAAGTGGCAGGAAGAGTCGATCTTCCTGCCATTGTCATTTTCACGCCTGCCGAACATGTTCGTAACGAACATGTTCGGTACTATGGTCGTATGGCACCTGAGAAGAGCCGCCGGGAACGACCGGCCAAACCCGCGCTGACCCGCGACGGCATCGTCGCCACGGCGGTCGCGATCCTGCGCGAGGAAGGCCTCCGGAAGGTCACGATGCGCCGTCTGGCGCAGGAACTCGACACCGGCGCGGCCTCGCTCTACGTCTACGTCCGCAACACCGCCGAGCTGCACGCGGCGATCCTCGACGAACTCCTCGGCACGATCCCTTCCCCGCCCTCTGACGGCGACTGGCGTGATCGGCTCGAACGGCTGCTCACGGCCTACACCGCGACACTGCTCGAATACCCCGGCCTCGCCCTGTCCGCGCTGGTGGCCCGCCCGAGCGGCGAGAACTATCTCGCGCTGTGCGAAAACCTGCTCGCCCTCCTCGCCGAGGGTGACGTGGCGCCCGAGCGGCGCGCGTGGGGGATCGACATCCTCCTGCAGCACGCGACGGCGACCGCGGCCGAGCATGCCGAGGAGGAGTCGCCGGAGGAGTGGGACGCGCTGGCCCGCGCCGTGCGCGACGCCGACGAAACGACCCACCCCCAGGTCGCCGCCCACGCGGCCGACCTGCTCACCGGAGCACCGGAGCAACGGATGTCGTGGGGACTGCGGGTGCTGATCACCGGAATCACCCACACCGGTCTCCCCGCCGAAAGGAACCTGGCATGACCACACACCACCCCATCGCGATCGTCGGTGCGGGTCTCGGTGGCCTCACGTTGGCCCGAGTCCTGCACGTCAACGGCATCGAGGCCGCGGTCTTCGATCTCGACGCCTCGCCGTCCGCACGCACGCAGGGCGGGATGCTCGACATCCACGTGGACTCCGGACAGGCCGCACTGCGGGCCGCCGGCCTCCACGACGAATTCCGGGCGATCGTGCATCCCGGAGGCGAGGCCCTGCGCATCCTCGACCGGCACGCGGTCGTGCATCACGAGGAGACCGACGAAGGCGACGGCGGACGCCCGGAGGTGGCCCGGGGCGATCTGCGTGACCTGCTGCTCGGTTCCCTGCCCGAAGGCACGGTGCGCTGGGGCGCCAAGGTCACCGGCGCCCACCCGCTCGGCGGCGACAGGCACGAAGTCGTCCTGGCCGACGGCACGAAGTTCACCACGGACCTGCTCATCGGCGCCGACGGTGCGTGGTCCAAGGTCCGGCCTCTGGTGTCCGCCGCCACACCGGCCTACGAGGGCGTCTCCTTCGTCGAAGTGCATCTGCACGACGCCGAGACCCGCCATCCCGCGAGCGCGGCACTCGTCGGCGGCGGCATGCTCTTCGCACTCGGTGCGGGCAAAGGGTTTCTGGCGCATCACGACACCGACGGCAGCCTTCACGTCTACGTCGCGCTGAAGACAGACGAAAACTGGATCGCCACCGTCGACTTCACCGACACCGCCGCCGCGAAAGCGGCCGTCCTGGACCACTTCGACGGGTGGGACGCGGGGCTACGAGCGCTGATCACCGACGCCGACGGCGAGCTGATCCCGCGGCCGATCCACGCGCTGTCGATCGGTCACCGCTGGGACCGTGTCCCCGGTGTCACCCTGCTCGGGGACGCCGCCCACCTGATGTCGCCGTTCGCCGGCGAGGGCGCCAACCTCGCGATGCTCGACGGCGCGGAACTCGGCCTCGCGCTCGCCGCGAACGCCGGCGACGCCGAAACCGCCCTCGGCACTTACGAGGCGGCACTGTTCCCGCGCAGTGAGGCGTCGGCCACCGAATCCGCCCAAAGCCTCATCCTCTGCTTCGCCGAGGACTCCCCGAAACCGTTGCTGGACCTGTTCGCGTCCTACCGCTGACCGACCGGCTGCGCGCGCCTGGCATAGGCGCGGGCGGCACGAGCCCGGTCGCCGCAACGCACGGAACACCACTGGCGCCGCCCATTGCGCAGGAAGAACCTCGTACACGGTGGCGACCCGCAGGCCGCGATCCGCTCCGCGTCCGGCCCGGTCAGCAGGTCCGCGGCGTTGGCGGCGAGCGTCGCCAACGCGTGCTCGACGATCTGGGTGATCGGATGGGACGCGGTGCGGTACAGCCCGCGGGCCGGGTCCCAGCGCAGGAGTTCCGCGGTGGGCGCCTTGCTCAGCGCTTCGTTGACGGCGTCGAGGGCGCTCTGCGGAGCCGGATCCGAGCACGACCTCGACGCGAGCAGCACCCGCACCTGCTCGCGCAACGACCGGACCAGGCCCGCGCACATTTCCCGCAGACCGGCGTCGACCGGGGCGAGCCCCTGTTCGGCGAGCCATTTCGTCGCGGCGGCCGGAGTGCCGAGCAAATCGGTGAACTGGCCGCCGGGCAACGCGATCGTGGTGTTGGCGAGGGCCAGCGCGACGTGCTGCTCGGTGCCCGGGGCCGGGGGAAGGGCAGCGGTGTCGTCCACGTTCACATCGTAGATCCTCACGGAAGTCGTTGCACTCTTCCGTGAGGATTGGCTAGTGTTCTCACGGAAGCAGAAACACCTATCCGTGAGGGAGAACGATGCATCAGCTCGGCGAACAGCTCTCGATCCAGGTCTCCGGCGGCCCGACCGCGGTGATCGACTACGGCGGCCTGCGGTTCGTGACCGACCCGACCTTCGACGAGCCCGGCCACTACGGGCGGCCGGACGGAAGACCCGGCCTCACCAAGACCGCGGCGGCCTCGCTCGACCCCGCGGACCTCGGCCGCATCGACGCCGTCCTGCTCTCCCACGACGAGCACCCCGACAACCTCGACCACTCCGGCCGGAAGCTGCTGGCGGACGTGCCATTGACGCTCACCACGCCCAGCGGCGCAGGCAGGCTGGGCGGCACCGCGAAAGGGCTGGCGACCTGGGAGACGGTCGAGCTCGAACGACCAGGCGGGGGAGTCGTGACCGTGACCGCCGCACCCGCGCTGCACGGGCCGGAAGGCTCGGAGAAGATCACCGGCGAGGTCGTCGGTTTCGTGCTCACGGGTCAGGGTCTGCCGACGGTCTACGTCAGCGGCGACAACGCCTCGCTCGACGTCGTCCGGCAGGTCGCCGACCGGTTCGGCCCGGTCGACACCGCTGTGCTCTTCGCCGGGGCCCCGAGGCTGAAGCCGGTCTTCGACGGCGCCCTGCTCGTCCTCGACAGCGCGCTGGCCGCCGAGGCGACGCGGATTCTCGGCGCCCGCACGGTCGTCCCCGTGCACATCGACAGCTGGGAGCATTTCACCGAAGGCCGCGACGACCTGGTGGCCGCGTTCACCGCGGCCGGACTGGCCGATCGGCTGCGGCTGAGCTGAACGCACGGAGCTTGATCGTCTACGTTCGGAGTCACACCGACGAGACAAGGGAGCATCACCATTCCTGGTACCACGCTGAGCATCCCCACCCCGGACGGCTCGTCCGACGCCTTCGCCGCCTTCCCCGACGGCGGCGGAACGCATCCGGGTGTCCTCCTGTACCCGGACGCGTTCGGGCCCCGCCCCGTCCTCTGGAACATGGCCCGGCAGTTGGCGGGGCACGGCTACTACGTGCTCGTCCCGAACGTCTTCTACCGGCACCGTCCGGCGCCCGTGTTCGACCTGCCCGAACACGTCACCGCCGAAAACCGTCCCGCGCTCTTCGGTCAGATCATGCCGCTCATCGAAGCGCACACCGCCGAACGCGCACTGAGCGACGCCGCCGCGTACCTCGACTTCCTCACCGCCCAGCGCGAGGTCGGCGACGGACCGGTCGCCACCATCGGCTACTGCATGGGCGCGGTCCTCGCGATGCGCACCGCGACCGCCCATCCAGACCGGGTCGCCGCGGTCGCGGGATTCCATCCCGGCGCCCTGGTCACCGACGGGCCCGACAGCCCGCACCGGCAGATCCCGGACCTCACCGCGAAAGTCCACCTCGGACTCGCCGAGAACGACATGACACCCGAGGCGATCACCGAGATCAGCCAGGCGTTCGACGCCGCCGGTGTCGGCTACAGCTGCGAGATCTACCCCGGCACCGTCCACGGCTTCACCATGTCCGACACCGACGCCTTCGACGAGGCCGGATCGCGGCGCCACTGGGAACGACTGCTCGCTCTTCTCGGGAGCACGCTGCGATGACCTGGCCCGAGAAGGGCACCCGCCGAGTCTCGCTTCGGAACGGGCAGTCTTTCCTGTGGCACCTCGATGCCGACTGGGAAACGACGACGCGTGATCCGCGTCAAGGAGGACGGCACCGACGGACAGATTCTCGTCCTCGACCCCTATCACCACGCGTTCCTGCCTACGCAGACGCAGGTCCGCCGTGCCATTCGTGACGCCTTCCGCGCCGGCTGGCAGCCCGCCACGAGACGACCGCCGCTCGAGATGAGCTTCGACGGCGAGCGCTTCGTTCCCTGAGAACCTCAGCGCCCCCCCCCGCGGCCAGCACCGCCGCGAGGCCTTCCCGCAGGTCCTCGACGAAATACCCGGGAACCTCCAGCGACGGGAAGTGACCCCCGGACTCGGGAGATCGCCACCGGACGATCCGCCGGTACCGCTCCCGCGCCCAAGGACGCGGGCATTTCTCGATGTCGCGCGGGTACATGGTGATCGCCGACGGGACGTCGACCCGGAGTCCGGGATCCAGCGAGTCGTGGCTTTCGTAGTAGATGCGGGCCGCCGACGCGCCGGTCCGCGTCAGCCAGTACAGGGTCACGTCGTCGAGAACGCGGTCTCGGGAGATCGTCTCGAACGGACTGTCTTCGGTGTCCGACCACTCGGCGAACTTGTCGAGGATCCAGGCGAGCAGCCCGACCGGTGAGTCGACGAGGGAGTAGCCGATGGTCTGCGGCCGGGTCGCCTGCTGTTTCGCGTACGCCGCGCGACGGCCCCAGAAATCACGGGTCTGCTCGGCCCACTCGCGCTCGGTCGCCGTCAGCCCGTCTGTGGACAACCCGGGCGGGCCCTGCGCGAACGTCGAGTGGATCCCCAGTACGTGCTCCGGGAACCGGCCGCCGAGCACCGTGGTGATATTGCCTCCCCAGTCGCCACCGTGGGCCACGAACTCGCCGTAGCCGAGCCGTCCCATCAGCTCCACCCAGGCGGCCGCGATCTTTTCGGTCCCCCACCCGGTGGTGGCAGGTTTGTCGCTGTAGCCGAATCCCGGCAACGACGGAGCCACGACGTGGAACGCCGGCGCGTCCACGTCCTCCGGATCCGCGAGCACTTCGATCACGTCGACGAACTCGGCGACACTGCCCGGCCAGCCGTGCGTCAAGAGCAGGGGAATGGCATCCGCACGCGCGGACCGGCGATGCAGGAAGTGGATCCCCAGACCGTCGATGATCGTGCGGAACTGGCCGATCCGGTCCAGACGCTCTTCGAACGACCGCCAGTCGTAGCCCGTGCGCCAGTAGTCCACGACCTCGACGAGGTCGGCGAGCGGAACGCCCTGCCCCCAGCGGGGGACCGTCTCGGCTTCCGGTAGCCGCGCCGCGGCCAATCGTGCCCGCAGCTCGTCGAGTTCGGCCTCCGTCGCGCGGCTTTCGAATGCTTGCACCTCGTCGGTCATGGGACCTCCTGACATTGTGGAACCGGCTAAGACGGTTCTAACAGCTCCGGCCGATGGCGCGCAACCGGCTAAGCTGGTTCCATGTCTCCTGAGTTTCCCGACTTCCGCCTCGGTAGCGTGCTGGCGACCAGCTTCACGGCGACTCTGACGGAACGTCATGGCGACGCCGTGGAGCGCATCCCCACGCCGCAACGGCTCGTGGACTGGCTGACCGTGAACGGTCTCGACGTGGACTCCTGTACCACCGCCGAGCTGGACCTCGCCCGTGAGCTGCGGGAAGCGATTCATGCCGCCGCGACAGCGACCGCGCTCCAGGAAGTCCTCCCGGCGCCTGCCGTCCGGGTCATCAACGAGCACAGCACCCGGGGACGGGCTTCGGCCGTCCTGACGCCCGAACGTGAGCGGCGATGGCGGGTTTCCGGCGTGGAAGACGCCCTCGGCGTGATCGCCGCCGACACGATCAGCCTCATCGCGGGCGAACGTGACGGGAGATTCGCCTTGTGCGCGTCACCGACTTGCCGGGCCGCCTTCTTCGACGCCAGCCAAAGCCGCACCCGCAGATGGTGCGACATGAACACGTGCGGGAACCGGCAGAAGAAAGCGCGGTTCAACGCCAGCCACCGCAAGAACCCCGGGTCGGCCCCGTGATGGAGAACGACTACGACGATTTCGCCGAGGCATACGCGGCCGAGAACGAGAACAGCCTGATCAACGCCTACTACACGCGGCCCGCGATTCTGGACCTCGCCGGGGAAGTGACCGGCAGGCGGATCCTCGACGCCGGCTGCGGCGCCGGACCCCTGTTCGAGGCACTGCGGGAGCGGGGCGCCGTCATGACCGGCTTCGACGCCAGCGCCAAGATGCTGGAGCTCGCCCGGAAACGGCTCGGAGACGACGCAGACCTCCAGGTCGCCGACATCGGTGCCCCGCTGCCCTATCCCGACAGCGCCTTCGATGACGTCATCGCCGCTCTCGTCCTGCACTACCTCGAAGACTGGGCCGCGCCGCTGGCCGAGATCCGGCGCGTACTGAAACCCGGCGGCAGGCTGATCATTGCCGTCAATCATCCGCTCCTCTTCAAGCTGGTCCATCCCGGCTCCGACTACTTCAAGACCGCCAAGTGGTCCGACGAGAACACGTTCAACGGCCAGCAGGCCCTGCTGACGTACTGGCATCGGCCGCTGCATGCGATGACCGACGCGTTCACCGCGGCGGGCTTCCGGACCGCCATCATCAGCGAGCCCCCTCCGGCGCCGGGCGCGCACGAGCGCTTCCCCGAGGAACTCGCGGGCAAGACCGCCTTCTTGAGCTTCCTGTTCTTCGTCCTCGGGGCCGTCTAAGGCTGGATGTTCTGACGCCCTCAAGAGCGTCAGTCGGCGTCCTCGCCGTCAAGCGGGGATACGCGGCAGGGTCCGAAGGCGACCGCGTTCCCGAGGACGACTTCGCCACCTACCTGCTCAAGGCACTCGAAGAACTGGGCGCCGCGAGCGCGTCCCTGAGAAGCGACCGGCGGTACCTGCCGGGCGGGGTCTCGTACTGGCGTTTGAACGCCACGGCGAAAGCGAATTCCGACTGGTAGCCGACGGCATCGGCGATGGAGCTGAGCGGCGCGCCGGACTCGCGCAGCAGCCGGGCCGCCGTGGTCATCCGCCACCAGGTCAGGTAGCGCATCGGTGGCCGGCCGACCAATTCGGTGAACCTCTTGGCGAACGGGGCCCTGGACAGACCGGCGAGCGTGGCGAGCGACGCGACCGTCCACGGATGGGCCGGTTTCCGGTGGATGGCGTGCAGCGCGGCCGCGACGCCCGTATCCCGCAACGCCGTCGCCCAACCGGTGCCAGGCCCGGTCCGGGCGCCGTCGAACCAGGCCCGCAGGGCGTAGAGCAGCAGCATGTCCAGGAGCGCGGGAATGGCGGCGTCGCTGGGGGACGCGCTCGACGGTCAAGTCGATGTCGTCCTGAACCTCGTCGGTCTCGACGAGCCGCGGAGCACGGCGTTGGCCGCGCTCGTCCGGCCAGGTGGCCGCATCGTCTCGGTCACCAACGAATTCGAGACGCCGATCGCCGAGCGTGTCGTCGCCCGTAACGACTCCGCTCATCTCGTCGAACTGGTGGCCCTGGTCGACAGCGGCACGATCACCGTCGAGGTCACCGAACGGCACGGGTTCAGCGCGCTCACCTCCCTGCACCGCAGAAGCGAGGCGGGTGGCATCCGCGGCAAGATCATCGTCCAGCCAACGGCCTGACCAGGTAAAACGCTTTCAGATCGCCGCTGAGCGCCTAATCGGGGTCGCCTGGTGCCTTCGCCCCGGGCTTCTCCGGTCTCTCGACGGCACCTTTCGCGCTCTTCTCAGGGGTACTCAGTCATAAGGGGTATTATCACGGTGCACCTCTACCACTTTGGTTTCGCGCTCGAAACGCGCGAAACAAGTTACGCGTATCGCGTTAACGGGCAAAACGGACAGCTTTCTAGAGGTGAGTGAGAAGGTGTGGCCGCGGAGCGTCGATGGGCGCTGGTTCAGGGGAGGACGTCGCCGAGATTCTCCAGCCCCTCGCGGATCCCGTCCTCGATGCGCCGGTACGTGTCCGCGCCCGTGACCAGGCTGTCGGCGATGCCACCGACCGTGTCCACGCTCGCCGTGAGCCGATCGGCGGTGGCGCTGAGGTGCTTAGTCAACGCGTCGCTGAAGGTGGCGGCGGCCGGAACCTCGCCGAGCAGGTGCGACGCCAGTTGCAGCCGCGACGTCGCAGTCGCCGCGGCGCTCAACGTCGACGTCGCGCCGTCCAGGACGCCCGCGGCACCGACCAGCGAATCGGGATCGGTTTCGTACCCGGCCTCGACGGGAGAGAGCGCGCCGTCCGGGTCGAGCCCCAGTTCCTCCAAGGAGATCCTGGTCAGCTCGTGGACCACGGCCCTCTCGCGAGGTGCTCGCCGGGCTGACCAGGGCCCTGCGGTTGCCGGATGTGGAGCGTGATCACCTGCACCACCTCGCCGGCGCGCCGCCGGGACCACCGCCAGGTCCGTCCCAAGAGGTCCGGCCGAGCATTCTCGCGCTGTTGCACCGTCTTCCGCAGGCGGCGGCGATCGTGCTGTCGGCGACCTACGACGTGCTCGCCTGGAACGACCTCGCCGCCGCGTTGATGGAGGACTTCTCCGCCCTGCCCCGGCGGGACCGCAACCTCGTGCGCCGGGCGTTCCTCGGGCCGCGGCCGGACGGGCGGCGGCTCTACGGGGTGTCCGATGTGGACGAGTTCTCCGCGAGCGCGGTCCGCAATCTCCGGGCCACCGCGGGCCGGTATCCCGACGATCCCGAGGTCACCGGGCTGATCCGGGAACTCCTCGACGGCAGCGAGGACTTCGCCCGCTGTGGGCCGCGCACGACGTGTGCGCGGCGCCCACCCTGTGCAAGACATTCCGGCATCCGGTGGTCGGCCCGATCAGCGTGAACTGCGACGTCCTGGACATCTCCGATCGCGACCAGCAGGTCGTGATCTACACCGCCGACCCCGGAACGCCGTCGGAGAACGCGTTACGCCTGCTGTCCGTCGTCGGGACGCAGCGGATGGACGCCCCGCGCTGAGTGTTTTGTAGGTTCCCTCGATACCAGCGGATCGATCCTCAGCGCGATCGCCAGCGCGAATCGCCCTGCCGGATCGTCGATCGTGCCGCCGAAGAGCGTCCGCAGCTGCCGGATCCGGTACCGGACGGTCTGGACGTGGACGTGCAGTTCGACGCCGATCGCCTGCGGCTGGTCCGGCCGGGCGAGCCATGCGGCGAGGGTCGCGGTGAGCCGTCGCCTCGCCGGTTCCGGCAGACCGGCCAACGGCGCGAGGACGTCTTTCGCGAACTCGGCGGCGAGTTCGGGATCGGCGGTCACCAGCAGATCGATGCGGTGGTCGACGGTGTGCACCAGCGGGCTGTCGCCGAGCGCGCCGGTGCGCGTCAGCCGCCACAGCGCGCTCGCCCGGCGGGCGCTGAGCGCGGCCGAGCGAAGCGGCACGACCGGGCCGACTCCGGCCTGGTCTTCGCCGAGCAGGTCCCGCAAGCGGCCGAGGTACCACTCGAGCCGGTCGGCGGGCATGACCACCGCGGTCAGGTCGTGGTGACGGCCGATCAGCACCCGGCCCGGCATCCGGTCGAGCAGCTGTGGTGCGACATCGGCTCTGGTGACGGCGATGACAAGCCTGCCAGGCAGCACCCACGCGGCTTGGCTCGCGGCGTCGTCGAGCTGGTCGCGGGTGGCGGCCGGTTCGCCGAGCAGGAGACCGAGGAGCCGGTCGCGGCGCGCTTGTCCGGCCCGCGCCGCTTGTGATCGCGCTTCGGCGTACCCGTCGGCGGCCGCCGCGGAGAGTTCCGCGATGAAGGCGAACAGCGCTTCACCGAGTTCGACGATCGCCTGGGTCGGCAGATCCACGGCAGGCGCCGCCGAGGTGAGCTGCCGCCAGACACCCAGCGCCGCCGATTGGTAGAAGCCGAGCATCTCCTCGAGGCTGCGGCCGGCGGTGTGCTGGGCCCGGCCCTGCGCCCGGTAGACCTCCCGGTCGGTGGTGATGTCGGGATGACCGATCTCGCTGAAGAACGCGTGCAAGGCGACGTCGAGGGTGACCTGGAGGTTCGCGGCCGTGCGGTCGTCCAGCGGGGTCCGCAGCCCGGCGCGGACCTGGTCCATCGCGGCGGACGCGATCGCGGTGGTGTCCGGCTCCAGCCGGGTCAGCACTGAAGCGTCCAGCCTTCGCCAGGGCTGTGCCGACGCCTTCGTCATAGAGGGAACCTACAAAACCTCGATCAAGAACGCGCGCCTCCGTTCTAGTGGTTTTCCGCTGCTCAGCGGACGCTGATCGCGGCATTCGACGACGCATGCAGGAGGCGGCAGTGACACGTACGCGCTGGGGAAGACTCGCCCGGATCGCCGCGGTGGCGGGCACCGCACTGACCCTCGTCGGAATCGGGACACCGGCCCTCGCGACGGCGGAACGGCAGGTGTACGTCGCGATGGGTGACTCGTTCTCGGCGGGCTCGGTGGTGCTGCCGCAGTCCGATCTGCTCACCTGCGCGCGGTCGGCGATCAACTACGCCGGACTGTTGGCGAAGCAGATCGACGTCGACGAACTGCGCGACGTCACCTGCGGCGCGGCGACCACGTCCCATTTCACCAACCCGCAGAAGGGCATCGTCTCCGGCACCAACCCGCCGCAGTACGACGCGCTCTCGGCCGACACGACACTGGTGACCGTCGGGATCGGCGGTAACGACGTCGGCCTGGTCGGGCTCGCCACGTCGTGCGTGAACCTGCTGCCGGTGGGCGCCTCCTGCAAGGCGGCCAACACCACGGGCGGGGTGGACGAGTACGCTACCAGGATCGACGCCTTCGCCGCGACTTACGGCACGGTCATCGAGCAGATCCGCCAGCGCGCCCCGCGGGCCGAGATCGTCATGGTGGGCTACCCGACCGGCATCAAACCGGGCGGATGCTGGCCACTCGTCCCGGTCCTGCCGCAGGACGCCGACTACATCCAGGCCAACATCGACCGGCTCAACGCGCGGATGGCCGAGCAGTCCGCCGCGCACGGCGCGAAGTACGTCGACATCCGGACGCCGAGCATCGGTCACGACGCCTGCCAGCCGATCGGCGTCAAATGGATCGAGGGACTGATCCCGTCGGTGGTCAACAACAGCTTCGCCCCGCTGCACCCGAACGCCGCCGGGCTCGCGGCCGTGGTGCCGAGCATCCGGAAGGTGCTGTAGCGCACCACCCTTCACGGCGGCTGCGCGGGAAGGGCCCCCTTCCCAGTACATGAAGGCCCCCTTCCTTGCGCCAGGCGCAAGGAAGGGGGCCTTCATGTACTGGGAGACAACTGGTCCGTGAAGGCCTCCTTGAGGGACCCAGAGTCCCTCAAGGAGGCCTTCACGGACCGGACCTGGGCGAGCCGTCAGGCGGTCGGCGCCCAGTACAGGAGCCGGTTCGGCGAGCCGGAGCCCGGGTTGGTCACCTTGCCGGGGGTGGCCGCGTTGATCAGCGCGGTGGCCACCTGCGCGGGCGTGGCGCTCTTGTTGTTCTGCAGGAACCGGGCGGCGACGCCGACCACGTGCGGGGTCGCCATCGACGTGCCGCTGATGGTGTTCGTCGCGGTGTCGCTGGTGTGCCACGACGACGTGATGTTCGTGCCCGGCGCGAAGATGTCCACGACGCTGCCGTAGTTGGAGAAGCTGGAGCGCGCGTCGGTGTTGGTGGACGAGCCGACGGTGATGGCCTGGGTCACGCGGGCGGGGGAGAAGCCCGAGGCGTTCGAGTTGGAATTCCCGGCGGCCACGCCGTAGGTGACGCCCGCGGCGATCGACCGGCGGACGGCGTCGTCGAGCGTGGTGGAGGCGCCGCCGCCGAGGCTCATGTTGGCCGCGGCCGGTTTGACGTGGTTCTTGGTGACCCAGTCGATGCCCGCGATCACGCCGGCGGTGGTGCCGCTGCCGGAGTTGTTGAGCACACGGACGCCGTAGACCGTCGCGCCCTTGGCGATGCCGTATTGCGACCCGGCGATGGTGCCCGCGACATGGGTGCCGTGGCCGTTGCCGTCCTGGGCGACGGCGTCGTTGTCAACGAAGTCGTGGCCGTTACGGGCGCGGCCGCCGAAGGTCTGGTGGCTGATCCGCAAGCCGGTGTCGATCACGTAGACGTTCACGCCCGCGCCAGTGCTGGTGTAACTGTATTTCTGGTCGAGCGGGAGGTTACGCTGGTCGACGCGGTCAAGGCCCCAGGACGGCGGGTTGACCTGCGTCGCGTCGGCGCGCACGACCTGGTTCTGCTCGACCGACGCCACCGACGGGTCGGCGGCGAGCCGCTTGGCCTGCCGTTCCGACAGCGTCGCGGAGAAGCCCTTGAGCGAGCTGCTGTAGACCTGCTCCACCTTCGCGCCGAAGCGGTTCGCCAGCGCGTCGACGACACCGCCGTCCTTCAGGGTGACGATGTAGCTGTTCGGGATCGCTTCGGCGGATCCCGCGGCGAGGATCCGTCCTTCGGCGGCTTGGGCCGGAGCGGCGGTCACGCTGATCGCCACCGCGACCGCGCTCACCATTCCGGCACGCGACAGCCAACGTGCTTGTCTCGTCTCTCGCATGTGTTCGTCCTGTCGTTCGCAGAGGACCGGCCGGTCAAGACCACAGCGGCGGAAAGCGGTCCGGCACGACCGCATGGGACGGCACCTGCCGAATCCCACGAAAATCGAGGCTATTGAGCGGCCGAGATGTCCGATATCGACTGAACGGGGCAGCATCCGACCTTCGTCTGGCGGCCATTGGCGGCGGGTGCCCTGCACGGAAAGTGCTCTCCGTACCCTGGGCTGGAACACCTTGCCGAACATCTGGAGCCCGAACCACCGTGCCAGCCCTTTCCAGCCTGCGAGCCGACTGCGAGAACTGCTTCGGCCTCTGCTGTGTCGTCCCGGCCTTCGCGGCGTCGGCCGATTTCGCGATCACCAAACCGGCCGGTCAGGCGTGCCCGAACCTGCGGGAGGACTCCCGGTGCGGCATCCACGACAAGCTCCGCAAGAAGGGCTTCACCGGCTGCACGGTCTATGACTGCTTCGGCGCGGGCCAGAAGGTTTCCCAGGTCACCTTCGACGGCGAGGACTGGCGGAAGGCACCGAAGACGGCGAAGTCGATGTTCGCCGTCTTCCCGGTCATGCGAGACCTGCAGGAACTGCTCTACTACCTCACCGAGGCGGCCGCGCTGCCGACGTCCGCGCCCATCCGCGACGACCTGGCCGAGATGATCGACCGGACCGAGCGGATGACGCTGGACACGCCCGGCGTGCTGAGGAAGCTGGACGTCCCCACGCATCGGGCGGCGGTGAACGGGCTGCTGGTGCGCGCCAGCGAGTTCGCCCGCGCCGCCGTGCCGGGCAAGAAGAAGGACCGGCGCGGCGCCGACCTCATCGGCGCGAAACTGAAGGGCGCGAATCTGCGCGGTGCGCTGTTGCGCGGGGCGTACCTGATCGGGGCGGACCTGCGGGGAGCCGATCTCCGGCAGGCCGACGTCACCGGGGCGGACCTGCGTGACGCCGACATCCGCGGCGCGGACTTCCGTGACGCGCTCTTCCTCATCCAGTCCCAGCTGGACGCGGCGAAGGGCGACGCGACGACGAAGCTGCCGGAGTCGCTCACCCACCCGGCGCACTGGTAGCCGTTCTATCCGTTGTGGACTATCTCCTGCTGCCAGGCGTCTCGTGGCTCGGTGTGCAGCCGCCAGTAGTGCTCGGCGATGTCGTCGGGGTCGAACGGCGTGCCTTTCGCGACCGGGCCGGCGACGGTCACCGTCGCGACGTGCACTCCCGACGGACCGAACTGCGTGTCCAGCAGGGAAACCAGTGCCCGCACGCCGGCCTTGCCGAGAGAGAGGCTTGTGTACGCGGGCACGGCTTCGGGCATCCCGCCGGTCACGATGATGGTGCCCGAGCCGCGTTCGGCCATCCCCGGCGCGACATGGGCCGCGGTGGTGATCGCTCCGACGACGTTGACCGACCACGCCGCGAGGTGCCGTTCGACGGAAAGCTCTCCGGGGGCGTCGGCCTGGATGATCGCCGCGTTGTAGACCACGACGTCGGGTTCGCCGTGCTCGCGCGCGGCGGTGTCGAGGGCGGCTTTGAGGGACTTCTCGTCGGTGACGTCGGCGGTGAGTGCCAGCGCGGTCCCGAGCTCGGCGGCCAGCGGCTCCAGGGTCGCCGCGCCGCGGGCCATCACGGTGATCGGCAGCCCTTCCCGGGCGAACCGGTGCGCGACCGAGCGGCCGATACCCGGTCCCGCACCGATGATCACTACGCCTGCCATGGGCTTCTCCTTCCGGGTGGGGTGCGGTGACCGTAGGGCCTGACATCGATGTGAAGGTCAAGTCCGCGCCGCAAAGTGTTCACCGGGTGAGCGGTTTGCCTGCGAGACTGGGCGTATGCGTGCCGATCGCCTCGTGGCCACCCTCCTGCTGATGCAGGCCCGTGGCCGCGTCACGGCCGCCGAACTGGCCGGGGAACTCGAGATCTCGGTCGCCACCGCCCGGCGTGACCTGGAGGCGTTGTCCGCCGCGGGGGTGCCGGTGTACCCGCAGGCCGGCCGTGGCGGCGGCTGGTCGCTGGTCGGCGGCGCGCGGACCGACCTCAGTGGACTGTCGGCGTCGGAGGCTCAGGCGTTGTTCCTGCTCGCGGGCCCGGCCGCGTCGATCTCGCCCGAAGTCAAATCCGCGCTGCGGAAGCTGGTCCGGGCCCTGCCCGACACCTTCCGCGCCGACGCGCAGGCCGCCGCGGACGCCGTCGTCATCGACCCGTCGCGGTGGGGCGAGCGGGAGAAGGAACGCCCCGAACTGCTCGCCGTGCTGCAGGCCGGGATCGTCCAGCGCCGCAAAGTCCGCTTCGGCTACGCGAAGAAGGGCGCGGAACCGGTCGAGCGGGTCGTGGATCCGTGGGGACTCGTGGACAAGGACGACATCTGGTACCTCATCGCCGGCACCGAGAAAGGGCAGCGCACCTTCCGGGTCGACCGCATGTCCGACGCCGAGGTCAGCGACCTTCCCGCCGGTCGGCCGGATGACTTCGAGCTTGCGCGGGCCTGGGAGCAGGTCGTCGACCGGGTCGAGGAACGTCGTGCGGGGCTGGACGCGACCGTGCTCATCGCCGAGCGGCATCTGCCGATCCTTCAGGACCATTTCGGACGGCAGGCGCGCGTCGAGGAGACGCTCGACGACGGACGCGTGCGGGTGACGGTGTCCGCGCCGGTGGCGTGGATGATCGCCCAGCAGCTCGCGGGCTGGGGCTCGATGATCGAAGTGCTGGGGCCGCCGTCGGTACAGGCGGAACTCGCGCGGATCGGCGCGGAACTGGTCGAGCGTTACGCGACGCCGGCGCGGTAACGCTGAGGGCTGACGCCGTGTTCGCGTTTGAACGCGGTGCTGAGCGCGAACGAACTGCCGTAGCCGACCTGGCGGGCGACCGCGCCGATCGTGACGTCGGGATGCTGGCGCAGGAGATCCGCGGCGAGCGCGATACGCCAGCTCGCGAGGTACGCCATCGGCGGTTCGCCCACCGCGGTGGTGAACCGGCGGGCGAACGCGGCACGGGAAACTCCGGTGTCGGCCGCGAGGCTGGCCACGGTCCACGGTTCGGAAGGCTTGTGCTGCAACAGTTTCAGCGCTCGCCCGACGATCGGGTCGCTGTGCGCGCGATACCAGGCCGGCGCTTCGGCGCCGGGCCGGTCGAACCAGGTCCGCAGCGCGGCGACCAGAAGCAGGTCGAGCACCCGGTCCAGGACGGCTTCCTGGCCGGGCGTGTCCTTGACGATCTCCCCGGCGAGCAGTGGCACGAGCGGGTTGTCCCACTCCTCGTCCCGCACGACGAGCAGTGACGGCAACGCGTTGAGGAGCCGTTTGCTGATCTCCCCTTCCAGCGGATAGGTGCCGGTGAGCAGGACGACGGGGCCGTCCGGATCGCCGCCCCAGGTGCGGACGCCGAGATCGGACAGCTCGGTGAGGTGCCGTCCGTCCGGGGTCAAACATTCCTGTCCCGGCAGGATCATCGCCTGCGGTGGCGTTGCCGGGTCGTCCGCGACGAGGTACGGGTCCGGACCGCGCGCGATGGCGATGTCGCCGGTGCCGAGGCGGACCGCGTCCCCGTGATCGGGCACGACCCAGGACTCCCCGCGAACCTGCGCCATCACCGTGAGCGGTGCCTCGTCCTCGACGCGCAGCGACCACGGCGGGGTCATGACCGACTTCAGCAGGAACGCGCCGCGGGCGCGAGGTCCGTCGAGCAGACCGGCGAGGGGATCCATATCGGGCAGTGTAGACGATGAAACATGGAAGAGAGCCTTTGAACTATGTTCCGTCTCATTCGGAGACGCTTGACTAAGGACATGACAGAGACGAAGAACAACGAGACGGTCCTGGTCCTCGGCGCTACCGGCAAGACGGGGAGCCGGGTGGCGCAGCGCCTGAGCGAGCAGGGCGTCGAGGTCCGTAAGGCGTCGCGCCCCGGGTTCGACTGGAACGACCGCTCGACCTGGACGGCGGCGGTGACCGGAGTCAGCGCGGCTTACGTGACCTACTACCCCGACCTCGCCTTCCCCGGTGCCGCCGAAGCGATCCGCGACTTCTCGAAGCTGGCCGTCGAACACGGCGTCCGGCGGCTGGTCCTGCTGTCCGGCCGCGGCGAGGAGGAGGCCGTGATCAGCGAACAGGGGGTGCGGGACTCCGGTGCCGAGTGGACGGTCGTGCGGGCCAGTTGGTTCGCGCAGAACTTCAGCGAGCACTTCCTGCTGGAACCGGTGCTCGCCGGGGAGATCGTGCTGCCCGCCGGGCAGGTGACCGAACCGTTCATCGACGTCGAGGACATCGTCGACGTCGTGGTGACCGCGCTGACCACCGACGGGCACGACGGCGAGGTGTACGAACTGACCGGGCCCCGGTTGCTGGGTTTCGCGGACGCGGCGGCCGAAATCGGCAAGGCTTCGGGGCGGGAGATCCAGTACATTCCGGTTTCCGCCGCGGAGTTCGCCGCGGGAGCGGCCGAACAGGGCGTGCCGGAGGAAGAGATCGAGGGCCTGACCGACCTGTTCACCCGAGTCCTCGACGGCCGGAACGAATCCCTCACCGGTGACGTCGAGAAGGTGCTGGGCAGGCCCGCGAGGGACTTCTCCGAGTACGCCGCGAAAGCCGCGGCCACCGGGGTCTGGAATCGATGAAACGAACGGGAATCGGAAGGGAGGCGACAGGAATGGCGACGCTGAGCGAGATCGTCCTGATCGCGGCCGTCATCACGGCGGGGTTGATCGCGGGCTTGTTCTACGCCTACACGTGCTCGGTCATGCCTGGGCTGGGCCGGGCCGACGCCCGGACCTATGTGACCGGGATGCGGGAGATCAACATCGCCATCCTCAACGGCTGGTTCGCGATCAGCTTCGGCGGCGCGCCGTTGCTCGCCGCGGCGGCCGCGGCACTGCACTTCCGGTCGGAACTGCGGCCCGCGCTGCCGTGGATCATCGCGGGGTTCATCCTGCTGCTGGTGATGCTGATCGTGACGATGGCGATCAACGTGCCGTTGAACAACGCGCTCGAAGCCGGTTTCGACGGCGACAAAACCGACTTCGAGGCGCTGCGGGCGAAGTTCGAGGGTGTCTGGGAGCGGTGGAACCTGGTCCGGACCTTGGCCGCGATCGGCGGCTTCGGCGCGCTGGTGGGCGGGCTGATCGTGCACGTCCGCGCCTGACGCGTGTCAGGCGTCGAGAATCTCCCGGATCAGCGGAGCGAACGCGGCGGCCTCGGCGGCGAAACCGCCGTGGTCACCGGGGAAGTAGGTCGGATCCAGCCCGAGGCGGCCGGCGGCGAGCACCGCGGCCTCATGTGCGGGCTGCCCGGCCGATTCCTTGCCCACACCGACGACGATCCGGGTCCCCGACGCCTTCAAGGCCGCGTAGTCCGGGGTGTAGTTCCCGATCATCGCCATCAGGTGGACGATGAAGAACTCGAAGTTCCTCCGCATCTCCGGTGGGAGATCGCCTTCGCCCGCCTCGAAACCGGCGTCGGCCATGAACTTCGCCATCGCCGCCTCGATGCCATGCTCACGGTGGATGCGCAGCAGCTCGTCGGGATCGATGTCGGGCTGCTCGTCCAGCAGGCTCGTCAGCGGCGGTTCGTGCGCGACGAGCGTCTTCACCCGCCCGGGACGGCGGGCAACGAGCTCGAAAGCCTGCATGCAACCACCGCTGGACGCGAAGATCGCCGCGGGTTCCTCGCTCACGCTGTCGAGCAGGCGGAGCGCGTCGTCGGCGTGGGCCTCGATCCGCTGCTGCTCGCCGGGATCATCGAGGGTGCTGCGGGAGATTCCGCGCGGGTCGTAGGTGATCACCGTGTAGTGCTGCGCGAGCAGGCCCGCGATCGGCGCGAACATGCCGGAATCGGCCGCGCCACCGGGGATGCACAGTAGCGCCGGACCGCTGCCGGTGACGGTGTGGTGGAGCCGGGCGCCGGAAACGTCGAGAACGGCCATCGGATGACCCCTTCCTCTTCGGGACTTGTCGTCCCTCCGACGAACGGGGTCACCGGGGACAGACACCCGCGTCAGGAGATTTCGGCGAGTTTCCCCGACAGGTAGGCGCGCTCGGCATCCGTACCGGCGAGCGCGAGCGCCTCGCGGTAGGCGCCGGCGGCCTCATCGAGCCGGCCGAGACGCCGCAGCAGGTCCGCGCGGGTCGCCGGAAGCAGGTGGTAGCCCGGAAGACTGCCGGCGAGCTTGTCGACCAGCACGAGCCCGGCTTCGGGACCCTCGGCCATGGCGACGGCGACGGCGCGGTTCAGCTCGACGACCGGCGAGGGCACGAAACGCAGCAGTTCCCCGTAGAGGGCGGCGATCTGTGCCCAATCGGTCTCGGACGCGTGCGCCGCCGTCGCGTGGCAGGCGGCGATGGCGGCCTGGATCTGGTACTGCCCGGGGACGCCGCGGCGGAGCGCGGACTCCAGCAGCTCGGTGCCTTCGGCGATCTCGGCGGCGTTCCAGCGGCCGCGGTCCTGGTCTTCGAGTGAGACGAGGGTGCCGTCACCGTCGATCCGCGTGGAACGCCGGGCGTCGTGCAGGAGCACCAGGGCCAGCAGCCCGAGGACCTCCGGTTCACCGGGCATCAGGTCCGCGAGGACCCGGGCCAGCCGGATGGCTTCCGCGGACAGGTCGGGCCGGAGCAGATCGGTGCCGGCGCTGGCCGAGTAGCCCTCGTTGAACAACAGGTACAACATTCCCAGCACCGCGGCCGTGCGTTCGGGCAGCAGCTCCGCGGGCGGGACCCGGTACGGGATTCCCGCGGCGCGGATCTTGCGTTTCACCCGGACCAGACGCTGCGACATCGTCGCCTCGGAGACGAGGAAGGCGCGAGCGATCTCGGCGGTGGTGAGCCCGGCCAAGGTCCGCAGCGCGAGCGCGACCTGGCCCTCCAGCGGCAATGCGGGATGGCAGCAGGTGAAGATCAGCCGGAGCCTGTCGTCGTGGACGCCGCTCTCGTCCCCCTCCGGCTCGGCGGGAACGTCCAATCCGGCGGCTTCCCGCAGTTTCGCCGCGCCGACGGCCTCGCGCCGGATCCGGTCGGTGGCCCGGTTGCGTGCCGCCGTGGTCAGCCAGGCGCCGGGTTTCGCCGGGACACCGTCGCGGGGCCAGGTGCGCAACGCGAGCGCGAACGCCTCCTGGACGCATTCCTCGGCGAGATCCCAGTCTCCGGTGACCCGGATCAGCGTGGCGATCACCTGTCCCGACTCCTCACGGAACGCCCGGGTGATCACGGCGTCGAGGTCGGTACTCACCGGAGCAGACCTTCCAGAAGCGGGACGATCTTCTCCGGCGGCGGGTACGCGGTGACCTCGTCGCGCAACCGCGCGGCCGCCTCCAGGTAGGACGGTTCCCGCAGCACTGTGGCCACGGCGTCGCGGATGTCTTCCGGTGTGGCTTCGAGGACGTCGAGGACGATGCCGAGCCCGAGTTCGGTGACCCGGTCGCCGTTGTGGGGCTGGTCGGCGCCCATCGGGAGCAGCACCATCGGCAGCCCGTGGGCGATCGCGCCCAGCAGGCTGCCCGAACCACCGTGGGTGAGGGCCGCGTCGCAGTACGGGAGGACGTCGTCCTGCGGCAGGTACCTCGTGAGATGGACGTGCTCCGGTTGAGGGCCGAACTCGGCGGGGTCGATGAGGTTCCCGACGGTCACCACACACGTCGCGTCGACGTCCTTCAGCCCGGCCAGCGCCCGCGCGAACAGGTCACCGGATTCGGTGTTGAAGATCGTGCCGAGGGTGAAGTAGACCGTCGGGCGGCCCTCGACGTGCCAGTCCGGCGCCGGTCCACGACCGGGAACGGGATCGTGGAACGGCTGTGCTGTCGGCGGCAACGGAAACCGCGGATCGCGGAGACTCATGGGGAACGGCGAGAGCACGAGATGGCGATAGGCCATGTCGAGGTTCCGCTGCGGCGGAAGCCCGTGGGAGGCACGGACCTCGTTGAGCGCGTCGTCCACCAGTCCGGGACGGATGAGGACACCCGCCGCCATGACCAGGACGGTCGCGTGAGGGAGATCGAGCTTTTCGGCCGCGATCATCGCGCCGTGATCGGCTTCGTCGCAGACGAGCAGATCGGGTGTCCAGTCTTCGCAGAGCGCCAAGACGTCTTTCGCGCGCAGGGGTGCGGTGCGGCGGACGAACCCGTCGCGGAGGTCGGCGTCCTCGCGGTCCCTGTCGACAGGCAGCAACGGGCGACGGCGGCCGTCACCGCCGAGGTTGGGCCCCGAGGGGAACGCGGCGAATCCCGTCGCCTCGACGATCGGGACCATGAACGGCTCGCCGGTGAACGCGATCGTGTGGCCCGCGTCGGCGAGCGCGCGGGCGAGGGGGAGCAGGGGCCGGAAGTGACCGTTGCCGCCGGCGAAGGTGAACAGGACACGCATGCGATCGACCCTATCGGCGGTCTTCCCGGCGTTGCCCCGCTTTTCGCACGGGCGGGCAGCGCTACCCTGCTGCGGTGATCGATACGGACGCCGACGAGGTCCGGCTGTGTGCGCTGGAGGGCTGCGAGAATCCCTTGCCCCCGCCGGCGGTGGACGCCGACGGGAAACGCAAGGGCGGCAGGCCTTCGGCTTACTGCGGCAAGACCCACGCCGACGCCGCGTCGCGCGCCCGGCGGGCGGCCGCCGTGGCGAGCGTGGCCGATCCGCTGCTGGAGGTCCGCCGGATCGCCGACGAGTTCACCCCGGCCGCGGCGTCGCTCGTGGAACTGCTGGACGCCATGCGCTCGCGATTCGACAACGCCGCCGAGGCGGCTCTCGGCCGGGTTACCGAAGCCGAAACCGACGCGGCCGCGGCCCGGCGCGAGGCCGAGGACGCGCAGCAGGCGGCGGCGAAGGCCGACACCGCTCGCGCGACCGCGCTGGCGGCGTCCCGCGACGACAAGATGGCCAAGGCCAAAGCGGAACGCGTCGCCGAAGAGGCGCTGAAGGACGCCGAGGAGACCCGCCGGCGTTCGTGGGCCGAAGTCGCCGCGCACGAACGTGGCCGGGGCGCCGCCGAAGCCGCGACCGTGGCGGCCGAACGCGCCCGCGACGCGCTGGTGTCCGACCTCCGGACGCTGCGCGAGGACTTCGCGGCCGTCCGGGAGGAGAAGACCCGGCTTTCGGCGGAACTCGGCGAGCGGGACACGGCTCTGGCCAGGGCGGTCGCGGAACTCGAAGCGCTGCTGGACCGGCTCGACGAGGCGAAGGCCAGGGCGACGGTGTCCGAAAAGGACTGTGCCGCCGCGCGGGCGGAATCGGCCGCGCTGCGTGGAGATCTGGACCGTGTCCGAGCCGAACTCGCTCAGGAGCACACGGCCAGGAGTCTCGCCGAAGCCCGGGCGACGGCCCTGGCCGAAGAACTGGAGCGCGCACAGGCCCGTGCCGTCGCGGATCAGGCGCGATACGACGACGTCGTCCGGCAACTGGCCGAACTCGCCCGTCCTCCGGTCGTCGAAGAATCGCCCAAATCGCCTGTGGAGGCCTCCGAGCTCAAGTAGAGTCCACCGGCTGTGAGCGGGTACGAGGTCCAGATCGGTCAGCTGCGGAACGCGGCCAAGGCGGCGGGATCCGCCGCGGACCAGGCCAGAGCCGTGGAACCGGGCACCGGCGTGGAGGCGATCGCGACGGCGCTGCCCGGTGGTGAGGCCGCGAAGAGCGCGCCGACGCTGGCGTCGACGTTCACCGAGCGGGCGAAGGGGTGGGCCGGCGAGATCGACGGCTGGAGCGACTCGATCACGAAGGCCGCGAACACCTACTCCGAAAACGAGAACTCCGCGAAGGAGGCATTCGGAGGATGACGATCGGCTACGACGACGTCCGCAAATGGGACGCCGAGGCGCTCGACACGACGGCCACCAACCTGAGTGGGCGGCGGGACAAGCTCGTCGGGTTGCAGGACGAACTCGACGACGCCCGGAAACTGCCCGATTGGCGCGGCGCGGCCGGTGAGCGCGCCCGCGGTTCGCTGGGCGACACGCGGAACAAGGCCGAGGTCCTGGTCGCGGAACTGTCCGCCGTCGAAACCGCCCTGCAGAACGCGTCGGACGAGGTGACCGCCCTCAAGAGCAGGGTCGCCAACAACGACTCCCTCGCCCATACCTACCAGTTCCGCATCGCCGCCGACGGCGCGCTCGTGGACGACAAACCCGCCGACCCGCCGCCGAAATCGCGGTTCGAGGCCGAAGAGTACGCCGAGTCCCGACGGCACCGCGAAACCATCAGGACGCAGCTGAAGCAGGAAACCAAGGCGATCCTCACGGCGGCGAACAACATCGACGCCGCCCTCGCCCGGGTGATGCGACTCGCGCAGGACGGCGAGATCAGCGACGACGGAGCGACCACCCTCGCAGGAGCGAAGAAGAGCGGGGAGATCGACGCCAAGGTGATCGAGATGGAGCAGTCCCTGCGCGAGGCGGGGCTGCTGACCGGGCCACCCGCGTCCGGGCACTACCGGCAGTGGCTCGAGAACGCCGTACGCCGGGGCGTGTCGATCGACACCATCAAGAAGATCGCCGACGAACACGACATCACGCCCGAGGACTTCAAGGTCCTCGACGGTATGGAAGAGATCCGCGAGGACGAGGACGGCGACGGGACGTTCAAGTCGTACTTCCTGATGCCGACCGGCATCAGCGGGGACGACGCCGCCAAGGCGGTCCGGATGACCTACATCCTGAACGCGGGCACCGACTACGGCACCGAAGGCGAGAAGACCGACTTCGCGCCGACCCCGTACGGATCCGAGGAGCTGCGGCGGATCACCGACCGGCAACGGGAGAACTCCTGGAGCTACGACGACGACGTGGGCTTCGTGCACGGCAACGGCGGGCGGCTGGTGACCACCCCGAACGGCATGATGATGGGCCTTGGCGGGAACCTCGTCCAGGACCAGTTCAGCCAGCAAGGTGGAACCGCCTGGGGTGACACGTTCATGCTGAACATCGACGACGCGAAGGATCCGGCGCAGCAACTCCGAGAGGTCGTGAAGTCGGGCAACGCCTGGTACGAGGGCGACAACGGCGCGTCCGAGGGTTCGCTCGACTTGGACCGGTTGCTGCACCACGAGGAGCGCCACTCCCAGCAATGGGCGCGCGAAGGCTATGCCGGCTTCCTCGCCTCCTACGCGTGGGAGCAGGTCACCGGCGGCAACGAAACCGAGGAAGACGCGGGACTGACCGATGGCGGATATCACTAGGGGTTCGCGCGTCGCCTGCGCCGCCTTGCTCGTGGTGGCGGTGACCGCGGCGTGCGACACCAGGGCGCAGTTCGCGCCGTCGCTGCCACCGGAGGCCGGATTCCGGGTCGAGGACGGTGTGCTGAAACTGTGGACGGGAACTCCGTGCGAGGGCGTCACCGGTCTGAGGCTGACGTTCGACTCCGGCACCCAGGCGAGCACCGAACAGGTGTGGACCGCGCCGCGGCCGGGGGTACGGGTCGAGCACCTGGACCTGCTCGGGGTGTCCTTTCCGGATACCGGTGGCCCGCTCCAGATACGGACACCGCTGCCCGCGGGGTACGACTGGACCAAGGCAGGGTCGGTCAGTGTCGCCGTCGACGGCCCGAAGGCGAACGGCGCCAAGGCCGACGTCGCCCAGGTGCTGCGTGAGTCGGCCCAGCATCCGTCCGGCAGGTACCTGTTCGGCCGGAGCGGCTGGCTGGACGCGGCGGCCGTGCAGCGCGAGAACCGGAAGTCGTTCCTGACCATCTGCACTCCCGACCCGGAGTGACGGCTCATGGATAGTGCCTCGCGAACGGTGCTGCGGCGCGTCGTGCTGGGCGCGTTCGTCTGCGTCGCCGCGGTGATCGTGCTGCTCATCGGCCGCGCGGTGCTCGGCGCGACCGGCTTGGCCTTCGATCCGCACGGCTATGGGATGTTCGCGGGAATCCTGGTCACTGCGGTCCTGACCCCGGTCGCGCTGGCGCTGTGGCTGCTCTACCGCTCACTGCGACGACGCGGCAAGTGATCTGAGCGGCTCAGTGGCCGACCGTATGCCAGTGTCCACAAGGGACACTTTCACGTTTCGAAATGCCTGGTTGATGCCCATGTGCGCGGTCTTGTGCGGGGGTCGTGAGTGGTAATGGTTGTTCTAACGACCCAAAACACTCACGAGACTGGAGCGACCCCGTACCGCCGCCCTTGCTGTGACTGAAAGGGGCTGGTGGTGTTGCTGCGCCCCGGGTGGCGATCGCGCAGGTCCACTGCCGCCACAATCAGCAGGTATCTGAGACACCCCTGACTCCAACGCCCCTTACCACTTGGTTCTAACTCACCCCCCGAGGAACCGCACAAATCGCTCAACTCGGGCACTGACACCTCGGAAAATATCCCTTATGGACGGCCGAGAAGCTGCCAGGACCCGGCCGACGAAGGCACCTCCACGTGCTCACGAAGGCAGTTCGGCGCCCGAAGTGCCGGAACCACCGTTCACCAGTTGCTCGACCCCGTCCAGAATCCGCGCCAGCCCGAACCGGAAGGTGTGCAGCGGCGCGCTCGCCGCACCGTGTGTCTCCCCGGCGGCCTGCCCGATCCGCGCCGCGAGCGGGAACAGCCCGGCGTCGGCTTCGGGGATCTCCGCGAGCACGGGCGCGCTGGCCGTCCACCACTCCATGTCCGTCAGCCCGGATCGCCGGACGAGACTCGCCGATTCGACCGAACCGCGCGCGATGCCCTGGACGAATCCGTTGACCATCGCGACCACCGCGTCCATTTCCAGGTCGGTAAGCCCGATCGCGTCGACGGCCCTCAGTTCGCGTTCGTGTTTGGCGAAGGTGTGCGGGCCGAGGGGGAGACGTCCGGTGGTGAGCTGGAGCATCCACGGGTGCCGGTGGTACATCTCCCAGGCGTCCTCGGCGAGAATCGTCATCGTGACCCGCCAGTCGTGACTCTCCGGCGGATCGGTCAGTTCGCCGTGGACCCGGTCGATCATCAGGTCGAGCAGTTCGGCGCGGCCGGGGATGTAGGTGTAGATCGTCATGGGGGAGACGCCGAGCTTCTCCGCGCCCCGGCGCACCGACAGCGCGGTGATGCCCTCGGTGTCGGCCAGTTCGATCGAGGCGGTGACGATCTCCTCGACGGTGAGCTTCGGTTTGGGGCCACGGCGGGGTTTCTCGCGCACACCCCAGAGCAGTTCGATGGTCCGCCGTGGATCGCCCGTGCCGGTGTGGTCCGCGTCTGTCATCACGTTCTCTCTACAGTGTACAGAGTTGTGTTATCCTGAACTGTACACCGTACAGAGATTGGGGTTGAGTGGCGTCTCACGACGGTTTCGGCAGTGTCGTTTTCGAACCGAAGAATCCCCCGCGGACCAGCGGATTCGTCTTCTGGAACGCCGGGGGGAACACGCCGGGGACCGGGGAGGTGACAGTCGCTCTCCCCGAGGTCGCCACGGTGCCGTGCGTACGGCTACCGATGGCCGAGGCGCTCCCCGCGCTGCTGCGGCTTCGTGAGAGCGACGATCCCTCCGCGCGTTTCTGGAGCACCGCGGCCGCGGCGGCGTTGAAGCTCGCCGAGGCCGGCAGGCTGCTGCCCGGGCTCACGGAGTCCGATGTGGACGCCTGGCGCGCGGGCCCGCTGGAACCCGCCGACGCCGCGTGGCTGCGCGAGTTGTCCGAAGCGATGCCGGCGCGGGCACGAGCGATTCCGGGCGAGGGAAACCTGCTCCCCGCGCGGTATCCGTTGCTGCGCGCGTTCCTCGACGCCGTGGCCGACACACTTCCCCGCACGCCCGCGGCCGCGCAGGCGGCGGGCGTCAAAGCGTTCGCCGCCGCACCCGCGCATCACCTACCGCAGTTGCGGGACTGGGCGGCCGAGGTTGCGGCAGGGCTGGACTCCGGTGTCCGGGTCTCGGTGCGCGTCGAGGCACCGGGCGACGACTTCACCACCGGGCGCTTCAGCGGGGTCGTCCAGGTGCACAGCCTCGCCGACCCCGGCGTCCTGATCGACGCCGCCGCGCTCTGGGCAGGTGACGACCGGTTCGGCCCGCGAGCGCGGATCGACGTGATGCTGGCCCTTCGCCGGGCCGCGCAACTGTGGCCACCGCTGGAGCCTCTGCTGAGCGCCGCGGTGCCCGATGAGGTCGGGCTCCGCGACACCGACATCACCGAGCTGCTCACCACGGCCGCGCCGCTGCTGGCCACGGCGGGGATCGACGTGCACTGGCCCGCCGATCTCGTCCGCGATCTGAGCGCGAAGGCCGTCGTCGGCGGCGGTGCCGCGCCGCCTGCCGACCTCCCGTCGTTCTTCGCCGGCGGCACGCTGCTGCAGTTCGACTGGCAGCTGGCGCTCGGCGGCGCACCGCTCACCGCGGCCGAGATGGACGCACTGGCCGAGGCGCACCGTCCGGTCGTGCGGTTGCGCGACCAGTGGGTGCTCGTCGATCCGGCGCTGGCGGCGAAGGCGCGGGATCGCGCGCTGAAGCCGCTCACGCCGATCGACGCGCTCGGCGCCGCCCTGAGCGGGACGGCCGAGGTCGACGGTGAACGCGTCGACGTCCTCACCGACGGTTGGCTCGCCGCGTTGCGGGAACGGCTGCTCGCGCCGCCCGAACCGCAGGCACCGCCACGAGGTCTGGCCGCGACCCTGCGCGACTATCAGATGCGCGGCCTGCAGTGGCTCACCGCCATGACGTCGATCGGGCTCGGCGGTTGTCTCGCCGACGACATGGGGCTCGGCAAGACGATCACGCTGATCTCGCTGCACCTGCATCGTGCCGACGGGCCCACGCTGGTCGTCTGCCCG
The DNA here is from genome assembly GCF_046548895.1 of Amycolatopsis sp. cmx-4-54. Classification (NCBI taxonomy): domain Bacteria; kingdom Bacillati; phylum Actinomycetota; class Actinomycetes; order Pseudonocardiales; family Pseudonocardiaceae; genus Amycolatopsis; species Amycolatopsis sp. cmx-4-54. The sequence goes on from NZ_JAEBEJ010000001.1 coordinate 805,503, forward strand.
GCATCTTTGCTGGGGAACTGGGAACGCGAGATCACCCGGTTCGCCCCCGGTGTCCCGGTGCGCCGGTTCCACGGTGCCGAACGCTCGCTCGAGGATCTCGACGGCGGCTTCGTGCTGACGACCTACGGCACCCTGCGCGCCGACCCGGAACCGCCGGCGAGTGTCCACTGGGGATTGCTGGTCGCCGATGAGGCGCAGCACGTCAAGAATTACCGCTCCGGCACGGCGAAGGCGTTGCGGACGCTGAAGTCGTCGGCACGGGTGGCACTGACGGGCACCCCGGTGGAGAACAACCTCGCCGAGTTGTGGGCGATCCTGGACTGGACGACACCGGGACTGCTCGGCACCATGGCCGATTTCCGCCGGGTGTGGGCGAAACCGGTCGAGTCCGGAAAGGACCCCGAGGCCGCGGAACGGCTGTCCCGGCTCGTCCGCCCGTTCCTGTTGCGCCGTCGCAAATCGGATCCGGGGATCGCGCCGGAGCTGCCGCCCAAGACGGAGACCGACCGGCCGGTGACGCTCACCGCCGAGCAGGCGGCCCTGTACGAGGCGACAGTGCGCGAGCTGATGGCCGAGATCGCCGGCAGCGAGGGCATCGCGCGCCGGGGCCGGATCGTCAAGCTGCTCACCGGGCTCAAACAGATCTGCAACCATCCCGCGCAGTACCTCAAGGAGCCGTCGGAAGCGGTGCTGGACGGGCGGTCGGGCAAGCTCGAACTGCTCGACGAGCTCCTGGGCACGATCCTCGCCGAGGACGGGTCGGTGCTGGTGTTCACCCAGTACGTCGTCATGGCGCGGCTGCTGGAACGGCACCTCGCGCAGCGCGGGATCGGCACGCAGTTGCTGCACGGCGGAACGCCGGTGCCCAAACGCGAGGAACTCGTGCGCCGGTTCCAGGCCGGTGAGGTGCCGGTGTTCCTGTTGTCGCTCAAGGCGGCGGGGACCGGGCTTAACCTGACCCGCGCCGATCACGTCGTGCACTACGACCGCTGGTGGAACCCCGCGGTGGAGGACCAGGCGACCGACCGCGCGTACCGGATCGGGCAGACCAGGCCGGTGCAGGTGCACCGGCTCATCGCCGAGGGCACGGTCGAGGACCGGATCGCGGCGATGCTGCGGGAGAAGCGTGCCCTCGCCGACGCGGTACTCGCCGGTGGCGAGGCCGCACTGACCGAACTGACCGACGCCGAGCTGGCCGACCTGGTCGAGTTGAGGAGCCGCCGATGAGCACGCCAGACGACCGCGTCCGCGGTTTCCCCGCCTTCGGCGCCCAAGGCGGGCGTGGCCAGTTCGCCCGCTCGTGGTGGGGCCGCGCGTGGATCAGCGCGATGGAGGACACCGCGCTGGATCTGCGCCAGCTCAAACAGGGCCGCAAGTACGCCGCGGCGGGCCGGGTCGGTCCGATCACGGTCAGCCCGGGGCGGATCGCCGCCGTGGTCGACGACCAGGAGGGCCAGTACCGCACCGAGGTCCGTCTCGCGGAGCTGACCGGCGACGAGTGGGACCGGTTCCTGGACCGGGTCGCCTCGAGGGCCGGGCATCTCGCCGCCTTGCTGGACCGGGACATGCCGCACGATCTCGTCGAGGCCGCCGACGACGCCGGGGTGCATCTGCTGCCCGGGATCGGCGACCTCGACCCGGACTGCGACTGCCCAGGCTGGGAGTTGCCGTGCCGTCACGCCGCGGCGCTGTCGTTCCAGGCTTCGTGGCTGCTGGACGCGGATCCCTTCGTGCTGCTGCTGATGCGAGGCAAGGGGGAGCGGGAACTGCTCGACGAACTGCAGCGACGCAACGCGCCTCGGTTCGTGCGCACCGGGGACGACGAAGTCCCGGCCGAGCGCGCGTACGCCGACGAGCCGGGTCCGTTGCCGGATCTCGCCGGATTCGCTCCCACCGGGGGCCCGACCGTGCCCGGGGCGCCCGGCATTCCGGCCGAGACCTTCGCCCTGCTGGTCGCGAACGCCGGACAGATGGCCGGTGCGCTGCTGTCGTCGCAGCCGAAGCCCACCCGCAAACAAGATGCCGTCCGCCTAGCCGCGACTCGTCCGGAGACCGCCGACAGGCTGCGCCCGGCCGAGAGCGGCGACGACTTCGACCGCGCGGTGCTCGCCTGGCGGCACGGCGGCCGGGCCGGTCTCGACGTCCTGGAGACCGCGTGGACCCCGCCGCCGCAGGCGATGGGCCGGGCACGTGCCGCGTTCGCCGAGGTCGTGGACGATCCCGGTCAGGGGCTGGACGTCGAACGCAACCACTGCACCGTCCACGGAACGGGCGTGCAGGTGCGGCTGGGCAAGGACGGGCTCTGGTATCCGTACCGGGATCAGTGGCCCGCGGGGCCGCCCGAAACCGATCCCGGCGCGCTGTTCGCCGCATTACTCGGCTGATCCCACTGCCGTCCTCGCCGCAGCTGATCCAGGTGCGGCGAGGACAGGTGGAGGATCCGGTACCGGGTCTCGTCCGTCTCCGGCGCCTCAGTGGTCCACAGGCTGTAGCGGATGACCTGCCAGGTCCGCGGGTCGACGGCGAGCGCGCCCGAATGCGCGCCGTCCTGGCGGAGGTGCTCGCGAAGTCCGTCGAGAGCTTCGCCGAGGAAAGCGACCGGGTCGGTCTCGTCGGGGATTCGCACGACGTGTTTTCCCGCCGCGGCCGGGGGAGTGCCGAACGCGGGTCCTTCCTCGAAGCCGAGCACGGTCCAGTGCTGCACGGCGGGACGACCGAAGGATTCGACGATGCCGCTGAACGGGCCGCCGAACAGGAACGCGTTCATCCCGGCCTCGTCGTGCCACAGGTAGAAGGGCGAGTACTGGTTCAGCGTCGAGCCGTCGACGCCGCGCTCACGGATCCCGTAGACCTTCAGCCCCAGGCCGCCGAAGTCGTCGAGCAGATGCCCGCGCGTGGCGACGCGTTCGCGGATGATGCCCATGTCGTAGTCGGCGGGCAGGGTGATCTCGTACTGCATCGCATGCATGCCGTACATACTAGTAGGTACAGGGATCACCTTCGACCCAGTCCGGCCTGGTACCGCCCGGGCGTCTCACCGACGACGGCGACGAACGCCTTGATGAAACTGGTGGGATTCGCCCACCCCAGCCGGGCCGAGACGGTGGTCACCGCGTGGCCGTCGCCGAGCAGGACGAGGGAATGCTGCACGCGGAGCATGCTCCGCCACCGCCGGAAGCTCACCCCGAGTTCTCCCTGGAACAGCCGGCTCAACACACGCTCGCTGGCGCCGGTGGCCCGGCCGAGTTCACGCAACGTCGCCGAATTCGCCGGATCGGCATGCAGCAGCGAAGTCACCGCGCGCAGCCTGTCATCGACGGGTTCGGGCAGGTACAGCTCCTGCGGCGGGGCGTCGGTGAGTTCGTCGATGATCAGCCCGCGGAGCCGGTGCCGGGGTCCTGGGCCGCGAGTGCGTCCGTTGCTGAGCGCCAGCAGCGCCTCACGCAGCAACGGTGTCACGGCGAAGACCGACGGCACGGCGGGAAGGAACCGGCAGAGCCGGACGGGCAGTTCGATCCGCCGGATCTCGGTCTCGCCGTAGGCGCGGTGGGAATGCTCGAAGCCCGGCGGCGTCCAGGTGATCCGGTTCGCCGGGGCGAGCCAGGTGCCCCGTTCCGTCGTGGTCGCGAGCGCGCCCGCCGAGGGATAAAGCAGTTGCCCTTGGGTATGGGAGTGCGAGCCCACCACCTGCCCGTGGGCCATGGAGCCCCAGCCGGTGTCGCCCAGCGGTTGGCGGGATTCCAGCATAAGAAGTCACGATACCGGTAGTGCGACACCGTCGCCCCGGGCAAGACTCGAAGCATGCTTACAGGGAAAGAGAACAAACCAGTCCTCATCGTCGGAGCAGGCGTGTCCGGACTCGCGCTCGGCAACTTCCTGCTACGCGAGGGAATCGGCTGCGTCATCTTCGAACGGCGCAGCCGCGAGCACGTCGAGCAACGACAGCGCGCCGGAGTCATCGACACCAGAGCGACCCGCGTCTTCCGGAAACGAGGACTCGAAGACCGCGTCGTCGGCGGGACGCCCGTCGAACCCAGTCTCGGCTTCCGCGTCGACGGACAGCCGAGGCCACTGACGCTCGCCGTGGAAGAACACCGGGAAGGCCGGTTCTGCCCCCAGCAGGTCCTGGTCCGGAACCTCATCGCCGTATTCGAACAGGACGGAGGCGACCTGCGGTTCGACACCGAGGTGTCCGTGGAGGACATCGACGGAGAACGCCCGCGCGTCCGGCTCGGCGACGGATCGATCGTCGAAGGCGACTTCATCGCCGGATGCGACGGCAACCGCGGCGCGTCCCGGGCCGCCCTCGCCGAAGACAGGATCACCCGCCACACCCACGAATACGGCTACGCGTGGCTGGTGGTCCTCGCCGAGGCGGCCGCCACCCAGCAGGCGGTGATGGCGATCCACCGGCGCGGATTCGCCGCCCAGTTCGGCAGAGGACCGCGGGCGAGCAGGTTCTATCTCCAGTGCCCGCTCGACGACACCGCCGAGGATTGGCCGGACGAGCGGATCTGGAGTGAACTCGAGACGCGGTTCGGTGAACCACTCGCCGCAAGGGGCGCGATCGTCGAGAAACAACTGCTGCCGCTGCGCGGCGAGGTGATCAGCCCGATGAGCCACGGCAGGCTCCACCTGCTCGGCGACGCCGCGCACATCGTCCCCCCGATGAGCGCGAAGGGCATGAACCTCGCGCTGCACGACGCCGACGTCTTCGCCGACGCCCTGATCCACTTCTACGAGAACGGTGATCCGGGCCCGCTCGATTCCTGTTCCGAGACGCGCCTGCGCGAGGTGTGGAACTACCAGGCGTTCGCGACGTGGTTCACCGACACCGTGCACGACGCCGGTGACCCGTCCTACCGGGGAGAATTCCGGCGCAAGGTGGCACGCGCCGACTTCGACCGCCTGTACCTCCGCGACGGCGAACCGGCTGCTCAGCGAATTCGTCGCCGGCCTGAACTGATCCGCTATTTCCGGCTGAGCCGGACGATCCCCTCGTCACCCTGTACCGCGACGACGGCGATCACCTGCCGGTTGATCTGGTGGACGGCCCCCGCCGGACCGGACATCGCCCCGCCCATCCCGCCGGAAGCCGGGGCGAGGCCCACCTTCCCCGCCTGGACAGCGACCGCGAGCGGACCGGCGCCGCCGTCGTTGGGGATCTGGTCTCCGGTCCGGACCAGCACCTCGCACTCCCCATCGGCGCAGGCCCTCAGGTTCCGTCCGTCCGCCGACACGAACGGCGCGCCGGACGGGACCGCCGCCTCCATCAACGGCACGCTCTCCGCCGACGGTCTCGAACTCGCCGCGGCGAAGATCGGCGTCGGCTCGGCCGCCGCGCAACCGGCGGCGAACAGCGCCAGGGGAACCAGGACCAGGCATCTTCGGCGATCGACCATGACCGACGAACGTAGCCGACACGCGGGCTCCTGGATGCACCCGAATTCCGCAATCCTGCGGCCGTTCGCAGTGCGCGGCGCCGGTCCGGCCGGGGGAACCGGCCGGACCGGCGCACGACGTGGTCATACGGGCACAGAGCGTTCGGTGACAGGAGATTCCTCGCGTGTCGCATAGCTGCCGGTCTGGGGCTCAGCCAAGAGACCTGGATCTCGACTGTCCAGCAGGACTCGAATGGACGCCGGGTGCCCGATTCAGGCGATTTGTGAGTCTTTGCGCGGGATCGTGAGTGTTTTGGGTCGTTCTAACGCCCTTTGCCACTCACGACCCCGCGCGGAACCGTACATGCATCAATTGGACATCCAGCCGCCAGGAGCGCTCCACCGCCTAAAACTCAGACCTCCGCACGGGCGATGATCGCCCGAGTGTCCACACCGGACGGAAGCGTCCCGAACGCGACACCCCAGTCGCCGCCGAGGCGCGACGCGCAGAACGCGTCGGCCACCGCCGGCGTCCCGTGTCGCACCAGCAGCGAACCCTGCAGCACCAACGCCATCGACTCGACCAGCCGCCGCGCCCGGTACTCGATGTCCGAGAGATCCGACAGCTCCTTGCGTAGCCGTCCCACCGCGTCGTCCAGCCGCGTGTCGGCGCCGGACGCCTGCTCGACCTCCGCGAAATACGCCGCCACCGACTCCGGCTGCTTTGCCATCGCCCGCAACGCGTCCAGGGCCGCGACGTTGCCCGAACCCTCCCAGATCGACATCAGCGGAGCCTCACGATAGAGCCGCGGCATCCCCGACTCCTCGACGTACCCGTTCCCGCCGAGGCATTCCAGCGCTTCCACCGCATGCGACGGACCGCGTTTGCACACCCAGTACTTCGTCACCGCCAGCCCCAGCCGCCGGAACGCCTGCTCCTGCTCGTCCTCCGGCCGGTCGGTGGCCGACGCGAGCCGCATCCCGACCGTCGTCGCCGCCTCGGACTCCACGACGAGGTCCGCCAGCACGTTGCCCATCAGCGGCTGATCCACCAGGTTCGCTCCGAACGCGCGACGATGCCGCGCGTGGTGCACCGCCCGCACGGCGCCGTACCGCATCCCCGACGCGCTCCCGACCGCGCAGTCCAGCCGGGTGTTGTTCACCATCTCGATGATGGTGCGCACCCCGCGGCCTTCCTCGCCGACCAGCCAGCCGATCGCGTCGTCGTACTCGACCTCCGACGACGCGTTGGACCGGTTGCCCAGCTTGTCCTTCAGCCGCTGCAACCGGATCCCGTTGCGGGAACCGTCCGGCAGGACCCGGGGGAGCAGGAAACACGACAGCCCGCCCGGTGCCTGCGCCAGCGTCAGGAACATGTCCGACATCGGCGCCGAGGTGAACCACTTGTGCCCGACGATCACATAACCGCCGTCGCCGACCGGACGCGCCGTGGTGGTGTTCGCCCGGACGTCGGACCCGCCCTGTTTCTCCGTCATCGACATCCCGGCGATGAGCCCGCGCTTCGTACTCGGCTCACGCAACCCGAAGTCGTACTCCGTCGCCGCCAGCAACGGCTCGTACCGCGCGGACAGCTCCGGATTGAACCGCAACGCCGGAATCGCCGCGTACGTCATCGAAATCGGGCACGTGTGTCCCGCGTCGACCTGGCCCCAGACATACATCTTCGCCGCCCGCGCCGCGTGCGCGCCCGGCCGCGAATCCCGCCACGGCGCCGCGTGCAGCCCATACGACACCGCGACATCCATGAGATCGTGCCAATGCGGGTGGAACTCGACCTCGTCGATCCGGTTCCCGACCCGGTCGTGCGTCCGCAGTACCGGCTCGTTCTCGTTGACCAGCCTGCCCCACTCCTGAACGTGCTCACTGCCGGCGAGCCTGCCGAGGGAGTGCACCTCGGCCACCGCCCACCCGGCGCCCGCCCGTTCCAGCCCCTCCAGCAAGGCCGGATCGGCGGCGACGTCGTGCTCCGCCAGCGGCGGAACCTGATTGGTGACCTCATGAGTGCTCGGCATCGGAACCTCCCAAGGAACGCAGGACGAAAGTGCGCAGTCCGGACACCTCGTCCGCACTGCCGGTGGTCAACGGACCGATCAGCACCTCGGCGGCCGCCCCGACGAGCGCCGCCGCGGTGACGTCCGCGTCCTGGGCGGGCAGCGCCCCGGACCGGACGCCGTCGGCCACGTGCTGGGCCACGACGTCACGGAAGGCACGCCGGAACACCAGCCGCTCGGCCTCGATCGGCGCGTCGACGGGCTCGGCCAGCAGCGCGTACGCCATCCGCGGCGTCTTCAGCGCCCGGCTCGCGAAGGTGTCGAAGACCGCCACGACCCGCTCGGCAGGCGTGCCGGGCCGTTCCGACACCTCGCGCACAGCCTCGACCTCACGCGTGACGACCTTGCGGAACAACTCCACGACCAGCGCGGCCTTGGTGGGATAGTGGCGGTACACGCTCCCGACCGCCACGCCCGCCCGCTCGGCGACCGCCGACACCGAACAACCCGCGTACCCGCGCTCGGCCAATTGCTCCATGGCGGCGGCGAGAACGGCGTCACGCTGAGCGTCCAGGCGCTCCTGGACCTTCGGTGTACGGCGATACGGCACCCAAGAAGTGAAGCACTGATTCACACCTTCAGTCAACGCACCCTGGCGAGCCCTTCCACCGCCCTGGCGATGCCCTTCTTGTCATAAGCACTGGTCGGGATGGTCGCCGCATGGGCATGCCGGACCACCCCTTCCCGGTCGATCAGCACACTGCCCGACTGCTGCAGCATCTTCTTCACCAAACCGAACGCCTCATGCGGCGTGCCGTCCCGGCCCGAGACCACCCGAAGCGACAACCCGCGCTTCGCTCGCCACACCTTCGCCTCAGCCCGGCCCTCGGGAACCGCCACCAGCACCCGCACACCAACGGCCGCGAACTCCTCCGACCGCGCCGCGAGGTCCTTCACATGGCCGGTGCACACCGGACACGTGGTCGAGCGCATGAAATAGATCAGCACGCTTGCCGTACCGCGGAACTCCGAAAGCCGCACAACCTGCCCTGTCGTGTCCTCCAGCGCGACGTCAGGGACCGTGGAACCGATTTCGAGCATGAAAACTCCTCAACCGAAGGTCAGGAAGCGGGGCTGTCGAGAAGGGCACGAACCGTCGCCCGCGCGCGATGCAGCCGGGACTTCATCGCGGCCGTGCTCAGCCCGAGCGCGTCCGCGACCACCCGACCCGAACGGCCCTGGATGTCACGCATGATCAAGACGCGACGCTGGTCAGCGGGCAACTCGGCGATCGCCGCGGCCACCCGTCGCGCCTCCAGCCGATCCAACGCGTCTTCCTCGGCCGACACCATCGCGACGGAATCCGCCGGATCCGCACCACGCACCGCCCGGCGCGCCCTGCGAAGGCATTCGTTGCGCACGATCCGGAACATCCACGACGCGAGCGCACCCGTGGCACGCAGCGTGCCGATCTTCCGGTACAGGATGATCAGCGCCTCCTGCGCCGAATCCTCCGCGTCCTCCGGCGAAGCACACAACGACCGCGCGAACCGCTGCACATGCGGATGGGAACCCGAGACCAGGGCGGCGATGGCGGACGTATCCCCACCCTGCGCCGCCACGATCAACGACTCCCTCGGCCACTCGGCCTCCACGACAACCTCCTCCTGCGCCGAGCTTGTCCCGGCCCCTACAAGAGCCGCGACCCTCGCCAAAGGATTCAGCAGCCATCACGTGACCCCGCTCACCCCAGCGGGCACACCACGAACCCCACGTCACCCGATGGCATGATCGCCGCTATGACATGGACCGCCCCGGAGGTGACCCGGCCATCCGGCGACACCGCCGCCGACGAGCCGACCCTCCTGCCCTCCCTGCTGGCCTGGCACCGCGGCACCTTCCTCCACAAACTCGCCGGCCTCACCGGAGAACAACTCGCCACGGCGTCGGTCCCGCCGTCGAACATGACCCTCCTCGGCCTCGTCCGGCACCTCGCCAAGGTCGAACGCTTCTGGTTCCGCCTGCGCTACGCCGCACAGGACATCGACCCCCTCTACAACCCCGCCCTCGGCAAGGACCACGACTTCGAAGTCCTCGACGCAACCAAAGCCGAAGAGGCGTACGACATCCTCCTCGAAGAGATCCGCCTCGCCGACGAAGCCACCGCCGAAGGATCCCTCGACGACACCTTCGACCTCGGCGGAAACCCGTTCTCACTGCGCATGCTCTACCTCCACATGATCGGCGAATACGCCCGCCACAACGGCCACGCCGACCTCATCCGCGAACGCGTCGACGGCCACACGGGAGCCTGACCATGGAATACGGATTCGTCGGCGCGGGCGAGATCACCGCCGCCATCGTCGAAGGCCTCAGCAAGGACATCACCGACCCGCCCTCGATCTTCCTCTCACCCCGCAGCCGCAGCGTCGGCCAAGAACTCTCGGCACGCTTCGCCAACGTCGAAGTCCGCGACAGCAACCAAGCCGTCCTCGACAGCGCCACGACCATCGTGCTCGCCGTCCGCCCGCCGATCGCCGAAGAAGTCCTCCGAGACCTCACCTTCCGACCCGAACACGTCCTGATCAGCGCCCTCGCCGGCGTCCCCCTCGACCGGCTGCGTGACTGGGCCGCCCCCGCCGGCGAAGTCGTCAGAAGCATTCCGCTGCCCCCGGCCGCCCGCCGCCAAAGCCTCACCGCGATGTACCCCGACAACCCCGAAGCCCGAACCCTCTTCGACAGCATCGGCGGCAGCGTCGTCCCCGCCGCGGAGAAGGACCTCGACGTCTTCAGCGGCGCCACGGCCACCTTCGCCGCCCACCTCGACTACCTCGGCACCATCGCCGCCTGGATGACCGACCAAGGCATCGACGACACCACGGCGACCGCCTTCACCAGCCACATCTTCGGCCAGCTCGGACACTCACTCGTCCAGCGAAGCGGCTCCCTCGAAACCCTCACCGGCAAACACATGACCCCCGGCGGGCTCAACGAACAATTCCTCACCGACCTGCGCACCAACGGCGTCCCCGACACCGTCCGCGAGGCCCTCGACGGAATCCTCACCAGACTGCGAGACCAGTGACCGTCATCGACAGGCTCCGGGCAGCCGGATGCGTCTTCGCCGAAGACGAGGCCCGCCTGATCACCGCCGAAGCCCGAACCCCCGACGAACTCGACACCATGATCCAACGCCGCGTCGACGGCGAACCGCTCGAAGTCATCCTCGGCTGGGCGGAATTCCACGGACTGCGCATCACCGTCGAACCCGGCGTCTTCGTGCCACGGCAACGATCCGAACTCCTGGTCCGCCACGCCGCCACCCTCGCGGGACCAGGAGCGGTCGTCCTCGACCTCTGCTGCGGAACCGGCGCACTCGGCGCCGCCATCGCCGCCGAACTCGGCGACATCCGGCTCTACGCGGCCGACATCGAGCCCGCCGCGGTCCGCTGCGCCCGCATCAACGTCGCTCAAGCCGGGGGAGAGGTCTTCGAAGGCGACCTCTACACCCCACTACCCGCGACGCTACGAGGCCGCGTCGACATCCTGGTCGTCAACGCCCCCTACGTCCCCACCGACGCCATCGCGATGATGCCGCCCGAAGCCCGCGACCACGAACCCCGCGTCGCCCTCGACGGCGGACACGACGGAGTCGACGTCCACCGCCGCGTCGCCGCCGAAGCCCCACAATGGCTCGCACCGGGCGGGCACCTGCTGATCGAAACCGGTGAAAGTCAAGCCGCCTGGACCGCGGAAGCCATGGCACACAACGGATTGGCCCCCGAAGTGAGAGCCGACGACGACCTGTACGCGACGATTGTTGTCGGGGCGAGGGGATAGGGTCGCCGCCGTGACCGACTACCTCCAAACGACCCGCACCGCCTACGACACGGTCGCGGCCGACTACGCCGAACTCCTCCGCGGCCACCTCGCCGGATCCACCTGGGACCGCGCCATACTCGGCGCCTACGCCGAGCTCGTCCAGGCCGACGGCGGCGGCCGCGTCGCCGAAATCGGCTGCGGACCCGGCCGCATCACCGAACACCTCCACCGGCTGGGGCTCGACATCCACGGCGTCGACCTCTCGCCGGAAATGGTCGCCGTCGCCCGCAAGTCGTACCCTCACCTCGACTTCCAGGTCGGGGAGATGCCCGGATTGTCCATTGAGGACGGCGCATTGGCCGGCGTCGTCGCGTGGTACTCGATCATCCACACCCCACGCGAGCGGCTGCCGGAGATCTTCGCCGACTTCCACCGCATCCTCGCCCCAGGCGGCCACCTGCTCGTGGCCTTCCAGGTCGGCGACGAAGTACGCCACATCGAGCACGCGTACGGGCACGACATCACCTGCGACGCCTACCGCCTGCCACCCGAGAAGATCACCGAGCAGCTGGGGGAGGCGAAGTTCAGCATGCTCTCCACTCTCGTCCGAGAACCGTCGGAGGAGTTCGAAAACACGCAACAGGCCTACCTGATCGCCCGCAAGCAGTAGCTCAAGGACGCCGGGCCTCGACGAGCCAGGCCGCCGAGCCGTAGAAAACACCTCGGTCGGTCTGGTGCTCGGCGAGATCAGCCCGCAAGGCGTCCACAGCCGCGGCGCGTGTGGCCTCATCCAGGTCGCTCAACCGGCCACCGTGCTGCTCGACGATGAACCCGGCCGCGTCATCCACGTCCTGGCCGAAGTACATCGGCTCGTTCACCGCGGTGCACCGCACGCCGGAGTACCCGGCCGAGACCAGCAACCTCTCGATCTCGGCCGGGTCGCTCAGCGCGAGATCCGACGACGGCACCTCACGACCCGCCGCGAAGACCGTCCGAAACGTGGTGATCCATTCGTTGAGCCGGAACGGTTGCCACGTCAGCAGCACCAGACGGCCACCGGGCCGGGTCGCCCTGGCCAAGTTGGCGAACGCGGCCAGGGGAGTACCGAAGAACATCGACCCGTGCCTGCTGATCACCACGTCGAACCGCGCCTCGGCGAACGGATGGATCTGCGCGTCCACCTGTTCGAAGGAGACGTTGGGAACGTCTTCCTCCGCGGCGAGCCGACGAGCGAGAACCAGCATCTCACCGGAGAGGTCGACACCCAACGCGGAACCGCCGCCGGCGAACCGCGCCGCATCCCGCGTCGTCTGCCCAGCACCGCACCCGACATCGAGGATGTTGTCGGCCGGTCGGATACCGGCCGCGGCGAAGAACGCGTCGCGATAAGCGGCGACACCGTCGTTGAAACGCTGCGCGCGCTTCGCCCAAAGAGCGCCGTCGTCACCGTCCCACGCCTTCAACATCCGCTCGTTCGACGGATCGACACGCACAGCGGCGCTCTCGGACATTTCGGCAACCCCCAGGTTCGCTTCCGGAGGACGACCATAGCGCGAACCCCTCAGCGGAACGCGGCGACGTTCCTCGCTGCCCAATCGGCGAACGACCGCGGCGCACGGCCGAGAACCCGATGCACATCTGGGCTCACACGCACTTCCGCCGGCGTCGGAGAACTGAGAATGTCCAACGTGTCGTCCGCGAGCTCCGCCGGCATGCTCCGGGCCATACCCGCCTTCGCCTCGGCACGGGTGAGCTCGTGAAACCGCACCGGCGAACCGAGCGCGGCAGCCAGGACCTCAGCCTGCTCGCGCGGCGTGATCACCTCCGGACCGGTCAGCTCGTAGACCTCACCAAGGTGTCGCTCGTCCAGCAGACACGCGGCCGCGACCTCCGCGATATCCGCCGGATCGACGATCGGCACCCCGGTGTCACCGAACGGCGCCGCGACCACCTGCCGCGAACGGACCGACTCCGCCCACCACAAGGCATTGGAGGCGAAACCACCCGGCCGCAGGATGGCCCAGTCCAAACCGGACTCCCGCACCACGTCCTCCAGCGCGCGCATCGCGACCCGCGTCGTACCGAACGGTCGCGTCGCCACACCCAACGAGGAGAGCAGCACCACCCGGCCAACCCCGGCGGCCGCAGCCCGGCCGATGATGTCGGCAGGGTTCGCCCCGACAGCATGCAGATCGCCGGAAAGCAGCAGGAACAGCGCCTTCGCTCCCACCAACGCCTGATCCAGCCCGCCGGGCTCGGCCAGATCGGCCACCACATGCCGACCACCGGCCGGTGCCGTCGCGACATGCCGCGACACCGCCGTCACCTGTTCTCCCGCCTCGGCCAGCGCCTCGGTCAACGGCCTGCCGATGTTCCCGGTAGCCCCGGTCACCACGATCATGAACAGCTCCTTCGTTCGATCTTGACGTGGCGACGACGCTAGGGACAGCGGCTAACTTTTCGTAAGTTCATACCCCGAGGTAAGCTCTTCCCATGGCAGGAGGCTCGCAGTTCAAACCGGCCGACGTAGAGCCGCGGTATGAGGTGTTTCACACCGACTGCGCTGCCAGTGACGTGGTCGATCACGTCACCAGTCGATGGGGGATCTGGGTGCTGATCTCGTTGCAGCACAACGATCTCCGCTTCTACGAGCTACGCGAGAGCATCCGGGGGATCAGCGAGAAGATGCTCGCCCAGTCCCTGCGCGCCCTCGTCCAGGACGGCCTGATCTGGCGGCAGGTCGAGCCCACGACACCCCCACAGGTCACCTACGGGCTGACGGAGTTCGGCCGGGACGTGAGCGAGCCACTGGTGGAACTGTTCGACCGGATCACCCGACGCCTGGTTCCTCCGGACGCGAAGTAGCGTTGGTGATGTTGACCATCCAGGTGATCCCGAACCTGTCCACGAGCGCACCGGCCTCGTCGCCCCACACCTGCTTCTCCAGAGGCATGGTCACGGTGCCGCCGACGGACAACTTCTCGAAGTGGCCTCGGAGTTCGCCGTCGCCACCGAGGTAGACCGCGACGTTGTTGCCAGGGGAGTGCGGCACGTCCTCGATCTGGCCGACGACGTCGCAGGCCATCAGCGTGTATCCGTGCGGGGTGTCGAGCTGGGCGTGCATGACCTTGTCGGCGTCGGGGGAGTTCGGCGAACCGAAGTCCGAGATCGTGCCGATCTCCAGCTTGCCGCCGAGCACCCGGTGGTAAAACTCCATCGCCTGTCGTGTGGTGCCGTTGAACCTGATGTACGGATTGAGTCGAGACCCCATGAGATTCGCTTGCCCTTCGTGTATTCGGTGAAGCGCGAGCATTCCACCGAATACCCGACATCCTGTGTCGCGTATTCGCCGCAGGATTCCGCCCAGGAGTCAGTCAAGCGTCCAGCTTCGCCGACACCGAACAGCCCTTCATCAACCAGCGCGCGCAGCCGAACTCGAATTGGGCTATTCCTCGCAACGGTCAACGCGTCAGCAGTTCACCTTCGGTAGGAACCACCAGGGCATGGAACCACGACCCACTTTAGACCGAGGGAGAGCATGCACAGATCTTACTTGACATAATGTACATTATCGGCACTTGGCTGACCTGGTTATCAGGAGGCAAGAGGGGTCCTTGACGCAGCCGCGATGGGGATTTTCGTCGCATGTCACGCAGTGAAAGCGCCCCTCGCCGCAGCGGATGCGGGCACGACGCCCTTCAGCCCGCCCCAGATCTCCCGTGACGCCTCGGGGCGCCCCCGGAGATCTGGGGCGGATGTCCGATCACCCGGCCTCAATACGTCACTGTGACGAATCGATGTGGATCTCGCGGGGTGGTTGATGATCAATGGCGCCGATGGATCTCGTCCAGTCGGCCAGCCTGAGCCCAGCGTCGACCAGGTGGCTCAAGTGTCATGAGCGGGTTTTCGAGAACGAAAACCGTCAGGAACGACCTGTCGCGCAACCTCGGGGGGCGGCGAGCGAAACGAGATCCCCCGCAAGGGGTTTCCGGACCCATCACTCCGTTTCATGCATAATCACTATTATGCATGAAACGGAATATAACCCAGTGTAAGAATGTCGGTGCCATGCGGTACAAGATGTTCATGAGGGTTTCCGAGGCACAGCAAGCCTTTTTCGCCGCACGTCGTCCCCGTAAGGATTCTCCTCACACCACCGACGCCTACCGCCGCGACCTCGCCGGCATCACTGCTCTTCTGCTTCGCGAGTTGGACCGCTCCCCTGACGACCTCACCGTCGAGATGCTCACCGCCCAGGCGCTCCGCAACGCCTTCGGTGCCTTCGCGGACACTCATGCGAAGAGTTCGGTACTCCGCGCGTGGTCGACCTGGAACCAGTTCCTTACTTTCTGCGTGTCCGACGGGTTGCTCGCGGGCAATCCGATGGGCGCGGTCGCGCGGCCGAAGGCGCCTCCGCTGACGCCGAAACCGTTGCGGGGTGAGGAAACTCCGGAGCAGTTGCTCGCGGCCGCCGCCGACGGTTCGCGCCGGACGCGGGATCCGTGGCCCGAGCGGGACGTCCTGGTGATCGCGCTGGGGCTGGTCGCCGGGTTGCGCGCCGCGGAGATGCGGGCGCTGACGTCGCGGTCGCTGGTCGGCCGTCAGGGTGAGATGCGGTTGCACGTCCATGGCAAGGGAAGCCGCGACCGGTCGATCCCGGTACAGCCGATCATGGAGAAGATCATCGAGGGGTATCTGGCCTCCTGCCGTCGTCGGTTCCCCCAGCAGCGGTTCGGTCCCTCCACTCCCCTCCTCCGGGATCGCGCGGGCGAGCCGATCGGCCGCGGCGCGCTGGAGTACCTCGTCAAATCCTGCTACCGGTGGGCCGGGCTGCACGACCGCGTGCCGGTCGGGGCGAACCTCCACGCGTTGCGCCACACGTTTGCGACACGGCTGGCGGAGGACGGCGCGACCGCGTCCGAGATCATGGCTTTGCTGGGGCACGCGAGCCTTGCGACCAGTCAGAACTACATCGAGGCGACCGGGCGTGAGCAGCGTGCGGCGGCCGCGAGCAACCGGACGTACCGGGCCCTGGACGGGATCGTGTAGCTCAGCGGAGTTGTTCGAGGTCCTTGGCGGCTTGGGCGATTTCGCCGGCGAGGCCGCGGAGTTCGGCGGCGGAAGCGCCGTCGTCGGCCGCGGTGACGACGTCTTCGGCGGCGCAGCGGAGTTGGAAGAGCCTGTCCTGCAGGGTGGCGATCTCGGTGTCGGAGAGGACGACGGCGTCGTCGGGGAGGCCGCTGCGCTGGAGGGCGGTGCGGCGTTCGTAGGCGCGCTGGCGGCACGATTGCCCGCAGTAGCGGCGGCGCCTGCCGACGTTGCCGCCTTGTTCGAGCCGTCGGCCGCACCATCCGCAGTGTTTGGGTGCCCCCGCGCGGCGTAGCTCGGACACCTCTTCGGCGGACGTCTTCGGGTGTTCGGCTACTTCCCTCACGGTTCAGACCCTAGCTGGCCACCCGACGATCATGCCGGGGCCACGGCCGAAGTGCACACTAGTGGGGTGTCGACACTGTTTCCGTACCTCGCCGATCCGCTACCGCGTGCCTTCGCCCATCGGGGTTGGCACCTCGGTGACCTGGAAGGGTTGGAGAACTCGTTGCCCGCCTTCCAGCAGGCGGTGACCGAGGGTTATCGCTATCTGGAGACGGATGTGCACGCGACGTCGGATGGTGTGGTGGTCGTTCATCACGACGCGTCGTTGGACCGGACGACGGACGGTGCGGGGTTGATCTCCCGGCAGACGTGGGCTCAGTTGCGGACGGTCAAGGTCGGCGGTCGTGCGCCGTTGTCGCGGCTGGAGGACGTGCTCGAGGAGCTGCCGGAGGCGCGGTTCAACATCGATGTGAAGTCGAACGAGGCGGTGGCGCCGTTCGTACGGGCGATCGAGCGGACCGGCGCGTATGACCGGGTCGCGGCGGCGTCGTTCTCCGACGCGCGGCTGGCGCGGATCCGGAAGCTGGCGGGTCCGAAGCTGGTGACCGCGATGGGGCCGCGTGCGGTGGCGGTGATGTGGGCGAACGGGTTCTTGCCGCTGGTGTCGTTGCGGGCGTTGTCGCGGGGTGCGATGGCGCAGGTGCCGGTGCGGCAGGGGCGGTTGAAGGTGGTGGACCGGGCGTTCCTGCGGCAGGCGACGCGCGGGGGTTTCGAGGTGCACACGTGGACGGTGGATGATCCGGCGGAGATGCGGTTGTTGCTGGATCTTGGGGTGCACGGGATCGTGACGGACCGGCCGGATCTGCTGCGTGAGGTGCTCCGGGAACGCGGCGCTTGGCCTTCCTGATGCTCCGCGTTTCGTCCTCTAAATGCGCTTACACCGCATTTAGAGGACTGAATGCGGGGGTTATCGGGGTGCTTTGCCGTTCCAGGCGGCGTCCCAGGTCTTGGGGCCGAGCCGTCCTGAGTCGTTGATGCCGTTGGCTCGCTGGAGAGCGAGGACGGCTTCGCGGGTTTTGTCGTAGTAGCAGCCTGTGCCGGTGAAGCCGTAGCCGAAGGCGTTCATCCGGAGCTGGAACTGCTTCAGTGGTGCGGCGCAGTCGCCGTAGGCGTAGACGACGCCGGGCCAGGCGGGTTTGGGTCCGCCGGGCGGTGCGGGCGGTGCGGGTTTCGGCTTGGGCGGAGGCGGCGGGGCGGGTTGTCCTCCCCCGCCGATGTAGGCGGAGTCGGCGTAGGACGGGACGCGTTTGCTGCGGCCGTCGCTGTCGTTGCGGAAGCCGAGTTTGCCGGCGCATTCCCAGGGTTGCCAGCCGCGCATGCGGTAGAGGTAGAGGGCCCGGTAGTCCTGCTCGCGGGGGGTGGCCTGGTCGGGTCGTCCCTGGCCGCCGACGCTGCGCCAGGTGGGCAGGTCGAACTGGTAGGCGCCGTAGTAGCCGTTGCCGGTGTTGATGTTGTAGCGCCCGCTCGATTCACACATGCGGAGCTTGGCCCAGTGAGAGCCGTGGGGATCCGCGGCGGCGGATCCGGTGGTGGCGATCTGCAGGCCCGTCACGGCGAGGGCGAGCAGGAGCGTTCTCGCCACTACGCGGTGTGCTGTGCGAAGGCGATGGGTCCTCATGAGCGGAACAGTAAGTACCGGTCCCGTGCTTCACAAGAGTCACACCTCGCACAGCAGCCTCACACGAAACACACGCGGATGGTGGCAGCGACACACCGCCGATGGTCGGGAAGGTGTCGGGGAAGGGTTCGTCCCGCGTCGAAACGAACACGGTCCGGACTCGTGCCGGACAGGTGGGTGTGATCGCCAGTAGTCTCCCGCTGACCTCGACGTTCTCGACTTCAGGAGCAGTGCATGACGGTGGCCGTGACCCGTGAACGCAAGCGGGTGTGGCGGGCTTGGTACCTCTACGACTGGGCCAATTCGCCGTTCTATTCGTCGGTGATCACCGTCTTCGGAGCGCTCTATTTGAGCGAGATCGCGTCGGCGGACGCGAAGGCGAATTTCACCCTTAACGGGGACAGGGCGTGCACCGATTCGAGTGGAGCTTCGAACACCCTTCAGAACTGTGACGTCTCTTTGTTCGGGCTCCAGTTCCCCGCGGGTTCGCTGTGGGGGTATCTGCTGTCGATCGCGACGGTGACGCAGGTGCTGGTGCTGCCGATCGCCGGCGCGATCGCGGACCGGAGCAGGCACAAGCGGCGGATCCTCGGCGGGTTCGCGTTCCTGGGCGCGGTGGCGTCGGCGGCGATGTTCTTCATCGCGGGGACGAACTGGGAGGTCGGGGTCTGGACGTTCATCCTGGCCAACATCGGTTATGGCGGTGCCCTGGTCGTCTACTACTCGTTCCTGGTGGACATCGCGGAGCCCGATGAGCGGGACGCGGTGTCGTCGAAGGGCTGGGCTTTCGGGTATCTCGGTGGCGGTCTGGCGCTGGCGCTGCAGCTCGGGTTCTTCATGGGGCACGACTTCTTCGGGGTGAGCGAAGGTCTGGCGATCCAGATCTGTTTCCTGACTTCGGGGATCTGGTGGGCGGTGTTCACGATCCCGGCGGTGCGTGCGCTCCCCCGGACTCATGTGCCGAAGTCGAGCGCGCGGGGCCTGACGGTGTTGACGGCCGGGTTCAAGGAGCTGAAGCAGACGATCAAGGAGGCGAGGGCCTATCCCCTGACGCTGGCGTTCCTCGGGAGCTATCTGGTCTTCACCGACGGGATCACGACGGTGGTGGCGGTGTCGGCGCAGTACGGCAAGGACGAGCTGAAGTACAGCACCCAGGTGCTCATCGTCACGATCCTGGTGATCCAGTTCCTGGCGTACGCCGGGGCGATGATCCACGGTGCGATCGCGGCGCGGATCGGGGCGAAGAAGACGATTCTGGGCAGTCTGGTGGCCTGGGTGGTCGTGTTGTGTTTCGCGTTCTTCATCGAGGCCGGTCAGCCGTTGCAGTTCTACGCGGTGGCGGTCGGGATCGGGCTGGTGCTGGGCGGAACGAACGCGTTGTCGCGGTCGTTGTTCGGGCAGATGATCCCGGAGGGGAAGGACGCGCAGTACTTCTCGCTGTACGTGGTCGGTGAGCGGGGGACGTCGTGGCTCGGTCCGTTGTTGTTCGCGGCGGTCGGGCAGATCACCGGTTCGTTCCGGTACGCGATCATCGCCCTGGTGATCTTCTTCGTGCTCGGTTTCGTGTTCGTGTGGCTGGTGCCGGTGCGCCGGGCGATCGAGGCGGCGGGCAACCGACCACCGGCGGTGCTGTGAGGGCGGAGGGTGCCGATAGGGTCGGGCGTCGTGACCGTACTGAAGGAGAGTGGCCCGGATCCCACGGACGCGTTGTCGTCGGTGCCGGTGGCGGGTTCACGGCGGGGTGTGCCGGTCGTCGGGAAGCTGAAGTTCTGTTACGGGCCGATGGACTGCGGGAAGTCGACGCTGGCGTTGCAGATCGACCACAACCACGCGCGGCAGGGTCGTCGCGGGATGGTGCTGGTGCGGCACGACCGGTCCGGGGAGCCGCAGATCACGAGCCGCATCGGGTTGACGCGCAAGGCGATCGAGGTGGGGAACGAGACCGATCTGCGGTTGCTGGTGCGTGAGCAGTGGGCGGCCGGGCGGCATGTGGATTACCTGATCGTCGACGAGGCGCAGTTCTTGTCGCCCGATCAGGTGGATCAGCTGGCCGAACTGGCCGATGACGTCCAGATCGACGTGTACTGCTTCGGGATCGCGACGGATTTCCGGAGTGTGCTGTTCCCGGGTGCGGCGCGGTTGTTCGAGCTGGCGGACGAGTTGCAGCCGGTTCAGGTCGAGGTGCTGTGCTGGTGCGGGCAGACGGGGCGGTTCAACGCGCGGGTGTCCGACGGCGAGGTGCTGCGTGCCGGGGACACCGTGGTGGTGGCGGATACCGAGCAGATGGTCGTTGAATCTTCATCGGCATCACGTTCTGAGGGCGAACCGAACACGGTCCGTTATCAGGTATTGTGCCGTCGCCACTTTCGACTGGGCGACCTGGGCCCCACCTCGGCCCAACACGGTCAGTTACGGTTGACGTGACAGGCGTACTACTAGCCCATCTGGGGGATATCCGCACCAAGATGGCCGTATTGACGTCACGCCAGAGCGCGAAACCACTCCTACTAGGAGAAGCTGTTGCCACCGGGTGACACAGCTCATCGTGAGCAAGGACATGCTGTCCAGGGAATCCTCTGGCCCTCATCGTCGTTGCATAGGGTGAGCATCACCCTGGCTCCACCCGGAGCTGACTGAAAGGACCCCCATCATGGCCGACCGTGTTCTCCGTGGAAGCCGGCTGGGAGCGGTCAGCTACGAGACCGACCGCAACCACGACCTCGCTCCTCGGCGCACCGTGCGCTACGCCTGCCCCAAGAACCACGAGTTCGAGGTGCCCTTCTCCGACGACGCCGAGATCCCTTCGGTGTGGGAGTGCAGGCTGCACGGCAGCGAGTCCGAGATCGTGGACGGCGGGCAGCCGGAGCAGAAGAAGGTCAAGCCCCCGAGGACGCACTGGGACATGCTCCTGGAGCGTCGCTCGATCCCGGAGCTCGAGGATCTGCTCAACGAACGTCTCGCCGAGCTGAAGGGACGCAGGACCACCCGGTCCGCCTGACGCACGGCACAAGTAGCTAGCCCCACCACGAATCGGCGAAGCCCCCGCGACCTCCCTCCGCGGGGGCTTCGCCGATTCGCGAGGACTTGACCGCTTCATGTACTCGGCAAGGGGTGAAGGTCGGGTTTCCTCGGCTGAGCCGAGGCAAGGAGGCCTTCACGCGCAACTGGTGCATAGGTGGCGCACACCTCGCGGAGCCGTCGCAGGTGCTCGGGCGGTGATTCGAGCAGCGGGAGCCGGACCGCGGCGTGCGGGATGACGCCGAGATCGGCCAGTGCGACCTTGGCCATGATCGCTCCTTGCGAGGTACGCATGACAGCGTCGGCCAGGGGAAGCAACGCGGCGTTGAGGGTCCGTGCGGTGTCGAGGTCTCCCCCGCGTACGGCGGCGATGAGTTCGGCGTTCCGGTCGGCGAAGGCGTTGCCCACGACGCTGACCAGTCCGGTGGCGCCCGCGGCGAGGTACGGCAGGTTGAGTTCGTCGATGCCGCAGTAGTAGGCCAGCGGGGCGCGTGCCATGACGGACATCGCTTCGAACAAGTCGCCCTTGGCGTCCTTCACGGCTCGGATCCTGGGGTGACGGGCGAGTTCGATCAGGGTCGCCGCCTCCAGAGCCGTTCCGGTGCGGGCCGGGACGTCGTAGAGCATCACGGGCAGTTCGGTGGCATCGGCCACCGCCTGGCAGTGCGCCACGATCCCGGCCTGTGTCGGCCTGGAGTAGTAGGGGCAGACGAGCAGGAGGGCGCCGGCGCCGGCCGCCTCGGCTTCCTTCGCGCGCCGGATGCAGGTGACGGTGTCGTAGGTGCCGACGCCGGCGATCACGCGTGCCCGGTCCCCGGCGCGGGTCGCCACGGTGTGGACGAGCCGGGTGGCTTCGGCGTCGGTCAGGGTGGGGGCTTCGCCGGTGGTCCCGCCGACGACGATGCCGTCGCAGCCGGTGTTCAGCAAGTGGTCGACCAGGCCGATGAGGCCGGGTTCGCTGAGTGCGCCGCCGGGTTCCATCGGGGTGACCATGGCGACGAGGTTGGAGCCGAAGAGGGTCTCGGTCATGCTGTCGATCCTGTCGGCGGCGATACCTGCGGTCCAGCGATGCTTTTTGTTTGGTATTGCGTAGCGTGGCTTCATGATCGAGGTTGGAGCCCTGCGGGCACTGCGGTCGGTGGCCGCTCTGGGAACGTTGGCGCGGGCGGCGGAGGAACTGGGGTTCACGACGTCGGCGGTGTCGCAGCAGATCAAGCGGCTGGAGCGGCAGATCGGGATGCCCGTGCTCGCTCCGGCGGGACGCGGAGTCGTGCTCACTCCGGCAGGTCAGGCCGTGGTCGACTCCTCTCTGGAGGTGTTCCAGGCGCTCGAGCGCTGCGCGGAGGCCGCCCAGTCGGTGGCGGAGGGCGCGCCTCGCGGCGTCCTGCGGGTGGCCGCGTTCTCGACGGGTATCCGCGGACTCCTCGCCCCCGTCCATCCGCGGCTGCTGGAGCGCTACCCCGATCTTCGGCTGCACATCACCGAGCAGGATCCCGACCAGGCGTTGCACAGCGTCGACGCCGGAACCGCGGATCTCGCGCTCCTGCACGACGCCGACGGCCTGCCCGTCCCGCTCTCCCCCGCGCTGTCCCGGCGCCTGGTGCACATCGACCTCGGCGACGTCGTCATGGCCGGGACCCATCCACTGGCGCGAGCCGAGCCGCCGCTGGACGGTGCGGATCTGGCCGGGCACGCGTGGGTCACCAGTCCACCGGGCACGGTCTGCCACCAGTGGTTCCGGCGCCTGTTCGCCGGCTTGCCCGACGAGCCCGACGTCCGGCATCTGGTCGACGACTTCTCCACGCAGTTGTCACTGGTCGCCTCGGGTGAGGTTCTCGCGTTGATCCCGCGGCTGGCGCGCCCACCGTTGGCCGAAGGGCTCGTCGTCCGTCCGCTGCGGCGCCCACCGACGCGCGAAGTGCACGCGGCGTGGCGCCGCAGCGCCGAGGCGAGCCCGGCGATCCGCGCCGTCCTCGCGGAACTCCAGGCGGACGACCTCGGCGAGACGCGGTGACCGTTCGGTCATCCGGGTTGTCCGGGACGCTCACCGCCTCCCCGAAAACGTCACGTCCGCTTGGTACCCCGGGATGTCCTCGACTCGGTGATAGACCACCAGCCCACGAGAGAGCGCGATGGCGACGTCCTGGTCGGCGCCGATGGACTCCCCAGGCAGCCGTAGGACGGCGTCGCAGTGGTGCAGCAGCCGGTCGGCCGTCGGATACATGACCTCCTTGGCGATCGGGTCGGCGACGGTCTTCCCGCCGGCGCCGCGCAGCACCGGGAGCGCGACCCACTCGCCGATCATCGGCACGTGCCCGCTGCGGAAGATCGGCCAGGCCGCCTCTTCGAGCCGGGCGAGATTGCGGGCGAGGAGTTCGGGGTCGTCGCCGGTTCCGGAGCGGAACGGCCCGGCGATGAGGATCATCAGAGGTTTGCTCATGCACCGGAGCATAATGTGCAACAATCGGCAGGAACAAGGAGGAACGTGCACATGTTGGCTGCGCAACGGCGAGACCTGCTGATGGAACGACTCAAGATCGAAGGCCGCATCGTGGCCAAGGACCTCGCCGCCGAGCTCGGCATATCGGAAGACAGTATCCGGCGTGACCTGCGAGAACTCGCGGACGCCGGGCTCTGTCAGCGGGTCTACGGCGGAGCCCTGCCGGTCTCCCCGGCCACGGCGGACTACGCGACGCGCATGGCGGTCAGCGTCGCGGGCAAGGAACGGATCGCGAAACGTGCAGCAGCGTTGATCCGGCTGGGATCGACGGTCATCCTCGACGGCGGCACGACCGCGCTCGCGCTGACGAAGGCGCTCCCCGTCGACCTCGAAGCGACGATCGTCACGCACAGCCCCACGGTCGCGGCCGCACTCGTCACGCATCCGAAGGTCGAGGTGTTCCTCATCGGCGGGCGGCTCTTCAAGCACTCCGCCGTCACCTGCGGGGCAGCCGCGGCCGAGGCGGCCGAGGGCATCAACGCCGACCTGTTCTTCCTCGGCGTCACCGGCGTGCATCCCGAGACCGGGCTCACCACCGGCGACTCCGACGAGGCCGCGATGAAACGCACCCTCGCCAAACGGGCCGCCGACACCTACGTGCTGGCCAGTTCGGAGAAGATCGGCGCGGCCTCGCCGTTCACCGTGCTCCCCCTGTCCGACGTCGCGGGCGTGATCACCGACGCGGCGCCGGACGAGCCGACGGTGCAGGAACTGGGAAAGCTCGGCGTGAGCGTGCTGGGGGTCAGCCCTTCTTGGCCAGCCCGCGCAGCTGCTGCCAGCGACGCTTGAGCCCCCACAGGCCGACCAGGACGATCGCCTCGCGTACGACCGAACCGCTCATCTTCGACTGACCGACCTCGCGTTCGGTGAAGGTGATCGGCACCTCGACCACCTCGAAGCCGGCGAGCGCCGTGCGGAACGCCAGGTCGATCTGGAAGCAGTAGCCGCGCGAGGCGATCTCGTCGAGCGGGAGCTTCTCCAGCACCGTGCGGCGGTACGCGCGGAAACCCGCGGTGATGTCCTTGATCTTCGTGCCGAGCGCGATCCTCGCGTAGAAGTTCGCCACCCAGGACAGCGCCTTGCGCTGGAACGGCCAGTTCACCGTGCTGCCACCGGGAACGTACCGGGAGCCGATGGACAGATCCGCGTCTTCCAGGGCCGCCAGCACCCGCGGCAGATCCTCGGGGGCGTGCGAGCCGTCGGCGTCCATCTCGACGATGGTGGCGTAGTCACGAGCGAGACCCCAGCGGAAACCCGCGACGTACGCGGCGCCCAAACCGGCCTTCTCGGTCCGGTGCATGACGTGGATCCGCTCGTCGGCCTTCGCGAGCTCGTCGGCGACGTCGCCGGTCCCGTCCGGGCTGCCGTCGTCCACGACGAGGGCGTTGACCTCCGGGAGTGCTTCGAGCAGGCGTTCCAGGATCGGGCCGATGTTCTCCCGCTCGTTGTACGTCGGGACCACCACCAGCACCGGGTCGATTCCCTGGGCCCCCCGTGGCGCCTGCGCCATCCGCTTTTCCTCCGTGTTCCGGCGGGTCAGCCCGCCGCTTCCCTCGTTGCCTTGGCGGCGCTCGCGCGCCGGGTGCGGAAACGCAGCACGTACCCGCCGGTAACCCCGGCGATCGCCAGGGCGAGCAGCCCGTACTCCGTCGTTACACCGAGTAGATCCGACAGCGTAGTCTGCTGCCTCAGCGGTACGCGCCCCACCAGGGAGTCTGCGGTGAACAGGCTGGTAGAGGCCGTGATCGAACCGTCCGGCGCGACGATCGCGCTGACTCCGCTGGTGGCGGAAACGATCACCGAACGCCCATGCTCGACCGCCCGCAACCGCGACATCGCCAGCTGCTGATAGCTCATCTCCCCCGGTCCGTACCAGGCGTTGTTGGTGGGTACGACGAGCAGTTCCGCGCCATCGGCGACCGACTCGCGCGCCGGGTAGTCGAAGGCCGTTTCGTAACAGATGAAGACGCCGACCTTGGTGCCCGCGACCGACAGGGCGGCGTTGGCGCCGTCACCCGGTGTCATGTTCGCCACGCTGTCGACGAACGGTGTCACCAGCTTCGCGAGCTCACGGGCCGGGACGTACTCGCCGAACGGGACGAGCTGCTGTTTGGCGTAGCGCTGGCCAGGGCCGGTGACCGGATCCCAGACGAGCGCGGAATTCTGCGCGCTTCCGTCGGGCAGCCGGACCAGCGCGCCGATGATCGCCTGTGCGCCGTAGTCGCGGACCATCTGGTCGACGCCGGCGTCGCCGGTGCGCATGGCCATCGCGGTCTCGGGCCACACGAGCAGATCGACCTTGGTGTTGCTCGCCTTGAGCTTCTCCAGCAGGCGAGCGCTCTCGGCGAGGTGGTTGCTCCGGAGTTCGTCGCGGCGGCCTTCCAGCGCGAGGCCGATGTCCGGCGCATTGCCCTGCACGGTCGCGACGGTGAGTTCGCCGTCCTGCGCCTCCGTGCCGATCGTCGGCCACACCGCGAGCCCCGCCACCACCGGCGCCAAAGTCAGTGCCGCCGTGGCCACCAGGGAACGGCGCGGATCCGCGTCCCTCAGCCGCAGGCACAGTGCCGCGAGCCCGAAACCGGTCAGCACAACGGCGAGACCGACCAGCGGAGCGCCGCCGATCGAGGCCAGCGAGACGAAGGCGCCCTCAGGCTGGCTGAACGCGACGCGACCCCACGGGAAGCCGCCGAAGGGGAACCAGGTGCGCGGTGTCTCCAGCGCGATGATCACCAGCGCCGCCCACAGCGGCCCGAGCGGCAGCCTCCACACCACGGTGGCGAAAGCCCCGCCGAACCCGAGATACACCGACAGCGCCATCGCCAGTCCGAGCCACGGCCACGGCCCGAAGCCCGGGCCGAGGAAATCCAGCAGCCACGTCAGCAGCGGGAGGAAGAACCCCATCCCGAACACGAACGCGTAACCGAACGCGCCCCGGAACCTTCGGCCGTGCACCACGAGGGCGAAGCCGGTGAACGCCAGCGGCGCGAGCCACCACAGCGGACGCGGAGCGAA
The DNA here is from genome assembly GCF_046548895.1 of Amycolatopsis sp. cmx-4-54. Classification (NCBI taxonomy): domain Bacteria; kingdom Bacillati; phylum Actinomycetota; class Actinomycetes; order Pseudonocardiales; family Pseudonocardiaceae; genus Amycolatopsis; species Amycolatopsis sp. cmx-4-54. The sequence continues at coordinate 832,299 of NZ_JAEBEJ010000001.1, forward strand.
ACTGAGGTACAACGTGAATCCCGACGCCGCGGCGACGAGGAAACGCACGAGCCAGGCACGGGAGAATCGCTTCCCGCGCGCCGCTTCGGGGGCCGGATCGGTCACGGTCGTGGACACTCCTGAACCCTAGGCCGTCCGGGTGAACAGATCGTGGATGACCTGTCCGCCGCGGACCGTGCGCAGACAGCGGGGCAGTGTCGCGCCCTCCGCGAGGTTCGGCAACGGGGGCACACCCGCGCGCGGGTCGGTCGACCAGCGCTGCACGCGCGAGTCCGGTGTCGCGACGACGAGGTCTTCGGCGTCCCAGATCGCGTAGTGCGCGGGCGCACCCGGGACCAGGGTGCCGGTGACGCCGTCGTTGACGCCGGCGGCGCGGTGTCCCGCGCGGGTGTGGGCGGTGAAGGACGCGCGGGCGGACAAGCCCGAGCCCGGCGTGCGGTGGTAGGTCCCGGCACGGACGGTCGCCCACGGGTCGACCGGTGTGACAGGCGCGTCGGAGCCGAAGGCGAGCAAGAGCCCTTCGGCGGCCATGGCGGCGAAGGGATTGAGCTTCGCCGCCCGTTCCGAGCCGAGACGGTCGGTGTACATGCCGTGCGCGCCGCCCCATTCCGCGTCGAACTGAGGCTGGACCGACGCGACCACACCCCAGCCCGCGAGCGCCTTCGCCTGGCCGACGTCGATCATCTCGACGTGTTCGAGCCGGTGGTGGCGGGCGGCCAGCGCTCGGCGGCCGACGGTCTTCTCCGCGAGCCGGAAACCTTCGACGACCTCGGCGACGGCGGCGTCGCCGATGACGTGGAAGCCGGCCTGGAGTTCGGCCTCGGTGCAGGCGCTGATGTGTTCGGCGATGGCGGGGGCGTCGAGGTAGAGCGTCCCGGAGGTGCCGTGTGCGTCGGCGTACGGCTCGTGCAGGGCAGCGGTGCGGGAGCCGAGCGCGCCGTCGACGAACAGATCGCCCGCGACTCCCCTGGCGCCGAGCGGGCGGGCGGTGTCGACACCGCCGCGTTCGCCCCAGTAGCCGACGACCTCAGGCAGTCCCGGTTCGGAGGCGAGCGCGAGCAGATCGGTGAGGTCGTCGGCGCCGGAGATGTCCGGGCCCGCGCATTCGTGGACGCTCACGACTCCGCGCGCGGCGGCTTCGGCGAGGAAAGCGCGCTGGGCTTCGCGGCGCTGCTGCGGCGTGATCGCCTCGCGCATCGCGGCACGCACGAGGTGGTGGGCGTCGCGGGTCAGCGGTCCGTCGGCCGACCAGCCGGGAGCCTCGTGCACGCCGGCGGCGAGCGCGACGAGCGCGCTGGACACGAGCGCCGAGTGGACGTCGACCCGGCTCAGGTACACCGGGGCGCCGTTCGAGGCCTCGTCGATCTCCGCGCGGCTGGGCAGCCTGCCGTCGGCCCAGCGGGATTCGTCCCACCCATGCGCGACGAGCACCTGGCCGGGGCGGACGGCATCGCGGACCGCGGCGAGGAGCTCGCCGGCGCTGCGGATGTTCGCGAGGTTCAGCCCGGTGAGATGCAGGCCGGTCGCGGTGGCGTGGACATGCGCGTCGACGAACGCCGGGGCGACGAAGGCGCCGTCGAGGTCGACCAGCTCGGCGTCGGGATGCAGGGCCCCGGCGGGGCCGTCTTGCCCCACCCAGACGACGGTGCCGTCGGTGATCGCCATGGCGGTGGCGTCGGGAGCCGAGGGGCTGTAGATCCGCCCGCCGAGCAGGAGCGTGGTTCGCGCGTTCGTCACGCTTCCGAGTTTGCAGCGTGCGGACGACCACGTGTCCGGCGGGTCGGTGAGATTTCGACACACCACGCAAGACAGGAATATTTACGTCGTCCGAACGATGTGACAGGATATTTTCACGCGTTTCCGACGACGAGGAGTACAAGTGACTGCGATCCAGGAACCGACCTCGCCGGTGGCCGCCTACGATCAGCCCTACGACTACACCCGAGTCGAGCTGATCGAACCCGACTGGCGCCGCTTCCCCGGCTGGCACGACGTGACCGAGGCAGAGTGGCGTGACGCGCAGTGGCAGCGAGTGCACTGCATCCGCAACGCCAAGCAACTGCGCGCCCTCATGGGCGACCTGCTCGAGGAGCGCTTCTACGAGGACATGCTCGCCGACCAGCGCGAGATGGCCACGATGTCGATGCTGCTGCCCCCGCAGATGATCAACACCATGGCGCCCAACGCCGGCACAGACCCGGCGAAGGTGACCGAGGCCTGGTATGCCGACCCGATCCGCCGCTACATGCTCCCGGTGCGCAGCGACCGCGACACCGAATGGCCGAGCCACCCGCACTCCGAACGGGACTCACTGCACGAGGCCGAGATGTGGGTCGTGGAGGGGCTGACGCACCGCTACCCCACCAAGGTCCTCGCCGAGATGATCTCCACGTGCCCCCAGTACTGCGGGCACTGCACCCGGATGGACCTGGTCGGCAACTCCACCGAACAGATCGAGAAGCACAAGCTCTCGCTCAAACCGGTCGACCGCCAAGACGCGATGATCGAATACCTGAAGAAGACCCCCGGCGTGCGTGACGTCGTGGTCTCCGGCGGCGACGTCGCCAACGTGCCGTGGCCGCAGCTGGAATCGTTCCTCATGCGGCTGATGGACATCGACACCGTCCGCGACATCCGGCTCGCCACCAAGGCGCTCGCCGCGCTGCCGCAGCACTGGATCCAGCCGAAGGTCGTCGAAGGTCTCGAGCGCGTCGCCGGCACCGCGCAGCGCCGCGGCGTCAACCTCGCGATCCACACCCACGTCAACCACGCCCAGTCGGTGACCCCGCTGGTCGCCGAAGCCGCCAGGACCGCGCTCGACGTCGGCGTCCGCGACGTGCGCAACCAGGGCGTGCTGATGAAGGGCGTCAACGCGACCCCGGCCGACCTGCTGGACCTGTGCTTCGCGCTGCAGGGCGAGGCGAATATCCTGCCGTACTACTTCTATATGTGCGACAGCATTCCGAATGCCGAACACTGGCGCGTGGCTGTCTGGGAAGCGCAGGAGCTACAGCACGCGATCATGGGGTATTTGCCGGGCTACGCCACCCCGCGGATCGTCTGCGATGTCCCGTACGTAGGCAAGCGCTGGGTCCATCAGCTCGCCGAATATGACCGTGAGCTGGGGATTTCCTACTGGACGAAGAACTACCGCACCGGGATCGAACACGAGGACCCCGAGGCCTTGCAGCGTCGCTACCCCTACTACGACCCGATCTCCACACTGCCCGAAGCCGGCCAGAAATGGTGGACCAACCAGCACAGCTGACTTCTACATGTGGCTAGATGAAACCGGTGGCCCCGAACGTCGTTTGGGGCCACCGGTAACGGCAGGCCGCAGACGAATCGGACAGCGCCTCGCACGGTGAAACACCGACCGGCTCTTAACCGGAGAAGCCTGGTCTGCAGGTTGGCTGAGTACAACTTGAGACGCATCTCAGGCTAGGCTAAAAGCCACCTGACCAGCGCTGACGTCGCCAGTCTGGGTCGACATTGACCTCCAGCCTGACCCAGAGATCCTGCCTGGCCATGCGCCGGTAGAGCCACCGAGAGACAACGGGCACCTGCGCCCAACTCAGAGCATCCAGCGGGTCGGATCTTCAGTAGCGACCACCCAGGGGCGGACAGGCGCCAGTGCTACCGATCGTGAAACGGCTCAGGAACGGACGAGAAGATCCAGAGTGGACACTCCAAGCCGAACGACGAAAAACTGGGTTGCAGCGCGAATCGACACACTGAAAGCCGTCCAACATTCAAGGTCTTCCACCGCTTAAACGACACATCCTAAACAAAGTCGTCGCGCAGAAGTATTCAGCCTTTGTGGATCTTTTCCCGGCGACTTCATACTTCGTTTCATGAACAGGCAGTACCCTGCTTCTGGTGACTGAGAGCAGTTACTTATAAGGGGTCGTAACAGAATGATCTGGGGTGTGGTTTGATGTCGTGTCTCGGTGATCGTTGTGTGAGGGGTGGGCTGGGTGGGGCAGCGGCGTCCGTGGGAGGTCGATGACGGTCTGTGGGAACGGATTGAGCCGTTGTTGCCGCGGGTGGAGCGTCGGTTTCGGCATCCGGGACGTAAGCGGCTGGATGACCGTAAGGCGTTGTGCGGGATCATGTTCGTGCTCTATACCGCGATCCCCTGGGAGTTCCTGCCGCAAGAGCTGGGGTATGGCTCGGGCATGACGTGCTGGCGCCGGCTGCGGGACTGGACCGAAGCCGGGGTGTGGCAGCAGCTGCACGAGCTACTGCTGGCGGAGCTGCACGCGGCGAATCAGCTGGATTGGTCGCGGGCGGCGGTCGACGGATCGCATGTGCGGGCGTTAAAAGGGGGCCGAAAACCGGCCCCAGCCCGGTAGATCGAGCCCGTACCGGGTCGAAACACCACGTCATCACTGACGGCACCGGCATCCCGCTCGCGGCTACTGTGACCGGCGGGAACCGGCACGATGTCACCCAGCTGATGCCGTTGATCCACGCGATTCCGCCGGTCCGGGGCCGTCGTGGACGGCCCCGCCGTCGACCACAACGGCTCTACGCCGATCGCGCCTACGACCACGACAAGTACCGCAAGCTTGTCCGCGCCGCCGGAATCACGCCTCTCATCGCCCGCCGAGGCCAGGTACACGGCTCCGGTCTCGGCGTTCACCGCTGGGTCGTCGAGGGCGCCTTCGCCTTGCTGCACTGGTTCCGGCGTCTACGCATCCGATGGGAGGTCCGTGACGACATCCACGAAGGCTTCCTCACCCTCGGCTGCGCCATCATCTGCTGGCGCAGACTCAAAGCCCACTCAATCTGTTAGGACCCCTAAGTGGGGCTCTGCTCGGCCACGCTGCGTCCTCATCTCGCCGCTGCGCGCGAGCACCACTGCAACGGTCGCCCCCTTGATTATCAGTGCGGTCGCCTGGCTGGCCTTGAGCCTGAGGCCGCTCCACTACGGGGAACACGCTGTACATGCCTGTCAGCACTAGGAGATCCGCACGGCCTACCCTTCCTCAGCAAGCAAACCCAGACTGGCTTACCCGCCCGATTCGGACCCCTCGTCGTCGTCGGCGGTCTCCCCGCACGAGCAGGTTCGTCATTGCCTTTTTCGAGCTCATCGAACCGGCAGCGTGGGTTCGTACCCCCGACGAGGTACGAGCAGCTTCCACCCAGGCTGACATAGCCCCTGAGCTGCGACTTTCCGCCACCGTCGAGGTGTCACGCCGCGGCCGACGCCGTTCGGGAGGCGCCGCATGAGTGCCGCCTCCCTCCGGATTCAGTGCGCCTGCACCGCTCTGGTCGCCCTCGGCGCCGCCTACGCCTCCTACATCCACGGACGCCAGTTCGCCCTCCGCTTCGGCACCGACACCACGACCGCCTCCATCTGGCCCCTCATCGTCGACGGCCTTCTCACCACGGCGACCGTCGAACTGTGGAAACCGAACCGCGACGGCTCCAGCCGGTGGGCGCCCTGGACCGCTTTCCTCTTCGGTATCTCGCTGTCGCTCTGCGCGAACATCGGCTCGGCACCCGTGTCCAGCATGTTCGGCGTCGCCGTCGCCGCTTGCCCACCCCTTGCCCTGCTACTGGCCGTCGAACTCCTGAACCGCGCCCTCAAAGGTCGCCGCACCGAACTCGCCGAGCAGAGGCCCACTCCCGACAGCGCGCCGGACGAAACAGAGGAACCCGAGAGGTCCGTACATCTCGAGCACCCGGCCAAGCCGGACCAGCAATCCGAGCCGACCGCCGAGCAGCTGATGTGGACCCACTACCTGAACGAGCACGCCCACGGGAGGACACCGTCGGGCGCAGACCTGGACCGCATCGCTGGAACACACAATTACGGCCGACGCATCCTCAGGAAATGGCGCCGAGAGGGAGCCCTCCCCCACGAGTCCTCGGCTGCACCCGATGCAGGCTAGTCAGCCGAAGCACCACGACCCCACCCGACACCTCCACAAGACCAGTGAACTGGCATCGATCTCGCAGAAAAACTCGCCGGATCGACACCGTGAAGCAAATCTGTCGTCACTAAGCGAACGGCACAAGCTGCCTCGCGTACTCTTGATCCGCTTCCACCGGATCCGTTACGACGGTTCCTTCGTAGTCACGGAACGGTTTCCCCGCGCCTCGAAACGACAACCACGGAAAATCAGAGACGGCCCAGACTCCGTCATAGATCAAGGTGTTTTCGCTCAGTTCCTCAGGCCGATGCACTCGCAGCCACTTCCGGTACCGTCCGATCAGCCGTTCCAGTTCCGCATCAATTCCTCTGCCTGTCGCCGCGAGAACAAAGTCGACACGCACTCGCGCTCGCAGTCGCTGTTCCAGCCTGGCGAAGAATTCCGAGTCCACCACCGAAGGCACGGCGAGATCGGTCGCGATGAGGAGCCGGTCTTTCGCCTTTTCCAGAGCAGTCATCAACACGATCTGGTGATCGAAAAGTTGGATGCCACGCACGCCGGGAGAACCGACCTCCAGGGGAGATCCCAAAGCACGGGGCACTTTCTCCTGTTCGAGGTGTGGGGGGAGCGCGATGGCAGGCTCGGCCGATTCGATGCGGAAATCCAAGCTCTCCGCCCCGCCGAGCTTGGCCAGCGCCACGTCGTGGTCTTCGCTGGCATCACCGTCGACGATGACGGCCGTCTCCACGTCACCTCGATTCGGGTCACCGTAGACCAGGACGTCAACGGGCATGTACCGATGCGTGGAAGGCGCGACGTCGATGACGTCCAAGACGTCGATCGACGCGTGACGTCCGGGCGGCCGCAAGATCGAGTTGACCGCAGCGGACGTGATGTCCGCCGTCTTGATCCGTGTGGTGCGCTGCGCCGGCAGGAGCAAGCACCCCTCGGCGAGGGCTGCGCGTTTGTTGAGGAGGTCACGGCTTTCGTAGTCGGCGACCGACCAGGTGAGTCGATCGAAGGCCACCTTGAAACTCCGCTGGATCGGCCTGATCGACTCGAGTTCGTCGGCCAGGCGGCGTCCGCGGGCAGTCAGCGCCAGCTGCCCCGGCCCCGGGCCGAAACTCAGCACGCCTTCGCGGTAGTGGTCGGCAACGGCCGCGTCAACGAGCTTCGGGTCAAGGCCGAGGAAAGCCGCGATCTCGCCCGCCCCGCCGACATCGGCCTTCACCAGCCGGAGGACGAACTCGTCCAGCAACGGTAGCGGTTTGACCTCCTGCGCGAGGACATCGGCGGTGACGACGGTGACGGGCACGGCGGCCTTCTCGATCCCGAGCAGGTCCAAACCCGGGCGCACGCCGCCGAACCTCTTGGCGATGAGCAGGTTCAGGCTAGTCATTGTCGACCCCTTGGATCGCGCAGTCGTCGGGATGATCCGCGATGTAGCGGACGATATCTTGCAGGGCGCCGGTGGCCGTCCGGCAGAACTCCGCGTCCCCCACGATCGTCAAGCCGAATCGAGCACGGGACACCGCGACGTTGATCCGCCGCCAGTGCGCCGGCCCGAGGAAGCCCAGATTCATCTTGGCGTTGCTTCGGGTCACCGAGAACATCGCCACGTCACACTGCCTACCTTGCACGGCATCGACCGAGAGAACGTCGACTTTCAGCCGACTGAAGGGAACAGCGGGAAGCCGACGCTTCAGCTCCGCGACCTGGAGGCGATACGGGGCGATGAGCAGGACTTCGAGTTTGTCACCCGGGACCGGGGTGTCGATCACGCCTCTTTCGATGGCGGCGTTCAGTGTCGTGAGCCGATTGAAGATGAGCCGTGCCTCGGCTCGGTTGGCGTAGCTGATGCCGCCCGGTCCCCGATCTTCCCTTCGCTCGTCGCCGAGCGGGGAGGTATCCAGCCAGAGAACGGGTTTGCCGAGCAACTCGTAGCCGGAGAGCCCGTCGGTCCTCGGCGAGTTGAGCTCCCCGCCGTAGAAGCAGGTTGACACCATGTCACCGATCGGGCGGACCATGCGGTACTGATCGCGGAGGCGAAACTTCGAGTGCGCGGGAAGCCGGTCCGCGAACCACTTGAACAACGTCTCCTGGACCAGTTCCTTGTCGATTCCGTGCTCGGCGAGGATCTCGGTAGACCTGAGCAGTTCCTCCTCCTGCGGCGGGAGCTGGTTGGTGTCCCCGACCAGGATCGCCCGGCGCGAGCGGGAAAGCGGTACCAGCGCCTCGGTCGCGGTGGCCTTGGACGCCTCGTCCAAGATGCAGAGATCGATCTGCAGGTCACGGACCGCAGCCTGGCCGACGAAACCGACACAGGTACCGGCGATCACCTGAGCCGTTCCGAGAAACGCCTCGGCAAGGCGATGGTCAGTGCTCGTCCGCTGGAGCCATTCCGCCTGCAGCCCGACCAGGTCCAGCAGTCTCGTCGCCGACGGCGAGGCCCCGAGCAGCGCGTCCGCCGCGGCCCGCGCGTCGTCCGCGGCCAGGCGCGGTCCGAGGGTGAGATCTCCTGCGAGGTACTCGGCTGCCTCGCGATGAAGCTGATCATAACGAGTCGAGAGTTCGTCCATACGTTCTTGCAGACCGCTGTCGTCCTCGACGGCCCCCAGGGAAGTCGCCAGCATCGAGGTCGCCCCGTTGTCGCGGGCCCGGCGGTCGATCTCCTTCTCGACCGCGTCACAGTCGGCGACCACCTTCGCCAGTTCCTTCAGTGCCAGCGCGGCGCGGAGATGACTCAGGTCGATCCCGTGCCTGTCCGCCACCCTTTCAAGATGGCGCTGCGCGTTGCGCCGGATCCCCTCGGCCCACTTCGCCATCTTCTGGTTGAGCAACATATGATGCACGGACTTGTCCACCCTCGGATCGTCCGGGTTTCCCAACCGGACGATCCGGGAGATCCCGGCACCTTCCAGCCGCGTCAGCGCGTTGTCCACCGCGACATGCGTTTGGCTGACGATAAGGATCCGCGCGTTCGGCCGCTCTTTCAGGGACTGGACGACGATCTCCGCGATCAGATCGGTTTTCCCCGTGCCGGGCGGGCCTTCGACCAGAAGGATGTCCGACAGCCCGAGCGCGGACTCGACGGCGGACTTCTTACCGTCGTCAAGGTTGCCGGTCCAGTCTTCGATCTTGCGGGGAACCGGTACCTCGACCTTCGCCGGATCTTCGATCTTGACCCGCAGGTCGGGCTGCGCGGCCGTGCCGTCCTGAAAGGCCCTGACTGCGTCGCGCTGGCGTTGCAAGGCCTTCTTGCTCGGCCCGAGGAAGGGCCGGATATTGCCGCTCCGCTCCAGCCCGGGCACCCTCGCCTTGCTGCGCAGGGTGACGGCGTCGCCCTCTTGGCCGATAATCTCGCCGTATGCGAGCACTCGCCGAGCGTCCTTGGCAACGATTTCCCAGTCTGTGCCGATGAGGTCTTCCTCGATCGAGTCCCGCAGATCCAGGTCGACCTCTCGGCCGCGGACGACCCGATTCGTGTAGTGGATTGTCCGGTGGGAGCCTCGCGCAAGGTCTTCACGCGCCTGCAAGACCTTGTTCCACTCGAAAAGGATGTCGAGTCCGTCGTAGCCAGTGACGAGGTCTCCGCTGCGTTGAAGATCCTTCTCCTCGTCGAAATCATCGAGCGTGCGAAGCAGGTCGTGCCGCCCGTTTTCCGCCTGGACGCGGTTACGCGGCTCCGAGCAGATCCACGTCGCGAAGGCGGCGACGTTGGTCGCGTCCTTGCGGAAGCGTTCGAGTTCCTCGTAATCCGGCAATCGCGCACCTACCACGACCAACGCCGGCGGGGCGTCCAGCTTGAGCGTGAACTTCCACCGATTTCCCGCTATGTAGATCGTCGAACGATCACTGACGCGCTTTGCGCGGTCGTACCGATAGGCGACATACACATCGTCATTGAGGTCGTCCAGAACCTCCGCTTCCGCGGTCGCGTCCGTCTCGCGTGCCTGTTCCAAAAGAGACTTGCGGGCCGCGTTGGTGAGGCTGAGCCACAAGGTGCTCCGGTGGGACGCGGGAAGGACGGCGCGGCCACTCAACACGTTCTTCAGCTCGTCCGCCAGCACCGCTCCGTTGACGGGCCGCTGCGTGTGATCGGGTTGCACGCACCTTTCGAGCAGCTTCCGGACGTCGGGAGGAACGTTGATCGACTGCAGGGCGGGATCGATGTCCGCGAAGTTTCGCAAGGTGTCCTGGTGCAGGGCCTGGATAAGGAGCACGCCCAGGGAGTACACGTCGCGTACGTTCTTGACGTCCCCATCCTCCTCCGGGGGCGTGTAGGGCCCGGAACGGAAACCGATGACCGTGTGCTCGCTGGGGGCTGCCTGCTTGACCTTCGCGAGCCCGAAGTCCGCCAGCAACGGCTTCCCGGAATCGGCCACGAGAACGTTGCTGGGTTTGATGTCGCGATGTTCAACGCCTTTGAGATGTGCGTACGAGAGCGCCTCGGCCAGCGGTGTGGCCACCTGTTCGGCCAGATCGTCCCAGCTGTAGGGGCCCTGCGCCCTCAGCACCTCAGTGAGCGAGGCCTCGATCCACTCGAGCACGAGATAGTGCGCGTCGCGGTCCTCATCGAGCCCGGAGTCTCGCAACCTGATGATGTTCGGATGGCTGAGCGCACGAAGGCTTTCCAGCTCTCGGGCGACGGCAAGCTCACGATGAGGATTGTCGGAGCGACCCACCAGCTTCACCGCGACCATCTTCTGCGCGGTGGCGTCGAACGCCTTGTGGACACTGGCGAATCCGCCGGTCCGGGGCGGTTCGTTGACCAGCGCATACCTTCCCGCGATGACGTCCACTCCGCTCACGCTCCCCTCAGAAGTTCGCGGAATTCATCGGTGTTCTGTGGACGTGAGGCGGGATCGTTCCGCGTCGCTGCGGCGACGGCCGACCGCCACGGCTCGTCATCGGGCAGAAGCGGAACACCGTTTCTCGGCATCGCTCCCGTTCTCGCCCAGCCGATGACCTGTCCCAAACTATAGAAATCTGCACTGGCTGTGACTTCGTGTGCGTTGATCGCCTGCTCTGGGGCCGCAAAACCCACAGTTCCGTAGAATTCATCGGCGGTGGTCCGCCCGGTGAATGTGGTGTCACCTCGTGGTCGACGGCCGAGACCCCAATCGGCAACCAGCCATTGCCCACCGAGCAACAGAAGGTTGGCCGGCTTCAGATCGCGATGGAGCCAGCCGACCGAATGTGCCGCCTCCAGCGCATCGCACACGGCGAGCACCAGAGCCTTGAGAGCTTCATCGTCTACCAGCGACAAACGGGCTTCCTCCGCATTGAGCTCAGCCAAGGGCATCACGAACCAGTCATGTGCGAGGCCGTGGTCAAGCACCGGCATGATGTGGTCGTTTTCCGGAAGTAGCCCACCGAATTCGATCTCTCGCTTCATCCTGGCAACGGCTTCAACACGCCAGGACGACCTCCGTTTGAGGGCGACTTTCACGCCGGTCGCCTTGTGCTCGCCAGGGAACACTTCGGCTTGCCCGCCCCGGCCCAGCGGCCGAGGCCCCAGGCTATAAGCCCTCCGGTCGTGCCGCGCCTCCCCCAAAAGGTGAGTCAAGCTCACGTAGCCCTCCCCTGCCGAACATCGAGCACGAGCGAAAGACATTACCCAGTGCCTCCGAACCAGCGACAACCACGCCAGGATCAGCTGAAAACCGCCGGTACCGAACACTTTTCTCTTCAAAGAACCAATCGGAGTCGACGCGTGCGCTCACCGTCGCACCACAAATCGCCCTAGTTACGCGGAACCAGCAGCGCTCTACTCATCGCGGTGCCGCCAACTCGGCACGTTCAGGTGACGATCCCGTCAAGCCTGTAACCCCGGCGTCGCCGCTCTCGATCACTCAGCGAAGCACGACGAGATGTCGCCGAACGGCGATGCGACCTGGGAGGTTTCTTGGCAGGGCTCATCGCGGTTCTGGTGATCGCGTTCCTGGGTGTCCTGGCGATCATCGTCTTCCTGACCTGGAAGGCTCTCCAGCCATCGTCCGCCAAAACTGCCCACACCCCATCGGTACCTCCACGACCGGTGCCTCCTGCGCCGATGCCGGGGAATCGGCCGCCTCACAACCACGTCGTACAGTCGCCACTTATCCGCTCGCAGCCTCTGGCACGCCCCCGGTCCGCGCAGCGACCGGTGACCGCACCGTCAGGCGGGAGCCGGTCGATCTCCGCCCCGCAAGCACCGCAACGACAGCTGCCTGGTGGCCATGGCTGGGTCCCGCCTGGTCAAGACGTCACTATCGCGGGCGTGACCGCGCGAGGCGGAATGCTCTATGTGGGTACCGGAATGCCGGACGCGGCCGGTATCGGTACCGAGCCTGCTCTGATCGATCCGACCTTGCCGGTCGACACGCGTGATCCGGACTGGCAGGGCCAGTCGATGGGCTACTGGCCCTGTTACAACGACATCTCGCCGAACGCTCGCGGCGCTTATCTGTCCTGGCTGGCCGGTGGCCGCGCGAATCCGAACGCCTACATCGGCTATGTCTTCCTGTATTTCTACGGGCTGGAGCGTCGGCTCCTCACCGAGATCCCCGAACTCAAGAACAGCGACGCCGAACGTGCGGCGCTGGTTACCGAGGTCCGGCGGTTACTGCAGGTCTACAGCGGAAACCGGTCCTTCAAAGGATATGCCGAAGGGCTGCTCGAAGCAGTCACTCTTCTCAATCCGGCGGTACGCTACGACCGCGCGGCGCCGCCGGTCACCGAGTGGAGCCATGAACTGCCGATCGATCTGAAGATCGGGCTGGCGCAGCTAGCGGTCGAAGGGCGCGCGGTTCCCGCGGATTGGGCATTGTCGTGGTACGCGCACCATCCCGACAACTACCTGCGCACACCTGCCGTTCGATGCCCGAACGAGTTCCTCGAGCTTTTCACGAAACGGTATCGCGCGAAGTTCGGCGACGGCTTGGTCGTGAAACCGAACAAGCCGCGCCTCTCGGTGAGCTACTACGCCGCCAGCATCGGCTTCCACGGACATGTCGACCTGGAGAACACGGCGCTCCCGGACATCAGCCGACTGACCGGCCCGATCACCAACCTCCGCGACATCGTCGAAGCCGTGACCAGCGATCTGGAGGCATACAGCCGCTATCTCGGCCGCCATCCGGATGGCGCGGGATCACCGGCGGCGATCGCTTTGCTTCCCGACGGAGTCACACACAAGCCCAGTCCTGAGACCGATGCGCTGTGGTCATGGGCGGCCCAGTGCATCGGCAGCGATGGCCGAGGCGCCATCTCGGCGCAGGAGCTGATCTCCCGGTGGCCGACGAAGGCCGGAAAACTGACCAAAGCCGATTCCGTCGCCATCGCCCAACTGCTCGAGCATCGCGGTCTCGGCATCGAACCCGACGTCCGGTTCGGAGGAAGCACGCCGACTCCGACCTCGTCGATCGTTCTCTTCCGCCGCGCGGAGCGGCCGGTCAGCGCACCTGGCATCGAGTACGCGGCCGCACTCGCGATCATCAACCTCGGCATGCTCGTCGCCACGGCGGACGGGACGGTCAGCGAGCCCGAGCGTCGCGCTCTGCGCGAGCTGGCGATCGACGAACTCGATCTCAGCGAAGACGAACAACTCCGGCTCGACGCACACGCGGCCCTGGTTCTGACGAGGCCACCTACACCGGCTGTCTTGCGGCGCCGCCTGGAATCCCTGTCGACCTCCCGGAGGGCCACGGTGGGCCGATTGCTCACCACCGTCGCGGCCGCCGACGGCCAGGTCACCCCAGGCGAGATCCGCACGCTCGAGCGCCTCTTCACCACCCTCGGTCTCGATCCAGGCGACGTGTACGGATCACTCCATACGGCCGCGACCACGACAGAAGACCTGGCCCGGGCCGAAATCCCCGGTAGGAAAAAGGCCGGCTTACGCATTCCGCCGTCTCCGGCGAGCCGAAACGACTCGACGACGCTGACTCTGGATCCAGCGCGATTGGCACGTACGCGGGCCGAGTCGGTGCTGGTCGCGGCAGAACTGGCCGAGATCTTCGCCGACGACGAGCCTGTCGCGCCTCCGCCGCTCACCCCTGCCGGCGAAGCCGAGGTCGACGGCCTCGATGACGCGCACACGCGGTTGTTCCACCTCCTCGTCAAACGAGACGCGTGGAGCCGCGCCGAACTCGACGAGATCGCCGCAGAGGTCGGTCTCATGCCCGACGGCGCGTTGGAAGTCCTCAACGACGCGGCGTACGACCGCACCGGAGAGCCTTTGTGTGAAGGCTCCGATCCCCTCGACATCAACCAGGAAATCGTGAAGGACATGCTCGGATGACGACGCCCGCACAAAAACCCGTTCGCCTGCGCCCCCGTGATCGGGACGCGATCATCTCCTCCCTGCGGTCGGGGGTCGTGCCTCGTGCAGGGTTCCAGCACGTCCAGGTAGGACGAGCGGCCGAAGTCTCGGCGATGAGCCAGGCAATCACGCGGATCGCCGACGGTGGCTCCGCGGTCCGGTTCGTGATCGGCGAGTACGGCGCCGGCAAGACGTTCTTTCTCAACTTGGTCCGTTCCATCGCCGCCGAACGCAAGCTCGTCACGACCTCCGCCGATCTCAGTCCCGATCGGCGCCTGCACGCCAGCGGCGGTCAGGCCCGCTCGCTGTACGCCGAGCTGATGCGCAACATCGCCACCCGTTCGACTCCGGACGGCAACGCTCTTCCCAGCATCGTGGAGCGGTTCGTGACCTCGGCGATCCAGGAGGCCGCCAGTGCCGGCGTATCGCCTGCCACCTGCATTGCCGACCGTCTCGAGAAGCTGTCCGAAAGTGTTGGTGGCTACGACTTCGCGCAGGTGATCGGTGCCTATTGGAAAGGCCACGACACCGGCAACGAACAGTTGAAGGCCGACGCGGTCCGCTGGCTACGCGGCGAATTCACCACACGCACGGACGCGCGCGCCGCCCTCGGAGTACGCGGCATCATCGACGACACCAACTTCTACGACAGCCTGAAACTCGTCGCCAGGTTCGTCCGGCTGGCCGGTTTCTCCGGGCTGCTCGTCTGTCTCGACGAGATGGTCAATCTTTACAAGCTCGCGCACACAGGCGCCCGCAAGTCGAACTACGAGCAGGTCCTGCGCATCGTCAACGACTGCCTCCAAGGCAACGTCGAGGGGCTCGGCTTCTGTTTTGGCGGCACACCGGAGATGCTGATGGACACCCGGCGAGGGCTCTACAGCTACGAGGCCCTCCGCAGCCGCCTCGCTGAGAACAACTTCGCCGTCGGCGGACTGGTCGACTACTCCGGTCCGGTCCTTCGGCTGGCGAACCTGACCCCGGAAGACATGCACGTCCTGCTGGAACGTCTGCGCCACGTCTACGCCGCCGGGGATCCCGCCGCGTACCTCGTCCCCGACGAAGCGCTGGGAGCGTTCATGCAACACTGCGCCGCAAGGATCGGCGACGCCTATTTCCGGACTCCCCGGAACACCATCAAGGAGTTCGTGAACCTCCTGGCCGTGCTCGACCAGAACCCGGGCGCTGACTGGCGGCAACTCCTCGGCAATGTCTCGATCGACACCGAGACCAACCCCGATCTGGAGCCGCTCCCCGACGAGCACGGCGCGCAGACTGTGGACGGTACGGATGAACTCACCAGCCTCCGCATCTGAGGCGGTCAACTTCGGTCTGCTGCATCGGAAGGTGCAACGCTGGGTCTGGCAGCAGGGATGGGACGAGCTTCGCGATGTCCAGGACGCCGCCATCCCCGCGATCCTGGCCGGTGACACCGACGTCCTGATCGGAGCCGCGACCGCGGCGGGCAAGACCGAGGCGGCGTTCCTGCCCATCTGCTCGAAACTCGCCGAGTTTGACGGCCCAGGTATCCAAGCGCTGTACGTCGGTCCGCTCAAAGCTCTGATCAATGACCAGTTCCGGCGCACGGAAGAGCTGTGCGAAGCGCTGGAGATCCCGACCCACCGCTGGCACGGCGACGTCGCCGGAACACGCAAGAAAGCATTGCTGGACGCTCCATCCGGAATCCTGCTCATCACTCCGGAATCCCTCGAAGCAATGTTCGTTCTTCGCGGCACACAGGTCCCACGGCTTTTCGCGTCGTTGCAGTACGTCGTAGTCGACGAGTTGCACTCGTTCCTCGGCACCGAACGCGGGGCGCAGCTGCTCTCCCAGCTGAACCGCCTCGAACTCGCCGTCAAGCGACGAATCCCGCGGATCGGACTCTCGGCGACCTTGGGAGACATGTCGCTGGCCGCCGACCAGCTTCGCCCCGATCACGGAGACCAGGTCAAGATCCTCGAATCGGCGATGAGCGGCCAAGAACTACGCCTTCAGTTGCGCAGCTACCTCGACGAGCGGCTGGACACCGAGGAGTCGGATGGCGCGGGCACCGCGGTCCGCGAGATCGCGGACCACCTGTTCACCAACCTGCGTGGCAAGACCAATCTGGTGTTCGCCAACGCACGCTCACGCGTCGAGCTCTACGCGGCCGAACTCGCCGACCGCAGTGCCCGTGCCCGAGTGTCCAACGAGTTTTACGCCCACCACGGAAATCTCTCCAAGGAACTCCGTGAAGACGTCGAAGCGATGCTCAAGGACCCGACAAAGCCGACCACGGCCGTCTGTACGACGACGCTGGAGATGGGGATCGACATCGGCGCCATCGCCCAGGTCGCGCAGATCGGCCCGCCCCCGTCGGTCGCCTCCTTGCGGCAACGACTCGGCCGCTCCGGCCGACGCGACGAAGCCGCGATCCTGCGGGCGTACTGCGCCACTGTGGCCATAGACGCCAACACACCTCTCCTCGACCGTCTCCAGTTGCCGTTGGTGCAGACGATCGCGTCGATCGACCTGCTGCTCGACCGCTGGTGCGAACCACCGGAGGCGTCCCGCCTTCATCTGTCGACCTTGATCCAGCAGCTGTTGTCCTTGATCGCCCAGCACGGTGGCGCACGGCCCGCCGAGGCTTACAAAGTGCTCTGCGGCCGCGGCACCCCGTTCTCGACGGTCACCACGGAACAGTTCGCCGACCTTCTCCGCACCTTGGGTGCCAAAGACGTCCTCATCCAGGCCGGCGATGGCACTCTGTTGCTCGGCGGGCTCGGAGAAGCAGCCGTCAATCATTACACGTTCTACGCCGCTTTCCAGACTCCCGAGGAATACAGGCTCGTCCACAGTGGCCATCAACTCGGCACCATGCCGATCGACTTCCCACTTTATGAAGGCCTGCTGCTCGTCTTCGCCGGCCGACGTTGGCGAGTCAGCGCAGTCCATGAGGACGACAAGGTCGTCCAGCTGGTTCCGGCGGCGGGAGGCAAGCCGCCGCACCTCGGCGATTCCAGCGGCCAGGTGCACCTTGTCGTCCGTGCCAGGATGCGAGACCTCCTGGAAGGCGATCACACTCCCCCGTACCTGGACCGCCGGTCCGGAGAATTGCTGGCGCAAGCTCGCCGGGCTTACGCCTCTCTCGGGCTTGACCGAGTCCCCGTCATCACTGACGGCCAGGACACGCTCGTGCTCCCCTGGGGAGGCGACCGCGAACTGCACACGCTCGCCGCGATCCTCAATGCCACCAGAATGGAGGCAGCTGTCGACAGCGCCGCGCTGCGGCTCGTCGGCACACCTTCCGCCGCTGCCTTGTCCGCGCTGAACAAGATAGCCGCGGGCCAGATACCGGACCCGGAACAGCTGGCCCGCAAAGTCAAAGGAAAGGTGACCGAAAAGTTCGATGGATGGCTGAGCGAAGAACTCCTCTGTGCTCAATTCGCGTCCGCTTCACTGGACTGCGCGGGCGCCGTGGCGATGGCTCGGCGCTTGACCCAAACCGCGGCATCGGCCGACGCGCGGATCACCTGGCATCCGTAGTGGAATAGCGGGATGAATCGTACCTGGGTTCGGTATCCGATCGCCTGCGGCACCGTGATCGCATCGGCCTGCTGCGGTTCCTGCTCGAACCACTCGCGACCTGGATCGGCGGCAGCGATCTCGCCCGGCTGACCCCGAATGAACGCTACCGCGCTCAGCGGGATCAGGACTTTGCTCGGGTCGGTGCTCAGCGCGCTGACGGTCGGAGGCGGCCTCTACTACACCGGCCGCAAGTTCTTCCTCGACCGCGACAAACAGTTCACCGACCGCTTCAACTCCGCGATCGATCACCTCGGCTCGCCGGAGGCGACCGTCCGCGCGGGCGGAGTCCGTACGCTGGACCGCATCCAGCATTACTCCCCCACCGACAGGAATCGCGTGCTGGAGAGCATCAACGGGTTCCTGCGTCACCAGACCTCGCGACCGGTTCAGCGGTCAAGGACACGTCGCCGCGGCACTGGTCCTCCTGCACAACCGCGGGACCGCGAAAAGCGCGCCGTCGCGGACAACCCGTTGGACCTGCGGAAGATCCGGGTCGGCGAAGCCGATCTACGAGGTCTGGTGTCGACCGAGGCCGACCTCAGCGGCGCCGAACTGACCGGAGCCCACTTCGCCGACGCGAGCTTCGATCCCCATTGACTCCTCCAAACTCGCCGAGCGACCCCGAGTGAGGACAGTACATCGCGGGTATGACGATTTTCACGGCCCTCGAGCGGTACAGACGTACCGTTGCTTACGGCGATTTCCAGGTATCGAAGCGTGGCCATCGAGCCAGTTGGTTTTCGACAGGTCCGACCCGATCATCGCGGTGCGACCTATGATCCGATGATCAGGTGCCCTGGATATCACATCACCGGATATCGCATCACTCGGACTGGACGCCGCCGACTCGGCCATGGAGCGCGAACAACCTAAGGATCCAGCATTTTCGGGCATCATATTTTGAAATAATTTTCCACACCCCAGAAAGCCGACAAAAGTTAACCGAAGGCAAATTGTCCTCGCGTTACAGAATTAAGCCAGGTTCACTCGATCCGGCGATTTCTCCCCACATCGTTGGCCAGCGCGAGTCCTTTACCTCAAACTGACACGCCCATCCGACCGAGGCAGATCAAATATTTCGCGCTTTTTTACAGCCCGCACCAACAGTTCGCCTCCGCGGAACGTTGTACCGGTGAGAGCAGGACGAACGACGGAGTCAGAAGTTGACCGATGACAGACCCGATGATGCGGAAGAGGACACTGACCGGGTAGCGCCACCCGAACCGGAACTGGCGCGATGGCTCGTCCGGTTCATGCGGGAGGACCAACGCCGGATGGTCGGTCTCATCTACTACCTTGTCGGCGACAGGAGCGTCGCGGAAGACGTGCTACAAGACAGTATTGAACGGGTTCTCCGCTGGGGCGCGGCCAACCCGGCTCAGGAACCCACTCTCGCGTTGCTTTATCAGATCGCGAAGAATAAGGCGAAAGACCACATGCGCAAGGCGGGCCGCGACTCCAGACTGCTGCACGATCTTTCTCAGGGACGTCCGGACGCGCCGGTCTCGGCGGATCCGGCGACGGGCTATCCTCCCAAAGACGCCTTGTCCAAACTACCTCCTGCTGACGCCGAAGCCTTTCGGCTTTGCGGCATCGCGAAGTACTCGTCACGCGAAGCGGGTGCCCTGCTGCGCCTTCCCGACTCCACGGTGCGATACCTGAAGGCCAAAGCGGTCACTTTCCTTCGCTCGGAGCTGACCGAGAATGACGAACCGGGGCGGGCAGATGGACCTCGATGACTTCTTCTCCATCGAGATCGCCGAGATGTCGACGGAGAACGACGAAGTGACAGCACGACGTCTCGCCGCGCAAGCCCTTGCGAGATACGAGAGCCTTCTACGGGACCCTGGAAGGCTTGCCGAAGTCGACATCGAACTGGAGTCATTGGAAGCCGCCGAAGAAGCCTTCCGGGCAGGGGTCGAAGCCGAACGGCTGGGCGACTACACGACCGCAGCGGACGTTTACACCGTGGCCGCCGAAGCGTCCCTGGGCGACGCCCCGTTGCGGCTCGCCAGATGCCTGGTCGAACTGGGTCGTCATGCGGACGCACTGCCTTGGTGTTCAGTTGCCGAAGAGGAAGGACTCGACGAGGCAGCTGATCTCGCCGTTCGCTGCCACTCCGCTTTGGGTCAAGAACCACCGGTTCGACAGACGGAAGCGAAGAAGTCGCATCCATTCAAAGAGGGATCCGAACCCGCCAGTGGGCCCCCTCGCTCGACGGCCGACAGCGCCGACCCGGGGTTGACGCGCCGGTTGAAAGCCTTGGCCTGCACCGCGCCGCTACACGACCTCGACAATCGCAAGGTCATGTTCGACTGGCTCGACCCCGCCGCCTACCAGATGGCCGAGATCGCCTTGCACGTCATCGATCTGGTGA
Source organism: Amycolatopsis sp. cmx-4-54 (assembly GCF_046548895.1). Classification (NCBI taxonomy): domain Bacteria; kingdom Bacillati; phylum Actinomycetota; class Actinomycetes; order Pseudonocardiales; family Pseudonocardiaceae; genus Amycolatopsis; species Amycolatopsis sp. cmx-4-54. Next base: position 852,430 of record NZ_JAEBEJ010000001.1, read on the forward strand.
CCATCTCAATGGATTTCGACAAAGGTGCGGGACACGATGAAATCATCGGGCGCGTCGTCCCGTTCGTCGCGAACCAAGCGCCACAACGCAACACGAAGGAGCACGAACGGGTTGCCCGCTGGGTGCTGGAGCGCCTGATCAACGTCGGCACCGTCGACCGCACCTTCTACCAGGTCTACGGCGAGATCGACATCGAAGGACGCTACCGTCGCCAGCCCTTCTATTACAAGATCGTGCAAGAGGTGCCCGGCCCACGTGGATCGCTTTCACTGCGTACCAGCAACGAGGCCATCACAGTACTGATCGGCGCGCTCGACACGGACGTGGAGTCCGCCCAGATCGCCGCCGAGGTCAAGCTCCAGAACCTGATCGAGCGAGGCAAACTCGCCGACGCACGGTCCGCTGCGGAACAGGCGCGGTACCGGACGGTCCAGTACGGCGAAGACCTCCGTAAGCGCTTGGAAGCGACACGCAGGGACCTGCGGCTCGTCGATTGGCAAGAAGAATTGCCCGCCATGCTCGACGGCGCCCTCGGGCACATCGAGGAGCGGATTCGGGTCGAACAGACCATCCACGCGAGCATCACCGAAGCCCGCGATACTACCGATGAACCGGTCCGCAAGTTCCACGCCGCCGAACTGGTCATAGTGGTCGAGGACTGCCTGCACCGGCACGTCCAGTTGCAGGCCCGTCTCCAGGGGGCGCGTTCGGTGTTTCGCCAGGAACAAGACCGGCAGCAGTTCTCGGGCCCGCCCAGGCGCTCCGCGATCAATCTCCACGGACAGTTGCTCGAACCTGTACTGAATCTGTCGGTGAAAGCCGCCGGAGGACCACTGACGGCCTTCTTCCGATGCGCGGTCGGACCCACCGTTCCGGAAGTCACCACCCTTTCCGACCTGATCTCGGCTCTCCTGCGCCCTAGCATCGAACCGCAGCGCACGGCGGGCCCTGTCGTACATCCGGCACCGGCCGATCCGATCGACGACTCCAGGTTCACCGAAGAACATTGGCGCCTCGCCGATGCTTTGCTCGACCTACCCGGGCAGGTGCGGCGGCTGAGCGAACTCGTCGACGACGCCGCGGAACACGACGACGACCTTCCCGTGCTGGTCGCGCTCCGGGCAGGAAATGCCCTCGCGCCGGCCGTCGAAACAGCCCGGACGAAAAGGAAGCACCGAATCCTCATGAGCGTGCCAGCCGACATGACGTTCTCCGGCCCGCGAGCCACGGCCAGCGGCGACGACCTCTTGGTGACTAGCGCTGATCTGAAGGACCCCGCCACGGCAGAGCCCGTTTCCACCGGAGAACCGGCATGAGCGTCACCGACGCCGAACAGGCGGGCAGGTTGCTCGCCTTCGGTCTTCGCCCGCGGCAGGCCGGTGACCGAGACTCGCACCACGAACTCATCCGCCGGTTCACTCATGACGACGTGTTCGCGGACCTCGTCCGGACCTTCGCCTCGGGAATGGGCCTGACCATCCTCGATGTCGGATGGCCTAGTGGAGTCGTGCTCATCGCCGAGCCGGACTCGATCTTCGAGACCAAGCTTGACGACTACGCCAAGTATCTCTCAGCCAGAGAACGCCGCGACACGCAGAAGATGCTGCATGGCATCGCTCACCTCGCCATCGCTGCCCTCGGCTTTCCCCGTGCGGACGACCTGGCCGACGACGGTTACCGCGGCCGGGTGTCGGTGGACCAGGTCGATTCAGTCGTCCGTGAGACGTGCCGTCTGCTCGACGAACGAGCCGCCCGCGCCGAACACGACGACACACCGCTCGCAGAGGACGGCGAGCTCGAACGGGCATGGCGCGCCTACCTGCGTCGACCCGCGATCGCTTCGACCAAGGACCAGCGGGCGAACGCGGCGACCACCCGTCAGATCATCCGACGCGCGCTGAAGTACCTGACCGAACGCGGACTGATGCAGCAGGTGGGCGAAGAGATCGACGAGGTCTATCGCATCAACCACCGGTACCAGATCCAGATCCGCGAAATGGCCTCGCATGCCGCATTCCGCGAACTGCTCGAACTCGGCGTCGTCCCCGACATGACCACCGCGACCTTGACCGGCCCAGGGCCCGGTACGGAAACCGACTGAAGGGCCTCCGGCTTTGTACGAACTGTCTCGAGTCAGGCTCTATTCCGTCGGCCCGCCCGGCGCGCGGTACGAAGACGTCACGATCGACCTGTCATCGGTGGGCAAGCCTGTCCAGCGCTCCCAACCGTCGCTTCTCGACAGGGACGAACCCCGCAGACCATCCCCGGCGACGGTGCTCTTTCTGGAGAACGGCGGCGGAAAGTCCGTCCTGATCAAACTCATCTTTTCGGTCATGTTGCCCGGTAAGCGCCAGATCGTCGGCACCTCGAACACCAGGGTCTTGGAGAAGTTCGTCGGTGACCGCGAAGTGGCCCACGTCGTGCTGGAATGGATGCACACAGAGACCGGGCGACTCCTGGTGACAGGGAAGCTTTCGGAATGGCGGCAGCGCAAGAACTCGACCGACGACGCTCTTTCCGAGACCTGGTACTCTCTTCGGCCCGGCCGGTCCGTGGGGATCATGTCGCTTCCCTTCGCGGAGGGGGACGACAATCTCGCCGCCAAGCCGTTTCGTGACCGACTGGCCGAACTGGACCACGACGACCCGACACTCGAACTGTTCTGGGCCGATAAGCATGCCAGGTGGGCTCAACGGCTCACCTCCCTCGGTATCGATCCCGAACTGTTCGAGTTTCAGCGGCGAATGAATGCGGGTGAGGGTGAGGCCGCTGACGCGTTCACTTTCGGTACGGACGAAGCCCTTGTCGATTTTCTCCTGAAGGCGGTCCTGCCGGACGCGGACACGGACAGCCTCGGCGAGGCTCTCGGAAGGTACTCCGCGACGCTCTCCGAGCGGGATAAGCTGGAACTCGAGCGCGATTTCGTCGCGGCGACCTTGGAACAGCTCGATCCCCTCGCGCAGCAGCACGGAATGGTCGAGGCCGAACGTCAACTCGTGTCGGCTCAGGAAGCCGAACGTAACCGCTTCGCGGCATCCGTGCTCGGACGGATCGAGCAAGAACGGCAACGCGCGTCGACAGCCTCGGAACAGCTGCTGGAGGCGCAGGCAGTCTTCACGGCTGCTGAGCAAGCGGTACTCGCCGCGAGCGACGTCCGCGCCGAACTCATCCGGCGCGCCGCACTGTTCCGAGTGGAAGAGGCGACAGGAGACCTAGGTACCGCCGAGAAACGTCTGTCCGACGCGTCTGTCCTGGTGGACAGTTGGAAGGCCACTGATCCGCTCGCGGACTGGGCCACGAAGACGGCCAGAGTCGACCAGCTGAACGAGGTCCTTCAGGAACTCGAAGACAAGGCTGCGGCGGCCAAGCGTGTCCGTGACGATCGAGCCGGCCATCTTGTCCAACTCCTGCTCGAGGCCGTGGCAGAGGCGGAACGAGACACGAGCGCCAAGGACAGCGAGGCCACTGAACTCGCCAAAAGAGCGGCGGCCGCGCAGACCGCGCACGACGAGGCCGTGGCCGAACAAGCGACTGCCCGCACGAAGGCCGAAAGTCTCGAAGAGGCGGTCGCCCAAGTAGCGGCCGAGGTGGACGAAGCGGTCTCGGACGGTCTCGTCGCAGATCCGCGATCGGTGACCGCTGCCGCGGATAGCCTGGCCACCGCCGCACGCGACGCCGCTGCCGTCGTCACGTCGCAGCAAGAGAAGATCGCCGAACTCGAAGCCAGGTCCGATCACTCCCAGGCCGCGCTGGCCGACGCTCGCCGAGACGAGGGCACGGCGCAAGTCGAACACGATAAGGCCGTAGCCGCCGTCACGGCTGCGAAATCCGCGATGACCGCGCTGGCCGGCAAGGAGCGGCTGATCGAAATGGTCGAGGGCACCGAGCCTGTCCTCGAAACCGACGCGGAGCCGCTCATCGGCAGGCTCACCGAAGCACTGAGTGCCACGGAGCGCCAACGAACGAATCTTCGTGTGGAGGGCGCCGCGGACGACCGCGCCCGGCTCGTCTTGGACAGCGGCGAGGACGCGCTCTACCCGCCCCCGCCGGAGATCGAGCAACTGGTCCGCCTGCTCAGGAACGAGCAAGTGCCGTGTTACGCGGGCTGGGACGTTCTAGCCGACCTGCCCGACGACGAGGTGCGCCGCGAACTGGTCCTCCGGTACCCACACCTCGCCTCCGGAGTCCTGCTCAACAACCCCGGTGACCTCGACCGCGCTCGACAGCTCGTCCAGGCCCGCGGGTACGAGCCCACGTACCTGGTCGCGGTGGCCAGCACCCAGTCGTTCGACCTCGATCCGGAGCAGCGGTTCGATCTAACACCTCAGGGCGACGCAGGCTTCATGGTTCCGCCACTCGCGGCGCTCTACGACCACGACGCGGCGCGTGCCGAGAGCTCGCGGATCAACCGACGGCACGCGGACCGGCACGAACGACTCGCCGAACTGGACAAGCGCCACGCCGACGATCTGGAACTCAGGACTCTCTTGGCGCAATGGCGAATGGAGTACCCTCCCGGCCGATTCGCGGAGCTGTTCGGCAGGCAGACCGCGACAGGAAATACTCTCTCCACAGCACAGACCGTGGTCAGCAGCTGCGTGGAAAACGTCGGCAAGATCAAGGTACTCCGTGACAGTGCGCGGCTGGCTTTGGCCGGGCTGATGGAGACGGCCAGAGTCGCCGGCGAACAGGCCGTCCGGATAGAACGATTGCGCGATCGGGTCATGCTGGCCAGTGGCTGGAATCGGGAAGCCGAGGAGCGCCGCACCTCCGAACGCACCGCCGGTCTCCGTGTGCTGGAGCAGCGCTCCCGACGGGACGAGTTCGCAGTCCAAGCAGTCGAACGGCGACGACTGGCGGATACTCACCGCGCGACCGCGGTGCGCCTCAACGAGGAAATTTCCAGGGTCGGCGGCGCGGAGAAGGCGGATCCTGGCACACCTCGCCCGGGGCACTCGGTCGAGGTCCTCCGCAAAATCTTTCAGGAAGCCGAAGTCACCTACATCAAGGCTCAAGTCGGCTCGAACTTCCTGGCTGATGTGGCCAACGCGGAGCAGGCGGCGAATGATGCCCGAGTCATCCTCGACAAGGTTCCCGAAGCGATTCGCGAGCGCGCCGCGAAGCTGCTGGAGACATCCGAAGGAGCGGATGCCGCAGGCCGGGCAGCGGCTTCGGCGACAGCGGACGCCAAGCGTGCCAAAGCAGCCGGTCTTCGTGATTCCGCCCTGCGGGTGCAAAGCGAATGTCAAACGCGATACAACGCGCTCCCAGCCCCCCGCACTGAAGTCGTGCTACCCGAGCAGCCAGCGGATGTGCGGCACGCGGAGCAGCTCCTTGCCGACGCCGAGAACGCCTGGAAGACCGCCGAAGCGGTCGCGCGAGACAAACAGGCGGAACAGCACACTCTCGAGAAATCCCTCCAGCGGGTCCAAGAAGCCATCGCCGGGTTCGTCAGGGTAACGGACGCGCTGACGATGACCGACGATCTCGCACCAAGCTCCCGGCCCGAGATCACGGCCTCCTTTGCAGGGACACCGGAAGCCGCTTGGGTGCGGAACCTCGAAATGAGAAAGGTCCTTAAAGAGTCCCGCACCCGCCTCCGGGATGCCCGAGCCGGCGTGAGTCGGGCGATCGATGCCCTGCTCACTAAGGTGGCCGAAGCGAAGTACCACCATCTCGTGTCTCATGTCCGGACTCAGATCACCACCGTCCCGCGCGCCGAACTGCCCGCGCACGCCGCGGCTTGGGCCGTCGCGCTGCGGCCGCGGCTGCGATCGCTCATCGACGACCTGGCGCAACTGGAGCGGTTTCGGGCGGTGACCGTCACCCGGCTCCAGGGCATGGTCGAACACGCTCTCGGCACCCTGCGCCACGCGCAGCGGCTCTCGCGGCTACCGCCGGGCCTCGGGGATTGGTCGGGCGAAGAGTTCCTCCGATTCGCTTTCAAACCGGTCGAAGGCGAGGTGCTCACCCAGCATTTGTCCGACGTCGTCGACTCCACCGCACGCGAATCGGTCAAGAGAGACGGCACCAGCATCCTCCTCAGAGGGGTCCGGGCGGCAGCACCCCGCGGTTTCAAGGTGACCATGCTGAAACCTGATGCCGTTCTCCGCACCGAACGAGTCCGAGTCTCCGAGGTTCGCGACGTGTTCTCCGGCGGCCAGCACCTGACGGCCGCCATCATGCTTTACTGCACTCTCGCCGCCCTCCGGTCGAACAACCAGGGCCGGGCGGGACGACGACACTCCGGTGTGCTGTTCCTCGACAACCCGATCGGCAGGGCCTCGGCCGGCTATCTCCTCGACCTCCAGCGTGCCGTCGCGGCGGCGCTCGGGGTCCAACTCGTCTACACCACCGGCCTCTTCGACGCCGAAGCGCTCAGCACGTTCCCCCTGCTCGTGCGGTTGCGCAACGACGCAGACCTCCGGGCAGGGCGCAAATACCTCTCCGTCGACCAGCACATCGACTCAGTGCTAGACACCATTCTCAGGCCGGAGGACGAACCTCGTCTGGCGGCCACCCGTGTCGTGCTGAAAGAGCGAGAACGTGACAATGACTGACCGGGTCTCCAATGACACCTACGAGTTGCTGGTCCGGTATGCCAAGGAGAACGGGTGGCGCGGTACCCGCGCCACCCGTCTCGGCGTTGACGACGTGAGACGGGCTTTTCACGAGGCCACGCGAGGCCGACTCCGTGAAGACCACCCTGAAGAAGCCCTGGCCGCCTGCATCGACGTGCTCTGCTCCCGAGGCGTGCTCCGGCCCATGGCCACGACGAACCGTGAGAAGGTGCCGTTGGCCCGCGGTTTCCACCTTCAGCCGATCGTTCGGAAGCTGAAGCCCGTTGTCACTCCCGCGCCGATCTGGCATCGGGAACTCTTCGACCTCGAGAACCACTGGCAGGACGCGAATCCACTTCGCCGGGCTCGCTATGCGGCCGTCAACAAGTGGCTCAAAAGCGGTGACGACCGTACACCGGTACCGATCCGGGAACGATGCCTCGATGTGTTCGCGACCTATGGCTCACCTGAATGTCACCTCGACGCCGAGAAAACCCTTGACAGCAGGCCAACGGCCGCCTTGTTCGGGGATGAGGAGCGGCTCATGAGAGTGTTGCGCAGCTTTCGCGTCCCACCTCCGCTTCTCAGCGAGAACGTCCTGGAGGAGACCGAGGGCGGTTACCGCAGAGTCGGTTCAGGGGACGTGCTCCTCGTCCTGGAGAACAGCACGACGTGGTGGTCGATAGTCGAAGTGCTGCCCGAAATCACTTCGCATCGTGTGGGACACGTCGCCTGGGGGCTGGGCACGAGCTTCGTACGCTCGGTGCAGTCGATCGCGGAACGGCATCGTATCGCCGAGGTCCGCTACTTCGGCGACTTGGACCTGAGCGGATTGCGGATCCCCTCCCAGGCCGCGAAGACCGCTCGTATCCGCGGGCTGCCACCGGTTGTGCCCGCCGTTCGTCTCTACGACGCTCTCCTACGACTGGGTCGCCCCGCCCCCTCTCGCGAGGTGGCCGCGGCAGAACGGGCCCAGCCTCATTTGGCCTGGTTGGACACTGGTCACCGGACCGCGGTCACTGATGTGCTCTCGTCCGGCAATCGCCTGGCCCAGGAGTGGGTAGGGCTCCGCTACCTGAAGAACGCCGTCGAGTGGCGGAACGACCTGCGCTGAGGTGCCGCTCAGGTGGCGGGGTGGGTCCGGGACGGGACGAAGGTACTGACCAGGTCGTAGGCGTTGAATCGCCGTTCGAACGTCCGGAGGCTGGCAGGCCACGGGTTTCATGACCGGGCCGTCGGCGTGCCGCAAACATGCGACTTCAGCCGCCGACAGGACACGAAACCACGTTCTCATCTGGTTGCGAGCGTGATGGCGGTGACGATCGCCGCAGACACTGGCGGCTCTGTCATGATTTCCGTGTAAGCCACGGAAATCATGACAGAGCCCGGGCGGTTCCTGCACTGGTGTTTCCACGCCGGACTGGTCCGGCAGGCAGGCATCGGCTACCAGTTCCGCCACCGCGAACTCCAGGAGCACCTGGCCCGCCACCCCTAACTGGCACAAGTAAGTGAATAGCGATCGACCCGCGATTTCGCGACGTAGATACCGGACCATCGCCCAGGCGGCCCTGTCTGGCGGCCGAGTCGGGAAACGCCCTACCTCGCCGCTGTGGCACCCACCGAATCCGCAAACTAGGCCCGAACACGAGCACGCCGTCACCCCGCGCACATCCCCGGCCCTGATGGAACACGTCAACCCCTACGGCACCTACGAGTTACCCGGCGAACAGGAGTACGCCCGCCAGGGCCACCGGCCCCTGCCCCACCCGGCGGCACTCCCGGCGAGCCCATCAGGTGACCCACGACCGCCACGGACAGCGGGACCGTAGCGGCGGCATGTCCACCGGTCGGGTGGACTCGTACGGCTGAACGAGCGACCGGTGCGCCACATGACGCGGAACACGGCCGCAGCGGTTGGTAGAACGTGGTTCATCGGCGCACCACGCGCGGTTCTGCCCTTGGAGGGTCGGTATGGCGGGTTCGGGTCGGCACGCGGTCCACCGCACGATGGTCCTGGTCGACGTCGAGCGCTTCAGCGCCCCCGGCCGGACCCTGCACCACCAACTCGACACCCGTGCGGGCCTGTACGCGGTCGTCGCTGAGGCGTTGGCGGCGGCCGGGGTGTCGTGGGAGGACTGCCATCATGAGGACCGTGGCGACGGCCTGTTCCTGCTCGTCCCGCCCGAGTACCCGAAGGCGCCGCTGGTGGAGGTGCTTCCCGAGGCGTTGGTGCGGGCGGTGCGCGGGCACAACAACACCAGCCACGACTCGGCCCGCGTTCGGTTGCGCCTGGCCGTACACGCAGGCGAGGTCGCCCTCGACCGACGGGGCGCCACCCCCACCGCCCTCACCGACGCGTTCCGGCTGTTGGACACCGCCCCGCTCAAGGACGCGCTGGCGAGCTCACCCGGTGTGCTGGCCATGATCGTGTCCCGGCTGGTCTTCGACGATGTCGTGCGGCACTGCGTCACCCTCGATCCGGCCACCTTCCGACCTGTTCAGGCAGCGGTGAAGGAGTTCCAGGACCTGGCCTGGATCGCCTTGCCCGATCACCCCTACCCTGCCGACTCCACCGTCCTCACCCCACGTCCGCCGGACACCCCTGCACCGCAGACCGCGTCGGCCGGCCCTGTGGCGACCGGCCCTGCCGCCAGCCCCGTAACAGACGCTGGGTACGACGGTCCCGGACCGCGCGGGGTACACATCGCCGGCGACGTGCACGGCTCCGGATCCGGCATCACCATCGGCGCGGCCACCGGCGACCACCTCACCATCGGCACACCACCGCCTTCCGCGCAGCAGCCGCACAACCCCCGCTAGCCGACGCGGACCACGGGCACACCGCGTCGGCGCCCGATCCGCCCCACCCCGGCACCACCCCGGACGCCGGCACCGCGGTGACCACGAGCATCCACGGGTGACGTCGTCGCCACCGATCACGGTGCCGCCGTCGGTGTGGTGCACGGCAACCTGAACCTGCACCCGCCACCACCGCGGCCCGCGCCGATCACCCCGCGGCAGCTGCCCGCCGCACCGGGACTGTTCACCGGCCGGACCGCGGAACTGGCCCGCCTGGACCGCGCCCTGACCCACGCCGCCACACCGCAGGGGCAGGGCGCGACGGTGCTGGTCTCGGCGATCGGCGGTGCCGGGGGCATCGGCAAGACCTGGCTCGCTCTGGCCTGGGCATACCGGCATCTGGAGCGGTTTCCCGACGGTCAGCTGTTCGTCGACCTGCACGGCTTCAGCCTCACCGGCGAACCGGTGCAGCCGGCGACGGCGGTGCGCGGGTTCCTCGACGCCCTCGAAGTCGACCCGAACCGCATCCCCGCCGACCTCGACGCCCAGGCCACGCTCTACCGCAGCCTGGTGGCCGGGCGGCGGATGCTCATCGTTGGGCGGTGAGCCGGACTTCGCGTTCCTCGATCCGCGTGCTGTGCTGTTCGAAGTGTTCGGCGTCAGCATCGTCGATCGGGCGCGTGGGTGGCTGGTAGGGCATGCGGAGGTAGGCGCAGAAGACGTTGACGATGGTCTGCCGCTGGGACTCGTTGTCCTGGGCGAGGCGCTCGAGTGCGTAGAGGCCGCTGAGGCGTACGGGGCTTTGTCGGAGCCGAGCAGCTCAGCGGCCTTGAGGTAGAGATCGGTGATCCGGCGTGCGGCGGCGTCGGCGCGGGCGTCCGCAGCTACCTGTTCTGGTGAACTTGGGTGATGGCGGCGACGTCCTGCTGGTGGGCGAGGACTTCGTACTGGTGGACGAGGGCGCGTTCGCGGTTGTCGAGGTCGGCCTCGGTGGAATGCTGTCGGCGCCAGGCAAGGTAGAGCGCGACCACTCCCCCGCTACCGATACCGATACTCAGCCCGACCTTCAACGCGTCCAGCCGGGCTTTGACCAGGTCGGCCCCGATGAGTCCGGCGGTCGCCGGCCACCACAACGCCACCACCGCCGCCGCGGTCAGCACAGCGATCACCAGCGCGGTGATCCACATCGTGGCCCGGGTCAGCTCCGGCAACCGCCGCACCGACGACGCCGTCGTCAGGTTCGGCCGCGGGCTGGGGGCGGCCGTGGGCCGCAGGTCGTCGGTCATAACCTTCAACGTCGCGAACGATCGAAGGAACGTTTCGGACGCCTGTCCGAATGGCACAGGTGAGTGATCAGCGCCCCGCTAGTACGGTCCATCGATCGAGTACCTGATCCGGCCGGGGTAGCTGTCGATGACCAGGTACCAGTACTCGTCGTGAGGGATTTCCAGGGTGAGAGGGCTTGATTCCCAGAAGCCGCCGTACATCATGTACTCGTCGCCGTCGAGGTAGGCCTGATAGTTGTCGGCGTCCATCAGGCAGACCCTGGCGGCTGAGCCACGCAGCTCCAACTCGAACTGAGCACCGCCCGCACACGACCCGATCTCGTACCAGAGGTGTTCCACACCTCTGGTGTAGCGGAGATCGACCAGCTACGGAACACCGACGTAGCAGCTGGGCTGATTTCTCTGGCCACTCTGCGGGCCCGAGGTCCTTGATACCCGTCACCGAGAGCCAGGCGGTCGCAGTCGACTGGGTTGTTGCGAAGTAATCGAAGCTGCCAGCGCGTGGTCTCGGTTCGGTGTCTCCGTATCAGTCCCAAGGGCCTGCTGAGATTCACGCAGGCTCGACATGAGCAATCGGCAGATCAGTCTGCAGAAGCGGATCGCCAGCGGTCACCAGGTGCGGCATGTAACAACTTCGATCTTGTACTCGTCTGTCACGACATGACTGTTCGCGACGCGTCGCCGATGAAGTACTCGGTGATCAACCGTGGTCTGCGACCCGCCCGGGTAGCGATCGTGTTCGACGGGGGCGACAACTGGTCCTACTGGGCCCGTCGCGCCCTCTTCCTCGCCGGAAAGATCTGGGGCGGAGCTGGTTTCGCCCTTGTTCCACACCGAGCCGGCTTTGTCGACCCGATCTTGCTGCGAGCGTGCCGCGCCTACGACCCGGACTACATCGTCGCCTTCAGTCACACCGTCGGCGAATATTGTCACTTCGCGTCAGGGAGCTTCATTGTCAACGACGACTCCGGAAACCCACTAACCGGCGAAGCACGCGCCGCGAAGGTCGCTGAACACTTCGACGAAGAGCTTGAGCCTGGTCCCGGCGCTATGGAAGCGCGGGAGGCCGTCGCACGAGCTTGCTCGCCGTACCGGTTGACGGGTGGGGATGAGTCACCAGAAGTAAGCCACTTTCTGGAAGCCTCATCGGCGGAGTTCCCGGCGGCCGAGGCGATACCAGGCGCGTATGCCGGTCACGTGCTGCATTGTCCTCCCTCGTGGGGTGACCTGGCGGGAGCGGCGGTCGCCTCACACGCGGGCGTCGCATCACCACCCGACTTGACGGCTGTCGAACCAGAGCTTGACAAGGCCACGCTGTGGCACCTGCTCTACTGGCTGTTCGATCGACGTGAGCCGAGCCTTCCTCGAGACCTGTTGTGGTTCCCGAACGGAGTGGCCACCGGCGTCCTCACCGAGCAGAGTCCGCTCGCCCACGACCGCACGACCACCGGTCTCGTGGCCGTCCAGTCATCAGCCCTCGATGCATGGCCTGCTGTCGCGGTCCTTGGCGATTCCGCTGAGGACTTCGCGCTCGCGAGGCTGATACGCCTCACCTACGGTCGGTGCGTGTGGCTGCCCACCGTGTTCGGGATCGACGAGGAGAAACTCAGCCATCCGCTGAGCAGTGGGCTGTTCGATCTCGCCACGAAGGCCGCTGCAGGCCAGCCTCGGTCTCTGTTCCTAACGTCGGTGTCTCGGCCAGTGGACAACGTTCTCGACTTCGAGCGCCGGCTGCGCGACAATGAGAACATCAGGATCAGTGGCAGGCTCCTCGCCAACGATGGTCCTTGGGCCAAAGCGCCACTCGACATCGAGTGGACACGTACTGGTACCGGGCACTTCGCGGTCCAGGAACAGTTCGACGACATCCTGTCCATACCGACAGTCATCGACGAGTCAGGCGCACGCGAAATGGTCGCGGCGCTGCCGGCACCAGTTATCGACAACTAGGCCTTGGCCACCCACCCTGGCCTCGCCTGGCACATCGACCTCGCATGGCCCCAGGAGCATCACGTCCGCGGCCGCGGACTACACGGGCCGCACCCGTTCGCGCCGGGAACGAGTCCCCAACCCACTCTCGCCCGCAACAGCCGTACCGGCATTTCGTATCGCGCAGACCGGTTCGACTTCGTGGTCGCCGGGATCCAAAGCGTCAACCGGCTAGCGAGGCCCACTCTTCGCCACCTGAGCCTCCGTGCTTTCATCGACGCCAAAGCACACGAGCATCGAATGACGGTACGTACCAGCGACGCCGGTCAGCGCACCGCACAGCTGACCCGCATGCTCGGCGGACGCACGCAGTTCGCCGAGATGTTCGGCGGCCCCCTGCTCCCCGCACTCAAAATGATGGGACATGCGGGAAACAGCATCGACAAATCTTTTCCGGACGGGGACGGCGTCGCACTTCGAGACGGCGGCGTTCTTAGCTTTCCCGGCATTTGCAGCCGCTCCGAGTGCGACGACAACAGTGACGTGCGGGCACGGGTCGACGCGGCCCTTCGCGCCGGGGTTCTTCGCCGTGGTCTCGTCTTGCGCTGTCAGACCTGCCAGACCAAACAGTTGCAGACGATCGACGCGCTGGGCCAGCGGTGGAGCTGTGAACGCTGCAACGACAACAACGACCTCGATCACACCACCTGGCACCACTCGACCGAGGAGCCGACCTGGTTCTACGGCCTCCATCCCGTCGCTCAGCAGCTGCTCGCCGACCATGGAGACGTTCCCGCCCTGCTCGCCAGGCACCTGGCCAACGCGCCCAGCCGACGTCCGGTCCAATATCAAGACGTCATGGAAATCGAGCTACTCGAGGACAACGCTCCGAAGGTGGAAACCGATCTGATCGCCTACCGCGACGACACACTCATCGTCGCCGAATGCAAAAGCTCAGCAGTCCTCGGCGGAACGAAAAGAGCAACGCGAGGCGCGGAAGTCCACAAGAAATGCCAGGTCGCCGCGTGGTTACGAGCAGACGTCCTCATGTTCGCGACTACCGCCAGCGAGTGGCGATCAGGCGTCGCGGAACTCATCAAAGGCTACTTCCAGAACTACGACGGTTGGCCTGAGCACGACGTCCCTGAGCTTCACCTCGTCACAGGCTTGGGCGCAGCAACACCGAACATCGAAGTTGTCAAAAGGTTCCCGAAGTAGCGAAGAGCTTGGTGAAGGCGCTTACCAGCACTGTAGGCCGGGCCGGCTCGCGCCGCCGGTACCTAGCAGGGCGAGGACGCTGCAGGAAAGGGGCGTGCCCGGACCCTGCGCGGATCCGCCTACTTTGCTCGTGCGGTACTCCCTGCCGGCGGTCTGGAAGCGCGTGGACTGTGAGATTCTGCCGCCCTTAACATGCGATCGAGAGGATCTTTATGGGCAACAGGTGGCCGTTTTGGTCTTTCCGATCGTGGACGAATGCTCACCGGTGGTCGATCATAGGTGGGGTCTCAGTGGTAGTGGTCGCTGTAGCGTCGGCGTTGTTGCTGGATGACAAGGATGCCTGGGGCGCGATGGGTCAGTGGGCTGGCGCGTTCGGCACCGTCGTTGCGGTGTCGGTCGCCTTGCGTATTTCGCAGCGGGAGGCGGACAGCGAAGCCGAACGCCGGCAGGCCGAGAAGGCGGATCGTGCACTTGAGCAGGCTCGTCTCGTCATCGGCGTCATGAAATACCCGACTGCTGAGGAGGAGAGCTACTCCAACAACATGTTCGGCGCATCACCGCTGGAAGCAGTCCGGATCACTAATTTCAGTGCTCAGCCGGTGTATCACCCGCGGGTGGAAGGATTCGTACACCAGAACGGTGGCGACGTTACGTGGGATATTGAGGGCGAGCCTCCGCTCGGTGGCTATGACGCCGCACCGACGGTCCTGGCAACGAGCCAACACGATGTGATCCCTTTGTCGTTGACGTTCAATCCACCAGTCACTTCGGACATGTATCCGATGCGGACCAAGGTGATCATCGGGTACACCGACGCCGAGGGCCACCGTTGGCGGCGAACCGGCGAAGGGACGCCCAAGCTCGTCCATGCTGGTGACTCCTTCGATGTAGGTGGCCCGGACTGGTACCGTGCCGAGCGTTGAGCCGGACGGGCATGAATACGGGACCGGGCCGGCGTCCTCATAGCCACTGCGCGTGCCCTCAGTTTGTCTCTCGGTCCGACAGGTTTGCCCTGGCGGTGTGTGCCCGCCTGACTCAGAGCAGCTTGCCGCCCGCACCGGACGCTGCGACGTCGTGGGCCGAGGCCCGGTCTGAGAAGACCGGGCCTCACGTGCTGTGCCACATATAGGCCTGAGAGTGCCCCTGTCTCCCTGAGTCCATTGGACCCATCTCATCTAGAGAACAGCTTGGACAAAGGTGGCCTGCTCACGGCAGGGATCCGGTTCCGATCGAGCTCGTTCCGCCGCGCCAGCCCTCGTTCTCGAACACCAGCGGAAACCTGGAAGGCAGTAAGAAGCCCTTCAACCTCCTGCCAGGTCGTAGCGGCATCGCCTTGTCGAGCAGGAACATCCGGGTTCAGAGGACTCGGCTTCCCGGTATCAGCCCAGAGCTTCAACAAACCGAGCGGGAAGGCCTCCGTGTGACGTCTGAGCTGCACGCGCATTGGTTGTCCTTCCCGGCACGCGGTGCGACCGGGTCGCTCACCATGCCGGCGCCGGCCAGCCGGGTGACGGCAGGCGGCGGCCGGTCGTCGCGGCCCAGGTGATCCCGGCCGCGATCACGGCGAGACCGGAGAACAGACTCAGGATCTCCCCTGCGGGTTGTCCGGTGAGCAGCAGCACCGCGCCGAGGGCCATCACCGTGACGGTGAGGAGCGTGGCGGCCGCGAGCCGGAAGCTCTGCGGGAGCGCGTCACAGGTGCATGGTGCGGGCGACGAATGCACCCATCGTTTGAGGGGCATGGTCATGTCCTTGTCCGATCTGTTGGTCCGGTTAGGGGCCCCGGACGGTCTCTGTCTCTCGGCTGCGGGCATCCAGACGTGGTAGTTGGGCTCTACCGTGTGTGTCCAGAGCCCCGTGCCGGGAACCGGTGCTTCGAGCGTGCCCATCGACAGAAGGGCACGGCGGGGGTGGGAAGTCCCAATGAGCACCACTTCTGCGTGTTGCTCGTCAGGTGCGCGGCAGTTGGGTTGCTGATTACCGGACACTATTGAGCAGCGTAAATCCGCTCAGTCGCTGGTCTCGGTGTCTTGCGCAGCGGCCCACAGCCTGTTGTGACTCTGCAAATCTCTGCACGCTGGCAGACCGGTGTCGCGCCGTGAACGGCGCCGACCGCATCCGATCTTCTCCGAGTTAGGCCCCGGGACGATCGGCAGGCCCACGCACGGAGGACCTGGGTTGGCTCCGGCTCTCCCCGCAGGCCGACATCATTGCCCCCGACAACCATCACACGGGCATCTCTCCTTCCACGGGACTCGTCTCGCCGACGCCACTGCCACTGGCTTCGTTTTGTTCGTCTTGCAGTTCACCCGCGTCGCTCCGGGCCGATGCAGGTACCTGACGGGCAAGGAGGGGCCGTCGTGCCGGATCGGTGACTGATCCGGCACGACGGAAACAAAGCTGACCGCGAGGGCTAGAACTCGTCCTGCTTGACCATCGTCCGCAGGCGGGCCAGTGCGCGGTGCTGCGTCACGCGCACGTTGCCGGCGGAAATCCCGAGTGCCTCGGCGGTTTCGGCGGCGGAAAGGCCGACGGCGATGCGAAGGGCGAGAATCTCCTGCTGCACCCGCGGAAGGTTGGAGAGCAGGCGGCTGAGCCGGGCACCGAGGTCAAGGTGCAGGGCGTGCGTTTCGGGTTCGTTGTCACCGATGGGCCGTTCCGGCAGCTCGGGCACCGGCTCCGACCGGTCACAGGAGACGGCGCGGTAGGCATCGGAAACCTTGTTAGCCGCGATCGCATGTACCAGGTACAAGAACGAACCACCGCGATCCTGATAACCAGGAAGCGCCTTGAGAATGGCCATGCACACCTCCTGCGCGACGTCGTCCGCCGAGAGATAGGACAGATCTCGGCCACCCATCCGGGCCCGACAGTAGCGCACCACGACGGGCCCAATCATCCGCAGCAGCGACTGGATCGCGGCGGGATTCCCGTCACCCGCGTCCTTAACGAGGGGATCGAGATCCTCCTTCGTCAGCCGCCCGCCCGGTCGAGGCAGGTTCTCCGGCGCCGTGTACTTCGGAGAGCCTGGGGACACTCCTGTTCCCGAGGCCGCGGGAGCCGACGCAATTGCCGGATCGCCGACACGATCGAGCACTGCGGCAACGGTGTCCGGGTTCGCGCGGGCCGCGAGCTTGCGGGCACCTCGGGTACCGACCGAGGACCGGTTGACCAAACGCTCAGCGGTCTTCGACGACATGACAGCGGCGGGACTCATACTCGGCCTCCCTCGATCTGTTCCTTGGCCTGCTTGCGGTAGCTGCTGAGCATCTTGCGGACCGCGCTCGCGCTGTAGCGGGTGGTCTCGCTGCTGATCAGGTCCGAGATCTCGCTCGAGGCGTAGCCCAGCACCGAATACGACACGACCAGGTTCACCACATCGGTCGGGTACTGCGCGGTGGTCTTGTTCTTCGCCTTGGTTTTGGGAGCAAGGATGGTGCCGAGACCGAGCCTGGCCAGCGCGACCCGTTCAGCCGAGGGCGCCGCTGCATCCCAGGCGAAGTCCGGGATGAACACGTCCTGGTCGCTCAACGCCCGCTGGGCCAGCTGGCGACGGCACTGATTGGCGAAACACAACACGCAGGCCCCGATGAAATACGTCGACAAACGCGCGCCTCGTAGCGGATCCCAGTCCTTCCCGACGAGGCCTTTCTTGAGGAACAGCTCGATGCCCATGGTGACCGCGTCGGAGGCGATCGCGACCCGTTCGTCCCGCGTCAGCGGAGGTGACGGCGGCTTGACCGGTCTGCCCTTTTCGGTGGCGCGCTGGTAGATCTCACCCGAGACGATCCAGGCACCGATCACGCCGAGCCCGTAGCCGGCGAGGCGATGCGAGAGCTCAGACCAGACGAATCCGCTGAACTCTTCCTCGCGCAAGGCGACAAGCAGTTCGTGATCGTGCTGTACCAGCGGCAGCGTCTCTCCTTGGCCTGATACCAGCTCGCCAGGCGGGAGCCCCCCATCGGGCAGCACTTTCGAGAACAGGTCGTGCAGCTCAAGCCGCCGGCGTTTCGCATCGCCTGACGCGGCCAGGACCTCGCTGGGAACCGGTTCTCGCGCCCCACGTCGCGCGGGGCGGGCGCCGCTGGTCTCATCAGGCTTCATCGACAGTTCCTTCACGGAGGGCCACATGCTTCGGTCGGGAAGGACATCGTGCCCCTCGGCGAACCCGGACGAAGCCTTATAGGTGCGGCCTGCGCCGAACTGCACCAACTTTCCGAGAATTCGGCTTCGCTGTCGGGCCCGGCACGGCTCGACCACTGGTTTCCCAGTCAAATCGTGCCGATCAGCAGAGGGCCCGACAAGGGACATCCGCCTCCGTCTCGAAGCTCGCCCTCGGCAGGGTCGCGCAGAGTAGACAATAGTCTGCGAAGAGCGATCCCTGCCCTGAGGAGCCGCGAGGATGATCGATCGCAAGGCGACGCTGACCACGACCCAACTCGAAGTGCTCACCTGGGTGAGCCATGGCTGTAGCCAGGGTGTCTATGAGGGGTGGTCCCACCGGTTGGTCGCCCGCGCTCTCCACAACCGCGGCCTGATCACCGTGAAGGGGCACGGACCGTCCTGGTCGGCCTCGATCACCGACGAGGGCATCTACTACCTCGAGCATCGCAGCTACCCGCCTCGCGACAGCGAACGGCCCGTCGCCGCGGCGACAACCGATTCGAGCCCGCGCGCGCCGACGCGAACCGTCACGACATCTTCCAGGAAGCCGCCGACGCAAAAACGAGGTGCGACCGACCGGCTCATGCAGTCACTCAAGGAGACTGCCGGTAACCGCATCCTGGTACGACACGGTGAGGCCCCGCGCTACCGCGGTCTCGCCAATTCGGCGAAGCGGCTCGGACGGATCCCGGAGGGGATGCGGCTGTCCTTCGAACATGTCCGGCTGGACACAGGCGACCATGTCGCGATCACGCTGACACCTCTCCCCGAGTGGCTGACCGCCGTCCTGACTCCTTTGCCTGTGTCGAAAGCGTTGTCAGATGCCACTGATGTCGTCCAGACGCTCGTGAGCAGCGAGACCTTCCCCGTTAGCGGAGAACAACGTGATCGCGCATTTCTCTTGCTCGATGCCTTGGTCAGAGGAGCGCGGCAATTCGGTGTGGCGGTCTCGATCCAGGCCGAGCGCGCTGCGCACCGCAGACTCTCGGCGAGGACCTCCCATGAAGGCGAGGTCTTGTTCAAGATCGACGAGGACGCGTTCGGGCTTCGCTTCACTCAAGCAACGCTCAAACGTCCCCACCAGCCGACCGAACGTGAACTGGCCCGGGCGCGGCAGGGCTACCTGTTCCCGGACTTCGACGAGGTCCCGGATGACCATCTTGGCTTGGTCCTCGAAGGTGGAGGCGGACGGTTCTGGGCTGATAGCTGGAAGGACACCGACGACCATCGGCTGGAGGATGATCTCGCCCAGATTCTGGAGGAGATGAGGCTTCAGCATGGGCATCTGGCTAGTCAGCGCGCGGCGGAGATCGAATATCGACGCCAAGCCCAACGCGACAGGGCAGAACGAGAGACGCAGCTGGCCGCCGCGAGGGAACGTGCCAAGGTCGCGTATCGGGAATATCTGATCGATAAAGCGGCACGTAGTCAGGCACGACGCTGGACCGAAGCAGGGCAGTTGCGAGCCTACGCGGCAGAGGTACGCCGGCACGCGTCATCGCTCGCTCCACAAGACAGACCGGAGGCATTGTCGTGGGCTGACCGGATCGCGACGGTCGCGGACGTGACCGACCCGTTGCCTGACCAAGCCGTCCGGCCTTCCATTTTCGCTGAGCCGACTCCGAGCGATCTTCAAGCCTTCCTGAAACCTTGAATCATCAGCGACGATATCCCCAACGTCGCGGAGCCGTCTCATATCTGACAGGGATCTCAGATGGCTTCAACGGGCGGTCGACGACGGGGCGATAGTTCGCCGGCGTGATCCGTTCTTCGTCGTGTACGCGTTCCATTACTTCGGCAAAAGTGCTGTACTCCTGAGTCTTCATCTGGTCGATGAGGCGCGTGATGAGTACGTCCAGGCGTTGTACCTCCGCCTCGGCCGCGGCCAGCCGCTCCTGCTGGGTGACCGCCCGATGGCCGCACCAGGCGCGCAGCAACTCGTGCACCGGACGACCGTGTTCGAGGTACCACTGATACTCCCACTCGGGACTCGTCGTCTGCCGGTGCCCATCGCTGGTCACGAACGGTTCGCCGCGCTTCGTCTTCTCCCGGTACTTGCGTTCGTCCTCGATCACGCTGTCCAAGACCGGCATCGGGTTCACGCGGCAGGCGAACTCGGCGATCAGGAGTGTGCCCTGTGCCGAGACCACATCCTTGCCGCCGACCGCGAACGAGTCGACCTGACCGACAAGCTCCTTGACGGGGAGACCGATGGTCTGTTCGAGCGCTTCCGGTCGATGAATCGTCGTGACCCAGCGGACCGGGGACCAATCCCATTCCGCCACTTCCTCGGGAATCAGCTCTCCGAACGCCGGTCCCGACGGCCGATTCCTCCGCGTCGGTGAGTTTGAACGCAGAGAGCCGTTCCCAGTTCGCCATGAGTTCGTCGAAGGCATGCACGCCGGACCAAGGTCCGCGGAGCCGTTTCGCGGGCACGTTCTCGTGCTTCCCCGCGTTCTCGCCATCGAGGAACTCGACGTCGTGGCGGAAGCTCTTCTTCTTCTGGTCGATCGCGACGACACGCACACGCTGCGACGGGTCGTAGTCCCGAAAGCGGTAGATCTGTTCGTCACCGATTTGGATCATCCGTGTTCCTCCCAGATCCGGTCAGACGAGCTTAACCGCGCGAAGGTGCCGGCTCGAGCACTGTCCGCTTCTGTTCAGCGGGGGCGCAGAGTGCGAACGGACCAGGCGCTCGAGGCGCCCGTCCCAAGGGGTAAATAGATGCTGTCCACGAGCGTCAGCTGGCGCTGAGCCGGGCTCGAGCATGTCCCGCGGCGAGCTGAATTGCACGCCAGTCGAACTGGTCAGCGAAAGTTTGGCCCGTTCAGTGTGGATTGGGTTTGTTGGTAATCGCCCAGTGCCGTATGGCGATGTGCAGCTGCTGGTCGTGGCTGAGCGCGAGTGGTTCGTGGTGCTGCTCGGCACCGGGATCGTCGGTGGGCCAGAGCTGCACGATGAATCGATCGCTGCGGTGGATGAGCGCGCTCGGGTTGGCGTCGAAAACCTGGTTGACGTCCTCGGCACCCCAGCGGTGGACACGGACACGGTACTGGCCGCGAGCGGCGAGCCGGAGAACACCGGTGTCGGGAGCTGTCGCCATCACGCCCTGTGCTGTGATTTCCGGAACCGTGAACATGACTGTCTGGGTTTCGGCGTCACTGTTCGGCGGCGCGGCGGTCGCGGGTTCGTCATCCCAGGCTTCGAGATGAACGACTGCGTAGGCGGTGGGGTCGCCCGCGACGAAGACCGCGAGGACGTCCCGCATTGGCGATATCAGGTCGTGTGGTCGGTCGAACGGGAATCGCGGGGGGCTCGGTGAGCCCCCCGCGATGTGATGGTGAAGTGCTTGTACTCGATACCGACCAGGCCGTGGACTGGCTGGGTCAGGAGTGTCGCCATGGCTCGTGAATGTAGCGGCTTAACCAGCCGTCACCCAGTACTCATCAAGGACCCCGTCGGCGACGGGGTCCTTGCCGTAGAGGATCCGGTCCCAGCGCAGATAGGTTTGCAGGGCGTTGCCCGCAAACCCGTTCTGAGCACCGTTGAGATACTTGACGGAAAAGTTGCCGTCGCCCCGGCCCGCACGAGGTCGCAGCCGCGTCCCGGGCGCTGCCCAACGAACGTTTCGAGCCCGAAACCTCACCGCACGGACCAGCGGCTGTACGCCCTTACGAGCAGTCCGACTTCACACTCAGACGGGCCTTCGGCGTTTCATGCCTTCGAGCCCAGCACGCGCGGCTATGGTGCGGTGTCGAGGCAACTTCACACGAGCAACCGATGTTCCGGGCTGCGCAGACAGGCGGAGAGGATCCTTGTGGCGAACGACTACCACCTGGAGGAACTCGGTCCGCGTGCCTTCGAGCAACTCGCTGTGGCCCTGGCTGTCGCGGCGTTCGGCCCAGGTGTCGAAGTGTATGGCTCTGGCAAGGACGGTGGCCGAGAGGCAACCATCGATGGGCGCATCGAGTGGGACGCCGGCGAGACGGCATGGGACGGCTACACCGTTATCCAGGCCAAGCAGTGTGAACATCCCAGATCGCCCGCCGACAACCTGCTGTGGCTCCAAGGGCAGATCCGTGGCGAACTCAATGCCTGGATGGACACCAAATCGAAGCGTGAACGGTTCCCGAATTACATCCTATTTATCTCGAATGTGCGACTATCAGCCTCGCAGGGTGGCGGCGTCGACCAGATCCGCGACTACGTCGAGCGCGAAATCAAACGCAATCACGCGCTGGGCAAGTCTGACGTTCCTCGCTCGCGCGGCCTACGCAAGATCAAGGTGTGGCACCGTGACACGCTGAACGCACTGATATCAGGCAACCAGGGCATACGCGCAGCCTTTCCCGCACTCCTCACAGTCGGAGACCTGCTCACTCGACTACGGACACTGCCCGGGATCGTCGACCCCGACACGCTGACGCCTGTCTTGCGCGACCACGCCGTAAGCACGCTGCGTAACGATAGGTGGATCCGATTCGGCGAGGCCGGCGGCTTGCAGGCACGACAGTCGGTTGACCGCGTGGTCGTCGATCTCCCAGTACAGGCGGGTGACGGCTCGCCGAAGCGAGCGCTCGGCACAAGTCTTGACCTTGGTAACGCAATACTCCGCCGGTCGGTCTGGCCGACGGATCAGCCCCGACACCTCGTAATTACCGGCGCCGCAGGCAACGGGAAAAGCACCATCGCGAGATACCTCACCCAGGTCTACCGTGCACGGTTCCTCGACGGCGACACCGTGACTCCCGCCGCTGACGTGATCATTACCGAGACGGGCACATCACTGGAACGGCTCCACCTGTCCACCCCTAGCAGTCGACGGTGGCCGCTGAACGTGTCACTTCCGACGATGGCCAAAGACATGGGTCCGGATGGAGGCCCGTCGATGATCCGATGGCTAAGCCAACAGGTGACGAACCGGGCGTCAATCGAAATTCTGCCCGCCACGCTCGAGAAATGGCTGCAGGCATGGCCAAGCGTCCTGTTCCTAGACGGGTTTGACGAAGTTACCGCTCCGTCGCTAAGGCAACGAGTGGTCGACGAGATTGCTGAACTCGTCGACCATGCCGACAACCTCGACGCGGACCTGTTCATCGTCGTCACCACACGACCAACCGGGTACACCGAGCGGATCCTGCCCGCCGAGTTCGCACAAATCGACCTGGACTACTTCACAATAAGCGAAGCCGTGACCTACGGACGGCACGTGACCACCCAGCGCCTTCATGACGACGTGTCAATGCAGGAGCAGGTACTCGAGCGCTTCGATCGAGCGGCGTCCGCGCCCGCAACCGAACGACTCATCAAGACACCGCTTCAGGTCTTGATCCTGACTTTCATCTTGGAGAACTTGGGAGATCTGCCGGCGACACGGTACGAGTTGTTCTGGTCGTACTATGACACTGTTTACAAACGTGAGCAGGAAAAACCCACAGCTCACCGCAGCTTCCTCCGTGGACATCGCGACGATATCACCGAGTTGCACGAGCGCGTAGGACTGTTGTTGCACACCCACAGCGAAAACACTGACGAACCCCAAGCGCGCCTTCTTCTGACCAGCTTGAGGCAGCTGGCTCACGATCGGATGATCGAGGTCGGGCATGACGACATCGATGAGGCAGATGATCTCGCCGATCGGATCGTCGACATCGCAACCACTCGCCTGGTACTCCTGGCCGCAGACCAGGACGAGACCGTATCTTTCGAGGTCCGCAGCCTTTAGGAACTCATGGCTGCCCGCGCTCTCGTCAACGGCGACGACGACACCATCCGTAAGAACCTTATTGCCACGGCACCAAGCCCGCATTGGCGCAACACATGGCTCTTCGCAGCAGGCAAGCTCTTTACCGAGAGTGATCACCGGCGCACTCTCGTGTTGGACATCGTCAACGGCTTCGACCACAGCAGTAATGATTGGCCGGGGTGGCTCTACCCTGTTGGCCCCGAACTCGCCGCGCACCTGCTCGACGACGGCATGGCCGAAAGCAAGCCGACTGCATTGAAAGCGCTGGTCACTATTGCACTCCGGTGCCTCCACGGTCCGATGCCAAAGGAATTCGTCGCCGTAGCTGCCGGCTTGTCGTACGCCGCGAAGCACAAGGCACTTCATGCGCTCATCCGGAACGAATTGCGTGCGGCATTCGCCGGCAGTCCCACCACCGCTGGCGTCGCCAGCATGCTGATGCTTGAATCATCCGGAATCACGATGGTCCCAGGGCAACCTAGTGCGAGCGCCATGAAACGCATCGCCCAGATTTGGCAATATACCCCGCCGAAAGGGCCAACAACGAAAATTGGCAAACTGCTGCGCAAGCCGCTTTCCAACCTTCAAGATCAGCCAGGCGCTGCGCTTCTAGAATCGGTACTCGACGAGTGCGACAAACTGGCCCTCTTCAAGATGCCCGACGGCAGCTTATGGCCAGCCGCCGTTCCTGCATCCTTTGACGGCCGACGACTCAACACCGTCCTCGATGACCCCGACGCATTCAGTCTCCTTGACCTGTGTCTCGGAGATCTCGACCCTCTCCATTGGACCGCACGTTCTCTTCTAGCGCAAGCCGTCTCGTCGGCACGGTCACGTCGCCCCGTCAACGGAGAACTAGTGGTGAAGTACCTGCACTGAACTACATACGTGAGCGTAGATCTGCGCGCCTAACTCGACCTCGCCCGTTGGGTCATGAGTGCGCGCTCGTAACAGCTTGAGCGTTCCCAGCTCGCGTTGTGGCAGTTTCTTCTGCGAGTAGCGAACGGACAGCGACAGTTCTAGTTGGCGACGTAACTGCAGTTCTCTTTGCCTTCAACCAGGACCAGGCGGTCGGTCTCATCGGTGACAGTGCACCGGATAAGCACACCATTCGCAGTTTCAGACCAGGTGATAGCTACAGTAGAGCCCTTCGGCACGACGATCTTCTTAGAGAACGGTGTGCGCGAATTCGGCAGGGCCTCCGATCCGACTCCGCCAGATACTGAGGGGTCGGTGTATGACACGTGCTCTCCGCCGAACCCTCCGACGTTGCGTGTCACCGTCACCGTTATCGGCGCAGCGCTTGATGCAGATGAGACGGGTCTGCCGTGCTCTTATCCGAGCAGCCAGCCAGCAGTACCGCGACTCCTGCTAGAACGCACGCCTTCATAAGGGTTCGAGTCGCACGTCAACCCGACGCTGTTACGCGTTGGCGGGCGCATCGCCCTTCAACACTGCATGCACAAGGAGAGTCCAGCTCACTGGCGATCCAGTCGAGCGCCTGGCACGTAGCGGAGCAACCCCGTCTCCGCGCGGAGCACTGCCGCGGGGTGAGCCGGGCCTTGACGAGATTGGGACGACCGTGGCTGGCTGCCCACAGCACGATCACAGCGCCCGCGGTCAAGACGGCGACCACGGCTACGACGTTCCACATCATGGCGCGGGTCAGCCCCGGCGAGCAGGAGAGCCTGCTTAGACCCGGTCTTGGCCTGACAACGCCGACCGTCAGGCCAACGGCCAGCTGTGGTCGTTATCGGGGTCGTCGAGCCAGATGAACTGTTTGCCGGGGACGTTCAGCGCGGTGACACCGAGCCGGGTGGCGTCCGGTTTGTCGAGGGTGTCGAACATGGCGACGGCGTGCTCCACTGTGTCCCACAGCCGGTAGGGCCCGGACTGTCGGACCGCCCACGTGCCTTCAGCCAGGGGCGCCAGGTCGACTTCGGCGCGGGCGGGACCGCGCTCGGCGACGACGACGCCGTGTTCGACGCTGCCGCCGAGCCGAAGGCCAGGGGCGTGCAGCCAGAGAAACAACGCCAGATCGGGCGATTCCAGGAGCACAGCGGGGTCCACAGCGGTGGTGCCGTAGTGCGGCATCCCGGCCGCGGCCGCCGACGGGCTCTGGCCGGGGGCGAACGGGCTGGTGACGTCGGTACGCATCGGCATGAACAGCACGGGGAACGGGTCGATGCGGCCGCTGACTTCGTCGTCGGCGGTCTTGTCGAGCACGAGCAGCGGCCCAGCGGCACCAGCGTCGAGGGGGGCGATGATCCGGCCGCCGTCGGTAAGCTGGTTGATCCAGGCCGGCGGGATCGCGGTGACCGCGCAGGTCGCGATGATCCGGTCGAACGTCATCTCGCCCGGCCAGCCCGCGAGCCCGTCGCCTGCGGCCAGGCGCGGGCGGTAGCCGGCTGCAGTGAGGTGTTCTTGGGCGGTGTCGACCAGCTTGGGGTCGAGGTCGAGGGAGTAGACGTTGTCCGCGCCGAGGCGATGCGACAACAGGGCGGCGTTGTAGCCGGTGCCGGTGCCGATCTCCAGCACCTGGTGTCCAGGTTCGGCGGCGAGCCGCTCCAGCATCACGGCCATGACCGTCGGCTTGCTCGAGGACGAGCTGGCGATCTCCCGCCCGGTCGTGCCGTCGCTGGCGGGTCGTGTCTGGGTGGCCAGGGATTCGTTGGTGTAGACCGCGTCCAGCCAGCCTGGATCACCGGCGCTCAGCGAGGCGGGACCGTTAAGGATGTGCGGGACGAACAGGTGCCGGGGCGTCGCGGCGAAGGCGTCGCGCCACGCCGGGTCGGCTAGGACACCGTCGGCAGTCAGCTCGGCGGCGAGGGCGGCCGCCCGGGTTTCCCAGGTGGCGGTGTCCAGGGCGTCCACGGTCTACTCCTCGATCAAGGCGTCGGCGATCGCCGCGGCGATCGGCAAGTCGCATTCTTCGGCCAACCAGCCCCAGGCAGCAACCGCGTTCGCTTCGAGGCAGGTCCACGTCCTGTCCGGTCCGACGACGAAGTCGAATGCGCTGAACGCCAGCCCCGCTGTGTCCAGGTACCGGATGATCCCCGCCCGGACGTGGTCAGGGGCGTCGATCGCCTCATACGTCAAGGCGTCGTAGTCCGAGCGCCAATCTACCAGCGCCTTCTCGCTGCTGGCGTGGATCGCCACCGGGAAGAGCCGGTCACCGACCGCGGTCACGCGGGCCTCGAACCACTTCGGCTGCCACTGCTGAACGAGGTGCGCCGTCACCTCGATGCCGTCTAGTGAGCTGAGTTCGTTGCGGCCAAGACGGCGGGTGTAGACCAGGGCTTCGCCGCCGGACTCGTAGACCACCGGCTCGGCCAGCGGCTTGACTACCAGCTCCCCGAACCTCTCCGCGAACTCGCGGACGGCGTCAGCGTTGTTGGTGATCAGCGTCGGCGGCACGGTCAGGCCGGCCTGCTTCAGCGTGGCCAGCTGCCGCGGCTTGTACGCGGCGTCGGCCAGCGCCGAGGGGTGCGAGACCCAGCGCACCGGCAGGCTCGTCAGCACGCCGCCGAGCCCGACCCGGGCCTGTGCCCGGGAGAACTTCAACTCGGGGCCGGACATCCCGGCCGGCATCACCGGTTCGGTCGGCTTGCCGTAGTAGACCGCGGTGACTTCGTGCAGCGGGACGTCATGCTCGGCAGTGAGCAGGGAGCCGCGCCAGCCCTCGGCGTCCGGGGTCAGCTCGGCGCCGAGGGAGAGGTTGAGCGGGAAGTCGCCGACGTTGACCGCGTGTCGGCGAACGCCGCGGGCGTCGAGTTCCCGGCCGACTGCGGCGGCCGCCCAGTCCTCCCGGATACTGACGACCAGGACCAGCGGATCGCGATGCTCAGTCATCCGGGGTGGTGTAGGAGTCGTCGATCATCTTGCCGTCTTCATTGCACTGGCGGGGATGCAGTGTGTCGTGAGCTGTGGTGCGATGCTTGGCTTCCGGCCGTACCGTGATCCGGCGTGCGTGCACACCTCGCAGGATGAACGGGCGGACGGTGCTGGGATTTTCATCGCTGAGCGGCCGGGCGCCCGCGTTGACCGGGAACCGCTGGACCGTCGGCATCAGCGGATCACCGGCGCCTACGGATGCGGTGTCGAACTGGGACATGCTGATATCGACCTCTCGACTCGGGGTGTGCGGTGTGCGGTGGCATTGGCCGTTGTCAACCCTGCTCAGGCCCAGGCATCTGGGCAAGATCCGTCCGAGCGAACCTCCTGGTCACGTCGGCGCGGCCGCAGCCAAGGCCGGCGTGCCACCACCCAGGTTCCCGGTGCCGAACCGGTCGGCTTCGATTGGTACGACTCCGCCACCCACCTCGCCGCCCTCGACGGGGTCGACCGCCTCTACCTCGTTCCGCCGATCGGTGATCCCGATCCGGGAGCGGTCATGCTGCCCTTCCTCCGGCTGGCTCGTGCCGCCGGCGTGCTCCGCGCGGTACTTCTCAGCACTTCGGCCATTCCCGCGGGCGGGCCGGGGGTGGGTCAGGTCCATCAAGCCCTGCCCGGCTTGTTCGGACAATGGGCGGTGCTGCGCCCTTCCTGGTTCATGCAGAACTTCCTCGCGGCCCACCTGCACGCCGACAGCATCCGCGAGGAGGGCACCATCTGGACCGCCACCGGCCACGGCCGAGTCGGTTTCGTCGACGCCGAGGACATCGCGGCCGTCGCCGCCCACGTACTGAGCAGCGACCGCGCCCCCAACGCCGATCTCGTCCTCACCGGGCCGGAGGCGCTGAGCCACGGGGACGTCGCCGCGATCATCACCGAGGTCACCGGCCGGACCGTGGTGCACCGTCAGCTGTCGTCCGAGCAGCTGCGCGATCGCCTCGCCACGGTGGTACCGGCGGAGTACGCGACCATGCTGACCGACATGGACCTGGCGATCGCCGACGGCGCCGAGGACCGCACCACCGACACCGTGCAACGCATCACCGGCCGGAGCCCACGCGCCTTCCGCGCCCTCATGGAGAAGGAAAGCCGGTTCAGTCCCAGTGGAACGTTCGGACCGTGAGTCCTTAATGGACGGTCAGTCGGCGCCGCCTGACTTGCGGGCGGTTTCCGGGGAGCGCGGGCCGCGCGACAACCGGCAAGGACGCTCGCGCCACATGCACGCGGGCGGCCCGCGGCCCGGTTCCGGCCTCGGTCAGCGGCCGGGCGGTTCGCAACGGCATGGGACGGCCTCCCGCCTGGTCACTCAATGGTGGCATCCGTCTGAGTGCCGCGTCAGTACCCAGGCGGGCAGCCATCCGTGCGCGAGTACGGGGCCCTTCGGGCAGCGTCGCGTGGTATCGGGAGTTGGATGAGCAGTATCAGGTCGTATCAAACGGATTTAGCCGCTCGTCACGACGCCGGTTTGTCCGCCAGCTGCTCGAGGCGGGCCATCTCCACGTCGAGGGCGGTTTGAGCCCGGCTCAACGTCTCCGAGCTGTATCCGCCGCCCGACCGGGCTCGCTGAAGGCGTTCGGACTGTTCGGTGAGGACACGCAGGCGCAGTCGCAGATATTGCTGGACGTCAAAAGCCGAGCGGCCGACTGGCGCCTTGCCCGGGACGCGCACGTCCGAGCGCACCCGGTCCAGGACCGCCTGGCTGAACGGCTCATCGCCCGGGTCGTCCAAAACGGACTTCGCCGCGTCGGCGAGCTCGGTCATGAGCTTGACGTACTCCTGGCGCCCCCGGTCCGGATCCTCTGCGGGCACACGCGCCGCACGGATGACCGCCGGGAGTGTCATTCCTTGGACCAGCAGCGTCGTGGTCGCCACCACGTAGGCGATCAGGACCAGCAGGGCGCGGTCCGGCGTGTCCTGCGGCAGGGTCTGCGCCGCCGCGAGGGTGATCGCGCCGCGCATCCCCGCCCAGCCGAGCACCACACCGCCGCGCCAGCCCAGGGTCTCGGTGAGCCGGAACTCGACGTCGGCGGCGGCGCGATCGAGCCGTTTCCGAAAATGCGCCACCCGTCTCGGTGACGCTTTGTCCAGTCGCTCGGTGACGGCGGGATTCGACGCGTCACCGCGCAGCACCGCCTGTGTCGTTTCCAGCCGCGGTTTGAACCGCGCGGCTTTGCGTTGCTCGCGGTAAAGGCCTGCGACCAGCGGTCCGACGAAGACTACGCGCGCGACGATGACGAGCGCCGACGCGGCCAGGCCGATGACGAGCGCGCGCCAGACGCTCGAACCGTCCTCGTGCGCCTCGTCGATGAGGGTCTTCACGCTGAGTCCCATGAGCAGGAACATCCCGCTCTCCAGCAGGAAAGCCGCGGTGCGCCAGTTGACGGTCTCAGCGAGGCGGTCCGTCGCGCGCAGGTGCCGCGGGGCGAGATGACCGGTCACCAGTCCGGCGACGACGACGGCGAGGATGCCCGAGGCGCCGGCCTCTTCCGCGGGCAGGAAGGCGATGAACGGGACCACGAACGAGATGGCGGTGTTGAGCACGGCGTTGCCCAGCAAGGCGCGCACCCGGACGTTGACGATCCCGACCAGGATCCCGATCCCGACCGCCACGACGACCGAGAAGGCGAACTCACCCACGACGCCCCAGACGGACACCGACCCGGCGACCGCGGCGACGGCGGACCGCAACAGCACGAGCGCCGAGGCGTCGTTGACCAGCCCTTCGCCTTCGAGCACGGTCAACAGCC
Organism: Amycolatopsis sp. cmx-4-54; assembly: GCF_046548895.1. Taxonomy (NCBI): domain Bacteria; kingdom Bacillati; phylum Actinomycetota; class Actinomycetes; order Pseudonocardiales; family Pseudonocardiaceae; genus Amycolatopsis; species Amycolatopsis sp. cmx-4-54. The sequence continues at coordinate 882,773 of NZ_JAEBEJ010000001.1, forward strand.
GCGGTGGCAGGCCGAGCCGCCGTCCCACGGACGTCGCCGCGACGGCGTCGGTGGGGCTGATGACCGCGCCGAGCGCGAACGCGGCCGGCCACCCGATCCCCGGCACCAGCCAATGGAACAGCCACCCCGCGCCCAAGGTCGTCCCCACCACGAGCAGGACCGCGAGGCCGGTGATCGGCCGGATGTTTCGCCGGAAATCGACCATCGGCATGTTCACCGCCGCCGAATACAGCAGCGGAGGGAGCACCCCGGCGAGGATCAGCTCGGGTTCGATCTCCGGATGCGGCACGCCCGGCAGAAAGCTCAGCCCGATACCGGCGACCACGAGGCTCAGCGGAGCGGCCAGGTTCAGCCGCTCGGAGAACGCGGCCACCACCACGATGATGACGACGCCGAGCACGGCGACGAGAGTCAGGTTCACCGGCACGTGTCCATTGGTGACACGACGGCGCCGCACCCGCAAGTCGGAGCGGCAGGCTCCCGCTTGGCCGGTGCTCGCGGCGCAGGCGATGTTGGTTTGGCCGCTTCCAGGGCGAAGAGAAAAGACCGCGAGTGGGATGAAGCGCATCCCTGTCAGTGACGGCAGGTGCGGGACCCGCACGTTTCGCACCCCCCGACGGCTTGATCCGGCTGCTCCTCACCAGGGCATTCCCGCCCGGTGCGGACCTGATCTAGGGCGTTCGTGCGCGTTGCGAAAGCGCGGTGCCGTCGACAACCGACCAGGACGACGAACCTGAGTTGCTCCGCCGCGCCGAAGACTCGCGTGATTGAAGGCGTAACTCGCGTGTCTCCGGCCGGATGACACACGAGGTGCGAGTTACGCCTCCAATCACGCTCGCGCTGACCCTGCTGGTCGGCGTGGCGAACTCGGCGGTCGCCTACGTGTTCATGGTCTTCACCCTGTCCTACGGAACCCAGAACCTCCACTACGACCGGCAGTTCCTGATCCTGTCGGAGACGGGCTCAGCGGTGCTGTAGTTCGCCACCATCCCGATCTGGACCCGGATCGCCGACCGTCACGGCAGGCGCACCATGTTCGTCGCCGGATCGGCCGCGCTCCTGCTGTGGTGCCTGGCGTTCTTCCCGTTGCTGAACACCGGGAAGAACGGGGCTCGCGATGCTCGCACTGGCGGGTATGGGCCTGGTCGTCCCGATCACCCATTGCGTACAGGGCGCGATCATCACGGACACGTTCCGGTCAACGTCCGGTTCTCCGGTATGTCGCTGCTGCTGTAGGGCGGCGCGGTGCTCAACGCCACCGGTTCGACCACCGGCATCATCTGGTACCTTGCCGCGATCTGCGGTGTCGGCATGATCAGCGCGATGGCCTTGTTCCGGCTGATCCCTTCCGGGGCGGCGGAATCCACAGTGGACGGAGCTCGCGACCGCGACGCCGTTCCGCTGTCCGTGAACACCCGCCCGGCCGGGCTCGACGATCATTAGAGTCCGGTTCATGCCGGTCACCACACGCACGGTCGAGTACCCCGCCGACGGACTGACGATGGTCGGGCACCTCGCGCTCCCTGCCGGTGCCGGCCGTCGTCCCGCGGTCCTGATCGGGCCGGAAGGGCCGGGACTGAACGATTTCCAGCGTCGCCGGGCCGACGCCCTCGCCGAGTTGGGGTACGTGGCGCTGGCCTTCGACATCAACGGCGGGCGCTGGTTCTCGGACCCCGAAGAGATGCTGGCGTATGTGATGCCCCTGCTCGCCGACCCGGGCCGGATGCGGGAGATCGGTCACGCGGCCCTCGACGTGCTCCGGTCGGAGCAGCGGACAGACCCGGGCCGGATCGCCGCCATCGGCTACGGCACCGGCGGCGCGATCGCGCTGGAACTCGGCAGGGACGGCGTCGACCTGCGCGCGATCGGAACGATCAACGCGCTGACCACAGGCCGCCCGGGCGAAGCGGCGCGCATCCGCTGCCCGGTCTGGGCCGGAGTCGGGTCCGAGGACCCGATCATGCCACCCGCGCAACGAGAGGCGTTCACCGCCGAAATGCAGGATGCGGGCGTCGACTGGCGACTCGTGGTCTATGGCGGCGCCCAGCACGCGTTCCACCACCCCACGGTCGACCACACCGTGCTCCCTGGCGTCGCTTACCACGCGCGCCACGCCGAACGGGCGTGGCACGACGTCGTCGACCTGCTGGCCGAATGCCTGCCCGTCGTCAGCCCAGCTTGAGCCACCCCAGCGCCACTGCGACGACGAACCCGCTCACCAAGATGACCAGAACCCCGATGAGAATCAGCCAGGCGACAGGCATCGCCTTGGAAGGCATCGGCTGCGGGTGCGAGAGCCCGGAGGTCTGAGCCGAGTCGGGCGGCGTGTCACCCGGCGAGACACCGCCCCCTGGTTCGCGGCGGGTTTTCTCGGGTTCCGGGTCGGGTGGCTGGGCTGTCATCGCCGGTACTCCTTCGGTCGTTCTCACCGTGCGGGTACCCGAACACGAGCGACGAAACCCTGTCAGCCGAGCTGGGGTACGTCGTTCGGGAATCCGATGGGCAGCTGGTACATCCCGCGAGCGGTGCGGCCACCCTCGAGCCAGCCGTGGAAGTGGATCCGGCCGTCGACGACGTCGGCCCCACCCGGTGCGTCGACCTTGCGGCCGAGCAGATCGGTGGACAGGAGCGGGGTACCGGCTTTCACGAACGGCCCGCTCAACGCGGGCGCGGAGGCATATCCCGTGTGATAGCCGGAACTCTGGTACGTGTCGGCGGAGTAGAACAGCAAGTACCGGCTCGGCGTCTTCACCACCGCCGGCGCCTCGACGACCGCGTTCTCCGACGCGAGATCGGCGCGCAGGAGCTCGATCCGAGGGCCGGTCGGTGTCCGCCCGTCGGCGAGCAGTTTCTGCGACCAGATCGCGGCCGGAGGACCGATCGCCGCGCCGTCGCTCTTGTAGAGCAGGTACCGCGAGCCGTCGGAGTCCACAAAGGTCTGCGGGTCGATGTCGCCGCTGTCGCCGGGTTCGCAGATCAGGGGGCCGTCTCCGACAGGCGTGTACGGCCCTTCGGCCTTCGCGGCGGTCGCGACGCCGATGCACATCTCCCCTGCGGGCGCCACCGCCGCCGAAAAGTAGAGCAGGAACGTGCCGTCGGGAAGCCGGGTCACGTCGGGGGCCCAGAATCCGCCGTCCGGCTTCGCCCATTTCGGCGCGGCCGCGAGAGCGTCGCCGATCACGCGCCACGGACCATCGGGCGCCGGAGCGTGCGCGTAGGGCACTTTCACCGCGCCGGTGCTCGTCGAGAAGGCCAAGTAGCCGGAGTCGGTCTTGACGATGTCGGGATCCGGGAAGTCCTGTCCGATGAGCAGTCTCGGCGTACCGATGGCGGAAGCCGGCGGTGAGGTGACGAGTGTCGTGGCCATGACCACGGCCAGGGTCAAGAGGCGGCACGTGAACTTCATGACCGATTCTGTCGACGGGGTAGCACCGTCGGCAGCGTCACCGGGACTCTGCCACCGGGAAGCGTGTAATTGCTGTTCACCCGGTCCCGCGTGATTCATCCGCGCGCTGCGGGGTACTCGGCAGGATCCGCAATCATAAGCATGTGCGTATGATACGCGCTGACGCTAGGAGCGGACATGATCAAAAGCAAGTGGATCCCCGGCCAGGACGCGGACTTCTTTGGAGACGTGCTGGTCAGCGTCACCGCGTTGACACTGGACGGCTTCCGGAGCACGTCGGGGGCCTACCGGGCGGGTTACCTGCTCAGCCGCGAGTGGCCGGAGCTGCCCGGTGCGGTCGGCCAATGGCTGTGGGCCGAACCCCTGCGCCGGCGACTGGGCTCGGTCTCCGTGTGGCGCGACCGCGACGGCTTGCGCGGTTTCGTCGGGTTGCCGACCCACGTCGCGATCATGCGTGAGTACCGCGAACTCGGCACCACCCGCGCTACCACCTGGCACACCTCCGGCGTCGATCCGCGACTCATCTGGCAACGGGCCGACCGCTGGTTGAGCGCTGTTCAGCCTCGACAGGGTGGACGCCTCAGCCCTTGTGGTGGCGGACCATGGCGACGGGACAGGGCGCGTGGTGGACCATGGCGCGGCTGACCGAGCCCAGCGGCCGTGGCCCGGGAACTGGCGCGGCATCCGTCGGCGCGGTACGTGTCGATCGTCGCCGGCACCGCTTCGGTCATCCACCAGGGCGTGTTCCGGAACGAGGACGAGATGGCCGACTTCCTCACCCGCGACCTCGCCCCCTTGCCGGGGATCACCGCGCTGCAGGTCTCCGTGGTGTTGCGCATGCTGCGCAGGTACTAGTTGTACCGGGAGGACGGGAGATTCGCCGTCATCGACGAGCCGTCGTGACCGACGGCGACGACGCCAGAGGCACCAGCAGGCGCGGCGATCCGGTGCCGTCGGCGGGCACGGACCAGATGTCGCTTTCCTTTCCGTCCGCACGCGGCAGGCCGTAGGCGATCGTGTCGTTGTCGAGCCAGACCACCTGGTCGTCGATGCTGCGCGCCTCCGCGAGCGGGGTCTCCCGCATCGTGGTCAGGTCCAGCACATGCTCCCGCCAAGGCCGGACGTCGCCGTCGGCCACGCGTTTCTTGAACGCGAGTTTCGTGCCGTCCGGTGACAACGACGGGCACTCCGCGTTCTCCCGCAGGGTGCGCGCCTTCCACGCCTCGTTGTCGCCCTCCACGAGATAGGTCCGCCCGCCGGTGGCGACCGTGGCGAAGAACGTCCGCTCGTCGGTGGCGAACGTGACGCCCCAGTAGTTGACGTCCTCGCCCCGGTGGACCGCGTCCCCGATCCGCAGCGGGATCCCCTCGATATTGCTCGAGAGCTCGTTCCGTTCACGATCGATGATGGCCGTACGCGTCGAGAAGGTGCCGGGCGTCGAGTACGAGTCACCGGCGACGAAGGTGGTCCAGCTCCCCATCCGTCCGCCGGGTGAGAGCTTCGCACGGTTGGGGATGCCGGGAACGTCGACGCGTTTGACCTCGCCGAGCGCGGAGTCGACGAATTTGGCGACCGCGCCCGGCAGCGGCGTGGGTTCTTTCGCCAGGCACAATCCGCCGTCCACTGCCGCGTAGAACCGTTCGCACCCGAGCGAACTGATCCGCCGCGGACCCCCGGGTTCGAAAACGGGGACCGAAGCGACGTTCCCGTACCCCTGCCCCGGCGCACCGTTGCGGAACACCAGCCGTCCCGGCTCCCCCAGCGCGACCGGCGCCGAGGAATCCACCGCGACCGCCGTGTCGGCCGTCCGCCGCTCGGGGCTGTTAGCCTTGGCCTGCACCACGTACACCACCGAGGCGGCGGCGAGCGCGGCGACACCCGCCAGCGCCACGACGAACTTCATCGGGAGCTTCACCCGTCCCCTTTCCTTGTCACCGGCAGGTGTACGGACCCGCTTTGTCGAGCAGTTCCCCGTTGGTGCCGATGATCTCCCAGGAATACGTCTTCCCCTTGAGTACCAGCTTCATGACCCCGTGCTTGCCCAGGATCTTTTCGACGCCTTCACGGGCCTTGTAATCGAGATAGAGACTGTCGCCGCCGATACCGGCGATGACCGAGCGCACGCCGTTGGTCTCGTCGACATGCCCGTTGACGTCCAACGGCTTCGTCCGCTCGTAATGGTGGTCGTGGCCGGCGAACACGACGTCCGCCTTCGCCCTGGCCAGCTCGTTCCACAACGGCGCAATACTCTTCGCGTCGCCGGAGTTCCCCGAGTTGAAGCGCGGGTGGTGCCAGTACCCGGCGATACAGGACTTCTTCGTTTTCGCGAGATCCTTCCGCAGCCAGGCCACCTGCTCGGCGCCGCCGCCGTTGTACACCGGGTCCGAATCGAGCGCGACGAAATGGAAGGCGCCGACGTCGAAGCTGTAGTAGGGCTTTCCCCTCGGCGTCGCGATCTTCCCGAAGTACTGCTTGTATCCCGCCAGCTCGTTGTTCCACTCGTGGTTGCCCGGCGTGGGTTTGGTGATCTTCTTGAACTTGCCCCAGGTCTTGTCGTAGTAGGTCCGGAACTCCTCGATGGTGCCGTCGACGTATTGGTTGTCGCCGACCGTCAGCACGTACCGGGGGTTGATCTTGCGTACCAGTTCCGCCGTCCGCTGGTGCTCGGACGGCAGCTCCGCCTTGGCGATGTCGCCGGCGAGCGCGATGACGATGCCGTCGGACGCCGTCGGCCGGGTGGACGCCTTCACCGGCACGGTCGATCCGGACAGGTTCCCCGCCGCGTCCCGTGCCCGCACCGCGTACTGGAAGTCGAAGCCTGACGCCAGCGACGTGTCGGTGTAGGAAGGCGTCGCGGACCGGCCGATGACGTTGCCGTTGCGCAGGACTTCGTACTCCGTGACCCCGACGTTGTCGGTGGACGCGGTCCAGCCGAGCGTGATGCTGTCGGTGGTGGACGACGCCTGCCGGAGTCCGGTCGGCACCGACGGCGGCTGGATGTCGCCGTCACCGGTCCGGACGCCGTAGACCTCCAGCTCCCACAGCGAGTACCCGTAGACGGTCGCCCGTGCCTTGCCGAAGATCCGGACGTGCCTGGCGGAGGTGTTCAGCCCGGTGAACTCGTCGAGGCCGCCGTCGCTGCCCACGACGGTTTTCACGTCGCGCCAGTTCTGGCCGTCGTCGGACGCTTGGACCTGGTAGTCCTTCGCGTGGGCCGATTCCCAGAGGACCTTGATCCGGCTGATCTCTGCCGGACCGCCGAGGTCTACCGCGATCCATTGTGGATCGCCCTCCAGACTGGCCCAGCGGGTCGTCGAATCACCGTCGACGGCGAGCGCGCCACTGAAACCCTCGCTCTCCACGGTGGAGGTCGTGGTCCGCTTGTTGACCGACAGCAGGGATTCCGCCGTGGCACCGGAAGCGGTCACGGGCTGCGCGAGCAGGACGATCGCCGCGATCGCGGCGGTGCCCGGCTTCACCATTCGATTCACCTGTACTCCTGGATGGGCCTGAGGCGTGTTTTACAGCGAGAGAGGGGTAAGCAAGGGGTCATGTCTTGATTGGGTGCGCGGGGGTCGTGAGTGGTAATGGTCGTTCTAACGCTCTTTATCACTCACGACCCCCCATCGAAAACCGCAGGCGCGTACGGCACCGCACCACGGCCGTCAGCGGCAGGTGTACGGTCCCGCCTTGTCGAGCACATTCCCGTTGGTGTCGTGGATTTCCCAGGAGTAGGACTTCCCGTTCAGCATCAGCTTCATCACCCCGTGCTTGGCGAGGATCTTCTCCACCCCTTCACGTGCCTTGTAGTCCGTGTAGAGGTAGTCGCCGCCGATACCGGCGATGACCGAGCGCACGCCGTTGGTCTCGTCGACATGCCCGTTGACGTCCAACGGCTTCGTCCGCTCGTAGTGGTGGTCGTGACCGGTGATCACCATGTCCGCCTTGGCCCTGGCCAGCTCGTTCCACAGCGGTGCCATCTGCTTCTTGTCCCCGGAGTTCCCCGAGTTGAAGCGCGGGTGGTGCCAGTACCCGATGACGCAGGACTTCGTGTTCTTCGCCAGGTCGTTGCGCAGCCAGCTCACCTGGTCGGAACCACCGCCGGTGTAGATCGGATTGGAGTCCATCGCGACGAAGTGGAAGTCACCGATGTCGTAGCTGTAGTACGGCAGACCCTGCGGATACGCGATCGAGCCGAAGTACTCCTTGTAGCCCCTGAGCTGGTCGTCCCATTCGTGATTGCCGGTCGTGGGTTTGGTGATGCTCTTGAACTTGCCCCACGTCTTGTCGTAGTGCGAGCGGTATTCGGAGATGGTGCCCTTGTGGTACTGGTTGTCGCCCACGGTCAGCACGTACTTGGGGTTGATCCTGGCGACCTGGTTCGCGGTCCCCTGGTGCGTGGAGAACAGCTCCGGGTTGGCGATGTCACCCGCGAGCGCGAGGGTGACGGGGCCGGTGCCACCGGGCTGGGTCGCGGCCCTGATCACCGGACTCGCCGCGGAGACGTTTCCTGCCGCGTCTCGTGCCCGCACGGCGTAGCCGAACTCCACTCCGGACGCCAGGCCCCGGTCGGTGTAGGTGGTCGTCGCCGTGGTCCCGACGACGTTCCCGTCGCGGAGCACCTCGTACTCGGTGACCCCGACGTTGTCGGTGGACGCGGTCCAGCCGAGGGTGACACTGTCCGTCGTGGTGGCGCTTGCGGCGAGACCGGTGGGCGCCGTCGGCGCTTGAGTGTCCCCGCCGCCGACGCGGTCACCGTAGATTTCCAGCTCCCACAACGAGTAGCCGTAGGTCGTGCCGCGAGCCGTGCCGTGGACGCGGATGTGGCGTGCGGTGGCGTTGAGGCCGATGTGCTCGTCGATGCCTCCGTCGCCACCGACGACGGACTTGATGTCGGTCCAGGTCCGGCCGTCGGCCGAGCCCTGGATCTTGTAGGTCTTGGCGTAGGCGACTTCCCAGTTCAGTTTCACCTTGGTGACGGTCGAGGTGGCGCCGAGGTCGACGGCGATCCATTGCGGGTCGACCATCTCCTCGCTCGCCCACCGGGTCAAGGCGTTGCCGTCGACGGCGTTGGCGCCGCCGAACCCGGCACCCTCCACCGACGAGGTCGTGGTCGGTTTGCCCCCGGACAGCAGTGCTTCCGCTTGCGCGGCGGTACCCGAAGAGATCAAGGTCTGCCCCAGCAGGGCCAGCGTCGCCACCGCGACACCGGCCAGGGGTGTTCTCCGTTTCATGCGAACTCCTCGACGTTGCGGAGTCGGCGAGTACCGGCGGTGGGCGGCGACTTGTCAGCCGGGTCGCTTTAGTTAAGTAAGTTTCCTAACGATTGCAGTGTAAAAGGTCCTTGAACTCACAGTCAACGGTGAACGCGTCGTGCCCGGCATCATTTGATGGCAGGGTCGCGGCCATGGTGACGCTGGATCGGCTCGTGAACGTCCTGGGTGGATACGGGGCACGGCTGTGGTGCTGCCCGGTGTCGCGCGAGGTGGCCTTGCGCGACGTCGTGATGCACGACGCCGCCGACCCCCGGGACCTGCGCGGCGACGTCTTCCTCGCCGTCGGGACGGACTCGATCGCGACGGCCGTCGACCTGGCCGTCGCGGCACACGCCTCGGTCGTCCTGGTCCGCGGATCGGCGCCGGACGAGCGCGCCGAGAGCGGCGCCGTCGCCGTGCTGCTGGTGGACCCGGACGTGTCCTGGGGCCAGCTCGCCGGCGTGGTCTACGGGCTGGTCCTGGAAGGCCGCGAGACCGAGTCGGGCCGCGGTCCGACCGACCTGTTCGCGCTGGCCGACAGCCTCGCGGACGCGCTTGGCAACGCGGTCACCATCGAGGACCGGCTCTCCCGGGTACTGGCGTACTCCAGCAGGCAGCACCTGGCCGACCGGGCGCGGCTGGAGACGATCCTCGGCAGGCGCGTCCCGGAGCCGGTCCGCGATCTGTTCGAGCGGCGGGGCGTGTTCGGGCATCTCGCGGAATCCGACGAGCCGCTGTTCGTCGAAGCCGATTCCGAACACGGGCTCACCGGGCGCATGGTCGTAGCCGTTCGCGCGGGCCGGGAACTGCTGGGCTCGATCTGGGTGGAATGCGACCGGCCGCTGACCGACGCCCGTCGTGTGGTCCTGCGGGACAGTTCGCGCACGGTCGGCCTGCACCTCCTGCGCTCCCGGGCCAGCGCGGACCTGGAGCGGCAGGTCGAATCCGACCTCGTCATCCGGCTGGTGGAGGGCACGCCGGACGCGGCGGCCGTGCTCAGCAGGCTCGGCCTGCCTCCCGGCCGGTTCCGGGTGATCGCGCTCCAGGCCCATATCGGCGACGAGCGCCACGCCGCGCTCCTGCTCGCGTTCGAGCGTGCGACGACCGGTTTCGGCTGGTCACGGCCGGGCCGCAGCACGCTGTTCAGCAATACCGTCTACACCGTCCTGCCCGGGGACGACGTCGAGGCGGCCAGGGCATGGGTGCGTTCGATCCGCGAAGCGCTGCCCCGGCAGGTGACGATGCTGGCCGGGATCGGCGCGGGCGCGGCGTCGGCGGAACTGCCTGCCAGCAGGCTGGAAGCCGACGAATGTCTCGCGTTGCACGCCGTGCGGTCGGGCACGAAATCCGCGATCGCCTACGACGAGGCCTGGGACGACATCCTCGTGCAACGGCTGCGGGCCGCCGCGGCGTCCGGCAGGGCACCGGCGCGCGGGCCGATCACCGAGTTGCGGCGGCACGACAGCGCCAACGCCACCAGCTACGTCGCGACGCTGCGCGCCTGGCTCGAAGCGCAGGGGGATCTCGCCGAGGCCGCCGAGCGGCTCGAAGTGCACCCCAACACGATCCGCTACCGGCTCCGGAAGATGGCGGAAGTGACCGAACTCCGCCTCGACCAGCCCGCCAAACGGTTGGCGATGATCATCGAACTGGCCGTGTCCGACCCAGCCCCTTGACCGTTCCGGCCAAACCAGCCCGCCCGGATTGTCGGATCCGGACAATCTCCGCCGCCCGGATCCGAGCCATCCTGACCGCGACAGCACCACTCGGGCGCGGAGGAATTCATGGGCGAGCTCGACCGGATCGACGGCGGCCCGCGTTCGGCGATCGTGATCGGAGCCGGCGTGGTCGGCCTGTCGACCGCGTGGTTCCTGCAGGAACGCGGTGTCGGCGTCACGGTGCTGGACCGCGCAGGCATCGCGGCGGGAGCGTCGTGGGGCAACGCCGGCTGGCTCTCCCCCGGCCTCGCGATCCCGCTCAACGAACCCGGCGTCCTGCGCTACGGACTGCGGACTCTGCTGGACCCGCAGGCACCGTTGCACGTTCCACCGTCCCCCGATCCGCGGCTGTGGTCATTTCTCGCCCGCTTCGCCGTGAACTGCACCGGACGCTCGTGGACCCGCGCGGTCGTAGCGAACTCGCCGCTGAACGAAGAGTGCCTGGAAGCCTTCGACGTCCTCACCGCGAACGGGGTGGACGCGCCGACCATCGAAGCGCCGATCACCGCGGCGTTCGAGACCACGGACCAGGCCGCGGCGCTGATCTCCGAACTGCGGCGCATCGGGGAAACCGGGCAGGACATCTCCTGGACACGGCTCACCGCCGCCGATCTCGCCGAGCGCTTTCCCCAGGCCACGGCTCGGCTCGGCGCCGCCGTGCGGATCGACGGGCAGCGCTACGTGGACCCGGGCCGGTTCGTCGAATCGCTGGCCCGGGCGGTGGTCGGCCGGGGCGGCACCATCCGCCACAAATTCGAGGTCGCTTCACTGCGCGCGTACCGTCACGCGCTGAGCGTGCGCTCGACGACCGGCCAGACGGTGAACGCCAACGCGGTCGTGCTCGCGACCGGGGCCTGGCTGGGTGACCTGGGCCGGAAGTGGGGAGTCAAGGTGCCCGTCCGCGCCGGAGGCGGCTACTCCTTCACCGTGCCGACCGACCGTCCGGTGCCTGGCCCGCTGTACCTGCCGGACATCCGCGTGGCGTGCACGCCGTACCGAGGAGGCCTCCGCGTGGCCGGGACGATGGAGTTCCGGAAACCGGACGCACCACTGGATCCGGCCCGGATCGCCTCGATCATCGCGTCGGCACGGCCCTTTCTCACCGGGCTGGACTGGGAGGGGCGCACCGACGAATGGGTCGGCTCCCGCCCGGTCACCACCGACGGGCGGCACGTGATCGGCGCGACGAGCACACCCGGGCTCTACGTCGCGGGCGGCCACGGGATGTGGGGACTGACCCACGGCCCGATCACCGGACGGCTCCTGGCCGAGCACATCACCACCGGCAAGCAGCCGGAGGCCCTGCGCCCGTTCGATCCGCTTCGCCGATGACCCGGGACAACGAAACCCCCTTCGACGAACAGTCCGAAGTGGACCGTCTTCGCGCCGAGAACGCCCTGCTGCGCGCCGAGAAGGACCTTCTGCTGAAGGCCGCGATCGGGTTCGCCACCGACGCGGGCGTCTTCCAGCGGCGGTCCCGTGAACCAGAGGCCCGCTGACCGACGCGGGACTCACCGAAGGTCTGCGCCCCCCATAGACGGGGCATGGCCGCATAGTGCCCGAATCGAACCAGTGAACTTCACCGCGTCCAGCGGCGCTCAGCGGTCTTGGCGACCTTCACGTTCGCGGAGTACGCGGGCCTCCCGGCGGCGCAGGTCGGCTCGTTCCGTCCAGCCGTCGATCAGGTCGTACCCCGCGATGCCCAGCCCGAGCAGGCCCAGGATGCCGGTGATCACCGCGGCGGGGATCAGGTCGAGCATGGAGCACAGCACGGCCGTACCCATCAGGACCGCGCCGATGCCGAGGTTCCACTTGCCGAAGCCGCTCATGCCGGAATGATGCCGTACGGCAGGCGCGATCGTGGAGATCCGGGACGTCCTGTGTCCCGAATCTCCACGATCCCCTATGACTCCTCGAGGAGGTCCTCGATCAGGATGGGAATGTGCCGGACCCGGATGCCGGTGGCGTTGTGGACGGCGTTCGCGACGGCCGCCGCCATTCCGACGATGCCGATCTCGCCCAGCCCCTTCGCGCCGACCGAGTTGTGCAGGGTGTCCGGGTACTCGAGGAAGTGGACGTCGACGTCGGGGATGTCCGCGTTCACCGGGATCAGGTAGCCCGCGAAGTCACCGTTGGCGAAGCTCCCGTTCTCCTCGACCTCCAATCCCTCGTGCAGGGCGGCCGAAACACCCCAGATCATGCCTCCGAGGATCTGGCTGCGCGCCGCCACGGGGTTGATGATCCGGCCGGCGTCGAACACCCCGAGCATGCGGGACACCCGGATCTCGCGGGTCCACTTGTGCACGCGGACTTCGCAGAACTGCGCGCCGAACGAGCTGAACGAATGTTTCGTCAGCTCCTCGCCGGGCGCCGAGGAACCGGTCACGGACAACGAGGGGCGGTCCAGTGCCCGCAACAGTTCCCCGAAGGACATCGTCCGGTCTCCGGCCAGCACTCGGCCGTCCGCATAGGAGACGTCCATGCCGTCGAACGGCGCACCCGGTGACGACGCCAGTGCGAGCAGCTCGTCGATCGCCTTGGCCGCGGCGATCATGATGGCCGTGCCCGCGCTCGCGGTCGCCGTGGACCCGCCGGACATGCCTCCGGGCGGGAGGGTCGAGTCACCGAGTTGCGGCACCACGCGATCCGACGAAATGTCCAGTGATTCCCCGCCCACCAGGGAAAGCACGGTCAGCAGGCCCGTTCCGGGGTCCGCCCCGCTGGTCGCGACGACGGCCGTGTCGTCGGGCAGCAGGGTGACTCCGACCGTGGCCGGGAACCGCAGTGCGGGGAACATCGCGGTGGCCGTGCCCATGCCTACGAGCCAGTTGCCGTCCGTGCGTCCTCGGGGTGCGCGATCCGCCCAGCCGAATCGCGCCGCGCCGACGCGGAAGCATTCGTCGAGGTGTTTGCTCGACCACTGCAGATCCTTGCCGGGCGGAGCGGTCGAATTGTTCCGCTGCCGCAGCTCGATCGGGTCCATGCCCAGCGCGATCGCGAGTTCGTCGATCGCGCTCTCCAGCGCGAAGGATCCCGGTGCTTCGCCCGGAGCCCGCATGAAGGTGGACGGCGGGATGGTGAGCGGCACCATCTTCTGGCTGATGGCCAGGTTCCGGGTGGCGTACCACTCGCGCGACGTGCCGTGTGACGTCGGCTCGACGAACGACCGGTCCATGGGCGTGCTGCACCACGAATCGTGCCGCAGGGCGTTCAGCGTGCCGTCGTGCTCCGCACCGAGCGCGATCTTCTGCACCGTCGCGGCACGGCCCGCGGTCGCGGTGAAGACCTGCTCCCGGCTGAGCACGGCTTTCACCGGCCTGTCCAGCACCCTGGCCGCCGCCGCGGCGAGGAACGCCGGGGTGGACGTGCGGCCCTTGCCCCCGAACGCACCGCCGACGAAGGGATTCACCGCGTGCACCTCGGACGGCTTCGCGTCCAGCGCCATCGCCAGCTCCGCCGCCTGGAGGTCGGATCCCTGGTTGCCGCTGTAGATCGTCAGGCCGTCGGGCCCCCACACCGCGACCGCGGAATGCGGTTCCATCGGGGCGTGATGCTGAGACGCGGTGGTGTACGTGGCCTCGACGACCACCGGGCTCTCCGCGAGCGCGTCCTCGATGGACTCGACGCCCTCCGCGAGGACGGCGAAGGCCGACGGCACACCCCGCGATTCCGGCGCGTCCTCGGCCGACGCGAGGCCCTCCTGGAGCGAAGTCAGCGCGGGCCGGGTCAGGTACGAGACCTCGACCAGCATCGCCGCGTCACGCGCCTGTTCGTAGGTCTCGGCGACCACGAATCCGATCGGCTGGCCGTAGTACGTGACTTCCTTGTCCTGCAACGGAACCCAGGTCTCGCCCATGAACTGCGTGGTCGGAGTGCGCAGCTCCAGCGGATCGAAGGGCGTGTACACGCCGATCACACCGGGCGCGCCCTTCGCCGCCGCGACGTCCATCGTGTCGATCTCACCGTGGGCGATCGTGCTGAGCACGACGTAACCGTGGACCAGTCCGGGGAACGTGTGGTCCGCCCCGTACTCGGCCCTGCCGGTGACCTTCAGCGGCCCTTCCACCCGGCCGGTCATGAGCGGCTCCCCTCGGTCAGCTCGAGCAGCGCGCGGACGATGGTCCGCCGCAGCAACGACGTCTTGAATCCGTTCGCCGCCAGCGGGCGCGCTCCCTCGGCGGCGAGTGCCGCGGCGTCTTCGAAGGCGGCGACCGTCGCGGGCGCACCCCGCAAGGCCTCCTCGACCGCGGGCAACCGCCACGGCACGGTGGCCACGCCGCCGGCCGCGACCCGGGCGTCGACGACGCGCGAGCCTTCCACCCGCAGCGCGACCGCCGCGGAGCACAGCGCGAACTCGTAAGACTGCCTGTCCCGCACCTTGACGTAGGTGGAGTTCGACGCCCAGTCCAGCCGCGGGACCTCGACCTCGGCGATCAGTTCGCCGGGTCGCAGGTCGTTCTCGACCTCGGGAGTGTCGCCGGGCAGGCGGTAGAAGGAGCCCAGCTCGACGGTGCGGCTCCCGGTCTCGCTGATCAGGCGGAGCCGCGCGTCGAGGGCGACCAGGGCGACGGCGACGTCGCTGGCGTGGGTCGCCACGCACGAATCGCTCGTACCCAGCACCGCGTGCATCCGGTTCGCGCCGGAGATCGCCGGGCAGCCACTGCCGGGGACTCGCCGGTTGCACGGCATGGCGACGTCACGGAAGTACGAGCAGCGCGTGCGCTGCATGAGGTTTCCGCCGATGCTGGCCATGTTCCGGATCTGCTGGGAGGCGCTGAGCAGCAGCGCACGGGAGATCGCCGGGTACACCCCTGGATGTCCGGCGATGTCCGCCATCCGCTCCAGCGCGCCGAACCGGAGCCCGTCGGCGGTGTCGATGCCGCGCAGCGGTACCGCGTTGATGTCGAGTACCTGCGGCGGGGTCAGGACATTGAGTTTCATCAGGTCGACGAGTGTGGTGCCGCCGGCCAGGAACGTGCCGGGCGAGCCGACCGCGTCTTCGACGGTCTCGGGTGCGAGCAGCTCAAAGGGACGCATCGGCCCTCCTCGCCTGCTCGACCGCGGCGACGATGTTCGGGTACGCCGCGCATCGGCAGAGATTGCCGGACATGAACTCGCGGACGTCCTCGACGCCTTGCTCGACGGCGGCGACCGCCGACATGATCTGCCCGGAGGTGCAGAATCCGCACTGCAGGGCGTCCTGATCGACGAACGCCTGCTGAACCGGATGCCAACCGTCCTCTGTGGACAGTGCTTCGACCGTGGTCACCGGCTGCTTCACGGTGGCGGCCAGGGTCAAGCAAGAAAGCACCGGCCGTCCGCCGACGTGCACCGTGCAGGCGCCGCACTGCCCTCTGTCACAACCCTTCTTCGGACCGGTGACGGCGAGCCGCTCCCGCAGCGCGTCCAGCAGGGTCACCCCGGGATCGACACCGAGATGTTCCGTCCTGCCATTGACTTCGAGTGAGATGTCCACTGAATCTCTTTCCGCAGATCGTCCGGGCCGGGGGCCCGACGGCGTAGGTTGAGGTGGTGGGGAGTCTGTTCGCGAGACGAAACGGATATTCATCCGCTTCGATTTTCAAGTTAGCGGAATACAATCCGCTCGGCAAGGTCGATGCTTCCCCTGGAGTCGCTCCAGGTCCGACGGGTTCCTCGGCTACATTCACCGGAGAACGGGTCGGCGGACAGGAGGGTCCATGACGACGGGATCGGTCAATCCCCGGCGCGCGGACACCCGCCGCAACCACGAGCGCATCCTCGCCACCGCGGCGAAGTCGCTGGCATGTTCCGGCGAAGTCTCCTTCAATGCCATCGCGAAGCAGGCCGAGGTCGGCGTCGGCACGGTGTACCGGCACTTCCCCACGCCGGAGGCCCTCATCCTGGCGGTGTACCGGCGCGAGGTGCGCCAGCTCGTCGAGATCGTGCCGAGCCTGCTCGAGAAGTACCCGCCGGAGCAGGCGTTCCGCGTGTGGACCACCGACCACCTGGTGCACTACATGATGACCAAACGCGGCTTGGCCGAAGCTCTGCGCGCCGCGACCGCCTCACGCGGCGAGCTGCCCGCGGGCGCCTACCAGGACATGGTCGGCGCGGTTTCCACCTTGCTGCAGGCCAACATCGAAGCCGGCACCGTCCGCGCGGACCTGAAGCCCGAGACCGTCCTACGTGGACTGGGCGGGCTGCTCTACCTCGACTCGAAAGGCGAATGGCGGCGCGACGTCGCGAGCCTGCTCGACCTGCTGTGGCACGGGATGGGCACCGGCCGGGCCTGACGCGTGCCCTGCCCCCGGTGCCGCGAAAGCGTCACGGCCGGGGGATGTTCCGGAGATTCGCCCGGGCGAGGTCGATCATCCGGCCGACCCCGCCTTCGAGGACGACCTTGCTCGCGGCCAAGGCGAACCCACCGAGCTGGCCGGCGGTGATATGCGGCGGGACGGACAGCGCGTTCGGGTCGGTCACGACGTCCACGAGCGCCGGGCCGTCGTGACTCAGCGCTTCCTTGAGGGCCGCGCGCAGCCGGGTCGGATCGGTCACCCGCTCGGCGCGCAGACCCGCACCACTGGCGATGGCGGCGAAATCGACCGGGCGGTGGTCGGTCTGGTAGTCGGGCAGACCGTCCACCAGCATCTCCAGCTTCACCATGCCCAGCGAAGAATTGTTGAACGTCACGATCTTGACCGGGAGGTCGTGCAGGGCCACGGTGAGCAGTTCTCCGAGCAGCATGCCCAGCCCTCCGTCGCCAGACATCGACACGACCTGGCGTCCCGGATAGGCGAACTGAGCGCCGATGGCGTGCGGCAGGGCGTTGGCCATCGTGCCGTGCAGGAACGACCCGATGACGCGGCGGCGCCCGTTGGGCGTGAGATACCTGGCCGCCCACACGTTGCACATACCGGTGTCGACGGTGAAGATCGCGTCGTCCGCGGCGAGCTCGTCGAGGAGATCCGCGGCGAACTCCGGATGGATGGGCACGTGCCGCTCGACGTTGCGGGTGTAGGCGTCGACGACCTGTTCCAGCGTTTTGCAGTGATCACGCAGCATGCGGTCCAGGAACGTCCGGTCGGTCTTGCGCCGCAGGAGCGGCTGCACGGCCCGCAGGGTCTCCCGCACGTCGCCGTGTACCGCCAGTTCGAGCGGGGTGCGTCGGCCGAGGCGTGTCGCGTCATGGTCCACCTGCACGGTCCGCGCCTGCGGAAGGAAGGAGTCGTAAGGGAAATCGGTGCCCAGCAAGACCAGCAGATCCGCGTCGTGCATCGCCCGGTAGCAGGCGCCGTAGCCGAGCAACCCGCTCATCCCGACGTCGTAGGGGTTGTCGTACTGGATCCATTCCTTGCCGCGCAGGCTGTGGCCGACCGGTGCCTGCAGGGTCCCGGCCAGCTCCATCACCTCCGCGTGCGCGCCGCGCACCCCGGCGCCGGCGAACAAGGTGACGGTCTCGGCGTCGTTGATCAACTCCGCGAGCCGCGCCACCTGGGGCTCGGGAGGCACGATCGTCCCGTGTTCGGTGACCGGCGCGCCCGATCCGGTGGGCGCGACAGCGTCGAGGTGCGCGACGTCGCCGGGCAGCACCAGCACCGAAACCTCGCCCCGGGACACGGCGTGCTGCATGGCGATCCGCAACACCCTGGGCATCTGAGCGGGCCCGCTGATCTGTTCGCAATACCCACTGCAGTCGACGAACAGCCGCTCGGGATGGGTCTCCTGGAAGAACCCGGTCCCGATCTGGCCGGACGGGATGTGCGAAGCGAGCGCGAGTACCGGTGCGCCGGTGCGGTGCGCGTCGTAAAGCCCTTGCACCAGATGGGTGTTGCCGGGGCCGCAGCTACCCGCGCATACCGCGAGCCGCCCGGTCAACTGGGCCTCGGCGGCCGCGGCGAAGGCACCTGCCTCCTCGTTGCGGACATGGACCCATTCGATCCCCGGGGTGCGGCGGATCGCGTCGACGACGGGGTTCAGGCTGTCCCCGACCACACCGTAGATCCGTTCCACCCCGGCCTGGACCAGGACTTGGACGAACTGCTCGGCGATGTTGGGCTTGGCCATCACGACCCCTTCGATACTTCGGTGGCGGACACCCTCATGATCCACGCGCGAGCCCAACCCCGCAGGTCCTATCTCGCTGCAGTTGAGGCAGGCTCCGGTCCGTGAAGGCCTCCTTGAGGGACCCAGAGTCCCTCAAGGAGGCCTTCACGGACTTGGGCGAGCCCCCACGCGCACCAGTAGTCACAGCGGCTGCGCTAGCCGAGTTCGGCCGAGGAACCGACGACGACGGCATAGAGGTCGCCGATCGTGGCGAGCGCCGCGCGGTGCTGGTCCGCGGCGGTCACCGGACCGGCGACGGAAGGAAGCGCACGCGTGGCGCAGGCCGCGGCCACCACGGTCGGGGTGTTCCCGCGCAGGAACGCGCCCTCGGCGGTGAAGGTGACGCACATATGGGTCATGAACCCGGCCACGACGACGTTCTGGTGCCCGGCGGCATCGACCAGCTCCCCCAGCCGGGTCCCGACGAACGAGTTCGGCGCGGTCTTCACCACGACCTCCTCACCCGGGCCGGGGGCGACCCGCTCGTGGATCCGGCCGATGTCCTGGCCGAGGTCGTACGGGCTGCCCTCGCCACCGTCGTGCATGACGTGGATGACCGTTGCGCCCTCGGCGCGAGCGCGCGCCAGCAAGGTGGCCGCTTCATCGAGCGCCGCTTCCCAGCCATCGAGTTCCATCACGCCGCGCGTGTAAGTGTTCTGGTAGTCGACGAGGATCACGGTCGCGTCCGAGAGCGTCGCGGGGGCCGTCGGCAAGGCGCTGATCTCGCGGAGGGTGGTGCTGGTCATCGTGTGTTCCTTCGCTTTCCGGTCGGTACGGTTACCATGATCGCTGACCCGATCCGATAGTGAGATACGGTTTCGGGTCAGCTGTGGTCGAGATCGGCCGACATCCGAGGGAAGGGTTCGATGAGCGCTCCGAGTGTGGCCGTCCTGGCGTTCGACGGGATCAGCCCGTTCCATCTCGCCGTGCCGTCCCTGGTGTGGGGGCCTGAATCCCCGGCGGGCGACATGGAGCCGTGGCCGATCACGGTCGCCGCCGTCGCCCCGGGCAGGCTCACCACAAGTGCCGGCTATTCGATCGACGTCCCCGCCGGGCTCGGCGCGCTCGCGGAGGCCGACATCGTCGTCGTACCGTGGTGGTCCGACCCGGAATCCCCGACGCCCTCGCCCGTGGCCGCCGCACTTCGAGCCGCGCACGAGCGCGGAGCACTCGTCGTCGGACTCTGCCTGGGGGTCTTCGCCCTCGCGGACGCCGGCATCCTCGACGGGCGCGCCGCGACCACCCACTGGAAATGGGTCGAAACCTTCCGGAGGCGCTTCCCTTCGGTGGAGTTGCGTCCCGAAGAGCTGTACCTCGACGAAGGCGACATCGTGACCGGCGCGGGCGCCACCGCCGGGATCGACACCTGCCTTCATCTGCTCGCCCGCACGGCCGGGCAGGTCGTCGCCAACCGCGTCGCCCGCCGGATCGTCGCCGCGCCGCACCGTCCCGGCGGCCAGGCCCAGTTCATCGAGCTTCCCGTGCCGTCCGCGGACGAGGACCCGCTCACCGCCGTGATGAGCTGGGCGCGGTCCCATCCGGACGCGCCGCACAGCATCGACGACCTCGCCGCCCGGGCGCATATGAGCCGGAGCACCTTCACCCGCTCGTTCCGCGCCCGCACCGGGACCACCGTCCACAGCTGGCTTGTCGCGCAACGCCTCGCGCGGGCACGTCACCTTCTCGAGACGACCGAGCTCGGTATCGACGCGGTCGCCGCGCAGTCGGGGTTCGGCACGCCTGCCCGTCTTCGCGAGCACTTCGCCACCGCGCTGGGCACGACGCCGACGCGCTACCGCGTCGAGTTCTCCGCAGGGAAATCCTTTTCCCGCAACTGACGGGAAGTGGAATCATTATTTCCACACCGGCGGGGACTGAGTACGGACACGAAAAGAGCCACGCCCTGCACTCGCCTTTTACCTCGGCGAATAGCTCACCCCGAAGGGTGAGTTTTACCGAGCATTGCCCTGCGGAACTGGATCGCAGAAGCCTCACCCTGGTCGCCACCCCGTCCGAACAGGGCGAAAGCGAACCGGCGACCCCGGACGCCCGGCCTACGACCGGCAGCCCCCGCGATGGACCCTCGACGGTCTGACCTGCGCCCGTCGCACGGCCGCGGAGCTCCGTGCCCAGGCGGGCGCGCCGCCCGAATGATTCCCGGCGGGAAGCTACGCCGAGGTCGCGAGACCGGCTTCGCGGTCGAAGTCGTGCTCGTCCTCGGCCTGCGTGCGCGCCACCATCTTCGCGACCAGGTCGAAGATCGGCGTGGCTTCCTGCGGAAAGGTCACGCTCTGCTGGTTCGTACTCTCGGCGATCATGAACCGCTACTCCTCACGGGTGATGACTACAGCGACCGTTCACTCTAACGGTCGCGTCGGCGGTGACGGGCCGTATTCGGAGTTTTCGGTCGAAGCTCACCCCTGGTGACCGGTACGGAGGGCCGCGCGGTCCTCCGTACCGGTCACCAAGAGGTCGTCACCAGATGCGAACCTCGTAGACCCGGACGGTTCCGGCGAAGCCGACATTCCGCCGGTATCCCAGGGTCGTCGACTCGTACCGCCCGTTACGTTCGTAGTTGACCGTCACCTTGTTGTCGCCGGCGGAGATGTTGTAGACACCGCCGATGTCCGTGCCGGTGACGCCGTCGTTCGCGAAGCAGCGGTTGGTCCCCATCCCGTTGCCGAACGAGATGTCCAGCTTCACGAAATCGTCCCGGTTGCCGCAGGCGACGGTGTTGATGGCGAAGGCCGGGCTCGCCGGAACCGCGACGAGCAGGCCGAGGGCGGCCGCACCGACGACCGAAAACCTCTTGAGACTCTTCCGCATGTGGCTGGATTTCCTTCCTCGCGGGATGATCGCCCGGACGCGAGCGAGCCTATTCACGACGGCGGCGTGGGAGAACGAAATCTCCGTGACGCTGCCTGCCACGCACACCGACGCTGTCCGAACAGGCAAACGGGCTCAGGAATCCTTTGTGGACATACGGACGGCGGCCATCTCGTGCTCGCGCCTGGTGAGCACCAGTGGGGCGCCTTCGGTGATGGCCACCGTGTGCTCGGAATGGGCCGTGCGCGAGCCGTCGGCCGAGCGGATGGTCCAGCCGTCGTCGTCGAAGACGATCCGGTCGGTCGTCCGGGCGAACCAGGGTTCGAGCGCGACGGTGAGTCCGGGCTGGAGCTTCACGCCGCGGCCGGCCTTGCCCTTGTTGGGAATGTGGAGTTCCTCGTGCATGGTGCGGCCGATGCCGTGGCCGCCGAACTCGGTGTTCACCGGATAACCGTGGGCTCGGGCCACCGCCCAGATGGCCGCGGAGATGTCGCCGAGGCGGTTGCCCGGACGCGCGGCCTCGATCGCGGCTTCCAGCGCCTCCTCGGTGGCGCGGACGATCCGCAGGTCCTCCTCGGCGGGCGTCCCGACGATGACCGTGCGCGCCGAGTCGGCCGCCCAGCCGTCGATCTTCACCGCGAGGTCCGCGGTGAGCACGTCTCCGTCGCGCAGCGTGTAGTCGTGGGGCAGGCCGTGCAGGACGGCGTCGTTGACCGCCAGGCAGATCACGTTGCGGAACGGGCCCTGACCGAAGGACGGCGCGTAGTCCCAGTAGCACGACTCCGCGCCACGCCGTTCGATCATGCCGCGTACGTGGTGTTCCAGGTCCATCAGGTTGACGCCCACGTCCGCGAGGTCGCCGACCTCGGTGAGCACTTCGGCGACGAAACGTCCGGTCACGTGCATGCGCTCGATCTCGGCGGGCGTCTTCAGTTCGATCATCGGATCCTCGTGTCCCAGGGTTGGTATTATTATACCGGCACCCTAGCAGGTTGCGGTATAATAATACCAACCCTGGGGAGTCCTACTGTAGCGGGCGACAGCGGTCGATCGCGTCAAACAGGATCCCGCACGCGAGCTCGACCTCCTCGGCGGTCACGGTGAGCGGTGGCATCAGCCGGATCACGCTGTCGTCGCGGCCGCCGAGTTCGACGATCAGCCCATGCCGCAGCGCGTCGGCCTGCACGGCGCGGGCGTATCCGCCCGCCGGGCGGCCATCGCGCGGATCGGCCAGCTCGATCCCCCACATCAGGCCGAGGCCACGGACCTCACGGACCCAGACGTGATCGTGCAGGACGCCGAGCCGTTTCGCGACCTGTCGCCCGCGTTGCCGGACATTGCCCAGCACGTCGTCGCGCCGGACGACGTGGACCGCCGCCGCACCGGCGGCGAACGCGGCCTGGTTGCCCCGGAACGTGCCGCTGTGCGCACCGGGCGCCCAGCCGTCGAGCCGCTGGTCGTAGAAGATCACCGCCACCGGAAGTCCCATCCCGCTCAAGGCCTTGGAAGCGACGATCACGTCGGGCTCGATGTCGTAGTGCTCGAACGCGAACCAGGTTCCGGTACGACCGCAGCCCGTCTGCACCTCGTCGACGATGAGCGGGATGTCCAGTTCCGCGGTCAGCGCGCGGACGCGCCGCACGAAATCGCGGTCCGCCGGAATGATCCCGCCTTCGCCCTGCACCATTTCCAGGATCACCGCGGCGGGAAGGGGGATGCCGCCGTTGGGATCGCGCAGCGATCGTTCCAGCAGGCCGACGCAGTTGGTCTCGCACGTGTCGGGCGAAAGGCCCACCGGGCACCGAGTGCAGTAAGAATACGGGAAGAAGTGCACTCCGGGCACCCCGTTGGCGATCGGCCGTTTCTGGGCGACGAGACCGGTCAACGCCATCGCGGCGTGACTCGAGCCGTGGAACCCGCCCTGGAAGGACACCAGGTCACCACGGCCGGTCGCGGTCTTGCAGAGTTTGATCGCGGCGTCCACCGCGTTGGCCCCGCCGGGACCGCAGAAGTGCATCCGCGTCCGCGCGCGCAGGCCGGGAGGCAGCATGGACAGCTGAGCGTCGACGAAGTCGCGTTTCGCCGGCGTCGGGAAGTCCAGGCCGTGGGTGAGCACGTGCAGTTGTTCGGCGGCCGCCCGGACCAGTTCGGGATGGTTGTGGCCGAGGGAGAGCACACCCGCGCCCGTCAGGAAGTCGAGGAAGACGTTCCCGTCCATGTCCCACAGGTAGCTTCCCGCCGCACCCGCGATCGCGATCGGCAGGTGGCGCGGATAGGCCCGCGCACTGGATTCCCACTGGCGCTGGTGTTCGAGGTACTCCGCCGAGCGCGGTCCCGGCAGTGCGCCCTCGACGCGAGGCGCCAATGCCTGCTTCGTCGTGGGGGTGTGGGTCATGGCAGCCTCCTTGCCGCGGCGATCTCCTCGGCCGCGTCGAGTTCGACCGCCGGGTTGGCGTGCCAGCGGGTTCGCGCCGGGGCCACGGTGCCCTTCATCAGGAACGCGTCGGCCTCGGCGATCGCTCCTTGCGCCATCGTCACTCCATAGTGGACGAAGGCGCCGACGCCGAGGGTGCATCCCGCGCCGATGGCGATGTGGTCGGACTTGAACGTCCCGTCTTCGAGCGAATGTCCTTGTACGACGGTGTGCAGGTTGAGCACACAGTCGTCGCCGATGCTCACCAGGGATCGTTCCGGGATCGCGCATCCGTCGTCGAAGACCCGGCGGCCGATCCGGACGCCGAGGCGGCGCAAGAGGAACGGTTTGACCGGTGTCCCGTCGAACAACGCGAGGTAGCGGGCGGGGCTGAGCTTCCAGAACCGTTCGTGCCGCCAGAACGCCGGGTCGTAGATCGAGCAGAACAGTGGCCGCAGCGCCCGGAATCCCTGTACGGCCAGTTCCGCCAGCATGAGGAACCCGACCGAGAACACCAGCGTCGCCACGATGCCACCGCCGACGGCCAGTGGGCCGAACCGGCCGTGCAGAGCACCGGCCGCCGCGCCGATCAGCAGGACTCCGAACAGATGCAGCCAGTGCACGAGCAGGTGGACGCCGATGGTGACGGTGTTGTGCCGGTTCTTCGCCTTCAGGCCCCGGCGCAGCGCGTCTCCGGTTCCGAGGTGCTCGAACCCGGTGTCACGGCGGACCGTGCGGGGGATCTCGAACGCGGGCGAACCCAGCAGGCCGACGTTCTCCCGGATCGGCCCGTCCAGGGGAACGAGCACCTTGGTGGCCAGCAGGCAGTTCCGGCCGATCCTCGCTCCCGGAGGGAAGGCGATTTCGTTGCCGAGGAACGCCTGCGGCGCGACGGACGTCCTGCGCAGCCGGAACGACGAGGCGGAGAAGTCGGCGTTGAGCAGCGAAAGACCGTCCGACACCATCGTCCCGGTGCCGACCGTGCTGAGGAACGGCGTCTCGTGTTTGACCTCGACCCCGAAGTTCGATCCGGTCTGCTGAACCTTCGACAGGTCGTATCCCAGCGCGCGCAGGTAGTACACGATGTAGCTGCTGTCGCCGAACAGGTACGTGTACGCGCGCAGGTTGGTCAGCCGTGCGATCAGCCGCTGGATCGCGAAATGCCTGCCGTAGAGCGGGTAGACGCGGTCCGGCCGGAGGAACAGGCCGAGCAGGCGCGGGAGCACGAGGACGACCGCCAGCCCGGCGAGCAGCGCACCGAAGTACACCAGCGCCGAGTCGGCGATCCGGCCGAGGTAGAAGGCCCAGCTCGTGAAGTCCACCGTCGTCGTGAACCACTGCTCGACGAGCACACCGCCACCGCCCAGCGTGAGGGGAAGGGTGCCGAGCAGCAGGAGCAGCAGGCTGGACGCGCAGAAGACGATCGGCCTCAGCCTGCCGCGCGCGACCGTGTCCAGCGCCCGGTAGTCCACTGTGGACAGGCGAGCGGGTGACCCGTGCCAGCGCTCGCCGTCGGGGACGGACTGCCCGGAGTTCAAGGAAGACGAGTGGCCGAGCTGCGCGTCGTCACCGAGCGCCGTGCCGATGTCGAGCACGGTCATCTCACCGACGAAGGCGTTGGCGCCGAGGGTGACCGTGCCGGTCTGGATCCGGCCCGCCCTGGCGCGGTAGCACGAGAAGTAGGCGTCCTTCCGGATGACCGCGCCGGCACCGACGCTGAGCAGATCGGTGCAGACCGGCGGGTTCCGGGACAGGATCAGGGCGCCCTTGCCGATGTCCGCACCGAGTGCCCGCAGGTACCACGAGTACAGCGGAGTGCCGACGAACAGCATCAGCGGGCTGAACCTGACCAGGGTCTTGACCGTCCAGAAGCGCAGGTAGCCGACGCTCCACAGCGGGATCTCCCCCGGTTTCCACCGGCCGACGACCATCCACTTCGCCAAGACCGGCACCACGGAGAGAACGACGAACACGACAAGCCCGAGCCCGACGGCGCGCGCGTAACTCTCGAACAAGCCCGTCGCGGCGTCGATCCAGGCGAATCCAGTGTCCAGGAGCCAGCCCGAACCGGCGGCGTAGGCGAGGAAGGCCAGGATCTGGAACACTCCACAGAGGACATACGATGTGGTGGACGCCCGGCGCGGCTCCTCGGCACGAGCGACCGTGACCTCGGCCGCGGAGGCGGCCGACTCGGCGAGACCGCGAATGGTGGGATTGAGGTACACGTCCCTGGCCGACAGCGGCGCGACCTCGCCACGTTCCCGGACCACGGCACAGAACTTGGCCAGCAGCAGGGAATCGGCGCCGTAGTCGTCGAAGAAGTGCCCGGTCACCGAGATCAGCTCGATCCCGAGGACACCGCTCAGGGCCTCCGCCAAGCGAAGTTCCGTCTTCGTCGTGGGCGCCACGTAGTCGACGTCGTTTCCCGCTCTTCGTGGGCTGGTGGGTGCCGGGAGATGTTTGCGGTCGGCTTTCCCCGCCGGTGTCAGCGGGATGTGGTCGAGCCGTTCGAGGTAGGCGGGCACCATGTAACCCGGCAGCAGTTCCGCCAGCCGGCGGCGTAGTTCTCCGGGATCGACGTCCTCGTTGTCACGCCGCAGGCTGTAGTAGGCGACCAGTTCGGTGGTGCCCGCTTCCGGATGGTGGGTTTCGACCACCGCCTGTGCGATTCCGGGTATCCGCAGGAGAACCGACTCGATCTCGGTGAGCTCGACGCGGTAGCCGCGGATCTTCACCTGGGTATCGGCGCGGCCGTGGTATTCGATCTCCCCGTCCGGGGTGATCCGGCCGAGGTCGCCGGTGCGGTAGATCCGGCGGGACGGGTTGTGCCCGATGCCGAGGAAGTCCGGGATGAACGCGCGTTCGGTCAGGTCGGGGCGGTTCAGGTAGCCGCCGGCGAGTCCGATCCCCGCGATGCCGATCTCCCCCAGTTCGCCCGCGGCCAGCGCCCTCGGCTCGTCCGGATCGAGGATGACGACCGAATAGGTGGGCAGGGGCACCCCGATGGTCACCGGCCGATCGGGTCGCAGCACCGACCAGGTCGCGGTGACCGTGGCCTCGGTCGGACCGTAGACGTTGAGGAATCGCCTGTCCGCTCGGTACCAGCGGCGCACGAGGTCTTCGGGACACGCTTCGCCGGAAACCAGAAGGAACCGCAGCAGCGGCAGGTCCTCGTCGAGGCTGGCCAGCAGGGTCGGGACACAGCACAACGCGGTGACCCGGTTGTCCCGCAGGAATTCGAGGAGGTCGTGCCCGACGAGGGCGGCACCGCCGGGTTTCGGCACGAGTGTCGCGCCGCTCAGCAACGGCACCCAGATCTCCTCGACCGAGAAGTCGAACGCGATCGTCATGCCCTGGTAGATCCGGTCGGTGTCCTGGATGCCGTAGACGTCGGCGGCGACCAGGACGAAGTTGCAGATCGAGGCGTGGTCGATCGTGACGCCTTTCGGCCGTCCGGTCGACCCGGAGGTGTAGACGACGTAACAGAGTTCGTCGGCCGGAGTGCCCTTCTCGGCCGTGCCGAGCCGGGTTCCCGGCAGCGCGGCGATCCGGTCCGAGTCGTCGTCGAGGCAGACCAGCCCGACACTGCCCGGCTCGAACCGATCGCGGAGCCCGGAGGTCGAGATCACGAGCCGGACGCCGGCGTCCTGGACGATGTAGGCCAGGCGATCGTCCGGAAAGCCCACGTCCAGCGGCACATACGCCGCGTTGACCTTGAGCACGGCGAGCATCGCGACGTAGGGATGCACCGGTTCGGCGAACAGCAGCCCGACCCGGTCATCGGGCCGCACCCCTCGCGCCAGCAGATGCCGGGCAAGCCGATTGGCCCGTTCGTCCAGCCCGTCGAACGTGACCTTCGTGCCTCCCGCGTCCACTGCCAGGCGGTCACCGAGCCCGTCGGCGCGCAACCGGTCGCAGAGCCGCTCGTACAGCAGCTCCAGCCGGTCACCGGTCCTCGATCGAACCCGCTGTTCGTGGCCGTCGCAGGTCAGTACCAGGCCGTCGGTGGTGAACTGTCCTGACGGCTGTCCGTACGGGCTCATGTCCTGTCCTCGGCCAAGCCGAAGGAGTCGTGCAGGGCTCGGACGGTCGTGTCGACGACGTCGGCGGGGATCACGGCGGTGAGGCGTGATGGCGACGTCGTCATCGCCGGCACCGTGACCCGGTGCCGGGCGAGGATCCGCAGCAACTCGGTCAGGAAACCGGGCGGATCGAGCAGCGCCGTGCCGACCACGGAGACCGAGCCGAGTTCCCCGAACACCGTGGTGCGGGCGTCCAGTTCCATCGCGAGCCGGGTGATCGGCGGACCGAGCGGTTGCGTGCCCCGGACGGTGAACCTGAGTTCGCCGGGATCGGGCCAGCTCAGGTTGTCCGGTCTCACTCCGCAGCCCGCCAGCATCGCGAGTACGCGTGCGTAGCGATCGGGGTCCGCGGCCGAAACCTCGACCCGGACCAGTCGCACGTCGCGTTCGTGGGCGATACCGACGACACGGGGAGCGCCTTCCAGCGGCTCTTCCCCCGCCGTGACGACGGTGGACGGGCCGGGATCCGACGAGTGCTTCACCCGCACCGCCACCCCGTGACGGCGCGCGAGCTCGACGGATCTGGGATGCAGCACGCGGGCGCCGAGCCCGGCGAGCTCGACCATGGCTTCGTAGGAGATCACCGGGACCGGTCGGGTGTCCCGCACGATCCGGGGGTCGGCCGTGCGAACGCCGTGGACGTCGGTGCGGATCTCGCATTCGGAACCACCGAGCGCGGCCGCCAGTGCCACGGCGGTGGTGTCGGAGCCGCCTCTGCCGAGCGTCAGCAGTTCACCGTCGGCGTTCCGTCCCTGGAACCCGGCGACTACGACGACCCGCGCGTCCCGCAGCCGCGCCCCGATCTTGCCGGGATCGACGCGCACGATGGTGCCCGCTCCCGGTTCGCCCGTGACCTCGATCCCCGCCTGGTCGCCCGACAGCGAGACGGCTTCGACCCCGCGCTCGGCCAGCGCCATGGCGAGCACCGCCGCGGAGACCTGTTCGCCGGTCGCCATCAGCTGGTCGAGTTCGCGGGGAGCGGGCGGTTCGGCGAACTCGCCGGCCAAGGCGATCAGCCGGTCGGTGCTGTCCCCCATCGCCGACACGACGAGGACCACCCGATTTCCCGCTTCGGCGATCACCGCCACCTCGGCGGCCACCTGGTTCACCATTTCCGGGGTGGCCAGCGACGAGCCACCGTATTTTCGTATGACCAGTCCTTCGCGTCGCGTATCACGTAAAGGCGTGTCCGGGCCGACATCGAGTTCCGGGGAAGAATTCACCATTTTCCTTCAGGGGGTCGCCGCGAATGGCCGCATTCGCGGCTTGGCATACGACAGGGTTCGGGAGTCCCTGCCGGACAAGACGACTCGGCAGGGATGACAGGTTTGGAAAGTAGTGCGGGACGCATTCCACGGGTACCTCCATAAGTACGAAAGACCGACCGCACGTTTCTCGCAGGCCATAACCCGGCGACAGCGCGCAATGTTATGACGGCAAACAGCCGAGTTCGATGGAATTAGAGCAGAGGAATGACATGTTCGCAGTGTCTTCGAAATTCGGGAGACCGACGGCGTGACAAAACGGAACGAATTTCCCGGCTCGCCGGGTATTACGAGATCCTTTTACCCGTCCGACAGCGGGAGGAAAACGTCAAAATGACCGTGCCGCGCCCAATGGCCGAAACCCGGGCATTCTTCCCATTGATCGAGAATCCGCGGTGTCGGTCCTTTGTGGAGAGTCGTCAGCCGACCGGCGATGGGCTGCCCAGCCGTCCGTCGTGAACCTCGGCGATCCGGTCCACCGCGGCGAGATGGACGCGGTCGTGGGTGACCAGCACGGTGGCGGTGGCCCGCTCGCGCGTCAAACCGGTGATCAAGTCGACGACCGCCGCGCCGCGCTCGTGATCGAGAGCGCTCGTCGGTTCGTCGATCAGCAGCACGGTGGGTTCGTTCATCAACGCGCGCGCGATGTTCACCCGCTGCCGTTGGCCGCCGGAGAGCTGGTGCGGGCGACGTCCCGCCTGTGCCGCGAGCCCGACGGCGTCCAGCAGGTCCATGGCCACGGCCCGTGCCCCGGCCGGGGATCGGCCGTCGATCCGGGCCATCACTTGAAGCTGTTCGACGGCCGTGAGGGCGGGCAGCAGATTCGGCTGCTGGAAGACGATCCCGATCTTGCGGCGGCGAAGCCCGGCGAGTTCGCCGCGGGTCAGGCCGGTGGTCGTGGTGCCGTCGACGGTGACGGTCCCCCGGTCCGGGGTGATGAGGGTGGCCGCGACGGCGAGCAGGCTGGACTTGCCGGAGCCGGAGGGGCCGGCGACCGCGGTGAGCGTGCCCGGCGGGACGTCCAACGTGACGTCGTCGAGTGCGGTGAGGCGAGTGTCGCCGTCGGGATAGGTCAGGGTGACACCGGTCAGGTTCAGGCTCATCGGGCACTCCCCAGTGCGGTCAGCGGGTCGACGGAAGTGATGCGGCGGACGGAGAGCGCCGCGCCCAGCGCGCCGAGCAGGATCATCACGGCGGACGGCACGAGCACGGTGGCCGGAGTCAGCAGGAAGGGCACGGCGGAGCCGGCGACCACCGTGCCGAGCCCGACGGCCAAGCCGGTTCCGATGGCGGTGCCGCCGACGAGCAGGACGACGGCCTGGCCGAGCGCGTCCCTCAGCAGGAAGGCGGTACTCGCCCCCAACGCCTTCAGGACGGCGATGTCACCGCTGCGCTGGATGGTCCAGACGGTGAAGAAGGCGCCGATCACCAGGGCGGAGATGGCGAAAAGGAAGCCGCGCATCAGTTGCAGCGAACCGTTTTCCGAGCTGTAGGAGCCGATCGCGGACAGCGAGTCGCTCGTCGAGACCGTCGTCGTGCCGGCGGCGAGGTCAGTGGACGTGAGATCGGCATCGGCCGTGGTGGCCAGCGCGAGGACTGTCGCGCTCGGCTCACCGTCGATGGGCGGCGCCGTCTTCGCCCAGACGTCGAGGCCTGCCCAGATCACCGGCGTGTGGCTGAACCAGGCGTCCCCCGTCACCGCGACGACCGTCAGCGGACGCCCGGCCACGGCGATGGTGTCCCCGCTCCGGACGCCCAGTTCGTCGGCGGCGGACGTCGACAGCACCACCGCGTCGCCGATGATCTTGTCGGCGTCCGGGGCGAGCGCCGAACCGGTCCGGACACCGAAGACGGAGATCCCGGCGCTGCGGTCGCCCGCGGTGGCCTTGGTGGTGGCGATGCCCAGTGGTTCGGCCACGGTGACGCCCGGGGTCGCGGCCCACTGGCGCCGCTGTGTGTCGGTGACGGCGGAATTGGCGTAGGAGAGGTTTTGCCCGGGACCGGGTGCGGCGAAGACGATCTTGTCCGCGGGCAGACCGGTGATCGCGGAGATGTTCTGTTCACCCAGGCCCGCGGTGAGTCCGGACAACAGGCCGACCAGCAGGGTGATCAGGACGACGACGGCACCCATCAGGGCGAATCGTCCTTTGGCGAATCTCAGATCTCTCCAGGCGACGAACACGGCTCGGGTCTGTCCTCTCCGGCGAGTGGGCTGGGTACCTCTCCACGATCGCCGCCGGTGACCGCGCCGGCATCCGGCCGGAGATGGCACTTCGCCCGCCGGAAGACGGCACGCCGCCTCTACCTTTGGATAGAGGCGCCCGCCGATCCCGCTCCGTAATCTGGACGCACTGTGACCGCCGCGCCCGCATTGACCCCGACCAGCCGGGTGCTGACCTGGTGTCTGCACCTGCTGCTCATCGCCCTGCTCGCGCTGGCCGCCGTACGGGCGGTGGCGGACGGCTCACCCGGAGCGGGAGCGATCGTCGCGACGGCGGTGACGTGCGCCGTGGTGTACGCGGCAGGCCCGCTGCTGCCGCGGGTCAGGACGTCCCGGCGGGCGGCCCTGTGGTGGCTGATCGCGGTGGGCCTCGGGTGGCTGGCCCTGCTGGTGCTGACCGCCGACGGTGTCTGGGTCGCCTTTCCGCTGTACTTCCTGCAGCTGCACCTGCTGCCGCGCCGCCAAGGTCTGGTCGCGGTGATCGCGACCGCGCTGGCGGCGATCACCGCGTTCGCCGCCCACCAGGGTTCCTTCGCCCCGGCCGCGGCGATCGGCCCGGCACTCGGCGCCGCCGTCGCGGTCGCCGTCGTCTGGGGCTACCAGGCGCTGTACCGCGAAAGCGAGGGGCGCCGGAACCTGATCGAGGAGCTCACCGCCACCCGCGCCGACCTCGCCGAGGCACAGCACGAGGCGGGAGTGCTCGCCGAACGGGAGCGACTGGCCCACGAGATCCACGACACCCTCGCTCAGGGCCTGTCGAGTATTCAACTCCTGTTGCGTGCCGCGGAAAGGACACTGCCCGATACCGCGGGGAACGCCGCACGCTACGTCGAACAGGCTCGTCAAGCCGCCGCGGACAACCTCGCCGAGGCCCGCCGGTTCGTCGTCGCCCTGTCGCCTCCGGCGCTGGACGACACGACACTGGCCGACGCGCTGGCACGGCTGTGCGCCACCACCAGCTCCCGGCACCGGATCGCCGCGCGCTTCCACCTCGACGGCGACCCTGTTCCGCTGCCGACCGCGCATGAGGTCGCGTTGCTGCGCATCGGTCAGGC
The DNA here is from genome assembly GCF_046548895.1 of Amycolatopsis sp. cmx-4-54. Classification (NCBI taxonomy): domain Bacteria; kingdom Bacillati; phylum Actinomycetota; class Actinomycetes; order Pseudonocardiales; family Pseudonocardiaceae; genus Amycolatopsis; species Amycolatopsis sp. cmx-4-54. The sequence continues at coordinate 915,099 of NZ_JAEBEJ010000001.1, forward strand.
GGCTCTGGCGAACACCGTCCGGCACGCCGCCGCGTCCGCCGCCGAAGTGACGTTGAGCTACCTCGGCGAGCAGGTCACCCTCGACGTCGTCGACGACGGTGTCGGTTTCGACCCGGACCACAGCGGCTTCGGGCTCACCGCGATGCGCACCCGGACCGAAGCGCTGGACGGGATCCTCACCGTCGAGTCCTCCCCCGGCCACGGCACCACCGTGTCCGTGCGGCTGCCCAAGGAATGCTCGTGACCGAACCTCCGATCCGGCTCCTGCTGGCCGACGACCACCCCATCGTCCGGGCGGGACTGCGTGCCGTACTGGAAACCGAGCCCGGTCTCGTCGTCTCGGCCGAAGCCGCGACCGCGGAAGGAGCGGTGGCCCGGGCCGCCGAAGGCGACATCGACGTCGTGCTGATGGACCTGCGTTTCGGCTCCGGCATGACCGGTGCCGAGGCCACCGCCGCGATCACGGCGCGTCCGGACGCGCCCCGCGTTCTGATCGTCACCACCTACGACACCGACGCCGACACCTTGCCCGCCATCGAAGCGGGCGCCACCGGCTATCTCCTCAAGGACGCCCCTCCCGAGGATCTGGCCGCCGCGGTGCGCACCGCCGCCGCCGGCCGCACCACGCTCGCCCCGACCGTCGCCGACCGGCTGATGAGCCGGATGCGGATGCCCGCCACCGCGCTGACACGGCGCGAGATCGAAGTCCTGGTCCTGGTCGCCGACGGCCTGTCCAACCGGGCCATCGCGGATCGGCTCCACCTGACCGAGGGCACGGTGAAATCCCATCTTGCCCGCAGCTACACCAAACTCGGCGTCGATTCGCGCACCGCCGCCGTCGCCACCGCTACCGACCTCGGCCTGATCCGGCGCTGAACGGCGAGTCCCCGGCCGGTTCGGTCCCGATGCTCTTTTGCCTGTGCGAGTACATGAAGGCCCCCTTCCTGTACTTGGCTGCGCGTGAAGGCCCCCTTCCCTCGGCTGAGCCGAGGGAAGGGGTCCTTTACGCGCAGCCGCTGGTGCAGGTGGGGCGTGTGTGGCGATTATCGAGTCCGTGAAGGCCTCCTTGAGGGACTCTGGGTCCCTCAAGGAGGCCTTCACGGACCGGAGCCTGGGCACCAACCGCAGCCCGGCCAGCGCCCGTCGCGTGTCGTCCGTCTAGTCACGCGAAACCGTGCACCGGCAGGTGCACCCAGCCAGCGTGGCGGTTCCAGAGGTAGTGAAGGCCTCCCTACCCTCGAGGTAGGCAAGGAGGCCTTCACGTACTTTCGCCACGCCGAGCGCCCGGTTGCAGGTGCGCCGAGTGGATCAGTGGCCGAGCACGCCGCTGACCTCGTTCGGCGTCCCCGGGATCGTCCCGGTCGCGGTCTTCGTGCCGGACGCGAGGTCCACCGAGTGGATCTCCTTCTTGCCGGGATCGGTGACGTAGGCGGTTCCGCCCCGGACGAAGATCGCCGGGCGCGGCTGCTGCCACTCGATCGGTTCCTGCCAGGTACCCAGGACGGCGATCTTCCGCGTCACCGCACCGCTCACCGGGTCGATCACGTGGATCTGACCGTCGGTGCCCAGAACGAGGGCCTCACCCTGAGGTCCTCGTGCCAGCGACCGGAAGGTGTAGCTGGTCCCGATGTCGACGTGCTTGAGCGTGGCCTTCTCGGTGTCGATCAGGGAGATCCGCGTCGGCCGTTCGAGTTCGGCCGCTTCGTCGACCTTGTAGTCGCCCAAGGTGATCGGGGAGACGTCCGAGCCCGCCTGGTTGCCGATGCGCCCGTAGGGATCCGGGCTGGTCACCTTGGTGATGACGCCGTCGCGGTAGATCAGCACGCCGGTCTGGCAGCCGACGACGACCGCTTCGCCGCGCGCGGCGGCTTCACCGTGCACGCCGGGGCATTGCTCGTTGCGCGCGATCTCCTTCTTGTCCTTGTCCAGCACCACGATCCCGGACCGCTTGTCCTCGTTGCCGACGGTGGTGAGCAGTTCACCGTTCGCGAGTTCGACGGCCACGCCGTGATGCGCCTCGGGCGTCTTGTGCTTCGGCGCGGGGATCGCCGCGGTGCCGATCGTCTTCGGGTCGAAGACGGTCACTTCGCCGGTCCCGTCGGCGAACAGCACGGTCTTGCCGGCGTGCCGGACGACGTGCCCCGGCTTGGCCGCCTTCACCTCGTTGTCCGTGAGCACGGCACCGACGGCGTCGAGGACCCGGAATCCGGTGGAGGTCGAGACCAGGAGGTGCCGGTCGTTCCCGGCGGGGTTGAGCCGGTTGAAGCCTTCCAGCGGAAGGTTCTTCGCCTCCTTCAAGGTCTTGCCGTCGAGCAGGACGATTCCGCCGTCATAGGTGACGGCCACCGGTTCGGCGACGACCGGTGCCGGAGCCGCGTCCTTGCCGGGCTGCGCCGTCGGCTGTTCGGTCCCGCAGGCGGTGAGCGCGAGCGTGCTCGCCGTCGTCGCCATCAGCGCGAGATATCGGGCTTTCCGTGCCATTTTCCTGTGCCTTTCGTCTGTTCCGGTCAGGAACGGGTCAAACCGGTGGTGATCGATTCGGTGTTGGCGCGCATCATTTCCAGATAGGTGGCCGCGCCCTGGCCTGGTTCACTGAGCGATTCCGAGAACAACGGGGCCACCTGGACGTGCAGCCCGGCCTGTTCGGCCAAGACCCGCGCGAGCCGGTCCGGTTGCGAGGAATCGGCGAAGATCACCGGCACTCCGGCCGCGCGAACGGTGTCGGCGAGTGCTTTCAGATCCGAGGAGCTGGGTGACGCGAGCGTGGTCCCGCCGGGGATCACCGCGCCGACGACCTGGAAGCCGAACCGCTGGGCCAGGTAGCCGAACACGTGGTGATTCGTGACCAGCTTCCGGCGCTCGGGCGGTATCCCGCCGAACTTCTCGGTCATCATCTTGTCGAGCGCCTCGATCTCCCCGCGATAGCGTTCGGCGTTGGCGCGGATGACCGCTTCGTCGACCCCGTCGACATGGGCGACGACCTCGTCGGCGATCGTCGTCACCGCGTCACGCACCCGCGCCGGATCCGTCCAGAAGTGGGGATCGGGTTTGCTGTCGGCGTAACTGATCGGGTTCACCCGCTCCCCGGCGGGCAGCGCCGGTACGCCGCTTTCCTCGGCCGTGCGGACGGTGCGCAGGATCCCCTCTTCCAGCCCGAGTCCGTTGTAGACGATCAGACCGGCGCGCTCGACCTGCGCCGCCTGCTGCGCGGAGATTCCGAAGGAATGCGGGTCCGCGTTCGGCTTCATCAGCACCGTGACCTCGGCCTGATCGCCGACGACGGCGCGGGTGATGTCGCCGAGGATGTTCGTCGTGACGACGACCGACTTACCGCCTCCGCCGGTCCCGGAGCAGCCGGCCGCCGCCAGCAGCGCCACCACGGCCAGGGCGAGTACGCGGCGCCTCATCGGCCGGTCTCCACGATGTGGCCCGCCTTGCCGCCGACCTTCAGCGTCCTGGCACGCCGGAGGTTGTCGTTGTAGTCGATTTCGTACACCTCGGAGGAAAGCGGGTTGTTGAGGTAGGCGCGGGTCGAATCGACCTGGATCGACGGAACGCCGGCGGCGGTCGCTTCCGGCGTCAGGAGCGGGACGGCCGTCTGTTCCTTTCCGGTGCCGTCGAAGGAGCGCAGCTTTCCGTCCCGGGTGAGGACCAGCAGCGGGCCACCCTCTCCGACGGCGTTCACCGCAGCGATCGGGCCGGTCTCGACGTGCTGCCAGCTGCGGCGGCCGACGTCCAGTGACCACACCGCGGACTCCCCCGCCCGCGCCGCGAGCGTGGAGCCGCCGGGCCGGTGGGAGAAGGCGGTGGCCCGTTCCTGCGCGCCGACATCGCGCGGGTACGGGATCTTGACCCCGGCGAACTTGCCGTCCTTTTCGGTCACCAGCAGGGCGCCGTCCGCGCAGCCGAAGACGGCTCCGCGCCTGGTCACGGCCTGGCCCTGCAAGTCCGGGCACGGCTGGTCGATCTCCGCGACGACCTTGCCTTGACGGTCGTGGACGCGCACTCCGCGGCCGAGCGGCTTTCCGGCGTCCGCCACCGAGGCGATGACGTGCTCGCGGTAAGGGATCGCGACACCCGCGTGCGGCTCGCGGGTGATCTTCCCCAGTTCGGTCACGGTGCCCTTGTCGAGCGCGGCTCGGTCCAGCAACGTCGTCGTACCGTCCGAATAGGACAGTACGGAGACCACGGGATCGCTGTAGGCCGCCGAAAGCCGTTTGCCCGGCGCCACGCCGACATCCCGGACCTTCGCCCGGTAGTAGTGGACGTGGTCACCGTGGTCGACCATCCACGAGCCGCTGTCGATCACCCGGATCGTGCCGTCGCGGGCGGTCAGGTAGCCGAAGCGGCCGTCGCCCGTCACGGCTCGGACTCCGTCGACTCGCCCGACCTCGTGCACCTCCTCGGTGATCAGATCGACGACGCGTACGGCGCCGGTGTCCGTGTCGGCGACGATGAGCCGTGACTGGGCCTCGGCCGCCTCCTCGGCGCCTTCGACGTAGCCGTGCGGGACCTCCGCGGTCACCTCCTTCGGCTGTTCCGAGCCGCACGCCGCCAGGGTCAGCGCCGCGACGACCGCCGTCACTGCTTTCAGTTTCATCGTGAGCTCTCGATCTCCGGTGTCAGGGAACGGAATCGCTGTCGTACGAAGGACAGGAACGCGGAAAGGAAGAACAGGAGGACCGCGCCGGCGGCGATGGTCGCGCCCGCCGCGGTGCCCCAGTGCCAGGACACGAGCAGGCCGCCGACCGTGGCGGCGACGCCGAGCAACGCCGCGATGAGCATGATCGTGGTGATCCGCCGCGACCAGAAGAGCGCCGCCGCGGCGGGGGCGATGAGCAGGCCGAACACCAGCAACGTCCCCACGACGCGGAACGACGCGACGATCGTCAGCGTGACCAGCCCGAGCAGCACCGCGTTCGCCAGGCGTGGACGAAGCCCCAGTGTGTGCGCCTTGCGGACGTCGAAGGTGAGCGCGGTGAACGACCGATGTCCCGCCAGCGCCACCGCCCCCACGACGAGCAGGGTGATCGCGAGGCCCACCAGGTCACCCGAACCGACGGCGAGCACGTCGCCGAACAGGAAGCCGGTGAGATCGACCGCGAACGACCGCGAGTGGGACACGATGATCACACCGCTCGCGAGCATGCCGACGAAGAGCAGCCCGATCGTGGTGTCCTCGGACAGCCGCCGCGAACGGCCGAGCGCGGTCACGCCGAGCGCCATCACCCCGGCGCTGATCGCCGCGCCGATCAGCAGGTTCACACCGGTCAGCGAGGCGATCGCCACGCCGGGCAACATGCCGTGCGACATCGCGTCGCCGATGAAGGCCATGCCGCGCAACACCACCCAGGTGCCCACGACGGCGCACACCGCCGAAACCAGCACTCCCGCCACCAGCGCACGCTGCACGAACGACACCTCGAAGGGGATCAGCAACCACTCCACCCGTCACACTATAGTGGTAATGATTGTCATTATCTGAAAGAGGTGTGATGACCCCGGACACAGCGGCGCTCACGATCGACCGCGCACACGCCCACTACGGCTCCCGCGAGGTGCTGCGCGGGATCACCGCCCAGGTACCGTCGGCGCGGCTGACCGCGATCGCCGGTGCGAACGGCGCGGGGAAGTCGTCACTGCTGAACCTCGTCGCGGGCGTGCTCCCGCCGAGCACCGGTTCGGTGGTCCGGCGGGACCGGGGACGTGTCGCCTACGTGACCCAGCAGAGCGAGGTGTCGCGGTCGCTGCCGATCACCGTCCGTGCCACCGTCACGATGGGGCGCTGGGCGCACCGCGGACACTGGCGCCGACTGTCCAAGATGGACCGGACGATCGTCGGGGAATGCCTGGAGCTACTGGAGATCACGTCGATCGCGGACCGGTTGATCGGCACGCTGTCCGGCGGGCAACGTCAGCGGGCACTGGTGGCGCAGGGGCTGGCTCAGCAAGCCGGGTTACTGCTGCTCGACGAGCCATCGGCCGGACTCGACCTGCACGCCCGCGGCCTGATCGACGAAGCCCTGCGCGCCACACTCGCCGAGGGCACGACGATCCTGCGCGTCACGCACGATCTCGAGGTGGCGGGCCGGGCCGATCACTGTCTGCTGCTCCAGGACGGCCGGTTGGTCGGCGAAGGCGCGCCGGCGTCGGTGCTGACCCCGGCGCGCGTGGCGGAGGCCTGGGGCCTGCCGGTGATCGACTGATCCGGCCAGTTCAGTAACATCCCCGGTATGCCATCACCATTCGAGAGGGCAGCCTCATGTCTTCCGCGATAAGCAAGCGCTTAGTCACCCTTGGTGATTCCTTCACCGAGGGTGTCGGCGACGAGGACCTGTCGTCGCCCAACGGCGTCCGCGGCTGGGCCGACCGCGTCGCGGGCACGCTCGCGGCCAACCACCAGGACTTCCGCTACGCCAACCTCGCGATCCGCGGCAAACTCCTGGGGCAGGTCCTCGCCGAGCAGCTCGGCCCGGCGCTCGCGCTGAACCCGGATCTCGTGACGCTCTACGCCGGCGGCAACGATCTGATGCGGCCGAAGGTCGACATCGACGCACTCATCGACGACTACGACGCCGCTGTCGGCGAGGTCGTGGCCACGGGCGCGCGGGTCGTCCTCTTCACCGGTGTCGACGGGGTCGAAGACGCGCTGTTCCGCCGGATCCGGGGCCGTGTGGCGATCTACAACGAGCACGTCCGCGGGATCGCCGCGCGGCACGGGGCGCTGCTGGTGGACATGTGGGCGATGCGGCAACTGCGGGACAGGCGGCTGTGGGCTCCGGACCGGCTGCACCTGAATTCGCTGGGACACAACGAGATCGCCATTGCCGTGCTCGACGCGCTCGGCGAACCGCACAAGCTGACGCCTGTCGAACTCGGACCGCGACCGCTGCCGAGCCCGCAGGCGCGGCGCACGGAGAACCTCCAGTGGGGCAAGGAGCACGCCGTGCCGTGGATCAGGCGCAGGCTGCGTGGCGAATCGTCGGGCGACGAACTCGCGCCGAAGCGGCCGACTATGGATCCCTACGCCTGACGCGGCCGGAGCCCGTCGAAGAGGATGCAGATCGTCCGGGCCCGGAACTCGGGTCCGGCATGCTCCGCGGCCTTCGCCGTTCCTATGATCACCGGGATCAGTTCGTCGACGCCGAGATCCTTGCGGACGTCGCCGGTGCCCTGTGCCCTGCTGAGCAGAACGCCGAGCGCGTCCTTCAGGCGGACACCGATGACCGATCCGGCGGAGGGAACGCTGACTCCGGCCGCCGACAGGGCTTCGAAGTAGGCGTTCTTGGCGCCCGACATCTCGATCCAGCCGGTCAGGAACCCGAAGAACGCGGCGCCCGGGTCGGGTGAGTCGGCGGCCACCGTGGCCTCCGCCTCGTCGGCGAAGCGGTGGAGGCGCGCGAAGAGCACCGCCTCCAGAAGCGCCTCTTTCGTGGGAAAGTGCCGGAACACGGTGCCGACTCCGACGCCTGCTTCGCGGGCGACTTCTTCGGTCGGCGCGCTGGTGCCTTTGGCCGTGAAGACGCGCTCCGCGGCCTCCAACACCCGTGTGCGGTTACGGCGGGCATCGGCTCGGAGCGGTTTCTCGTCCGTCACAGCGGGGATCCTAGACCCGCTGTCGAGAGCTTGTCCGGCGGCTCACCTACGCCCTCTGGTCCGGCATCTCGTCCAGGACGCGCGCCAGTGCCTTCGGAACGCCGGTGCGCCAGCCGCCGCCCATGATCCGGCGCGACATCCGCTGGAACTCGTCGTCGGGATCGAAGCCCTCGTGGCTGAGGAACAGCCTGGTCCCCCGGCCCTCCGGCACGAGCCGCCAGGTGACTGTCCACTCAGGACCCCAGCTGATGCTCAGCAACCGTTCCGGCTCGACGGCCAGCACCTCGCAGGCGACCGGTCCGCCTTCGAATCCGGCGGCGGGGACGGGATCGGCGAGCAGTTCGAATCGGTGCCCCACAACGGGTTTGATGTCGTTCGGCATCCGGAGCCAGCGTTCCAGCAGCTGTGCTTCGGTCAGCGCGCGCCACACCTTGCGGGGTGGATGCGCCAGGAACTGATCGACGTGAACGGCCGTCGGGTCTTCGTCGTTCAGAACTCCTCCTCGTCCAGCAGGTCGCGCAGGTTGCCCAGCTTGCCGCGCCAGTAGCGCTCGTACGGGGAGAGCCAGTCCGAGACCTCCTGCAGCAGCGCGGCCTCGAGGAAGTAGACGCGATTGCGGCCCTGCCGCTCTTCCCGGACGAGCCCGGCCTCGCGCAGCACCCGAAGATGTTCCGACAGGCTGGGCCGCCGCATGTCGAAGCGTTCGGCGATCTCCCCCGCCGCCCGCGGGCCGTCGAGAAGGATGCCCAGCACCTCGCGGCGGGCCGGGTTGGCGAGCGCGGCGAAGACGTCGTCGTTGACCGGCACTAGCGCGGCCAGTTGCCGTAGCCGGACGGTTCGAGCAATCCCATCGCGTTGCCGTCGGGATCCTTCAGCGAGGCCACGCGACCCCACGGCATCTCCTCCGCGTCGGCGACCTCGATGCCTTGGGCGCGAAGCTCCGCAATGTCGGCATCGACGTCGGCGGTGCGCAGCTGGAAATGCACACGCGTCCCGTGGTCGAGCCCGCCGACGGCGCGGTCGACCAGGACGATGCCGGTCTCCGCGCCCTTGGGGCCGACCATGACGAACGGGCCATGCGGACCGCTGACGTCCACGAGCAGGTCGAAGCCGAGCTTGCCGACGTAGAAGTCCCGCGCCTTGGCCTGATCGGCAACCGGCACGGTGAGGAACTGGACGCGGTCGATGTTCATGCCCGCAACCATACGTAGGAGTTTTCCTACATGTCAATGTTCGACGGACAGGAACATCTGCGCTCCAACGGCGAGGTCGTCCATGACCGAAGCTTGCCACAACACCTGCCCCTACAACCTCTACTTAAATTGAGGTCCAGCGATCGTGACCAGGGCCGCAAGAGCTTGAGTTCGCCTATGGACGAGCTTTTAGCGTCTTCGGCATGACCACAGAAAACACCACCCGGCCCCCTCTTCGCCTCGCCGTCATCATCGGCAGTGTCCGGCACGAACGCTTCGCCGACGCCATCACGGGCTGGCTGCTGACCGAACTCGCCGCGATCGACGGGCTGGAGGTCGATCCCATCGACCTCGCCGACATCGATCTGCCCTTGCAGGGAACGCAGCCCGGCGGCACCGAGACGGTGATCAGCGACAGGCTGCGCGCGGCCGACGCCTACCTCGTCGTCACCCCGGAGTACAACCACAGTTTCCCGGCGGCGTTGAAGAACGCGATCGACTGGCACTTCACCGAGTGGGCGTACAAACCCGTCGGGTTCGTCGGCTACGGCGCCGGCTCCGGCGGTATCCGCGCGATCGAGCAGCTGCGGCTGATCTTCCCCGAACTGCGGGCCACCACGATCCGTGACGCGGTGCTGCTGAACGCTCCGTGGACCCGCCTGGGCCCGAACGGGTACGAGGGCACCGAAGGCGAGCGCGGCGCCCTGGCCGCGACGATGACCGAACTGGGCTGGTGGGCCCGCACCCTGCGCGCCGGACGCGTCATGGCTCAGGCGAGTGCGGCATGAACCGCCTGACCGGACAAGAACTGCGCATCGCCTCGGTGATCGCGCTCGGCGGGCTGATGGCCGTACTCGACACCACGATCGTCGCCGTCGCGCTGCCGCGGTTCATGACGACCTTCTCCGCGTCGCTCACCACGATCCAGTGGATCGCGACCGCCTACGCGCTCGGCATGGTCGCGGCGATGCCGCTCGCGGCGACCTTCGCACAACGCTGGGGAGCGCGGCGGGTGTACCTGGCCGCGCTGCTCGTGTTCGCGGTGACCTCCGCGGCCGCCGGCGCCGCCGGTGATCTGGGCTGGCTGATCGCCGCGCGGGCGGTGCAGGGCCTCGCCGGTGGCCTCATCAATCCACTGGGGATGACCATCGGTTTCGGCGCGGTGGCCCCGGAACGCCGCAGCCGGATGACCACGATCACCGGTCTGCCCTTGCTGATCGGGCCGATCCTCGGCCCGATGCTCGGCGGGCTCCTGCTGGACAGCCTCTCGTGGCGCGCGCTGTTCTTCATCACCGTTCCGCCCGCCCTGCTCGCCGTCGCGGGTGTGCTGCGCTGGGTGCCTGCCGATACGCCGTCGGCGCAACGCGCTCCGATCGATTTCGCCGGCGGACTGCTGCTCGTCCCCGGTGTGGTCGCGGTGGCGTACGGATTCAGCGAAGAAACGGTCGGTATGGACGTCCGGGCGGCGATCGTCGCCGCCGGACTGGCGCTCATGGCCGTGTTCATCCGAAGGTCGTGGCGTCATCACGCGCCGCTGCTGAACGTCCGGCTCCTGCGCGATCGCACGTTCGGGCGCAACGCCGCGGTCCTCGTCCTGTACGCCGGGCCGTACTTCGGCTCGATGCTGCTGATGCCCGCCTACATTCAGGTGATGCGCGGCGATTCGGCCATGGTCAGCGCGTTGATGATGGTGCCGGGCACGATCGGAATGGGCCTCACGATCCAGTTCGCCGCCCGTGTGCTGGAACGCTTCGGCCCGCGGATCGTCGTCGGGACCGGGTTGAGCCTCGCGATCATCTCGACCGCTCTGACCATCCTCGTCCTCACACCGGACACCCCCTACGCGGTGCTGGCGATCTTGGGAGTGCTCCAGGGGGCGGGCACGGGGGCGATAATGATGCCCACCATCGTGAGCGCGGGCCGGAACCTGCACGGCCCGGACCTCGCGTCCGGCTCCGCGATCCTTCCCTTGTCCAGCACCATCGCGAGCGCGGTCGGCACGGCGGTGGTGAGCGCGGTGTTCACCGGCCTGATCGCGGCCGCCACCGCGGGGCAGGGCCTCGCCGCGCTGAGCGATCCGTCGGCGGGCTCGACGCTCACCGGGGAAATCGTGGACGCGTATCGTCTGACTCTCGTCGGAGTCCTCGCGGTCATGGTGCTCGCCCTGGTGGTCAGGCTGCGGACTCCGTCAGCGGAACCCGTCACGGCAGGGAGCGCGACATGACGACGTCGACACGATCCCCGCTCGACGCCCGGCTGACCGTCAGCGAGGTCGCGAGCGAGGCCGGGGTCTCGGCGAACGCCGTCCGGTACTACGAGCGCTACCGCGTCATCACCGCGGAGCGGACGGCGGGCAACGCACGCCGGTTCACGATCGACGCCATCTGCCGGATCCGGCTCGCGGTCGCCGCCCAGCGGGTCGGGCTCAGCCTCGCCGAAAGCGCGGAGATCCTGGCCGAGATCCCGCCGATGTCGCCCGATCTCGACCAGTGGGCACGCGCGGGGCGACGGCTCATCGACGCCGGGCAGGCTCGTATCGCCGAGCTCGCCGCGGTGGTCGACGAGTACCGGACGCTCGAGTTCCTCAGGAGCTGAACGGTCCTTCCGCCGCGTTCGTCCAGCGGAACACGGGACGGTTCTCGAGACCGGGGTAGGCCACGGCCATACCCCGGTCGGGGGACATCGACCACAGCCGCGCGTCAGGCGACGCGGCGTGCTGCGCCCATTCCTCCGACCACGTGGGGATGTAGCGCTCGTAGATGCGACGGATCCGGGAGACGTCCTTGACTTCCAGTCTCGCCGGGCCGGTCATCCTGATCTGGCGGACGTCATCGGGCGGGTCGAAGGTCGCGACCATGACCGCGACCTCGCGATTGTCGCGGGCGGCGGCCAGGAACGGCGACGGCCGTCCGTCGGACACCGGGGTGTGGAACCACAGCCGGCTCTCCTCGGCCACGAACCACATCATCGCCAACGCCGGATTCCCCCGGCCGGTGGTGGTGGCGACGCTGGCAGGCAGGCGGGGCTCGTCGAGGAAATCCTGTATCGCGAGTATCGATCGGTCCATGACCTCCACCCTGCGACCTCGACCGCGGTCGAGGTCCAGTGAAGCCGGGGAACGATTCGCGGGTCGGGCAAATGTGACGTGTTGCGAAAGCCACTTTCGCAACGTTGAAGGTTGGGAAAGTGGCTTTCGCAACGAGGTGGCCTGCCGGACACGTTTGCCTCACCCCTCAATATCGGGCGACCCCGAAAGTGTCCTCTGTGGACAGTCGAGAAGTGGCGGGCCACCACCCACTTGACCTGCGGATGGATAAGCGAGGGAAGCCGTCGCTTGAAACAAAGCGAAGAGGGCCGCCCCGAACGGGACGGCCCTCTTCGTTCGACTGACTCAGCGCTGCGGCGGCGGACCACCCTGCGGACCACCGAACGGGCCCTGCTGCGGGAACGGGCCACCGCCCGGCCCCTGCGACGGCGGACCCTGGTACGGGCCACCCTGCGGACCGGCTGGCGGCTGCGCCTGCGGCAACCGGGTGGGCGGCGGGGCCTGCGGCGGCTCCGGAGCGGCCTCCGGCTCGGGAGCGGGAGCGGCCTTCGGGACCTGACGCGGAGCGGGCGGCTCCTGCCGCGGCGTCGCGACACCCAGCGCCGGAACCTCCTTGCGCGCCACGGCTTCCGCGGCCGCCACGGCCTCGGCGACCTTCGGGTCACTGGAGGTGTCGAACCAGCCCTGGACCTCTTCGTCCTCCAGGTCCGGCTTTTCGACCGGGTCCTCCTTCGGCGGCTCGTAGCGGAACACGCCGTCGTCACCGGGGGCGCCGAGCGCGCGGGCGAAGCCCTCCAGGGCCTTGCCGTAGTCGCTCGGGATCATCCAGACCTTGTTCGCGTCGCCCTGCGCCAGCTGCGGCAGGGTCTGCAGGTACTGGTACGCCAGGACCTCGGGCGTGGGACGCCCGGCCTTGATCGCCGCGAAGACCTTCTCGATGGCCTTCGCCTGACCCTGCGCCTGCAGGTAGCGCGCGGCACGTTCACCCTGCGCGCGCAGGATGCGCGACTGCCGCTCGGCCTCCGCGCTCAGGATCGCGGCCTGCTTGGCACCTTCGGCCGCGAGGATCTGGCTCTGCTTCTGACCTTCCGCGGTCTTGATCGCCGATTCACGCTGACCTTCGGCGGTCAGGATCATCGCGCGCTTCTCACGGTCGGCGCGCATCTGCTTCTCCATCGAGTCCTGGATGGAGGGCGGCGGGTCGATCGCCTTCAGCTCGACCCGGGCGACGCGGATGCCCCAGCGGCCGGTGGCCTCGTCGAGCACACCACGCAGCTGGCTGTTGATCGAGTCGCGCGAGGTCAGCGTCTGCTCGAGGCTCATGCCACCGACGACGTTACGCAGGGTCGTCGTGGTCAGCTGCTCGACACCGACGATGTAGTTCGAGATCTCGTAGACCGCGGCCCGCGAGTCGGTGACCTGGAAGTACACGACCGTGTCGATGGACACCGTCAGGTTGTCCTCGGTGATCACGGGCTGCGGCGGGAATGACACGACCTGCTCGCGGAGGTCGATCCGCGCCCGGACCTTGTCCAGGAAGGGCACCAGAAACGTCAGGCCGGGAGAAGCCACCGTCCGGAACCGGCCCAGCCGTTCGATCACAGCGGACTGCGCCTGCGGCACCACCATGATCGCCTTGACCACGACGACGACCACGAACAACGCGAGCAGTCCGACGACGATGAACACCACTGTCTCTGACAACTACCTTCCCCTTACGTAGAAACCTGTTGCGGTGCGGCCGTCCGGCTCACAACTCGGCCGAGACGACCGCCGTGGCGCCCGAGATCTCGACGACCGTCACCGATGTCCCCGGGGCGATCGATTCCCCGCCGGTCATGCTTCGTGCCGACCAGACGTCACCGGCCAGCTTCACCTGACCGGTATCGCCGTCCACTGTGGACACTACTACCGCCCGTGCGCCGATCAGCGCGTCGGTGTTGGTCTTGATGCCCGGCCCCGCGAGGAACCGGCGTTTGAGGGTCGGCCGGACGAGGACGAGCATCCCGACCGAGACGACGGCGAACACCGCGACGTCGATGAACGGGTTCCCGGTCAAGGCGGCCGAGCCCGCCCCGAACAGGGCTCCGACCCCGACCATGAGCAGGAACAGATCACCCGAGAGCAGCTCGGCGATGATCAAGAGGATGCCGGCGATCAGCCAGATGAGCGCGCCTGTCATGCGTTCATGCTCCCAGATCGCGCCGATTCATACCGAAGAAGCGAAACCGACGTGACCGACGCGTGACCTTGAGTGATCTCACGCAAACCGGGCATTCAGGACTCTTCGCCCGGGTCCGAGACGAAGTCGATGAGCCGTTCCACCGCTCCGATCAGCGGTGTTTCCAGATCCCGGTAGCTGCCGACCGCCGCCAGGACCCGCTGCCAGCCCTCCCACGGCTCGCCCCAGCCGAGCGCGTCACAGACGCCCTGTTTCCACTCCGTGCCACGCGGGATCTTCGGCCAGGCACGGATGCCGACGACCGACGGCTTCACGGCCTCCCAGACGTCGATGTACGGATGCCCGGTGATCAGCACGTTCTCGTCGCGGATCGCGTCGACGATCCGGGACTCCTTGCTGCCCGCGACCAGGTGATCGACCAGCACCCCGAGGCGGCGACCGGCACCGGTACCGAACTCGTCGATGCGGTCGGACAGCACATCCACCCCATCGAGTGGTTCCACCACCACGCCTTCGACCCGCAGGTCATGGCCCCAGACCCGTTCGACGAGTTCGGCGTCGTGCTTGCCCTCCACCCAGATGCGCGAATCGCGGGCGACCCGCGCCTTCAGACCCTGCACCTGGACCGACCCGGACGCGGAGATCCGCCGCGCCGGGGCTTTCGGGGCGGCCTTCGACGGCACCAGCGTGACCGGCTTGCCTTCGAGCAGGAAACCCGCGGGATTCAACGGGAAGACCCGGTGCTTGCCGTGCCGGTCTTCGAGGACGACATTGCCGTACTCGATCTTCACCACGGCACCGCAGTAGCCGCTGGCCGGGTCTTCGACCACGAGCCCCGGCTCCGCGGGCACCTCGGGGATCTTCCGCTTACGCGGGCCGGACAGCACGTCGTCGTACGAATGGGAGCGCACGGCGGACGACGCTATCGGTGCCCGGGGCCGTCGTCTCCCCGCCACGCCGGTCAGGCGGTCATCCGCCGCCCTGCCGACGTCGATCGCGGACTCGGGTTCACCGACAGAATGACAGCATCGCGTCGACGAACGGGGTCCGCTCGCCCCGCTCGAGCGGGCGCATCACGAACAGCGGCGCGAGGGCGACACACCACGCGCGCACTCGTCCGGCGTCGAAACCCGGCAGATGCGGCGCGATCAGGTCGAAACCGTCCTCGAGCGTTCCGCCGTCGCGCATCGGCAACGTGACCCAGTCGGCCAGATCGAAGGACGGGTCACCGACGCTCGGACGCGGATCGATCGCGACCGCTCCCCGCCCGGGGCCGCCGTCGAGGACATTGCCCGGATGCAGGTCGCCGTGCACGATCGCGTTCCCTCCCCCGCCGGTCGCGAGCGCGAGCGCCCGCAGCCGCGCGCGATCGAGGGTCTCCAGCGAGAGCGTGGCCTCGGCCACCGAGCCGCGCAGCCCGCGCTCGGCGAGCCGGTACATGAACACGACACGGTCTTCCAGCGGCGGGAAGTCCGACGGCGGGGTCACCGAATGGATCTGGGTCAGCAGGTCGCCGACCTCGGCCCACGGGACGTTCGCCCCCACCTCAAGCAACTGCGTGCCAGGGTCGATGCCCTCCAGCAGGATCGCCCCGGCGGCGAGTTCGGTGTCGAGCACCTGAACCACCCGCGAGCAGCCCTCCCACGCCCGCAACGCGGCGGCTTCCGATGCGGCGATCGTGTGATCCGGGGTCAGCTTGAGGACCTTCGTCAGGCCGTCGTCCCCGCGACAGATCAGAGTCCGGCCCGTGTTACCCGGTTTCGCGTCGACGACGGTGAGGCCCCACCGAGCGGCCAGCCGCTCCACGAGAGCGGGCAGCTCGTCACACCACGCCGCGACGTCCTCGCCGAACCGCGCGACCAGACGCGCCCGCGCCTCGTCATCGATCAGAACAGCGGCCACGGAATGGCCCGCCAGTCGTCACCGGGCTCAGGGAAGACCCCTTCCGCCAAAAGCAGATCGGTCCGTTCGGCCAGCGCGCGGATCTCGAAACCGGTGAGATGCTCGCCGAGCGCGTCCCCGAGCTCCCCGTCCAGCTTCTCGCGAAGGCCGCGGAGCTTGCCGACCTCGGCATCGGTCAGCTGCTCACCGATCCAGCCCCAGAGCACCGTCCGCAGCTTCGGGTCGGTGTGCAGACAGATCCCGTGATCCACGCCATAGATCCGGCCGTCGGCGCCGGCGAGCACATGGCCGCCCTTGCGGTCGGTGTTGTTGACCACGATGTCGAGCACGGCCAGCTCCCGCATGTCCTGCCGGTCCGCGTGCGCGAGCACCGCGGGTTCGCCGTCACGGTCGTGCGCGTGCAGCACGACACGCCAGTCTTCCGGCAGGCCCTCCGGTGACCGGACGTCGACGAGTTCCTCGTCGGCGGTCTCGATCCACAGCTGCACCATGCCGGGCCCGAACGGCCCGTCGCGCAGCACCGTGGGCGGGATCGCGCCCAACCCGGAGGCTTCGGCGACCATGGCCGTCGCGACCTCACGGCCCGCGAGCGTCCCGTCCGGGAAGTCCCACAGCGGCCGCTCACCGGAAACCGGCTTGTACACGACGTTCCCGGTGACGCCGTCGAGCTCGATCGCGCAGAAGAGCGTGACGTTGGAGGCATCGACGAGCCTGCCTTCGACGTCGATCTTGCCGCGCGTCACCAGCTCCCGCGAAGACCCCTCCACCGCGTCAATCCTCTAGGACGTCGACGTCGCGCCGGTACCCGTTCTGACGCGGGCAGATGTGACCCGCCGGGTCGAGCGGTTCCGCGCACAGCGGGCACGGCCTGCGGCCGGCGTTGACCACCCGGTCCGCGCGTTCCGCGAACGCGCGCGCCGCGCCAGGACTCAGGAAGACGCGCACGGCGTCCGGCCCCTCTTCGGTGTCGTCCAGAACGACCGTTTCGTCCACCTCGCCCTCCGTCATCGCCAGCAGCTCGATGACGACGGCCTTGCTCTCGGCGTCCCAGCCGAGACCCATCGTGCCGACGCGGAACTCCTCCTCGACCGGAACGGTCAGAGGGTCGACGTCGACGAGCTCTTCGGGCGCGTCGTCCGGTACGTCCGCGCCGAACCGGCTGACGACCTCTTCCAGCAGCGAGCCCAGCCTCTCGGCCAAGACCACCACCTGCTGTTTTTCGATCGTCACACTGATCGTGCGGACGTCCTCGGACGCCTGGAGATAGAACGTGCGGTCGCCGGGCTCACCGACGGTTCCTGCGACGAACCGGTCGGGCTGGCGGAAGACGTGGATTACGCGAGACATGGCACCTTTGACACTAGGCCACGACCCCATGATCGGCATCCGCCGCCCCAAGGTTCAGCCAAGGGCGAAACCGCCACGCCCCGGGCCGTCATGGGCAAAGGGCCGAACCTAGTCTTCAACCGTGGTTGAGATCGCCCCTTACGGCACCTGGACGTCTCCCCTGTCGGCCGCCGCTGTCGCGGCCTCGGGAGTCAGCGCGCAATGGCTCGATACCGTGGAAAACGAGGTCTGGTGGGCCGAAGCGAGAACCGGTGAAGGCGGCCGCGTGACCCTCGTGCGGTCCCGCGCCGACGGCACGGTCGAAGACGTCCTCCCCGCTCCGTGGAGCGCCCGGAACCGCGTCCACGAATACGGCGGCCGACCCTGGCTCGTCCTCGGTGACGTCCTGGTCTTCACCCACTGGTCGGATCAGCGCGTCTACCGCCGCGACCTCACCACCGGCGAGACGACACCACTGACCCCGGAACCGGCGACCCGGCACCAGATCCGCTACAGCGACCTACGCCCCGGCCGCACCGGCGAAGTATGGCTGGTCCGCGAGCGCAGCACCGGCTCCCGGCGCGTCGACATCGCCCGCGATCTCATCGCGGTCCCCCTCGACGGCGGCCCGGAACGCGTCCTGACGGCGAGCCATCATTTCCTCACCGCCCCACAGCTTTCGCCCGACGGCACGCGCGCGGCGTGGATCGGCTGGAACCATCCCGCGATGCCTTGGGACGGAACCGAACTGTGCGTTGCCGAACTCGACGAGGACGGGACGTTCGGGCCACACCGCGTGCTCGCCGGCGCGGCCGACATCTCCGTCTGCCAGATCGAATGGGAGTCGGCGGACAGCCTGCTGGCGTTGCTCGACCCGGACGGCTGGTGGAACCTGCACCGCGTCGGACTCGACGGCGGCATCGAGAACCTGGCCCCGGCCGAACAGGAGATCGGCGGCGCACAGTGGAAACTCGGCGCGCGCTGGTTCACCCCGCTCGGCGACGGCAGGTTCGCCGTCATCGCGTCGGGCAGGCTCGCCGTCCTCGACGAAACGACGCGGGAAGTGACCCCGACAGCGGCCGCCGCCGACCTGACCGCGTGGTCCACCAACGGTTTCGCCGTCCACGACGGCGGTATCGTCGGCGTCGCGGCGGGACCGAAGCGCGAAGGCGCCGTCGTGAAAGTAAGTCTCGACGGCGGGACGGTGACCGAACTCGCCGCGACACCTGAACCGCCGTCACCCGCCTACCTGTCGACGCCCGTGGAACGGATCTTCAAAACCGGCGACGGCGACCGGATCCCCGCCTTCCTCTATCTTCCCGCGAACACCGACTTCGCCGCGCCGGACGGCGAACTCCCGCCGTTGCTCGTGTACCCGCACGGCGGGCCGACCGGCCGGGACAGCGCGGTGCTCGACTACGAGATCGCCTACTTCACCAGCCGCGGCATCGCCGTCGTCACGGTGAACTACGGCGGCTCCACCGGCTACGGCCGCGCCTATCGCGAACGGCTGCGGGAACAGTGGGGCGTCGTCGACGTCGCCGACTGTGTCACCGTCGCCGAAGGCCTCGCCGCCGAAGGCACCGTCGACGGCGACAGACTCGCCATCCGCGGCGGCAGCGCGGGCGGATACACCTCCGCCGCCTCGCTGACCACCACCACGACCTACCGCGCGGGCACCGTGATGTACCCGATCCTCGACCTCACGCAGTGGACCGGCGACGGCGGCGAGACGCACGACTTCGAGTCCCGCTACCTCGACGGGCTGATCGGACCGCTCCCCGACACCGAGCAGCGCTACCGGGACCGATCGCCGATCAACAACGCCGGCACCCTCGCCGGCCCGCTGCTGTTCCTGCAGGGACTGGAGGACGAGATCTGCCCGCCCGAGCAGGCGGATCGGTTCGTGGCCGGGCTGGAAGGACGCGGCATCCAGCACGCCTACCTGAGGTTCGAGGGCGAACAGCACGGTTTCCGGAAAGCCGAGACGATCGTGGCCGCGCTCGAAGCCGAGTTGTCGTTCTACGGCCAGGTCTTCGGCTTCGAGACACCCGACGTGCCGAAGCTCCGGCTGAGCCGGTGAGGCCACCGAAAACGCGGCCGGGCGACACGATCGCCTTGGTCGCCCCGGCGGGGCCGGTCCCGCCGGATCTCGTCGAGAAGGCGCTGCCGGTGCTCCGCGGCTGGGGCGTCGAAGTCCACGTCGGTGACTGCGTCCGCGCGACCTCCACGGGTTATCTGTCCGCCTCCGACGAGGCACGGGCCGCCGAATTCACCCGCGCTTGGCTGGACCCGGGGGTCACCTGCGTCCTCGCCGCCCGGGGCGGCTACGGCTCGCAGCGGATGCTCGACCTGCTCGACTGGACGGCACTGAAGGCGGCCGGGCCCAAGACGTTCGGCGGATCGAGCGACGTCACCGCGCTGCACCGGGCGGTGAACGTCCACTTGGGACTGGACACCCTGTTCTCCCCCATGCCCGCGACCACCCTGTTCGACGCGGTGGCCGCCGAACACCTGCGGCTGTCGTTGTTCGAGCCGGAGAGCGTGCGGCTGATCGCCTCACCGACGGCGTCCCCACTGGTGCCGGGAACCGCGACCGGAACGCTCATCGGCGGCAACCTCGCCCTCCTGACGGCGGGCCTCGGCGCACCGGAGCAGGGCTCGGCGCGTGACGCGCTCGTGCTGCTGGAGGACGTCACCGAGAGCGCATACCGGATCGACCGCATGCTGACCCAGCTACTGCGTTCCGGCTGGCTCGACGGCGTTCGAGGCTTCGTACTGGGTTCGTGGAGGTCCTGCGGCGATCCGGAGGCGATCCGAGCCCTGATGCTCGACCGCCTCGGCCCGCTCGGCGTGCCGATCGCCTGGGACTTCGGCGTCGGGCATGTCCCGGCGTCGCCGACCATCCCCCTCGGCGCGCGGGCCACCCTCGACGCCGACACGGGAACCCTCCAGGTTTTGCCGTAACAGCAACAGGACTTGCGGAACCGGCCGAGGCGGAGGCATCTTGCGGTCATGGATTCCACACAGCAGTTCTGGGAAGACTTCTACCGGGACAAGGATCAGGTCTGGAGCGGGAAGGCGAACCCGATCCTGGTGAACGAGGTCGCCGCGCTCACGCCGGGGACGGCGCTCGACCTCGGCTGTGGCGAGGGCGGCGACGCCATCTGGCTCACCCAGCAGGGCTGGCGGGTCACCGCCGTCGACATCTCGGACGTCGCCCTCAAGCGTGCCGCCGGGCACGCGGCCGAGGCCGGGGTGGAGGGCATCGTCTGGGAGCGCCACGATCTGGCGAAGTCGTTCCCGGAAGGACGCTTCGACCTCGTCTCCGCACAGTTCTTCCACTCCCCCGTCGCGGAGGACGGCGAGCGGGACAAGGCACTCCGCCGCGCCGCGGAAGCCGTCGCGCCGGGCGGCACACTGGTGGTGGCCGGCCACGCCGGCTGGCCGACGTGGATGGAAGAGCCGCCGCACAAGGACGTCCACTTCCCGACGCCGGACGAGGTCCTCGAAACGCTGGCGCTGGCCGACGGTGAGTGGACCGTGGAGCGGCAGGATCTGATCACCCGCGATTTCCCGGGGCCGGAAGGACAGCAGGGAACTCGTTCGGACAACGTGCTCCGCGTGCGCCGCGCTTAGGTACCGTCACGGCATGCGGATGACGCCTGCCGAAGCCCGGTCACGGTTCGAAGGCGAGCGGATAGCGAGGCTGGCGACGGCGGGTTCGGACGGCGTGCCCCATCTGGTGCCGGTGACGTTCGTACTCGAAGGCGACTCGGTGGCGTTCGCGATCGACCACAAGCCCAAGAGCACGACGGCGTTGCGGCGGCTGAAGAACATCGCAGAGAACCCGGTGGTCAGTTTCCTGACCGACCACTACGACGAGGACTGGACCGGACTGTGGTGGGCTCGGGCCGACGGTGTCGCCCGGGTGCTGACCGATCCCGACGAGCAGTCGCTACCGGTGCGGCTGCTGCGGGAGAAGTATCCGCAGTACGAGGCGCAGCCTCCCCCGCATGCCGTGGTGACCACGCTCGTTTACTCCTGGAGCGGGTGGCGTGCCTCTTAAGCTTTTTTTGGCGTTGTTGCTATTTTATGGCAACAAACCCACACCATGGCGTATAGGTCGTTATACACTTTGGTGGGATCCCGTGAAGGCCTCCTTGAGGGACTCTGGGTCCGTGAAGGGCCCCTTCACGGACCGCTTGGTCGCCTCAGGAGTCACAACCTTCACTCCAGCCGCGTGAAGGCCCTTCGCGATCGCGCGGCCTCCCCAGAGGGTCCGTGAAGGCCTCCTTCACTACCTCCCAGCCAAGCACCTCCCCGCAGTACATGAAGGCCCCCTTCCTTCCGTCTAGCGCAAAGAAGGGGGCCTTCATGTACTGAAACTCAGGACGAGCGAGGAGCCTCCGCGGGCAGGAACTGCTCCACCGGCTTCCCCCGCCAAGCGGCGATGATCCCTAGCGGATCCGGCCGCAGCAGCGAAGCGGCCGCGTACACGCTCGCCGCGACGACGCCGGCCATGAACCACCAGTCGTACAGCGCCTGCTCCCCCGTCGGGTAGTAGACCAGCGTCACGAACACCGACACCGCGACGACGACCGCGAGGTTCCGGCGGCGCCATTCGAAGGCAGAGAGAACAACGAAACCCCAGGTCAGGTACCACGGCAACGAGGGCGGCGGGACGATCGCACCGGCCAGCAGCACGATCGCCATCCGGTGGATCGCCGGGTAGCCGCCGCCACGGGCGAGCCACCACTGCCAGCCGATGAAGACGGCAAGGCCGACCCACGCGATTGCCCGGAACACGGTGACGAACGGCGAGACCTCGACGTCGACCACCAGGTTCACCAGCGTGTAGAAGATCTCGCCGATCCCGGTCGGGAAGTTCATCCAGTTCGCGATCAGAGTCGGCGCCTTGAGACCGGTCAGCCAGCCGAGGTTGACCGAACCGAGGGACAGCCAGGTGCCCGCGACGAACACCGGCAGGAAGATCCCGACCGACGCGGCGCCCGCACGGAAGAAACTGGCCACCTTCCGGTCGCCGGGCAGGTGGTTCGCCCACACCCAGACCAAGAACGGCAGTGCCAGGGCCGCGGTGGGCTTGATCAGCATCCCGATGGTGACGAGGACGATCGCGACGACGTGCTTGCGCTCCAGCGCGGCCAGCACGCCCACAGTCAGGAAACCCAGCATCAGCAGGTCGTTGTGCGGGCCACCGACGAGGTGGATCACCGTCATCGGGCTGGCGATGGCGAGCCACAGCGTGATCGGGAGCTTGCCGCCGAGATGCTTGACCAGCCGCGGCAGCGACCACAGCATCCCCACCAGGCCGATCATCAGGACCAGCCGGGTCGCGATGACACCGGCGATCATGTCGTTGCCGGTGACCCCGACGATCCCCTTCGCGAACAGAAGGAACAGCGGGCCGTACGGCGCGGGCGTGGTCTGCCACAGCGGA
This sequence comes from Amycolatopsis sp. cmx-4-54, assembly GCF_046548895.1. Lineage (NCBI taxonomy): Bacteria > Bacillati > Actinomycetota > Actinomycetes > Pseudonocardiales > Pseudonocardiaceae > Amycolatopsis > Amycolatopsis sp. cmx-4-54. The sequence continues at coordinate 937,805 of NZ_JAEBEJ010000001.1, forward strand.
TGGACGTTCTGCACGACGTCCGGCAGCACGGACAGCTCGGCCGGGCCGTTGGCGTACGGGTCCAGTCCGTTGAGCAGCTGCGCGCCCTGCGCGAGGTAGGAGAAGACGTCGCGGGTGAACAGCGGCGGCGAGACCAGCAGCGGCGCCATCCAGCAGGCGGCGGCGATGACGATCGGACGGCTGCCGATCCGGCCCGCGAGCGCGTAGCGGCCCAGCCGGACCCACGCCCAGATGATCAGCGCGAAGCCCGTGTAGAGCACCACGTTGGCGAGGATGCGGCCGTGGCCGTAGCGGATCCACGACAACGGTCCGTGCCCCAGGATCGGGTCACGGACGAGAGTGCCACCGGCGCCGAGCGCCGCCAGCATCAGCAGCGTGCTGCCTATGGTTCCCATCGCGATGGTGCGGTACGGGAACCGGGAAGGCACCCGGAGCCGCTCGCCGAGGGAACCGGCCGAGGGCGTCTGCTGGGGGTCTGTAGTGGTCGCCATTTCGAGATTGGAGGTTACACACCGCGCCTGTGCGAGTGCGCGGCAATGGGTGTTTCCCGGGCCGTTCCACCGGGCAACGCGGCGAGCAGCGACTTCGTGTAGTCGTGCTTCGGGTCCTGCAGGACCTCCTCCACGGTACCCACTTCCACCAGCTCCCCGCGATACATCACGGCGACCCGGTCGGCGATGTTCCAGGCCAGGCCGAGGTCGTGGGTGATCACCAGCCCGGCGAGGCCCAGTTCACGCCGCAGGCGCAGCAACAGCGCGAGGATCTCCCCGCGCACCGACGCGTCGAGCGAGGCCACCGGTTCGTCGGCGACGATCACGCCGGGATCCAGCGCGAGCGCGCCCGCGATGACTACCCGCTGCCGCTGGCCGCCGGACAGCTCGTGCGGAAGCCGGTCGAGGTACTTCTCCGCGGGCCGTAGTTCGGCCGCTTCGAGGGCCTTCGTGACGATCTCGTGCTCGTTCGCGCCCATTCCGTGGATGCGGGGGCCTTCCGCGACGGCCTCGTAAACCGTGTGGTTCGGGTTCAGCGCACTCGTCGGGTCCTGCAGCACCAGCTGGACCTGCCGCCGGTACGCCTTGAGGCCGGCGCCGCCGAGCGGAACCGGTTTACCGTCGTACCGCACCGCGCCGGAATCGGGTTTCTGCAGGCCCAGCAGCGTCCGGGCGAGCGTCGTCTTGCCAGAGCCGGACTGGCCGACGAGCGCGACGATCTCGTCCTTGCGGACCTGGAGATTCACTCCGGCGACGGCGTTGATCCGCTTGCCGGTGCGATCGCGGAAACTGACACGCAGATCCTCGGCTTCCAGCAGCGCCGGCTGGTCGCCACCGCGTTCGGGTTCCGGTGGCAATGGCGTGCTGGTCGCCGGCGCGAAGCGGGACACCGGGTCGCCGACGGTCGGGAACGCGGCCGCGAGCGCCTTGCTGTGCTCGTGCCGCGGCGCGCTCATCAGCTCGGCGCTCGGCCGCTCCTCGACGATTTCGCCGTCGTACATCACCGCGATCCGGCGGCAGGTGGCGGCGAGCACCGACAGGTCGTGGCTGATCATGATCAGCCCGATCCCCTGTTCGGCGACCAGCCTGCCCAGCAGGTCGAGCACCTGCGCCTGGACGACGACGTCGAGCGCGGTGGTCGGCTCGTCCGCGATGATCAACCGCGGCGAGCAGGCCAGCGCCATCGCGATCATGACGCGTTGCTTCTGGCCACCGGACAGCTCGTGCGGATACGCGCCGGCGCGACCGGGCGGAAGGTCGACCTGTTCGAGCAGTTCCTTGACCTTGGCCTGGACGTCCGCGTCCGACAGCGCCTTGCCCCCGGGCGGGTGCAGACGGATCGGCTCGGCGATCTGCTCCCCGATCCGGCGGACCGGGTTGAGCGCGTGCATCGCGCCCTGGAACACGACCGAGGCCTCGGCCCAGCGCACCGCGCGCAGCCTGCCCCATTTCATGGCCGTGACGTCTTCGCCGTCCAGCAGGATCTCCCCGCTGACCTTCGCCGACCGCGGGAGCAGCCGCAGCACACTCATCGCGACCGTCGACTTCCCCGACCCCGACTCCCCCGCCACCCCGAGGGTGTCGCCGGGTTCGAGGACCAGGTCGACCCCGCGGACGGCGGCGACCTCACCGCTGCCGGTGGCGTACGTGACGCCGAGGCTCTTCAGTTCCAGCAAGGGGCTCATGAGTGCTGTCCCTTCAGGCGCGGGTTCAGCACGGTCTCCAGCGCGCGTCCGACGAGGGTGAAGGCGAGGACGACCACGACGATCGCGACACCCGGCGGCAGCAGGTTCCACCAGGCGCCCTTGCTGATCGCGCCGTTGTTCAAGGCGGTCTGCAGCATGGCTCCCCACGAGACGGTGTTCGGATTGCCGACGCCGAGGAACGCCAGCGTCGCGTCCGCGATGACCGCGTTGCCCACGACGAGCGTGGTGTTGGCCAGCACGAGCGGCATCACGCCGGGAAGGACGTGCTTGCCGACGATGTGCAGGTGACCGCCGCCGAGCGCCTTCGCGCGCTCGATGTACGGGCGACCCTCGATCGTGAGGGTCTGCGCGCGGACCAGGCGCGCGGTGCTCGGCCAGGCGGTGACACCGATGGCGATGATCACCGTCATCGTGCCCTGATCCAGCACGGAGGCGAGTGCCACGGCGAGGACGAGCGACGGCAGCACCAGGAAGAAGTCCGTGAATCGCAGCAGGAGCCCGGACAGCCAGCCGCCGAAATGCGCGGCCGCGATCCCGATGACGGTGCCGATCAGCACCGAGAGGAACGCCGCCGAGAAGCCGGTGAGCAGCGAGATCCGGGCCCCCCAGAACGTCATCAGCAGCACCGAACGGCCGTCGATGTCGGTGCCCAGCCAGAACTCCCCGCTGGGTGGGTCCAGGGAAGTGCCTTCGGCCTTGGTGACGTCGAGGCCGGACTCGTCCGAGATCACCGGCGCGAGGATGGCCAGCAGCGTGATGACACCGAGGAAGGCCAGCCCGAAGACGCCCGCCTTGTTCGTGGTGAACTCGTGCCAGCGCTTCGCCACGGCCTCGCGGCGGCGGCGCCAGACGATCGAACCGGGTTTTTCCGCTGTGGTCATGCCGTCCGCACCCTGGGGTCGAGCACGCGGTAGAGCAACTCCGCGAGCAGGTTCATCAGCACCACCGCACCCGCGAGGGTGACGAAGACTCCTTGCAGGACAGGCAGATCAGGCCCGCGGAGCGCTTCGTAGAGCAGCTGCCCGAGCCCCGGCCAGCTGAACACGGCCTCGACCGACACCGCGCCCGAGACCACCATCCCGAACTGCATGAAGACCAGCGTCACCGTCGGGAGCAGGGCGTTGGGCACGGCGTGCCGCTTGCGGACGAGATCGTCGCGCAGCCCCTTGGCCCGCGCGGTGGTGAGGTAGTCCGAGTTCATCTCGCCGATCAGCGACGAACGCATGACCAGCATGTACTGCGCGTAGAACACCACCAGCAGGGTCACGCACGGCAGCACCAGATGGTGGAGCACGTCGAGACCTTCGCTGAAGAAGCCCGGCGCGACGTCCGGGGAATGCATGCCCCGGCTGGGAAAGAGGCCGTTGGTGGCCACCAGCAGCATGAGCCCGAGCCAGAACTGCGGAACCGACCACAGGGTCAGCGCGATCCCGGTCTGGACCTTGTCGAACCTGCTCCCCCGGCGCCAGCCCGCGCGGATACCGAGCCACAGGCCGAGCGCGACCGCGAGCACCGTCGCGCTGCCGACGAGCAGGATCGTCGGCCACAACCGCTCGCCGACCATGTCGAAGACCGGGCGCCGCTGCAGGTACGAGACCCCCATGTCGCCCTGGAGGAGGCCCGTGAGGTAGTCCCAGAACTGCTGCAGCAGCGGCTTGTCCACGCCCATCTGCGCCCGGAGCTCCGCCATCATCTTCGGATCGGTCGGCCGGTCGCGGACCATGAACCGCACGGGGTCGCCGGGCAGCGTCCGGAACAGGAAGAACCCCAGCACGACGACGAGCGCGAGGCTCGCCAGCGCGCCACCGATCTTGGAGAGCACGAACCGGGCGGTGCCGGTCCCGCCCCGGCGCTCGTCGGGATCGCCGAGCGCCGGGGTCTTTTCGAGGGAAGTGAGTGCTTCGGTCAACGCGGTCCTTCGAATTCTGTCGGTGAACCCGCGAGCGCGTCGTCAGCAGTGTTCACGCGTCATGTCCCTTTCTCGGAGTAAATCTCAACTCCGCCGACACGTCCTTACTCCCGGTCGTCGGCCGACTTGCCGCGCCGCCCGAGCAGCACGCCGCCGCCGACGAGCACCACGAGCACGACCGCGCCGATGCCGATCCACAATCCGGTGTTGCTGCTCTCCTGCGCTCCCGCCGCGGCCGCGTCCGCCGGAGTGGCACCGTAGACGCCCCAGTAGCCGGACTGCTCGAGGATCGCGCCGTCGGGCTGCGGCTGCTTGGTGAACGAGGAGAACTTGTCCGACCGGTAGGCCTCGAGCACGTTGTCGTAGTCGAGCACGACGTCGACGTACTCCCCCGCCAGCACGGCCTGCGCCTGCTTGACGAGCTCGGCGCGCTTCGCCGGATCGAACTCGGTCAGCTGCTTCTTGTACAGGTCTTCGTAGCGCGGGTCGCAGAAGAACGTCGCCGAACTGCCGCCGTTGCCCTCCGCGTTCGGGCGGCCGGCGCAGGTGTTCAGGCTGAGGGCGTAGTCCGGGTCGGGCGAAGTGCCGTAGCCGGAGATCGCGAGGTCGTAGTTGCCCGCGGTGGTGCGGTCGTCCAGTTCGTCGTCGGAGACGAGTTCCTGCTTGACGCCGATGCCGGCGTCCTTGAGCCAGCCGCTGACGAACTGCGAGACACGCTGGTCGAACGGCCGGTTCGCGTGACCGGCGAGCCGGAACTCCAGCTTCGCGCCGCCGGGCGCCACGCGGATGCCGTCCGCGCCCTTGGCGTAACCCGCCTGGTCGAGGGTGGCGTTCGCGGCCGCGATGTCGAACTTGGCCTTCTCGGCGTCCGACGGGGTCCAGGTGTAGGCCTTGTAGATGGCAGGCACGACCCCGGTACCGGGCTGGCCGTAGCCGTTCATCACCTTGTCCACGATGGTCTTGGTGTCGACGGCCTGCGCGATCGCCTTGCGGACGCGGATGTCCTTCAGGATCGGATTGCCGTCACCGATCGGCTGGTCGAGGACGTTCTTGACGCCGAAGTTGATGATGAGCTCGTTGTACCGGCGGCCCGGCGCCTTGTTCGTGGTGATGTTCTTCTCGCCCTTGAGCGCGTCGAACTGCGTGGGCGTGAGCCGGTTGATGACGTCGACTTCGCCCTGCTTCAGCGCGTTGACCGCGGCCTCGGCGTCCTTGAACTGCAGAAGCTGCAGCTCGTCGACCTTGGGCGCCCCGCGCCAGTAGTCCTTGTTCGCCTTGAACTTCACGAACTCGTTCTTCTTGTACTCGGTCAGCAGATACGGTCCGCTGCCGACGCCGACCACGGCCATGTCGTCGGTCGAAGGATCGTTGAGATCCTTGATCGGCTCCCAGATGTGCTTGGGCACGATCGGGACGTCGAGCGAGGTCATGCTCGACTGCGGGGCCTTGGTCTTGATGACCAGCGTCTTGTCGTCCGTCGCCGACACCGAAGCGAAGTTGGTGACGTAGCTGCCGTTCGCGGTGCGGGCGTTCTCGTCGTCGAGCATCCGCTGGAAGGTGTACGCGGGGTCCTGCGCGGTGATCGGCTTGCCGTCGGACCACTTCATCCCCTGGCGGATGGTGAAGGTCCAGGTGAGCTTGTCGTCCGAGGTCTTCCACGACTCCGCGATCCCGCCCGTGGGCTGGGTGTCCTCGGCCGAGGGCAGGGTCAGGAACTCGTAGTTGAACCGGCCGACCTGCGTCGACGCCGCCAGCTGGGCGGTGAAGGGGTTGAGGTGGTCGATGCCGGTCGTGAGCGCCACCCGGAGGACCTTGCCCTGCTGCTGCGCCGCCGCGGCGGGCACGAAAGGCACCGTCGCGACCGCCGAAGCGGCAAGCACCGCGACCACGCGAAGACCGCGCCGTCGCCTGGGAAAACGCTCTGTGTGCACGAAGACCACCCCATCGAAACTCGCTGTGACCCAACCCCCGAGGCGGAAAAGTAACCACATGTCGCGGTAACCGCGCAATGACTCGCCAATACCGATCGTGCACGGCGGATGCCGACGCGTGGTCGACAGCTACTATACGTCTCGCTGACATTGCCCTGTGTCACCGATTCGGCGCGCGAACCGGCACCACGTGCAGCGTCCTGGGTATTCAAGGGAAGCGGGCTTGCAAAAGCCTTGCGCGCGATGATGCCCAATCGATACGTGCGACGAAGTGAGAGCAAAGCGTTTCGTCCTCTGCATGCGGTAGTTGCACACGCAAGTACCGCATCCAGAGGACGAAACGCGGGGGAAGTCAGCCGACCGAGACCTCACGCCGCCGCGCGGTGGCCGCGGCCGCGTAGAGCCACGCGAACAGAGCCCACATACCGGCGAAGATGAGCCCGACGGTCACGTACGCGACCGTCCACAGCACGGCGGGCGTCTCCGACTTCCGCTCCCGCTGGAGGAACTCGATCTCCGACATGAACGGGCGCGTGCCGGACGTCGCGTCGATCGACGGCGCGTTCGCGGCCGAGTCGGCGGGCGCGTAGATCGGAGCGAGCCCCATCACCCGGTTCGGGACGTGCACGCGGATCCCGGTCTTCCACTGGCCGAACACCGGCAACGGCTGGGCGGTGCGGTACACCCCGTCGCCGATCTTCTCCAGCGGCGCGGTGAAGAAATCGCCGCCCTGCCAAGCGAAACCGTTGAGCCACACGGCGTCGTCGGCCAGGTCCGGCCGCGAGATCGTGACGGTCGCGTCGACCCAGCGGGGGGTGCCGCCGCCGTGCGGATTCGAGATCGGCAGCCCGGTCGCGGCCTCGGTCAGCCGGACGTCGGCGGTCAACCCCGGTTCCGGATCCTGCGGGACGGCGACCGAGGACATCAAGGCGACCGCGCCCAGCGCGCCGACGAGCCCGACCACGTGCCGGGGTCCCGCCGCGGGAACCCGCGTCGCCGTCTCCTCCACTCGCTGGTTCTGCCAGACACCGATGAACGCGCCCGCGAGGGCCGCGCCGGTCCCGAACAGGACGAACAGCGGCAGATGGGCGGCGGGCCACGGGTTCGGCATCAGCCATCGGGTGAACGCCGCCTCGGCGAGCATTCCGGCCGTCCCCACGAGCAGACCGGCGACGGCGGCGAACGTGTAGCCCTTCCGGCTGCGCATCGCGAGGGCGACGACCTCGATTATCACCGCTTCGGCGACGTACGGCAGCAGCGAGGCCACGTGCAGGTCGGCGAACATCGGGATCACGGCGAACGACGCACGGGACGCGAGGAAGACCGCGAGCACGATCAGCGCGCCGCCCGGCCCCCAGGACAGCCGCCCGTAGGTCAGCGTCCAGGCGCCGATCAGGCCGACGAGCACGACCTGCGACAGCATCGGGAACTGCGGGACGCCGAGGTCGAACTCCATGAGGAACGCCGAAGCACCCATCATCCAGGCACCGGCGAGAACCGGGCCGAGCAGGCGAACGACCGGCCCGGTCGCGCCGACCTGGCGGGCCTCGCCGAGCAGCAACTGCAGCCCCAGCACGACGCAGACGCCGCCACCGATCATCAGCACATGTGTCGGTCCCCATTCGGTGACGTCCTGGCCGAACAGGCGGTGCCATACGTCGTCGAGCGGGAACCCGGCGATACCGACCAGACCGGTCGCCATCATCTGGATGGACCCCATCGGCGCCCGCCAGTGCGGGCCGATCTTGAACGTGCGCTTGGGCAGGTCCTTCGTCGCGAGGGTCGCGCTGAGCACGCCGCTGGCGAAGATCCCCATCAGTCCGAAGTAGATCGGGTAGTGCGACGGGTTCGCGAGCGGACCTTCGTCGCGGCCGAGCTCCATGTGGATCGGCACGTCCCAGTAGACGCCGATCAACGCCGACATCCCGGAGAGGAAGGCGACGAACATCGGCAGCGCCGCCCAGCGCGGCAGACCGCTGAAATCACCCATCCAGTCTGCGACGCGGCCGAAGACCGTCCGCTTCCCCGCGCGCTCGCGGAGCACGAAAAGCGCCAAGGGCAGGAAGACCGCGGTGAACATCAGGCCCGCGATGAGGATCTGCCCGAATTGCGCGCCGCCGGCAGGCGGGCTCTCCTGAGCCATGAACACCGTTCTCGCCTTCCTGCTAACCTGAGTAACTGTTACCTTGGGGTAACACGATAGGCGCAAGGTCCCGGCCGGGCAAGCCGGGGCGTACGACTTGGAGGCACCTCGATGCGGAGGATCGGCGGAATCTGCGGGATCACCGTGGCCGCACTGCTGGCTGTGACCGGCTGTTCGGGATCGACCGGTTCCGAACAGGCGCCGGGCACCGGCACCCGGACCGTCAAGTTCTCGATCACCGAGGGCAAGCGCACGACGGGGCCGGAGGAGGTCGTGGTGCGCACCGGCGAGAGCGTCGCCCTCGAAGTCACCTCGGACCAGCCGGACGAACTGCACGTCCACGGCTACGACAAGGCCGCCCAGCTGGCGCCAGGGGTTCCGGGGACGGTCGCCTTCACCGCGAACATCGACGGGATCTTCGAGGTGGAACTGCACAAGAGCGGCGCGGCGGTGACCAAGCTCCGGGTGAGCGGATGATCCTGGCGCACGGTCTCGGCGGCCGGTCCGATCTGCCGGTCCCGTTATGGCTCGCGCTCTACGCGGGAGCGGCCGCGGTCGTTGTCTCCTTCTTCGCACTCACCGTGCTTTGGAAGGAGCCGAAACTCCGCGGTACCGACGCCGGCCGCCCCCTCCCCCTCGCCCTGCAACGGTTCGTCGACGGCGGGTTCTCGCGAATCGCGATGCGCGTGCTCGGCGTGGCGCTGCTCGCGGGCTTTCTCGCGATGGCGTGGGCAGGTCCCGACAACTCGGCCGACAATCCCGCTCCGGCATGGTTCTACGTCTGGTTCTGGGTCGGGCTGGTCCCGCTCTCACTTCTGTTCGGCCCGGTCTGGACGCGATTGAATCCACTGAGGACGGTCGCGGCACTGATCCCCGCACGACATCGCGAACTCCCGGACCGGCTGGGCTACCTGCCCGCCATCGCCGGCCTCTTGGCTTTCCTTTGGCTGGAACTGGTGTTCCCGCACTCGGACTCACCACGAGCGATCGCTCTGTTCGCCACCGTATATCCCGTTATACACATCGCTCTCGGTGCGGTGTTCGGTCCGCGCTGGTTCGACCGCGGTGACGCCTTCGAGGTCTACGCGCGCCTGATCGCCGCCCTCTCCCCCTTCGGCAGGCGGGCGGATGGGCGCCTGGTGATCCGGAATCCGCTGGACGGCCTGCTCACCATCTCCCCCGCTCCTTGGCTGACCGCGCTGGTGCTGGTGGTGCTCGGCTCGACGGCGTTCGACGGCCTCACCCGGCTTCCGTTCTGGACGTCGCTGGACGCCGGTGTCCTCGGTGGGACGGCCGGGCTCGCGGCCTGCATCGCGCTCACCTACGGCGCCTACGCCGGCGCCATCAGCCTCACCAGGCCGTATCTGCGCCGAGGGTTCGATCCGTATCCCGCGTTCGCGCCGTCGTTGATTCCGATCATGGTCGGCTACACGGTCGCGCATTACTTCTCGTTCGCCGTGTTCTCCGGACAGCAGGGATTCGGCCGCGCGATCGACTACACGGTCGTCTCGGCAGGCGTGATCGCGCTGGTGCAGATCGCCGGGATCGTCGCCGGGCACGTGCTGGCCGTGACCTCGGCGCATGACCGGTCCGTCGGCGTGCTGCGCGCGAACTACGTCAAGGTGGGCCAGTACCCCATGTTGGCGCTGATGATCGGCTACACCGCGCTCGGGATCGCGCTGGTCTCCGGCTCATGACCATCGCGGCGCGGGTGCTGATGATGCACCAGGGCGGCTGGGACGAGATCCTGATCTTCGTCGGCCCCGTGGTGATCATCGGGCTGCTCATCTACGTCGCGCGCAAGCAGGTCCCCACTACGCCTGAGGATGAGGACGACTGAGGGGGACGTGGTCACCACCGGCCAGCGCAGCGGCGAGATCAGGGTACGTGGACGCGCTTCCTGCGAAGCGACCTTGGACGACCCGGATGTAAGCGTTGCCCAAGGGGAAGACGAGCACGAACTTCTCTCCGTCATTCCCCTGCAGGACGGCTCCCTTCCTCAGGTTGTCCAGGAACTGGATGATGTCCCGCTCGATCTCCTCCGCGAACTCGCGCTGCCTGGGCTGCGAGAGGTCGTAGAGATCGGTGTCGATGTCGTAGGTGGCGCACTTGCCGGTCACGGGGTCCACCGCCTCGAACGCCAGCCCGAGCCATCGGCGCGGCTCGACGTCCACGACCGCCTGCCAGATCGATCCGTCGAGCTGCCACCTCGATTCCGCGATCCGCACCGCCTCAAGCTCACGAAGGAAGGCCAGGAGCCGGTCGCCCGCCTCAGCCGCCATGACCGGGCCCGCCGCCGAGAAGGAGTGCTCCGGCCAGCTCGGTGACCTCTTCCCGGGTACGGCCACCGTGGTCGGCGGCCATGAAGTGCTTGCCGATCAGGAGCGAGAACGCGAGCAGGCAGCGGGCTTCGACCTCGTCCTCGTCGGCGAAGATCTCGCGCATGAGGGAACGCAGGTAGTCCATTCGCTGGTTGTCGACCCGGCGCAGCCGCTCGGCCACCTCCGGGTCGCGCCGGGCCCAATCCCGGATGGCGAGGTCGATCGGCAGCAGACGCTCACCGGCGAGGAGACCCGCGCGCCGGATCTTCGCCCTGGCGTCACCGCCTTCACTCTCGACACTCTCGAAGAGCAGGTCGGTGCTCATCCGCTCCCAGGTGGAGAGCATTCCCTCCAGCAGCGCGCCCCGGTCGGCGAAATGACCGTAGAACCCGCCTTTGGTGACACCCAAGGCTTTCGCGAGCGCCTCGACACGCACGGCGTCGGGACCTCCGGCGGCGAGGGCATGCAGTCCCGCGTCGATCCAGGCGCTCGGCGGGGTCCGGGTTTCTGCGGCCATGAGATCACCGTATCTCCCGTCACTCCGGCACCACGAGGACGATATATACGCTACCGTATAGATGGCGGAAGTTCACTGGGAGGAACAACGACGATGACTGTCGGATTCGTGGCCACGCATTACCCGCACACCGATCATCACGACGAATTCGTCTCGCGCGTCCGGCGAGTCGCCGACGTCTTGCGCTCCACTCCGGGCTGCCTCGCCGCCGAATGCTGGGTCACCGCCGCGGGCGACGCCGTGGTGTCGATCGTGCGATGGGAATCCGAGGCGGCACAGGCGGCCTCGATGCGGGCTCTGGACTCGGCGGACGTGGACGTCGCCTTCGACGACCGCGAAGTCCGTCCGCGCGAGATCGTCCAGCTGGTGTCGGCATGAAACTCGCGAACACGGCCCACACCACCCGCTCGTGGCGGATCCACGAAATCGCCGGGGACTTCGACCTCGAAGACGTCTGGGCACTCGGGACACCCGGCGGACCGGACGATTTCGGCAAGCTGGTGAAGCAGTTCTCGTCGGGGAATTTCCCGGACGGGGCACCACTCCCCGTCCGGGCGCTGTGGGCCCTGCGCTGGAAGCTCGGCGCCCTGCTGGGGCTGGACAAACGGAATTCCGGCCTCGACACCCGGGTGGGAGCCCTCCGCAGCAGGCTGCCGGAAGACCTGCGCGACACACCCACCGGCCCGGATGAGGACTGGCTGCCGTTCACCCCGCTCTACCGGCTCGACGACGAATTCGCCGCCGAAATGGCGAACCGGACCATGCACGGCGTCCTGCACATCGCCTGGGTCGAGGACGGGCAAGGCGGGTATCGCGGTCAGATGGCGGTGCTGGTCAAACCCAACGGGCTGTTCGGCCGGATGTACATGGGCGTCATCAAACCGTTCCGGTACCTGATCATCTATCCGGCGCTGATGCGGATGATCGCCCGGGAATGGGCTGCCCGCGCTTAGCGGCTGTCCGTGAAGGCCTCCTTGAGGGACTCTGGGTCCCTCAAGGAGGCCTTCACGGACTCGATGATCGCCCCCGCACCAACAGTCACACCCTGCCCAGTACATGAAGGCCCCCATCCTTGCGCCTAGGTACAGGATGGGGGCCTTCATGTACTGGGCAGGCGAAGACCACCGGCACCGAACACTCACGGTGACGTGGCGCGCCTGCTGCTCCGCACCAGCGTCATGTCTTTCTCGCGCACCGGTTCGTGGCAGTGCGCGCATACGGTCTCCGGCGCGAGGACCTCGCCGCACGAATGCCGCCACACCGTCGGCGGCGGCCCCTCCGTGACGTACGCGTCGCCCCACGCCATGAGGTTCAGCAGCACGTGGTTGAGCGCGTGCCCGGCCTCGGTGAGCACGTACTCGTAGCGCGGCGGATGCTCCTCGTAGAGCCGTTTTTCGAGGATTCCCGTCTCGACGAGCTTCCGCAGCCGCGCGGTCAGGATGTCCCGGCTCGCCCCCGTGTTGCGGACGATCTGGTCGAACCGCCGCGCACCGAAGAACACTTCGCGCAGCGCGAGCAGGCTCCAGCGCTCCCCGATCACCTCCATCGCATTGGCGATCGAGCAGTCCCTCGGTCCTTCGGTCATGCGACCAGCGTAAACCCAGTGAGTCTTGATTTCCAACCCACTCGGTGTCACAGTGAGTTGGAGATACCAACTCACTACTGGAGGCAGCCGTGCACGACGCGGTCATCGTCGACGCCGTCCGTACCCCGATCGGCAAGGGCAAACCCGGTGGCGCCCTGCACGGGGTCCATCCGGTCCAGCTGCTCGCCCATACGTTGCAGGCTCTCGTCCGACGCAACGGCCTCGACCCGGAGCTGATCGACGACGTGATCGGCGGCGCGGTCGACCAGGTCGGCGAACAGGCCCAGAACGTCACCCGGTGGGCGGCCCTCGCGGCCGGGCTGCCGGAAACCGTGCCGGCGACCACCGTCGACAGACAGTGCGGAAGCAGTCAGCAGGCCGTGCACTTCGCCGCGCAGGGCGTGATGGCCGGCGCGTACGACGTCGTCATCGCCTGCGGCGTCGAGTCCATGAGCCGCGTGCCGATGTGGTCGAACGTGCTGCCGGGCACCGATCCGCTCGGCCCCGGCGTCGCCGCCCGCTACCCGGAAGGCCTGGTACCCCAAGGAATCAGCGCGGAACTCATCGCCGCGAAATGGTCGCTCAGCCGCCCGGCGATGGACGAGTTCGCGATGTCCTCGCACCGGAAGGCGACCCGGGCGCACGAGCTCGGGCGGTTCGCGAGCCAGATCGTGCCGATCGAGACACCGGCCGGCCGGATCTCCACCGACGAGTCCGTCCGGCCCGGCACCGACCTCGAAACGCTCGCCAAGCTGCGCCCGGCGTTCCAGGATCCGGCCGTCGCCGCGCGCTTCCCGCAGATCGACTGGTCGGTGACCGCGGGCAACAGCAGCCCGATCAACGACGGCGCCTCCGCCCTGCTCATCACCTCCAGCGAAACCGCCGCCCGGCTGGGCCTGCGCCCCCGCGCCCGCCTGCACAGTTTCGCCGTCACCGGATCCGACCCGCTGCTCATGCTCACCGGCGTCATCCCGGCGACGGAGAAGGTGCTGCGACGTGCGGGGTTGAGCCTCGCGGACATCGACCTCTTCGAGATCAACGAGGCGTTCGCCAGTGTCGTGCTGGCGTGGCAGCAGGAAACCGGGGCCGACCCGGCCAAGGTCAACGTCCACGGCGGCGCGATCGCGCTCGGCCATCCGCTCGGCGCGAGCGGGACCCGGCTGATGGGCACGCTCGTCAACGCCCTGCATCACCACGGCGCCCGCTACGGCCTGCAGGCGATGTGCGAAGGCGGCGGCCAGGCCAACGCGACCATCCTGGAGGCGTTGTGACCGGCAGGCTCCCCAAGAAACTGGCGGCCCATCCGTCGGTGCGGGCGGTGCTCGCCAGACCGCGCGACAAGCCGTCCCCGGTGATCGACGCGGCCTGGCTCAAGGAGATCTGCCTCGCCGCCGGCGCCGACGACGCGGCCGCCGTCTCGCTCGACCATCCGGATCTGGCGGGCGAACGCGAGCACGTCGAGCGCGCACTGCCCGGCACCAAGACCCTCGTCTCGCTCGTGGTGCGGATGAACCGTGACGACGTCCGCTCCCCCGCCCGCAGCGTCGCCAACCAGGAGTTCCACCGCACCGGCGAGATCATCAACGAAGCCGGGCACACGATCGTCCGGACTCTGCAGGACGCCGGATACCGCGCGATCAACCCGTCCGCGACGTTTCCGATGGAGATGGAGCACTATCCCGGCCGGATCTGGGTCGTCGCGCACAAGACGGTCGCCGTCGCGGCCGGGCTCGGCGCCATGGGACTGCATCGCAACGTCATCCACCCGAAATTCGGCAACTTCGTGCTCCTCGCGACGTTGCTCGTCGACGCCGAGGTGTCCACCTACGGCGAGGCGCTTGACTACAACCCTTGCCTGGAGTGCAAGCTGTGCGTCGCCGCCTGCCCCATCGGAGCGATTTCGAAAACCGGCGAATTCGACTTCCTCGCCTGCTCGACGCACAACTACCGTGAGTTCATGAGCGGCTTCACCGACTGGGCGCAGACCGTGGCCGACAGCGAGGACGCCGCCGACTTCCGCTCCAGGGTGACCGACTCGGAGAACGTGTCGATGTGGCAGAGCCTCGCGTTCAAGCCGAACTACAAGGCCGCGTACTGCATGGCGGTCTGCCCGGCGGGCGAAGACGTGCTCGGTCCGTACCTCGAAGACCGTCGTGGCTTTCTCGGAACCATCGTGAAACCGTTGCAGGACAAGGTGGAGACACTGTACGTGCAAGAAGGTTCGGCGGCGAAGGCCTACGCCGAACGCCGCTTCCCCCACAAACCTGTGAAGGAGGTCGACGGCGGCTATCCGCGAATGAACGCAGACCCAGCCTGACTGACGATGTCATGAGGACAGAGGACCCGAACGATGAACACGAGCAGAGCAGTGTCCTGGGAAGGTTTCTTCAACACCAGAGACCTCGGCGGACTGCCGACCAGGTCCGGCGCCACGACCGGCTTTGGAGTTTTCTTCAGGGCAGCGGACCTTCGTTTCGTCACCGAAACAGGTTGGGCACAAGCGCGCGAGTCCGGCGTCCGCACGGTCATCGACCTCCGCAACGCGGACGAGATCCGGCCTGCCGAAACCTCGTTGACGACCCTGGCGGGCTCGGCACAATTCGCTGCCGGCCCAGAAGGTCCCACCACACCGGCTTCCTTCGACCGTCTCGAAGTCCCGCTCGACGATATCGACGACATCGACTTCTGGCAGCACGTCAATCGTCAGCGGCTCAACGGCACCCCGCTCTATTATCCCGTCTTCCTCCAGCGGAAGGCCCAGCGTTGCGCCGCCGTCATCAGGGCGATCGCCCATACCGATCCCGGCGGAGTCCTGTTCCACTGTGGCGGCGGCCGAGATCGAACCGGGCTGATCGCGCTTCTGCTGCTCGCGCTGGCCGACGTCGAACCCCGGGCGATCGCCGCGGACTACGCCATGTCCGCCGAAGCCCTCAAGGATCTGTACGCCGCGATGGGAACCGCCGACCAACAACCGTTCATCCAGGCTGTCCTCGCGGACCGGGGCACCACGACCGAACAAGCCGTCATCGCGACCCTCAACGGCTTCGATGTCGAGCAGTACTTGCTCGACGCAGGTGTCACCGGCGGCGAACTCCACAGCGTTCGCAGCAGGCTCTTGGGTCTCCGCCTTCACTGAGCCTGTCACATCTTCGATCCCCCACGCGTCAGGGTTACGACTGATCGATGAAGGATGGGGACCGTGGACGAACACGACTGGCTGGCTCGGCGCTTCGAAGGGCACCGGACGCATCTGAGGGCGGTGGCGTACCGGATGCTCGGTTCGCTGAGCGAAGCGGACGACGCCGTGCAGGAGGCCTGGTTGCGGCTGAGCCGGTCGGATTCCGGCGACGTGGACAACCTCGGCGGGTGGCTGACCACCGTCGTCGGCCGGATCTGCCTCGACATGCTGCGCTCCCGCAAGTCGCGGCCGGAGGAGCCGGTCGGCGCGCAGCTCCCCGACCCGATCATCGGCCGTGAGGGCGGGATCGACCCGGAACACCAAGCACTGCTGGCGGATTCGGTGGGGCTGGCGCTCCTGGTCGTGCTCGACACCCTGGACCCCGCCGAGCGGCTGGCGTTCGTCCTGCACGACATGTTCGCCCTGCCGTTCGACGAGATCGCGCCGATCGTGGGCCGGTCCTCCGCGGCGACCCGGCAACTCGCCAGCCGCGCGCGCCGCCGTCTGCAGGGGTCACCGACGGTCCCCGACGCGGACCTGAGCCGTCAGCGGGAAGTCGTCGACGCGTTCTTCGCCGCCGCCCGGGGCGGTGACTTCGACGCGCTGGTTTCGGTGCTCGACCCGGACGTCATCCTGCGTGCCGAGGGCGGCCCGGCCCCGGCGGGGACTTCGCGGTTCGTGCGCGGGGCGGCCACGATCGCGAGCCAGGCGCTCATGTTCCGGACGGCGGGCGAGGGCGGGGAGCTGCGGCCCGCGCTGGTCAACGGCGCGGCCGGGATGGTGGTCACCAAGGACGGCGTCCCGACGACGGTTTTCGCGTTCACCGTCGTGGGCGGGAAGATCGCGGCGATCGACATCCTCGCCGACCCGGACCGGCTCGCCGCGCTGGACTTCGAACCTCTGGGCTGAAGGGTCGGGAAGGGGTCGTTCGTCTTGAACGACCCCTTCCCGACATACGCGCTGCCGGGATCAGGAGGTCGGGAAGTTGTCCGCGGTGCGGATGCGGTCCCGGATCCAGACACCGGCGGGCTTCAGCGGAGCCGTGCCGGTGAACGAGCTGCCCGAGCAGGTGCCCGGCTTGAACACCGCGCCCGAACGGCTGTCGTCGGAGAAGTTCCAGTTGGTCCAGCTGATCTTCTTCGACGCGAGGAAGTCGAGGTACTTCTGCGAGTTGGTGAAGTCGTTCCCGCCGTCACCGCTGGCGGTCTGGGTGCCGAACTCGGTCACGAACAGCGGGATCTTGCTCGCGGCGCGGCTCAGCGCGTTGAAGTACTCGGATTTGTGCGACGCCGCGTAGAAGTGGAACGTGTACATGAAGTTGCCGGCGCGCACCGGGTTGTTGATGATGTCGGTCTCGTTGCGGCCGTCGGAGATGCCGAGCGAGCCCCAGCCGTGCGTGCCCACGAGTACGACGCCGTCGGAGTCCTGGGCGCGGATGACCGGGATCATCTGCTCCGCGTAGCTGCGGACCCGGTCCCAGCTGACGTTGTTGGGCTCGTTGGCGATGTCGTAGATGATGTTGGTCTTGTCCTTGTGCCGCTGGGCGATCTCGGTGAAGAACGTCTTGGCGCGGCTGAGGTTGGCGTTCGGGTCGCCGGGGGTGAGCTGGTGCCAGTCGACCAGGGCGTACATCCCGCGTTTGGTGGCCTCTTCGATGTAGCCGTGCACCATGTCGGTGAACTTGCGCGGATTGGTCTCGTAGCCGCCTTCCTGGATGTACATCGAGATCCGGAGGACGTCGGCCTTCCAGTCGTTGGCCAGCGCGTCGAGCGAAGCGGTCTTCACGCACTGGCTGAACCACTGGATCCCGTGGGTGCTCATGCCACGGAGCTGGATCGGTTTGCCGGCGGAGTTGCAGAGCTGGAGGCCGCAGACCTTCAGCTGCCCGTTGACCGCCGCCGGACTTCCCGGCGGCAGCGCGGCGGCTGCCTGCGTTGCGGGTTCTGCCGCGGTCTCGGTCGCCATCGACGTGCTCGCGATCGCGACCGGGGCGAGCAGTCCGGCGGCCAGTGCGGCCGTCACCCGGAGACGGATCTTGTCCCAACGCATTCGGCTTCTCCTCTCGCGTCGACGGCACCGACGTTGGCGCGCCGACGGTCAGGGCGGCGGAGTTAAATAGGAAACTTTCCTTACTATTGGAAAGTAAAGGGAAGATTACCCACAGGGTCGACGGACGGTCAAGAGCCGACCACCGACTGTTCCGGGGACCTCGGGCATGCTCGAAGCGTGACGACCATCGTGACCTTCCACGCCCATCCGGACGACGAAGCCCTGCTGACCGGCGGCACCCTCGCCCGCGCCGCTGCGGACGGCCACCGGGTCGTCCTCGTCGTCGCCACCATCGGCATGCTGGGCGCGAACGCGCCGCGGTGGGCCGAACTCGAGGCGAGCGCGAAGGTGCTGGGCGTCGCGCGGGTCGTCCATCTCGGCTACGCCGACAGCGGTCACGGCCCGATTCTCTATCCGGACCCGCCGGGCTGGGTCCGTTTCGTCCGCGCGAGCACCGACGAAGCGGCAGCCCGGCTCGTGACGATCCTGCGCGAAGAGGAAGCTTCGGTTCTGCTGGGCTACGACCGCAATGGCGGCTACGGTCACCGCGACCACGTCAAGGTGCACGAAGTCGGCAAGCGGGCGGCGGAACTCGCCGGCGACGTCCGGCTGCTGGAGGCCACGATCCCCCGCGACGTCGTCGCGCGCCTGGTGCGGATCGTGCGCCTGTCACGGATCCCGTTCCGCTACGACGTCGACGCGCTTCTCCGCTTCTACAGCGCCAAGTCCGAGATCACGCACACCTTCGACGTCCGGCGCTTCGCGCGCCAGAAGCAGGCCGCGATCGCCGCTCACTCCTCGCAGGTGAAGGGGAACGGCAGGCTCGCGCTGCTGATGCGCGTGATCACCCGGCTCCCGGCGCCGCTCTTCGGTCTCATGTTCAACCGCGAGTGGTACGTCGACGCGACACCACGAGGCTCACACTCCTGACCGGCGGGCGCGGTACGCGGCGGCCTTCACCCGGTTCTGGCAGGCGAGTCCGCAGAACCGCTTGATCTGCGCCTGGCTCGCGTCGACGTACACCTGGTCGCACCGCGGCGCCGCGCACAACCCGACCCGATGAGGGATGTCGTCGCCGAGCACCGCCGCCACGGACACCGCGAGACCTGCCGCCCACTGCTGGACGAGGTCGGCTTCAGGACCGTGGAAACGCAGCTGCCACGACTGTTCGCCGTGGCGATGCAGGGATGGCCGGGCCTTGCTGTCGACGAGCATCTGGTTGAGCAGCCCGGCCGCCCGATCCTGTTCCCGCACCGACAGCGACTCGATGATCTCCCGCAGACGCGACGCGAGATTCCGCAGCCGCTCCGCGGTCAGGAGATCGACCTGGCCGTTCCCGGTTCCGAGCGCTTCAGTGGCGTCGCGGACCAGATCCTGGCCCCGGAGGGCGGGTTTCGGCCTGCCGTGGATATGCTCCCCCGTCAACGCGTTGACCAGCGAGACCCCGGTTTCCAGCCGCGTCGCATGGTGCTCGTCAGCCATTCCGCCCCTCCCCCGAGCGTCACTGGTTCGCAGGACGCCGCGGTGACGTTAGCAAAGGCCGGCGACACCGCAAGGGTGATGAAGTCGTTCGGAGCAACGAGATCCGACGGACGGCGGAGTGTCGGTCCACTGTGGACAGCCGACGAGAGGACGGCGGACACGGCATGTTGCGAAAGCCACTTTCGCAACGTTGAGGGTTGCGAAAGTGGCTTTCGCAACGTCGGCACCGTTCGAGGCCGAGTGGCCGCTCACCACCGAGGCGGGCCGGCGTCCACGATCTTCTGCGAAAGCTCCAGCGGGTCGAGGTGCATCAGCGACTCCATCCACCACGTCATCCCCGCCTGCCCCAGCGCGGGCAGGTCGACCTTGATCGGCTCCTCCCACGCCGGGCTCGCGTTCCCGGCGACGGCGACGTCGAAGGGACGGCCCGGCTCCAGCCCGGCGAGACCGAGCGCACGGTGGGTCTCCGCGATCTCCTCGGCGGTCGGCGTGTGGTCCTCCGGATTCGGGAAGATCCCGTCGCACAACGCCGCCCGCCGGACGACGCGCGGGTTGTCGGTGGAACTCGCCACCCAGATCGGGATCGGGAACGGCTCGGGCGGGGCTTCGGCGAGCGCGACCTGGTAGTGCGCGCCGTCGTGATCGAAGCGCCTGCCGGACCAGATCGCGCGGATGACCTCCAGGCCCTCGTCGAACATCGCCGATCGGGTCAGCAGGTCGGTCTGCTCACCGAACCGGCTGAAGTCACCGGATTCGTCGGAACCGAGCCCGGTGCCGAGGATCAGCCGCCCGCCGGAGAGCCTGCTGACCGTCGACGCGTGCCGGGCGACCACCCAAGGGCGGCGCCGGGCGGGCGGGGTGATCATCGGGCCGAACAGCAGCCGGTCGGTGGCGTGCGCGATGGCGCCGAGCGTCGTCCACGGATCCGCGATGGGCATGGTGTCCGCGACCACGTGGTCCCACAGGAAGAACCCGTCCCAGCCCGCCGCCTCGGCGCGTACGGCGAGGTCGACGAGCACTCCCGGCTCACCGAACGGGCCGAAAGGCGGCAGATAGACGGCGTGTCGGACCGTGCTGCCGGTCAAGTCGATCATCTCCCCAACGTCATCGTCGAAGTCCCCGGACGGCCGCTTGTTTACACCGTTCACCCACGTTAGCGTCCCGAGGATGGCGGACGCTGGTGAACGATCGACGAAGTGGCCGGAGCATCGGAGAAGGTTACGCCGGGTGTTGTCGTCGGTGGTCGCCGTCTCACTATGCGCGACACTTTCGGCCGTGAACGCGTCCGCATCGCAGGATGACGACTGGTCCCGGGACTTCTACTGGGGCGTCGCGTCTTCGGGCTACCAGTCCGAAGGCAGCGCGCCCGACAGCAACTGGAAGCGGTTCGTGGACCGTTCCGCCGGCAAGGACGGCGTCGACGAGTACCGCGACTCCGTCGACTTCCGGCACCGCTACGCCGACGACATCCGCCTCGCGGCCGGGCTCGGCGTCAACACTTACCGCTTCGGCATCGAGTGGGCTCGCGTCGAACCCGCACCCGGCCGGTGGGACGAGACCGAACTGGCCTTCTACGACGACGTGTTCCGGCAGGTCCGGGCCGCCGGCATGACCCCGATGATCACGCTCAATCATTGGGTCTACCCGGGCTGGGCGCTGGATCAGGGCGGCTGGGCCGAGTCTCGGACGGCCGACGCGTGGCTGGAGTTCAGCCGGAAGATCGTCCAGCGCTATGCCGGGCAGGACGTCCTCTGGGTGACGTTCAACGAGCCGCTCATCTTCCTCAAGAACGAACAGAAAGTCGGCGCGCTGAACGCCACGCGGTACTTCGCCGCGCAGTCCAACATCGTCCAGGCGCACCGGCGGGCCTACGACCTGATCCACGAACTCGACCCGACGTCGAAGGTCACCAGCAACCAGGCCTACCTCACCGGGGTCAACGGGATGGCCGACTGGTTCTTCCTTGACCAGGTCAAGGACAAACTCGACTTCATCGGGATCGACTACTACTACGGTCTGAGCATCGACAACTGGACGGTGTTCGCCGCCGCCACCGACAAGTTCTGGGACGTGAAGCTCCAGCCCGAAGGCATCTACTACGCGCTGCGCAGCTACCACGACCGATTCCCGCGCCTGCCGCTCTACATCGTCGAAAACGGCATGGCGACCGACAACGGGAAGCTCCGCGACGCGGACTACACCCGCGGCGACCACGTCCACGACACGGTGTATTGGCTCCAGCGAGCCAAAGCCGACGGGATGAACCTCATCGGCTACAACTACTGGAGCCTCACCGACAACTACGAATGGGGCAGCTATCGCGCCCGGTTCGGACTGTACACAGTGGACGCTCTCACCGATCCCGCGCTGGCCCGGCGCCCCACGGACGCCGTCCCCGCCTACCAGGCTCTGGTGAGGGCGGGTGGCGTGCCGCAGGGCTTCCGGCTCGAACGCGGTCCGGGGACCTGTTCCCTCGTGGACGGGCTGAACAGTTGCCTCGATCCGGCCAAAGTGGACGGACCGCTCATGCCGCTGAAGTGACCAGTTCCAGCCGCCTGCCCTCGAACGTCCGCCGCATCCGCCGGTCGTGGGTGACGACCACGAGCGCGCCGGAGTACTCCGCGAGCGCCTGCTCCATCTCCTCCACGAGATCCGGGGCGAGATGGTTGGTCGGCTCGTCGAGCAGGAGCAGATCGGTCTTGGCCGTCACGAGCCTGGCCAGTTCCAGTCTGCGCCGCTGCCCGATCGACAGCTCCCGGACCGGCTTGCGCAGATCCGGCGCCCGGAACAGGCCCAGCGACAGCAGCCTCTCGGCCGCCGCGTCCTCGTCACCGTCCCCGGCGAAGACCGCGAGAACGGTCCGGGCGTCGGCGGCGAGTCCGCCGTTCTGGTGCAGGAACCCGATCCGTCCGGTCCGCTCCGCCGACCCCGTCGACGGCGTCAGCTCACCGGCGAGCACTCGCATCAGGGTCGTCTTGCCCGCCCCGTTGGGCCCGGTCACGAGGACCCGTTCGCCGGGCAGCACGCTGAGCGACGTCCGCGGCAGACGGCCGTCGACCGACACGTCGTCCACCTTCACCACGTACTGATCGACTTCGGTCTCCCCTGCGGCGATCCGTGCGGTGAACCGGAGCGGCTCGGGCGGCGGCGGAACGCGGCCCGCCTCGAGCCGCTGGATCCGCTCGCGCGCCGACCGGATCCGGCTCATCGCCCCGTGCGCCCGGGATCGGGCCCGGAACGCGCCGGCCCCGCTGAAGGCCGCCGGAGCCTTGCGCGGGATCGCCGAGAACCGGTCGATGTTGACGTCCGCGAGCCGTTCGTAACGGGCCATTTCCAGCCGCCACTCCTCGTACTCCCGGACCCACCGGGCCCGCGCGGTCTCTTTCGCGGCGAGGTAACCCGCGTAACCGTTGCCGTGCCGGTGCACGGTCCGGCGGTCGGCGTCGACCTCGAGGATCGTGGTGGTGACCCGGCTGAGGAACAACCGGTCGTGGGTGATCGCGACGAGCCTGCCGCGATGCCCGCGGAGGTGGTTCTCCAGCCAGGCGACGGCTTCGTCGTCGAGATCGTTGGTCGGCTCGTCCAGCAGCAACAATTCCGGCGAAGCGGCCAGGGTGGCCGCGAGCGCCAGCCGGGATCGCTGACCGCCGGACAGGCTGCCCAGCGCACGGTCACGATCGAGGCCCGGCTGCCCGAGCCCGTGCAGGGCGGCCTCGACCCTGGCGTCGGCCTCGTAACCGCCACGGGCTTCGTAGGCGGTCATGAGTTCGCCGTAAGCCGCCAGGTCTTCTGCGGTTTCGAGGACTGTTTCGGCTGCCCGCAGCCGCGACTCGAGGTCCCGGATGTCGGCCAGCGCGAGGTCGATCGCGTCGCCGACCGTGGCGGTGTCGGGCAGTTCCAGCGTCTGCGGGAGATAGCCGACGCCTCCGGGCGCGGTGACGGTCACCGAGCCGTTGTCCGCCCGGTCCCGGCACGCGATCAGCCTCAGCAACGTGGACTTGCCCGAGCCGTTGTCGCCGATGACGCCCGCCTTCTCCCCCGGTTTGACGGTGAAGGAGACCTGGTCCAGTACGACGTGGTCGTCGAAACGCTTGGTGACACCGGAGAGCACGAGTTGTGTTACGGGATTTCGATGCGGGGTACGCACAGGGGCGTCCTCCTGATTCTCGCAAGGGAAGAAGAGAACATGCGGAAGGACGCGGCCCGGCGGAGCGAAAGGCTCTACGCCAGGGCCGCGTCGAAGGCGAGAATCACAGAGTGAAGAAAATCCCCATGCCGAAGACGGTAGCGGGGGAACGCGGGCGGGTAAAACGAATTAAAGGTTGTGTACGGGTTCACAGAGTGGTCTGTGTCCCCATACCGCGACAACGGCGCCGCGGTGACCGAGAATCGAAGACGGAGTTTTCGCGGTCTGAGGGAATGGGGTTCCTCGTGCACGGGTCCAGCGGTCCGATCGCCCGGTTCGGGCGACGGCTCTTCCCCGGTCACAACTCGCTGGCCCGCGGCTCCGACCGGTTCGAAGCCCTGGTGCTCAAACTCGTCATCCTCGCGGCCTTGCTCGCCATCCCGGTCGCGGCCACCGTCGGCTCCACCAACCACGGCAGGCAGGTCGCCGCGGCCGCCGCCGATGCCACCGGGCGCCAGGCCGCCACCGCGTATCTGCTGACGGCCGCGCCCGTCCGCATCGTCGACAGCGAGAGCGTCGGGACCGACGACTCCACCACCCAGGCGATCTGGACCGACTCGCGCGGAACGCGGCACACCGGTGGCGTCCTCGCGACGCCGGGCAGCCCCGCCGGAACGGCCGTGCCGGTCTGGATCGACGCCCGCGGCGAGCTCACCGCCGCCCCGAGGAACGCGTCGACGGCGGTGTTCGATTCCGTGCTCGTCGGCCTCTGGCTGTGGTTCGCCGTGGTCGCCGCGCTCGTCCTGGTCCACCGGGTCGTCCGGCTGGTGCTCGACCGGCGGCGCGCCGCGGCCTGGGAGCGTGCCTGGGCGGTCTATCCGCGCTCCGGTTCCTGGCCGTGATCCCGGCGGCGAAGGCAAAGAGCCTCGGCTAGGGTGCCCCGCATGCGCATCATGATCTCGGCGGACATGGAGGGCGCCACCGGCGTCACCTGGACCGAGGACGTCATCCCCGGTACCGAGCAGTGGCAACGATTCCGGCGCCTGTTCACCGGTGACGTCAACGCCACCATCGCGGGCCTGTTCGACGCCGGCGCCACCGACGTACTGGTCAACGAGGCGCATTCGTCCCAGCGGAACCTCTTGCTCGAAGACCTCGACGGCCGGGCGCGCATGCTCACCGGCAGGCACAAGCCGCTCTCGATGATGCAGGGGATCGACACCGGCGTGGACGGCGTCGTCTTCCTCGGCTACCACGCCGGCGCGGGATTCGACGGCGTCCTGTCGCACACGTACCTGGAGAACCAGATCACCGGCGTGTGGCTCGACGACGTCCCCGCCAGTGAAGGCAGGCTGAACGCCGCGATGGCCGCCGAGTACGGCGTCCCGGTACTCGTCGTCTCCGGAGACGACAAGGCCTGCGACGACGCCCAGGACTACGCGCCGGACGCCGAACTGGTCACGGTGAAGGAATGCGTCAGCCGGTACGCCGCGATCTGCCTGCCGCCCGCGAGGACGGCCGAACTGCTGAGCTCCGCCGCGGCGGACGCGATGAACCGGGCGGGCCGGGTCGAGCGGTTCACCACGCCGCACCGGATCGAGGTCGAGTTCGACGCGAGCCACCTCGCGCAGGCCGCGGCGGTGATCCCGACGGTGGAACAGATCGGCGTGCGGCGGGTCGGCTTCGACGCACCGGACATGACCGAAGCGATGAAGGCGTTCAAGATCGTCACGGCGATCGCGGCCGGGGCGGTGCAGGGTATCTATGGCTGAGCTGGATGTCGTCGAAGTCTGTTCGCGGCTGATCCGGTTCGACACCACGAACCGGGGCGACGGGGACTCCGCGGGCGAGCGCGAGGCCGCCGAGTACGTGGCGTCGCTGCTTTCGGGACTCGGGATCGACACGAAGATCATCGAGTCCGCGCCACGCCGCGCGAACGTGATCGCCCGGGTGCCTGGAACCGACCCGCGCCTGCCCGCGCTGCTCGTGCAGGGACATCTCGACGTCGTCCCGGCCGACGCCGCCGACTGGTCGGTGGATCCGTTCTCGGGCGAGGTCCGCGACGGGTTCCTCTGGGGCCGGGGCGCGGTCGACATGAAGGACTTCTGCGCGATGGTGCTCGCCGCCCTCGCCACGGGTGTGCGGCCGCGGCGGGACATCGTCCTGGCGTTCGTGGCCGACGAGGAGGACAAGGGCGAGTACGGGGCCCACTGGCTCGCCGCGGCGCACCGGGACCTGTTCGACGGCTGCGCGGCCGCGATCAGCGAATCGGGCGGATACACCTACCACGTCCCGGCCGCCGACGGCCGGACCGTGCGGCTTTATCCGGTGGCGACGGCGGAACGCGGTACGGCACATCTACGTCTGACCGCCAAAGGCCGCGCGGGACACGGGTCGCGCCCCAACGACGAGAACGCGGTCATCCGGTTGGTCACCGCTCTCGGCAAGATCGCCGCGCACCGCTGGCCGATCCAGGTGACGCCGACGGTGCGAGCGTTCCTGGAACGCACCGGTGAGGCGCTGGGCGTTCCGGTCGATCTGTCCGATGTGGACGGAACGATCGCGCGGCTCGGGCCCGCCGGGGCGCTGGTGGTGCCGACCGTCCGCAACAGCACGACGCCGACCATGCTCGACGCCGGGTACAAGGTGAACGTCATCCCGACTTCGGCCGAGGCCCAGGTCGACGTCCGTGTCCTCCCCGGTACCGCCCCCGAACTGCTCGCCGAGATCGACACGATGCTCGGCGAGGGCGTCAGCCGCGAGTTCGTCGCGCACCAGCCGCCGGTCCAGGCTCCGGTGGATTCGCCGTGGTTCGACGCGATGGCTGAAGCGCTGCGCTCCGAAGACCCCGACGCCGTCGTCGTGCCCTACTGCATGGGTGGCGGCACGGACGCGAAAGCGTTCAGCCCGCTGGGGATCGACTGCTACGGCTTCGCGCCGTTGTGGTTGCCGGAAGGCTTCCCGTACCGCGCGATGGCGCACGGTGTGGACGAGCGCGTCCCGGTGGAGGGCCTGCGGTTCGGAACGCGAGTGCTGCGTCACTTCCTGGAGAACTGCTGAGGCGGCCACACCGGCCCGAGGCTTCATCCGAATTTCATGAAGGCCACCTAGCGTCGGCGGCGTGAGACCTCTGACTTCGCGCGGCCGGGCCGCCGTGCTCCTGATCGGCCTCGGCACCCTCCTTTCCGCGTGCCACGGCGGGCTTTCGCTCCCGCTTGCCGACTCGTCTCCCATGACGTCGACGTCGCACTCCGCTCCCCCGGTCCAGACCGAGACCCTCACCGTGACCCCCTCGGCGCCGACGGCGCCGAGTTCGACGGCCGCGCCGGGCCTCGAACCCGCCGCGATCGACCGCGTGTTCCAGGTCTACATGAACGGGCTGGCCAATCACGACATGACCGCGTTGCGCAGCGGGACCTGTCCGCGTCTGCGGGCGAGCCTGCTCGGGTTCGAACTCCACGGGCACTACGTCGAGCGCTGGGAGATGCTGCCGTACTCCGTCCCGTCCGGACAGGAGTACGTGACGGTGCAGGCCACGATCACCCAGCGGAACGCGCGCACCGGCAAACTCGCGGGTGACGTCGTCTACTCCTGGTACGTGGAGCGGAACGAGGACACCGCCTACTACGTTTGCGGGTGGCTCGACTACCAGTGATTCGAGGAGGCCGCCGGTGAGCTCAGTCGTGCGACTCGCGCGGGACGAACGAGCGGACTTCGCCGCTTTCCTGCGAACGCTGACCCCCGGACACTGGGACGCGCCGACGTTGTGTTCGGAGTGGACCGTCCGAGAAGTGGTCACCCACGTCGTCGACTACGACGCCTTGCGCCCGCGTGATCTGCTCGGCCAGGCCGTCCGCGGCGGGCTGCGGCTCGACCGGATGAACGCCCTCGGAGTCGCGCGAGAACCCGGCCGGACGCCGGAGGAGCTGATCGCGAGGATCGAGGAGCACCTCGAGCCACGCGGCCTGACCGCCGCGTTCGGCGGGCGGGTGGCGCTGCTCGACGGGCTCATCCACCAGCAGGACATCCGGCGTCCGCTGGGGTTCCCCCGCGAAGTGCCGCGGGATCGGCTGCGGCACGCTCTGGCCTTCGCCCGCTACGCCCCGCCGATCAAAGCGGGCCGGAGGGCGCGCGGGCTCCGGCTCGTCGCCACGGATCTCGACTGGTCGGCCGGGGGCGGGCCGGAAGTCCGCGGCCCTGGGGAAGCGCTCCTGATGGCGATCGCGGGCCGGGTCGCGGCGCTCGGCGAGGTTTCCGGGCCCGGCACGGCGATCCTCGCGTCCCGAACCTGACCAGGATCGACGGGCCGGCTTCACCAAGCCGCGGCCAGCGCAGTGAACGCGGCGTTGAGCCGCTCGCAATGCGCGGCGACGAGGACGTCGAGATCGTCTCCGGCGAGGCGTCGCCGGGTCGTCGCCACGGCGACGGTGCGGTACGCGGCGACGATCACCGCGGCGACCAGTTCGCTGTCGCCCGAGAACCGGGCATCGCTTTCGAGCTCGTCGGCGAGCTCCGCCTCGATCTCGTGCTCGAACTCGCGCAGTCGTGAGATGAGCGCGCGCGACCCGGCGACGGTGCGCGCGAGCGGCTCGCCTGCCGGACTCAGCCCCGAAAGCGGATGTTGCTCCTGCGCGAGAGCGAGCGCCGTCCGGCGGAACGCTTCCACGACCCCCACTCCGTCCGGCCGGTCGCGGATCGCGGCGCGGGCGACGCCGACGGCGTCGGGCAGCCGATCGAGCGCGAGGTCCTCCTTGCGCTCGAAGTGCGAGAACACCGTCACCTTCGAGACGCCGGAGGCGGCGGCGATCTCGGCGACGGTGACGTCGTCGAAACCTCGCTCCACGAACAGCTCCGTCGCGACCGCGGCGATATGCGCCCGCGTCTTCGCTCCGCCTCGATCTCCCCGCTTCGCCATATGACAACCTTACCTTTACTCATTAAGCTTACCGAGTAAGCTTAATGAGTAAAGCTTGGAGTCGACGTGGAACGCATCGATGTACTCGTGGCCGGAGCGGGACCCACCGGCCTGCTCGTCGCGAGCGAACTGGCCCTGCGAGGAGTGCGGGTGACCGTGCTGGAGCGGCTCGAGGAACCGGATCCGACGATCAAATCCGGCTCGATCAACGTCGCCAGCGCCGAGATCCTCGACCGCCGTGGCCTGCTGCCCGCGGCGGAAGAGGTGCAGCGCCGTCGCTTGGCGGAGGCCGGCGCCTTCACCGCCGGCCGCTCGAACCGGATGGTGCGCGAGCTGACGGACGCGGCGGGCCGGAAGTCCCGCCGGTTCGCGGTCCTCGGGCATTTCGCGGGGCTCATGTTCCGCCACGACCTGGTCGACCAGACCGACCCGGTCCTCGCCGCGCATACGGCGGTGGCGAACGGGATCATGGTGCCGCAACACGACCTCGAACTGCTGCTCGGCGAACACTGCGCCCGGCTGGGCGTCGAGATCCGCCGGGGTGTCGAGGTACGGGGCCTGCGCGGCACCGGCTCGGGGCTGGACGACGACGCCGACGTGGTCGTCGAAACCAGCGCGGGTGACTTCACCGCCGGCTGGGTCGTCGCGGCCGACGGCGGACGGAGCGTCCTCCGCAAGCGGCTCGGCGTCGACTTCGTGGGTACCGGCCCGGAACT
The DNA here is from genome assembly GCF_046548895.1 of Amycolatopsis sp. cmx-4-54. Taxonomy (NCBI): domain Bacteria; kingdom Bacillati; phylum Actinomycetota; class Actinomycetes; order Pseudonocardiales; family Pseudonocardiaceae; genus Amycolatopsis; species Amycolatopsis sp. cmx-4-54. Next base: position 966,874 of record NZ_JAEBEJ010000001.1, read on the forward strand.
GGTGGGCTACCAGGCCATCGCGGATTTCGACGACCCGGGCGAACTGCGCCGAGGCTGGAACTGGACGCCTCGCGGCATCTACACCTACGGTCCGGTGCCGGGACGCGTCCTCGTCGCCAGGTTCGCGCCCCAGCCCGAGGACAAGAACGCTCCAGTCACCCTCGAAGAGCTGCAGAGCGCGGTGCGCGACGTCACCGGCGTCCCGGTCACGATCACGAGTCTGCGCGGGCGGGCGACGCGATGGTCGGACAACGCGCGCCAGGCGCGGACCTACCGCCACGGCAGGGTGTTCCTCGCCGGCGACGCCGCTCACGTGCACTCGCCGTTCAGCGCACAGGGCCTCAACCTCGGCCTCGGCGACGCCGTGAACCTCGGCTGGAAACTCGCCGCGACCGTCACCGGCCGGGCGCCCGCCGGTCTGCTCGACACCTACCAGACCGAACGGCATCCGATCGGAGCGTGGGTCCTGGACTGGACGCGAGCCCAGGTGGCGCTGATGCGCGGCGATGAACGGACCGCTCAGTTGCGGAAGGTCGTCGGCGACGAACTGTTCACCGTTCCCGGCGCCACCAACCGGATGATCGCGCTCTCCTCCGGGATCCTGCAGCGGTACGACGTCGCCGAGGACGCCGCAGCCCCGGTCGGGTCGATCGCCGGGGACGTCGACCTGACGTCCGGCACCCGGCTCGCCGACCACGCTCACGACGGCCGTTTCGTCCTCGTCGACCGCTCGTCCGATGGCCGGTACGCCGACGCGGTCACCGGGTTGGCGGACAGCGTCGCGTACACGGCGGATCCGACGTCCGAGGACTCGACGCCGAGCCTGCTCGTGCGCCCGGACGGGGTCATCGCCTGGGCCGACGCGTCCGAAGACTCCGTCGAGAACGCGCGAAAACTGCTCGACGCCGCGATCCGACGCTGGGTCTGCTGACCGGCGGAAGTCCCCTTCTTTGCGGCAAACGCAGGAAGGGGACTTCACGAGACCCGGCCCACACGGCCATGATCACCCTATCGGTCCACGGGTCCGTAGAATCCGGTGACGATGCGACGTTTCCGGTGGTGGTGGGGTGCTCTGGCGCTCACGTTCGTGGTGGTTCTTGTCGGGTTCATTGCCTTCACCGGGTCGGAAAGCCGCCCAGGGCAGCCGTCCCCGCGCCAAGGCCCACCGGGGACGGGGCCGCTGACGGTCGTGTCCATCGGCGACAGCACCGTGTCCGGCGAGGGCGCGGGCGACTACACGCCCACGACCAACGGGCAGGGCGGCAACTGGTGCCACCGCTCCCCCAACGCCTTCGTCGAGCAGATCAAGATCCCCGACGTCACCGCCCGGGTGAACCTCGCGTGTTCGGGGGCTCCCTCGGAGCAGATCGCCCTCGGCGACGTCAAGCAGTGGACCGAGCCGTCACAGGCCCAACAGCTCGCGAACCTGATCAAGGACCATCGGGTCGCGGCGGTGATGATCGCGATCGGCGCGAACGACGAGCCCAAGTTCTCCGCGCAGGTCAACGAATGCTTCAAGGCCTGGTTCTCCCCGCAGAACCCGCCGTGCAGCGCGGCTCTTCGCACCACTTGGAAGTCCAAAGTGGACGCCATGGTGCCGAAGGTGACCAACGCCGTCGCCGACGTGAAGAAGGTGCTGGCGCAGGCCGGTTACGTCCCGGCGGACTATCAGCTCGTGCTGATGTCCTACGCCTCGCCTGTCGGCCCCCAGATCCCGGAGGCCCTGCGCAGCCTCAACGGCTGCCCGTTCCGCACCGAGGACCTGGAGTGGATGCGCCGCGACGGCGTCTCCGTCCTGTCGGACGGGCTCAAGCAGGCGTCGAGGGCGACCAGCGCGCGGTTCCTGGACCTTTCGCGGGCGGGCGCCGGGCACGAGGCGTGCAGCAGCGACCCGGCGAACGAGTGGTTCAGCAGGCTGACGCTGCAGCTGCGTGACCTCGGCCAGGTGGAGCGCGCGAGCCACGCGCTGCAGGAGTCGTTCCATCCCAACGCGAACGGCCACGCGCAGATCGCGAACTGCCTCAACGAATTCCTCGCCGCCCGCGGCGGTAACGCGTCGTGCCTTTCCGGCCCCGACGGCAAACTGCACGCCGCGCCCGAGGTGATCGCGCGTTAGTCGCGTGATCAGGCGCGCGACATGCGTGATCGGAGACGTGACTCGCGTGATCGGAGACGCCACTCGCGTGATCAGACGCGCGACATGCGTGATTGAAGACGCGACTCGGGCGGGCTAGAGGTCGAGTGCGGCGCGCAACGCGATGTCGATGCGCTCCTGGACCTCTTGGTCGATCTCCGCGATCTTCTCGTCGAACCACGGCCGGTACAGGCGCGTGAGGTTCAGCGTGGAGACCCAGTACCGCGCGTCGACGGCGACGCCGAGGATGTCCTGCGGATCACGGTCCAGCAATTCGGTGCCGAGCAGCCACGGCCGCTCGGATTCGTTCACCCCGTCCGAGGACAGCAGGACGACGGTGCGCTGCCGTGCCGGTTCGGTCGGGGGGTGGTACGTCCAGACTTCACCCCTGTGCACGCAGATCCTTCTCCGCGGCGGTCAGCTCGGCCTCGTCCGATTCGGCGGACGGTTCGACCGGGGCGCGCTGCGGGGTGTATCCGGTGCGGACGGCCTCCCTGCGGGCCGCTTTGGACAACCACGACGAGACCGAGATCCCGTGTGCCTTCGCGGCCCGCTCGGCGAACTCGAGCGCACCACTGTCGAGTGAGAGAGTGACCTTACGTGTTGCCATACCTTTTATCGTACCAGCGCCGCGCAAGCCCACCCCTTTTTCCGCTCTCACAGAGTAGGCGAACGGCCCTCGAACGGCGTCGACAGCACCACCGTGGTCCTGGTCGAGACCTTGGCGGCCTCCCGGATACGGCGGAGCAGGTCCTCCAGTCCGAGCGGCGAAGCCACCCGGACCAGGAGGATGTACGACTCGTCCCCCGCGACCGAGTAGCAGGACTCGATCTCCTTGATGTGCTCCAGACGCTGCGGGTAGTCGTCCGGGGCAGCCGGATCGTTCGGGGTCAGCGAGATCAGCGCCGTGAGCGGCAGGCCGATCTGCTCGCCGTCGAGCCGCGCGGTGTACCCGAGGATGACCCCGCGCTGCTCCAGGCGGCGCACCCGCTGGTGCACCGCCGACACCGAAAGCCCGACCCGCTCCGCCAGATCGGTGAAACTGCGCCGTCCGTCCGCGGCCAGTTCCTGCACGATGGCCTGATCCAGCGGCTCCAGGGAAGCGGTCATGCGTCGAGCACGATCAGGTCGTGCGGGCGCTGGTTGACCGGCTCGACACCGTTCTCGGTGACCACGACGATGTCCTCGATGCGGGCACCCCAGCGGCCGGGCTGGTAGATGCCGGGTTCGACGCTGAAGGCCATGCCCGGTTCGAGCGGCAGGGCGTTGCCCTTGATGATGTAGGGCTCCTCGTGCACGTCGAGGCCGATGCCGTGGCCGGTCCGGTGGATGAAGTACTCGCCGTACCCCGCCTCGGTGATGATGTCGCGCGCGGCGGCGTCGATCGACTCGGCGGCGACGCCCGGGCGGACGGCGTCGACGGCGGCCTGCTGCGCCCGCTGCAGGACGGCGTAGGTCTCGGCGACGTCGGCGTCACGCGGCTCGCCCACCGCGTACGTCCGGGTGGAGTCGGAGTTGTAGCCCTCGGCGATCGGGCCCCCGATGTCGACCACGACGACGTCACCGCGCTCGATGACCCGATCGGAGACGTCGTGGTGCGGGCTGGCGCCGTTCGGGCCCGAACCGACGATCACGAAGTCGGCGTGGGTGTGACCCTCCTCGACGATCGCGGCGGTGATGTCCGCGCCGACTTCGGCCTCGGTGCGGCCGGGGCGCAGCCATTCGTGCACGCGGGCGTGCACGCGGTCGATCGCCGCGCCCGCGTCGCGCAGCGCCTGGATCTCGGCGGCGTCCTTGCGCATCCGCAGTTCGCGCACGATCGGCCCGGCCAGCGTCTGCTCGGCGTCGCCGAGCGCGCCGCGGAAGGCGAGCACGTGCAGCGCCGGGGTGAAGTCGCTGACCGCGACGCGGCCTGGCTTGCCCAGCCGGTCGGCGACCAGTTCGTAGGCGTTGTCACCGTCGACCCAGGTGACGATCTCGATGCCGAGTTCGTCGGCGGGGACGTCGGCGTAACCGGGCGCCTCCAGCTTCGGCAGCACCAGCGCCGGGACGCCGTCGGCCGGGATCACCAGCGTGGTCAGCCGTTCGAAGGAGCCCCCGGCCTGGCCGATGAGGTAGCGCAGGTCCGAGCCGGGTGCGATCAGCAGGGCGTCGGTGCCGGCGGCGGCCGCGGCGGCGCGCGCCCGGTCGAGGCGGGCGCGAAGACCGGCGGCGTCGGGGGCTGGGTTGTGGAGGGAACGGCGCGACATGATGGCGAGCCTAGTCGGTCCGCGCCGCTCGGCTCACCGGCCGGTCACCCCCGATCGGGGCGGGATCGTCGAGCCCGCGCCACACCCGGAAGATCGCCGGGAAGGTGCCGGCGATCAAGTACAGCCCACCGAACACGGCGAGCGCGCCGACGAGGCCGATCCCGTCCAGCAGCAACCCGGCCATCATCGAGCCGAGCGGCATCGCGGCGAGCACCCCGCCGACGAGAAGGCTGAGCACCCGGCCGCGGACGGCTTCCGGGACCCGCTCGTAAACCGCCGGGAGCACGATCGGATTCAGTGCGCCCGCCCCGATCCCGGCGACCACGAGCCCGGCCAGAAGCACGGGCGGTGCGGGTTCCAGCGCGAGCAAGGCGAAGCGCGGCGCGCCTTCGATCGCGACAGCGACGAGGATCGCCGTCCGCCGGGAGAACCGGTGGCCGATCCAGCCGTAGATCGCCGAACCGAGCAGAGCGCCCGCCGCGACCGCGGTGATCATCGCGCCGATGAGCGCGGTGCTGTGCAGGATCTGGTCGCCGTAGGCCGGGTACAGAACGCCGAGCAGCCCGAAATCGAGGCTGTTGGTGAGCATCAGCATGCCGACCACCGCGCGCAGTACCGCGTCGCGTTTGACGTACCCGAGCCCCTCGCGCAACTGCTTGAGATACCCGCCCGTCGGCGGCCGCGGCGGCCCGGCCGCGGCCGGGATCAGCGCGAACACCAGTGCCGAGGAGAGCAACAGCGCGCCCGCGTCGACGAACAGCACCGGTATCGGGCCGATCAGCGCGATCAGCGCACCGGCGGCGGGCCCGCCGGCCATCCGGCCGGTTCTCATCGCCGCTTCGACGGCGCTCGCCGCCCGGCTCACGCCGACACCGCCGAGTTCCGCGACGCCGGGGAGCAGCACCTGCTTCGCCGTGTCGGCGGGCCCCCGGGAAACACCCATCACGAACGACAGCGCGATCAGTCCGGGCAGGCTGAGCCCTGTCGTGCCCATCGCGAGCGGGATCAGCAGCACCGTGACGGTGGTCAGCAGGTCCGCGCCGACGCTGGCCCGGCGCGTGCCGACCCGGTCGACGATCGGCCCGCCCAGCAGCGCCGCGACCATCAGGCCCAGCACCTCGGCCGCGGTGACGAGACCGGTCTTGGTGCCGCTGCCCGTGCTCTGCAGCACGAACCAGGGAATCGCGAGCAACGTCATCATCACCCCGGCCGAGGAGAGCCCCGAAGCCACGACCAAGGCCCCCAGTGGCATCCGGCTCATGGCCTCTCCGGCCGGGACTCCCTCGGGAAGGCCGCCCAGTGCACGCGGACCTGGGTGTCCCCGTCCTTCTCAGGACGGCGGTAACGGCCGATGACGTCGAGGATTTCGTCACTCAACGCGGCGGCCTCGTCCGGTGTCAGCGAGAGCGGCGAGTCGTGGAAGCTGACCTTGTCGATCCACTCGTCGGCCCAGTCCCGCACTTCGGCGACGAACTGCGCTTCGGCGGCGTAACGCCGCTCGATCATCGTGTGCGCGTAGGCGTTGAACGGGCCGGCGAGATCGGGATCGTCGATGAAGTCCCTGGCCTGCATCTGGTCTCCCTCGTGCACGGCCTTCCACCACCGGTCGCGCCTGCTGCCGCGTTCGGTGTCCTCCGTGATGAGCCCGGATTCGGCCAGCTGACGCAGATGCCAGCTCGTGGTCCCGGAGCTCTCCCCCACCCGCTTCGCCAGCCCGGACGCCGTCGCCGGACCGTCCTCTCGCAGCAACTCCAGGATCTTGACGCGCAGTGGATGCGACAGCGCCCGCAGAATGCGGCCGTCGACCCGCGCGAGATACCTCTCGCTCTTCCCCATGCGCTACACCCTATGACCGCAGAGAGTTCTTTGCAAAGAGTCCTCTGCGATTAAGCCCCGACATACGGCGATTCTGGAGTTTGACCTCAAGTTAAGTACAGGTTCTACGGTTTTGGGCATGACAACGAACTCGCCTTACCAACTCGCCGTCGTGATCAGCAGCGTCCGCGAGGGCCGCTTCGCTCCCGTCGTCGCGAACTGGTTCCTCGACCGCGCCAAACAGCGCGACGACGTCACCCTGTCCGTCATCGACCTGGCCGAAAGTCCCGGCGATCTCTCCCCCGGCGTCGCCGCCGCGGACGCCGTCGTCGTGATCGTCCCCGAGTACAACCACAGCTACCCCGGCCCGCTCAAGAGCGCGCTCGACGCCACCGGCCCCGAATGGCACGGGAAACCGGTCGCCTTCGTGTCCTATGGCGGATCTCGGGCGGCCTGCGCGCGGTGGAACATCTGCGCCCGGTCTTCGCCGAACTCCACGCCGCCACGATCCGCGAGACCGTGAGTTTCCCCTACGCCTGGAACCACTTCGGTCCGGACGGTGCGCACGACGACTTCGAAGGCGCCTCCGTCGCGGCCACCACGCTGCTGAATCAGCTGAGCTGGTGGGCCAACGCCCTCCGCGACGCGCGCCGGGTGCGGCCCTACGCGGCCTGACGATGTCCGTGGAGGACCCGGCTGGGGGTCGGGTCCTTCACGGACATCCGGGGCGGGACATGGCAGGCTGTCCGCGTGACCGGACCACTCGCTCTCCTCGATTCCGCGAGCCTCTACTTCCGCTCGTTCTACGCACTGCCCGATTCGATGACCGCCCCCGACGGGACACCGGTCAACGCGGTGCGCGGGTTCACCGACACCATCGCGCGGATCCTCGTCGACCGGCGGCCTTCCCGGCTCGTGGCGTGTCTCGACGCGGACTGGCGCCCGAAGTTCCGCACCGATCTGCTGCCCAGCTACAAGGCGCACCGGGTGGCCGAAGAGGTCCCGGAAGGCAGCGACGTCGAAGAGGTGCCGGACACCCTGACACCCCAAATCCCGATCATTCTGGAACTGCTGGAGGCCTTCGGGATCGCGACCGCCGAAGCGGCCGGATACGAGGCCGACGACGTCATCGGCGCGCTCGCGATCCGCGAGCGGGAATCCCCCGTCGAGGTCATCACCGGTGACCGTGACCTGTTCCAGCTGGTCCGCCATGAACCGACGCCCACGGTCGTCATCTACGTCGGCAAGGGCTGGAACAAGGCCGAGGTCCTCGGCCCGGAGGAGATCGCGGAGAAGTACGGGATCCCGGCCGGGATCGCCGGGCCCGGATACGCCGACATGGCGGCGCTGCGCGGAGACCCGTCGGACGGGCTGCCCGGCGTCGCCGGGATCGGCGAGAAGACGGCGGCGAAACTGATCACCCAGTTCGGTTCGCTGCAGGAGCTGATCGAGGCATCCAACGCCGGCGACTCGCGGGTGCCGCTCAAGACCCGGCTCCGGCTGACCGACGCCGCCGACTATCTCGCGGTCGCCCCGACCGTCGTCCGGGTCGCCGCCGACGCGCCGATCGACCAGTCCCGCCCGGACGTCGTCCCGGCCGAGCCCGCCGACCCGGACAAGGTCGCGGAACTCGCGGAGCGCTGGAATCTCGGTCGTTCGGTGGAGCGGCTGCTGGCCGCGCTCCCGAAGTCATGAGCAACACCGAGGCCGCCCCTGCCGAACTGCTGTACTCCGAACGCCCGGGCGAAGGTGTCACCGTGCTGACTCCGCGCGACGTCCCGCTCGGCGGTCCGCGCGCCATCCGGGTCCGGCGGACACTCCCGCAGCGCCGACGTTCCCTGATCGGCGCCTGGTGTTTCGCCGACCACTACGGCCCGCAGGACGTTGCGGAGTCCGGTGGGATGGACGTCGCGCCGCATCCGCACACCGGATTGCAGACCGCGAGCTGGCTGTTCAGCGGCGAGATCGAGCACCGCGACAGCATCGGCACCCGGGCGATGGTGCGGCCCGGTGAGCTCAACCTGATGACCGCCGGGCACGGCATCGCGCATTCCGAGGTGTCCACAGTGTCCACAGTGTCCTTATCGGACACCTCGACGCTGCACGGCGTCCAGCTCTGGATCGCGCTGCCGGACGAACATCGAGACACCACACGGGACTTCCGGCACTACGCGCCGCCGCTGCTCGACCTGCCCGGCGCGACCGCCCGGGTCTTTCTCGGGAGCCTCGCCGGGGCAACGTCACCCGTCCCGGCGTTCACTCCCCTGCTGGGCGCCGAACTCACCGTGGAGCCCGGGGCGACCCTGGCCCTCGACGTCGACCCGGCCTTCGAGCACGGTGTCCTGCAGGACATCGGCTCCGTCACCGTCGCCGGAGCCGCATTGGCCACCGGGGAACTCGCCTACCTCGCACCCGGCGCCGGACGGCTCGAACTGACGAACTCCGGCGGCGAACCGGCTCGGGTGCTCCTGCTCGGCGGGACGCCGTTCACCGAGGAACTCGTCATGTGGTGGAACTTCGTGGGCCGCAGCCACGAGGAGATCGCGGAGTACCGCGAGGCGTGGCAGGCACAGGCGGACCGGTTCGGTCAGGTGGAGGGCTACGAGGGCACGACGCCGTGGCTGCCCGCACCCACGCTGCCGCAGGTGCGGATCAAGCCTCGCCGCAATCCGGCTTAGCAGCGCGGGCCCTCGTGGACCCCTGTCCCAGTCCGTGAAGGCCTCCTTGAGCGACCCTGGGTCCCTCAAGGAGGCCTTCACGGACTCGGCATCACCAACGTCCATCAGCAGCCACAACAGGCGCTCGTGAAGGGGCACCGGTGCCGAGCAGGCGTGGGCTAGAAGAACGTCCCGCACCACGGCGTGCGCGCGGTGTGGAACAACGCGTCGGCACGGGCGACCGCGGCCTCGTCCAGCACTTCGACCCGGCCGGACAGGGCCAGATCGCCGAACAGGCCGTGGCCGAGGTACAGCGACGACAAGGTGGCGACGTCCAGCCGCAGATCGGCCTCGGCGGTCGTGCGTTCCACGCCGTCCGGGCCGACGACGTAACGGCCGTCGTTGTCCGGAAGCTGCTTGTCGCGCACTTCGAGCACCACGGGCCCGGCGGTGCCATAGGAACGTGCCCGCAGCGCCGCGAGCACGTCGACGAGCCGCAGCCACAGGTCGTCGATGACCTCGGTGGTGTTCACCGCACGCGGGTCGGTGACCAGTTCGGCGAGCGGCTCGTCCAGCGGGCGGCCACGGCCGGCGACGGCCGAGACCAGGTCGATCGACAGCAGGAAGCGCCACAGTCCCGCCCACGCCTGTGGCGTGGCGGCATGGAGTTCACGGACGTCCAGGAGCGCGCCGCGCTCCGGCGCCTGCCGGTCACGAGTGTCGATGGTCTGGTAGACGACGAAACCGTCGTCCCCGTCCGGTCCACTGTGGACGGCGACCCGATACCCGTCGTCTCCGGTGACCACTCGGTCGAAGAAGCCCGGCCACCAGTTGGCGGGCCGAGCGACGAAACCCGGCCGTGTTCCCTCGAAGCGGCTGTACAGCGCGGGGACGCGCTCCACGGCTTCGGCCGGGGTGACGAGCCTGGCCACGCCGTCCCGTCCCACGCCGTCGCGAAGCCGGGCGCGGGGGCGTTCGACGGAAACGCCCCTGCAGAACGTGGCCGCGCCGTAACCGAAGCGACCGTAGATCACCGCTTCCGAAGCATGCAGGGCCGCGAGCGGGACACCGCGCGCCGCGAAGTCTTCCAGTTGTACGGCCATCATCGCGGTCAGGATCCCGCGGCGGGTCCAGTCGGCGCGGACGCCGACACCGTCGACGGCGGCCGTGACGAGCTTCCGTCCACCTGGGACGGTCAGCTCCACCTCGAACGAACTGGTGATCCCGACCGGGGAGCCCTGGTCGTCGAACGCGGCGAATTTCCCGGCGGCGGGCCAGGACGAGGCCATCTTCGCCCAGACCTCGTCCGTGGCGGGCTTGCCGTGCAAGGATTCCGACAGGACGTCGAGACACGCCCTCTGTTCGCCTTCGGCCACGGCACGCACATGGAATTCGCTCATACCCGCCGATCCTGCCGTCAGGGCCGGGCGAACCCAACCGGTTTTCAGGCGGGCGCGCCGACCTCGTAGCGGCCGTCGTCCCCGGTGACGGTGATCGTGACGGTCTTGCCCTCCCCGCCGACCTGGACGGTGCAGGTGAACGTGCTGCCGTCCTTGACGGTCTGGTTCGCCGGGCAGAGCACGTCGCCGACTTCTCTCACCTGATAGGTCTCGGTGAGGATCTTCCGCACGTCCGCCTGCATGGTCCGCGGGTCGAAGACTCTGCCCGGCGAGGCGGAAGACGAACCGCCCGACGTGCCGGGCTTGCTCGACGAAACGCTCGTCGTCGGCGGGACCGTGACGGTCTTCGTCGCCGGCGCGGGCTCCGGGGTGTCCGAACACGCCGCCAGCACCGCGAAAGCGGCACAACACAGACCGACCGTCGCGACGGCTCGCCTGCTCAAGCTTCTCCACCCCCACCGGTGTGATCATCCAACGTCAGAAGAAGGTACCGCACCAGGGGTTGACCCGCGTGCCGAACAGCAGGTCCGCACGTTCCAGAGCGGCCGCACCGGTGGCACGGACCCGCCCGGCGGCCGCGAGATCCGAGGGACGCCAGCCGCCGAGGTACACCATCGACAAGGTGTCGGCATGCAGTTTGAGATCCGCCGGGCCGGTGGTACGGACGGCGCCGTCCTCGGACAGGCGATAGCGGCCGGAGTTGTGTTCCAAGAAGGGATCCGTGACGTCGATGACGACCGGCTCGCCCCGGTACGTGCGCGCGCCGAGCATCCTCTCGACGTCGACCAGCCGGAGCCAGCCTTCGTCCTGGATCTTCTGCACCGTCACGTGCCGCGGGTCGGTGAACAGCAATTCGACCGGCTCGTCGAGCGGCCGTTTCTCGGCGGTGATGAGGTCGACCAGGTCCACGGACACCAGATAGCGCCACAAACCCGCGAACGCGTCAGGACTCGCGTAGTGGAACGACTGGATCTTCAGCTGCGTCGGAGCACCGAAATGAGCCCTCTCGACGGTGTAGGTGACGTAACCGTCGATCCCGTCCTGGCCGCGATGCACCGCGGTCGTGACCGGCGTGGTCGCCCGGCGCAGTTCCCGTTCGTAGCCCGGCCACAGATGTGGGCTCCGCGCGATCATGCCCGGCCGGGTGCGTGGGAGCGCGTCGAAGAGCGACGGCCATTGCTCGACGGTGCTTTCCAGATCCAGCAAGGAGATCTGACCGCCCGCGGGCGCCTCGGGCCGGAAGCGGGCACGACGCTTGTCGACCTCGATCGACTTCGCCCGCACGGCGACGCCGTAGCCGAACCTGCCGTAGATGGCGCCTTCGGACGCGTGCAGCATCGCCGCGGGAACGCCCCGGTCGGCGAAATCCTCGAACTGAGCGCGCATCAACCCGGTCAGCACGCCGCGGCGGGTCCGGTCGGCGCGGACGCCGACCAGGCTGACCGCGGCGAGCGGCGTGCTGCCGGCGCCGGGCAGCGTCACGTCCGAATCGAAGGACCGGAGGGTGCCGATCAGCTCCTCGTCGAACGCGCCGAACCCGCGGTCCGGCTGCATCGACGGGGCGATGGCCGACCATTCCTCGTCGGTCATCTCCTTGACGTGCAAGGCGCGCCTGAACAAATCGGTCGCGGCCCGTTCCTCGTCGGACCGCAGTCGCCGTACGGAGAAGTCGCTCATGACTCGATCATGCAGGATCGACCGCGCCAGGCGCCCGCCGTTTATTTGGTGGCGGGCGGCGAGACCTCGTAGTTGCCGGTGTCACCCTTCACGGTGATCGGCACCTCCTGCGGCTTGCCCTCGATCGTGGCGGTGCAGGTGAACTTCACGCCGTCCTTGACCTCCTGGCCGGAGGGGCAGGTGACCGCGCTGATCTCCTTGATCCCGTAGGTCTCGGTGAGCAGCTTCTGCACGTCGGTCTGCATCTGCGTGTTGTTGAACACCTGGGTGTTGAACCAGCCCGGCGTGACGAAGCCGAGGATGCCGACCGCGGCGATGATCACCACGAGCGCGCCGATCCCGATGAACAAGCCCTTCTTGGACTTCGGCTTGTTCTGCGCCTCGCCCTGGGTGCCCTGGAACTGGCTCTGGCCGTAGTCGTACTGGCCGGGCTGCTGTTGCCCGTACTGCGGCTGCTGCTGCGGGCCGCTCTGGGGGTAGCCGGGCTGCTGCTGGGGCCCGCTCTGCGGATACCCCGGCTGCTGGCCGTACTGCGGCTGCTGACCCCACTGGGGCTGCTGTTGCTGCGTCTGCGACGGGTCCTGCTGCTGCGGGTACCCCGGCTGCTGCTGGGACGGGTCGTAGGGCGCGGGCTGCTGACCCCATTGCGGCTGTTGCTGCTGGGTCTGCGACGGGTCGTACTGCGGCTGCTGACCCCACTGCGGTTGCTGCTGCGGGCCGCTCGGCGGTTGAGCGCCGCCAGGCTGTTGCCCGTAGCCCGGCTGCTGCCCCCATTGGGGCTGCTGCTGCGGGTCGTTGCCGCCATACGGCGTGCTCATCGTTCGCCTCCGCCTGTTCCGCCATCGTCACCGGCCGACCTGCATGGCCGTCGTGGGCGATCCAACCACAGGTCGGCGCCCCTGCCCACTGTTCCCGGCCGGTGTCGGGGCAACTCGCCGCGACCGTGCTCACACCGGCGGCGGGGCACTCCGCCGGTCAGCCCAACATCTCGGGACTGGTATGGACGATTCTCGCCGTCCTTGCCACCCAGGAAACTTGACCGGTTCGGTGCCGCCCGCTTGAAGTACGTGAAGGACCCCTTCCCTCGGCTGAGCCGAGGGAAGGGGTCCTTCACGCGCAGCCCCTGGTGCTGGTGGGGCGCGTGTGACGATCATCGAGTCCGTGAAGGCCTCCTTGAGGGACTCTGGGTCCCTCAAGGAGTCCTTCACGGACCGGGCCGGGGATCACGCGCCGCCGGCCGCCACGACTCCTCGCCGCAAGGCCTTCACCGCGTCCGAGGCCGCCGCTCCGACCGGATCCGCCTTCCCGAGGACGTCGCGGATCTGGTCCAGCAGGTCGATGACCTGCCGCGACCACCGCACGAAGTCACCGGCCGACAGCTCCTGCCCGTTCGCCTCGGCGGCGGTGAGGACCTTCTCCAGCGATTCGCCGCGCGCCCACCGGTAGACGGGCCAGGCGAAGCCGGCGTCGGGTTCGCGGGTGCGGTCCAGCTTGTGGCGCCGCTCGTCGTCGGTGAGTTCGATCCACAGCCGCGTGGTCGCCTGCCAGGCGTCGAGCACCTTGCCCGCGGGCAGGCGCGGCTCCCCCGCGGTGTCCCGCCGCGCCTCGAAGACCAGCGTCGAGACGACGGCGGCGAGTTCGGCGGGCGCCAGGCCCTTCCAGACGCCGTGCCGGATGCACTCGGCGGCGAGCAGATCGGACTCGCTGTAGAGCCGGGTGAGCCGCTTGCCGTGTTCGGTGACGCGGTCCTCGCCGTCGCCCTTCGACTCGGGGCCGAGGTACCCGCGCTCGCCGAGCAGCCGCAGGATGCGGTCGAAGGCACGGGCGAGCGAGTGCGTGGTCGCGGCGACCTTGCGTTCCAGTTGCTCGGTCTCGCCCGTGAGCCGCTGGTACCGCTCGACCCAGCGCAGGTTCGCCTCGCGTTCGGCGAGGCCATGGCACGGATGCGCGCGCAGCGCCCGCCGCAGCGCGGCCAGCTCACCGTCCTCATTGGCCCCCGTGCGGCGTTTTTGCCTGCCGGGCAAGGAGATTCCCGCGTTGCGCAGACTCGAGGCGATATCCCGCCGGGTCTTGGGCGAGCGCAGCTCGATGTGCTTCGGCAGCTTGATGTTCCCCAGCGCCTCGACCGGCGACGGGAAGTCGGAGACCGAGAGCGGCCCGGACCAGCGGTCCTCGGTGACCACCACGGGCCGCGGTTCGCGGATCGGGTCGAGCCCCGGGTCGACGACGACCGCCAGGCCCGCACGCCGTCCCGCGGGCACGGCGATGACGTCGCCCTTGCGGAGCTTCTCCAGCGATTCGGCGGTTCCCGCACGGCGGGCGGAGGTGTTCTGACGGGAGAGCGCCTTCTCCCGGGCGGAGATCTTCGCCCGCAATTCGACGTATTCCAGCATCTGGTCGAAATCGCCGGTGATGGCCGAGGTGTAGCCCCGCAGGGCCTCCTTGTTCCGCTCGATCCGCCGCGCCGTCCCGACCACCGACCGGTCGGCCTGGAACTGCGCGAACGACTGTTCCAGCAGGTCACGGGCCTCTTCGGCGCCGACCTGGGCGACCAGGTTCACCGCCATGTTGTAGCCGGGCCGGAAGGACGACCGCAGCGGGTACGTCCTGGTCGAGGCCAGCCCGCCGACCTGCTTCGGGTCGATCCCCGGCTGCCAGGCGACGACGGCGTGGCCTTCGACGTCGATCCCGCGCCGTCCCGCCCGCCCGATGAGCTGCGTGTACTCCCCCGGCGTCAGGTCGACGTGCGCCTCGCCGTTGTACTTCACGAGCCGTTCCAGCACGACTGTGCGCGCGGGCATGTTGATGCCGAGCGCGAGCGTCTCGGTGGCGAAGACGGCCTTGACGAGACCCTGGACGAACAGTTCCTCGACGGTCTCCTTGAACGCCGGGAGCAGCCCGGCGTGGTGCCCGGCGATACCGCGCTCGAGGGCCTCACGCCATTCCCAGAAGCCGAGGACGCCGAGGTCGCCCTCGGGGAGATCCTTGGTGCGCTCGGCGACGATGCGGCGGACCTTCTCGACCTCCTCCGGGCCGTTGAGCCGCAAGCCCGACCGGACGCACTGGCCGACGGCGGCGTCGCAGCCGGCGCGAGAGAAGATGAACACGATGGCGGGGAGCAGACCGGCGTTGTCCAGCCGCTCGACCGTCTCGGTCCGGGACGGCGGCCGATATCGCGGCATCCGCGACGGCGCCCCTCGCCGTCCTCTCGGCCCGCGCAGCCCGGCCGGGGCGAACCGCCCGCCGATCTCCTCGGTGCGGCGAAGCAGGCTGGGGTTGATCCGCAGCTCGGCGCCCGGCGCGTGTTCCTCCTGGCCGGCGAACAGGTCCATCAGCCGGTTGCCGACCAGCATGTGCTGCCACAGCGGCACGGGACGGTGCTCGTCGACGACGACAGTGGTGTCACCGCGGACCTCGACCAGCCATTCGCCGAACTCCTCGGCGTTGCTCACCGTGGCCGAAAGGCCGACCACCCGCACGTGTTCGGGCAGGTGCAGGATGACCTCTTCCCAGACGGCGCCGCGGAACCGGTCGGCGAGGTAGTGGACCTCGTCCATCACCACGTACGCGAGCTCGCCGATGGTCGAGGACCCGGCGTAGAGCATGTTGCGGAGAACCTCGGTGGTCATGACCACGACCTGCGCGTTGCCGTTGATCGAGGTGTCCCCGGTCAGCAGGCCGACGGCGTCCGCGCCGTAGCGGCCGACGAGGTCGGCGTACTTCTGGTTCGACAACGCCTTGATGGGTGTCGTGTAGAAGCATTTGCGGCCCTCGGCGAGGGCGAGATGCACCGCGAACTCGCCGACCACGGTCTTCCCGGCGCCGGTGGGCGCGCAGACGAGCACGCCGTGACCGTCTTCGAGCGCCTCGCAGCCGCGGACCTGGAAGTCGTCGAACTCGAACGACGATTCCGCCGCGAAGCGGGTCAGCTGGGGGTATCGAGCTCGGCGCTGGGAGGCCGTGTAGGCCTCGGCCGGGGTCTGAGAAGGGCTATTGACCACTTCGTCAGGGTTCCATACCCCACCGACAGTTCGCACTCGGTGTGACGATCTCGGGAACGGCCGCCACCCTGGTGTCATCCAAGGGGTGGATCCGTGATCGAGAGGGGACCCCATGGAGATCGCTTGCCCGCGATGCGCGCAGGTAGACCAGGTGCAGAGTGTGCCGGCGGTGTTCCAGAGCGGGCAGACGACCTACCGGGTGCAAGGGGGCATGACGGCCATCCCGGCGGGCGACGGCGTGGTCTACACCGCGACGACGCACACCGGCGTGTCGGTGACCGCGACCGCGGCCTCCCTCAGCCCGTACCCGGTGCTTCGCGGCGGCGGTTGCTTCCTGGCGCTCGCGCTGGTCATGCTGGTCCCCGCGTTCGTGTTCGTCGCGTTCGCCAGCGACGTGCTCGCCGAGAACCCCGCTCCGACCGCGGGCGGCCGCGTCGGTGCGGCCATCGGCGCCTGGCTCTTCCCGTTCGGGGCCTTCGCCCTGGTCGCGCTGTTCGCCGTGCTGTTCGTGCTCAGGCTGCGGCGCAACGCGCGGATCCGGCGGGGCATCCCCGACGCGCTGGAGTACTGGCGGCAGGCGTGGTTCTGCCACCGCTGCGGCGGAGTGTTCTTCCCACGCGGCGAACTGATGCCGGCCGCGACGTTCCGCGGACTGGTGTGGCGCGCGGGTGACTACGCCGGGCTCACGCGACGACGGTGAGCGCGCCGGGGACGCAGGTGACGTCGATCGGCAGGCTGCCCAGCGGCTCGCCGTCGGCGTACACGGGCAGGTCGCTGCCCGCCAGGTGGAGCTGGCTGGCTTTGAGTACCCGCACCGCCGGATGGGCGGTGTGCTCTCCGGACCGGACACCGGGCAACATGCGAAGCAGGTCGCGCCGGGTCGCGTTGCCGACGACGGTGACGTCGAACAGGCCGTCTCCGGGGTCCGCGCCGGGGCAGATCGGCATGCCGCCGCCGTAGTACGGGGTGTTGCCGACGGCGATCATGGTGGCGTCGAGTTCGAGCGTCTCGACATCCGTGCGGAGCACGACCGGCCGGGGCCGGAAGGCGGCGAGTTCGGCCAGGATCGCGACGTCGTAGCGGCGCGGGCCACGAGGCCAGGTCATCCGGTTGGCTCGCTCGGTGACCAGGGCGTCGAAGCCCGAGCACAGCACCGTGGCGAACCATTCGCCACCGGCCCTGCCGAGGTCGATCCTCCGCCGCTTCCCCTCCGCGATCCGCCGCGCGACGAGATCGGCGGCGGCGTGGGGGCGTTCGGGGATGCCGAGTGCCCTGGCGAAGTCGTTGCCGGTGCCCGCGGGGACGAGCCCGAGGGCGACGCCGGATTCGGCGCAGAACTGCACGCCTTGGTGTGCCGCGCCGTCACCGCCGAGGACGACGAGGACGTCCAGCCCGGCAGCGCGCGAGTCGGTCATCAGCGCACGGGATTCCTCGACCGTGTGGGCGACGAGGACGTCGAGCCGGTCGACGACTGGCCGCAGCCGCGCCGCAACCGACTCCATCAGCCGTCCCGCGGCCCCGTCACCGGAGGCGGGGTGGACGGCCAGCGCCGCGTGCATCCCGGGCTCAGGTGACGTCGTCAGTGCTGGTGCGCTTGCCGTTCGTGGCGGCCGACGGCTCTTCGTCGATCTTGCTCGGCGTGTAGTCGAACGGCGCGGCCTCGTCGTCGTCGAGCTGGTCCCAGCCCTCGGTGCCGCGCTCCTTGTCGAGCTTGCGGTCGTGGAAGCGCGCGATCTGGATCGAGAGTTCCAGGAGCACCACCAGCGCGCCTGCCAGAGCGAGCATCGAGAACGGGTCCGAACCGGGCGTCGCGAAGGCGGCGAAGACGAACACGACCATGATCAGGCCGCGGCGCCACTTCTTCAGCGTCTGGTACTTGAGCACGCCGACGCGGTTCAGCATCACCACGAACAGCGGGAGTTCGAAACTGACGCCGAAGATCAGCAGCAGCGACAGGATGAACGAGATGTACTTGTCACCGGTGAGGGCGGTGATGAACTGGTCGCCACCGAAGTTCATCAGCAGCTCGAGAGCGTGCGGGATGAGCAGGTACGCCAGTACGGCGCCGGCGGCGAAGAGGATCGACGCGAAGAAGACGAAGGTGAGCGCGTACTTGCGCTCCTTCGAGTAGAGGCCGGGCGCGATGAACGCCCAGATCTGGTAGAGCCACAGCGGGGCGAGCAGGACCGCTCCCGCGGCGAGACCGACCTTCAGCTGGATCATGAAGGCTTCGAACGGGACCGTCTGGAGCAGCTGGCAAGGACCGTCCGGCGTGCCGCCGAGCCTGCGCTGGTACGGAATGCCGCAGTACGGCCCGGTCATGATCTGGCCGAGCGACGGGATCGGGCCCACCTTGGTCTGGAACCAGATGAAACCGATGATCCCGCCCGCCAGGATGGCGAGCAGCGCGAAGCCCAGACGGCGCCGGAACTCGTAGATGTGCTCGATGAGCGTCATCGTGCCGTCGGGGTTGGCCCGACGGCTGCGCTTGCGCCGCTTGGTGCCGCGGCGCTCCTCACCGGAGGCGGAATCCGCCACTGGACAGTCCGTTCTCGTCAGGGTCCACCATGAGCGCGCCGGTGGTTCGGCGCGCTCATCCGCGAACAGGCTCCGCTTGGCTGACTAAAGCTCGCTCAGCTGGCGTTCTTCTGCGCCTGCTCGGCCGGAGCGGGCGCGGTGGCCTGCTGCTTCTTGAGCTCGTCGAGCTGACGCTGGAGGTCGGCGACCTGCTTGTCCTGCGCGGTCGCGGCGGGCGGCGCGGGCGTGGTGGCCTGCGGCAGCTGCTTGGTCTCGACCTCTTCGGTCTCGGCGGCCTTGTCCTTGTCTCCGGCCATGTCCTTGGTCTCGGCCTTGAAGATCTTCATGGACTTGCCGATGGACCGCGCGGCGTCCGGAAGCCTCTTGGCGCCGAACAGCAGGACAACGACGAGCACCAGGATGATGATGTGCCACGGCTGCAGCGCGTTCATCGTTTGCGGCCTCCTTCTCGAGTCTCTCAGGTGTGATGTTACCGGTCTTCGAGCCCACGCCGTTGCGCGATCGCCACGCGCAGCGCGGCCGACCGGGCGCGAAGGAGCCCTGTCCGTTTCCGGGTGTTCGTAGCCACCATGCTCATCGTATGGGTGAGCACGCGCAAGACTCTGCGTAATTTGATGAGCAGAACAAAGAGCACGATCAGCCCGGCGACGGCGAGCGCGATGCTCGGCAGGTACGACACGGCGTCACCCTACTGCTCGTAGGTTGACGTTAGGTGACGAGCCCGGGCCAGCGCGTCGGCCGCCCGGCGACGAACAGCCTCTCCGAGCGCGACCGGGCTTTCGACCTGCGCGTCTCCGCCCAGTCCCAGGATGAGCCGGACCATCCACGACTCGTCGGCGTACCGCATCCGGATCCGCAGCCGCCCGCCGTCGAGCTCGTCGAGCTCCTCGCACGGGTAGTACTCGGCTACCCAGCGTGCGTCGGGGTCGAGAACGAGAACGGCTTCCTGCTGATCGGGACGCGGGCGGAAAACACCATCGGAAATGTCAGTGGGCCGCGCGTGCGCCGGCGGGACGGCGGGTTCGTCGAGCACGGTGAGTTCGTCGATCCGGTCGAGCCGGAACAGCCGGACGTCCTCGGCGCGGCGGCACCACGCTTCGAGGTACCCGACCGCCTGCACGATGAGCAGACGCATCGGATCGACGGTGCGTTCGGTGATCTCGTCCTTCGACGCGGTGTAGTACCGGATCCGCAACGCGCGCTTCGCGGTGAGAGCGGCCCGGACGGCTTCGCGAGTGCCTGCGGTCTTCTTGCCTTCCCGCACTCCCCCGCCTACGACGATGCCCGACGGCTGGGCCTGCCCCGCGGCGACCTCGATCTTCGCGATGGCCCGGCGGACCGCGTCGGCGTCGACCACTCCGGGCGTCTCGGCCAACGCGCGCAGCGCGACGAGCATGGCCGTCGCCTCGCCGCCGGTGAGCCGCAGCGGGCGGTTCATCCCGGCGTCGTGCGTGACGACGATCGTGTCGCCTTCGAAGGAGAGGTCGATCAGGTCACCGGGGCCGTAGCCGGGCAGCCCGCACATCCACAGCAGTTCGAGGTCCTTGCGCAGCTGCTTGGGCGTGACGTCGAAGTCGTGGGCGGCGTCGTCGATCTTGATCCCGGGCCGCGCGAGGAGATACGGCACGAGCGCGAGCAGCCGCGGCATCCGTCCGGTGGTGCTCATCGGGCACCACCGGCGTGCGCGATGGCTTCGAGGCGGCTGAAGACCGACTTCGCGAGCACCTCGGGTTCGAGGACGAGGACGTCCGGCCCGTGCGCGGTGAGCCAGTCCGCGGCGGATTCGGGGTAGTACAGCTCGATCTCCACGAGGTCGCCTTCTTCTCCCCCGGCGTCGCTGCGGCCCACCACCCGGCCGCGGCGGCGGACCCCGGCGGCGCGGCCGTCGGCGACCCAGACACTGGCGGTGGTCGGCGCGGACGGATCCTCGCCACTGCTGGCCGAGACCATCCGGAGCAGGTTGACCCCTTCCGGGCGTTCGACGACGCCGGTTTGCCCGAACGCGTCGACCCTCCCGGTCACGCGCGAGAGACGGAAGCACCGAGAGGCGCCACGGTCCCTGTCATGCCCGACGACGTACCAGCGGCCCTTCCACGACACCACGCCCCACGGTTCGAGGGTGCGGATCTTGCGTTCGGCCGAACCACTGCGGCGGTACTCGAAACGCACCGCCTGCCCGGCCTGGACGGCGGCGAGCAACGGACCGAACGCCGGTTCGGCGCGGACGCGGGGTTCGACGACGGTCGGGGCGTGGTCGTCGACCTCGACCCCGGCGGCGCGGAGTTTCACCAGCGCGCCTTGCGCCTCACCGGTCAGTTCCGGCGAATCCCAGAGCCGGACGGCGAGACCGACCGCGGTCGCCTCGTCGGGCGCGAGGTCGATTTCGCCGAGTTCGTAGTCACGGCGCGCGATGCGGTAGCCGTCGATCGCGTCGAACGCGGAGTTGCGGCCGGTCTCCAACGGGATGCCGAGTTCGCGCAGTTCGGTCTTGTCGCGCTCGAACATGCGGAAGTACGCCTCGTCGCTGGCCGCGTCGGCGTACCCGGGCACGATGCCCCGGATCCGCTCGGCGGTGAGGTACTGCCGGGTGGACAGGAGGGCCAGAACCAGGTTGACCAGACGTTCGGCGCGTGCGGTGGACACCCGGCTACCCTAGCCCGCGCCGCCGGCCCCGATGGTGAGAGCCGCCGATCGCGCGTCGTAACGGTCCCTGGCGGTCTCGACCTCGTCGAATCTGGTCTCGGCCCACTCCTTGATCCCGGCCAGCAACTGCCGGAGACTCCGGCCGAGTTCGGTCAGCTCGTAGTCCACGCGGACCGGTACGCAGGGGGTGACCGTGCGGGTCAGCAGGCCGTCCCGCTCGAGGGTTCGCAGGGTCTGCGTGAGCATCTTCTGGCTGACGCCGGCTATCCGGCGCGAGAGATCGCTGTAGCGCTGGGGCCCGTCGCCGAGGGCGACGAGGACGAGGCTGACCCATTTGCCCGAAACCTCGTCGAGCAGCTTCCGGGCGGGGCAGGCCGCGAGGTAGGCGTCGTAGGCCTGTTTCCGTTCATCCCGGCGTTCCTGTGCCGTGCGCGTGACCACGGTGTGCGTACCTCCGCGTGGGTTGGGCACCTCGAGGTGCGTACTTCCCGAAAGAGAGTAACCCCATACGGTCGCCGAGGAACGATCCCTTGGAGGAACGATGCGCGCAGTGGTGGTCCGCCGGTTCGGCGGCCCGGAAGTCCTGGAATTCGCCGAAGTCCCGGTGCCGGTACCGGGACCCGGTCAGGTGCGGGTGAAGGTGGCCGCGGCCGGGGTCAACCCGGTCGACGCCGGGACCCGGTCGGGTTTTCTGACCGAGGCGGGAATCGTCCCGCCGCGTGAGGTGCTCGGAATCGGCTGGGATGTCGCCGGGACGGTCGACGCCGCAGGCGACGGCGTCACCGGATTCGCCGCGGGCGACAGCGTGATCGGTCTGCTGGACCGGCCGTCGGCGGCGCTCGGCACGTATGCCGATTTCGTCGTCCTCGACGCCGACGCGGTCGCCGCCGCCCCGCGGACAGTGTCGCTCGTGGAGGCGGCGACCTTGCCACTGAACGGTCTCACCGCGGCCCAGGCCCTCGATCTGCTCGACCTGCCAGCGGATTCGACGGTTCTGGTGACCGGCGCGGCGGGAGCCGTCGGCGGTTACGCGGTCGCCTTGGCCAAGGCGAGGGGATTCCGCGTGGTGGCGATCGCCGGCGCCACCGACGAGGCCTTGGTCCGCGGGTTCGGCGCGGAGATTTTCGTGCCCCGTGGCGATCTCCTCGCCGATCGCGTGCGGGCGGTGATCCCCGGCGGCGTCGAGGCGGTACTCGACACGGCACTGCTCGGGCTCGAAGCGTTGGACGCGGTGACGAATCGTGGCCGGTTCGTCGTGTTCGCCGCCGGAGCCGCCCCGATTCCGTTGCGGGGCATCAGGGTCGAGCACGTCTGGATAGCCGCCGACGGCGCGGCACTCGCCAGGCTGGTGGCTTTGGTCGACAACGGCACGCTCACCCTCCGGGTCGCGGACACCTTGCCCTTGGCCGAGGTGGTGAAAGCACACGAACGCCTGGCGGAGGGCGGACTCCGCGGGAGACTGGTCCTGACCAACGAATAAGTTGACGCTTAATTAAGCCTACGGTTATCTTCACATCATGGACAATGAGGAAACCCGGCTCGAACTCCGGCGCGAGTACCCGGACCCGATCGAGGACGTCTGGTCGGCGCTCACCGAATCCGAGCGCACGGCCCGCTGGCTCGGCACCTGGACGGGCGAAACCGGAGTCGGCAACACGATCATGCTGTCGATGACCGCCGAGGAAGGCTCCGAGCCGGGTCCCGCCGTCATCCGCGAATGCGATCCACCGAAACGGCTGGTCATGGATCTGCACAACACCGGCGAGCCGACCTGGCGAGTGGAGCTGACCCTCACCCCGCGCGGCGAGGGAACGGTGCTCGACTTCGTGCACCGAATGCCCAAGCCCGATTGGGACACCTCGGATATCGCCAAGGGCTGGCATTTCTACCTCGACCGGCTCGGCGCTTCCCTCGCCGGCGAACCGGTGCCCGAATGGGACACCTACACGCCGCCTAGTTTGGAGGCATGAACGATCGAGTACTGCTGATCACCGGCGCTTCCCGCGGCCTCGGTGAGGCCACCGCGCGCCGGGCCGCAGCCGCCGGGTTCCGGCTGGCGTTGCTCTCCCGCGACCGCGAGGCGCTGCTCCCGCTCGTCGCCGAGTTCGGCGAGGATCGCGCTCTCGCGGTCGCGGCGGACGTCACCGAGTGGGGGTCGCTGTCCGCGGCCGTCGAGACGGTGAAGAACACCTTCGGCCGGCTGGACGCGGTGTTCGCCAACGCGGGGCAGAGCGTCGTCGTCTCGTTCTTCGGCGACGGCGGCGCGGACCCCGAACAGTGGCGGGACATGGTGCTGACGAACGTCTACGGCACCGCCCTCACCGCACGGGCGACCCTTCCGTCACTGGCGGAATCGAAGGGGCACCTCGTGCTCACCGGTTCCGTCGCCGGGCGCTACCACCGGCCGGGGAACCTTTACTCGGCGACGAAATGGGCGGTGACCGGACTCGCCGGGTCCATCCGCGAGGAGGCCGTCGGCACCGGCGTGCGGGTCACCGTCGTGCAGCCGGGCCTGGTCGACACCTCGATGATCCCCGAGGACTCGAAGTCCAAGCCGAAACTGGAGCCCGACGACATCGCGAGGGCGGTGCTCTTCGCGTTGGAGCAGCCGCCCTCGGTCGACGTCAACGAGATCGTGGTCCGCCCGACCGGCCAGGTCCGCTAGCGCAGCAATGCGTCCACCCGAGCACCTCTGGTGCGGTCATGACCCCCAGGCAACAGTGGCGTGTTGCGAAAGCCACTTTCGCAACCTTCAACGTTGCGAAAGTGGCTTTCGCAACGTCGGTGTGGGGGTAGGCGGTCGGACAGGTGAGGGCCACGCACCCGCCGCCGAAGCTTAGGCGGTGCCGAGCCGCGCGGCCCTGCCGTTGGCCCCGCTCGCCCAGCACGCGCCTCGAGCACAGTCGACCGAGTCGAGCGATCCGGTGTCGAAGGACTGCCAGTGCCGTCCGCCGTCCGGGCTCAGATCGCTGCCGCCGGGGCCGACGGCGATCACGATGTTGCCCAGCCACGCCAGGCCGGAACGGTAGCCGACCGGGGCCTCGGACGGTGTCCGCCAGGTGCGCCCCTTGTCCGCGCTGAGCGCCACCGCCGGGCCAGGAGCGTTCGGCGCCGCGTAGTCGCCGCCGATGGCCACGCCGTGCCGCGGGTCCCGGAACGTCACCGAAAAGACCCCGGCGGAGGCGCCACTGGGCAACGGGGTGTCGGCGGCTTCCCAGGTCGTCCCGCCGTCACCGGAGTGCAGCACCCGAGCGCGGGCGCCGCCGCCGGTGGCGATCCAGGCGTCACGCGGGCCCGCCGTGGTGAGGCACTGGCCGCTCGCGGCGAACCCGAACTCGCCGTCGAGTGCGGGAACCATGCCCTCGGCGGGGACGGGCTTCCACGTGCGGCCGCCGTCCGAAGTGGACTGCAACCGGAACTTGCCGTCCACCGGATCGCTCATCGCGAGGCCGCGCCGGTGGTCGAAGAACGCGACACAGTCGTAGAAAGCGGCGGGGTCACTGTTCCGGAAGGACAGTCGCCAGCTCTTGCCACCGTCGTCGGTGCGGTAGATCCGCGACGCGTCGCCGGGACCGATCGACAACGCGACGGCACGATCGGCGTCGAAGGCCTCGATGTCCCGGAAGTCGAGTGCCTCGGTGCCCGCCGGGGCGACGGGCTTCCAGGTGCGGCCGCGGTCGGTGGTGCGCAGGATGGTGCCCCTGCTGCCGCTGACCCACGCCGTACGGGAATCCACCGCGGACAGGCCGCGCAGCTGGGCGTCCGTGCCCGTCGGAGTCTCGGTCCACGCGGGCTCCGGGCATTCCGGTGCGGCGTGCGCGACGCCGGTGAACGCCAGCGGGACGACCGCACCCAGCAGGACCAGCAACGCACGGCGCATCGTCGCACTCTCCCTCGAAGATCCGTGAAGGCCACCTTAAGGGACTCTGGTTCCCTCAAGGTGGCCTTCACGGACCAATCAGAGTGAGCTGATCAGCCTCTCGACGCGTTCGTCCACCGAGCGGAACGGGTCCTTGCACAGCACGGTCCGCTGCGCCTGGTCGTTGAGCTTGAGGTGCACCCAGTCCACGGTGAAGTCACGCCCGGCGGCCTGCGCGGCGGCGATGAAATCACCGCGCAGCTTCGCCCGCGTGGTCTGCGGCGGGGTGTCCTTGGCCAGCTCGATCTCGCCGTCGTCGGTGACCCGCCGCACGAGCCCCTTCCGCTGCAGCAGGTCGAAGATGCCCCGCCCGCGCCGGATGTCGTGGTAGGCCAGGTCGAGCTGCGCGATCCGCGGGCTCGACAGGTCGAGGTCGTGCTTGTTGCGGTAGCGCTCGACCAGGCGGTGCTTGATCGCCCAGTCGATCTCGGTGTCGATCTTGCTGAAGTCCTGCTGCTCGACCGCCTCCAGCGCCCGGCCCCACAGTTCGACGACGCGCTCGGACTGCGGCGACGAACCGGTCTCCTTGACATGCTGGACGGCGCGGGCGTGGTACTCGCGCTGGATGTCCAGCGCGGAGGCCTCGCGGCCGCCGGCGAGCCGCACCTGGCGGCGGCCGGTGAGGTCGTGGCTGATCTCGCGGATGGCCCTTATCGGGTTGTCCAGCGTGAAGTCGCGGAACTGGACGCCCGCTTCGATCATCTCCAGCACCAGGTTCGCCGATCCGACCTTGAGCATCGTGGTCGGCTCGGCCATGTTCGAGTCGCCGACGATCACGTGCAGGCGCCGGTAGCGTTCGGCGTCGGCGTGCGGCTCGTCGCGGGTGTTGATGATCGGCCGCGAGCGCGTGGTGGCGCTGGAGACGCCTTCCCAGATGTGTTCCGCTCGCTGGGACAGGCAGTACACGGCGCCGCGGGGCGTCTGCAGCACCTTGCCGGCGCCGCAGATGAGCTGCCGGGTCACCAGGAACGGCAGCAGCACGTCGGCGATCCGGGAGAACTCACCGGCCCGCGTCACCAGGTAGTTCTCGTGGCAGCCGTAGGAGTTGCCCGCCGAGTCGGTGTTGTTCTTGAACAGGAAGATGTCGCCGCCGATGCCCTCGTCCGCCAGCCGCCGCTCGGCGTCGACCAGGAGGTCCTCGAGGATCCGCTCCCCCGCCTTGTCGTGCGTGACGAGCTGGACGAGGTCGTCACATTCGGCCGTCGCGTACTCAGGGTGGGAACCCACGTCGAGGTAGAGCCGCGAGCCGTTCGACAGGAAGACGTTCGACGAACGTCCCCAGGACACGACACGCCGAAACAGGTAACGCGCCACTTCGTCCGGGGAGAGCCTGCGTTGCCCGTGAAAGGTGCACGTGACCCCGAACTCGGTCTCGATGCCAAAGATCCGCCGCTGCATCCCACCAGAGTAGGCGGTGAAGACCCACTGAAGGTGCGCCGTTCGGGCGGCGACACGCGGTCGGTACGTTGCATTCGGTGAAAGGTGTGCGGGGAGTCCCGATCGGGTATCACGCGCATGACGTACTGGCCCGGAAGTAGGGAACCCGTGTTAAAGCAGCTCAAGCGCCCTTTCCGCAAGGTCGGCCGGACCGATCGGCGGCTGATGGCACGGAGTGCGGCCCTGCCGAGGAGCAGGGCCGACGACGTGATCACCTCGCTCTCCAAAAGTGCGGACAAATCCAAGCTCTGGTGGTGTGTCGCGGTCCTGCTCGCCGCGAAGAAGGGGCCGACGCGCCGGGGCGCGCTTCGCGGCGTGGCCGCCATCGCCGGGGCCAGCGCGGCGGCGAACCTGGTCGGCAAGCCGCTGTTCCCCCGCCGCCGCCCGGCGGCCGAAGAGGTGCCGATGCACCGTCGGCTCGTCCGGCGGCCGACTTCGTCGTCGTTCCCGTCCGGGCACTCGGCGTCCGCGGCGGCCTTCGTCACGGCCGTCGCGATGGAATCGCCCAAGGCAGGCGCCGCCCTCGTACCGCTGGCCGCCGCCGTCGCCTATTCCCGGGTCCACACCGGCGTCCACTGGCCCAGTGACGTCGGCGTGGGGATCGGGATCGGTGTCGGCGCCGGCCTGCTGACGCGGCACTGGTGGCCGCTGAACGACGACGTCCCCGGCCGCACCGCGCATACCGCCGAGGCGCCCGAGATGCGCGACGGCGAGGACATGCTCGTCCTGGTCAACCCGCATTCGGGGGTCGACGGCCAGGATCCGACCGAGGAAGCCCGGTTCGCCTGGCCCAAGGCCACCATCCTGTATCCGGACGCGAAGCGTGACCTGCGCGATCAGCTCTGCGACGAGATCGCCGCCCGAAACAACACCGTGCGCGCACTCGGTGTCGCCGGCGGTGACGGGACGGTCGCCGCGGTGGCCGCCGTCGCGGCCGACCACGACCTGCCGCTCGCGCTCATCCCGGCGGGCACCCTCAACCACTTCGCCCGGGACGTCGGCATGCGCTCGATGCCCGACGCGGACGCCGCCACCGAAGCCGGCGACGCCGTCGGCGTCGACCTCGGCGAGGTCGAGATCAACCACGACGACGACCACCGCTACTTCGTCAACACCGCCAGCCTCGGCGGCTACCCGGAAATGGTCCGGATCCGGGAAAGGCTGCAGAAGCGGCACCCGAAGTGGCCATCGGCGGCGATCGCGCTCGCCCGCACCCTCCGGCGCGCGAAACCGCTGGAAGTGACCCTCAACGGCAAGCACACCAGCATCTGGCTGCTGTTCGTCGGCAACGGCACCTACTCGCCGAAGGGGTTCGCGCCCTCACGCCGTCCGGCGCTCGACACCGGTCTTCTCGACGTCCGGTACCTGCGCGCCGACGTGCCGTACTCGCGGGCGCGGTTCATCCTCGCCACGATCACGAACAGTCTCCACGCCAGCCACGTCTATCAGGAACTCGACGTTCCGGAGCTGCACGTCCGGCTGCTGAACGGCAACCGCCGCGTCGCCACCGACGGCGAGGTCGGCCCGCTCGGCAACGACTTCCGCTTCCGGTCGCGGCCCAGCGCGCTCACCATCTACCGCCTGTAGGCGCCGTCCTGGCGGCCGTGTCCACTGTGTACTGAGTGGGCGAAGGTGGCAGGTTGCGAAAGCCACTTTCGCAACGTTGAAGGTTGCGAAAGTGGCTTTCGCAACGTCTGGCGGGAGTCAAGGCCCGCGACTACGTGAAGGCCCCCTTCACTGCGCTAGACGCAATGAAGGGGGCCTTCACGTACTTCGAGAGGCTCAGTCCTTCTTGGACTCACCGCCGGGCTTGTCGCCCTCGGCGTCGTCCTTCTCCGGCTCCTCCGGCTCGGCGGGCAGCAGCGCGTCCAGCACGGCACCGGCGACCCGGCGGAACTTGCGGCCGCGCCGGTCCCGCTCCAGGACGGCGACCTCGAGCTTCACCGGGTCCGAGTCGCCGTTCGCGGGCGTGGGGGTGTTGGCGCGCAACGCCTTCACCGCGACACCGAGCGCCGCTTCCAGCTCCATGTCCGACTCGAAGCTCTCCTTGAGCTTCGTGGTGAGCGTGTCGGCCTGACCGCCCATCACGACGAACTTCGGCTCGTCGAAGATCGAGCCGTCGTAGGTCAGCCGGTACAGCTGGTCCTCGGCGGCGGTCGCGCCGACCTCGGCGACGCAGACCTCCACCTCGAACGGCTTCAGCTGCTCGGTGAAGATGCTGCCCAGCGTCGCGGCGTAGGCGTTCGCCAGCGCACGCGCGCTGACGTCCCGCCGGTCGTACTGGTAGCCCTTCAGGTCCGCGTGCCGGATACCGGCGACGCGGAGGTTTTCGAACTCGCTGTAGCGGCCGACGGCCGCGAAACCGATCCGGTCGTAGATCTCCGACACCTTGTGCAACGTCGCCGAGGGGTTCTCGGCCACGAACAGCACGCCACCGCGGTACTTGAGCACGACCACGCTCCGGCCACGCGCGATGCCCTTGCGCGCGATCTCGGAACGCTCCCGCATCAGCTGCTCGGGAGAGGCGTACAACGGCATCGTCACTGTGGTGCTCCGCTCTTTCGGGCTCTCATCGGGAAGGGACAGGGAAGGACGGCTAGCGCCCGCGCTCGGCTCGTACGGCCACGACGGCCTCGGCCACCGCTGTCGTCTGCTCGAGCGGCACCGCCACCGCACCCTGCTCCGCGGTGACCGTCACGATCGTCGGGAAGATCCGGCGCACCAGATCCGGCCCGCCGGTCGCGGTGTCGTCGTCCGCCGCGTCGTACAACGCCTCCACCGCCGTCCGGATCGCGGCTTCGGCGTCCGCGTCCGGGTCGTACAGCTTCTTCAGCGAGCCCTTCGCGAACAGCGAACCCGAGCCGATGGCGTGGTAGCCCGCGCTCTCCTCGTAGCGGCCGCCCGTCGCGTCGTACGAGACGATCCGGCCCGCGTGCTTCGCGTCCTCGGCGTCGAGGTCGTACCCGACGAACAGCGGCAGCACGGCCAGCCCCGCCATCGCCATCTCGAGATTGGACTTCACCAGCCCGGCCAGCTTGTTCGTCTTACCGTCGAGCGAGAGCGAAACACCCTCGATCTTCTCGTAGTGCGCGAGTTCGACCGCGTACAGCCGCACCATCTCGATCGCCAGCCCGGCCGAGCCCGCGATGCCCACGGCCGAGAACTCGTCGGTGACGTGCACCTTCTCCATGTCGCGCGAAGCGATCAGGTTGCCCGACGTGGCCCGCCGGTCACCGGCGATCAGCACCCCGCCCGCGAACTTGACCGCGACGATCGTCGTCCCATGGGGGGCGTCCAGCCCACCCGCCCCGGTCGAGACCCGCCGCTCCGGGAGCAGCTCGGGCGCCTGCGCCCGGAGGAAGTCCGAGAACGACGAGGTCGCCGACGAGAAGTACGCGGCGGGCAGCGCCGACTTACCCGAGGTGTGTTCCATACGTGCTCAAAGTTCCAATCTGTGTGATCCGCCGGCTCCGCACGGGCGGCCCCGGCCCGGGGCCGCCGGAAGACGAGCTACTCGCCGCCCTTTTGCACGTAGGCGCGGACGAAGTCCTCGGCGTTCTCCTCGAGCACGTCGTCGATCTCGTCGAGGATCGTGTCGACGTCCTCGCCGAGCTTCTCGCGCCGTTCCTGACCCGCCGGACCGCCGTCCTCGAACTCGTCGTCCGAGTCGCCGCCGCCGTGCTTTTCGATCTTTTCCTGAGCCATCTCGCCTCCCGGTGTGGCCGATGTTTCCTAGCCTACCCAGCGGTCCCGACAATCCGCGGGATCCGTGATCGCTTAACCCCGATGAAAGGAAATCCCGCTAGTCCGAACCGGTGAGCGCCTCCACCAGCTCCTCGGCGGTCGCGGAGTCGTCCAGCAACTTCCCCACGTGGGCCTTCGTGCCCCGCAACGGCTCCAACGTCGGGATCCGCACCAGCGATTCCCTGCCGACGTCGAAGATGACCGAATCCCACGACGCCGCGGCGATGGAGTTGGCGTACTTCTCCAGCGTGCGGCCCCGGAAGTAGGCCCTGGTGTCCGAAGGCGGGGTCGTGACCGCCTCCAGCACCTCCTCCTCGGTCACCAGGCGCTTCATCGAACCCCTGGTGACGAGCCTGTTGTACAGGCCCTTGTCCAGCCGGACATCCGAGTACTGCAGGTCGACCAGCCGCAACCGCGGCGCGCCCCAGGCCAGCTGGTCCCGCGCGCGGTAGCCCTCGAGCAACCGCAGCTTCGCCGGCCAGTCCAGCCTGTCCGCGCATTCCTGGGGATCTCTCGCCAGCGCGTCCAGGATCTCGCCCCAGACCCGCAGGACCTCCTTGGAGGCCTCGTCCGCGCCGGTGCGCTCCAGGTTCGCCGAGGCGATCTCGTGGTAGGCGAACTGGAGGTCCAGCCCGGTGTACTTGCGCCCGTTGGCCAGCGACACCTTCGCCTTCAGCGTCGGGTCGTGGCTGATCTGGTGCACGGCCCGCACCGGCTCGTCCAGTTTCAGGTCGTCGAACCGGATACCCGCCTCGATCAGGTCCAGCACCAGTGCCGTCGTGCCGACCTTGAGGTACGTCGAGTACTCGGCCAGATTCGCGTCGCCGATGATGACGTGCAGACGGCGGTACTTGTCCGCGTCGGCGTGCGGCTCGTCGCGGGTGTTGATGATCCCGCGTTTGAGCGTGGTCTCCAGACCGACCTCGACCTCGATGTAGTCCGAGCGCTGCGAGAGCTGGAAACCCGCTTCTTCGCTCTGCTGCCCGACACCGACGCGGCCCGAACCCGTCATCACCTGGCGGGACGCGAAGAACGGCGTCAGCCCCGCGATCACCGCGGTGAACGGGGTCGACCGCTGCATCAGGTAGTTCTCGTGCGTGCCGTAGCTCGCGCCCTTGCCGTCGACGTTGTTCTTGTAGAGCTGCAACGGCGGCTGTCCCGGCACGGTGGCGGCCTTGCGCGCCGCCTCCTCCATGACCCGTTCGCCGGCCTTGTCCCAGATGACCGCGTCGCGCGCGTTCGTCACCTCGGGCGCGGAGTACTCGGGGTGGGCGTGGTCGACGTACAGCCGCGCCCCGTTGGTCAGGATCACGTTCGCCGCGCCGAGGTCCTCGACGTCCGGGTCGTGTCCCGGGCCGCTCGGGCCGGTCAGGTCGAACCCGCGCGCGTCGCGCAGGGGCGATTCCACCTCGTAGTCCCACCGTGCCCGCCTGGCCCGCGGGACGTCCGCCGCGGCCGCGTAGGCGAGCACGACCTGGGTCGAGGTGAGTACCGGGTTCGCCGTCGCGTCGCCCGGCACCGCGATGCCGTACTCGACTTCGGTTCCCATGATCCGCCGCATACCCACCACCCTACGGGGTCCGGGCCGTGCGACGATGCCCCCCATGTCAGGCAGTGACGAACTCGTTGCGCTCTATGACCTCGGCGGAACCGTGGTGGGAGCGGCCGCCCGCGCTCGGGTCCGCGCCGAAGGACTCTGGCACGCGGCGGGCGTGGTGTTGGTCCGTTCGAGTGACGGAGGCTCCGTTTACGTGCACCTGCGTACTCCCACGAAGGACGTCTATCCCTCCACTTGGGACTGCTGGGCGGGTGGCATCGTCGCGGCGGGTGAGACGCCGGAGGAGTGCGCGCGCCGGGAACTGGCCGAAGAACTGGGCGTTCACGGAGTGGAACTGCGACCGCTTTTCGTCCATGTCACCGACGACGACACGATCCGCTGCCACAACTTCGCCTTCGAAACCCGCTGGGACGGCCCGTTCGTCCATCAGCTTTCCGAAGTCGTCGAAGGGCGTTGGCTGACGCTCGACGAGTTGCGTTCGTGGCTCGAGGATCCTTCGAGCGCGTTCGTGCCGGACGGACGGCTCGGTGCGCTGGAATGGTTCCGGCGGGAGAACGCCCGCTAGGCCGAACGGAGGCGCTGCGCGACGATCGGCAGCAGCCGTTTCGCCGCTTCCGTTGCCCGCGCCTCGGTTCCGGCCGTGACGCTGAGCGCGGAGACGAGCTTCCCCTTGGCGAGCAACACCGTGCAGGTCGTGCCGTCGCACCACGCGCGCTGGACCTCGATGCCGGTTTGCTTCGCGAGAGTGACCTTCTTGCCGTCACAGTCCGCCCGGGCGACGACGTCCGAAGCGACACGGTCGGCGTACTCGGTGACCTGATGTTCCAGCGTCGAGCCACTGGGGTACGACCACGCGGCCGAGCGGCTCGTGTCCCGGGTGAGACCGGTCAGACAGCCGGACATCTTGCTCTCACCGGGAACGACCTTTTCCTCGGCGACGTCCTCGTCGGTCAGCAACGCGGCGGAAACGGCCGCGGGGACGGGGGCCCGGGTCGACGACGGCGGCACCGGGTTGGCCTGCGGCTTGACCGAAGGCTGCGACGGCTCGACCGTCGGTGTCGGTGCCGGGTCGTCGTAGTAGGTGTCGAGGTCGTTGGGACGGTCGGCGCATCCCGACAGACCGAACAGCGCGACCGTCGCCACCGCGAGCACCTGCCGATGACGCACCCTCGAGCCCTCCCGGCTTCCGCCTGACATTTGCCGCGAGACTAGTCCAGCCCCTCAATGCCAGCCGAGGCAGGACCGGTGCCGCCAGTAGGCGACCGGGTCCTCCGCGAGCGCGGCCAGCTCCGCGAGTTCGCCCTCGGCGAGTTTCACGTTCGCGGCACCGAGATTCTCCGCGAGCTGAACGGTGCTCGACGGCCCGATGACCGCGATCGGACGCCAGTCCTGCGCCAGCACCGCCGCGACGGCCACCGCGTCCGGGCCCGTCCCGTGTTCCCGCGCGATCCGCGCGAGCGGCGCCGGTGGCTCGACCACCAGCCGTCCGTTCGCGACGGTTTCCTTGACCAGTACCCGTTTCCCGGCGGCGTGCGCTTCCGCGAGCGCCGGGCCGACGGAGGGTTCGAGCAGGTTCCAGGTCGACTGCACGGCGCTGAAGACCGGCGTCCCGGACACCTCCAGCTCGAACGCCCGGCGGACCGCGTCGGTCTGCGACGGCCCGGACGTCGAAAACCCCACCGGCACCCCGTCCGCGGCGAGTTCCGCGAGCGCGCCGATCAGCCGGTCGTCGGTGAACAGTGGACTGTCCACAGTGAGCGAATGGACCTGGTAGAGCGAGATCGCCTTCCCCAGCAGCCCCAGGGATTCGGTCCATTGTTCGGCGAGCCGCGCGGCGGTGTGCTCCTTGACCTCGTGCACCTCCGCGTCGAGCTTCCACTCCCCCACGTAGCGGTAGCCCCATTTGCTCGACACGATGACGTCCGGGTGGCCGCGGTCGGCGAGCCAGCCGGCGAGGAACTCCTCCGAAGAACCATACGAACGGGCGACGTCGACCCAGCGGACGCCCGCCCGGTACGCGTCGTCCAGCACGTCGTAGGTCGCCGCGCGCATCGCCTCGAACCCGCGTCCGGGCGGCAGCGCGTCGACCCGGCCGAGGTTGATGTACGCGGGCCTGCCGAGCGCCGCCAGTCCGACGGCGATCCGGTCTCCGACGGGGGTTTCCGACTCTGTCACCGGGCTCCTTCGTTCTTGTGGCGGAGGATCGCG
Source organism: Amycolatopsis sp. cmx-4-54 (assembly GCF_046548895.1). Taxonomy (NCBI): domain Bacteria; kingdom Bacillati; phylum Actinomycetota; class Actinomycetes; order Pseudonocardiales; family Pseudonocardiaceae; genus Amycolatopsis; species Amycolatopsis sp. cmx-4-54. The sequence continues at coordinate 1,000,854 of NZ_JAEBEJ010000001.1, forward strand.
AGCCACTGGCTCGAGTTCTGCGCCTGCCGATGGAGCTTTTCGAGGCGCGCCGCCGGAGCCCGAACGTAACCCTTGCCGAAGACGGACGCGATCTGACGGAGGCTGGCGCCCTCTTCCCTGGCGGCGAGCAGAGCCCAGTCCGACGCGTCGGCGCAGGCCGCGGAGGCGCGGCGCAACTCCCCCAGGATCTCGATGAGCTCGGGAGCGCTCACCTCCCCCGCTTGTACGGCGGCGGCCGTCGTTTCCAGCCAGGCCAGCACATCGGCTTCGGTGATCGGCGCGCGCGGACGCCTGGAAGATTCGCTCACAGCCCAGAAGTATAGGTCGTTATACAGATGGTTCGGGTGACCGCCACGCGCGAGTCGTCGGACACATCGTCCGAAAACCGCTGGAACGCAAGAGGGTTCCGGGTTTCACTGAGTCCTGACTTGAGGATTCAGGAGAAGGACAATTGGGACGTTTCGGTATCGCGATTCGGTTCGCGGCGCTCGCGGTCGTCTGGGGTGCGAGTTTTCTGTTCATCAAGGTCGGTCTCACCGGCCTCTCGCCGGCTCAGGTGGCACTCTCGCGCATCTGCCTCGGCGCCGTGGCGCTGATCGCCATCGCCGCATGGCGGCGTAAGCCACTCCCCCGCGATCCGGCACTCTGGGGCCATCTCGCCGTCGTTTCCGTGCTGCTGTGCGTGATCCCGTTTCTGCTGTTCTCCTGGGCCGAGCAGTACATCTCGTCCGGGCTCGCCAGCATCTTCAACGCGACGACACCGCTGATCACCATGCTCATCGCCGCCGCGGCCCTGCCGTCGGAACGGTTCACGAAGGCCCGCACGACCGGTCTGGTCCTCGGCTTCCTCGGCGTGCTCACCATCGTCGGGGTCTGGCAAGGGATCGACGTGTCCCACGAACTGACCGCGCAACTGGCGTGCCTCGGCGCGACGACCTGTTACGGCATCTCGTTCGTCTACGTGCGACGGTTCATCTCCTGGCGGAACCTCGACGCGCCCACCGTCGCATTGGGACAGGTCTGCTGTGGTGCGGTCGTGATGCTGGTGCTCGCGCCGTTCATCGCGACGACGCCGGTCCGTCTCGACACGCCGATCGTGCTCAGCATGATCGCGCTCGGGGCACTGGGCACCGGGCTCGCCTACGCCTGGAACGCGTCGATCATCGCGGCGTGGGGCGCGTCGAACGCGTCGGCCGTGACCTACCTCACACCGGTCGTCGGCGTACTGCTCGGTGTCCTGGTCCTCGACGAACCCTTGGCGTGGAACCAGCCTGTCGGCGCGCTGCTCGTCGTCCTCGGCATCCTGGCCGCGCACGGACGGCTGAGCGTGCGCAAGAAGGTCCGGGAACCCGTACCCGTGTGACGCGAAAGGGCCCTTCGCCGCAGGTGCCGCGGCGAAGGGCCCTTTCGGCTTGCCCTACAGGTACTGACCGGTGTTCGTGGCGGTGTCGATCGCCCGCCCCGAATCCTGGTTCTTGCCGGTGACGAGCGTGCGGATGTACACGATCCGCTCGCCCTTCTTGCCGGAGATCCGGGCCCAGTCGTCCGGGTTGGTGGTGTTGGGCAGGTCCTCGTTCTCCGCGAACTCGTCGACGATCGCGTCCAGCAGATGCTGCACGCGCAAGCCGGGCTGCTGGGTCTCCAGCACCGACTTGATCGCCGACTTCTTCGCCCGGTCCACGATGTTCTGGATCATCGCGCCCGAGTTGAAGTCGCGGAAGTACAGGACTTCCTTGTCACCGTTGGCGTAGGTGACCTCGAGGAACCGGTTTTCGTCCGTCTCCTCGTACATCCGCTCGACCGTGTGCTGGATCATCGCGTCGAACGTCGCCCTGCGGTCCCCGCCGAACTCGGCGAGGTCGTCCGCGTGGATCGGCAGGCCATCGGACAGGTACTTGGAGAAGATGTCCTTCGCGCCTTCGGCGTCCGGACGCTCGATCTTGATCTTGACGTCGAGCCGGCCCGGCCGCAGGATCGCCGGGTCGATCATGTCCTCGCGGTTGGAGGCGCCGATGACGATGACGTTCTCCAGGCCTTCCACACCGTCGATCTCCGAAAGCAGCTGCGGGACGATCGTGGTCTCCACGTCGGAGGACACGCCCGAACCGCGGGTGCGGAAGATCGAGTCCATCTCGTCGAAGAACACGATCACCGGGGTGCCTTCGGAGGCCTTTTCCCGAGCTCGCTGGAAGATCAGGCGGATATGCCGCTCGGTCTCCCCGACGAACTTGTTCAGCAGTTCCGGACCCTTGATGTTCAGGAAGTAGGACTTCCCGTCCGCCGCGTCGCCGCGGGCTTCCGCGACCTTCTTGGCGAGCGAGTTGGCCACCGCCTTGGCGATGAGGGTCTTACCGCAGCCAGGAGGCCCGTAGAGCAGCACGCCCTTCGGCGGGCGCAACTGGTACTCCTGGTAGAGATCAGCGTGCAGGAACGGAAGCTCGACGGCGTCGCGGATCTGCTCGATCTGCCGGGTGAGGCCACCGATGTCCTCGTAACGGACGTCGGGCACCTCCTCCAGCACGAGATCCTCGACCTCCGCCTTCGGCACGCGCTCGTAGGCGTAACCGGCTTTCGAGTCCACCAGCAGGGAATCGCCCGGCTTGAGGGGCTGTTCGGCCAGCGGATCGGAGAGCAGGACGACCCGCTCCTCGTCCGCGTGCCCGACCACGAGCGCACGCGGGCTGCCGCCCACGACGTCCGGGGCCAGCACCTCGCGCAGCGCGCAGACCTCGCCGATCCGCTCGAAGTCACCGCCCTCGACGACGGTGAGCGCCTCGTTGAGCCGCAACGCCTGTCCGCGCTGAAGCGACGAGACCTCGACCGCGGGTGAGACCGAAACCCGCATTTTGCGGCCCGCGGTGAACACGTCCACCGTGTTGTCCTCGTACGCGGTGACGAACACGCCGTAACCGCTCGGAGGCTGGGCCAGCCTGTCGACCTCCTCTCGCAACGCGAGCAACTGGCCACGCGCCTCGCGGAGCGTCTCGACCAGTTTCGTGTTGCGTTCCGTGAGTTGGCTCACTCGTTCCGACGCCTCGGCGAGTCGCTGCTCCAGCACTCGGTTCTGGCGTGGCGAATCGGTGAGCTTCCGGCGCAGCAGGGCGACTTCCTCCTCGAGGAAGCGGATTTGACGTGCCTGCTCGTCGGACGTGGTTCCAGCTCCGGTCGTTTCTGAAGGGTCGGCCTCCTCGCGCCGACCTCCGGGAAGGTCATGATGCATCGGGCACCTCCTCGGAGTGCTTTTCATTCCACGGTACCGGCGATCACCGACAATAAAAGGCCTTTCCGCATCACAAGATCGGCGCGTCGCGTTCCGGACGACCCGACAGCACGTACGTTCCCGCAGCGCAAGGGGCCATCCCGGTGCCGGGGCCGGCACTCCCATGGTCACAATCAGTCCACCTGGTCTGACCTGCGGCGGAATACCCGGCTCCGTCCGGGTGCAAACGGGATCCCGGTATCAGTTCGGCCCTAATCGAGCGGCGATCCGGCTCGATGGCTAGCATCGGGCGACGTTCGCCGGGGAGGCGGACCCGCAGGTCATAGTGAGCATTTTCGCAGAACAGCTAGGGGGCACCAGCCATGACTTACCCGCCGCAGCAGCCCGGCGGCTACGGACAAGATCCGTACGGCCAGCAGGGCGGGTACCCGCAGAGCGGCCCCCAGCCGCAACAGGGATACCCCGGTGGCGGCCAGTACGGGCAGGACCCGTACGGCCAGCAGCAAGGCGGCTACCCGCAGAGCGGTCCTCAGCCCCAGCAGGGATACCCCGGTGGCACGCAGCAGTTCGGCCAGCCGGATCCGTACGGGCAGCAGGGCGGCTACAACGCCTACCCGCAGGAAGGCGGGTTCGGCGGCGGAGAGCCACCCAAGAAAAAGAAGACCGGCCTGATCGTAGGTATCGCGATCGGCGCGGTCCTGCTGGTCGGTGGCGGTGTCACCGCGCTGGTCATCGCGCTGAACTCGGGCGACGACAACCCGACCGCCGCGCCGCCCAGCAGCAGCGCCGCCCCGTCGGAGGCCCCGTCCTCGTCGTCGCAGAAGCCGAGCTCGACCCGCACCAAGTCCAGCTCGCCGAGCACGTCGTCGACCAAGAGTTCAGGTCCGGCGCCCGGCGGCAAGGCCTCACCGCAGGAAGTCTTCGAAGGCGCCGCGACCTCCTACAGCGCGGGTGACAAGAAGACGTTCCTCGATCTGATCTGCCGCAGCGAGAACACCAAGGACGAGGGCAAGCCGCTCGACCCCATCAAGCTCGAGATCACCGAGCCCGCCAAGGAAAGCGGCGACCGGGCGACCGGCCGGTACCGCGCCACCCAGGGCACCAAGACGGCGGAAGGCACGATCACGGCGGCCAAGGAGTCGAACCTGTGGTGCCTCAAGGACATCAAGGCCGACAAGAAGTGACCTGTCCGTGACGGTGAGCCACAGGCTGACCGCCGTGGCGGTGGTTTGTGGCGCGGTCGTGGCCGGGGTCGTGGTGGGGCTGCTGCTGGTGGCCCCCTCCGGCTCCGACCCGGCCGCGTCGAGCACCGGCGCGCCCACGCCACCGCCCGGTTCGTCCCGTCCGGTTCCGGTGGATCCGGACGTGGCGGCGGTCGAGGTGGTCGGCAAGGCGATCGCCGCGGCCATCGTCAACCACGACGCGACGGCGTTCGGGAAACTCACCTGCGTCCAGCAGTCGTCGGCCGATCTGGCCGAACTCGGCCGGAAATGGGCGGCGGCGGGCAAGGTGACCGCGACCGTCCCGGATCCGCCGGTGGTCGGCGGCGACTCCGCCACCGTGACCGTCCATGTCGAAGGCGTCGGCGGCCAGAAGGACACGCCGTTCCCGCTCAAGAAGCAGGGCGGAAAGTGGTGCGTGCCCTGACGTCGTGAATGGCGTTTCGGGTTTGGAGCTGGGCACTGGGCTTGCCGCAGTACATGAAGGCCCCCTTCCTTGCGCCAGGCGCAAGGAAGGGGGCCTTCATGTACTGCCAGGTCCTGCTGGGTGCTGGGCCTGGCCCGCGGGCGTTGCGAAAGCCACTTTCGCAACGTTGAGGGTTGCGAAAGTGGCTTTCGCAACGTCGGCTGTACCGATCAGCCCTTGCCGGAGCGGCGGTGCACCCGCGGCGAAACGGTGCCGTCCGCCAGGCGGCGCGCCGTCAGCAGGAACGCGGTGTGCGCGACCATCCGGTGATCCGGCCGCACCGCGAGACTCACGACGTGCCAAGGCCGCATGAGGGTCTCCCACGATTCCGGCTCGGTCCAGCACTGCTGGTCCCGCAGGGCTTCCGTGATCCGCGAAAGCTGTGTGACCGTCGCCACATAGACCGTGAGCACACCGCCCGGCACCAGATGCGCGGCGACCGTCTCCAGTTGATCCCACGGCGCCAGCATGTCGAGGACGACGCGGTCGACCTCGCCGGTGTGCGTCGACAGGTCCGCGACCGTCAGCGACCAGTTGTCCGGCTTGTGGCCGAAGAACTTCTCGACGTTCCGCTCGGCGTGTTCGGCGTGGTCGTCCCGGATCTCGTAGGACTGCACGGTCCCTTCCGAACCGACCGCCCGCAGCAGCGAACAGGTCAGCGCGCCGGAGCCGGCACCCGCCTCGAGTACTCGCGCGCCGGGGAAGATGTCGCCCCACATCACGATCTGCGCGGCGTCCTTCGGGTAGATCACCTGCGCGCCACGCGGCATCGACAGCACGTAGTCCGGCAGCAGCGGGCGAAGCGCCAGATAGTGGCTGCCGCCCGCCGACGTGACGACCGAACCCTCCTGCGCACCGATCACGTCGTCGTGCGCCAGCGCGCCGCGATGGGTGTGATACTGCTGTCCCTCGGCGAGGACCATGGTGTAGTGCCGCCCCTTGGAGTCGGTCAGCTGAACCCGGTCACCAACACGAAACGGCCCTCGGACCGACACTGAACCTCCATACGCGCGAATGCTGAGCCCGTGCCGCCCTCGGCGGGAAAGAGTGCCTCGGACGGGACGACCGATCCTCGCAGGTGGCCGCGCCGCGTTACGCCGGGGGTCGGCTCCGGGTCATCGCGGCACGCAGGTCTTCCCGCCTGAGCACTCCCGCGGGCCTGCCTTCGTCGTCCACCACGAGGAACTGCCACGCGGCCGTTTCCCGCACCCGCTCGGCGATCTCCTCCCCCGACTCCGACGAAAGCAGCACGGTGTCGGCGCGGATCGGCTCCGCGGCCATCTCCGCGGGCGCGTGCGGCGACGTCCCGGCCAGTTGTGCGGCGGCCGTCTCGTCGAGCAGACCCGCCGCGACGCCGTCGGCACGCACCAGGACCACGCCGCGACCCGCCGAAGCGGCCAGCGCGTCCGAGACGGGGCTCTCCGCCGGAAGCTGGAGAACGGGCCGGACGAGTTCGCTCAGCCGCACGCCTTCCGGCCACCCACGGCGGGTTTCGGCGGCGAGTTCGCTTCGAGCGCCGAGGATCACGAACCACGCCGTCACCACGCAGACACCGAGCCGGAGCCAGCGGTCCTCGCTGCCCGCGGCCAGCCCCCACAGCGCCCAGACGACCAGTCCGGCGGCGACGACACCGCCACCGACGACCGCCGCCCGCGTGCCCTTCTCGCGGCGGCCGGTCGCCGCCCAGACCCCGGCACGGACCAGCCTGCCGCCGTCGAGCGGAAGTCCGGGAAGGAGGTTGAAGAGCCCGACGGCGAAGTTCGCGACAGTGCATTCGGCGATGAGCAGCCAAGCCGCGCTTTCCGGCGGGACGGCGAACATCAGCAGACCGCAGAAACCGCCCAGCAGCAGCGAAACGATCGGTCCCGCGGCGGCGACGAGCCCTTCTTGCCTCGGCTCGCGCGGTGTCCTCGCGACTTCCGAGAGGCCGCCGAGCAGGAACAGCCGCAGGCGCCGGACCGGGATGCCGAGCCGCAGTGCGACCAGGCAGTGCCCGAGTTCGTGCGCGAGCACAGAAAGTCCGAGAAGGACCGCGAACGCGGCCGCCAGCAGCCAGGAGGTCAGCGTGGTCGCGCCGGGGAGGATCCGCCCGACCAGCGGCGTGTAGAGCACCACGATGATCAGGGAGCCGATCCACCACGAAGGGGCCAGCAGCACGGGGATCCCGGAGACGCGGAACAGCAGGAGCCCGCCCTCTGGTGCCACGCCTCGTCGAGGCGGGCCCTGCTCACCCGTCACCGCCATGTGTCAGAGCGTAGATGCCCAGGTGTGGGGTGCCGGTAACCCGCCCTTCCCGTCCGGGTGGTGTCGGTCATGCCGCTCCGGTGCGTCGCGGTCCCGGAACTGTCGGTGCCCGGCGATACGCTCATCCCATGCCCGACACCGACACGGTCACCGCCGATCCGCCGCCCGGCGCCGAAGTCCCGCGCCGTCGGCCGGCCCTGTCCCCGTCGCGTGCCAGCGACTTCAAGCAGTGCCCGCTGCTCTACCGCTTCCGCGCGGTGGACAGACTGCCCGAGATCCCGACGAAGGCCCAGCTGCGCGGCACGCTGGTGCATTCCGTGCTGGAGCGCCTGTTCTCCCTTCCCCAAGCCGACCGCACCCCGCCGCAGGCCAAGGAGCTGCTCGCGCCGGCGTGGGAGGACCTGTCCGCGGAACGTCCGGAGTGGATCGAGCTGTTCGACCAGGACGATTCCGAAGCCGTCACCTCGTGGCTTTCGTCGGCCGAGCAGCTCGTCGACACCTACTTCGGTCTCGAAGACCCGCGCCGCCTGGAACCCGAGGCGTGCGAGCTGCACGTCGAGATCGAGCTGGGCTCCGGAGTGCTGCTCCGGGGCTACGTCGACAGGCTGGACGTCGCGCCGACCGGCGAGATCCGGGTCGTCGACTACAAGACCGGCGCCGCGCCCCGCGAAATCGGCGAGGCCAAGGCGATGTTCCAGATGAAGTTCTACGCCGTGGTCCTCTGGCGGCTTCGCGGTGTCGTGCCGCGTCAGCTGAAACTGATGTACCTCACCGACGGACAGTCCCTGGCCTACACCCCGGACGAGGGCGAGCTGATCCGCTTCGAGCGCACGCTGGAGGCGATCTGGCAGGCGATCCTCAAAGCGGGCAAGACCGGCGATTTCCGCCCGAATCCGAGCAAGCTCTGCGCGTGGTGCGATCACCAGGCGCTCTGCCCGCAGTACGGCGGCACTCCCCCGCCGTATCCCGGCTGGCCGGAGCCTGATCCCGGCGAAGAGTCCGTATTGGACCGTGCGGACTAGGCCGTGCCCGGTGAGTCCGTTCGATGGGCTTCGTGATCCAGGTGGTTCCTGGCGGTGCGGGCGGTTCTCCCTCGGGGTCGTACTCGGGTGAACCGCCCGTGCCGTCAGGGGCCGCGTGGGCGCGGAGACCACGAACCGGACTCACCGGGCACGGCCTAGAGTGCCCTTGTGACAGAAGCCTTCTACGTGCCGTCGGGCGACGGCGTCTTCCTCCCGACCCCGCACACCGCCGGGCCTTGGACTCCGGACGCGCAGCACTTCGGGCCGCCTTCGGCGTTGCTCGTCCGCGCGCTCGAAGAGGTCGAGGCGCCGCACGCGAGCCAGCTGGCACGGGTGACGGTCGAGATCCTCGGGCCCGCGCCGCTGAAGGAGCTTTCGGTGCGGGCGTGGGTGGAGCGGCCGGGCCGGTCGGTCGAGTGGCTGGTCGCCGAGCTCTCCCACGGTGAGCGGGTCGTCGCCCGTGCGTCGGCGTGGCGCCTCGCGACCTCGGACACCACGGCGGTGGCCACCGCGGAAGGTCCGCCGCTGCCCTCGCCGGAAGGGCTGCCGGCGTCCTCCTGGCCGGAGGGCTGGCACGGCGGATACCTCGACGCCGTCGAGTGGCGGCGGGTCAAGGGCGCGCTGGACGCGGCGGGGCCGGCGACGGTCTGGGGCCGTCAGCGCGTCGCCCTCGTCGACGGGGAGAAGCCGAGCCCGCTGCAGCGGCTGTTCGTCCTCGCGGATTCGGGCAACGGGATCTCGAACTTCCTGGATCCGCGTGCATGGTGGTTCATCAATTCGGAGCTGACGGTGCACCTCCGCCGTCCGCCGCTGGGCGACTGGATCGGCGTCGACGCGGCCACCCTGGTCGGCCCGAACGGCGTCGGGACCGCGACCACCACACTGCACGACGCTTCGGGCCCGATCGCCTCCGGCGCTCAGGCTCTCCTGGTGAGGCCGCGACAGGCGGGCTGATAGACGCGCTTTCTCGGCGGGTTTCCAATAGCCTTCCCGGAACAACAGACGCAGGGAGCGCTTCGGCATGCAGATCACCTCGGTGGTCAACCAGAAAGGCGGGGTCGGCAAGACCTCACTCAGCGTGGGCGCGGCGGCCGCACTGGCCGAACGCGGTCGCCGGGTGCTGCTGATCGACCTCGACCCACAGGGCCACGCGACCACCGAACTCCTCGGGCTGGACGAGGTGGCGCACGACATGCCCAGCCTGGCCAAAGCCCTGACCAAGGTGTGGAAGGGGCCGATCGAGGAACTCGCCGTGCGGCATCCGCGCAGCAACCTCGGCCGGGGCGGCGCGTTCGACGTCATCCCGACCTCGCCGGGCATGTTCGATCTGATCCGGCGGCTGGACCAGTTCCGCGTACCCGGCTGGCAGCTGGCCAGGGTCATCCAGTTCGCGAACTACGACCACATCATCATCGACTGCCCGCCCGCGCTCGACGTCCTGACCAACAACGCGCTCGCCGCTTCGCACGGGATCCTCGTGCCGGTGCAGCCGGACCGGACGAGCATCCGCGCGTTGCGCCTGCTCGCGGACCAGGTGCGTTACGTCGAACAGACCGTCGGCCGTCCGCCGATCGCCTATTACGGTCTCGTTCCCGGGCTGTACCGCCGCCCGATCTCGCACTACGCGGCGGCCGCGTTGCAGGAGCTGTACACGTTCGGGATCCCGATGCTGTCGCATGTGCCGCTCGGCGTCGTGATGAACGAGGCCGCCGCGCACGGCGTGCCGGTGACGACCTACGCGCCGGAAACCTTGCAGGCGCTGTCGTTCCGGGAGATCGCGGCGACGCTGGACGGCTACCTGCAGAATTATCCGGCCGCGGCGATCGTGCCCGCGGACGAGGAGTTCGTCTTCGAGGACTTCATCACCGAGGTGTCGGTGACGCGGAGCGCGAAGGACAACGGATCGCGCAAGAAGCTCTACGACCTCATGCCCAAGAAGCCGAACCGGCCCCGCTAGCCAATGCCATGAAAGGTCCTTTCCTTGCAAAATTTGCAAGGAAAGGACCTTTCATGGCGTGTGTGGGGACCGAGATCAGAGCCGGCAGGCCCGGATGTCCGAAGCCAGGACGGCCTTGGCGCCGGTCTCGGCGAGTTCGTCCATGATCCGGTTGACCTCCTTGCGCGGCACCATCGCCCGCACGGCCACCCAGTCTTCGTCCGCCAGCGGCGCGACGGTCGGCGACTCGAGACCCGGCGTGATCGCGATGGCCGCGTCGAGCAACGTACGCGGGCAGTCGTAGTCCAGCATCATGTAGTGCTGGGCGAAGACGACTCCCTGCAGCCGTGCCTTCAGCTGGTCCTTCGGCCGGGTGTGCTCGGTGCCCGCACGCTGCAGCAGCACCGCCTCCGACACGCAGATCGGATCCCCGAAGGCCACGAGGTTGTGCTGGCGCAACGAACGTCCGGACTCGACGACGTCCGCGATGGCGTCCGCGACGCCGAGCTGGATCGAGATCTCGACGGCGCCGTCGAGGCGGATGACCTCCGCCTCCACGCCGTGCTGCTTCAGGTTCTCGCGCACGAGGCGCGGGTACGACGTCGCGAGCCGCTTGCCCTGCAGGTCTTCGGCCTTCCAGTCCCGGCCCGCGGGTGCGGCGTACCGGAAGGTGGAACCGCCGAAGCCGAGGCCGAGGATCTCCTCGACCGGGGCGCCGGAATCGAGGGCGAGGTCGCGGCCGGTGATGCCGAGATCCAGCTCGCCGGACCCGACGTAGATCGCGATGTCCTTGGGACGCAAGAAGAAGAACTCGACCTCGTTGACGGTGTCCAGCACGGTCAGGTCGCGGGCCTCATGTCGCTTGCGGTAGCCGGCCTCTCCGAGCATCTCCGACGCGGCGGCGGCGAGGGCTCCCTTGTTCGGCACGGCGACACGCAGCATTGCTTCTCCTTGGTTCTCCGGACGCGACCGCGTCACAGGTACCGGTACACGTCCTCTGTCGACAGTCCTCGGCCGAGCATGAGCACCTGTACGCGGTACAGCAGCTGTGAGATCTCCTCGGCGAGCCTGTCGTCGGATTCGTGCTCGGCGGCGATCCACACCTCGCCCGCCTCTTCGAGCACCTTCTTGCCCTGCGCGTGCACTCCCGCGTCGAGCGCGGCGACGGTGCCGGAACCGTCGGGCCGCGTGCGGGCGCGGTCGGCAAGCTCGGCGAACAGCTCATCGAAGGTCTTCACAGTCTGGAGATCCTTCCATCCGCGCCCGCGTCGCGCTGCCCCGGGCCGGTGTGGTGCCGGTCGCGTCACACTTCAGAACAGCACCGCGCCGCCTCGCTCGAAGTCGAGCAGCTGCCGCTTCCGTTCGACACCGCCGCCGTAGCCGGTGAGATCGCCGGTGGAGCCGATCACCCGATGGCACGGCACGATGATGCTGATCGGGTTCTTCCCGTTCGCGAGGCCGACCGCGCGCGACGCGGTGGGCCTGCCGAGCCGGTCGGCGAGCTGACCGTAGGAAACCGTCTCGCCATACGGGATCCCGAGCAGGCCCTCCCAGACCATCCGCTGGAACGCGGTGCCGCCGAGGCTCAGCGGAAGATCGAAATCCTTACGCTGACCGGCGAAGTACTCCTTCAGCTGTTTCTCGGTGTCCACGAAGATCGGTGAGCCCGGGTCGGGATGGCCGAACGTCTCCTCGACCGGGCGATGCCGCTGCTGGACCATGTACACCCCGCAGAGGCCTTCGCCGTCCGCGACCAGGGTCAGCTTGTCGTACGGGCTGTCGATGACGGTGTGCGTGCGCATGGCGCTCCTCGGAACTCAGGCGGCGGGGAGCCGGTTGATCGGGTGGTCTCCGGTCGCCCAGAGGTGTTGGACGGCGTAGGCGCGCCACGGACGCCAGCGTTCGGCGTGCGCGGCGAACGCGGCCGGGCCGAGCCCGAGGCCCTTCGCCGCGACCTTGACGCCGAGGTCGGTCGGCAGGAAGGCGTCCGGGTCGCCGAGCGCGCGCATCGCGATGCTCTCGACGGTCCACGGGCCGAAACCGGGCAGCGCGTGCAGCCGCTCGCGGGCTCGCTGCCAGTCACTTCCCGCGCCGAGGTCGAGGTCGCCGTCGTTCAGCTCGGCCACGAGACCGAGCAGGGTCCGCTTGCGGCTCTGCGGCATCGCGAGGCTTTCCGGGTCGAGGTCCGCGAGCGCGGCGGCGTCCGGGAAGACGTGCGTGAGGCCGCCGTCCGGGTCGTCGACGGGAGCACCGTGCGCGAGGACCAGCCGGGCGGCGTGGGTGCGGGCCGCGGCGGTGGACACCTGCTGGCCCAGAACGGCGCGGACGGCGAACTCGTCACCGTCGACCGTCCTCGGCACCCGTCTGCCCGGCGCGGCCGCCACGAGCGGTTCGAGCAGCGGGTCCGCCGCCAGTGCCTCGTCGACCGCGGCCGGGTCGGCGTCGAGGTCGAGCAGGCGGCGGCAACGGCTGATCGCGGTCGAGAGGTCCCGCAGGTCCGACAGCGTGAGACGGCAGCCGATGTAGCCGTCCTCCGGCTTGAGCGCGACGACGGCGGGGCCGTGCGGGAGACGCAGCGTCCGGCGGTACGCGCCGTCGCGCCATTCTTCGACGCCGGGGACGCCTGTCGCGACCAGATGCCCGAAGAGGTTGTCCGGGAACAACGGCTTCCGGTACGGCAGGCGCAGGTTCAGCGTCCCGGCGGCGGTCGCCGGCGCCGTGCGGACGCGAGCCCGCAGCTCCGTCGGAGACAGGGCGAAGACCTCGCGCACGGTGTCGTTGAAGGTCCGGACGCTGCCGAAGCCCGCGGCGAGGGCGACGTCGATCATCGACAATCCGGTGGTCTCGATCAGCAGCCGTGCCGTCTGCGCCCGCTGGGCGCGGGCGAGGCTGAGCGGGCCGGCGCCGAGTTCGGCGCGCACATGCCGCTCCACCTGCCGCACGCTGTAGCCCAGCCGGGAGGCCAGCCCGCTCACGCCGTGGGTGTCGACGACGCCGTCGGCGATCAGCCGCATCGCCCTGGCCACCAGGTCCGCGCGCTCGTTCCACTGCGGCGAACCCGGGCTCGCGTCCGGACGGCAGCGCTTGCAGGCGCGGAACCCGGCCTCCTGCGCGGCCGCCGCGCTCGGGTAGAAGGTCATGTTCTCGGGTTTGGGCGGGACGACCGGGCAACTCGCCCGGCAGTAGATCCGCGTCGTCAGGACCGCGGTGAAGAACCAGCCGTCGAACCGGGCGTCGTTCGACTGGACCGCCCGGACACAGCGCTCGAAATCCTCATGCACCCGGCAAGCATCACCGACCGCACCGGGCGGGGTCTAGCGGAAACGCGACATGGCGGTCAGGGCAGGAGCGCGGTCAGCGCCGCCACGTCGAGACCCACCAGCGACGAGCGGAACACACGCCGTTCACCCGGTTCGACGTCGACGTCGTTCGGGATCACCACCACCATGCAGCCCGCAGCGGCCGCGGAAGCCGCACCCGGCGGCGAATCCTCGATCGCGACGCACCGGGAAGCCGGGACCCCCAGCAACTCCGCTGCCAGCTGATACGGCCTGGCGTCCGGCTTGTTCAGACCATCGACCTCGTCGCCGCAGACCGTGGCGGCGAAGTGCCCGCGGCCGATGGTGTTGAGCGCGAGCTCGGTCAGCGACCGTTCGGTGGAGGTGACCAAGGCCATCGGGACACCGTTGGCGCGCAACAGTTCGAGCAGTTCCTGAGCGCCGGGCCGCCACGGGAGCGGGCCGTCGAAGAGGTTGGCCGTGCGGCGGCGGATCCACACCCCCATCTCCGCGATCGACTCGGGCGTGACGGGCCTGGCGCACACTTCGAGGAGGAACGCGGCCGTGTCGTCCATATTGGACCCGACGAGACTCAGGCGCTGGTCCTCGGTCAGGGTGCCGCCGAGGCTTTCGACGGCCTCGTAGAGCGCGACGTCCCACAGCTTCTCCGAGTCGACCAGCGTGCCGTCCATGTCCCACAGCACGGCGGCGAGTCCGTCCAGTGTGGACGGTTCGGTCACGGTTCCCCCTCACGATCGGATGGACCTTCCAGGACCCACGGTAGCCGAGACGGATTCACGTCGACGGCGTGGTCGCCACCCGAAATGTCGCGTACGTCGGCTCCGCACGGTTCGCCCCGGCGAAACGCCGCCGGACATGCCCAACGCCGCACGGCCCCCTGGTCGTAGGCTGGTCCGGTGAGTGAGCCCGTCGACGAGACCCAGCGGCCCGGCCGCGACCACCCGGATGACAGCAAGCCGATCTTGATCGTCGCCTTCGAAGGATGGAACGACGCAGGTGACGCGGCCAGCCGGGCGGTCGAGCATCTCCAGCTCAACTGGGATGCGACCCCGCTGAGCGAGCTGAGTCCTGACGAGTACTACGACTTCCAGGTCAGCAGACCGACCGTACGCATGGTGGACGGCGTCACCCGAAGGGTCGACTGGCCGACCACCCGGCTCTCGGTATGCCGCCCGGAGGGCCTCAGCCGGGACATCGTGCTGGTCCAGGGGCCCGAACCGAACATGCGCTGGCGCGCCTTCTGCGCCGAACTGCTGGAGCACATCCAGCAGCTGGAAGTCGCCACGGTCGTCACCCTCGGCGCGCTCCTTGCCGACACCGCGCACACCCGACCTGTCCCGGTCACCGGGACGGCGTACGACAAGGACACCGCTTCGCAGTTCGGCCTGGAGCTGAACAACTACCAGGGCCCGACCGGCATCGTCGGGGTCCTGCAGGACTACTGCGTGCAGGCGGGCGTCCCGGCCGTGTCGATCTGGGCGGCCGTGCCGCACTACGTCTCGCATCCGCCGTCGCCCAAGGCCACGCTGGCGCTGCTGCACAAGCTCGAGGACATCCTCGACGTCGAGATTCCGCTCGGCGCCCTGCCCGAGCAGGCCGAAGAGTGGCAGCGGACGGTCACGGAGATGGCCGAGGAGGACGAGGAGATCAGCGAGTACGTC
Source organism: Amycolatopsis sp. cmx-4-54 (assembly GCF_046548895.1). NCBI lineage: Bacteria > Bacillati > Actinomycetota > Actinomycetes > Pseudonocardiales > Pseudonocardiaceae > Amycolatopsis > Amycolatopsis sp. cmx-4-54. Next base: position 1,015,922 of record NZ_JAEBEJ010000001.1, read on the forward strand.
CGGGGACTCGAGGAGCGCGGCGACGCGGAGACCGAGTTCACGCTGGACGACGTGAGCGGGGACAAGATCGCGGCCGAGTTCGAGCGGTACCTGCGGCGGCGCCGCCCCGGCCAGGACGGTCCCGGACGCGGCTGATCTCTCTGGCCGTGAAGGCCCCCTTCCCTCGGCTGAGCCGAGGGAAGGGGGCCTTCACGCGCAGCGGGCTTGGGTAGTGGAGAGCTGGGTTGCGAAAGCCACTTTCGCAACGTTGAAGGTTGCGAAAGTGGCTTTCGCAACGCCGTTGGGTGGAGCGGCCATCACCTCGCCCCTACCGCCTCCGCAATCAGTCGACTAAACGCGGACGACCTGCGTGGCGCCGAAGGTGTCCTTCACCGGCACCTCGACGGTCTTGCGCCGCACGGTCACGCGCAGGACGTCCTGCCGCTGCGTCGGATCCGAAACAGTGAGCCGCCAGCCGTCGCGGGTCCGGCCGAGCGCCACCGACGCCGGACCGGACACCGTCACCTCGTCGACCGAGCCGGCGGCGAAGAAGTTCGCCAGCAGGGTCGCGTCCCACAGCCGGACGGCCTGCACGGTCGCGGTGTTGGACCGCACGCGCCACGACCAGGCCGAGGCGATCGTCTCCAGCACCGACGCGGTGGGGAGCACCGCATAGGCGTAGCTCGCGTTCGAGGGTCCGGCCCCGTGTTCGATGACCAGCTTCTGATAGCGCCGGGTGCAGGGCACGGTCGTTCCCTTGGTGTTGGCGCCCTTGTCGATGTCGCGCCAGGTCCCCGTCCGGTCCTCGCGCAGCGCGGTGACCTCGGCGTCATCGAGCAGGACGTAGCCGCCGACCTTCTCCAGATGCAGCCATCGCTTGCGCCGCAAGGACTCCGAACCGCCGATGAGACGACCGTCGGCCAGCAGGACACCGGAGCCGTTCTCGCCGAGGTTGCGGTTCTCGATCGTGGTGCGGACCCGCTCACCGGAGGAGTCGGTGATCCCGGCGCCGAGACACAGCACACCCGACGGCGTGAAGAACCATGACTTCTTCGCGGTCAGCGTGCCGTCTTGGGAAACGAAGTCGAGGGCGTGCGCGCCGTGCCGCGCGTCCCAACGAACACCGCCGCAATGATCCTTGCTCGTCAGCGGCACCGACTCCAGTTTCGGGGTCGGACCGGTCTTCGTGGTGGTGCCCGGCAGCAGCAGCGGGTCCACCGTCGGCCAGTAGGCGTCGGTGAAATGTCCCTTCGCCTTGGGCAGGAACAGATACAGCGAGCCGTCGCCGACGTACCAGCCGTGCAGGTTCATCGAGTTGATCGACTCGTATCGCGAAATCCGGGTCGAGGCGACGCCGAGCGAGGCCGACCAGCCTTCGGTGATATGCACCATCCGGTCCTGCTGGCCGAACACGCGATGCGTCGCGACCGTCCGTGCCGGCCGGAGCCCGGTCGCCAGCAGTTCCTGCGCGAACTCGATACCGGGGATGCCGACGAGGTCCGGCCCCGGCGCGAACCGTTCGGGATCCGGGATCTCCAGGTACGGCGCGAAAGTGTCTTCGGTGATCCACTTCGCGGCGAGGCCGCCGAGTTCGTCCTTGCGCTTCCCGCTCGCCGACCGCGCCAGCAGGACCACCGCGCCGGTGAGCTGATGTCCGATGTCGTGCGCGGATTCCCCTTGCCGTGAAAGGAATCGGCCGCGGACCGACTCCAACAGCGCGCCCGCGTGGACGAACGGCGCGAACGTGTCGGCGACCAGCGCGTACGTCGCGTCGCGCACGTCGGCGGGCAGTGCGAACTCCGTGCCCTGGGTGACGTGGATGGCGGACACGACCGCGGTGAGCAGGATGATCCCGTAATGCCCGGGATACGGCACCGAGTCGTGCTGCAGGAAGGAGCCGTCGGTGTGGAAACCGTCGCCCGCCGCGCGATGGAGTTTGGCGATGACACTCGCCGCTCCCCCGCCCTCGACGTCGGTGAACGCGCCGACACCCCGCTTGATCCGTTCGACGTCGCCCAGCATCGCGCCGGAGACGATGGAGATCATCGACTTGTCCGCGCGGTTGGCGCCGGTCTCGACGACGCTGGGGTTGTTGGTGCGGCGGTTCGGATCGCCGGAGAACTTGAGCACCGGCTTCAGGTACTTGGCGAGTTCGTCCTCGGTCAGTTCGTCGGCGACCGTCGCGAGGATGTGCAGCAGGTAGAGCGGGATACCGATCTCGTAGGTGTACCAGTTGCCGATCTCGGCGGTCTTCTCGCTGTACTGATCGCTGGTGTACAGCAGTTCCAGTGCCGCCTTGATCCGGGCGAGCACGGCGGGATCACCCGCGAGCGCGCCACCGGGGGTGCCCCAGTTGACCGCGATCGCGCGGAGCCGGGCGTACATCGAAGTCGTGAACTCGCTGCCGGGGCCGAGCGGGAGGTCCTTCCACAGTGGACCGCCGTCGACCGTCATGCTGTCGTGGTAGGACTTCGCGACCCGGTCCAGGTTCGCCAGCGCGGCGGCGCGTTCCGCCGACGGCCGGTTGATCCCGGTCTGCAGTGCGCGATAGCCGGTCACGATGGACGCCGTGTCCGGAGCCGCGGGTCGCGCTGACGAAGGGCTCGCGAGAGCGGTCGTGAAAGCCACCGAAGCGGCAGCGGCCGCACCTCCCCGCAAAGCCGTTCTCCTGTCGAAGTGACCGAATTCGGACATGACGGTGCCTCCCAAGGGGGTCGAAAGACGGCAACTAGGGGCGGCGGCGGGAACTGGGGTCGTGAGTGATTTGGGTCGTTGGAACGACCCAAATCACTCACGAGCGTTACTGGCGTTTTCCGTCGGTCCTGCGGGGCAGCTCCCACGGGTTGTTCTCCTGCAACGGTTCCGGCAGCAGCGCGTCGGGGAAGCCCTGCCAGGCGATCGGTCGCAGGAAGCGCTCGATCGCGGCCGTGCCGACCGACGTGCTGGTCGGCGCGGTGGTCGCCGGGTAGGGACCACCGTGTTCCTGTGCCCAGGTGACGGTGACACCGGTCGGCCAGTCGTTCCACAGCAGACGGCCGGCGACGCGGGTCAGCGACGGGAGCACCGGGCGGATCCAGTCCACATCGGACTCTTCACCCTGGATGGTCGCGGTGAGACCGGGTTCCATCACGCCGAGCAGGCTGATCAGTTCGTCCTGATCGGCGTAGGTGACGATCAGCGACGCCGGACCGAAGCATTCCTCGCGGACCGTGCCGGCATCGGCCAGGAAGGCCTTGGCGGTGGTGGCGAGCAGGGTCGCGCCGTGCGAGATCCCTTCTGTACCGCCGGATTCCGACAGCACCTCGACACCGTCGACCTCGCTCAGCTTCGCCAGCCCGTCGGCGAATCCGGCCGCGATACGCTCGTTGAGCATCGGCTGCGCCGGGATCGCCGCGACGGCCTCGCGCAGCGTGTCTTCGAGGCCGTGCCCCTCGGGCAGGAACAGCAGCCCCGGTTTGGTGCAGAACTGCCCGGCACCGAGGGTGAAGGAGCCCGCGTAGCCCTTGGCGACCGCTTCACCGCGCGCGTCGATCGCGGCCTGCGTGACGACGACCGGGTTGACGCTGCCGAGTTCGCCGTAGAACGGGATCGGCGACGGCCGCGAGGTCGCGATGTCGAACAGCGCGCGCCCGCCCGGCACCGAACCGGTGAACGAAGCCGCCTGGATCCGCGGGTCCTTCAGCGCCGTGACGCCGTTCTGCTGGCCGTGGACGACCGCGAAGATCCCTTCCGGCGCACCGGCCCCGAGCAGCGCTTCACGCAGGATCTCGCCGGTGCGGGCGGACAGCTCAGGATGCCCCGAGTGCGCCTTGAGCACGACCGGGCAGCCGGCGGCCAGCGCCGAAGCGGTGTCCCCGCCCGCGACACTGAACGCGAACGGGAAGTTGCTGGCGGCGAACACCAGCACCGGACCGATCGGGGTGAGCAACCGGCGGATGTCCGGCCGCGGACCCATCGGCCACGCGGCGTCCGCGTGGTCGACCGTGGCGCCGAGGAACGCGCCGTCGGCCAGCACTTCGCCGAACAGGCGCAGCTGGAACGTCGTGCGCTTCAGCTCTCCCTGCAGTCGCGGTGAGGCCGGGAGATGGGTCTCCCGGTTGGCCAGCGCGATCAGCTCGTCGGCGGCCGCGTCGAGGGCGTCCGCCGCCGCGTTCAGCCATCCGGCGCGCCGGGCTGGGGTCGCGGCCGCCGTCGTGCCTGCAGCATCGGCGGCGGCCGCGAGGATCTGGTCGAGCGTGGCGGGATCCGTTGCCTGGCTCATTTTTCTTGCTTCTCCTAGTTCAGTTAAGGCGCGCACTGGTCACCTCGAGTCCGTCACGTCTCACCCGACGTCGCCGCGGGAACCGACTTCTTGCGCGGCGCTGACGGCGGCGATGAGATCCGCCCAGCGCCCCGGGCCGGCGAGGCCGAGGTGGTACAGGTGCAGCTCGGTGGCGCCTGCCTTGCCGAGTTCGATGGTGTAGGCCTCGATGTCGGGCACCGGGCTGGCCGCCACCGCGGTGATGTAGCTGCCGACGGCGACCTTCTCCGGCAGTTTCGCCCGTGCCGCCGCGACGGCGTTCACACTGGGGTGACCGGGTGCCCAGTTCTGCAGCACCACCGCGTCGACGTCGTCCGGGGCCGACGGCGTCAGCCCCGGCAGCGCGCCGGTGACCCACGGGTCCATCGCGCCGTGCAGCACGATCCGGGGCCCGGACGGGATCTTCGCGAGCACCTCGCGCCGGAGGGCGTCGGTCGCCCGCTGCCGCGTGTCGAGCAGGACCTGCCGCAGGGTGGGCAGGATCTTGTCCTCGGTCGCCCGGAGGTCACCGCTGTCGATCAGCCGCCGGACCTCGGCCCGCAGCTTGCCCAGCGCCTTCGCCGGATCCTGACCGGCCGCGGCCCAGGCGTCGAGACACTCGTCGCAGCAGCAGATCGACAGCAGCCGCGCGACCGCTGGCGACCAGACGCCGTCGGTCTTCTCGTGCTGGTGCTGGTGCACGGCGCCGAGCGGACCGCAGGCCTCGAGGATGACCGTGGCGAAGTCGAGCCCGGCGAGACTCTCCGCCGTCACGTTCGCCGCGTACTCCCGGACGGCGGGCTGGCCTGGGCACAGCGCCCACGGGTACCGCTCGCCGAAACAGTTGCGCACGGTGAAATCCGGGAACTCCGTGCCCAGCTGCGAATTGTGGGTCAGCACGAGCCACGCCGCCGCCGGGACACCCGCCTCGTTCAGCATCCGGACGGCGTCGCCCGCGCTGTCGCGGCTTTCGACCCAGTCCGGTTCGGCGGGCTTCAGCTCACCCCACGCCTCCTCACGCACGGGCCGGTACAGCGCCGCGTGGCGCGCGACGATCGAAGTGCGCTCGGGCGACCAGGGAGTCGCCGCGCGGGCGCTGTGGTACGACACGGCGACGGCGACCTCGTCGACGCCGAGCTCCCGTACGCGCTCGACGAAGCCGGGATCGTCGACGACGTCCCAGGGGTAGGCGTATCCGGTGACCTTCACCTCGTCACCACCGTGCCGTGTTCGGTTCGAAGCTTCCGACGAACTTCCGCATATAGGTCACGTCATCCCGTTTGGTCTGTCCACTTCGGACATAGTCTTCATGGGCCCGCGCCAGCGCGTCGGGGTCGAGTTCGACCCCGAGCCCGGGCTTGTCGGGCACCGCGACCGCACCGTCGGCGAACTCCAGCGCACCCGGGGCGATGACGTCGGCCGTCTTCCACGGCCAGTGGGTGTCGCAGGCGTAGGTCAGGTGCGGCGTCGCCGCGGCCACGTGCACCATAGCGGCCAGACTGATCCCGAGATGACTGTTCGAGTGCATGGAAAGCCCCACGTCGAAGCATTCCGCCGTGGTCGAGAGGGCTTGGGTGTCCCGCAGGCCACCCCAGTAATGATGGTCCGAAAGTATTACGCCGACCGCCCGCTGCCGGAACGCCGGCTCGATGTCCGCGAAGCGCACGACGCACATGTTCGTGGCCAGCGGCATGTTCGCCTTCTCCGCGACCCGCGCCATGCCCTCGATACCCGGCGTCGGGTCTTCGAGGTACTCCAGGACACCGTCGAGTTCTTCGGCGACCCGGATCCCGGTCTCGACGGTCCACGCCGCGTTCGGGTCGATGCGGAGCGGATGATCCGGGAACGCGTCCGCGAGCGCGCGGATCCCGTCCATCTCCTGGTCGGGGTCGAAGGCGCCGCCCTTCAGTTTGATGGAGCCGAAGCCGTACTCCTCCACCATGCGGCGCGCCTCGCCGACGAGCGCCTCCGGCGTGGTCACCTCGCCCCACGAGTCCTCGTCGGCGCCGATGTGGGCGCCGAACTTGTAGAACAGGTAGGCGGAGAAGTCGACGGCGTCGCGTGCCTTGCCGCCGAGCAGGTCCACCACCGGCCTGCCCAGGTAGTGACCCTGCGCGTCGAGCGCGGCCACCTCGAACAGCGAGTACACGCTGGCGACGGTCTTGCTGACGGAGAAACCGCCGGTGAGCCCGTGCGCGTCGGCGAAGACGACCTCGCCGAGGGTGGTGGCGACCTTCCGGCGGAGGCCGGGCAGGTCGAACACGTCGTGCCCCTTGAGTTCGGGGAGCACCTTCCTGACCTGGTCGAGGAACGCGAGGTCACCGTAGGACTCGCCGAGGCCGACCACACCGTCTTCGCAGATCAGCTGGACAACGCCGCGCAGCGCGAAGGGCTCATGCACGCCCATCGCGTTGAGCAGCGGGGGGTCGGCGAAGGCGACCGGGGTCAGGACGACGTCGAGAACCTTCATCTTCAGGCACCGGCCTCGACGGACTTGAGGGCGGCGAACCCGTCGTCGATGATCTTCTCCAGGCGGGCGATCTGGTCCGCGGTGGGCTCGACCAGCGGCGGCCGGACCGAGCCGACCTTGTCACCCCGCAGACGCGCGGCGGCCTTGACCAGCGACACGGCGAAGCCACGGCCTTCGTCCCGCAGCGCCACCAGCGGAAGGTAGAACCCGGCGAGCAGCGCCTCCATGACGGCGTCGTCGTTCTCCGCGAGCGCGCGGTGGAACCGGGCCGCGATCTCGGGGGCGAAGCAGTGCACGGCCGAGGAGTACCGCGCCACGCCGACCGCGGAGTAGGCGCGCGCGGAGACCTCCGCCGTCGGAAGACCGTTGAAGAACAGGAAATCCCGGGCCCGGCCGGTGCCGACGGAACGGATCGTGGTGATGATCCGGCTCATCAGCTCGACGTCGCCGAAACCGTCCTTGATGCCGACCACCGACGGGATGCCGAGCAGGTCCACGGCCGAGTCCGGGGTGAACACGCCGGTGGACCGGTGGTAGACGATCACCGGGATCGAGGACTCCCCGACGGCGTACCGCACGTGGTCGACCAGCCCGGACGGCGGACCGGTGACCAGGTAGGGCGGCAGGAGGAGGACGCCGTCCGCGCCGCCCGCCTCCGCCGCCGCGATTCCGGCACGGGCCGACGCCGCACCACCGCCCGCCCCGACCCACACGGGCACCCGCCCGGCGACGACCTCACGAGCCTTGCGCAGGATCGCCGCGTGCTCGTCCGGGGACAGCGAGCTGAATTCGCCCGTACCGCAGGCGACGAACAGCGCGCCGGCTCCGGCGGCCACGTGGCTCTCGACGGTTTCCGCGAACACGTCGAGATTGAGTTCCAGTCCCTCGGTGAAGGGGGTCAAGGGGAACGCCAGTAGGCCGTCGAGTTCGATCTGCGCTGATGAGTTCTCGGCGGGAACGCGTGCCTCGAACTTGGGCTGTGCCATGGATTTCTCTTTCGTTCTTTGTGGATGGTCCCGGGTACGGGCCCGGTCAGGCGGGCACGGTGGTGCCGTCCTGCGACTTGCGGGGTAGGACTTCGTCGTCGCGGTCGATCGTGTCGATGAGCTCGTCCGTGGTCGCCTTGCGCTCTGGCATGAGGTAGCCGAGCCCGATGAACAGCCCCAGCGAGACCAGGATCGGGGTGGACACGGTGACCGCGAGGGTGGCGTTGTAGCCGTAGTAGGCGACCGCGTAGGCGATGAGACCGCCCGCCCACGAGATCAGCGCCGCGCGGGAGCCGGAACGGCGGAACCACGGGAGCATGCCGAGCAGCAGCGGGACCGAGATCGGACCCATCAAAGCCGCGACCCAGAGCACCACGATGCCGAGCACACCGCCGAGTTTGGGGGCCTGCGTGGCGACCGCCATGGTCAGCACGATGAAGATCGCGGTCGTGACGCGGGCGGCCAGCAGGCCCTGCGCTTCGGTCCACCGCCGGGTCTTCTTCACCAGCACGGGCAGCATGTCGCGGGTGATGACCGCGGAGATCGCGTTCGCGTCGGACGACACCATCGCCATCGTGTGGGAGAAGATGCCCGCCAGCACCAGCCCGATCAGGCCCGGCGGCAGGAACGTCGTCGTCATGATCGCGTAGGCGTTGTCCGGGTTCTGGATGTCCGGGATCAGCAGCGGAGCCGCGAACATCGGGAACATCATGAACAGCGGCCACACCAGGTACAGGATCGAGGAGAGCCGCGCGCCCCGGCGTGCCGCGTGCGTGTCGGGCGCGGCCATGTAGCGCTGCGCCAGGTTCCACATACCGCCGTTGTACTCCAGCGTCTTCACCAGTACATAGACGAGCAACACGACGGTGGTGAACTTCGACGTGGTCGGGTTGAGGTGGCTCGGCGGGAGATCGCCCCACATCGTCCACAGACCCGAGACGCCGCCGAGTTTGCCCAGCACCACCCAGAGCATGGCGATGGCCGCGATGGCCTGGATCACGAACTGGCCGAAGTCGGTGAGCGCGTCGGCCCAGAGACCGCCGACGGTGCAGTAGGCCAGCGTGACCGAGCCGGTGATGATGATGCCCCAGGTGTAGTCCACCCCGGCGAAGACGTTGAGGATCGTGGCGATCGCGAACCACTTCGCCGCGATGTCGAAGATCTTCAGCAGGCTGCCGCTCCACGCGAGCGCCTGCTGGGTCGGGACGTTGAACCGCCGCGCGAGGTACTCGAGCGGGGACGCGACCCCCACCTTCGACCGGAGCCTGTTCCACCGGGCGGCGAACAGCCAGCTGCCGATACCGACGCCGATGCCGATACTGGCCATGCCCCAGAAGTAGACGGTGATCCCGCTCGTATAGGCCACGCCCGCGTAGGCCACGAACAACACCGCGCTGTAACCGGACATGTGATGCGAGATCCCGGTCAGCCACCAGGGCATCCTGCCTCCGGCGGTGAAGAAGTCCTTCACATCGTGGATCCGCTTGTGCGACCACCAGCCGATCACGACCATCAACGCGAAATACGCGCAGACCATCGCCCAGTCGAGTACGTGCACCGTTGACTCCTCTCCGCGTTCACGAAGGCCCAGCCCAGCGCCGGTCAACTGTTCACATTCATGAACGGAGTCTGTTATAGTGATTATGTTCATCCATAAGAACGCTGTTCGGGACGCTAATATGGCCGGAGTCACAAGTCAACGGCCGGATGGAGGAGCACGGATGCCACCGCAGGAAGCCGCTGTCACCGTGGCGAACGGCGCGCCCGCCGCCGAACCCGCCGGGGTCAAATCGGCCCGGCGGGCGATCGACCTCATCGAGACCTTCGCCGCGAACGACGTGTGGCTTTCGCTGTCGGATCTCCACGCGCGGACCGGGTTTCCCAGGTCGAGCCTGCACGGCCTGCTCCGCACCCTGCTCGAAGCGGGCTGGCTGGAAGTGGACACCAACACCGCCCGCTACCGCCTCGGCGTCCGCGCGCTGATCTGCGGCACGGCCTATCTGGACCGCGACCCGGTCGTCCCGTACGCGACCGAGGCGCTGGAGCGGATCCGGGAGAAGACCGGCTACACCGCGCATTTCGCGCGCCGCGAGGGCACCGACGTCGTCTACCTGGAGACGCGCGAGTCCCGGCACTCGACGCATCTCGTGTCTCGCGTCGGCCGCACGCTGCCCACCCACGCGACCGCGCTAGGAAAGGCGTTGCTGGCCGAACTGACGCACGACGAGATCGACGGGCTCTTGACCGGAGAGCTGTCGGCGCTCACCCCGAACACCATCACCACCGTCGAAGCGCTGCACGCCGAATGCGCGAAGACCCGCGAACGCGGCTATGCGGCGGAAATCGAGGAAGGCAGCCTCGGCGTCCGGTGCGTCGCGGCCGTGATCCCGTACCGCATCCCCGGCACCGACGCGATCAGTTGCTCCATGCCGGTCACCGAGGTCACCGACGCCGACGCCCGGCGCGTCGGCGAACTCCTCGCCGAAATCACCGCGGAACTCGGCCAGCAACTACGCCGCGCCGGCATCCGCTGATCATTCCGTTCTTCCTTCACTGACAAGGGGTTCACATGGCAGACCAGCGCGTCCTGATCACCGGCTCGGCGGGTATCGTCGGCACCCTGATGCGGCCGCGGCTGCGCCGTTCCGGCCGGGTGCTGCGGCTGCTCGACCTGGCCGCGCAGCCCGAAGCCGCGGGTGGCGAGGACATCGAGCTGATCACCGCGTCGGTGACCGACCCGGAGGCGATGGCGGAGGCTTGCGCCGGTGTCGACGCGGTGATCCACCTCGGCGGGCACAGCCGCGAGAACTCGTGGGAAGCCACCCTCGACGTCAACATCAACGGCACCCACACCGTCCTCGAAGCCGCGCGAGCCGCCGGTGTGCCGCGCGTGATCCTGGCTTCCAGCAACCACTCCGTGGGCTTCCGGCGCAACGACGAAGCAGGTGAGAACGGTCTCCCCGCCGACTCCACACCCCGGCCCGACACCTACTACGGCGTCAGCAAGGCGACCATCGAAGCACTCGGCAGCCTGTACCACTCGCGGTTCGGCATGGACGTGATCGTCATCCGGATCGGTTCCTGCTTCGAAAACCCGCTCGTCCTCGGCCCGCGCGGCCTGGCGACCTGGCTCTCCCCCGACGACGGCGCGCGGCTGTTCGAGGCCTGCCTGAGCTACCCCTCCCCCGGCTACCGGCTGATCTGGGGCGTCTCGGACAACACGCGCCGGGTCTACTCGCTCGCCGAAGCCGAGGCGCTGGGCTACAAATCGCTCGACAACGCGGAGACGTACGCGGATCAGCTGGCCGACAAGCCCGCGCCGACCGGGATCGCGGCGGAGTACATCGGCGGGCCGTTCTGCACCGCGCCGCTGGGGGCGCACAACCCGCTCTGAGCCTCACGGTTCAGGTTGGGTGGTCAAGCCCCGTTCCCAGAACCCGCCACGTGAAGCGTTGCCACCACATAGGATCACCTCGGCGCGGTCCGGACGTCACGATCTCCGGCGGGGAAAGCTGTGGAAGGCAGGTATGTCAACCTTTACGTTCGCGAGCATCGACGTCATCCCGCGGGTCTTGCAGCTCGTGGTGGGCCTGCTCGGCTTGATCTTGTCGGTCAAGGCCCGTTCCCGGGGAGTCTCCGGCCTGATGGTGGGCGCCTTCGTGCTCATGCTCGTCACGACGGCGGCGGGCATCGTCTGGCGGTTCGTGTCGGTGAACGTGCCTGCCTGGGTCTCGTCCGGCAACCTTTCCGCCGACGAGATCCAGTTGATCTTCATGGGCGTCGGCATCCCGCTCGACGCCGTCGCGCTGCTTTCCTGGCTCCTGGTCGCCATCGCGGTCGCCAAGAGCGGCCATCCGCCCCGGCACCAGGCCGGCTTCGCGCCGAACACGGGACCGGTCAACTACCCGATGGGGACACAGCCGGGTTTCCAGTCGCCGCAGGCTGGCTACCCCCAGCCAGGCCAGCCACAGTCCAACCCGCCGACTCAGCAGCCGCCGAACTGAGACCCACGTACGCGATCAGGCCCGTTCGATCCCGAACCGGGCCTGATCGCGTGTTTCCCAGTGCCTCGCTACGACGTCCTTCTGGACGCCATACCTCCCCCAGGCGCGGCAACTGACGCGGGCGGCCCCCATGCTGACACCGTCCACGAACCAGTAGCGGGAGTGCGCCCAGTGCCATTGCCCCTTCTTCGCCTCGACGGGGACGACGCCATCGCTCGGCGCGCCAGCCGTCCCGGCCATCGCCGGAGCGGTCACCACACGGGCTCCAACCCTTTTCGCTGGAGCGAAAAGGTCAGAAGCGCAACCAAGCGGACAATGCGCATTGAGATATCCGTCCCGTTGCACAAAGCGGCATTCCATGGCTCGCACGAGCGGAGTCACCCACTTTCAGCACCGTGACCTGCGCCGATCCCCGAACGAGTCCACGAAGGACTCTTTCTGTTGCCTGACTCGGAATTTCGTGCCCCCAGGAGCACGTCGATAGCTTCGAATTCATGGAATCAAGCTTTCAGACGGCCGAAGAAATCATTGCCGCTTTACGCGCCGGTGCGGTGACATCGGCGGAACTCACCGACGAGGCGATCGCCCGCATCGAGCGCGAAGACGAGGTGCTCAACGCGATCTGCGTGCCGGACTTCGATCGCGCGCGGGCCGCCGCGCACGGTGCCGACCGGGCACGCGCGCGTGGTGAGGACCGGCCGCTGCTCGGCGTCCCGGTGACGGTCAAGGAGTCGTACGACATGGCCGGGCTGCCCACGACGTGGGGCATGCCGGCGCACCGGGACTACATGCCCGTCGAGGACGCGGTTCAGGTGGCGCGGCTCAAGGCCGCGGGTGCGGTGGTGCTCGGCAAGACCAATGTGCCGTTGGGGCTACAGGACATCCAGAGCTTCAACGACATCTACGGCACCACCGTCAACCCGTGGGAGCACGGTCGGACGCCGGGCGGGTCCTCCGGCGGATCGGCGGCGGCATTGGCGTCCGGGTTCGGCGCGCTGTCCATCGGCTCCGACCTCGCCGGATCGCTGCGCACCCCTGCGCATTTTTGTGGCGTCTACGCGCACAAGCCGACACTCGGACTGGCGGCGACCCGCGGCATGGTCCCGCCGACCGAGCCTGCCTTGCCGGTCGACCTCGACCTCGCCGTCGCCGGTCCGATGGCACGCACCGCCCGCGACCTCACCCTCCTGCTCGACGTCATGGCCGGGCCGGATCCGCTGACGCTCGGCAAGGCGCACAACGTGACGCTGCCGCCCGCACGCCACGAGCGCCTCGGCGAATTCCGCGTCCTGGTCCTCGACGACCATCCGCTCATCCCGACCGGTTCCGCTGTGCGGGCGGGCGTGCACCGAGTGGCCGCCGCGCTCGCCGACAACGGCGTCCGCGTCGAACGGCACACTCCGCTGCTACCCGACCTGACCGAAGCCGCGACCCTCTACATGGAGTTGCTGATTTCGGGCTCCGTCGCGCGCTTTCCCATCGAATCGCTCGAACAGCTGCGGGCAGACGCGGACGACCAGAGCCTTGACGCCGTGCGGCTGCGCGCCATGCTGTTCAGCCATGGCGACTGGATGGAGGCGGACAAGCGCCGCGAGGTCCACCGCCACGGCTGGCGGCGGCTGTTCGCCGAGTTCGACGCCGTGCTGTGCCCGATCACGCCGACGCCCGCGTTCCCGCACGACCACCACCCCAATCCGATGGAACGGCGCATCGACATCGACGGCGTCGAGTACCCGTACTTCGACCAGCTTGTCTGGGCGGGTCTGGCCACCATGCCCGGCCTGCCTGCCACCGCCATCCCCACCGGCCTCTCCGCTGAGGGCCTGCCGGTCGGAGTGCAGCTCATCGGCCCGATGTTCGAAGACCGCACTCCCTTGCGCCTGGCTGAACTGCTCGAGCGGGAGATCGGCGGCTTCCAGGCACCGGGCGACGGGGTGCGATAGGTTGCGGCCCATGACCAAACTCGGTCACGTCGTCTGGCCACCTGCCCCGATCGAGACCGAGCGGCTCGTGCTCCGCGGGTCCGAGGCCCGTGACCGTTCGGCGTTCATTGAGCTCTTCGCCTCGCCAGAGGTGGGAACCTACATCGGCGGCGCTCGACCGCGTGACGAGCTGGAGCGCACAAGCCCCGAGATCCCGGGCAGGCGCCCCGGGCTGTTCGTCATCGAACTCGACGGATCGATGATCGGCATGATCACGCTCGATCAGCGTGACGCGGAGCGTCCGGGGCATATCCGACCGGAGGCCGGGGAAACCGAACTCGGATACCTGATCTTGCCGCAGGCGTGGGGACGCGGGTACGGCGCCGAGGCCTGCGCGGCGGCGCTCGACTGGTTCACCGACGCGCTTCCCGACGAGCCGGTGGTGCTCTGCACGCAGACCGCCAACGAAAGCTCGATGCGCCTCGCGGCGAAGCTCGGGTTCGCTGAAGTGGATCGGTTCGAGGAGTACGACGCGGAGCAGTGGTTCGGCGTCCGGTACCCGCCGTCCCGCTGAGCGCACGAAAACCCGGTCCGTGAAGTCTCCATTCAAGTACATGAAGGACCCCTTCCTTGCGTCAGGTGCAAGGAAGGGGTCCTTCATGTACTTCAGGCGGGCAAGACCACCGGCACCGAACTCGAAAGCCTCGTTCAGCCCACCGCGATCGACTGGAAAGTCACCGGGATCCGCGGCGGGCCGGTCCCGTCGCCCGGCCCCTTCGCGTCGTCCACCCCGCCGCGCGCGACCTTGTCCAGGGTCTGGAGTCCGGCGTCCGAAATGCTCCCGAACACGGTGTAGTCGGGCGGCAGTTCCGCTTCACCGAAGACCATGAAGAACTGACTGCCGCCCGAGTTCGGCGCCTGCCTCTTCGCCACGGCGAGAATGCCCCGCCCGTACCTGAGCCCGGAGAAGACTTCGTCCGGAACGGTGTATCCCGGCCCGCCCATTCCGGAACCTTCGGGGTCGCCGCATTGGAGCATCTGCAGTCCCGAGGTACCGAGCCGGTGACACGAGGTTCCGTCGAAGTAACCCTGCTGCGCCAGCGAGAGGAAGCTCGCCACCGTGCACGGCGCGAGCCCGCGGTCCAGCGTCAGCCCGACTTCGCCCGCCGTCGTCCTGAGGGTGACGGCCATCGTGCCGGACGCCGGGGCCGGGGCCGCCGCGGGCGGGTTCACCTTCTTCGGCGCCGGACCGGAGGAATCCGCCGGGAACGCGCAGTCCGTCGGATCCGCCAGCGGGGCGCTGCGCTGTGGCAGCGGAACCCTGCTCGAAGGGATGTTCACCGGACTCTGCGTCGCCGTGTCCTCGGTGCTGGACGCCGGAGCCGACGAGGAAGACGACGCGGCCGTGCTCTTGTCCTTCGAGTCCGGCAGGAAGAACCCCGGTGCCACGAAGCCGGTGATCGCGACGACGGCGACGATCACGACGAGTCCCAGCGCACCCAGCCCCACCCAGAGCACCGTCTTGTTCGACGACGACGGCGGCGGCTGTTGCGGCGCGCCGTACCAGCCCTGCTGCTGGTACGGCTGCTGCGGATAGGGCTGCTGATACTGCTGCTGGGGAGCCCCGGCGTCGGGCGCCTGGCCTTCGGGCTCACCCGGCTGCGGTGGCTGGGACATCTGTGCTCCTGTCGTCCGGAGGAAGTACAGGAACACTCTCGCGTATCGCCGCTCACGACGTCACGGCATCCCCCATGGCGTGCTGGTCCCGTTCGCCGGGACGGGCCGGATTTCGAGGTCCGGCCGGTCGCCCGCGCGGTGCACGACGGCCTCCTCCCCACGCCGCAGGTCGAGGTGGACGTCGCCGTTCGGCAGCCGCCGCCAGCGTTTCGGCCGTCCCCACCGGTCGCGGACGGTCAGCTCCCCGTCCATGTCCGTCCGCAGCACGCACGGCGCCCCCGCCTCGCTGGTGACCTTGACCCAGCGTGTCTTCCCCGCCTGCCGGGAAGCGCTGAGCAGGAACGCGCCCTCCGTGCGGAAGTCGCGCAACGCGGCGTCCGCCCATGCGGCGGGCACGGCCGGGAACAGCCGGATCACCCCGCCCCAGCTCTGCACGAGCATGTCGTGCAGAGACTGCGTGGCCGAAAGCGGCGTCTCGATCACCGGACCGGATTCCTTGTACATCGTGTTCGGCTGGATGTAGCGCCGCTGCAGTTCGCCGAGATAGAACGCCGCCATCTCACCGCGCAGCATCTACGCCGACATCGACGCGGCACCGGTGAACGTGTAGCCCTGCAACGCGCCTTCGACCGCAGATACATCCGACCTATCGGTCAGGAAGCGAGGTAGGCGCGAGTGGCTTCAGGCGACGCGTGCCCGAGCATCGCGGCGACGTCGTCGAGATCGACCCCGGCCCGGAGGAGGTTGACGGCGAAGGTCTTGCGCAGCGTTCGCGCCGACAACCCCGGCAGACCGATCAGGAATCCGAAGACGACCACGAGGCTCCCTCGTCGACACGCTCCCGAAGGCAGGCATCGAGCACCGGCCGGAGCTCAGGCGGAATCGGGACCGTACGCTGCCGCGGTCCACGGACGATGACCGCGTCGGCCGACACGTCCCGCAGAGCCAGCGCGGACAGTTCGCCGGCGCGAAGACCCGCGTAGTACAGGAGATGCAGGATCGCCGCGTCCCTGAGCGGCAACAGGTGCACCGCCGCCGATAGCATTTCACCCAGTTCGTCGTCGCTCAACGGCGACAAGGTTTCCGCCTCGAAGACCCTTCGCTCGTCCGTCATGGCGAGCTTCCCCTGGACGAGCGCGCCGAGCGTGGCTCCGGCCGACTTCTGCCACCGCTGCGGCCGGGTCTTGAGCAAACTCTCCTCGGCGATCGCGGCACCCTCGATATCCGCGGAGCCACGCGCACCGTTGAGCACTTGCTGCTCACGATGCCGGTTCGCCCGGTTCACCCGCCGCTTGTGGCGCGGAATGTTCTTGCGCGAGGACTTGTCGTTCTCGCCGTAGCGGTTGCGGCGATCCTTGGCGTAGCTCAGCCGCTTCTTCTCCTGCGGACTCTTTCTTCCCATCGCCCCTCCCCAGGCATCGACAGGGCGACTGTAGCGAGGTGCCGTGATCGCGAACCACCGATTTACCGGCAGGCCGGCCAGCGCGTCGATCTCCGCGACCGACCGCGCGCCTCACTCCGGGCAGCAGGCGCTGCCCGGGCACGCGAGTCAGACGGGCGGCAGAGGGGGCAGCGCCGGAGCGTCCAGCCAGGCGTCGAAGAACCCCGCCAGCGACCGGCCGGCAAAGCGTTCGGCAAGCGCCACAAAAGCCGCGGTGGTCACCAGACCGTGCCGGTTCTCCACCGCCCAAGCCTTCACCAGCTGGAAGAACACCGCGTCACCGACGGTACAACGCAAGGCGTGCAACAGAAGGCCGCCGCGTTTGTACACGCGCTCGTCGAACATCCGTGCCACGCCGGGGTCGGAGAGCCGCAGGTCCGCGGGCTTCACCTTCATCAGCGCGTGCCAGGTCTTCGCCCACTCATGCGCACTCTGCCCGCCGGATTCCTCGGACCAGAGCCATTCCGCGTAGGTCGCGAAGCCTTCGTTCAGCCAGATGTGCCGCCAGTCCGCGACGGTCAGGCTGTTGCCGAACCACTGATGCGCCAGTTCGTGCACGACGAGCCGCTCGTGGGTGCGCCGCCCGTCGACGTGGTTGGCGCCGAAGATCGACATGCCCTGCGCCTCGATCGGGTCGTCGAGGTCGTCGTCGGTGACGACGACGACATACTCGCCGAAGGGGTACGGCCCGAACAGACGTTGCAGCGAGTCCATGATCCGGCCCTGCCGCCCGAAATCACGCGCGAACGGCCGGCGCAGGCGCGGCGGCACGGCGGCCCGTTGCGGGACGGAGGTGACCACGGAGCCGCCGTCGAGGTTGATCCGGAACGCCTCGACGGAGGGTTGCGAGAACCAGCCCGGCTGGGGACCGGAGACCAGTTCGACGTCGTCGTACCGTCCTATTTGGACGCTCATCAGGTACGTCGGCGTCGGCTCGGGCCGTTCGAAGACCCATTTCGTGGTGCTCGCGCGTTCGTGTCTCGCCACCAGGTTCCCGGTGACGGCGACGAGATACGGCGACGATGTCGTCAGCGCGACCCGATAGGCCGCCTTGTCCGAGGGGTGGTCGTTGCACGGGAACCACGACGGCGCCCCGACCGGCTGGCTCGCGACGAGCGAACCGTCGGTCAGTTCGTCCCAGCCGATGTCGCCCCACAGCCCGGGAAGCGGCCGCGGATTGCCGACGTAGTGGACCTCGACCACGAACTCGCTGCCGAGCGCCAGCGACTTCGCCGGCTTCACCTGCAACTTGTGCGCGCGCCGCGTGTACTTGGCCGGTTTCCCGTTGACCAGCACGCGATTGATCCGGAACTCACCGAAGTCCAGCGTGAACCGCGACAGCGCCTGCGTCGCCTCCGCGGTGATGGCCGCGGAGGCCGACAGCCGGTTGGGACCGATCTTGTAGTCCAGCTCCAGATCGTAGTGCCGGACGCGGTAACCGCCGTTACCGTGACGGGGCAGATAGGAGTCGCCGGAGGTGTCCGCGCCGGGAGAGGGCAGCACGGAGTCCTTCGAAATCACCCGCGAAAGACCCCGCTTCCCATCATGTCCGTCGGTTCACCCGTACGGTCACACCTCAGCTCCGCCAACAGTCCCTACTTCGTCCAGGCCGAGATGGGATTGCCCAGCCAGCGCGAATCGGCGGGAACCGCGTCGCCCCGGGTCACCAGTGAACCCGGTCCGACGGTCGTCCGCGCGCCGATGCTCGCGCCAGGCAGCACGATACCGTGCGGCCCGAGCGTCGCTCCCTCGTCCAGGGTCACCGGCGACATCGTCATGATCCGGTCGTGGAACAGGTGCGTCTGCACGACACAACCGCGGTTGATCGTCGCGCCGTCGCCGAGGCTGACCAGGTCCGACTCGGGCAGCCAGTACGTCTCCAGCCACACACCCCGGCCGATCTTGACACCCATGGTCCGCAGCCACGCCGGCAGCAGCGGCGTGCCGCCGAGCGAACCGATCAGCCACGGCACGGCGAGCGCCTCGACGAAGGTGTCGGCGAGTTCGTTGCGCCAGACGAACGAGCTCCACAGCGGGTGGTCGACCGCGCGGAACCGGCCGACCAGCAGCCACTTCATCGCGGTGGCGGTCAGCGCGGCGACGGCACCGGCGGCGAGCAGCAGCGGTCCGCCGAGCAGCACCGCGATCACGAAACCGAAGGACGACGCGAGCGCGAAGATCCCGGCGGCCACCAGCACGGTCAGCGCGACACCGCACATCACCGGCACGATGCGGCACAGTTCGACGAGCGCACGCGCCGCCTTCAGCCGCAGCGGCGGGGTGTACGTGCGGCTCGTGTCGGACTCGCCGACCGACCGGCGGACCGGCAGCGGCGGCATCCCGAGGTACGACGAGCCCTTCTTCGCCTTGAGCGGCGCGGACGACAGCACGCCGACGAGACCGCGTTTCGGCACCGAACGGCCCGGCGCGGCCATCCCCGAGTTGCCGAGGAACGCCTGCTTGCCGATCCGCGCCGGGGCGACGTGCAGCCAGCCGTGGCCGAGTTCGTAGGTGGCGACCATGGTGTCGTCCGCGAGGAACGCGCCGCTGTCCACCTGGGTCATCTTCGGCAGCGCGAGGACGGTGGACGCCTCGACGTTGCGGCCGACCTTCGCCCCGAGCATCCGGAGCCACACCGGGGTGAACAGGCTGGCGTACAGGGGGAACAGGCCTTCCCGCGCCATGCCCATCAGCCGTTCGGTCGCCCAGACCTGCCATGCGACGCGGCCGTGCACGGGGTGGTAACCCTCGACCATGCCGATGCTCAGCGAACGGACGCCGACGAGCACGAGCAAGGCGTAGGACAGGAAGTACGCGATGGTCGCGAGCGGCGTGAACAGCAGCGCCTGGCCGAGCGCGGCGCCCAGCGAAGTCGTCCCGGCGATCGCGTAGCCGAGCACCGCGACGGCGGGCAGGGCGGCGACAGCGGGCAGAAGACCGAGAGCGACCGAGGTCGCGCCGTAGACCGAAGCCCAGCACCGCGAACGCGGCGGGCGGCTCGACGGCCAATTCAGCGAGTCCTTGGTGGCACGGGCGGCGGGGGCACCGGCCCAGCGCTGCCCGGCGGGCACACTGCCGCGGACGGTCGACCCGGCCGCGATCTCCGCGCCCTTGCCGATCCGGGCGCCGGGGAACAGCGTGCTGCGCGCGCCGATCCGCGCGTCGGCGCCGATGCGGATCTTGCCGATGTGCACGAGATCGCCGTCCACCCAGTGCCCGGTCAGGTCGACCTCGGGTTCGATGGCGGCACCACGGCCGAGTTTCAGCATGCCGGTGACCGGCGGCGGGGAATGCAGGTCGACGTCCTTGGCGATCCGCGCGCCGAGTGCCCTGGCGTAGGTAGTCATCCAGGAAGCACCGGCGACGCTGTCCGCGCCGCTGAACTCGGCGAGCTTCTCGGCCGCCCACAGTCGCAAGTGGACACTCCCGCCACGCGGGTAGCTACCGGGACGGACCCCGCGCAGCAGCAGCCGCGAGCCGGTCGCCGAGATCGCGATCCGGCCGGCGGGGCTGAACAGCACGATCCACGCGACGGCGATCCACACCCAGCTCAGCGTCGGCGCCCAGGCGAAACCGGCCAGCGACAGCACGTTCGACAGCGTCGCGGCGATGGCCGTCCACCGGAGGCCGACCAGGCCCATCAGCGGGATCATGAGCAACGACTGGATGACGCCCGCCTTGCGCGGGGTGGGCGCGATGTCACGGCGTTCGGTCTTCTCGCCGCTCAGCGCGTCCAGCAGCGACGCGAGCGCGCCGAGCTTCGGGTTGGCGTAGATGTCGCTCACCGACACCTGCGGGTGCCGGGTCCGGATCCGCGCGATCAACTGCGCGGCGGTCAGGCTTCCGCCGCCGTTGGTGAAGAAGTCGGCCTTCGGGTTGTCGACCGAGACGCCGAGGATCTCCGCCCAGCCTTCGGCGAGCCAGCTCTCCGTCGGCGACAGGCCGGACTTCGCGGCGTCCACAGTGGACAGCGGCCAGGGCAGCGCGTTGCGGTCGACCTTGCCGGAGGTGCGCGTCGGCAGATCGCCGATCAGGGCCAGGAGCGGGACGAGCGCGGCGGGCAGCTGCTCACGCAGCCTGGTCGCGGCTTCGTCGTGGTCGAACTCGACCCCTTCGGCGGGCACGACGTACCCGACGAGCACCTGGTTTCCCGCCTTGGTGCGACGGACCGCGGCAGCGGCGCCCTGCACTCCGGGAAGCGCCTGGAGCGCCGCGTCGACCTCGCCGAGTTCGATCCGGCGGCCGCCGAGTTTGACCTGCTCGTCGAGACGGCCGAGGAACAGCAGGCCCTCGGCTTCGGCGCGGACCATGTCACCGCTGCGGTACGCGCGGCGCCAGCCCAGCGAGGGCAGGGGCGCGAACTTCTCGGCGTCCTTCTCCGGGTCCAGGTAGCGGGCCAGGCCGACGCCGCCGATGACCAGCTCGCCGGTCTCCCCCATCGCGACCGGCTCACCCGCCTCGTTGACGACGGCGAGCTGCCAGCCCACCAGCGGAAGGCCGATGCGGACCGGACCTTCGCCGGTCATCTGCGCGGCGCAGGCGACGACGGTGGCCTCGGTCGGACCGTAGGTGTTCCAGACTTCGCGGCCTTCGACGGCGACGCGTTCGGCCAGCTCCGGCGGGCACGCTTCGCCACCGAAGATCAGCAGGCGGACGTCTTCCAGCGCGTCGGCGGGCCACAGCGCGGCCAGCGTCGGCACGGTCGAGACGACGGTGATGCCCTGCGCGACCAGCCACGGGCCGAGGTCGACGCCGGTGCGCACGAGCGAACGCGGCGCCGGCACCAGGCAGGCGCCGTGACGCCAGGCGAGCCACATCTCTTCGCACGACGCGTCGAACGCGACGGACAGCCCGGCGAGCACGCGGTCGCCGGGGCCGATCGGTTCCTCGGTGAGGAACAGCTGCGCTTCGGCGTCGACGAACGCGGCGGCCGAGGCGTGCGAGACCGCGACGCCCTTCGGCTTACCGGTCGAACCGGAGGTGAAGATGATCCAGGCGTCGTCGGTCGGCGCGGGCGAGCCCTCGATGCCGCTCGGCGAGCCGACGACGGTGATCGCGCCGCCATCGGTGACGACGGCGGCGACCTCGGCCTCGCCGAACACCAGTTCCGCGCGCTCGTCCGGGTCGTCCGCGTCGACCGGCACGTAGGCGGCGCCGACCGACAGGACGGCGAGGATCGCGACGTAGAGTTCCGCGGTGCCGGAGGAGATCCGGACGCCGACCCGGTCGCCGACGCCGACCCCGTTGGCGGTCAGCTTGCGGCCGTAGGCGTCGATCTCCTCGACGAGCTTGCGGTAGGACAGCGTGGTCTCACCGTCGTCGATCGCGCCCGCGTTGGGGTGGCGGGCGGCGGTCTCGGCGAGGATGTCGAGCAGGGTGCGCTCACCGGCTCCGAGGCCGGACCAGAACAGGGCCCGGTCGGCGACGGGGGCGGGCGAGGGAGCGACGGTGACGTCGGCGACACAGGCGATCGGCCGGGAATCGGCGGTCAGTGTCATCGGGCGGTCACCACGGGCAGGACAGAGCTGGCCAGAAAAGAACCATGGGCGCTCAAGCCCATCACACACCTTTCGCGAAGTGCGTCATTCGGGCTCGCTCTCCGAATGAGGCGCCCGCTAGCAGACCTATGACTTTACCGCAGGTGAACGACATATCTCGGGAGGATCTCGACAGAGTGTCGAAGCTCACCGGCGGACACGCCGAAACCCGAGGTCATCGGCGTGTCCACCCAGTGAACTATTCACCTACATCGTGAGAATCAGCGCGCTTTCGGTTTACCCGCTGATTTCCCGGCCGCTTTTCCGCCCGCCTTGGGCCGCTGCTTCTTTTCCCGTACTCGGACATTCACCCGGACGGGTGTGCCGTCGAAACCGAACCGCTCACGGAACTTCCGTTCGATGAACCGCCGATAACCCGCCTCGAGGAAGCCGGTGGTGAACAGGACCAGCGTCGGCGGCCGGATACCGGCCTGGGTCGCGAACAGCACCTTCGGCTGCTTGCCACCGCGCACCGGCGGCGGGGTCGCGGCGATGAGATCGGCGAGCCAGCCGTTCAGCTGACCGGTGGGAACCCGCTGGTCCCAGGACTTCAACGCGGTCCGCAGCGCGGGCGCGAGCTTGCGCACGGACCGGCCGGTGAGCGCGGAGATGTTGACCTTGTCCGCCCACGGCACCCGCACCAGGCCGCGGTCCAGTTCACGGACCATGGCGTGGCGGCGGTCCTCGTCGACGAGGTCCCACTTGTTGAAGGCGAGCACGCAGGCGCGGCCTGCCTCGACGACCATGGTCAGCACCCGCAGGTCCTGCTCGGAGAGCGGTTCCGCGGCGTCCAGCAGCACGATCGCCACCTCGGCCGCGTCGATCGCGGTCTTGGTCCGCAGCGAGGCGTAGTACTCCGCGCCGTTGGCCGAGTTGACCCGCTTGCGCAGACCCGCCGTGTCGACGAACCGCCAGGTCTCACCGTCCAGCTCGACCAGCGAGTCGACCGGGTCGACGGTGGTGCCGGCGACCGAGTCCACGACGGACCGCTCCTCGCCGGACAGCTTGTTGAGCAGGCTCGACTTGCCCACGTTCGGCTTGCCGACCAGCGCGACCCGGCGCGGGCCGGTGGTCGCGCGGTCACCGTCGCGCGGCATCTCCGGCAGCGCCTTGACGATGGCGTCGAGCAGGTCACCCGAGCTGCGCCCGTGCAGCGCGCTGACCGGGTACGGCTCGCCGAGGCCGAGCGACCACAGCGACGCGGTGTCGGCGAGCAGACGGTCGTCGTCGACCTTGTTGGCGGCGAGCAGCACCGGCTTCTTCGAGCGGCGCAGCACCTTGGAGACGGCCTCGTCGGTGGCCGTCGCGCCGACGCTGGCGTCGATGACCAGCAGCACCGCGTCGGCGGTGGCCATCGCCATCTCGGCCTGCGCGGCGACGGAGGCCTGGAGCCCGGTCGCGTCCGGCTCCCAGCCGCCCGTGTCCACCAGCGTGAACCGGCGGCCCGCCCAGAAGGCGTCGTAGGCGACGCGGTCCCTGGTCACGCCGGGAACGTCCTGCACGACCGCCTCGCGGCGGCCGAGGATGCGGTTGACCAGGGTCGATTTGCCCACGTTCGGCCTGCCGACGACGGCGAGGACCGGCTGCGCGAGCTGCGCCTCCTCCTCGGCCTCACCCGCGGCGATCTGCGCGTCGAGCGCGGTGAATTCGGACTCGTCGGACCAGGAGCCGTCGATCTCGCCGACGCCGTCGAGCCCCGCCGACGTACTTCCCCCCGCGGAGGCGGAGTCAAAACCTGTCATGTACTCAATCCTGTCGCGTGTCTCGGAGCCCGTGCTCCAAGCGCCATTCGTCCAGTGCCTTCACGAGGTCCGCGAGCGCGATGCGAAGCCGCTCGGTTCCCTCCTCCAGCCCTGTCCTTCCCTTCCCGATCGCGGGAGTGAAAGGTTCGCCGACCATGATGTCGACACGTGGCCGCCAACGCCTCTTGGCGCCGGCGGGTTTGTACGTCCCCCGAGTGGCGACCGGAACCACGGTCGCGTTCCCGGCGCGGACCAAAAAGGCCGCGCCGCGCTCGAAGTTTTCGGCGTCACCGAGGCCGCGGGTGCCTTCGGGGAAGATCCCCACCGCACCGCCGTCCTCGAGCACCTTGACCGCCATCATCAGCGGTTTGCGGTCCACCGCACCCCGTTTCACCGGGATCTGGCCCAGTTTCGGGAAGAACCAGCCGACGAACCCCCGGAAGAGTTCCTCCTTGACCAGGAACGCCGTGCGGCGCGACAACATTCCGAACAGCAGCTGCGGTTCCACCATCGAGCTGTGGTTGGCGATGAACACCACCGGACCCGACGCGGGCACCCGCTCGCCACCGTGGACCCGGACCCGGAAAGCGGGCCGGACGATGAACTTCGAGATCCCCCGGCCGAAAGTGTGGAACGAGCCGATCGCGCCTTCGGGCAGTCCTTTCGCGCTCACCGGGCGGCCTCGGCGGGGCACCCTTCGAGGAGCCCGCGGTGCAGTGCCAGTTCCGCCAGCGCGACGATCACCTGGTCGATGTTGAGCGCCGAGGTGTCCACCTCGACGGCGTCCTCGGCCGCGCGCAGGGGCGAAGCAGCCCGCGTCGAGTCGAGGTGGTCGCGCCGTTCCACGGCCGCCTTCGCGACATCCACGGTGGACTCGCGACCGGCCGCGGAGTCCTGCGCGCTGCGCCGCGCGGCGCGGACCTCGGCCGAGGCGGTGAGGAAGATCTTGAGCGGAGCGTCCGGCGAGACGACGGTGCCGATGTCGCGGCCTTCGACCACGATGCCGCCGACGCTGCCGAGGACCTCGCCGATGATCTCGCGCTGCCGGGTGACCAGCAGTTCACGGACCGCCGGGACGGCCGAAACCGGCGACACCGCGGTGGTGACGTCCGCGCCGCGGATCTCGGCGGCGACGTCCTCGCCCGCCAGGGTCACGATCGCCTCGCCGGGGCTGGTCCCGATTCCGAATTCGGCCTTCCGGGCGACGTCGGCGATCGCGTCCGCGTCGGTCAGGTCGGTGCCGGCGCGGAGGACGGCGAGGGTGACCATGCGGTACATCGCGCCCGTGTCGAGGTAACCGGCGCCGAGCTTCGTCGCGAGCTTCCGCGAAACCGTGGATTTCCCGGTTCCGGACGGGCCGTCCATCGCGACCACACCACGCAGGGCTCCCGTCACCGAAACTCTCCTCAGCTCTTTCGTCGCTCACCTGATCGATGACCATTCTGCCTGGTGGCACGCGACACGCCTCAGCCGCCCACGGCGAACCGGTCGACGAGCATGCCGATCCGTTCCGGGCGCGCTTCCGCCGGGAGGCGTCGGCTGCGCTCGAGCGTGACCAGGCCGTGCAAAGCCGCCCAGAAGGTCTCGGTGTAGATGCCGGGGTCGTATCCGCCGGAGACCGGGCCCACGACTTCGAGCAGCGCGCCGAACGCGTCCTTGAGCGGCTCCGGACTGTCCGGGCTGGCGAAGCTCAGTTCACTGGCGAGGGTGAAGATCGCGTCGTAGAGCGCGGGTTTGCGGTCGGCGAAGTCGAAGTAGTTCTCGGCCAAGCGCAGCAGCGCCTCCCGCGAGCCCTCCGCCGTCCTGGCGCCCTTCCGCATGTCGGCGGCCATTTCGGTGCAGCCTTCGAGCGCCGCGGCCGCCATGATCGCCCCTTTGCCGGAGAAATGGCTGTAGAGCACGGGCTGGCTGTACTCGATCTTCGCCGCGAGCCGCCGGGTGGTGACCGCGTCCCAGCCCTCTGCTTCGGCGATCTCACGGGCGGTGGTGACGATCAGCTGTTCGCGTTGCGAGCGGTCCCGCTCGCGCCGGGGATTGGTGACCATACGCACATACTAGCACCGCTAGACAAGCTAGCACTGCTAGCGCTAATGTCCGTCTCATTCCTAGCACTGCTAGCTTTCGGAGCCGGAGATCATGACCAGAATCAAGATCGCTTACGTCCTGTCCGCCGCCCTCGTGCTCTTCGTCCTCTACTTCGGGAGCGGTTACGTGTTCTTCCCGGCGACCCAGACGGGCGGATTCGGGCTGCCCGTGATGCCGTCCGAGGGCGACCCGATCCTCGCCGTCAAGGGTGTCCGCGACATCGGCACGGCGCTCGTGGTGCTCGCGCTCCTGCTGTTCCGGAACGCCCGCGCACTGGGCTGGGCGATGCTCGCGCTGGCGTTCATCCCGTTCGGTGACATGCTGATCGTGGTGACCCACCACGGATCCGTGGGCGCCGCGCTCGGTATCCACGGCGCGACGTGCGCCTTGATGCTCGGCATCTCGGCGCTGTTCCTGATCCGTCCCGCGCGAAACGAACGGTGAGTTACTGTTGTTCACGTGAACGTCGAAGTGACCCCGCTCCCCGGAATAGGTGTCCGCAAGGACTTCGCCACCCGCAACGGCCGCCGCGTGGGCGTGGTGACCCACCGCGACGGACACGTCGAGCTGATCGTGTCCAAAACGGACGATCCCGACGCCTGCCTGGCCTCACTTCCGCTCACCACCGACGAAGCGGGCGCGCTGGCGAACCTGCTCGGCGCGCCCCAGCTGGTCGCCCAGCTGACCGAGGAGCACCGGGACCTGCCCGGTATCAACACCAAGCAGCTGCCGCTCAAGGCGTCGTCGCCGTTCGACGGCCGGACGCTCGGTGACACGGCCATGCGGTCGCGCACGAGCGTCTCGGTCGTCGCGGTGATGCGGGCCGGGCAGGTCCACCCCTCCCCCGCGCCGGACTTCAACCTCACCGCGGGCGACGTTCTCGTCGCGGTCGGCACCTCGGAAGGTCTCGAGGCCGCCGTCAAGATCTTGAAGTACGGCTGATCGCGGATGGATCACACCGCACTGTCCTTGATCGAACTCGGGGCGGTCTTCTTCGGGCTGGGCGCGTTGGGCCGCCTCGCCGGGAAGATCGGGATGTCCCCGATCCCGCTGTACCTGATCGGTGGCCTGTGCTTCGGGCAGGGCGGGCTGATCCCGCTCGGCGACATCGGCGATTTCACCCACCTCGCCAGCGAGATCGGCGTCGTCCTGCTGCTGCTCCTGCTGGGCCTGGAGTACTCGGCGGCCGAGCTGTTCACCGGGCTGAAACGCTCGTGGGTGGCGGGTCTCGTGGACATCGTGCTCAACGCCGCGCCGGGCGCGATCGTCGCGCTCATCCTCGGCTGGGGGCCGATCGGCGCGATCGTCATGGCGGGCGTCACCTACATCTCGTCGTCCGGGATCATCGCGAAGGTGCTCGGCGACCTCGGGCGGCTCGGTAACCGGGAAACGCCGGTGGTGCTGTCGATCCTGGTGTTCGAGGACCTGGTGATGGCGCTGTATCTGCCGATCCTCACCGCGGTGCTCGGCGGGGTGAGCTTCCTCGGCGGGATGAAGGCCGTCGGGATCTCCTTGATGGTCATCACCGTCGTCCTGGTGATCGCGCTGAAGTTCGGCCGGTACGTCTCCGCGGCGGTGGACAGCCCGGACCGCGAGGTGTTCCTCCTCAAGGTCCTCGGCGCCGCCCTGCTGGTCGCCGGCCTGGCTTCGGCGATGCAGGTTTCGGCCGCGGTCGGCGCGTTCCTGCTCGGCATCGCGATCTCGGGTTCGACGGCGGAGAACGCGACGCACCTGCTCGAACCGCTGCGAGACCTTTTCGCCGCCGTGTTCTTCGTCGTGTTCGGGCTCAACACGAACCCCGCGTCGATCCCGCCCGTGCTCGGCTGGGCGGTCGTCCTGGCGGTCGCGACCACGCTCACGAAGGTCGGTACCGGCTGGTGGGCCGCGCGTAGACAGGGCATCGGGAAGATGGGCCGGGCCCGTGCCGGAGCCGCGTTGGTCGCGCGAGGCGAGTTCTCGATCGTCATCGCCGGGCTGGCGGTGGCGGCGGGCGCGGTGACCGGCGAACTCGCGGCACTCGCGACGGCGTACGTGCTCCTGATGGCCATCCTCGGCCCGACGGCCGCGCGGATCGTCGAGCCGGTGGCACGCGCTCTGCAGCGACGGCCCTTCGGTTCGAAGACCGCCGCTTCCCAGACCGGCTGACCTCCCGCCCACACGCGAGTTACGCCTCTGATCACGCGAGTTCGCCGGTCCCGCAAGGCAAGCTCGCGTGATCGGACACGGAACTCGCGTGACCAGACGGACGACACGAGGGTTCAGCGTCGAGGCCTAGCCACGCTCAAGCCCCGAAACGGTCGCCGGCGCGATCTGTGCCGGAGCCACCGGAAGCGGAGCCGGCACCGCCGACAGTCCCGCGCCTGCGACAGGCAGCGCCAGCGACGTCTTGCCCAGATCCACCGTGATCTTCGGGTACTGCGACGGACCGGCGATGAACGAACCGTCCGTCCCGCCGATGATCAGCGCGAGCTGATGTCCCGCCGGGACGACGTGATCCGTACTCGCCAGCCGGAACGTCATCGTGTACGGCTGCCCCGGCGTCAGCGGCGATTCCTGGCTCAGCGAACGATGGTTGGCCAGATCCGCCCACCCGCGGCTGATGATGTTCAGCCCCACCGAGACCGCGTCGGCGCTCGTGTCCTGATAGCAGGCGTCGTTACCGGGCGAGCTCGCGCCCCAGCACGATTGCGTCAGTTCGTTCTTGATGCCTTCCTTCGGTCCGGTGTAGTTCCGGATCGTCGCCGGGCCGTAGTCGACCAGGACCGCCGAGAGCCGCGCCGTGGACGTCGACGGCGTCGCGGTCACGGTCACCTTCGCCGTCCCGGACACGTGCAGGTCCTTCGCGAGCGCGCCGGTGCTGAACAGCACGCGTCCGCTCGCGGTCTCCGTCGGCCTCGCGGCCCAGCTGTTCGAAGACTGACCGGACGAGTCCGTGAACGACACCGTGCCCGTCCCCGCGGCCGTGCCGAGCGAGCCGACACCTGGTGTGCTCCCGGCCGCCGGGCGCAGGGTGACGGCGCTGCCCGCGGGCCAGGCCGGCTGGTCCACCCAGACGTCGGGCTCGCGTTCCACGCTCGCGCCCGGTGTCTTCTCGATACCGTTGTCCACTCCGAGCAGGTAGTGGTCGAACCACTTGTGCAGCGTGTCGACCCACGCCGACCGCCGATAGTCGAACGGATCGACGTGACCGGCCTGCGTCAGCCAGATCTTGCGCTCGACGTTCAGCGCTTCCCACCACTGCCCGAAGTTGATCGTCTTGACGTTGAGGTCGCCCAAGCCGTGCGAAGCGAGCACGCTGGCCTTCACCTTCGAAGCGCTCTGCACGTGGTCCCGGTCGAGCCAGAAGGCGTTGTAGTCACCGTTCGCCGTCGCGCCCGCGGTGAGTTTCTGGTTCGCCGCGCCGCAGTTCTGCCCGCCGTTGCGCCGGGACACGGTCGCCGCCAATCCCGCCGGGCTGCCCTGACGCAGGTTCGCGCCGTCGGAGCGGTAGTAGTCGTACCAGGAGCTGATGGCGCCGATCGGCACGATGGTCTTGAGCCCGTCGACACCGGTCGCGGCGACGCCGTTGGCCACCGTGCCGTCGTAGGACTTCCCGATCATGCCGACCGCGCCCGTCGACCAGGTCGCGTTCGTCCTGGCCGGGCCGGTGGCCGTCGTGTAGCCGTTCGCGCGGCCGTTCAGCCAGTCGACGACCTTGCGCGCCGAGTTGACGTCCGAGGGGCCGCCGACATCGGTGCAGCCGCGGGACTTGTTGG
The DNA here is from genome assembly GCF_046548895.1 of Amycolatopsis sp. cmx-4-54. Lineage (NCBI taxonomy): Bacteria > Bacillati > Actinomycetota > Actinomycetes > Pseudonocardiales > Pseudonocardiaceae > Amycolatopsis > Amycolatopsis sp. cmx-4-54. Next base: position 1,045,799 of record NZ_JAEBEJ010000001.1, read on the forward strand.
TACCGGCCAGATCCACCAGGACCACGGCGTACCCGCGCGGGACGAAGAAGTTGTCGTAGTACAGCGGGAACCCGACCGGTCTGCCCGCCGAGTCGTAGGTCTTGAGTTCGCTCTCGTTGCCCCGCCCACAGCACGAGTAGTACGGGCTGGCGTCCATGATGACCGGGACCTTCTTGCCCTGCGCCGCCGGTTCCTTCGGCCGGATGATGTCCGCGGCGACCCGGTCCGACCGGCCGTCGCCGTCCCCGTCGAGCCCGATGTCCACCCAAGCCGTCTCGCGGACGGCCTTGGCGAAGTCGTAGACCGGTTCGCTGCCCCGCGGTTTCGCCTCGGCCTGCGGTGCCGCGACCACACCGCAGGCCGCGGCGACCGCCAAGATCCCTGCCAGCACAACTGTTTTCACGGTCGAGCCCTTCCCCGTCGGCTGAAAGCCCGTCAGGGAGAGCTAAACGCGGTGATCACCGGTGCAGTAGGGCGGAAAGTCTTACAGATCGACGGCGCGGTACAGCGAACCGACCTCGCCGCGGTTCAGCCGCCGGATCGAACCCGAGCGCTGGGCGCCGAGCTGGACGTCACCGAGCGCGGTCCGGACCAGTTTGCGCACCGGGTGCCCGGTGGCCGCCATCAGCCGCCGCACGATGTGCTTGCGGCCCTCGTGGATGACGAGTTCGATCTGGGTGCGCCCGGCCAGCATGTCCTTGACCCGGAACTGGTCGACCTTGACGATGCCGTCCGGCAGCTCGAAGCCCGCCCGCAGTTCCTTGCCGAGCCCGCGCGGGACGATGCCCTCGACCTCGGCGAAGTAGGTCTTCAGCACGCGGAACGACGGGTGCATCAGCCGGTGGCCGAGGTCGCCGTCGTTGGTGAGCAGCAGGAGCCCTTCGGTGTTCTCGTCGAGCCTGCCGACGTGCACGATGCCGGGCGTCTCCTCGTACCGGCCGCGCAGGTAGTCGCCGACGCACGGACGGCCGCGGTCGTCGCTCATCGTGCTGTGCACGCCCTTGGGCTTGTTCAGCAGGAGGTACACGAGGTCCTCGCGGACCTGGACACGGGTGCCGTCGACGTGGATCACGGAGTTGTCCGGATCGACCCGGCGGCCGAGTTCGGTGACCACCTTGCCGTCCACGCTCACGCGACCGCGCACGATCAGGTCCTCGGCCGCGCGCCGCGAGGCGACGCCTGCCTGCGAAAGGACCTTCTGCAGCCGAATGCCGTCGGGATGCGGGTCAGATGTCATCGATGGTGTCCACTTCGGGTAGCAACGGAGCGATGGGCGGAAGGTCGGCCAGGGACGAGAGGCCCAGTCGCTCCAGGAACAGCTCGGTCGTCACGTACAGCGTGCCTGTGGTTTCGGGGTCGGTCCCCATCTCCTCGATCAGGCCGCGCGCCAGCAGCGTCCTGATCACCCCGTCCACGTTCACCCCTCGGACGGCGGCGACCCTGGCCCTGGTCACCGGCTGCCGATAGGCGATCACGGCGAGGCTCTCCAGTGCGGCTCGCGTCAGCTTGGAACGCTGGCCGTCGAGCAGAAGCTTCTCCACGAACGGGGCATAGACGTCCCTAGTGTAGAACCGCCACCCTTCGCCGACTCGGCGCAGGTCGATTCCGCTGGTCCGCTCGGTGAACTTCTGCGCCATCGTGCGCAGCGCCACGGTCACCCGCGACACCGGCTGGCCGACCGTGTCGGCGAGCGATTCCTCGTTGATCGGCGAGTCGACGACCAGGAGCAATGCCTCGATCGCCGCTTCGAGCGCCTCGTCGGAGGTGACGTCGGGGTAGTCGCCGTCGCCGGCCGCGACGAGTCCTTCGTCGGCAGGCGGCTCCGCCTCGGCCTCCGTCTCGCCGACAGAGGCCTCGGCGGTCGCTTCGGTCTCGGGCGTCTCTTCGGTCTTCTCGGTCTCTTCGGGGCTCACCCGTACTCCTCGTCCTCAGCGGCGGCGCGATCGTGCTCGGCCGCCACCGACGCCTCCTCCACGGACCCGCCGGTCCAGCGCACGTGCAGTTCGGCGAGCGCCTCCAGCTGCTCGAACTGGACCGTGGCCTCCCGGTACAGCTCCAGCAGCGCGAGGAACCGCGCCACGATCTCGACGGTGTGCTCGCAGTCGTCGACCAGCTCACCGAAGGTCGCTTCGCCTCGTTCCGCCAGCTTGAGCCGCAGCAGTGCGGCGTGTTCGCGCACCGAGACCCGGCCCATGTGGATATGCGCGATCGACACCGTCGGCGGCGGCTTCGGTTTGAAGACCGCGACCGCGATCTCGGAGAACTTCGCCACGTCGACGCCGAGCATCACCTCGGGCAGCAGTCCCATGAACCGGTCTTCGAGCGCGACCGACCGCGGATACCGTCGCAGCGCGCCGGCCTCCAGCTCCCCGAACAGCGCCGCGACCTGCTTGTACGCCCGGTACTGCAGCACGCGCGCGAACAGCAGGTCCCGTGCTTCGAGCAGGGCGAGGTCGTCTTCGCTCTCCACCTCGGCGGCGGGCAGCAGCCGCGCCGCCTTGAGGTCGAGCAGCGTCGCCGCGATGACCAGGAACTCGGTCGTCTCGTCGAGGTTCCACTCCGTGCCGAGCGCACGGGTGTAGGCGATGAAATCGTCCGTGACCTGGTGCAACGCGACTTCGGTGACGTCGAGCTGGTGCTGCGAGATCAGCTGGAGCAGCAGATCGAAGGGGCCCTGGAAGTTCGACAGGTTCACCTTGAACTTGGACGTGCTCAGCTCTTCACTGGCCAGTCCTTCGGGGACCATCCCGCCGTGCACGGTCTCGTGCACGACGGGGGTCTCGTCTGCTTCTGTCCGCTCGACCGGCTCTGAGCCGCTGGGAGCAGCCGCGGCCGGGTCGTCCATCAGCTCTCGGTCTCTTTCCCGTCCTCGCTGCCCGCCCGCAGGCGCTGGACGAGGACCGAGTCCTCGCCCGCCGCGTCGAAGTCGGCCAGCAGCACGGCCACCGCCTCGCGGACCAGCCTGCCGCGATCGAGTACGAGACCGTGCTTCGCCCGGAGGTTCAGCCTGGCCTGCTCCATCGCCAGCAGTTCGTCGCCGGAGACGTAGACGGTGATCTTCGCGTCGTGCTTGGTCCGCCCGGACCCGCTGCGCGCGGCCCGGGTCAGCTGTTCCTTGTGCGCGTGCCCCGTCTCGTCCCCGGAACCGTTCCCGTTGCCGTTCCCCTTCGCGGGGGCGGGCTGCTCGGGCGCGGGCGGGAGATCGAGGGCGGGGCTGGAGGTGATCCTGAAAAGTTCGGACGCTCCGGGCAGGGAAGCTCGCCTGCTCACCGAGCGATCACCTCGCGTGCCAACGCGCGGTAAGCCGCCGCGCCGGCTGATTTGGGAGCCCAGGTCGTGATCGGCTCGCCCGCGACCGTCGTCTCGGGGAACCGCACGGTGCGGTTGATCACCGTGTCGAACACGGTGTCGCCGAATGCCTCCACCACTCTCGCCATGACCTCCTTCGAGTGCAGGGTTCTCGGGTCGTACATGGTGGCGAGAATCCCGGTGATGTCCAGTTTGGGGTTGAGGCGTTCCTGCACCTTCTCGATGGTGTCGATCAGGAGCGCTACGCCTCGCAGACTGAAGAACTCGCACTCCAGCGGGATGATCACACCGTCCGCGGCGGTCAGTGCGTTCACCGTCAGCAGGCCTAGCGAGGGCTGGCAGTCGACAAGAACATAGTCGTAGTCGTTCATGACCGGACGAAGGACCCGTAACAAAGTGTGTTCGCGCCCTACCTCTGCGACCAACTGGACCTCGGCCGCGGACAGGTCGATGTTGCTCGGCAGCAGGTCGACGCCGTCCACCCGGGTCTTCCGGATGACGTCGGTGATGCTGACCGAGCGCTCCATGATGACGTTGTAGACCGTCTGGTCCAGCTCGTGCGGCTGAATGCCGAGGCCGACCGAGAGCGCGCCCTGGGGATCGAAGTCGACCAGCAGGACCCGGCGGCCGCATTCGGCCAGTGCCGCGCCGAGGTTGATGGTCGAGGTGGTCTTGCCGACCCCGCCCTTCTGGTTGCACATGGCCATCACCAGCGCGGGACCGTGCCGGTCCAGCGGAGGCGGCTCGGGGATCTCGCGGAACGGACGACCGGTGGGGCCGATACCGTCTCTCTCGAGTTCTTGCTGCTTGGTTTCTTTGGCGCGCTTGGCCTTGCGGCCGCGGGAAGAGATCGTGTCCTCCGACGGTTCGTCGCCGTCGTGTTCGGCGGGGGTTGCGATGGTCACCTGGCTGAGGCTCGCGGCAGCCGAACCGGCGGACGCGGACGGCTTCGCCGGCTCGTTCGGTGTCGACATAACGCGAAAGCTCCTCTTCGGCAGGATCCTCGGCAGCCTATGCGCGATCCGCGAGTCGAGCCAACGAGGCACGCCGGGACCGACCGGGTCGTTTAGCCGAGCGCGCGGGGATGCGCTGTCGCGTACACCTCGCGGAGCGTGTTGACCGTGACCAGCGTGTACACCTGCGTGGTCGTCACCGAAGCGTGGCCGAGGAGTTCCTGCACGACGCGGACGTCGGCTCCGCCTTCGAGAAGGTGCGTGGCGAAGGAATGGCGCAACGTGTGCGGGGAGACGCCCGCTTTGATCCCCGCGGATTCCGCGGTGTCCTTGAGAACCTGCCACGCGCTCTGCCGAGAAAGCCTGGAACCGCGGGCGTTCAGGAACATCGCCGGCGTCCCCCTCCCGTGGGTGGCGAGTGCCGGCCGCGCGCGGACGAGGTACGCGTGCACCGCTTCCAGCGCGGGACGGCCGATCGGCACGATGCGCTGTTTGCCGCCCTTGCCGTCGAGCAGCACGGTCCGTTCGGCGTCGTCGATTTCGTCGACGTCGAGCCCCACGGCCTCGGAGATCCGCGCGCCGGTGGAGTAGAGGAGTTCCAGCAACGCCCGGTCCCGCAGCGGGCGTTCACCCTCGGGCGGTGGGGTTTCCAGAAGCTTCAGCACGTCGTCCACCGGCAGCGCCTTGGGCAGCCGTTTGGCCGCGGCGGGCGGGCGGACCTCGCGGGCCGGATCGTTCTCGGTGATGCCGTCGGCGTGCGCGAACTTGTGCAGCCCCCGTACCGCGACCAGCGCGCGGGCCGCCGAGGACGCCGCGAGCGGCCGATGCTCGTCGTCGCCTTCCCGCAGCGCCGCTCCGAACGAGGTGATGTGCGCCGAGGTGACGTCACCGAAGCGCTCGACGTCGGCGGCGCCGAGGTACGCGGTGTACCGGCGCAGGTCGCGGGAGTAGCTGTCGAGGGTGTTCCTCGCGGTTCCGCGCTCGACCACCAGATGGTCGAGGTAAGCGGCGACCACCTGGGCGACTCCGGTACCACCGGCCCGTGACACACGGACACTCTAGGACCACCTCGACCCGTTCCGGGGGTTCGCCGCGCGTACCGCGTCGCGGGTGTGAAACGGGCTACCTTGGGAGCATGTCCCAGCAACCGGACCCGGACGAGATGCGCGTAGGCACCGCCGAACGCGAGGAGGCGGCGCGGCTGCTCGCCGACCACTACAGCCAGGGGAGGATCACGCCGGACGAGTACGAGGGCCGCGTCCTCGCCGCGTACGAGGCCGTGACGCTCGGCGAACTCCGGCCGCTGTTCCAGGACCTGCCCGCGCCCCACCCGAAGGCTCTGGCGCCGCGGTTCGATCCGCCGCCGTTCGTGCCCGTGTACCAGCAGCCCGCGGCGGTGATGCCGTACTCACCGAAGTCGAAGGTCGCCGCCGGGGTGCTGCAGATCGTGCTGCCGTTCGGGATCGGGCGCTTCTACACCGGCCATGTCGGGCTCGCTCTGGGGCAGCTGGCGGTCGTGGTGGTCACCTGCGGCGTCGGGGTGGTCTGGCCGATCGTCGACGGGATCGTGCTGCTGGCCAACGGCGGCACGGACGCGCAGGGCCGCCGCCTCCGCGACTGACCGCCGCCTGGGCACACGGCCGAACCTGGCTGTAGGCGAGATCGCCGCCCAATCACGAGTGTTCGCCTTCCAATCACGCGAGATCGCCTTCCAATCACACGTGATCGCCGCCCAAACACACGTGATCGCCGCCCAATCACGAGTGACGTCCCTAGACGCGCGCCGCCCATGTTGCGAAAGCCACTTTCGCAACGTTGAAGGTTGCGAAAGTGGCTTTCGCAACACGCCACGGCTTCCAACACGGCCCGGCACCGGCCCGACTGAAGCCCCCTCAAGAACGCCATGAAAGGTCCTTTCCTTGCAAATTTTGCAAGGAAAGGACCTTTCATAGCGCGCGAAAGGGGGTCAGAGGCCGCGCGAAGCGAACTTCGTCGGCCTGTCCTCCCAAGGAGCGTCGGCGGGCCGCGACGAAGCCGCCCCCGAGAGCACCGCGTGCGCGGCGAGCACGCCACCGACGGTCGACCCGTTCACCAGCTCACCGGACAGCGCCATCCGGACCGCCTCGGCGAGCGGGAACTTCCGCATGACGAGGTCCGCCTCCTCGTCGCCGAGGACCTCCCTGTCCACTTCGGACAGATCGCGAGCCAGGTAGACGCGGACGACCTCGTCGGTGAAGCCGGGCGACGCCGCGACGTCGACCAAGGTCTCCCAGCGCTCGGCGCTGAGCCCGACCTCCTCGACCAGCTCGCGTTTCGCCGCGCCGACGGGGTCCTCCCCCGCCTTGTCGATCAGCCCGGCGGGCAGTTCCCACAGCCGCCGCCCGATCGGGTGGCGGTACTGGTGGATCAGCGTCACCATGCCGTCCGAGTCGAGCGCGACGACGGCGACCGCGCCGAGGTGCTCGACGACCTCACGGCGAGCGGTGCCGCCGCCGGGCATCACGACCTCGTCGACCCGCAGCCCCACCACACGTCCGATGTGGACGTCCTTTGTGGACGCGACGGTGAACTCGTGCTTGCCGGGTTCGGTCACCGGGCCACCGTCTGAGCGGCCTCGGGCAGCTCGACCGGCAGCCGCTCGGCGACCTTGCGGTCGACGACGGCCTTCACGAACGCGCTGAACAGCGGGTGCGGGCGGGTCGGGCGGCTCTTGAGCTCAGGGTGCGCCTGGGTGCCGACGAAGAACGGGTGCTTGTCGGCGGGCAACTCCACGAACTCGACCAGGTGGTCGTCGGGCGACGTACCCGAGAAAACCAGACCGGCGTCGGAAAGGCGCTTGCGGTAGGCGTTGTTGACCTCGTAGCGGTGACGGTGCCGTTCGGAGACCTCGGTGCTGCCGTACGCCTTCGCGACCTGCGAACCCGGCTTGAGCTTGGCGACGTAGGCGCCGAGCCGCATCGTGCCGCCCATGTCGCGCTCGCCGGCGACGACGTCACGCTGGTCGGCCATCGTGGAGATGACCGGGTTCGGGCCGTCCTCGAACTCGGCCGAGTTCGCGTCCTCGATACCCGCCAGGTTCCGCGCCGCGTCGATCACCATGCACTGCAGGCCGAGGCAGAGCCCCAGCAGCGGCAGCCCGTGGGTGCGGGCGTAGGCGATGGCGCCGACCTTGCCCTCGATACCCCGGACGCCGAAGCCGCCGGGCACCAGCACACCGTCCACATCGGACAGCGCCGCGGCCGCACCGGCCGGGGTCTCGCAGGAGTCCGAGGGGACCCACGAGATCTGGACCTTGGCGCGGTGGGCGAACCCGCCCGCGCGCAGCGCCTCGGTGACCGACAGGTACGCGTCCGGCAGGTCGATGTACTTGCCGACGAGCGCGACCCGCACCGTCTCCGACGGGTTGTGCACCCGGTCGAGCAGGTCGCCCCATACGGTCCAGTCGACGTCGCGGAACGGCAGCCCGAGACGGCGCACCACGTAGGCGTCGAGCGCCTCACGGTGCAGCACCTTCGGGATGTCGTAGATCGACGGCGCGTCGGGGCAGGCGATGACGGCCTCGGTGTCGACGTCGCACATCAGGCCGATCTTGCGCTTGAGGTCCTCCGGCAGTTCACGGTCGGCGCGGCAGACGAGCGCGTCGGGCTGGATACCGATGTTCCGCAGCGCGGCGACCGAGTGCTGGGTCGGCTTGGTCTTCAGCTCACCCGACGGGGCGAGGTATGGGACCAGCGAGACGTGGAGGAAGAAGCACTGGTCGCGGCCGACGTCGTGGCGGACCTGACGGCAGGCCTCCAGGAACGGCAGGGACTCGATGTCGCCCACGGTGCCGCCGACCTCGGTGATCACGACGTCCGGGGTGTTCCCGTCCTCGTCGGCGCCCGCCGCGGCGGTGATCCTCGCCTTGATCTCGTCGGTGATGTGCGGGATGACCTGCACGGTGTCGCCGAGGTACTCACCGCGGCGCTCCTTGGCGATGACCTCGGAGTACACCTGCCCGGTGGTGACGTTCGCCTTGCCGTCGAGAGCCCGGTCGAGAAAACGCTCGTAGTGCCCGATGTCCAGATCGGTCTCGGCGCCGTCGTCGGTGACGAACACCTCACCGTGCTGGAACGGGTTCATCGTGCCCGGATCGACGTTGAGGTACGGATCCAGCTTCTGCATCGTGACCCGGAGCCCACGTGCGGTAAGGAGCTGACCCAGGCTGGAAGCCGTGAGTCCCTTACCCAGAGAGGAGGCAACGCCTCCGGTGACAAAGACATACTTGGTAGCCCGCGACTGAAGTCCCACGGGCTTCCACCTTATCGCACGCCCGCCGGGGCGCTCACCGGCCACGCCGCAAGCGTCCGATGGAGTGGAAAACCGCTACCCTCGCGGCGTGACAGACGCGCACGACACCTGGACCGCACCGGTCGCGGAAGGCCCGCTCGACGCGGACATCCGTGTCCCCGGCTCGAAGTCGATCACCAACCGGGCCTACGTCCTCGCCGCGCTCGCCAGCGCGCCGACGCGGGTGCGGACCCCGCTCGACTCCCGGGACGCGCGGCTGATGCTCGGCGCCCTCTACACGCTCGGCGCCCATTCGCAGGAAAGCATCTCCGGCTACCTCGTGCACCCGCTCGGCCCCGGGCGCGTGCATCCGAATGACACCGTCCGGGTGGAACTCGGCAACGCGGGCACGGTCGCCCGCTTCACCCCCGCGCTCGCCGCGCTGGGCACCGGCCCGGCGCTGTTCGACGGGGACGAGGCCATCCGCCGCCGTCCCATCGGGCCGCTGCTGAAGGCGCTGCGCGACCTCGGCGCCCGCATTGATGACGACCGCCGCGACGCGCCGCCCTTCACCGTCCACGGCGAAGGCGGTTTGCGTGGCGGCAGGGTCGACCTGGACGCCTCGGCGTCGAGCCAGTTCCTGTCCGCGCTGCTGCTCGCCGGGCCGTCGTTCCAGCAGGGTGTCACCGTGCGCCTCGTGGGCGGCCAGGTGCCGAGCGAGCCGCATATCGCGATGACCGTCGAGATGCTCCGCCGGTTCGGGGCCACGGTGGACCGCGAGGGCGCCGAGTTCCACGTCGCGCCGACGCGGCTTTCCTGCCCCGAGTACGTCGTCGAGCCGGATCTGTCGACGGCGGCGCCGTTCGTCGCCGCCGCGATCGCGACCGGCGGCACGGTGCGCGTCGCGGGCTGGCCGCAGCGGACGACGCAGCCCGGCGACTGGCTGCGCAGCCTGGCGCCCGTTCTCGGCGCCACCGCCGAACTCGACGCGGCGGGGCTGACGGTCACCGGGAGCGGCACGATTCCCGGCGTCGAGCTGGACCTGCACGACGTCGGCGAGCTGACGCCGGTGATCGCGGCGCTGCTGTGCTTCGCGGAGGGGCCGTCGGTCATCTCCGGGGTGGCGCATCTTCGCGGTCACGAGACCGACCGGCTGACCGCGCTCGCCACCGAACTGTCGTCGCTCGGCGCCGACGTCCGCGAGACCGAGGACGGGCTGCGGATCGCGCCGGCACCGCTGCACGGCGGGAAGTTCCGCACCTACGACGACCACCGGCTGGTGATGGCGGCCGCGGTGCTCGGCCTGAAGGTCGAAGGGGTCGAGGTGGAGAACCCGGGGACGGTCGGGAAGACCTTCCCCGGATTCGCCGGAGCCTGGACCTCGATGCTCGGCTAAACGGCACCCGCGAAGGGGGTTTCCCGCCACTGCTCGATCATCGGCTTCAACCCGTCCAGCAACATCGGCAACTCCGGCGCCATCGCCAGGCAAGCCACTCCTTGCAGCATGGCCAGCGCGCCCAGCGCCTTCAGCACTCGTTCGTCCGCCTCGCGCAGCCCGAACCGCCCGGCGGCCGCGTTGTAGGCCGCGATGCCCTCCGGGCCCATGGCCGGGAGGTCCAGCTCGGCCGGGGCGCGGTTGACGAGTTCGAAGTCCGAGCAGAGTTCGCCGTCCGGCGTGGCGATCAGGTTGTATCCCGGGGCGTCACCGTGCACCGGCTGGACCGTCGCGCCGGGGAAGGCACGGGTGAACGCCGCCTCCGACTCGAACAGCGGCCGGAGCACGTCCCATTCGCGCCGGGCCCGGTCCAGGTCGGCGGGCTCCAGCAGATCCGGGCGGTCCGCGAGCTGATCGAGACCGTCGGGGACGAACGGGATCAGACCGCCCATGAACGCCAGGTCGCCGTCGTACTCACGGAGGGCGGCGTGCAACCGGGCGACGATCTCGGCGCCGCGTTCGGGGCTGATCTCGGCTTCCTTGTCGTGCTCGACGAACTGCCAGAACGTCATCGAAAAACCGTCACGCTGCACGGGTTCCGCGGGCACCAGAGGGCTGGGCGGGACGACCGGATGCCCACGCCGCGCGAGCCAGCCGGTCACGGCCAGCTCACGCCGCTGGTCGATCAGCTGCGTCCGGAGGGTGGTCGTCCGCGGCAGGACGGTCGGCACGCGCACCACCACCGGCAAGGGTGACAAGCGCACGATGACGGAGAAGACGTCGTACAGCACTTCCGGCTCGTCGAAAGCCAGTCCGAGGTCGCGTCCCGCGGAAACCGCGGCGGCCACCGCCCGTGCGGTGCGGGCGGCCCGTTGTTCGTCGGTGATCATGTCGCGAGTCTGACATGTCCGGTTCACCCGGCGGAGCGCTCTCCGTCATCTTCGGGGAACAACGCCTTCAGCGTGACCTCCCGGTTCACCCGCACATGGTCGACGGCGTGGGCTCGCGCGCGGCCGGCGTCGCCCGAGGCGATCGCGTCGTAGAGGCGGCGGTGCTCGTCGAGCAGTTCGCCCCAGCGCTCGTTCTGGCTGGTCAGCCAGCGCAGCCTGCCCTCGAGCGGGCGGAGGATCTCGTGCAGCAGCCCATTGCCGGCGAGCGCGACGATCTGGTCGTGGAAGCGGGTGTTGAGCAGGGTGATCCGGGCCGGGTCGCCGCTTTCGGTCGCGCGGGCGGCGTCGGCGAGCAGCCGTTCGAGCGCGCGGAGCTCCGCTTTGCCCGCCCGTTCGGCGGCCAGTCCGGCGGCGAGCCCTTCGAGTGCCTCGCGGACGTCGAACAGCTCCTCGACGTCGGCCTTGGCCAGCCGGCGCACGACGATGCGCCGCGGCGACTGGACGGCGAGGAAACCTTCGGCCTCAAGGCTGCGGATGGCCTCGCGCACCGGGACCCGCGAGACGCCGAGGTCCTCGGCGAGTTCGCGTTCGACCAGCCTGTCCCCCGGCTTCAGCCGTCCGGCGAGGATACGTTCACGCAGCTCGTCGCGGACCCGCTGCCGGGTCGCGGCCAGCGGCTGACGTGGTCCTTCCTCGGCCACCTGAGCCTCCTTCACCACCGCTGTAACGGCTTGTAACACCGAGTTTATCGGCAGAAACCGTGACGACGGGCCACCGCGGGGTCGCGTGATGCGGATCCTGGTCACCGACTGCAACACCACCGAGGCGGGCGGCTGGACTGCTCAACAAGCTGGACGAGCCGTTCGACGCGCCCGTGATGGCCGGTTTCGGCGAGCACGGCCGGGAAGCATCTGGTCTCTCTGCTGGAAAGACGCTACGGCGTCGTGACCACATTGGACCGGACGTGCGGGCTCATCGAAGCCAGCCTGCACGCCGCGGGCGTCGCGCAGAACTGCGTCGGCGTCCTCGAACTGACCGACGAACACCCGACGGAATCAGCGCTGCTGACCGCCGGACGGCGCGCCCGCGACGCGGGGGCGGAAGTCCTCGTCTCGGCTGCGCGGGATTGACCGGCCTCGATCGCCGGATCTCGGCGATACTGGACATCCCGGTGATCGACGGCGTCGCCGCCTTGCCGAATCCCTTGTCGCACTCGACCTCAAGACCAGCCGGGCCGGTCCCTACGCCCGCCCGCTCCCGAAAACCCGCCTCTGCCCCCGCATTTCGTCCTCTGAATGCGGTAGTTGCACGCGCAAGTACCGCATTCAGAGGACGAAATGCGAAAGGGGGCTAGTTGCCGGCCGCGGCGATACCGGGGGCCGGAGCCTGGGCGTTGCCCGCGATGCCGTAGCGGCCCGCGCCGCCTTCGAGCTGCTCGCGCAGCGCCAAGATCGTGGTGACCCGGCCGGCCGCGGTCTCCGCGTTGTCCACAGTGGACAGGATCGAGGTCGACGAGGTGTCGGCGCGGACGACGCCGATCGCGCCGGTGCCGTCAGCCGATCCAGCGTCGCCCGCCAGGACGGTGCCCGCGCCGGAGCGGTCCATCTGCGCGGCGAACCGCGCGATGGTCGAGGCACGGTCACCGGCGCCGTCCCCGGTGTACTTGGTACCGGTGAGCACGATCGCGAGCTGCGCGGGCTTGACTTCCCCGCCGGTCTTGAGAAAACCGCCGTCGGTGAGCCCGCCGAGCGCGGCCGCCAGCTCCACCGGCGTCGACTGCGGCTGCGCGTTGTCCTTGTTCAGCAACGCCACCGCGCCGAGCAGAGCGCCCGCGAGCGTACCGGGGTCGCCCGCGGTCGGGAACTGGACACCGGCGGGCTGGAGCCGTGAAACGACGTCACGCAGCTGATCGGAGCGCATCGGGTCGGAGAACGCCTCGGTCAGCTGGATCTCTCCGGTGACGGCGGCGCCGGCCTGACCGACGAGCTGCTTGAGCGCGTCGCGATCCGCGGGCTTCGCGTCCTCCGTGGTCACCAGCACCACCGAACGCTTGTCCAGCTGCCCGGCGACGACCTTCGGCCCCATCGCGCCGGCGAACGCGTCCGCGTCGCCGAGCCTGGCGTTGAGGGTGTTGCGCTGCGCTTCCAGATCCGCGACCTGGGAGCCCAGATCCTCCTTCTGGCCGGCGAGACCGGAAAGCAGGGAACCGTTCAGCGCCGTCGACCCGAGCACCACTCCGACGGCGAGCGCCAGGAAGCAGGCGGCGATGGAAACGATGTGGTACCGCAGTGAAATCACGTGAAGAGTCCCTTGCCCCAAGCGATGAACGAGTTCCAGGTGTCGCGGATCCAGTCGAGGTAGACCGAACCCACGTCGGACACCAGCAGCGCGGCCGCGACGGCCACCAGGGTCGCGACGACCAGCAGGACGATGGCGCCGATCGACACCCGGCTGCGGTGCAGGGTCGCGACCGCCTTGCCGTCGACCAGTTTCGTGCCGAGCTTGAGCCGGGTGAGGAACGTCGACGGGTTCGAACCGGACCGGCCGTGATCGAGGAACTCCCGCAGCGTCGCCTGGAAACCGACGGTGACCACCAGACTCGCCTCGTGCGCGTCGGCCAGCAGCAGCGCCAGGTCTTCGGCGTTACCCGTCGCGGGGAAGGTGACCGCCCCGATCCCGAGGTCCTGAATGCGCTCGACACCCGGCGCGTGCCCGTCCGGCTGCGCCGGAACCACGACCTCACCGCCACTGCGCAGTGTCTCCGCGCCGATCCCGTGCGGGTCTCCGACGATGACGTCCGGCTGATATCCCTGCGCGCGCAGCGTGTCGGCCCCGGCGTCGACGCCGATCAGCACCGGTCGGTGCTCGGCGATGTACTTCTTCAGCTTCTTGAGGTCTTCGGCGTGCCCGTTGCCACCCGCGACCACGAGGGCGTGCCGGTCCTTGAGCGGAACCCGGATCTCCGGGACCCCGACACCGTCGAGGATGAGGCTGCGTTCCCGGCGAAGGAACTCGATCGTGTTCGCGGAGAACGCCTCGAGCTGGGTGGACATCCCGGCCTTGGCCTCGATCATCTGGTCCGCGACGCTTTCCCGCGTCTGCTGGACACCCGAGCCGAGCTGCCGCTCTCCGATGTAGACGACGCCTTCGTGCAGGCGGAGTTTCGTGCCGTCCTTCACCTTGCGCAGCAGTTCGCCGCCGACGGAATCGACGAGCGGGATCCCGGCCTCGAGCAGGATCTCCGGGCCCAGGTTGGGGAAACGGCCGGAGATCGACGGCGAGGCGTTCACCACCGCCGCGACTTCGGCCTCCACCAAGGCATCGGCCGTCGACCGGTCCAGATCGAGCTGATCGAGGACGACGATGTCGCCAGGGCTCAGCCGGCGGAGCAGCTCGCGCGTACGCCGGTCGACCCTGGCGACGCCGGTGATCCCGGGGAGGGTCTCTTGGTTACGCGAGAGCAAGCCGGTGAGCTTCATGCGACCGATAGTGACAAATTCGCGCGGCCTTCTGCGTCCGCCACGCCGATGGGGACACGCCGATTAACCCACACCGGGTCGGCTACGGCGTCGCGGGAGGCACGTTGCGAAAGCCACTTTCGCAACGTTCAAGGTTGCGAAAGTGGCTTTCGCAACCTCGCCTGAGTGGTTCAAGCCCGGCGGAAGTGAAGGCCTCCTTCCCCACTCTGAAGGTAGGGAAGGAGGCCTTCACGGACTCGCGCGCTACTTCGACTTCTTTCGCTTTCCGCCGCGACGGGCTTTGGGCTTGTCCGGCGCGCTCTTGTCGGCCTCGGCCACGGCGAGCAATTCCTCCGCGTGCGCCCGGCCGGTCTCGGTGCTTTCCATTCCGGCGAGCATGCGCGCGAGTTCGACCACCCGCTCGGATTGTTCGAGCACGCGCACGCCACTGCGGGTCACTCCGCCGCTGGTGCCTTTGTCCACCACCAGATGCTGATCGGCGAACGCGGCCACCTGCGGCAGGTGCGTGACCACCAGGACCTGGTGACTGCGCGCCAGCCGCGCGAGCCGCCTGCCGATCTCGACCGCCGCCCGGCCGCCGACCCCGGCGTCGACCTCGTCGAACACCAGTGTCTGCACGGTGTCCGCGTGCGCGAGGACGACCTCGATCGCCAGCATCACGCGGGAAAGCTCACCGCCGGAAGCGGCCTTGTGCACCGGGAGCGGCGGTGCGCCGTTGTGCGCCCGCAGCAGCAGCTCGACATCGTCGACGCCATCGGGCCCGGCGTGCACGAGCCTGCCCTCGACCTGCACCGCGTGCGCGTCGCTCTCGTCCACGGTGCGCCGCTCGACGGTGATCTCGATCTCGGCCTGTCCCATGGCGAGCCCGGACATCTCGGCGGTGATCGCCTCGGCGAGTTCGGCGGCGGCCTCGACCCGCGCCTCCGACAGCGCGAGGGCGTGTTCCGCCAGCGTGACGGCGAGTTCGTCGCGGCGCTTGGCCAATTCGGCCAGCGCCTCTTCGGAGGTGTCCATCGTGGACATCCGGCGGCGGGCGTCGTCGGCCCACGCGAGTACGCCGTCCACGTCCGCCGCGTATTTGCGGGTGAGCCGCTTCAGGTCCGCCTGGCGCGCGAGCACCTTCTCCAGGAGCGCCGGGTCGGCATCGAGCGTTTCGAGGTAGCTGCCCAGCTCGGTGCCCACTTCGGACAGCAGCACCGAAGCCTCGTCCAGCCGGGGCCCGAGTTCGCGCAGCACGGCGTCCTCGGAACCGGTCAGGTGGCGGGTGGCCTCCCCGATCAGCCCCAGCGCGCCGGGCGCGTCCGGATCCCCGTCCGCCGAACCGGCGACGGCGGCGTGCGCCGCACTGGCCGCCGCACGCAGCTCGTCGACCGCGGCGAGCCGTTTGATCTGCTCGGTGAGCTCGGTGTCCTCGCCCGGTTCCGGCGCGACGGCATCGATCTCGGCGAGACCGTGGCGCAAGAGGTCGGCCTGCTGCGCCATTTCGCGGGAACGGGTGGAGCGCTCGGTCAGTTCGGCGACGACGGCGAGCCACTCGTCCCGGACCGCGCGGTACCGCTCGAGCGGTTCGGTGACGGCCTCACCGGCGAACCGGTCGATCACCGCGCGCTGCTCGGCGGGCCGCAGCAGCCGCAGCTGATCGTTCTGCCCGTGGACGGCGATCAGTTGTTCGGACAGATCGGCCAGCACCCCGACCGGCACCGACCGGCCACCGAGGTGGGCACGGGACCGGCCGTCGACCGAGACCGCGCGCAGCGCGATGACGCTGCCGTCCTCGTCGACCTCCGCCCCGGCGTCGGTGACGATCCGGGTGGCGCCCTCGGCACCGCCCAGCTCGAATCGGCCTTCCACGAAGGCCTTCAGCATTCCGGTCCGCACCTTGGACACTTCGGCTCGGCCGCCGGAGAGCAGGTGCAACCCGCTGACGACCATGGTCTTGCCCGCACCCGTCTCACCGGTGACGACGGTGAAGCCCGCGTGCAGTTCCAGCAGGGCGTCCTCGATGACTCCGAGGCCCTGGATGCGCATCTCGGCCAGCACGACGCCCACCGTAGCGGCCCACCCCGACCATTCCCGCACCCGGCACGTCATGAAAGGGCCCTTGACTACGAAAGTTGTCCTCAAAGGCCCTGTCACGACATCCGTCAGCGGGCGTGTCGCTCCCGCCAGCCCTTGATCGGCAACGAGAACTTGTGCACCAGCCGGTCGGTGAACGGGCCTTCCCACAACCGGATCAGGCGCACCGGCACCCGGCCGCAGGTGACCCGCACGGCCGCGCCGGCGGGAAGATCGAAGGTCCGCGATCCGTCGCAGGTCAGGACGGCGGGCGAACCGTCCGGATCGATGGCGACGGTGATCTCCGAATCCCGGGAGACGACCAACGGCCGGGAGAACATCGCGTGCGCGTTGCTCGGGACCACCAGCAGGGCCTGGACGTCCGGCCAGATGATCGGCCCGCCCGCGGAGAACGCGTACGCCGTCGAGCCGGTCGGAGTGGCGCACAGGACGCCGTCGCAGCCGAAGGACGACACGGGCCTTCCGTCGACCTCGATGAGCGCGTCCAGCACACGCTCACGTGAGCTCTTCTCGACACTGGCCTCGTTGAGGGCCCAGGTGTCGACGGTCTCCTCACCGTCGACGGTCACGACGACGTCGACGGTCATCCGCTCTTCGACCTGGTAGTCGCCGTCGACGGCACGCTGGACGGTGTCGGCGAGCTTGTCCGAATCGGCCTCCGCCAGGAAGCCGACCCGGCCGAGGTTCACACCGAGGACCGGAACGCCGTTCGGCCTCGCCAGTTCCGCGGCCCGCAGCAGGGTGCCGTCGCCGCCGAGCACGAACACCAGCTCGGTGCCCGCGGCGGGGTCCTGTTCCGGCGCCATGACCGTGCAGGGCGCGCCGATCCCGCCGTCGGCTTCCAGCATCTCCCGGACGTCCTCGTCGAGCACCCGAAGCCGCACGCCCGCCTTGGCGAAACGGGCCGAAACCTCGCGTGCCGCGTCCCGGGTCGCGTCCCGGTCCGGGTGCACGACGAGCAGCACCTCGCGATCGCTCATTGGGGTCCCTCCAGGACTGCGGTCCGGACGAGCCGCTCGGCGTCGGTGCCGGCGGTCTCCCCCGTCCCGCGGGTAAGCCAGACGAAGTATTCGACGTTCCCCGACGGCCCGGGAAGCGGGCTCGCCACGACGCCGCGCAGGCTCAGGCCGAGCTTTTCGGCCTCGGCGAGCACACCGAGCACCGATTCGGCGCGCAGTTCCGGATCGCGGACGACGCCGCCGCTGCCGAGCCGGTCCTTGCCCACCTCGAACTGCGGTTTCACCATCGGCACCAGATCCGCTCCGTCCCGCGCGCAGGCGGCCAGCGCGGGCAGCACGAGTTTGAGCGAGATGAACGAGAGGTCCCCGACCACGAGGTCGACCTGCCCGCCGAGATCTTCCGGGGTCAGGTTGCGGACGTTCGTCTTGTCGAGGACGACCACGCGGTCGTCGGTGCGCAGGCGCCAGTCCAGCAGGCCGCGGCCGACGTCGGCGGCGATCACCGTGGCGGCGCCGTTGCGCAGCAGGACATCGGTGAAGCCACCGGTCGAGGCGCCCGCGTCGAGACAGCGTTTTCCCTCGGTGGAAAGACCTTGTGGGGTGAAGGCTTCGAGCGCGCCGAGCAATTTGTGCGCGCCGCGCGACGCCCAGCCGGGGTCGTCACCGTCGCGCACCACGATCGGCGCGCCGGACTCGACCCCGGTCGCGGGTTTGGTGGCCACCATGCCGCGCACGGTGACCTTGCCTCCGGCGATCAGCGCCGACGCCTGCTCCCGGGATCGGGCGAGTCCCCGCCGGACGAGCTCCGCGTCCAGGCGGGCGCGTTTGGGCACGCGGTCAGACCTTGTCGATGGTGGACAGCGCCACCGTCAGCTCGGTGTGCACGGCCTCGAAGCGGTCGACGTGCTCCGAGAGCGGAAGCGCGGCGAGGTCGTCGAGACCCGCGACGGCTTCGTCGATCCCGGCTCGGGGATCCGTGTCCTGCTGCGCGAACTGTTCGGCCTGAATAGCCGGAGGCCCGGGCACCGGCGGCGGGCCCGGTACCGGCGGTCGCGGCACGGGGTGGAAGTGGTCTTGCACCTCACCAAGTTAGCAGCGCTGGTCAGCCGAGGCGCAGCTCGGCGAGCGCGGCACGGGCGGTGTCGCCCACACCACGGACCTCGGTGATCCCCGAGTCCCAGGCCGCCGCGCACAACGCGCGCAACAGGTCGAGGGAGTCGCCTTCACCATCGGCTTCGAGGACGTCACCCTGTGCGGTGACACGCCAGCCGTCCTTGGGTCCGATTTCGAGGAGATCCGCCCGGCTGCTCAGCCCGGACAGGTCCGACGCGAGGTAGCGCGGACGCTCCTCGGGCCTCGCCGAGATCAGGGACGGCGCGTCGGCGACACCGGTCAGGACGCAGAGCGCGTCGATCCCCGCCGCGACGGCGCCCTCGATGTCGGTGTCCAGCCGGTCGCCCACGACAAGGGCACGCTCCGCACCCGCGTCCCGGGCCGCCGTGGTGAACAGTCCCGGCGCCGGCTTGCCCGCCACCAGCGGTTCGACGCCGGTGGCGGTGCGCAGCGCGGCCACCATCGACCCGTTGCCCGGCAACAGTCCGCGTTCGGTCGGCAGGGTCGCGTCGACGTTGGTCGCCACCCAGAGCGCGCCCGCGCGGATGGCGAGACACGCCTCCGCGAGAGCGGCCCAGGTGTTCTGCGGCGAGTGCCCTTGGACCACGGCCGCCACGTCCGGACCGGCTTCCCGGACCGTCCGCAGCCCTGCGGCCTCGATCTGGGCGGCCAGTGAGTCCGTGCCCACGACGAGGACCACCGCGCCCTGAGGCAACCGCTCACCCAGCAGGGCGGCGGCGGCCTGAGAGCTCGTGTGGACCTCTTCGGGCGTGGCGGGCAGTCCGAGTGCCTCCAGGTGCGCGGAGACCTCCGCGGGTGCCTTGGAGGCGTTGTTGGTCACCCAACGGACGGCCGTGCCGTGGTCCCGAAGCGCCCGGAGTGCTTCCGGTGCGCCCGGGACCACCGTGCTGCCGTGGTAGACCGTGCCGTCGAGGTCGAACAGGACCGCGTCGTACCCGGCCGACAGGGCGTCAGCCATTCGTGAGCTCCGCGGCGCGCTCGGCGGCGTCGGTCTCGTCCTCCTCGTCGGCCTCTGCCGCGTTCAGGAACCAGCGGATCGCCTCGTCCTTGCGGTCGGCGGCGGCGAGGTTGTCGGCGTAGGCGTAGAACAGCCGGGCGCTCCACGGGTCGCGCTTCTCCGCCTTGAGGTCGTCACCCTGCAGGGAGACGACGGCGGCGTCCAGCTGACCGAGGTCACGCCGAGCACCGGCCGCGACGATCGCGAGTTCGATCTGGGTCGCCTTGGACAGACGCTCCTTGTCGACCTCCTTCGCGAGGTCGAGCGCCCGTTCCGGGCGGCCGATGGCGCGCTCGGCGTCGGCGATGATCGCGATGTGGTCGTCGGCCCGGGTCATCCGGCGGACGGCCCGCAGCTCGGACAGCGCCTCGGACCAGTTTCCCGCGTGGTAGGCGACCAGGCCGAGCGCCTCACGGACGATCGGGACCCGCGACGCCTTGGCCTTCGCGTACTTGGCGTGCTCCATGGCGGCTTCAGGATCCTCGTCGACGAGTCCACCGGCCGCGACCAGGTGCTTGCCGACGGTTTCCGCGAGTGCCTTGGGCAGGGTGCGGAGTTCCCGGCGGACCTCTTCGTCGAGGTCGGAGAACTCGATGCCTTCGGGCAGCTCCGGAGCCTCGAGCAGCTCACGCGCCAAGGTCTCGTCGTCGACCGGCCTGTCCTCGGTACGCGGAGACGAACGGAAGTCCTTGCGGCCTTCGGAACGGTCGCGCTGAGGACGGTCTCCGCGCTTGTCGTCGTACCGCTTCTCCGGACGGTCGGAGGACCGGCGATCGGGACGGTCGCCGGACGGCCGGTACGAACCGCGCTTGTCCTCGCCACGGTTGTCGCGGTCGCCGAAGCTCTTGCGCTCGTAGCCACCACCGCTGGGACGGCGGTCGCTCGAGGAGGCACCACGACGGTCGCCGCCGTAGCCACCGGAACGGGAGCCACCGCGGTCGTCGCGGTCGTCGCGATAGGACGGACGCCGGTCGTCGCCACCCCGGTTGTCGCGGTCACCGTAGGACTTGCCCTGGGGGCGTCCTTCATAACGGTTGCCGGACGGGCGGTCGTCGGATCGGCCGCGGTTGTCCGAGCTGTAGCCGGAACGAGCCGGGCGGCTGTCGGAGCGCTTCTCGTACCGGCCCTCGGAACGATTGTCCGAACGATTGTCGGAACGGTTGTCGGACCGGCTGTCCGAACGATTGTCGGAACGGCTGTCCGAACGGTTGTCGTAGCGACGCTCGGGTCGGCTGTCGGACGAGCGGTAACCGCCGCGGTTCTCGGACCGGTAGCCCCCGCGGTTGTCGCCACCGCGATTGTCGCGGTTGTCGCCACCGCGGTATCCACCGCGATCGCCGCCCCGGCTGTCACGGCTGTCGGACCGGTAACCACCGCGGTCGCCACCACGGCTGTCGCCGCCACGGCTGTCCGTCCGGTAGCCACCACGGCTGTCACCACTACGGTTGTCCGACCGGTAGCCACCACGGCTGTCACCGCCACGGCTGTCCGAGCGGTACCCACCGCGGTCGCCGCCCTTGTTGTCGCGACTGTCGCGGCGGTCGTCGGAGCGGTAGCCGCCACGACGGTCGTCGCTGTTGTTGTAGCGGGGGCGGTTCTCGTCACGCCCCTGGCCGGCGAATCGGCTGCCACCGGGGCGCTGGTCACGGGGGTCGTCGCCGCTGCGGGCGGGCTTGCCCGCGTAGCCGCCACCGGAACCGCGGGCACCGCGGTCGTCCCTGCGCGGGCGGCCCTGGTAGCCACCATCGCGGCCGCCCCGGTCCTGCCTTCCGCCGGCGGAACCGCGCCGGTCACCTCGCTGCGCGTCAGACCGGCCTCCGCGGGGACTCTCGTCCCGGCGACCCGACCGGCCGGACGCGCCATCATCTGAGTCACGTCGACCGAACTCGGACACCTGGCCTCCTGCCACTATTGAAAAGTTTCGACACTCGAGCCCACCCGTCAGATGGGCCAACGGACCATTCTAGTCGGTCCATGGACATGAAAAGAGACAGGGCCCTGACCGGGGAGAACCTGTTGGGGTTCTCAACCCTGGTCAGGACCCTGTCCTGAAGTTAGTCCGGCGGTGTCCTACTCTCCCACAACCCTTCGGTTGCAGTACCATCGGCGCTGTCAGGCTTAGCTTCCGGGTTCGGAATGGGACCGGGCGTTTCCCTGACGCTATAACCACCGAAACACTACGAAACAACACACACTGTTTGTTTCACACAAACGGTGTGGTGTTTCAGAGCTGTAGAGTGGATGCGTAACATCTTTGTGGGCAAGTCCTCGGCCTATTAGTACCAGTCAACTCGACAACACATTACTGTGCTTCCATTTCTGGCCTATCAACCCAATGGTC